>NZ_AP028947.1:1200000-2400000 GCF_036323495.1 Limnobacter thiooxidans | reverse complement strand
ATAGGGCATTGGCATAAACCCCAGCACTGAACCGATGTTGATGATGCGCCCGCTGGCTTGCTTGCGCATGTGAGGCAGTACTGCGTTGCTCAATCGAACTACACCGAAAAAGTTGGTGTTGAACAGCGCTTGTGCCTGCTCAAGTGAAAACTCTTCAGCACCTGCTGGCGATAGTCCACGCCCTGCATTGTTCACCAACAGATCGACACGACCGGTTAACTCGACAATTCGATTCACAAGTGCCGTTGCCGATTCATCGTTGTCCACATCCAATGGCATCATTTCAAAGGCATGATTGTGATTGGCACGCGGGCTTCTGCTGGTTCCAAACACCCGGTAACCGGCCGCGACCAGTTTCTTCGCGGTGATCAGACCGATGCCGGAGGATGCACCGGTAACAATGGCAACGGGTTGCGTGCTTTTACTCATGAATATTTGTCTCCATACAGGGTGGATTTCTGACTAACAACTTGTTACTATCAAAACGAAACTAACTGTACCCGTTAAATCGAACAAAGTCACTATCAAAACAGTATGAACGTTGAAAATATTTCAGAAAACCCATGCCCGATCGCGCGCGCCCTTGCATTTCTGGGTGATTCGTGGAGCATTTTGATATTGCGTGATGCCCATGCGGGCGTTACACGGTTTGACCATTTCAGGAAAAGTCTCGGGATCGCACCGACCATTCTCACCAAGCGGCTTGCTGTGTTGACCGAAGAAGGGATACTTGAAAAACGCCGTTATTCTGAACATCCGCCGAGGGATGAATACGTTCTGTCTGAAGCGGGGCAAGACTTCCTGCCGGTACTGTTCATGATTGGTGCCTGGGGTAGAAAACACCGGGGTGGTGGAAAACTGACCAAGTTTTACGATGCAGAGGCAGGAACTGAAATCAGACCCGTTGCAATTGATGAAGCAACAGGTGCAAAGCTGGGAACTCGCGCAATTCGCATGGGATGTTGATGGAAACGGGGCGACTCAAGCTTTGAACCGGAGGAGAAAGGTATCCACAGCTTCTTCAATCAGTTTTGCATCTTCTTTGGCTGATGCAATTCCCAAGCCAAGAATGGCAATCACGTGTGAAGGCCCCATGAGCATTCCCAGAAAAAGATTGGCGGCCATACCCGTATCTTCAATGTTCAAAGAATTGCAGGCCTTGGCCTTTTCCAGGTAAGAGTTGATGCGATGCATGACCAAAGCCGGCCCTGCCAAAAAATAACTCTGACAGACCTCTGGATGATGGCCTGCCATGCCGTGCATCATACCCATCATGCGAACCACTTCCGGGTCGCGCATCAGCCGTAGAAACTGGCTGGCGAGTGTTCGCAGCCCTTTCGCGGGGTTAGCGGGATCATATTTCGATTCATCGAATCCTTCAAAATGGCTGTCAGTCTTGTGACGAACGCAATGCTCCAACAATGCAGTTTTGTTTGGAAAGTAGTTGTAAAGCGTCATCTTTGACACACCCGCCCGCGCAGCAATCTGCTCCATGCTGGCGCGCTCAAAGCCCAAATCCAGCAAAGCCTGTCCACCCAACTCTGTGATGTTCTCAATAACTGCAGGGTCACGAGGACGCCCTCGTTTGCGCATAGTATTTTCTGCCATATGTTTTACTTGACTGTATAGTAAATAAATGAAATTATCCGTGTCAATCAAGTTTAAACGAACGGGCACTCGCCAATGCGTACTTTCCGAAACATACTTGCTTTAGCAATCACCCTGAGTCTGGGCGCCTGCGCCACGCAACAACCCACATCCACTCTCGCTGTGGGCGACCGGTTTTTCGCTGACCCTTCGGCTTCACAAGGAATAAGCACCGATTGGTGGACACGCTATGCCGATCCAGAACTCAACACACTCATTCAGAATGCGCTGACAAACAACCACGACATCAAACTGGCAGTTGCGCGTGTCATGGAAGCCCGGGCAGGTCTGGATGCGGCTTTTACCCGGCTGCTGCCGACGCTTTCAATCAATGGAGGTCAGTCCGAACAACGCACAACACTGCCGGATCCGTTCAAGCAACGTGGCTCACCCGACGTCAAGGCCACTCGTATTGGTGCCGAGCTCAGTTGGGAAGTCGATCTATTTGGTGCAACGCGGGCAAGCCAGCGCGCTTTTGAACAAAATGGATTGGCTGCGGAGTCGGCTGTGCATGGTGCCCGATTGCTGGTCAGCAGTGAAGTGGCCAAACAATGGTTTCTGCTCAAATCCGCCAAACAGCAAGTGGCTTTGCTTGCTTCAGCAATTGAAAGCCTGCAAAAGCAACGCGAATTGATCCAATTGCGCAGGGAAATGGGCTTGAGCAGCCAATTTGATCTGGACCGAGTGGACTCTGAATTGAATGCGCTGATTGGGCAACGTCCGGCGCTTGCGGCACTAGAGGCCTCATTGCAAGCCCGACTGGCTGTACTTTCTGGGCGTTCACCCCTTTCCGGAATGTCGAATACCCCAGCCATTCAAACGAACAACTGGCCAACCATCGCCGCGGTGCTGCCCGGTCAACCCATTGAACTGCTTGCACGAAGACCCGACCTCGTTGCGGCGGAACATCAACTGGCTGCAGAAGGCGAGCGACTGCTGGAAGTCAGGCGGAATTTTCTACCCAAGGTCTTCATCAACGTACTGGGTGGAACGCAAAATCTGTTGATTAATGGACTGACCCAGAACGGGATCGATTTTCGACAGTCGGCTGCAATCTTCAGCTTGCCCGTATTCAATGCCGGTCGACTCTCGGCGCTTGAGGATGCGCAATCTGCACGGCAGCAACAATTTTTGCTGCAGTACGAAAAGAGCGTTTTAACAGCCATGGAAGAGGTAGAAGTCAGCCTGGTACTGCATGCAGGTCAACGAGATACCCTGCAATCGCGCACCCGGGCGCTTGCTGCAAGTGCCTCCAGTCTGGGGCATGGCCAGACCTTGCGACAGCATGGTCAGATCGATCAGATTCAACTTGAAATGCTGACTCGCGCTCACCTGCAGGCTCAGCAACAACACCTGAATGCTCAACTGGACACTGTCCTTGCTGATATTCAACTGCACAAGGCGCTGGGTGGCGGCTGGCAAGCGCAAGCCGACTCAAGACCGCTTTCCTCCCTGATCACCGCAATCGGAGAAACAACCAAGTGAACACACACAAAACAACGGTTGCATTGCTGGCCTCGATGCTCGCCCTGGCCCTTGCTGGCTGTGGAAAACCCCCTGTAGAGGTATCCGCTACGGCCACGCCGGTATTGGTAATGACCGTCAGCGGCGCAAGCGACAACAAGGGGCCCGAGCGACGTTTGCCCGGCTTTGTCACTTCCCGGTACCAGGCAGACATGGGCTTTCAGGTTCCTGGTCGCGTTGGCGATCGCCTCGTTGAGGTGGGTACACGTGTCAAAAAGGGTCAAGCGCTGTTGCGCTTGCAATCCACCGATTACGTGCAGGGACTGTCAGCGGCAGAGGACCAGTTACAGGCGGCGCGTGTTGATGCACTCCAGAGTGCCACTGATGCGAATCGCTTCGCGAGTCTCGTTAAATCCGGCGCTGTCAGCGAAGCCGACCAACAAGGTCAACAAGCACGTGCGGATGCTGCACAGGCCAGGCTGAATCTGGCAGAACGTCAAGCCACTGTCGCGCGCAACCGCTTGGCATACACCACACTCAACGCGCCTTTTGACGGGGTGGTTACGGGCTTGCGTGCGGAGGTTGGTCAGGTTGTTGGGGAAGGCATGCCAGTTGTGATGATTGCCCGCGAGGACACACCCGAGGTGATGGTGGATATTCCGGAAGACCTGGCTGCGAACTTGCCATCAAGCAACATCAGTGCACGCCTGACTGGCTCACAGAGTGTACCGTTGACGGTAAAACTGAGGGAAATAGAACCATCGGCCAGCATGCCCCTGCGCAGCTACCGGGCTCGGTTTGCAATCGTCGATCCTGACAAGTCCACCCTTAAGCTTGTCCGTTTGGGCATGAGCGCTGAAGTCACAATTCCAACAGGAGACACTCAATCCCAAGCGAATTCATTCACCTTGCCCGCCGCGTCCATTATCAGCCAAGGCGATACTGCGTTTGTGTGGGTGATTTCAAACGAAAAATCCATTCTTCTTAAAAAGCCGGTGACCCTGACAAAAATGGTCAACCAAGGCGTTGTGGTCAGTGGTCTTCAGCAAGGCGAAAAGGTTGTTGTTGCAGGAACAGAGAAGCTCAATGAAGGACAACTTGTCCGTGCGATTGAGCGATCAGGTACTGCCTTTGAGCCTGACGCGCAGCAAGGAGCCGTGCGATGACTGAATTCAATCTGTCAGCCTGGGCACTGCGCAACAGGCCATTGATGATTTTCCTGATCATCATCTCGCTTGTGGCCGGTATCTTGTCCTTTCAAAAACTGGGGCGTTCGGAAGATCCGGAATTCAACATACCCGTGATGACGGCAGTGGTTGCATGGCCTGGGGCAACACCGGACGAGATTCAGAATCAAATTATCAACCGCATGGAACAGGCGGTCCAGGAGCTGCCAAACCTGCGTTATGTGACAAGCTTTGCCCGTCAAGGCTATGGTGGCATTACGGTGGCGATCGGCGGTCGGAATTCCGGTGAAGAATTGAATGAGCTGTGGTACCAAGCACGCAAGAAGATCGGTGATGTTCGCCCGCTCATGCCCGCCGGGATATTGGGGCCATTTTTCAATGACGAATACACGGATGTCTACACGGCGCTGTATGCCTTGTCCGCACCCGATATTACTCCTGCTGAAAGACAGGAATTTGCGGAAGACATCAAGCGCAAGTTACAAACAGTACCCGCGGTCAACAAGGTCAATATTCTTGGAAAACAGCCCGAACGTTTGTATGTCGAGGTTTCATCCAAAAAACTGGCAGCCTTGGGGCTTTCGCCCCAAATACTCATTCAGAGTATCGCGCAGCAAAGTCCCGTGCGCCCGGCAGGTCAAATGGAAACACGTGAAGACCGTGTTTTTATCCGGATGGATGGTCAATTGGACTCCAAGGAATCACTGGAGTCACTTTCAATCACAGTGGGCGATCGGCTTTTACGACTTGGTGATGTGGCCAGTGTTCACCACGGCGTTGAAGATCCACCCTCAAGCACGATCAGGCGCAATGGAGAGGACGTTCTCGCTATCGGCGTGACCGCTGAGCCCGGTAGCAACATCATTGATTTGGGTAGGAGTCTTAAAGAAACAGTGCAAGCAATCCAGAAGGATTTGCCTGCAGGGCTTACGCTGACCCAGTACGCGGATCAACCCACCATCGCCGAGGAATCGGTTTGGGAGTTCGAGAAAGCGTTCCTGGAGGCGCTGATCATTGTATTGGCCGTGACCTTTGCATTTCTGGGCTGGCGTACCGGTATTGTGGTGGCCGCTTCCGTACCCCTGGTGCTCGGGATTGTTGCTGTCATCATGCTGATCTTTGGATGGAATCTGGATCGCATTACTCTCGGTGCGCTCATCATTGCGCTTGGTCTGCTTGTTGATGACGCCATCATTGCGGTGGAAATGATGGTCGTCAAACTGGAAGAGGGTTGGGACAAAGTTCGTGCTGCAACTTTTGCGTACACCTCTACCGCATTTCCGATGTTGACCGGAACTTTGGTCACTGTCGCCGGATTCATGCCGGTGGGTTTTGCCGAATCAACATCGGGCGAGTATGCCGGCGGTATTTTCTGGATTGTAGGTATAGCGTTGCTGGTGTCCTGGCTGGTCGCCGTGTTGTTCACGCCTTATCTTGGCGTGCTGATGCTGCCTGACAAACTGGCAGGGCACGCCCATGATCCGTATGATCGCCCGCTTTATAAGCGACTCAGGCAACTGGTCGACAAAGCGCTGGTGTATCGCAAATCCATGCTGGCAGGCACTGCAGCGCTGTTTGTAATCGCCATACTGGGTATGACCTTGGTGCAGCAGCAGTTTTTCCCCACAGCCTCAAGGCCCGAGTTGCTGGTTGAACTGCGTTTGAAAGCCGGGTCTTCCATGACCGCCACGCAGGATGCCGTTCGCCGACTGGAAAGCATTCTGGCGCAGGACAAAGAGGTGGTGGACTACGTGGCCTATACGGGTCAGGGTTCACCTCGCTTTTATCTGTCTCTACAGCCAGAGCTGCCCAATGCCAGCTATGCGCAGTTTGTTTTGCGTACGCCGGATCTTGAGGCCAGGGAAGCGGTGCGTGATCGACTGATGACGATCTTCAAAAGCAATGAGCTATTTCCTGATCTGCGGGGAAGGGTCACACGTCTTGAATTTGGCCCTCCCGTGGGCTTTCCGGTTCAGTTCCGGGTTTCAGGTCCCGAGCTTGACAAGGTTCGCTCTATTGCTGATCAGGTCAAGTCCATTGTGGAAAGCAGCCCGCTGGTGCGCGACACACAGTTTGACTGGAATGAGCAGGTTCGCACTGCCAAGCTGGTGATCAACCATGAAAAAGCCAGGCGCATGGGAATCAACAACACCATGATTGCTGATCAATTGCAGCTCAGCCTTCAAGGTGTCCCCGTGGCACAGATTCGTCGGGGCGAGGAACTGGTAGACATTGTTGTACGAGGTACGCCTGAAGAAAGACTGTCGCTGGATAACCTTCCGGACATTCAACTGGTTGGATTGAATGGCCAGTCCATACCTTTGTCCGCGATTGCGAGCATCGTTCCAACGTACGAAGATCCAGTCATCTGGCGCCGTGACCGCAATGTGGTCATGACGGTTCGCAGTGACCTTTCAGACGGTGTGCAAGGGCCTTACGCCACGCAACAACTTTTGCCCATGCTCAAGCCAGTGATTGACTCATTGCCACCCGGCTACGAAATCAAGGCAGGCGGCGCAATTGAAGAAAGCGAGCTGGCCAATATCGCAATTGCTGCGGTATTTCCAACGATGATTCTGGTCACCCTCACTTTGCTCATGCTTCAACTTAAAAGCTTTAGTCGCATGTTCATGGTGTTCATGACTTTCCCTCTAGGGATCATCGGTGTTGTACCTTCGTTGATGATTTTTCAGGCTCCGTTTGGTTTTGTCGCGCTGCTCGGTGTGATCGCACTGGGTGGGATGATCATGCGCAACTCCGTGATTCTGGTTGACCAGATTGATCAGGACATTGCTGCTGGAGCCGCTGCGTGGGATGCCATTGTGGAAGCGACAGTTCGACGCTCACGGCCAGTAGTATTGACCGCTGCTGCGGCCATTCTCGCCATGATTCCATTGTCGCGCAGTGTGTTCTGGGGGCCCATGGCGCTCTCCATCATGGGAGGCCTGATCGCCGCCACAACGCTGACTCTGTTCTTTCTTCCTGCCTTGTATGCCACCTGGTTTAAAGTGAAAAAAGCTGCAACCGCAGAAATGGGAACAGCATGAAGTAAAAAATCAACGATCAGCTGAGAGGTAAGCTGGATGTGCTTACCTCTCCCTCAATCTCACTTCTTGATTTCGAGCAGTTCAACCTTGAACTTCAAAACCGAATTCGGTGGGATTGTTCCGGGCACACCGCGTGCACCGTAGGCAGTATCAGCCGGGCAGGTCAGCACAGCTTTGTCGCCCACCGACATGGTGGCCACGCCTTGGGTCCAGCAGGGAATCACGCCGCTGAGTGGAAATGTGGCTGATGCACCGCGCTTGTAGGAACTGTCGAACACCGTGCCGTTGGTCAGTGAACCTTCATAGTGAACGGTTACAACCGAATTGCTCTTGGGCTTCTGGGCACCTGTGGATTTGCCTTCAATGGCCACGACCACACCGGATGGAAGTTTGATTTCTTCCGCAGCAGCGCCGATTGGGGCCAGGGATGTGAGTGTCAAAACCGAAACGGCAGCGCCAAACAGGAATTTTTTCATAGTGGAAACATCACCTTTGTTGTGTGTGAAATCTGAAAGCCGTTGAAAGCTTGGTAAAGCATTTATAACAAAAAAATCAGGTGCTTTTCAGCGAATACAAATTGCCTGCAGCAATCTGTTTTTAAGCGCATACTGATTTGATGGCAATTACCCACGCAAGTCCCGGACAGATCATTGACATTTCGCCACTCGGTGAGCAGCTCGCAGAGTCGAAAACAGTCGCCTTGTTCAAATCCAATGACATCGAAGTCATACGTCTGGTTCTCCTGGCCGGAAAATCATTTCCTCCCCACACGGTATCTGGCGAAGTCACGATTCAGTGCATCGAAGGCGTGATGTCGGTTTCTGCCAGTGGAATCGACAGCATTCTTCGTATTGGTCAACTGATTTACCTGCAAGGTGATGTGCTTCACAGCATCAACGCGCTTGAGAATGCGTCGGCCTTGGTCACTATCGCGCTCGTCAAATAGCACGCTTATGTGCGCTAGCGCACAGTCCGTGTTTCTCCGCTTGTTCATCATGCTGGATTAATTTCACGACAAGCCGAGAAATCGATGCGCAAAATCGTAAATGTGTTGGCTCCCAATTCGGGCTCTATTGCTTCCCCAATTCCCGCACATCTCGGGCTGGTAGCAGCATGAAGCACTTTTACCCGTGTTTGCTCACCGGTTTGCTGACGACAAGCATTGCCGCCTGCGGAACCGGTGAACAAGTGCCAGAGGGTGAAAGCTTCGGCGCCAACCCAACCCTTCCTGCACCGGATACCAGCCTGATACCCACAATACGCATTGCCCCGGCCAAAGGCTGGTCGGATGGTGAAGCCCCCAAAGCCGCTGAAGGTTTTGCGGTGAAGGCGTTTGCCACTGACCTTGATCATCCGCGTTGGTTGTATGCATTGCCCAATGGCGATGTGCTGGTTGCGGAATCCAATGCGCCACCCAAACCGGACGGCGAAAAAGGGTTCAAGGCTTGGGTAATGAAGCTTGTGATGAAACGGGCGGGTGCAGGCGTTCCCAGTGCGAATCGCATCAGCTTGTTGCGCGACGCCGATGGTGATGGCGTTGCCGAAACGCGAACGATTTTTTTGCAGAATTTGAATTCACCATTTGGCATGGCACTGATTGACAACGATTTTTATGTGGCTGACACCGAAAAAATTTTACGCTTTACGTACCGCGATGGAGATACGCAAATCAACACTGCCGGTGTCAAAGTTGTTGACCTGCCTGCTGGGACAATCAATCACCACTGGACCAAAAACATCATCGCCAGTCGCGATGGTTCACTGTTGTATGCAACGGTTGGATCCAACAGCAACGTGGGTGAAAACGGTATGGAAAACGAAACTAACCGCGCAGCAATTCTGGAAGTTAACCCGGCTACTGGCCAATCGCGTGTGTTTGCTTCAGGTCTGCGCAACCCCAATGGTTTGGCCTGGCAACCGCAAAGCGGTGCGCTGTGGACTGTGGTCAATGAGCGCGATGAACTGGGCAATGACCTGGTTCCTGATTACATGACCTCTGTTCAGGATGGTTCTTTTTATGGTTGGCCCTACAGTTATTATGGCCAGCATGTGGACACCCGTGTAGAACCGCCGCGCCCCGACCTGGTGGCAAAGGCCATTTCACCCGACTACGCGCTGGGTGCACACACCGCGCCGCTTGGTCTGGTTTTCTACAGTGGTAAATTGTTTTCGGAACGATACCAAGGCGGTGCATTCATCGGCCAACACGGTTCATGGAACAGAAATCCACCCAGTGGCTACAAGGTAGTTTTCGTGCCGTTTACCAATGGCACGCCTGCCGGAAAACCGGAGGATATTCTAAGTGGTTTTGTCAATTCAGACGGGGATGCGCAAGGGCGCCCGGTGGGGGTGGTTGTTGACAGCAAGGGTGCGCTGCTTGTTGCTGACGATGTTGGCAATTCGATTTGGCGCGTTACTCCCCAATAAACACTTACGCCACCATAAAAAAAGCCAGGTACTTTTCAGCACCTGGCTTTTTCATTTCTTCAGCAAAACCAGCTTACGCTGCTTTCACTTTCAAGCGCCATGCGTGCAGCAATGGCTCGGTGTAACCGGCTGGCTGTTCCATGCCTTTGAACACCAAATCACAGGCTGCCTTGAAGGCGGCTGATGTTTCAAAGTTGCCGGCCATTGGCTTGTACACGGGGTCGCCAGCGTTTTGCTGGTCAACCACTGCGGCCATGCGCTTCATGGTTTCCATCACTTGGGCTTCAGACACGATGCCGTGGTGCAACCAGTTGGCAATGTGCTGGCTGGAAATGCGCAGCGTGGCGCGGTCTTCCATCAGGCCAACGTTGTTGATGTCAGGCACCTTGGAGCAACCCACACCCTGGTCAACCCAGCGAACCACGTAGCCCAGAATACCTTGGGCGTTGTTGTCCAGTTCCTGCTGCTTTTCAGCATCAGACCAGTTGGTGTTGGTGGCAACCGGCACTTGCAGCAGGTTGGCCAGAATGCCTGGGCGCTCAGCTTCGGCATCGATTTTTTCCAGCTCGGCTTGAACAGCGGCCACGCTCACCTGGTGGTAGTGCATGGCGTGCAGGGTTGCAGCAGTTGGGCTGGGTACCCAAGCGGTGTTGGCACCGGCTTTGGGGTGACCAATTTTCTGTTCCAGCATGGCCTTCATCAGGTCAGGCATGGCCCACATGCCCTTGCCGATTTGTGCGCGGCCTTTCAGGCCACAGCTCAAGCCGACCAGCACGTTGTTGCGCTCGTAGGATGTAATCCATGCGCTGCTCTTCATGTCGGCTTTGCGAATCATGGCGCCAGCGTGCATGGCAGTGTGCATTTCGTCGCCAGTACGGTCCAGGAAACCGGTGTTGATGAATGCAACACGGCTTGCAGCCGCAGCGATACAGGCTTTCAGGTTGACGGAGGTACGACGCTCTTCGTCCATGATGCCCAGCTTCACGGTGCTGTCGGGCAGGCCCAGCAGCTTTTCTACATGGGTGAACAATTCTGCAGCAAAGCCCACTTCAACAGGACCGTGCATCTTGGGTTTCACGATGTACACAGAACCCTTGCGGCTGTTGCGAATGCCGTTCACGCCATTGCCTTTCAGGTCGTGCAGGGCGATGGTGGTGGTGATCACGGCGTCCATGATGCCTTCGGGGATTTCCTTGTTGTCCGTGCCCCACAGAATGGCGGGGTTGGTCATCAAGTGGCCCACGTTGCGCAGGAACAGCATTGAGCGGCCATGCATGGTCACTGTTTCACCGTTTGCGCCGGTGTACACGCGGTCTGCGTTCAAGCCACGTGTGAATGTTTTGCCACCCTTGGTCACTTCTTCTTTCAGGGTGCCTTTCAAAATGCCGAGCCAGTTTTTGTAGGCCACGATTTTGTCTTCGGCGTCCACTGCGGCGACAGAGTCTTCCAGGTCCAGAATGGTGGACAAGGCGGATTCCAGTACCACGTCGGCCACACCGGCTGCGTCGCTTGAACCAATTGCAGTTGCGCGGTTGATGATGATGTCGGCGTGAACACCGTTGTTCACCAGCAATACGCTGCTGGGTGCTGCTGCGTCACCTTGGAAACCAACCAGTTGAGCAGCGTTTTTCAAACCAGCTGTGCTGCCGTTTTTCTGGGCCACATGCAGTTTGCCGCCAGCAACGGAGTAGCCAGCTGCGTCTTTGTGTGACGCGCCTTCCAGCGGGAAGGATTGGTCCAGGAAGTTGCGTGCGAATTCGATGACTTTTGCGCCGCGCACTGGGTTGTAGCCACCAGCGCGGTCTGCACCACCTTCTTCAGAAATGACATCGGTGCCGTACAGGGCGTCGTACAGTGAGCCCCAACGTGCATTGGCAGCGTTCAATGCGTAACGTGCGTTCAAAATGGGCACAACCAATTGTGGGCCAGCCTGTGTGGCCAGTTCGCTGTCCACGTTGGCGGTTGTGGCTTGTACCTTGGCGGGTTGCTCAACCAGGTAACCGATTTTTTTCAGGAATTCCTGATAGGCGGCCATGTCGGCGATGGGGCCGGGGTTGGCTTTGTGCCAGGCGTCCATTTCCAGCTGAATGCGGTCGCGTTCGGCCAGCAGGGCGGCGTTCTTGGGGGCCAGTTCGTTGACGATGGCGTCGAAGCCTTTCCAGAAGCCAGCCTGATCAATGCCAGTGCCGGGCAACACGTCGTTGTTGATGAAGTTGTACAAAGGTGTGGCTACTTTCAAGCCATGCACGGTGGTGCGTTCTGTCATTTTGAACCTCAAGCTGTTGTGATTTTGGTTTTGCGCGGCTGTGTCGTGCGAACGGCAGGCTGCCTTTGCGCAGCGCAATAACCTTTAATTGTAATGGAATTGGCGGGCGTTCTGAGGCATTGTATTCGTCACAAGCTCAAGCCGTTAGTCATTTCATCTTTGACTTTTTTGCAAAACTCTGGAAAACCCCAATTCAATTGCTGCAGCAGGTGCACCCACGCAATTTGATGCCTAGGTACTATCTATTCATCAGATTGGGGAGAGCATGCAAACTTTTGATTTCATCGTGGTGGGGGCAGGCACAGCCGGGGCCCTGCTGGCCAACCGTTTAAGTGCCAACCCCAAAAATACGGTGCTGTTGCTGGAGGCGGGCGGGAAAGACAACTACCACTGGATCCACATTCCCGTGGGTTACCTGTATTGCATTGACAACCCACGCACCGATTGGCGTTTTCGCACTGAAGCGGACGCGGGCCTGAATGGCCGTTCGCTGATTTACCCCCGTGGCAAAACACTGGGTGGGTGTTCCAGCATCAACGGGATGATCTACATGCGTGGGCAAGCCCGTGACTATCAAAGCTGGGCTGAACAAACAGGTGACGATTCCTGGAATTGGAACAACTGCCTGAAAAGTTTTCTGGCCCATGAAAGCAATTGGCGATACGACCAGGGGGATGCCGATGGGCAGGTGTCTCAACTGGCCCGTTACCACAGCGGCCATGGCGAATGGCGCGTGGAAAAGCAGCGCCTGCGCTGGGAAGTGCTGGAAGCGTTTTCTCAAGCGGCCCAACAGGCAGGTATTCCCGCCACGGACGATTTCAACACCGGCAGCAATTTCGGCGTGGGGTATTTCGAAGTGAACCAGCGCAGCGGCTGGCGGTGGAACACGTCCAAGGCTTTTCTCAAGCCCATTTTGAGGCGACCCAACCTGACGGTGTGGACCCATGCACAGGTCAGGAAATTGGACATTGAACGAACGGCCAACGGCGAATTGCGCTGCACCGGTGCGGTGGTGGTGCGGGCTGGCAAGGAAATCAGCGTGAAGGCTGCGCGGGAAACCGTGCTGTGCGCCGGTGCCATTGGCACACCGCAAATTCTGGAATTGAGTGGCATCGGGCAGGGTGCCTTGCTGCAACAGCATGGCATCGAGGTGAAGCTGGACAAACCCGGTGTGGGCGCCAACCTGCAAGACCATCTGCAAATTCGCGCCGTGTTCAAGGTGGACGGGGTTAAAACCCTGAACACCCTGGCCAGTAACTGGTGGGGCAAAGCCCAGATTGGCATGGAATACCTGTTCAAGCGCAGCGGGCCGATGAGCATGGCCCCGTCCCAGTTGGGTGCATTCACCAGGAGCAGCCCCGACCGCCCGTACCCCAATATTCAATACCACGTGCAACCCTTGAGCCTGCCTGCATTTGGCCAGCCGCTGCACAGCTTCAATGCGTTCACCGCCAGCGTGTGCAACCTGAACCCGGCCAGCCGTGGCACGGTGCACATCAAGAGCAGCAATTATGAGCAGGCCCCGGCCATTTCACCGAACTACCTGAGCACCGATGAAGACCGGAAAGTGGCGGCCGATTCCCTGCGGGTAACACGCAACATTGCCAGCCAGCCTGCGCTTGCGAAATACCAGCCACAGGAATTCAAGCCCGGGGTGGAATTTCAGACTGATGACGAACTGGTGCGCTTGGCCGGCGACATTGCCACCACGATTTTTCACCCGGTGGGCACTGCCAAAATGGGCAAGGCCAGCGACCCCATGGCGGTGGTGGATTCACGCCTGCGGGTGTTGGGTGTGAAGGGTTTGAGAATTGCCGACGCCAGCGTGATGCCGACCATCACCAGTGGCAACACCAACAGCCCCACCTTGATGATTGCCGAGAAAGCGGCGGGGTGGATGCTGAACGGGTGATACACTTTCGCGTGTCAACAGGAAACGAATCAACATGAACGAAGTCATCATCAACAAAGAGCCCGTGGAGCTGTACAAAATCCTGAAATTTCAGGGTTGGTTGTCCAGCGGCGGCGAAGCGAAAAACGTGATTGCCGATGGCCATGTGCGTGTCAACGGTGTAGTGGAAACCCAGAAGCGCAAGAAAATTGTGTGTGGGGATGTGATCGAGTTCAATGGTGTGAAGTACACGGTTAAACTGGGTTAAATGCGGGAGAAAGCGTTCACGCTACCCGGTTTTTCGTCCAAAGCAGTTTCAAACAAGGCAGTACGGTCATGGCAGTAGAAGACCAACAATCCCAATGTGTTCAGGTGTATTTCGACGGCTCATGCCCCATGTGCCGCCGCGAAATTGCGGTGTACCAGAACATCAAACCTGATCAGCCCATAGCCTGGGTTGACGTGTCAGATCCGCTGACGCCCTTGCCCGCGGGCCAAACCAAAGACCAATTGATGGCGCGTTTTCACACGCGCACAGCCGCTGGCGAATTGCTCAGCGGTGCAGAGGCCTTTGTGCATGTGTGGTCGCAATTGCCGGGCTGGCGGGTGCTCGCCACCCTGGCCAAGGTGCCGGGCATACTGTGGTGCATGGAAAGGGCATACCGCGGTTTTTTGCCAGTTCGCCCGGTGTTGCAGCGTTTCATCCTGAAGTTTGATACCAGCCACCTGCCTGCCACGCTGGTGGCTGACATTCGCACAGACCACGCTGGTGAAACCGGGGCGGTGTGGATTTACAAGGGCATTTTGGCGGTGTCGCGCGATGCTGAAATTCGTGCTTTTGCCACGGAACACTTGCAGACCGAGCAACGCCATTTGCAGGCCATGAACCAGTTGTTGCCCCTGTTTCGCCGCAGTTGGCTGCTGGTGCCCTGGCGCATTGCCGGTTTCATGACCGGGGCATTGCCTGCGCTGTTTAGCAAACAGGCGGTGTACCGCACCATTGCTGCGGTTGAAACCTTCGTGAACCTGCATTACCAGGAACAGATTGAAAAGCTGAATGTCCTGGGCACACACCCAGAACTGAGGGCGCAGTTGATTGAGTACCAGCTGGATGAATGCGCGCACCGCGATGAAGCGGCCTCAAAAACAACAAAGCCCGGCGGTTTGATCGCCAGGCTTTGGGTGGGTGCTGTTTCAAGCGGGTCTGCAGTCGCAGTGACGCTCGCCCGGTGGGTTTAAGCAACTAAGCTCAAGCAGCTAAGTTTATGCAACTCAGTTTAAGCGAATGAAGGCTTTTGCACCTGGCTGACCAGTGCCTGCAGGCGCTTGCGCTGCAGGCGCATTTCAACTTCCATCGCTTTGAATTTCAACTTGTACGCCGCCAGTGTTTCGCCGTTTTTCAGGGCGTTCTTGGTGTCGTTGTACCAGGCTTCTTTCAGCTTGGCCCAGTCTTGCAAGGCCTTGCTGTAGTGCTCATATTCCTGCGCCAGGCGGGCTTTCACGGCGTCCATCTGCGCTTGCATGGCAGTGGGGTGGCCCAGCAGCTTTTGTTCCGCGCGCTTGAATTGCATGGCAATGCGAGCTTTTTCAATGGCGAAAGCGTCGCAGCGTTTCAGATTCTTGGTCAGGCCTACAAAGGACAAACCTGCGATCAGCCACTTGGTGGGGTCAATGTGAAACCACTTGATGCCGTTGCGGTAGTCGTACTGAAACAGGTGGTGGTAGTTGTGATAACCCTCACCATAAGTGAACACGGCCAGAATGTCATTGTCGCGTGCGGTGTTTTCATCGGTGTAAGGGCGGCGGCCCCAGATGTGCGCCAGCGAATTGATGAAAAACGTAGTTTGGTGCGACCACACCAGGCGCAGCAGGCCGCCCAGCAGCACAACACCCCACACGTCACCCACCATGAAACCAATAATGACGGGCAGAATGAAGTTGGTGCCCAGCGCCAATGCTGTGTAGTGCTTGTGCTGGAACATAACCATGGGGTCTTTCAGCAAGTCGGGTGAGTTGCTGAAGTCTTCCTTGCCGGATTCATATTTACGCAGCATCCAGCCCATGTGTGAAAACCAGAATCCGCGCTTGGCTGAATAGGGGTCGTTCTCGGTGTCGTCCACGTGGCGGTGGTGGGTACGGTGGCCGGAAGCCCAAACCAATACGCTGTTTTGAACCGCCATGGTGCCAAAAAACATCAGTACAAAGCGCACAGTCCAGTGGGCTTCGTAGGTGCGGTGGGCCCACAGGCGGTGGTAGCCCGCGGTGATGGCCATGCCGTTGGCAATCGCCAATACTACAAAGGACACCCAAGCTGCAGTGCTGAAGTCGTTAAACCAGGCATACAGGGGAATGGCGACCAGGGCTGCGATCGAGGTTCCGAAGAGGGTAATTACGCCGGGCCAGTTGTAGG
Organism: Limnobacter thiooxidans; assembly: GCF_036323495.1. Lineage (NCBI taxonomy): Bacteria > Pseudomonadati > Pseudomonadota > Betaproteobacteria > Burkholderiales > Burkholderiaceae > Limnobacter > Limnobacter thiooxidans. The sequence continues at coordinate 2,383,661 of NZ_AP028947.1, read as the reverse complement.
GGCTATTGGGGTCAACACGAGTGGTCATTGAAGATTGGTTTTAACCAGTGGTTCAAAGGATGCATGAATCATACTGATACTTTCCCCGAGACAGAACCCCAATTTAAATATTTAATAATTGTTGTTGGGATGTTGAGGCGGTGCCGCAACGGAAATGAGCTTTCCGTTGTGACACAAATTGACAATTTACTGCGCGGATGTAGTCAGTTCGCCACCCAGAATGTCGATCAGTGCGGGCAGCAGCTTGCGCAACTCGCCACTCATCAGGGCGAAGTCGGTGTCGAATGCGTCGTCGTCGGCGCTGGTAGCGGCCTGTTCCTTGATCACGTCCAGTGGAGTCACGCGTTTCACCTGCAGGTTTTCATGCAACACAAAGGAAACCTTGTCAGCCCAGGTCATGGCCAGCTTGGTGACGTCTTTGCCGCCCTTGATGTGGCGCGCAATTTCATCCGATTCCAGCGTGTGCTTGACATAACGCACGGTGGCGGCCTGTTCGCCGCGGCTTTTCAGTTCGCAGTCCTGGTCCACGGTAAAGGGGGGCGGGTTGTCGTTTTCTGAAAGCCAGGCTGTCATGGCCACAACCGGCGACACTTTGGTTTTAACAAGAGTCATGCTGATGCCGTCGACCGATTTCAGCAACATGCCCACCAGTTCATCGGCCTTGGCCGGGCTGGCGGCGTCCACCACCAACCAGTTGCCTTCGGTGTCGATCCAGGCATTGATGCGACTGCGAATGGCAAAGGCGCGTGGTAGCAGTTCGTCTGTCACGCCTTCCTTGATTTCCTTCATCTGCTTGCGGCCGGGTTTGTAACCTTCGCGTTCCTCGATTTCCGCAGCACGCGCCTTGGTGAACTGGTTGATGACGGTGGCGGGCAGCAGTTTTTTCTCGAGGCCCAGTGAAATCAGCAGTTGCTTGCCTGTTTTGTGGACAAACGGTTCACCTTCAGCTTTGGGTGAAATCCAGCCGCGGGTTTGCATGTCCATGCCACCGCAGGCCTGCAGGGCTTGCTTGGCCAGTTTGTCTTCCAGCGACTCGGGGGTTTCTTCCCATTTGGTGAGGCGAAAGATGAACAGGTTTTTAAACCACATGGCAGGGTTCCGGTCGAGTTGGGAAGGGCTGGCAGTGTAACGCAAAAATCTGGAGGGGGTATCTGGAATGAACTTCTCGTCCTGTTGAAATCACCTGCACCGGTGCATGTACACTAGGCAAATAAATCAATAAAAAAACAAATCGGAGACAGTTTATGAGTGCGCAAACACCCGCCACATCAGGTTTTGTCAGGGGTTTTCACAATTTCGGCAAAGGCTTGATCGACTTCCGCTTCAACCAATACCTGTCGATGCAGTTGCTGCCGGTGTTTTATGCGCTGCTGCTCCTGGGCATTCTCGGGTTTTTCGTGGCCTTGAATGCAGTGGCATTCTGGTTCTCCAGCCTGGTTGGCCTGGCTACCCTGGCTATCACGCCTTTCGGGCTGTTGATTGCCTTCGCTGTAACCCGGGCCGCACTGGAATTCCTGGTGATGGCGTACCGCATCATGGAAACTGTGCAACGCATGGACCGCATTCCACAGCAGGTGGACAACCTGAATTCCAAGGTGGATGGCATCAGCGAGCATGTGCACTCATTCGAAATCCAGATTGGACAGATTCAGCGACAGGTCGATGATGTGACCCATTCCATCGCATTTCTGAAACCCATTTCCGTTATCGGCGGCTTGCCAGGCAAGTTGTTCCGCGGCAGAAAATGATTCGCACAGTAATATGCCATTGACACTGTTTCGGAAATTTTTGTTGCTTGTGCTACTTCCTTTGGCCGGCAGTTGCAGCACGCCGTTGCCAACCCAGCGCGACTTTTCTGAAACTCTGAACATGTTTGAAGAATTGCGGGTGCAATACCAGGTGCCTTATTCCCGCATGGGCTTTCAAAGCAGCCCCTTGTTTGCATTTGCCAAGGGCAAAAGCCAGATCATCATTGACGAGGCTTTTTCGGAAGGTTTGAGCGAGCCGGCCTTGCGCTATGTGTTTGTGCATGAACTGGTGCACTTGAAATACGACGACCCGCGCCGGGGCTATAACCTGTTGAAGCAGATCCATCAGGCCAATGCACGGGACACGGAGTTGATGAACAACGCCTTCATGACCCTGCTCGGTGCGTATGGCGAGGACCCTGAATTCAAGACTTTTTTAAATGAAGTTGAAAGCCGTGCGAATGATTACGCCGCGGAGCACTTGATGGCTCGGGGGGAAAATCCTTGTGTGGCCATCGCTGAGATTGAACAATACACCGGGGCGCGTTTCCGGTTTGGAATGGAGCATTTGTGCAATTAAGATCGATTGATTTGTTTAAGGCTGTATTGCCTGGCGTGCTGCCATTTTTTTTCCTCGAGGCATTTGCTGCCCCACCCACATGCATCAAGCTGCCCGTGGAGCCTACGCTTGAATATCGAACTGAAGGTTTTTTGTTGCAATATGACCTGACAGGAGCAAATGCGCTTGATAATCAAAGTGACGCCAACAACAACCAGATCCCCGACCTGGTGGAAGACGTGGCCATCCAGTTGACCACAGCCCGTGCACTTTTCACCTCGTTTCAGTTTGTTGATCCGCTCAAGCAGCCCCGCTATAAAGGCCAAAACGCGGAGTTGGTGCAGGTGCGCTTCCTGAAAATGGAGGGTAACGGTTTGGCATTTGATGAGGTACGACGAAACCGCCACGGAGAATGTGCTTTGTTGATTAACTTGTCGAACAAGCTGGGTGCACGCAACTTGTCGCCTGCCCATGAGTGGTTTCACTTGGTGCAGTATGGCTACACGCCGTTCAAGCGCGCTTGGTTTCTGGAAGGCATGGCCCGTTGGTCTGAAAGCGGATTGAGAAAAGACACGAGTAAAACCAGTTTTGGCTCGCCTGTTCAGGACAGCGCCTTGTTTTCACAAAGCTATGAGGCACAGGCTTATTGGGCCAATTTTGCTGCGGCAGACAAAAAGGATACGAAACAAAAATTTCCTGCTTCAGTAACCCGGGCCCGGTATGTAAATGGCGACGCTGTATTGCAAGACAATGTGTTTGTGGGGCCTTCGCGCATTCGCGCTGCACTGGAAGCCTTGGGGCGTTTGGGTGAGCAGGAAAGCACCCGCCGCAAGCTGGATCCGTATGCCTGGCCCGAGACCACCCAGCGCTTGACTGAACATGACGAACCCATGAAGCAGGCCGTGGAAAACATCAGCAAAAAATAAAAAAGTACAAGACAGGAGACAAACCTTGAACACTCACCGCCGTGCATGCCATTTGTGTGAAGCCATTTGTGGCTTGAAAATTGAAGTGGAGAATGACCAGGTTGTATCCATTAAGGGCGATGAACAGGACCCTTTCAGCCGTGGACACATTTGCCCCAAGGCGGTGGCGTTGAAAGACATTCAGGAAGACCCGGACCGCCTCACCATGCCAGTGAAAAAGGTGGGTGGCCAATGGGTGAAAACCACTTGGGAAGACGCCATTGAACTGGCCTGTGAAGGTTTGTTCAACGTGCAGCAAAAGTATGGCAACAATGCCGTGGGTGTGTACCAGGGCAACCCGAATGTGCACAACTGGGGATTGATGACCCACAGCTCCAATTTTCTGGGTTTGCTGAAAACCCGCAACCGTTTTTCGGCCACCTCGGTGGATCAATTGCCGATGCAATTGCTGGCCTACTGGATATTTGGGCACCAATTGTTGATCACGATTCCCGATATTGATCACACGGATTATTTCCTGATGCTGGGCGCAAATCCGATTGCATCCAACGGCAGTTTGATGACCGTGCCCGATGTAGCCAAACGCATCAAGGCCTTGCAAGCGCGTGGTGGCAAGCTTGTGGTTGTAGACCCCCGTAGAACTGAAACCGCCCAGGTGGCGGATGAACACCACTTCATCAAACCGGCTGGTGATGCAGCCTTTCTGTTTGCCCTGATCAACACCATTGTTGGGGAAGGCCTGGTCCGAATGGACAGGCTTGCAGCCTTCACCGAAGGTTTGCAGCAGGCACTGGATGCGATTTCAAAGGTAACACCGGAGCTGGCACAAGCCGAGTGTGGAATACCTGCGGACACCATTCGACAAATTGCCCGTGATTTTGCGAAGGCAGACAAGGCTGTGGCGTATGGCCGCATGGGCGCCTGCACACAGCGCCACGGCACATTGGCCCAGTGGGCAATTAATTTGCTGAATCTGATTACAGGCAACACCGACAGGAAGGGCGGCACGCTGGTGACCCACCCGGCCCTGGACCTGATTGCAGCACCGAACAGCAAGCCCGGCAGTTATGGCCGCTGGCACAGCCGGGTGAGCAACAAGCCCGAAGCACTGGGCGAATTCCCCAGTGCAATCATGGCTGAAGAAATGCTGGTTGAAGGGGAAGGGCAGATCAAGGCTTTGGTAACCCTGGCAGGCAACCCGGTGTTGTCTACCCCCAACGGGCAACAACTGGACAAGGCCATTGCCGGACTGGAATTCAGGGTGGCTGTGGACCTGTACATCAATGAAACCAATCGGCATGCGGATGTGATTTTGCCCAGCACGGCACCCCTTGAGCACGACCACTATGACTTGATTTTCAATATTTTTGGTGTGCGCAACCAGGCGAAGTACAGTGCCGCAACCTTGCCGAAACCCGAGGGTTCACTTCACGACTGGGAGTTGATGGACAAGTTGGCTGCCTGTTATTCAGCCAAGCTGGGCAAACCCGCACGCCCATCCATGCCCCCGCAAATGATTCTGGACATGGGTTTGCGAATGGGCCCGTTCGGCATGAACAGCGAGCACAAGCTGAGCCTCGATAAACTGAAGCAGCACCCGGAGGGAATCGACCTAGGACCTCTTAAGCCAAGTTTTCCGCAGCGCTTGCAAACGCCGAATAAAACCATTCAGGCCGCACCCGCCGAGGTGTTGGCCGCCGCAGCAAGTTATGTCGATGGTCTGAGTCAGGCAGGTGGTTCAGGTGCTGATTCGTTGATCTTGATTGGCCGCAGACACATTCGCAGCAACAATTCCTGGATGCACAATTCCGAGCGACTGGTGAAAGGCAAAAACAGGTGCACCGTCATGCTGAGCCCTGAAGATGCAGCTCGATTCCAGTTTGCAGAAGGACAAGACGTGCAGGTCAGCAGCAGGGTGGGAAGTATTACCCTGCCGGTGGAAATTTCCGGCGATGTAATGCCGGGGGTTGTCAGCATTCCCCATGGTTGGGGGCATGACAAATCGGGCATGCAATTGCGAGTGGCCTCCTCACATGCGGGTGTCAGCTGCAATGACTTGACCGATGAACAATGGCTGGATGAGCCCAGTGGCAATGCGGCTTTGAATGGCGTGCCGGTGACGCTTGCGCGGGCAGTTTGATTCCTGCCGGAAAGGCAGCGCGTGACTACTTGGTTTCGCTTTTGCCTGAAGTCAGATTGAACACATTGCCATATCGCGCAAGTATGCTGTAGTACAACACACCCGAGCTGGCATGCAGATTAAGGCTGTTTTGAAGGTAGTCGAAGTAGGCGTTGTCCTGTTCCTGCCTGGCGCTTTGAAGCCTGTTTTCTGCAGCGAGCAATTCAAGTATGGTGTGGGTGCCCAGTTTGTAACCCACTTCAATTGCGTTGCGTGATGCGTTGGCCGAAGCCACTGCGCTGCTGTTGGCCTTGACACGTTGCGCGTCGTTCTGTGCTGTGGTGAACAAGTTGCCAACCCGGTTGCCCAGGTTGATCTCCCCGGCTCGAAGGTCTTCTCGCAATGCTTCGTTGCGCTGAGCCAGTTGCTTGGCCCGGTTGGTGGTTCTACCACCCCCGAACAATTCCCAGCGAAGCTCCACGCCAACCTGCTCGGTTCGGCCACTGTTCAGGCTGATGGCCAGGTTGTCCCCTCCGGAAACATCGCGCTGGCTCACGGATGCCACTGCATTCACTTGCGGCAGGTAGCCGGCCTGCACCGAGCTTCGTTCTTTTTCAGCTACTTCAATATCAAGCCTGCTGGCCACGAGGGAAGGGCTTCTTTCCTGGGCCAGAGCCTTCCAGCCTTTCTGGTCGATGGGTACAAACGGAATCAGGGGTAAATTGGTTTTCAGGGGAGGCAAGTTGATTTGCTGTGTACCCACCTTGCTGGCCAACACATTCTTGCTGGTTTCCAGGGCGTTTTGTGCTGTCAGCCGCTGGCTTCGGGTTTGATCAAACTGGGCCTGTGTTTCCAGCAGGTCCAACTTTGGGAGTGTGCCCAGCTTGAAGCGAATTTTTGCATCTTCCAGGCGTTTGTTCAGCGTTTGCTCACGGCCCTCGGCCAACTTCAATGCGGCTTCGGCCCGCAATACATCAATGTAAGCCGATACAACCTGCATGCGAAAGCGCTGCACTTGATCCACCGCGAGTGCTTCATCTCTTGATTTTTGAAGCAGGGAGGTTTCGTATTGCCGATAGGCAGACAGGTCAAACAGGGGTTGAATGATGCGGGCGGTGACATCGTTTGAATCGTAATCGGTGGTGCCGCCCAAGGTGATCAGGCCGCCATTCAAGGTTGTTCGGTCTTGCTCCAGCTTGTTGTTGGCCACATTGGCCGTCACCAAAACCTGCGGCAACAGACCTGCGCGTGCGACATCCGGCCCCAGCTTTGCGGCGGCGAGATTGGCTTTGATGGAGGCGTGAGCAGGGTCTTTCGACTCGGCCAGTTTGACGGCTTCCAGCAAAGACAATGCTTGTGCAGCAGGCGAGAAGGCCACCAAAAGCAGGCATGCGCAAAGACGCAGATGAGTCATGTAAAAAAACTAAATAAAAATGTTTGTCGTTGAGAGGATAGCAGAGAAATCATGACACTTAATGATTGCTCAAATAAACAATCATTGAGTATTTCTTCTATAATTGATACAAATTTATCCGGTTTCGTTGTGTATTTTACCGATAGAATTTAGTCGCAGCAGTATCTCAAATTATAAAACCTGTCACACTTCTAATCTAAAATTTACATCAAGTTATTCGGGTTAAATTGACTATGTCCAATGCTGAAACCACGCTGCTGCGTGATGGGTTTCCGTTCAGATTTCTTTCACTGACTCCGTTTGAAACGCCAGACTTGCGTTTGGTGGCTGCACTTTTGCGCAGCAGGATACCCGCAACCATCGATCTGGGTCGAAATGCCCAATTGTGGCCAAGTGTGTTCGATGCACTGCCCAATCTGGCCCAAACGGCGAGGCGTTTCAAAACGCCGCTGGGGCTGCGAATTCCCGAAGGTGTGCAGGTTCAATTGCCTGAAGAGGTGAATGCATGTATTGATTTCCTTGTGCTGGGTGAGGGCGTCGGTGTGGCGGCAGGCCCGTCTCCTTTCTGGGTGCTGCACCAGGTGACCTCGGTGGCCAGTGCCTCACAGGCCTTGGAAAATGGCGCCAAAGCACTGATTGTCAAAGGGCAGGAGTCCGCTGGCCGCGTGGGTCACGAGAGCACCTTTGTGCTGCTTCAGCGCGTGTTGAAACTGCTTGCCTGCGAAAACATTCCTGTGTTGGCCCAGGGCGGAATTGGTCTGTACACAGCGCCCGCAGCAATGGTTGCTGGCGCAGCAGGCCTTGTTGTGGATGCTGCTTTGGCTGCGATGCCCGAGTGTTCCCTGCCTGATGCGTTCAAGCAAAAGTTGCTGAATGCCGATGGCAGTGAGGTTCGTACCTTGGCCGGGAGTACCAACGTTTGGGTTTCCAATCCCAAGTTTCTGGCGGGTATTGAGCAACTAGATCTGAATGCGCTGGAGCAGCGCATGACAAACACCGACGACACGCGCGTGTGGGCGGTGGGTCAGGATGTCGCCTTTGCTGGCCAGATGGCCAAGCGATTCTCTTCAGTTGCCGAACTGTTTTCCGGACTTCAGCAGGCCATTCGCGCCCAGCTTCGCCAGGCCCAATCGCTTCAGGTTTTGAAACCTGGAAACGCCTGGGCGCAAAGCCATGGTGTGCGTTTTCCGGTGGCGCAGGGGCCGATGACGCGGGTCAGTGACACCCCCGAGTTTGCACATGCCGTAGCCCGCGCGGGAGGACTTCCCTTTTTGGCCTTGTCGCTGTTGAATGCCGCAAGCTGTCGCAAGCTGCTTGAGGAAACTACCAGCCAACTGGGCAGCATGCCTTGGGGGGTGGGCGTGTTGGGTTTTGCTGACCCCGCAGTTCTGGAGCCACAACTGGCCCTGCTGGAAGAATTCAAACCGTCTGCGGTGTTGATTGCGGGTGGTCGACCAGCTCAGGCGCAGGCTTTCACACAGCGCGGAGTTCCGGCTTACCTTCATGTGCCATCGCCGGGCTTGCTCGACCTGTTCCTCAAGGAAGGTGCACGCCATTTTGTATTCGAAGGCCGTGAATGTGGTGGCCACGTGGGCCCGCGTTACAGCTTTGTGTTGTGGGAGCAGGCGGTCAGCCGCATGCTGGAACAAGACGACTTGACCAGCCTGCATGTGCTGTTTGCCGGCGGTATTCACGATGAAGTTTCTGCCGCCATGGTGTCGGTGATAGCCGCACCGCTTGCCGCCCGTGGTGCCAAGGTGGGTGTGTTGATGGGCACGGCCTACATCACGACGCCCGAGGCTGTGCAACATGGTGCGGTGCTGGAAGAGTTTCAGCGCCAAACCCTGGAAGGTCAGGAAACGGCCTTGATTGAAACCGCGCCCGGGCATGCCATTCGTTGTTTGCCTTCCGGTTTTATTGATTTGTTCAATCAGGAAAAAGAACGTCTGTCGCAAGCAGGTGTGGACACCAAGGCGGCCTGGGCCCAACTGGAATCACTGACCGTAGGCCGTTTGCGAATTGCTACAAAAGGGCAAGACCGAATCAACGGTGAACTGGTCGAAGTGCCTTTGCAGCAGCAGTTGGACGAAGGCATGTACATGATCGGCCAGGTGGCTGCCCTTCAGAACAGTTTGCGCACGGTAGAACAATTGCACCGCGATGTGAGTGAAGTGGCTGTGCAATGGTTGGGGCAGGTATCAAGCCCCTCGGTGATGCATGAAGATGTACCCGAGCCCATCGCCATTGTTGGCATGTCCTGTATTTATCCTGGTTCGGAAAACCTGGAGTCGTTCTGGAACAATGTGTTGCAGGGTAAAGACCTGGTGGGCGAAGTGCCACAAGACCGTTGGTCTGTGGCTCAGTATTACGCAGGCGAACATGCCGAACCCAACAAGAGCGTCAGCAAGTGGGGTGGGTTTATTGACCCGGTTGCGTTTGATCCGCTGGAGTTTGGTATTCCACCTTCGACGATTCCATCGGTTGAAACAGTTCAACTGCTCTCGCTGAAAGTGGCGAAGGATGCACTGGCCGATGCGGGCTATGCGAACAAGTGGTTCAACCGCGAAAAAACCGCTGTTATTTTCGGTGCGGAAGCGGGCATGGACCTGGCCAACCAGTACACCTTCAGAAACCTGTGGCAGCAATACGCAGGCGACCTGCCCGAAGCACTCGACAAGGCGTTGCCACCCCTGACCGAGGACTCATTCCCCGGCATGCTGGTCAATGTGATTTCCGGGCGAATTGCCAACCGCCTCGGTTTGGGGGGCGTGAATTACGCAGTCACCTCCGCATGTGCCAGTTCGCTCACGGCCATTGAACTGGCCGTGAAGGAATTGCGCAATGGCAGCAGTGACATGGCGCTGGCAGGTGGTGCAGATTTTCACAACGGTATCAGCGATTACTTGATGTTCACGTCCGTAGGTGCGCTGTCGCCCAAGGGGCGATGCCGTTCTTTCGATGCGCAGGCCGATGGCATTGCGCTGGGCGAGGGTGTGGGCGTGGTGGTGCTCAAGCGGCTTTCCGATGCGGTGGCGGATCAGGACCGAATTTACGCAGTGATCGACGGCATTGCCGGCTCAAGCGACGGCAAGGGCCTGGGCCTGACTGCGCCTCGCAAGGAAGGACAGAAACGGGCCTTGGAGCGCGCGTATTTGCAGGCCGGTGTGTTGCCCGCCGAAGTGGGTTTGGTGGAAGCGCATGGCACCGGTACGGTGGTGGGCGACCGCACAGAATTGTCTACCTTGACCGAAGTGTTTGTGGCCGGTGGCGGTGTCGCGGATCAGGCGGTTTTGGGTTCTGTAAAAAGCCAGATCGGCCACACCAAGTGCGCAGCCGGTATTGCCGGTTTGATCAAGATCACGAAAGCCCTGCACCACAAAGTGTTGCCGGGTACTTTGCACGTGGCGCAGCCCAACCCCGGTTACCAGGCAGACACCAGCCCGTTCAAATTCACTGAAAAGCCCTTGCCCTGGTTCAGCAGCCACACCCGTCGCGCTGCGGTCAGCGCCTTCGGTTTTGGTGGTGCCAATTTCCATGCCGTGTTGTCGGAATGGAACGGGCAGGGCGCTCAACACAACTTGCCTTACAACTCGCAGTACAGCCTGCAGCAACGCCCGCACCATGGTGCCAGCGAATGGCCTTGCGAGCTGTTTGTAGTCCGCGGTAATTCGCCCGAAGAGGCCCTCCAACACATTCGCAAATTGTCGACCTGGCTTGAGATGACTCAAAAGCCAGCGCGTCTTGCAGACCTGGCGTGCACCCTGTGGCAGGCAGGTTCAGGCGATGTGCAGTTTGCCTGGGTTGATCAAAACACCGAATCGCTGAAAGCGACCTTGAACAAACTGCTGACCGGTCAAGTGGACAAAGCCGTGCAACTGGGCAAGCTCCAACGCAGCACGCGCGCCGCATTCCTGTTTTCAGGGCAGGGCAGCCAGCACCCCGGTATGCTGCGTGACCTGTTTGTGTATTTCCCAGGTTTGCAGGCCGTATTTGCGCAACACCCTGAACTGGCCGCGCTCGTGTTTCCGGCCAAGGCACACGGCGAAGCGGCTCAGCTTGCCCAGCAAATAGCGGTGACCGACACGCGGGTGGCACAACCCGCATTGGGCGCGGTGGAGTGGGCGCTGCATGAATGGCTAGATGGTTTTGGCGTGAAACCCGCCATGGCAGCGGGCCACAGTTACGGCGAATTGCCAGCATTGGCCGCTGCCGGTGCAATTGACCCAACAGCATTGCTGAGCCTGTCACGCCAGCGTGCGCTGTCCATTCTGGATGCTGTGGGTGACGACCCAGGCTACATGGCCGCAGTGTCGTCTGATCGCCTGACGATTGGCGCCTTGCTTGAAGGTTTTGAGGGTGTGGTGATGGCCAACCAGAACAGCCCTTCGCAAGTCGTGATCTCTGGTCCCACAGCCGCCATGGATGCAGCCTTGCTGCACTTGAAAGCCAATGGGCTGGCTTGCAAACCAATCGCCACGGCCTGTGCGTTTCATTCGCCGCAATTGAGCGATGCAAGCGTGTCCTTTGCGCAGGCTTTGCGTCAGATCAATTTGAAGTCACCGGCATTCCCCGTGTTCAGCAACAAGACATCCCTGCCGTATGACGCAGGCATTGATGAGTTGGTCAGTACGCTGGCCGAACAGATTTCAAGCCCGGTTCGCTGGGTGGAAGAAGTTGAAAACATGGTGGCACAAGGTGCTGACCTGTTTGTGGAGATTGGTCCCAAGCGCGTGTTGACTGGCCTGTTGGGCAAGATTCTTCCCGGCTCTCCTATTCCCGTTGTCGCCATGGACCAGGCCGAGGGCACACTGGCTGGTTTGCTGGGTGCGTTGGCTCAACTTGCGGTGAGTGTTCAAAACTTTGACGCGAGCGAGTTGTTCAACGGCCGTAGTGCGTCAGTGGATCTGGACAAGCCTGAAACACTGGCGGCCTCGACATGGTGGCTGGACGGTGCCAAAGCTGTGCCCGCACGGCCAGGCAATTTGCGCATTGTGCCCCCCGTGACTAAGCCTGTCGTTCAGGTGGGACATGTTTCACGGCCTGAATCAGTGGCAGCAACCTCAGTGCCAGTTGAATCGTCTTCAGCGGTATTCAATTACCTGAACAACATGCGTGAACTGGTGAATGCCCAGCGTGATGTGTTGATGAGTTACCTGGGTACACCAGACCAGCCGATGTCACGCAACCTGATTCAACCTACCGTACACCAAGCTCGATTTGATTCACCGATTGATTCAACTTCAGCCGCACGTTTGCCTGTTCCATCGTCCAGGCTTTCATCATCGGTAGAAGTATCCCCGCAGCCAGCGCTTTCACCCGCGCAAGTTTTGCTTGCACTGGTCAGTGAGCGCACAGGGTATCCGGAAGAAACACTGGATCTTGATCTCGACCTGGAAGCCGACCTGTCGATTGACTCCATCAAGCGGGTGGAAATTACAGGCGAATTGTCTGACTCGTTGAATCTGAAGAACCGCCTGGGTGCAAATGCAGCAGCCCAAATCGAAAAACTGGGGCAAAGTAAAACCCTGCGCCACATGCTGGATTTGCTGGAGGAATTGCTGCCAGTCGGGGAGCAGCCTGCGGTGGCTGCAACATCGACCGAGCCCGCTGTGTCTGATTCGGCGGTGAACACCGGGTCTGCTGAAACGCTGTTGCTCGGCATTGTTTCTGGTACCACCGGGTATCCGATTGAGGCACTGGAATCGCACCTGGATCTGGAAGCAGATTTGTCGATTGACTCCATCAAACGAGTGGAAATTGTCGGTCAGTGGCTGGATGCCTTGGGCTTGGCGGCAGGTCAGGAAAGTCGCCGGAAGTTGAGTGCAGCACTTGCCAATGCGCGAACACTGCAAGACATGCTGCAGGTGTTCAATGCAAGCCAGGCCAATGAGCCCAGTCTGGCCAGTCAGGCCGCTGCGAAGGCAGTGAATGTTGAGGTGGAAGAGCAGAACATTCCCTTCGAACGTTATGTGCTTCGCAGCCGGGAAATACCGGAAACACGGGAGCGAATCAATTTGACCGGGCAGTTTGTCTGCCTGACGCGCGATACCCTGGGTGTGTCGGATGTGCTGGCCGATTTGCTCAAGGCACAGGGTGCGTTTGTGGATTCGGTTTATTTCCAGGATGGGCCCCATGTGCTGACCAGTGCGGCCATCAAGGCTGAAGTCCTGGTGCACTTGTGGAGCATAGATCCTGCCTCGCGCATTGCGGATGTGAAAGCCTTTTTCACCATGGCACGCGCTGCGGTGTTGGCAGGCTGCAAGCACATTCTGGTGGTCACTGCATTGGGCTTGAAACCTTCCATGGCCACAAGCAACCCGGATCGCGGTGCTGGGCTGGCTGGTTTGGTGAAATCATTGGCGCGTGAGTTTCCTGACTTGAATGTGCGTGTGCTGGATGTGGACGCAGACCAGGCGCCTGCAGAGGTTGCCCATGCAGTGAATCTGGAGTTGATGGGCAAGGATCGTTTCAACGAAGTTTTGCGCCGCGGGAATAGCCGCTATGTGGTCGATGTAGTGCCCAGCATTCTGGAAGCAGGGCAGATCCAGAACCTGCCATTGAATTCGGACAGTGTGGTGTTGCTGACTGGTGGAGCCAAGGGAATTACTGCCTTGGTCGCGGTGGAGTTGGCGCGTCGCCACGGTTGCAAGTTGGAACTGGTGGGGCGGTCTGCTGCACCACAGGGTGAGGAATCAGAACACACGCGTGGAGAAACCGACACCAAGCGTTTGCGACAAATTCTGTTGACCGCACACCCGGAGAGCAAGCCCGCTGAAATTGAAAAACGAATTCGCACGCTGTTGTCTGAACGTGAATTCCGTCAGACCATGCAGCTCATCCAGTCGGTGGGGGCTGAAGTGGCTTATCACGCGCTGGACGTGCAGGACAGTGCGGCATTTGCGGACCTGATTCAGAACATTTATCAAAAGCATGGTCGGATCGATGGTGTGGTTCATGGCGCAGGTGTGATTGAAGACAAGCTGCTCAAGGACAAGACACAGGAAAGTTTTGAGCGGGTGTTCAACACCAAGGTGAATGCAGCGCAAGTATTGCGCGACCAGATTCGTGACGATGTCCAGTTCGTGGTTTTCTTCTCCAGTGTCGCCAGCGCGTTCGGTAACCGCGGGCAGGCCGATTATGCCAGTGCAAATGATGCGCTCGACAAGATTGCGCACAGTTGGCAGGCCCGCATCAAGGGCCGGGTACTGTCGGTGAATTGGGGGCCTTGGGCTGACACAGGCATGGTCAACGATTCTTTGCGCAAGGAATATGCAAGCAAGCAGATTGGCCTTGTACCCAAAGACGAGGGCGTGTTTGCATTGCTGGCGGAGCTGGCCTGCACCAAGGTGGAAGCACAGGTGGTGTTGATGTCGGGCAAGCCTGCCAGCTTCCTGGGTGACTCAATCAGTGAAGCGGCGGGCCACGGGGCATGAGCATGGAGAAGATTGCCATCATCGGCATGGCCTGCGTGTTTCCGGGGGCCAAGGATCTTCAAAGTTATTGGCGCAATATCTGTGATGGCAAAAGCGCCATCACGGAAGTGCCGGCACAACGATGGGACATGTCCCATTACGACCCGCAGTCACGGGATGTGGACAAGTTCTATTGCAAGCTGGGCGGCTTCATCGACCCGGATGCAGAATTTGATCCGCTTGAATTCGGCATCATGCCAAAAACCGTGGAGTCGGCTGAACCAGATCAATTGCTCGCCCTGAAAATCGGGCAAATGGCTCTCGACGATGCGGGCTATCTCGACAAAGACTTTCCGCGCGAAAAAACCGGCGTCATCGTGGGCAAAGGCAACTATGTCAGCGCAGGCGTGATTCGACTTGAACAGCATGTGCGCGTGGTGCCGCAAATCGTGAGCACCTTGAAGTCGCTGTTTCCCGACCTGGACACTGCCGACATTCAGAAAGTGAAGTCGGCTTTGACGGCGCAGTTGACGCCTTATGGTCCTGACGTTGCCTCAGGCTTGATTCCTAATTTTACCGCATCCCGGCTGGCCAACCGTCTTGATTTGCACGGCCCTGCCTACACAGTAGATGCTGCATGCGCCAGTTCCCTGCTGGCCGTTGAACAGGCTTGCCAGTTGTTGTCAGCCAAGACCGCCGACCTGATGCTGGTGGGTGGTGTGCATGTGTCGCATGACCTGACTTTCTGGGCCACTTTTTGCCAGTTAGGTGCCATGTCGCGTTCAGGAAAAAGCAGTCCGTTTTCTGCGCTGGCCGATGGCATTCTTGCTGGCGAAGGTGTCGGCATGGTGGTGCTCAAAAGGCTTGACGACGCGCTGTTTGACAACGACAGAATTTATGCCGTTATAGAAGGTGCGGGCTCTGCCAGTGATGGCCGGGCCAGTAGCCTGGTGGCGCCTTCAAGCTCAGGGCAATTGCTTGCCATGGAACGGGCGTGGTCCACCGTGGGCAAACACAGAAGCCAGATCGGTCTGCTGGAAGCGCATGGCACAGGCACACCCGCCGGGGACGATGTAGAACTGGATACAGTGGGCCGATTCTTCGGTGAACCCCAAGCGGGCAGGCGCGCCGTGATTGGGTCGGTGAAATCGATGATCGGACACGCCATGCCGGCCTCGGGCATGGCTTCGCTGATCAAGGTTGCGTTGTCCGTGTACCACGGTGTACTCCCACCAACATTGAATTGTGATCAGCCTCATCCCCGCTTGCAGCGCACGGCATTCAAGGTGCTGGGGAAAGCCCTGCCGTGGAATGCTCCTGTCACCGAACGGCTTGCAGGGGTTAATGCTTTCGGCTTTGGCGGAATCAACGCTCACTTGGTGTTGAGCGGTTGTGCAGCTGGTCAGGACCATGAAAAATCAGCCTTGCTCAAGCCTGTGTTGCGTTTGGCCGCAAGCAATCCACAAGCGCTTCTGGAACAACTGGATTTGTACGAAAAAACAGGTCGCGTGGGTCGTTTGGCAGGTAACTGTCGACTTGCTGTACTGGATCCGGATACCAAGCGCCTGGCTGTAGCCCGCAAAGCGATTGTGGCTGGCAAGCCCTGGATGGGGCGTCAACAGGTCTGGTTTACACCCAGTGGTTTGTTGTCGGCGGGTGGCAAGGTTGCATTTGTATTTCCCGGTGTAGACAGCCAGTTCAACCCGCGTACCGAGGGGTTTGAGACCTTTTTTGACAAGCCTTTGCCCGAGTATTCTGTGCCGCAATCCACCTCGGACAATTTGTTGCCGGTGGTGTTGGGTCTGTTGGGGTTCAACCGTTACCTGTTTGACCGCTTGTCAGAATTGCGTGTACTTCCTGATTCCTATGCGGGTCACAGCATCGGTGAGTGGAGCGCCATGCTCACATCCGGCATGATGGACCAGTCGGTTTCAGACATGACCAATGCAAGCTTGAAGTTTGATGATTTCAAGTTTCCCGATGTGCGTTTTCTGGCTGCATCCTGCAGTGTTCAAATGCTTCAGCAGCAGTTCGCAGGTCTGGAGCGTATCGAGCTTTCTCACGACAATTGTCCCAATCAGGTGATTGCCTGCGGGCCCCAGCAGCAAATCAATACCTTGGCTGAACGGCTGGCTTCGCTGGGTGTGTTCCATCAAGTGCTTCCGATTGTGTCGGGTTTTCACTGCTCCCTGTTTAACGGGCACTTGGGTTGGTACAAACGGTTTTTTGATTCAGTGGCTTTGCGTCCCACGGTGGACACGGTGTGGTCTGCAACCACGGCGCAACCCTTCCCGGCGAAGGAGTCTGACAAAAAAGCCCTCGCCATTGAACACCTGGTCAAACCGGTGCGGTTTCGCGAAACGATTTTGAACATGTATGAATCGGGTGTTCGCGTGTTCGTTCAAGTCGGTTATGGTTCGCTGCCAGGCTTTGTTTCTGACACGCTAGGCAAGCTGCCGCACGCGGCGCTGTACAGCAGCCATGACAGCCGCGAAGGCTTGCTTCAATTGCAACACCTGTGTGCCGCGTTGTGGGTTGATGGTCTTGATTTTTCCGCGCGGCTGCTGCCTGATTGCCCAGTGGAACGCCCATCGAATTCTGCGCAAAATGTACGTTTGCAATTGGGTGTTCCAGCCCTGGGTGACGTTCATGTCGATCTGCAAGCAAGGCATTTGCAAAGCCAATCGACTGATCTGGATGATCCTGATCTCAATGATGAAGTGGGTCAGTTGATTCGAACGACCTTGCGGGACATTCAATCCAGCAGTCGAGAAGTGGTGAATCTCTGGAAGCAGGCCCGCACTGCACACGTCCAGCAAAATCCACAAGGTCAGCCCATGCATGCCCGTGCAGCAACTGCCATTTCATCTCAAACCCAGCCAGTTACGACAAGCCGATTGCTGGACTTGAACGACACAATACCCTGGGTTCGAGACCACGAACTGTACCCGCAGAAGCCGGATTGGCCGATTGTGGAAGATCGCCACCCGGTTGTGCCCATGACCATGGAAGTCCTCATGGTGCGAGACTTGGTACAGGAACATCTGCAGCGACAGGGGTTGAGTGAATGTGTAGTAGCGGTCACCGCGATTGAAGCCTTCAACTGGCTGGCTGTGAGCAAGCCCGTGACTGTTGATATGCAAATCAATGCTTTGTCGGAAAGCTGTTTCTCGGTCGAAATCAAGAACTATTTCAGGGCTGTGGTTGAAGTGGCTGGTGGATGGACAAACCCGCTTGAACCACTGGAGCCACTTCAAAATTCGCGCGACTCGCAGGTGGATGCGAAGTCGCTGTACCGCGAACGGTGGATGTTCCATGGCCCGGCCTATCAGGGCGTGGATTGTATTCAAGCCGTGGGTGACAATGGAATTGATGGGGTATTGAAAGTGCCTTCCGGGCAGGGTTCCCTGCTGGACAACATGGGTCAGCTTGCCGGTTACTGGGTGATGGAATTGCCCGAGAATTGCCTGGCCATGCCGATTGGTGTGGATCGAATCGAGTTTCACGCCGCAGATCCCGAAGTGGGTGAGTTGTTGCAGGCGCAAGTGCGTATTCGTACTTTGACTGAACTGGAATGTGTTTCAGATCATCGCCTGTTTAATCAGCAAGGGCACTGTGTGCTCTCCATTACTGGCTGGAAAACACGCCGTTATCAGATGGACAAGCGGCTTTGGGAAAATTCCAGAAAGCTGGATACCCAGGCCTGTTCTGTTGAACTGCCACCCAACATCGCCTTGTTTGAAGACCGATACGACACTGCAATTCTTCGCGATTATTTGTCGCGCCGTTACTTGACCGCGCTGGAACAGCGCGTGTACCAAACCATTGCACCCAAGCGAAAGCGCCAATGGCTGGCAGGCCGTGTAGCCGCCAAGGATGCTGTATTTTTCCTTTTGAAATCCAATGGCGTGTCATCGGTTTTTCCCCAGGAAATGTGTGTGTACAACGACGACACTGGCAAGCCGGTGTTGCATCCCAATGTCAGCACGACAGTGCCAGTCAACCTGCATATTTCAATTAGCCACAAGGACCAATACGGGGTGGCCATTGCAGACACCCAGCCCGTGGGCATCGACATTGAACGCATTGATAACTTTTCTGAAAGTGCCATCAACCTGGCATTCAGTTCGCAGGAAAACAGCCTGGTACTTCGTGCAGGCGAAGACCGCACGCTGGGCTTTCTGCGTGCCTGGGTGGCGAAAGAAGCCTACGGAAAATACAGGGGAACAGGTCTGGGCGGGCACCTGCTTGACTACCGGATCGAAGCCCGTGTGGACGATTATTTTTGTATCGGCGGCATTTGGGTGATCACGCACCGCTTGCCCCAACACGTCTTGGGCTGGACATTGCCCAAGGGAATTTCACCATTGAACATCAACGCTTCCAGCAAATGACCCAAACCCTGATTTTGAATCTTGTTGTTGAAAAAATTCGCTCCACCATCAATGAGGACTGGATCCATGATTTTGAAATCGATCTTGAGACCCGCTTCAACGAAGACCTGGAAATCGAGAGCATTGAATTCGTCAAGATCGCCAATGCGATTCAACAGCATTATGGTGACCGTCTGAATATTGCTGCCTGGCTTTCAGGCAAATCGATCAATGAGCTCATTGGTTTGAATGTGGGTCAATTGGTTGATTACATCGAAACGCAGACAGAATCCAAATAAGGTCAATGGCAAACATTCTATTCACTGCACCGCCCCTGGTGGGCCACTTGAACCCGGCACTGGCGGTGGCCAAACACCTTCAGTCGCAAGGGCACGTGGTCGCCTGGGCTGTTCACATGGACCGCGTGGGTAACCGGATGGACCCGGCCATGCGCTGCTTCGACATTGGCCAGTTCGACCCGGCTGGTGAACTGGACAGCACCAAGGTGCGTGGTCTGGAAAGTGTTCGCCTGTTTTTTGAAGACTACTGCGTGCCAATGACACGGGCCTGTTTCAAGCCAATCCTGAACATCATTGACGACTTCAAACCCGACATGCTGGTCGTGGATCACCAGATGCCTGCAGGGGCGCTGGCAGCCCAGGCAGCAGGTTTGCCCTGGGTCAGCCTGGTGACCACGACCGCATCGATCCTGAAGTTGTCTGACACACTGGATGAATGGGTGTCTGCGCAATTTGCCAGCCTTCAGGATGAATTATTGCCTGCTGAGTTGCACCGGGCTCGACCCGATTTGTCACCGCATGCGGTGCTGGTATTTTCCAACCAGAAATTGATGGGTAACCTGAACCAGTGCTTGCCGGCCCCTTACACATTTGTGGGCCCAACACAGGGTGAGGGACGCGCAGCGGTTGCCTTTCCGTGGGACAAATTGAAAACCGGCACGCGCAAGGTCTTGCTGACATTGGGCACAGTGAGCCGCGACAGGGACACCCGGTTTTTTGAAGTATTCCTGCAGGCCTTTGCGCAAATGCCGGATGTACAGGCCATTGTGGTGGCCCCTGAAAGTCTGGCTGAACTGGCCCCGGCCAACGTGATTGTCAGCTCCTTTGTGCCGCAAATGGAGTTGTTGCCGCACATGGATGTAGTGGTTTGCCATGCAGGCCACAACACGGTGTGCGAAGCCTTGCGTTTTGGCATTCCGCTGGGTGTGGCACCCATTCGGGACGATCAACCCGTGATTGCCCGGCAGGTGATTGATGCGGGTGCGGGTATTTCCATCCGGTTCGGAAAAGTCACGCCAGCGGCCGCATTGCACACACTGAATGAACTGCTCGACAACCCTGTTTACAGGCAGGCAGCCCAAGAACTGGCCACCCATTTTGCCCAAGCCACAGGGGCGCAGGGTGCTGCACAGCACATCGAGCGTTTGATGAATTACACCGAGGTGAGTACACCATGCAATTGATCCCCGTCTTGAATGGCAACGTCCGTCTTTCCGTGATGACTCTCGGCCCTGCCCAGTCACTGGAACGCCCTTGCGTGTTTCTGCACGGATTAGTCACCGGGAACATTTCCACCTGGTATTCCGTTGCGGCGCTTGAAATGGCCCGAGATCGACAAGTCATTTTGTATGACCTGCGCGGACACGGTGACAGCGCAGTACCCGCAAGTGGCTATGACCTGGACACCCAAGCCGAGGATTTGGCATGTGTACTGGACGCCACCGTGCCAGATGGGGAAATGGTTGACCTGGTTGGCCACAGTCTCGGTGCGCTGATTGCACTGCGCTTTGCCCTGCGATTTGGCAAAAAAGTGAAGCACCGAGTGGGAAGGTTGATCCTGGTGGATGCGCCCATGCCCGCCTGCGAGTGGGTTCGACCCAGTCTGGAACAAGTGCAGTCGCCGCAGGCCTTGGACGATTGGTTGCGCAGCGCACCCGCCATGATCGGCCAATTGACCGGGCGCCGGTTGGAGCGTTTGTCACGCCGGCTCCAACAACTGTTTTTTGAAACCTCGCTGGTGCAGGATGTGTGCAATATGCAGGCCGAGTCGCCCGATGACCTGCGTGCACTCACACTTCCAGTGACGCTGGTGTATGGCAAACAATCGCCTTGTCGCCCTGTGGCCAATACATTGCGCAAGTTGTTGCCCATTCGTGCCTTGTTGCTGATTGATTGCGGCCACTACATACCCAGCGAGGCACCCGAACCTTTGCGCGACGTGGTGGTGGGTACTTTGCGCTATGAAACTGCTGAAGAAAGCCTCCAAGAAAAACCGGTGGCCGATGCCGTGCAGGTGTCTGCATGATCAAGCGATACATTCGCCCGCTTTCGCCACTTGAACGCTATTCACTGGTGCTGAATCGCCTGTACAAATACCACGTGGACGGCATTCTTGAAGGGCAGGGTGATGTCGATCCGATTGCCCTTCAAAAGGCAGTAGATCAGGCCGCACAGGCCAACCCGGCCATACGGGTTCGCTTGCGTGGCCTGCTGCGCTGGACCTGGTGGGTAGACAGCGGCATCGCACCCAAAGTGTTCAAGTTGCCCTTGAGTGACTGGGATGGACAAAGCGAACTGCACACGGAGTTTTTGCAGACCCGCCTTGACCCCATGAAAGGCCAGGCCGTTGCGGATGTGCTGATTGTGCCGTGCGTCGATGGGCTTACCCGCATTGTTTTTCGTTCAGTGCATGCGGCCATTGATGGCCGTGGCTTGATGCACTGGGTTGCCGAAGTGTGCAGCGCCATGCGCGGTGACCCATTGCAGGGTTCTTTCTCGCGATTGACCGACCTGGACATTCAGGCTGCACATCAGGACAAGGTTCAACCTGAAATCAATCCCAAGCCCGCACACTGCATTCCGGTGATTGCGCCAGACCCTGTGCGCACTGGTGGTTTGCGCTACGTGTGGCGCAGGGTGGTGTTGCCCAGCAATGTGAATCAGTTGCTTCCCAAGGCGGCCGATTTCTTTGCCCGCTATGCCCGCAGTCGCGAGCCTGGTGAAGTGGGCTTCACAATTCCTGTGGATTACCGTGGGTTGCGTACCACTGAAATGGGCATCGGCAACATGACTGGCTACCTGCGCCTTCAGGTGGAGGACGAGGCCACACCGCGCAAGCTGATGCACCAGATTGCCACCAAGGTCAAAGCTTTTGTGGATTGTCGAAGTTTTCCCGGTATCAAGACACTGCGCTGGCTGCCTGTGTGGTTCATGTTGCGCAAACTGATTCCGCAAGTGGATGCAATTCTTCACACTGTGTCACCGGCCTTGCCCAGTGGCGGCCTGGTGTCGATGGGTTCAGTGAATGCAAGCCTGTATTCTTTCCCCGGGTTTGCTGCCAATTACCTGTACGGCATTCCGGGTGCAGTGGGCAAGTTGAATGTCATATTCATCAACTACCCGGAGCAAACAGTGGTTTCATTTTCGGCACCTGCCACATACAACGGAGACGGTCAGTTTGATCGTCTGGTCAAGGCATTCACCTTGCATTTTTCACAGTAGGACATTGGATTTTGAACTCGGTTGATCTGGACAAACTGAAAATCAAACGCGAATCTGGCTATGCACCTCAAGCCCCCAAGGGCCGAGGAAAAAGCATGGTGAAGTGGCTGGGTATCGCATTTGCGTTGGCTGTGCTTTGGTTCGCGTTCAACGCGCTGCAAGGCCGAACACTTGAAGTGGAAACCACGCGGGTCACCACCGCATGGCCTTCCCGGCAGTTCACCACGCTGGATGCCACCGGCTACGTGGTTGCAAAAACCCGCGCTGCGGTTGCCTCCAAGGGGACAGGCCGGGTTGAATGGCTGGGGGTGCGAGAGGGTGATCAGGTCCAGGCGGGCACGGTTGTGGCCCGGCTTGAAAGTGACGATGTTCAGGCCACTTACCGCGCTGCACAGGCGAATGCCGATGTGGCCAAATCAGCCATTGCCAATGCACAAACCGAATTGAACGATGCCAAGGACAATCTTCAAAAATCCAATGTGTTGTTGCAGAACGGCCTGATAGCACAAACCACTTTGCGCGATGCCCGTTCACGCGCTGACCGTGCACAACTGGCCGTGCAAAGTGCCAAAGCCTCGTATGCAGCAGCGCTGGCCAACCAGGACAATGCAAAAAATGCACTCGACAACACCGAGATTCGTGCGCCGTTTGATGGCGTGGTGATTTCTCGTTCTGCCAACGTGGGAGACATTGTGACGCCGCTGTCATCGGCTGCGGACGCCAAGGGTGCTGTGGTGGTGATGGCCGACATGAACACGCTGGAGATCAGCGCGGATGTGTCCGAATCAGCCTTGTCCAAAATCGCAGTGGGGCAGGGCTGCGAGATTGCACTCGACGCTTATCCTGAAAAAAGGTATCGCGGTGAAGTGGCGTCCATTGTTCCCACTGTGAACCGGGCCAGCGCCACGGTCACGGCCAACATTCGCATTCTTGACAAAGACGCCGGTATCTTGCCCGACATGAGCGCCAGGGTCAGCTTTCTGAGCCAGCCCTTGGAGCAGGCCACCAGCGCCCCTTTGCTGGCTGTTAGCCCCAATGCCTTGATTTCGCGTGGTGAACAGAGTTTTGTAGCCGTAGTGGAAAGTGGCAAGGTGCAGTTGATCGAGGTCAAAAAAGGTCCGTTACTCGGCGACCTTCAGGCCATTTCACAATCCACTCAAAGCACCTTGAAGGTTGGTCAATCCTTGGTCATAAATCCGCCTGGTGATCTTGAGTCGGGTCAACTGGTTTCGATCAAGGAGTAAAGCGTGGACACATTGATCGCCATTCGCAACCTGGTGAAAACCTACCAACGCGGTAACCAGGACGTGCCTGTGTTGCTGGATGTTTCACTCGATATTGCCCGTGGTGATTATGTCTCCCTGATGGGTCCTTCCGGTTCAGGAAAAAGTACGCTGCTGAACCTGATCGCCGGTCTGGACAAACCCACCAAGGGGTCGCTCAAGGTGGCAGGCATTGAATTGTCTGCACTCAGTGAAGGTGACTTGGCCCGGTGGCGCGCCAACAACGTAGGTTTTATTTTTCAGTTTTACAATTTGATGCCTGTGTTGAATGCCTTTGAAAATGTGGAGCTGCCTTTGTTGCTGACTTCACTGAGCAAGCGCGAGCGCAAGGAACACGTGGAAATGGCGCTGGGCATGGTGGGCTTGAGTGACCGGATGGACCACTATCCCAATGAGCTTTCCGGTGGGCAACAGCAGCGGGTTGCGATTGCGCGCGCATTAATCACGGATCCGCAAATGATTGTGGCCGACGAGCCCACCGGTGACCTGGATCGGCAGTCTGCAGACGACGTGTTGAATTTGCTGGATCGCCTGAACCGTGAACTGGGCAAAACCATTGTGATGGTGACCCACGACCCGCAATGCGCTGCACGCGCACGCAACCAGGTGCACCTGGTCAAGGGTGAATTGATGCCAACGCCCACACAATCATCCAACTTAGCTCAATCCGCAGTTCAGCAGGTGTAGCGCAGCGCATGCAGATTCAGTACATCATTATCCTGGCCACCCGCAACATGTGGCGTCAGAAATTCAGGTCAGGCATGACTGTGCTGGGCATTGCGGTGGCCATTCTGTCATTTGGCATGCTGCGCACTGTGGTTGATTCCTGGTATGCCGGTGCGGAACTGGGTTCTGCTTCCAGACTGATTACCCGCAACGCGACCTCACTGGCCTTGCCGTTGCCCTTGAGTTATGCCGAGCGAATTCGCCGCGTGGAGGGTGTGGAGTCTGTCACATGGGCCAACTGGTTCGGTGGTGTTTACATCGATGAAAAGAATTTCTTCCCGCAATTTGCAGTAGATGCCGATTCCTATTTTCGGGTGTACGACGAGTTCGTGGTGGAACCCTCGCAGTTGAGTGATTTCAAGCTCGATCGGCGGGGTGTGATTGTGGGTGAAAAAACCGCGCGCAAATTCAACTGGAAAGTGGGGGACCAAATCCCCCTGCGCGGCACGCTGTACCCTGGCAACTGGAGCTTTGTGATTCGCGGCATTTACACTGGTAAAGACGACAAGGTCGACACTAGCCAGATGATCATGCACTGGACCTATGTCAACGAAACCATCAAGAGCGTATTACCCAACCTGGCTGACCGAGTGGGTGTCTACGTGGTCAATCTGTCTGAAGGTGTGCCCACGGCGCAGGCCAGCGAACTGATCGATTCCGGATTTCGGAATTCCGTCAGCGAAACCCGCACTGAAACGCAGAAGGCTTTTCAGCTCGGCTTCATTGCCATGGTGGACACCATTCTTGTAGCCATCCAAACCGTGGCGTATGTGGTGATTTTGATTATTATGGCGGTCATGGCCAACACCATGGCCATGGCAGCACGGGAACGCACGCGGGAATACTCAACCCTGCGTTCACTGGGTTTTTCCGCCGGGTTCATCAATGCCTTGATTTTCGGGGAATCCATGGCTTTGTCGCTGTTGGGCGGGGTGATCGGCATAGCCCTGTCTTTCCCGGCCGCCAGCGGATTTTTCTCACTGACACGCGACCTGTTTCTGGTGTTTGAAATCACACAGACCACGCTTGTGCTTCAGTTGCTGGCTTGCGTGGTGATTGGCTTTTTTGCAGCCATCGCCCCGATGCTCAACAGCCGGCGCATCCGCATTGTCGATGGTTTAAGGGCGGTCACATGAAAAGTGGCCTTTCCTTTTCCTTTGTCCTCAAGAACCTGTGGGCTCGCCGCTTGACCACCACATTGACTGTGCTGGGCATGGCGCTGGTGGTGTTCGTGTTTGCCTGTGTGCTGATGATGACGGAAGGTTTGCGCCAAACCATGGCAGGTACTGGGGCTTATGACAACGTGGTGCTGATCCGCAAGGGCTCGCAAACCGAAGTGCAAAGCAGCGTGACCCGCGAACAGGCCCGACTGGTGTCCATCTTGCCAGGCCTTGCCACGGATTCGCAGGGCAATTCCCGCACTGTCGCGGAATCACTGGTGTTGATCAATTTGCCCAGAACCGGTGGCGAGGGCAATGCCAACGTGGTGGTGCGTGGAACCAGTGCAGCGGGCATTGGCATGCGCCCCCAGATCAAACTGATTTCAGGCAGGCTGTTTGAAGCCGGTGCATCCGAAGTGATCGTGGGTGAAGGCCTGACACGCGGGCGCTTGGGCATTCAACTGGGTGACATGTTGAACTTTGGTGCGCGGCAGTGGCGCGTGGTGGGTGTGTTCAGTGCAGACCGCAGCGGGTTCGAGTCCGAGTTGCATGCAGACCGTGACCAGATCATGCAGGCTTTCAGGCGCCAGGTTTTTTCATCGGTGGTGGTGTCACTGGAAAACACCGGAACGTTTTCACGCTTTGACCAAGCCGTTGGCCAGCAGCCCAGCCTGAATTTTGATGTGCAGCGCGAGAGTGTTTTTTACGCGAATCAATCTGAAAAAATGGCCAACTTCATCGAGATTCTGGGCACTTCCATTGCGATGATTTTCTCGCTTGGTGCCATGATCGGTGCCACAATTACCATGTATTCCAGTGTGGCCAACCGTGTGCGGGAAATTGGTACGCTTCGTGCGCTGGGTTTTCAGCGGGGCAATATTCTCTCCGTTTTTCTGGCTGAAGCAATCAGCCTGGGTTTGATCGCCGGTTTGCTCGGCATTTTCTGCGCCTTCTGGATGCAGCGCCTTGAAATTTCCACCACCAATGTTCAAACATTTTCCGAGGTGGTTTTCAAGCTCACCATGACACCGGCAGTGGGTGTACAGGTTTTGTTGTTTTCATTGGTCATGGGTGCCGTGGGTGGATTGTTGCCGGCTTACCGCGCGTCGAGAATGGAGATTGTGGATGCACTCCGAAATGGTTGATCAACAGCTCGCCTTGAACAAACTGACTTTGCAGGACAACGCACCGGTTGAGCGGCCTGTATCGGGTTCAGAGTATTACCACGCCAGCATTGGCAGCAGTGGCCTGACCCTGGAACGAGATCGACAGATCTGTTTTGCACTGGAGGGAACTTGTGCAGCGGACATTCCTGCCCAAGTGTGGCGCGACGCAATTGCAACCACCACACAGGCCAATCCTGCATTGCGCATGCGCTGGAAAGGCATATTGGGTTGGTCGCGCTGGGTCAATGATGGACCGCCCCCCTCACTGCGTATGCTGGATCACGTGGACTGGAGTTTAAACAGCAGCGAGCACATGGATTTTCTGGATGCCTGGCCGATTGACCTTCGCCATGGCCCGGTTGTCGAATTCATCGTGGCACGCAGGCCAGACAATCGCTTGCTCGTAGTCATGCGAACACACCACGCCATCATGGATGGCATGGGCGGGTTTCACGTGTTGTGTGAACTGTTTCGTGCCTTGCGTGGGGAGCCTTTGCTGGGCAGCAATGTGACCTTCAGTGATGCCCAGTTGGTTGAAGCCTTGAACCCACCAAAATCACCATCGCTGCGGGTGCCCACTTGCCGATTGATCGAACATGCTGAGCCAGGTTACTCAGTGAACAACTCGGTTAGTAACTCCGTCAGCAACTCAGGGAGCAACTCAGGGAGCAACTCGGTCAGCAATTCAGTCACTAAATCCGTCAATCAAGTGGATTTGCTGGGTGATGCCTGGCAGCGTTTCAGCTTGGGCAGTGGGCATTCCAAAGCCTTGTCCAAAGTGGCTTGTGCTTTTGCCGCGCTTGCTCACAAAAGCTCGACACTGCCTGCCCTTATTGCAGTGCCTGTGGATCTCAGGCGCCACATGCCCGCCATGCGAAGTGTCACCAACTTCAGCAGCATGCTGGTGGTGAAGTTGCTGCCAGGCGATGGGCCCGAGGTTTTTCAGACCCGCCTGCGTGAATTGTTGGAAGCCAAAGTGGAGTTGTCTGTTGCCAAGGGTTTTAACCTGATCCGCTGGTTTCCCATGTGGTTGGTTGATGTGTTGCTGGGGCGAACCCGCAAAAACTTCCTGAGCAAACGACCCATGGAAACGGTGGTTATCTCCAATCTGGGCGCTGTTCCACTACAGCATTTTCAGGGGGCAGGTTTTGAGGCAGATGATTTCACCTGTGTTCCGATACCAGGCAACGCATTTGCTGTACTGATGCAGATCAATGGCGATTTTCGGGTGATACTTGGATTGCCCAAAGCCCAACTTGCGCAGTGTCAGTTCGATGAGATTGCCCGCTTCGTGAACGAGAGCCTCTGATTCAGTTCTTGAAGCCCAAATACCGCATGCGGAACCGCTTGAGCTTTTTGAGAAAATACACTTTCACACCAAAGCCATTCATGCCGAAATACAAGCCCATGGTGAACAAGGCGTTGTTCAGCACATAGGCCAAGGCCTGGGCCGTGGTCACATCCATTTGTACCAGCTTGTACATGTTGCCGGGAATCAGGCAGGTGCCAATGTGCAGGCCAATGGCCACAATCGCAATCGTGTTTCTGGTTTCGGTCGATGTGCTGATGCGTGTGGAGAACCAGGCCAATACCGCTTGCAGACCGCCCCAAAGAATCATTGTGCTTCCGTAAAGCACAACTTCCATGCCCAGTGTTGCTGAAAGCCAGAACAACTGAATTCCTGTTGCAGTCATTGCGAGACCAGCCAACGTCAGCAAGGCTTTGTCGAACACATGCCACGGCAGGTTTTTTACTGCCAGTTTGTACATGCCCCACAAGCGAAAAACCAGCAAACCACTGAAGGCCAGCCACGCCCAACCCAATGGAGGCAACATCAGGTTTTGCGGTCGTTCTGCTGAAATCCAGGACCAGGCTACGTCACTTTGCGTGGTTTCTGTCCACACAAACAGCATTGACGCCAGCAAGCTGAAGCCAATCATGCCAAGGTCGAAGGGTTCACCTTGGTCGCCTTCTTGTGTAGCGGGGGCGATTAACTTGCAACGAATCACCAGCAGTATCACTGCGGTGGCACACAACGCCGGTGTAATGACCCCGCCAAAAACCTGAAATGACTCGGGCAGTGTGGGCCAAAGCAGCAACCAGAAAGTGTGGTGAACAACTCCAGCCGCAGAACACACCCAGGCACAGTTGAACCACAAATCAGCATTGCGCGAGTCCCCGGATTGCCTGCTCCAGCGTGCCTCCAACATGCTGTAAGCCGTAATCCCGAAGTACACCATGGCATTGAAGTAGTTCTGGGGACCGCCTGCAATGTCCTGTAAACCCGTCCAAACCATGACGGCAATACAAATCAGCAGGTTAAGTAGAACCAGAGCAAGATCCCGATTGGGAAGGTTGCCCAAATTGGCAACCGGCAGTGTGCGCATGAAGAGAAGGGTAAAGTAAGGTGCCCGACAGACGGGTGGTAAAATTTAGTCTAAATTTGCGAATTACCAGCTGTGGGTGAATTTTCGGGGACCGGATTGTTTCTGACCTCAACCCGCTTGTTCACGGGAACTTCCACCACGAACTCATGCTCCAAACGGGGTGAAGGTGTGGGGATGTTCTCGCCGCAAATGATTTTTCCAGTCACCAATACTTTCAAGGTGTCCGAAATGTCCTGATAGGCATTTTTCAAATCATTTGACATGAAAATGCGGTCTGAGAAATCCCGGAATCGATAAAAAACCTTGCCAGAAAAGTGTTTTCTTGCATCACAAGGATAAAAAAGAAGCTTGCTCAAGGGAATGCTCCTGATGATGCGCCCACCCGAAAAATAGCTCTTTCAGGTGACAATCATTCATCAATTCTGGGGTGAATTTGTAAGAACAACGCTGACATGCTAGCAGATAAAATATTACAAAGTAATCGCTTTACAGTTGTTAACTTTGTTTTTTTGAAAAATTGTTGTAGTGCACATTCTGGGTGCAGAAAGGACCCAGTGTGAATGAAATGCATTTTATTAGTGCTACCGCTTTAGATATTTTAGGTATCCTTTCTGAAGTTGGCCGAAGTTGGGCAAACACTGGAGGAAAATGATGTTAATAAAAACCACAAGCGATTTTTTCAGCGAGGCTGCAACCAGCCTGGCTTGTGCCCCCGCCAAGGTCCCTACACCCAGTGTTCCGCAAGCCCGGTTCATCAATTTGAAGCTGATTACTTCCAGGCGGGGCGCGAAAATTCGCCTCGCTGAGAAAACGGCGCTCAACCCCAGTGTCATCAGCCACATTCTGAAGCACCGCTACACCATGACCGACGACGTGGCATTCAAAGTCGAGTCCGCTTTTCAACTGCCCGCTGGTTTTCTTGACCAGGTACACAGCGTCGTCGATTTTCCGCAGACCATGCGAGATCTGCTCATACGGGACGATTTGTCCAGTGTCGCAGACGTACTTGCACTGATTTCTCGACAGTCAGGTGGCTTGTCGGCAGAATCGGGTTTTCCGACAGCCAGTGAATTTGAACAGCTGCCTAGTTTGCAGCTCGACAAAGCCATGTTGGGGGTTCTTCCTCCGGGTGCCAGTCTGCCTGCAGCAGTGGGACCTCTTGTTCAGGCGCTGTGCCTGATGCTGATTCAAAGAATCGAACAAAACTCCCTGACTGAACAAACAGCGTTGAAAATGATCCAGACGCTGATGAACGAAAGTCAATCTTCCTGATACATGCATCGGCAATTCGAGCAACCCGTTTACCTGAACACAGCAGCAGCGGGTTTGCAAAGCCCGCAAGTTCTGCAAGCAATTCAAGCCCATCTTCGACTTGAAAGCGAATGTGGTGGTTATGTGGCTGCTGAGAAAGTGCAGCTAAAGCTTGCTCAGTGCCGCGAAAGTTTGTCCCGGTTACTCAATTGTTCCCCCTCGGAAATTGCACTGACTGACAGTGCCTCACGGGCCTGGCAGCGCATTCTCGACTGTTTTGATTTTCAGCGTGACGACATCGTGTTGGTCAGCCCAACAATTTGGGGTGGCAACTATTTCACACTTTTGCAACTGGAAAGGCGTTTTGGAATCCAGGTTCAGTGCATGCCCACTGAACCCGATGGCAATGTTGACCTTGATCGCCTCAAGCAGCAACTTCAGCAGCAAGTTCGGCAACAGCCCAAGCTCCGTGTGCGCTTCATGGAGTTGACCCTTGCACCTTCGGGTTGGGATGCCTGGCAAGCGACTGGTGATATTGCGCAGCTTGCGCATGCGCACTCCATTCCACTGGTTGTTGATGCAAGCCAGGCCTTGGGCCAACGTGAACTGGATGTCAATGATCTGGATTGCGATTTCCTGTTTGCCAGCGGGCGCAAGTGGCTGGCCGGTCCACGTGGCACCGGTGTACTGTATGCAAGGCAATCCAGCACCTCGCATTTGTGCCCTTTGGGGCTGGACCAGCACACCGGCTTTTTGAAGAACGACGAGCTTCACTGGCTTCCCGATGCACGTCGGTTTGAATTGAGCGAAAGTAGTGTGGCGTTGCGTTTGGGCTTGGGGGAAGCGGCAAAGCAAACGCTGAGTCGTCAACAGGCTGGAGAAAGTGTCCTGCTGAAAAAGCTGGCTGCAGATTACCGGCAACTGATTTCTGAAATTCCCGGGTTCGAATTGCCTGATCTTTCTGGTGAACCGGGTGCTATTGTGACGTTTCGTCATGCAGTCCAGAGCCCTGTTGCTGTTCGCGATTTCCTGCGGCAGCATCACATTGAAGTGGGTATTCACCCACGCACCTACATGCCTTTGCATGCACCAACCCAACGCTTGGGCGATTGTTTGCGCGTGAGTCCAAGCACCTGTACCCACAATGCAACTGGTGCGTTAAGGTACTTCCTTGAAAAATTGGCGAGCCTTTGAATTGAATCCCAATCTATTGCAATCTTCAAATCCTGTTTCTAAAAATGTTCAACCCAAGACACTGGAACGGGCTTCGGTCTGGTCCAGATACCGCAAGGTCAGGGCCCTAACTGAAAGCCTAGCCAAGCCACTGTCGGACGAAGACCAGTGCGTGCAGGCGATGGCTGATGCCAGCCCAACCAAGTGGCACTTGGGCCACACCAGCTGGTTTTTTGAAACAGTGGTGTTGCGTCAGTTTTGGCCCGAACTGCCTGTGTATGACGAGCAGTTTCTGTATCTGTTCAACTCCTATTACGAATCGCTTGGACCCCGCCAGCCACGACCGCAACGCGGCTTGATCACCCGCCCCTCGGTGGCGCAGGTGAACGCCTATAGATCGTACGTGGATGAACACATTCACGAGTTTGTTCATCGCTGTGATGCATCCTTGTGGCCGCAGGCCCTTCAAGCCATTGAATTGGGCTTGAACCACGAGCAGCAGCACCAGGAATTGATATTGACCGATGTGAAATACCTTTTACATCAAAATCCTTTTGCTACCGAGTACTGTCCGGAAGGCGAGCCGTTTGTGTTCTCGCCACAACCGACATCAGCAGTGAAACCGGAATGGCTTCACTTTGCGGGCGGGCTTCATGCGATTGGCCACGATATTGCCCACGAAGTTAATCATTTTTGCTATGACAATGAAACACCCCGACACAGTGTTTACCTCTATCCGTTCGAGCTTGCCAACCGATTGGTTACATGCGGTGAATACCTGGCGTTTATTGAAGACGGGGGTTATCAAAACCCGTCACACTGGTTGTCTGAGGGCTGGTCTGCGGTTCAGGCTGGAAACTGGCTTGCACCGCTTTACTGGAAACAAAACACAGAGGGGCACTGGCGGGTTTTTACACTCCACGGCGAACAGCCGCTGGACTTGAATCAGCCAGTGGCGCATGTCAGTTATTTCGAGGCTGCCGCTTTCGCATCCTGGGCCAATGCTCGCCTGCCCAGGGAGGCTGAACTTGAAGTGGCATTCGGCGAGGAAGAGGGTGGCAAGGCAACCGGATTGCAACAGGCATTTGGTGCGTGTTGGCAATGGACCTGTTCTTCTTACGATGCTTATCCCGGCTTCAAGCCTTTTGAAGGTGCTGTGGCTGAATACAACGGCAAGTTCATGGTTGGTCAACTGGTGTTAAAGGGCAGCAGTTGCGTGACACCGGAAGGGCACAGCCGTGCAAGTTACAGGAACTTTTTTCCTCCTTCAGCGCGCTGGCAGTTTTCAGGAATTCGACTGGCGCGAGATTTGTAAGTTATTTTTGCAGACGAAAAAAAAACCCGGGGAATTACCTCGGGGTTTTTTGTTTGACTCAAGACAACGTCAGTTTTACTGAACGAGCTCAAGCAGGCAATGCAGGCAAACCAAGACCAGCCAATGGATTGTCTCCACCAAAAGCGCCGATTGGCTCGGGCAATTGAGCGAGACCAGTCAATGTGTCCAGCAAGGCTGTAGGGTCGGGGTTGTTTGCAAAACCTTCAGCAGCACCCAGGGCCAGTGGCAACAGCACGTTGGTCGATGTGGGCAGTACCAGGCTGTCCTGTGCACCCTCAGCGTTGGGATAGGACAATGTCAACAGCTCAACGCCTGTGCTGTTCAATGATACGTTGCTCAAACCCACGTCCAGAATCTGCATGTCGGCCAAGTCGAGGCTCAGTGTTGTGGTGTTGCTGGCTGTTTGAATGGCTTGACCCAGAATCGTTGCGTTGCCACTGCTCTCGTTGTTCTGCAATGTCAAATTGACAAGTTGGTTCTCGATTCCAAATGTGTCGGTCTGGCTTTCAGAACTTGCAATGGTGGAGCCATTCAGGCGGTTTGTGGTGGTGGAGTTCGTACTCACTGAGTCGTGAAATGCGTTGGTTTCCAATGGCGTACCTTCGCCCAGCAAAACACCATCGTTCGTGGTGGTTGTTTGGGTGACCGTACGCAATATGATGGCGCTGTTCGCAGTTGTGGTTGTAGTGTTGGAAACAGAGTACGTTTCAACAAAGCCAGGCGCATCGCTGAAGTTGCGTGCTTCCGCGGGAAGTGCACCGGCAAACTGGTCCAGACCATCAGTTACACCGTTGAACAGTTGTTGACGGTATTCCAGTGTGCTGAAGTCGGCCAACGGAGCTGTGGCCTCGGTGAGTTGATCAAACAATGCAGCACTGTCGAATGCTCCGTTGCCTGGCAATGTAAAGCTGCTGATCAATGCTTGTAATTGTTCTTGATTCATTCTCTGTCCCTTTCTCTTTTGTTATTCGAATTTTGATTATGCAGTTTTCGTATGACAAATTGTGAATCAAGGTTACTTTTTTGCAATCACCTGTTGCTGTTTTACCCACATCGTATTTTTTCTGAATTTAAGCTTCTCTTAATGTCCAATCCTTAACCTGCTTGAACTGGCACACCTTGGCACGCAGCGACCTCTCCTGCTGCAAGTCAAGATGGCGCCAATTTTTACTCTCATTTACGTTCAAAGGATTTCACCATGTTCAAGCACATCGTTTTGGCTGCCGGCGTTTTGTTGGCTGCGCATTCTGCCATTGCTGGCCCCCAGTGCAATGCACCCAAAGACAAGTGGCAAGACCCGGTCAAATTTCAGGCGCATTTGAAGTCGGCCGGTTATGACATCAAGACATTCAAGATCAGCAAAGGGCAGTGTTATGAAATTTATGGTTTCGATAAGTCAGGTCAGCGCGTTGAAATCTACTTCGATCCTGAAACCGGCAAACCTGTTCAAACCAAGTAATTCAATCTCTCTGGATGACGCATCATGAACAAAACCCCCTCTGAATCTACCCCCCTTCACGACGTGAAGGTCTGGGACATCGTGGTGCGAATCTTTCACTGGGCGCTTGCCTTAGGTGTGTTGCTGAACCTCTTTGTATTCGAAGAGGGTGAAACCTTGCATCAGTATTCCGGCTACATCGTTTGTGGTTTGGTTATAGCAAGAATACTGTGGGGATTTGTAGGTACTCATTACGCCCGGTTCTCCGAGTTTTTCCCCACTGTTGAAAAGGTTCGTCATCAAATGCGCAGCATGGCTCGGGGCAGAAACCCTGTACATGTCGGTCACAGCCCGATGGGTGCCGTGGTCATGATGGCGATGGGGCTCGCCGTACTTGCTTTGGCATTCACTGGTTTTCTGATGGACACCGACCAGTTCTTTGGATCTGAGCTACTGGAGGAGCTGCACGAGCTGATCGCCAACGGTTTGATGGCCTTGGTGTTGGTGCATGTAATGGCTGCTGTTGTACTCAGCAAAATTGAACGTGTGAATCTGGTTTCCGCCATGGTGACTGGAATCAAACGGTTTCACAGACCTATCAACGGGCACAAATAAGCCATCACTCGACCTGTTTTTCAAGACCCCATCCCATTTCTTAAGGAAGCCTTAATTTTTGGGGGTTACCTTCTGCCTGGTCGATCACCTACACATCACCTACACCACGGAATGCAACTCAATTGAACTCAAATTCCTTACTCATCTGCAGCCCTGGCTTGCGTCGTCAGTCGAAAAGCTGCAGGCGCGGCGCCAGTTTGTTGCGGTTCGCATTCGCAGTATTCCTGGGTTTAGTCTTGTCAGTTGAGCATGCACAGTCTCAACAATTAAATTTGACTGCTGCTCAAATCAAGGGTGCAGGCATTGTCACAGTGAAGCCCGGGTTGCTTAACCGCGCAGGCAAAGAGATGACCTTGAACGGTTCGTTCACCACTTCCCGTGCCGGTGGCGTTGCTGTCAACAGCATGGACGCTGCCACTGTTGCAGAAATACTCAAAGACAATCTGAGCGAGGTGAAGGCGGGTGAACCCCTGCTTCGATTGGCCAGCGAAGGCTGGCTTCGCTATCAGCAAGAGCATGTCCAAAACAGCACTGCGCTGAACCTGGCCCAACAAGGTATGAACCGTGACAAGGCATTATTTGAAGATGGCTTGATATCCAAGCGTCGCCTTCTTGAGGCCCAAGCCCAGTTGACCATGGCCAACACCGCGTATCAAAGCTCCCGTCAATTGCTTAAATTGATGGGTGCAGGCGGTGGAGAGATCAGCCAGATCGAGAAGACTGGTCGGATCACTGCAAACCTGGTGGTGCGTGCACCGGTGGCAGGCAGTTTGTCTGGCATGACATGGATGCTGGGGCAGCAGGTGTCTCCAGGTTCTACCTTGTTGCAGATCACAAAGCCCGGTGGGTTGGAGTTGCTGTTGAATGCTTCAGCAGAACAATCCAGCTTGATCAAATTGGGGCAAGTGGTTCGTTTCAAGGCCTGCAACGGTCAGGCAATGCCGCTGGGCACAGTGCTGGGTATTGGCAGTGAACTGACAGTCGGTAACCAAAGCATTCCGGTGCGGGTGAAGTTGAACAGCAATCCCCAGGCGCTTTCCTGTTACAAGGTAAACCAGTTTGTCAGCGCAAGCGTGGAAACAGGTGCCAGTGCAGACCTGTCTGGTTTTGATTTCAAGGTACCCGACACCGCTGTTGCTTACATCGGCAGCCAAGCCTATGTTTTTGCGAAGTCAGCCGATGGGTTCCAGGCCATTGCAGTGAATTCAAAACGCCTTTCATCCAACAGTTTTGCAATCAACGCCAATGCTGGTGCAGCCAATAAGAATATTGGCGTGTTGAAGGCTAACAGTGATCTCGCATCTAGCGGAACTGTACTTCTCAAGGGTGTTCTTCAAGGCCTCGGGGCCGAATAAGGGACACTCACAATCATGAATCGATTCATTGCAATGGCCTTGTCACAAAGGCTGTTAACAGGTTTATTTGCGCTGGTTTTGGTGTTGGCAGGTGGCTGGGCTTTTCAGGGTTTGCCAATTGATGCATTCCCGGATGTGTCAGCCACGCAGGTCAAAATTATTCTGAAAGCACCGGGTATGACACCGGAGGAAGTGGAAAGCCGCGTGACTGCCCTGGTTGAACAGGAAATGCTGGGCATTCCGGGACAAACCGTGTTGCGGTCCCAGTCGAAATACGCCTTGTCCGACATCACCATTGATTTTGTAGAAGGAACGGACATTTACTGGGCCCGCCAGCAGGTGGGTGATCGTTTGGCTGCTGCATTTGATGCTTTGCCTGGCAATGTGTCGGGTGGCCTTGCCCCAGTGACCACACCCCTGGGTGAAATGTTCATGTTCACCATTGAAGGCGATGCCTCACTGGAAGAAAAGCGCAGTTTGCTGGATTGGGTGATTCGTCCCCAGTTGCGCAATATTGTGGGTGTGGCTGATGTCAATTCGTTGGGCGGATATGTCCGTTCATTTGTGGTGCAGCCCAATTTTGCGGCACTGGGTGCTCGTGGCCTGACAGTCGATGCATTGCAAACCGCCATTGAACGCAACAACCAGAATGATGGTGCAGGTCGAATTACGAGAACAGAGGAATCCTTGCTGGTTCGAAGTGAAGGCCGTATTCGCAATGAAGCGGATCTTTCGAACCTGATCGTGGCTGAGACAAACAATGTGCTTGTGCGTGTGGGTGATGTAGCCACCGTGGTGATCGATGGCCTGTCCCGATACGGTGCAGTGACACAAAATGGGCAGGGCGAAGCGGTTGAAGGATTGGTATTGGGCTTGCGGGGCGCCAACGCCCGTTTGCTGGTTGAACAGGTTGAAAGTCGCCTGGCTGAAATTGAAAAGAGCCTGCCCAGCGGCACCACCATCAAGCCGTTTTACAACCGGGGAAATTTGGTCAACAGGGCGGTGGGCACCGTCAGCAAAGCGTTGATGGAAGCGATTGTGCTGGTGCTCGTCCTGTTGGTGGTGTTCCTGGGAAATCTTCGTTCCGCGCTGGTTGTGGCGGCCATTCTACCCTTGTCGGCATTGGGCACTTTTTTGTGCATGCGCTTGGTCGGCTTGTCTGCCAATTTGATGTCTCTCGGTGGCCTTGCAATTGCAATTGGCATGCTGGTAGATGCGGCAGTGGTGATTGTTGAAAACATCGAGGCGCGTCAGGGTTCAGGTCAGGCTGGCAATAGTCATTTCATCCACCAGATCTACAAGGCCAGTGCCGAGGTGGCTGTGCCCATCACAGCCGGCATTCTGATCATCATGACCGTGTTTCTGCCCTTGCTCACGCTGGAAGGCCTGGAAGGAAAATTGTTTGCGCCCGTGGCTTTGACCATTGTTTTTGCTCTGGGTTGTTCGCTGCTGTTGTCACTGACCGTGATTCCTGTGCTGTGCAGCATTGCCTTGAAACAGGGGCATCATCACACACCACGCCTGGTGGTGTGGCTTGAATCCCGTTTTGACCGGTTTTTGGGTCAGGTCCTTGGGCGCAGCAAACTGGTTTACATCGGTTCATTGCTGTCGCTGGTTTTGGCCGTGTTGTCTCTTGGTGTTGTTGGAAAGTCTTTCATTCCCACGCTGGATGAGGGAGACATCATCATGCAGGTTGAGAAGCTGCCCTCGATTTCTCTGGGCGAATCTGTGGCCATTGATCTAAGGCTTCAGAAAGCCATTCTTGAAGCTGTTCCTGAGGTGGAGCGCATTGTTGCCCGGGTGGGTTCAGACGAGTTGGGGCTTGACCCCATGGGTCTGAATGAAACGGACACCTTTATGGTGCTGAAGCCCGCTGAGGAATGGCGTTTCAAGACGAAGGCTGAGCTCATCGATTCAATCCGTGACGCGGTAGCCGGTGTGCCAGGTATTAACGTGGGCTTCACACAACCGATTGAAATGCGCACCAGCGAAATGCTGTCGGGTGTGCGTGGTGATTTGGCCGTGAAGCTGTTCGGACCTGATTTGAACACCTTGAATGAACTGGCTGAAAAAACCGTGCAGTTGCTGGAGCAGATTCCGGGTTCGGAAGACGTTCAAACCAGCCAGGCTGACGGGGTTGAATACCTCCAGGTTCACCTGGACGCCAACACGGCTGGACTTGCAGGATTCGACATCATGGGGGTTCAGAACCTGTTGCGCCAAATGGTCGAGGGCGTGCGGGCTGGCGAAGTTCAAGAGGGTATTCGGCGTTCTCCAATTCTTGTGCGCTCTGCAAACCCGAGTGAAAGCAATCTGGCGCAAGTGCAGTTGCCCAATGACAAGGGCCAACTGGTGCCCCTGACCAGTATTGCCACTTTAAGTTCAAGCGCCGGACCGGTCAGGATTGATCGAGAAAATGCGTCACGGATGACAGTGGTGAGGTCGAATGTGCGTGGTCGAGATCTGGTTGGTTTTGTGGAAGAAGCAAAAGCCAGATTCGCCAGCGAAGTGGCCCTGCCGGCAGGCTACCGCGTGACCTGGGGCGGCCAGTTTGAAAACCAGCAGCGCGCGTCGGCCCGCCTGTTGACGGTGGTACCCATTTCCCTTGGACTGATTTTGTTGATCCTGTTTTTTACCTTGGGCAATGTGCGCCAATCGGTGCTGGTGATCAGCAACATACCTTTTGCCATGGTGGGTGGTGTGTTTGGCCTGACCCTGAGCGGTGAATACCTGTCAGTTCCAGCAGCCGTTGGTTTCATTGCGCTGATGGGCATCGCAGTGCTCAATGGACTGGTGCTTTTAACCGAGTTCAATAACCTGATCAACGAAGGCATGGACATCAATGACGTGGTTCGCAAAGGCACGGTACGACGCCTTCGCCCAGTGTTGATGACAGCAAGCATCGCTGCGCTGGGTTTGATTCCGCTGCTGTTTGCCACAGGCCCAGGGTCTGAAATTCAAAAGCCATTGGCCATTGTTGTCATTGGCGGCTTGGTCAGCTCTACCTTGTTGACTCTGATCCTGATGCCCACGCTTTTCAAGCGTTTTGGGCTTAACAGCAACACTTTGTCCGAGGTGTCTCAATGAATATCAATAACACGCAACATCTGGTTTATCTGAACTTGCAATTGCCAGTGCGTGAACTGGACTGGTTGCTTGCTGCGTTGATGGCCTTGCTTGCCGATGACGAGCGGCTCTGGGTTTCCCAGGAAAGTGAATATGGAAGCAAGGCCCAACTACATTCCTCATTTGAAAAAGTGGTTGGCCGTGCCCGCACGGCGTCTATTCGGCTGTTGTGCCCAGTGCCCCGTTCACACCAAATTCTGGAAGGGTTAATGGTGAAAGACAAGCCCATGGGCATTCAGTGGCAAATCCAGCCCTTGATGCAAACCGGCGAATTCTGAAGGACCTGACCCATGAGACTTTTATTGATTGAAGACGATCCATTGATCGGCAAAGCCACCCAGCGATTTCTGGCCAGTGAAGGTTATGCCGTCGACTGGGTCGTTAACGGCGCAGACGCGCTGCTGTCTGTTCGTACCCACCAATATGGCACCATCCTTCTCGATCTTGGCCTTCCTGACATGGATGGTCAGGAGGTGCTTGCAAAAATCAGGAGAACAGGCGTTTCCACCCCGGTGCTGGTTTTGACTGCACGGGAAGCCGTGTCGGATCGGATCTATAACCTGGATAGCGGTGCCGATGATTTCATTATCAAACCTTTTGACCTGCCTGAGGTGTGCGCAAGAATTCGAGTGGCTGTGCGTCGAGCACAGGGCAGGGCAGAAGAGCGTTTGCAAGTGGGTGATGTGTTTCTTGTGCCTTCACGCCGAATTGCTGTGGTCAACGAAAAAGACATTCCCCTGACCAGCAAGGAATACATGATTCTTTACACACTGATGAGCAGCAGCGGGCAGGTATTCAACCGAGGCCAACTGGAGGAAGCACTGTATGGCTGGGGGGAAGAAATCGACAGCAATTCCATTGAAGTTCATATCCATAACCTGCGCAAAAAACTGGGCAAGAAAATCATTGAGACAGTTCACGGTGTAGGTTACAGAACTGGCACAGGGTGCAGCGTATGAATCGCGTTTTACAGGCAGGTTGGTCGCTGAGGCAGCGACTCACCGTCATGCTGTTCTCATTGGTCTTGATGTTGTGGGGTCTGAGTGCGGCAGTGATTTACTTTCAGGCGGAAAAAGAAAGCCAGGAGTTGTTTGACATGGCCATTTCTGAAACTGCCAGTTTGCTGCTGTTCATTTCCGAACACGAACTGCTGGAAGTTGGCAATGCAGATGTGGCTGGACAAGACTATGTGGAGTCGCCCGTTCACAAGCAGTATTTGTCGTTTCAGCTTTGGGACAGCGAGGGAAACCTGCGTTATCGAAGTGCCAATGCACCCCGTACGCCATTGGCCCCATTGGATGTTGAGGGCTTTGGATGGCAAAACACCGATGGGGAAATTACACGCACATTCAATCTTCTGGATCGCAACAAGATACTGCGCATCATCGTTGCCGAACCGTTGACACACCGACAGGAAATTTCAGCCCATTTTTTTCTGGGCCTGCTCCTGTTCAGTGTTATCTTGTTGCCCCTTGGTTATCTTGGGGTTCGGCTGATTGTGACCAAGGCCTTTGGGCCCGTCAAACGTTGTGTGGATCAAGTGGATACCCTGGATACAAAAAACCTGAATCGGGTGGAAATCGACGATGTGCCATTGGAAATTGAGCCGCTTCTGCAAGCCCTCAATTCTGCGATTGAACGCATTCAGGCGGGGGTTGCCCGTGAAAAGCGTTTCACTGCGGATGCCGCACATGAGTTGAGAACACCACTTGCTGGTGTCAAGGCCAATATCCAGTTGCTACAAAAACTGACTGCGCCCCAACAGGCGATGGAAAGCGAGGTGATGGTGGACACCCTGGAGGGGGTGGATCGCTGTTCCCGCATGATCAACCAGTTGCTTGCCTTGTCGAAATCAGATGGCATGGCTGCACGATCTGCACCGATGGAAAAGCTGGACATCCAGAACACAGTGATAGATGTTTTTTCACTGGAACGTGCACATGCAGAATTCAGAAAGGTGTCACTGTCATTCAATGACAGTTCGGCGGATCAACAGAATTGTTCCCTGGCCTCTGTGTTACTCAAGGGTTATCCCACAGCGATTGAGTTGTTGATTCGGAACCTGGTGAACAATGCGATTACCTACAATGTGCCGGGCGGTGAAGTTCAGGTCACAGTGGCCTGCCTGTCTACAGCAGTTGATCCAGAAAAGGCCAGAGTTCGCATCTCGGTGATGGACAACGGCCCGGGCATTCCTGCTGATCAACGGGCGCTGATATTCAATCGATTCTTTCGGGCCAGGCCCAATCAAACCAAGGGCTCTGGTCTCGGACTTTCCATTTGCAAGGAAGTGGCCGAACTGCACGGCACATCGATTGTGGTGTGCGAAGGAATTGGTGGTCAAGGTGTGGGATTTGCCTTTGAGCTGGAAGGTGTATGGACTGAACCATCAACCGCCAATATGAAATCTCCAATTTAAGTAGACCAATGTCATGACTCGCACGACTGTTTCCCGATTCTTTTACGTCAGTATTCTTTTCACTCTGGTACATGGGGTCTCGTTCGCGCAGGCAAGCAGCCGCATACCTCAGGAGCTCACAGCGCACGAGCTCACAATGCGCGATGCGTTTCAATCTGCACTCTTACTCAGTCCAGAGATTAAGGCGGCACAGTACAGGATTCAATCGCTGACCTCTCGCCGAGAGGCGGCCAGTTCGCTGACTTCGCAGCCCCTCACAGTGGAGGGTGCATATCGCACGGACTCACTTCACAATGACCAGGGACTGCGGGAACTGACACTGGGTGTATCTGCACCGGTCTGGAACTGGAATGAAAAGTCGTCCACGCAGACCGTTCGCGATGCTGAAATTCAGGAAGCGCAATTGCAGCTTGAGCAAACGAAACTCGAAATTGCCGGACAGGTTCGCCAGCTGGTGTGGGATCTTCAGGCTGCGCAGGTGGATGTTGATATTGCCAAGCTTCGTTTCGCTTCAGTCAGTGATCTACTTGCCAGCGTGAACAAGCGGGTCAATGCGGGTGAGCTTGCTGAAACCGACTTGATGCAAGCGCGTGTGTTGCTGTCGCAAGCCGAAGCTGAGCAGGCGCGAGCAATGGGCTTGCTTGAACAGGCAAAGGCCAGTTACTTTGCAGGCGTTGGTTTGCAAGCAAGCACAGTCGAGAAGTATTTGCCGGAAAATGCAACAATCTCTGAAGGTGTGAAGGTTGCCGATCACCCAAGCCTGAAACTCGCGCAAGCACAACTTGTTCTCAACCAGTCTCAAAAGAAGCTTACAGCCACACAGTCCAGACCCAATCCGGAAATCGGGTTGGCATTGATTTCGGAGCGGGCAGCTTTTTTCAGTGGGCAAGACAAGTCGCTGGTACTCTCAACGAGAATTCCGTTGGGTAGTTCATCTGAATACAAAAGCCGTGTGCTGGAAGCTCAAGCCAACGAAACGGCAGCAAACGCGCGGCTGCTGAACACACAACGCAATTTGGGCTCAAGAAGCCGGCTTGCAGAAAGCGAGCTTGAATTGTTTTCCCGGCTGAGACTTGCCGCCACAGCACAAGCCAATCTGTCCCAGAAAGTGTACGAGCTGCATAAAAAAGCATTTGAATTGGGCGAAACCGATCTGGCCACATTGATTCGGCTGGAACAGACCGCAGTCGAAGCAAACCGTTTGAACAGCAAGGCGACAATCGAGTATGCCGCCAAGGTATCTGCCTACCGACAGGCCATGGGACTTTTGCCTTGAAATCCTGATCTTCAATTGTTTAAGGATCTCTTAATTTTTACCCGGCATTCTGCCGATTCGTTGAACCTCTCTGGAATCAAAAATGAATCGACAATTGCCAATCTCTCTTGCTGTGGCCTTCTCCAGCAGTCTTGTTCTTGCAGCCTGCGGCGGCGGTGGGGGCTCCAGCACTGCCGCCAACGGTACTA
Source organism: Limnobacter thiooxidans (assembly GCF_036323495.1). Lineage (NCBI taxonomy): Bacteria > Pseudomonadati > Pseudomonadota > Betaproteobacteria > Burkholderiales > Burkholderiaceae > Limnobacter > Limnobacter thiooxidans. The sequence continues at coordinate 2,340,690 of NZ_AP028947.1, read as the reverse complement.
ACACGAGCCCAGCTTCAACCCAATTGCTGGGTCCAGTCCAAGGCTTGGGATCGGTGGTTGTGAACGGTGTGCGCATGTCCACCTTGGGCTCATCGGTGACTGATGAAGATGGCCATACCTTTCCGCAGAGTAAATTGGGTCTTGGGCAGGTGGTCCTGGTGGCGGGCGATACCAATCCAGATGGTCTGACAGGCACGGCCACTCAAATCAATCTGGTTCGCGAGTTCTCAGGCCCTGTTCAATCTGTTGGCGCAAATACTTTCTCTTTGTTGGGTCAGAATTTTTCAGTCGACACCACAACCGTGTTTAAAACCGAATCGTCTTCCGTTCCCGGCAGTCTGGCTCAAATTCTGGCTGGTGATTATGTCGAGGTGTATGCCGTACGTCAGTCCGATGGTCAATATCTGGCCACGCTGGTGGAAGAGCAAAGCGGAAAGGCCTCGCTGGAATCCGGTATTGAAGGCCGTGGCTTGGTCGGTAATCTCAACACCACAGCAAAAACATTCACCATTGGTGACCTGACAGTGAACTACGCCAATGTCATGGTGCAAGGCACCTTGGCCAATGGCGTGGCAGTTCGCTTCAAGGCCACACAAGATCCGGTTTATGCCATGAACGGTACTGCCACAATTGTAGCCAACTCGGTTCAGGTCAAGGGTATACAGAACAAGCTCAATACCCGCACAGACCAGGTTGAAGTAACCGGCTTTGTGGAATCCGATGCAGGCGATCAGAACCCTGCAACATTCACGCTCGCCGGCTTGACGATTGATGTGTCTGCAGCTCGCTATGAAGGTTTAACCACACTGGCTGTGGGCAATCGCGTTGAAGTGAAAGGTGTGTTGAGCAACGGTGTGCTAATGGCCACCAAGGTGGAAACCGAAGAGGCACGGGAAAGCAGCAGGGGTGGGCGTTACGAGTTTTATGGCGTTGCGGGCAATGGAGCCTATTCAGGCAATTCCAACACGCTGACATTCACTATCCAGGGACAAAGCGTGGTGTTTTCCCGCGCGATCAACCAGGGCACAACCAATGTGTGCGGTATTTCGACCATGGGCTCAACGCCTTATGTAGAAGTCAAGGGTGTGTTGAGCAACGGCGTGATTCAGGCCAGCAAGATCGAGTGCAAGTCGGCCAATCGAAACGACGGTGACGACAATGATAAGGATTTCTCCGGAAACCGTTTCGAGATGGAAGGCGTGGTCTCCAACTACAACAGCGCAGCCCAGGAGTTCACATTGAACGGCACACGGGTTTCTGTTCAGAACACGCGTTTTAAAGACGGAAATCTGTCGCAGTTGAGCAATGGTGACCGTGTCGAAGTAAAGGGTGCGCTGGATGCCAATCAGGTGTTTCAGGCTTCCGAGCTTGAATTTGAGGATTAAGGATAAGTCACTTGAATACCCGTGTGTTGTTTACGCAATACCGGGTGTTCTGACATCTGGACGTAGTTTGCTTTACAAGGTATCAAAATGAAGTTGAATTCACTGGGGGCGTGGGTCACGCCCAATCAGCGCCTCGTTTTACTGGTTTCTGTTTTCATCATGCTCACTGGAAACATCACGTTTTTGGAACGTGTTGCCGGCATATATTCTCTCGAACAAGGTCATTGGGCTTTTTTGCTCTCGGTATTCTGCCTGTTCACTGCTGCCACGGCATTCCTGTTGAATCTGGTGGCGTACAGCACCTTCACAGCGCCTGTTCTTGCCGTGTTTCTGCTGATATCCAGCGCCACAGCCTATTTCATGGACAAGTACGGCACGGTGTTGAATGATGAAATGTTGATCAACATGCTTCAGACCAATATGTCAGAGGCGGGTGATCTACTCAGTTTAAGCATGGTCTTGCGCCTTGCGTTCCTGGGGTTGATTCCTGCCATCTTGCTGATTCGATTCAAACCCCGTTCGCTGGGGCATGCGGCAGAACTAAGAGGAATGCTATTCTCTGGTGTGTTGCTTGTTCTTTTCATGGCGGCGTGTATTGCCCCATTCACCTCCAGCTATGCCAGTTTTTTCCGTGAGCACAAAACCGTTCGGTTTTATGCCAACCCCACTTATGTCACTTATTCTGCGGTCAGTTTGGCGGGGAGAATGTTCAAGGACCAAGGCGAGAAAATCATTTCTCCTGTGGCCACAGATGCAAAGCCCACCGAGATACTTGAAAGTGAAGAACACAGAGAACTGATTATTCTGGTTGTGGGTGAAACAGCTCGCGCAGACCGTTTTTCATTGAATGGTTATCCGCGACAGACCAACCCGAATCTTGAAAAAGAAGAACTCATCAGCCTAAAAAATGTCTCCTCGTGCGGCACCTCCACTGCGGTGTCAGTGCCCTGCATGTTCTCAAATTTGACCGAAACCCATTTTTCGATTGAAAAATCCGGCACTTTGGAAAATTCGCTGGACGTTCTGAAAAGAAATGGTGTTGAAGTGCTGTGGCGAGACAACAATTCAGACAGCAAGGGTGTGGCGCTTCGGGTGGACTACGAGGATTTCCGCAGCAGTGCAAAAAACCCGATTTGCGACGAAGAATGCCGTGATGTGGGCATGCTGCATGATCTGGAAAACTACATCAACAGCAGGCCAGGCAAAGACCTTCTGATTGTGCTCCACCAAATGGGAAATCACGGCCCTGCGTACTACAAGCGTTACCCCAAGGAGTTTGAGCATTTCAAGCCGGTGTGTAAAACCAATGAATTGTCCAAGTGCAGCCAGGAAGAGATCGACAACGCTTATGACAACGCCATTCGGTACACCGATTATTTCTTGAGTCAGGTGATCGGGCTTTTGAAGCGTTACGACAAATCTCATGAAACCGCCATGCTGTATGTCAGCGACCATGGTGAATCGCTTGGCGAATATGGGATGTACCTGCATGGTGCCCCCAAGGCCTTTGCACCCAAAGCACAGACGCATGTTGCATCGGTGGTCTGGTTTGGTTCCCAGTTTGACTACACGCTTTCAGACTTGCGTCCTTACGAGAAAGACCAGTTGACACACGATGCACTGTTCTGCACCTTGTTGCTGGCCTATGAACTGGATACCAGTACCTGCATGCAAAGTCGCAAGGTGATCGAGCAAAGTCACAATGATGCGATGGTGTCCAGCAGGGAGAAGCTCAAGCCTTGATGTTGTACACCTTTCTGCAGATCAAGGCGACTCCCCAACAAACCCAGGCGGTTGCCAGCACGTGGCTCAGGAAATGAGCCCCTTTCATGATTTGAACGCCACTGGCCAACAGCCCTGCCGATAACAGCAGCATGCCAATCCATCTCCGGCGATTGGCCAGCCAGGGCAAAGGGCTGTAAAGCAACACAATCCACATGAATGCTGTTGAGGCATGCCCGCTGGGAAAACATTTTCCCGGCCCGGCGTTGCCGAAATTCCCCGTGTCTTCAAAAAGCCGGTGGTAATCAGCCGTTCCACCATATTGGGCAAGGTCCCAAGGGCAGCTGTGTGCCGATCCTGATTTCAACAAACTAACCGCCAAGGCAGCCAGCAGGCTGACCACAAGAATATGTGCAATTTCCAGACGAACAGCGCCTTTGGATTTTGGAAGCAATGCGACTATCAGCAGCCCAAGCCAAAGCGCGGCAGTCAACCAACGCATGCCTTCATGAAAGATCAAGGTCACCAAGCGGTTTTGTTTGATGGGAAAAGAATTCGATTGAGTATCGAAAAAGATTTGGCTTAATTGGGTGTCCCAGTCGCTATAACGATTCAGCCAGACAATCAGCAGCCCAAACAGGAGCCAGCTTGCCCATTGGACCGGGGAGATACTATTTTTTTGCATCAGATCTGGAGGGACAAAAAATTTTGCCCGTTTTCAAAAGTTAATTCAGCCTTAATTTTCGGGGCCTACTCTTCGTGCATAGATTCCCAGGAACCGCGCATGAAGCCACTTGATTATCACACACGCCAGCCACAAACAGCACAGGCCGTTCTTTCCGATTTGCGTTGCGAAGAAGATGATATTCGGCGGTTTATTGTGCACACGTTTGCACACCATTACAACGCAAGTATAGAAACATTCTGTGATCACTTGCTTGGTGTGTGTACCCCTCAAGGGCAGTTGTGTGCGGCAGCGGGTTACAACCTGGCCGAAGAGGGCACGCTGTTCCTCGAACAATATCTGGATTTGCCACTTGAACAACATGTGCAGCAACAGCTGGGGCTCGAAATTCAACGTTCAGACATTGCAGAAGTCGGCAACCTCGCTGCAACCCATGCAGGTGGGGCCAGGATGTTGATTGAACTGATGACTCAGCACCTTCACAAGGAGGGCCGTCGCTGGGTGGCATTCACGGCAACTCGCAGCCTCATCAACAGCTTCAAGCGTCTCGGTTTGTCGCCGGTTATTCTGGCGCCAGCACTGCCCGAGCGTGTAAAAAACCCTGCCGCCTGGGGCAGCTACTACGCCCAAACTCCATTTGTGGCAATCGGCGATATTCAGTTGGGTCATGCTCGTTTGGGGGCTCATCAATGAATACCGAGAATTTTAAGTTTTTGTTGGGTGAATACTCAGGCCGTGTAATCAGCAGCCTGGATCAATCCCTGTCGGCAAGCCAATTGAGAAGTCAGGTTCAAGCCTGGGTGGACTACCTGCAACGTACGCAGGCCACAGGCCATGCCGTCGCCATTCTCGCTGACAATTGCCCAGCCTGGATTCCGCTGGACATGGCCTGTGCAAGCTTGAATATTCCGCTGGTGCCTTTGCCTTCATTTTTCACGGATCAGCAACTGGAACATGCCATTGTTGAAGCCGGAATTTCAACCTTGGTGACAGACCACGGTCAGCGCGGCCAGAAATTGGGTTTTGTGCTGACGCCACAGGATCTGGAGGCGCCGATGCTGTGCATGCGCCGCGTGAAGCTGGGCGATGCCACGCCACCCAACATCCAGAAAATTACATTTACTTCAGGTACCACCGGTGACCCAAAGGGCGTGTGCCTGACACAGGCCCAGCAACTTGCTGTGGCCAGTGGGCTGAACCAAGCCACAGCAAGTTTGAAAATTGAACGCCACCTGTGCCTGTTGCCTTTCAGCGTGTTGCTCGAAAATATTGCAGGTGTGTATGCACCCATGATGGCTGGCGCAGACATCATTTGTCCGCCACTGGAAGAAACCGGTTTGAAAGGCGCGTCGTCTTTTGATGCGAACCAGTGCCTCAATACCATTGAGAAGTACCAGGCGGAAAGCATCATCCTGTTGCCACAGATGTTGATGGCGCTTTTGCAGGCCAGTGCGCCAGGGGATCCCCGTTTGAAGTCGCTCAAGTTCATCGCGGTTGGCGGTGGCAAGGTGCCCATGGGTTTGCTCACCCTGGCAAGAATGTTCAGTTTGCCCGTCTATGAAGGCTACGGTTTAAGCGAATGCGCATCGGTTGTTTGCCTCAATACGCCCGCCAATACCAAGCCCGGCACTGTGGGCAAGCCGATTGCCGGTGTGCAGGTGCGTGTGGATGCCAATCAGGAAATTTGGGTGAAGGGGCGCCATTTCAGTGGCTATCTGCATGAGCTAAAGACAAATAGCGAACCAACCCACTGTGTGGGCGAGTGGTTGCCGACAGGTGATCTGGGTGCTCTGGACGAAGACGGCTTCCTGAGTATTCAAGGTCGAAAGAAGAATTTGATCATCACCGGTTTTGGTCGAAACATCAGCCCGGAATGGCCAGAGGGAATTCTTCTTTCCACGGGTCTGTTCCTGCAAGCGGCTGTGTTTGGTGAAGGGCAAACAGGCCTTGCCGCCATGCTGGTTCTTCGCAACCCCACAGATTCAAACAAGGTTCAGAACGCCCTGGACACCGTCAATGCGCAACTGCCTGATTACGCGCGCATTGTTCAACATTTGCTCGTTCCCGAGCCTTTCTCATTCAACAACGGTCTTTGCACGGCCAATGGCCGCATTCGACGCGATGCCATTTGGCACGCCTACAACAGTCAACTCAACGGAGAAACTGCATGAGTCCATTTTTTCAAACGCTTCAGGCTGAAACAGAGCGCAGTCGCTACCAGCTGATTCAATCTGCCATTATTCAGGAAGCACTGCGCGGCGATGTCACGCGCGGGCAATACCTTGCCTTCCTCGCCCAGGCTTATCACCACGTCAAGCACACAGTGCCTTTGCTGATGGCGTGTGGCAGTCGGCTTGATGCACGACACGAATGGCTGAAGAAAGCCATTGCTGAATACATTGATGAAGAGTATGGCCACGAACAGTGGATCTTGAACGACATCAAGGCAGCCGGTGGCGATCCAGTGGCTGTGGCCAACGCGCAACCACACATTACTACCCAAGCCATGGTGGCCTATGCGTATCACCAGGTTGACCGCAAAAACCCGGTCGGATTTTTCGGCATGGTTCATGTGCTGGAAGGAACAAGCACCGCGCTGGCCACCCTGGCTGCCGAGAAAATTCAGGTCAACCTGGCCTTGCCGGATTCCGCGTTTTCCTACCTCACTTCGCACGGCAGTCTTGATCTTGAGCACGTGAAGTTTTTTGAAGTGCTGATGAATCAGCTGACAGCACCAGAAGATCAAGCTGCAGTGGTGGATACGGCACACGCGATTTATCACCTGTACGGTGAAATGTTCCGTTCCTTGCCCCAGGCCAACAGCGATGCAATTTTTGATGAGGTTGCCGCATGAGTCAGCTCAATGCTTACCGCACCATATTGACTGGCGCAACAGGTGGCATAGGCCGCGCGATGGCTTTGCAGCTGGCCAGGCATTCCGAAAGCCTGTTGTTGCTGGGTCGAAATGCATCTGCACTGAACCAGATCCGCATGGAGTTGCTGAAAGAATTTCCAGAACTGTCGGTGGTTTGTTTGAGTGGTGATTTGCTGGATACGCAGTATCGGCGGGAAATTGCCAGCTACGCACAAGAGGCCCAAATCAACCTGTTGGTCAACAACGCAGGAATCAACCATTTTGGTTCGGTCAATGCCTCGGACGCAAGCGCGCAGACCGAGATCATCGAAACGAATCTGCTTGCGCCCATGCACCTGACCAAGGTGCTCTTGCCTGCCTTGTTGTCACAGGACAAGGCCCAGATCATTCAGGTGGGCTCGATTTTCGGTTACATCGGCTACCCGGGCAACGCTGCATACTGCGCCAGCAAGTTTGGTCTGCGTGGCTATGCACAGGCTTTGGCACGTGAACTTTCACACACTTCATTGAAAGTGAAGTACCTGGCACCTAGGGCGACTGCCACAGCCATCAACAAGGGTGCTGTGGAAGAGCTGAATACCGAACTGGGCGTGTCGACCGACACACCGGAGTTTGTAGCAACCCAATTGATCAAGTTGCTTCAAAGCGACCGGTTCGATATGAAACTGGGCTTTCCCGAGCGTCTGTTTGTCTTCCTTAACCAGCTGTTTCCGCGCATTAACGACAACGCAATTCACAAACAACTACCCACCATTGAAAGATATTGGAGTGCACCATGAAAAAGTACCTGAATAAATTTGCCCTTGGTCTGATTACGCTGACTCAATTCGCATGGGCTGCGCCCAGCGAAGAAGTGCAACGACTTCAAACCGAGTGGGCGCAAGCCATGTACCAGGATTCGGGCAAGGCCAAGGAAACCCACCTCGGTAAACTGGCTGAGCAGTCCCGCAGCCTGGTTGCCCAGAATCCCAAAGACGCAGACGCATTGATCTGGCAAGGCATTGTGCTGGGCAGTTATGCGGGCAATGTGGGTGGCTTGGGGGCATTGAGTCTGGTGAAAGAGGCCAAAGTGTCGCTTGAAAGTGCCATCGCCCTGAATCCCAAGGCGCTGGATGGTTCTGCCTATACCAGCCTGGGTTCATTGTACTACCAGGTTCCTGGTTGGCCCCTTGGCTTTGGCGATGACAAAAAGGCGGAAGAGTTTCTCAAACTGGGTTTGAGCGTCAATCCAAATGGCATTGATCCCAACTACTTTTATGGCGATTTTCTGTTTCGCGATGGTCGAACTGCCGATGCTGAAGCAGCCTTGAAAAAAGCGCTTCAAGCACCAGCACGCCCAGGCCGTGAATCTGCGGATGAAGGGCGTCGCAAAGAAATCAATGCCTTGCTTGCAAAAATCAAGTCTGGAAAATCCTGATCCAATTACACTGTGAATGTGTCACAGATCAAGGTTTTGAAAATTGAGAGTACTGCTGGTTGAGGATGATGAACTGATAGCGAACGGCGTTCGCGAGGCGCTACGCCGGCGGGCTTATCAGGTGGACTGGATCAACAACGGTCGGGATGCACTCAATGCCGCGCTCGACAATCCGTTTGACCTCATTATTCTTGACCTGGGTCTGCCCGGCATGGATGGGCTGGAAGTGTTGGGTAAATTGCGTGCCCAGCACAGGCTGACCCCCACCATCATTTTGAGTGCGCGCGGCACCACTCAGAACAGGATTGACGGCTTGAATGTAGGGGCTGACGATTACCTGGTCAAACCCTTCGAGCTGGAAGAGTTGTTCGCCAGAATTCATGCCATAGAACGGCGCACCAGCGGTTCAGCCACCAATGTGCTGCGCATGGGGCAAATTGAGTTGGACTTGGCCGGGTTACGCGTGATCTACAACGGCCAGGAAGTGACCCTGCAACGCCGTGAATTCAGTTTGCTCAAAAAATTGATGGAGAACCCGCGGCAGGTTTTCACCCGCGAGCAACTCGAAGAATCTTTGTATGGCTGGACCTCTGATTTGGGCAGCAATGCAATTGATGTCTACGTGCACAACATTCGCAAGAAGCTTTACAGCGATGTCATCAAGACATTGCGGGGCGTGGGTTATCGAATCGACCCAAATCTTTCAGGGCAATGACAGCATGAACTACTCCATGCGCAAGCGGATTCTATTTGCACTGGTACTGGCCTTGATCGTCATCATGAGCATGGCTGCGATCATCAGCTACAGGGTGGCCCTGCACGAGGCCGACGAAATCTTCAGTGCACGATTGGCCACTTCAGCACGGGTGCTGGAAACCCTGCTGGCCCGGCAGGTCGAACATGCCACCATTGAAAAGCCAGTGGTCATCTATTTGCCCGAGGGGCTGAGTGAGACGGATCCCGAGGTGAATTCGAACCTGGGTCACCCTTATGAAACCAAGCTGGCCTTTCAGGTCTGGAGTGCCGATGGACGTTTGCTGGTGCGCTCCGAGTTTGCACCAGAGGATCGCCTGGGACCACTCAAGGCTGGTTTTTGGGAGAAAGAGTCTGCGGGCAGGTCCTGGCATGTCTTCACGTTGAAAAGCAATGATGTCTGGATCGAAGTAGCGGAAGAGGTGGGCTTGCGTCGTGAAATAGCCAACGACGTGGGGCTGACACTCAGCATGCCCTTGCTGGCAGGTTTCGTGGTGTTGCTGTTGCTGGTCAACTTGATCGTGATGATTGGTTTTCGGCCCTTGGCCAAGCTGGCCGATTCGATTGAGCAGCGTGATCCGAAGGATAACTCAACCCTGGCCTTGGAGGAAACACCGGAAGAATTGCTGCCAGTTGTCAAAGCCTTGAACAGTCTTTTGAACAGAATGGCCAGTGCCTTGGCTCGGGAGCAGCGCTTCACCGATTCTGCCGCTCACGAACTGAGAACGCCACTGGCCGCCATGAGTGTTCATGCCGAGAACGCTGCCAATGCAAAAGATGATGAAGAGCGCGACATTTCATTGGCATTTCTTCTGACCGGCATGAGTCGTACCAAGCACCTGGTAGAGCAAATGCTGACCTACAGCCGAATCAGCGTAGATGCGCAGGGCGAGCCGGAGGTGTTGGTTGACCTTGCTGAAGAATTGACCTACCTGGTGAGTAGCCAGCAAGCTACCCTTGAGGGCAGCGGCTTGCAAATTCAACTGGATTTGCCTGAACAGCCCGTACAAGTAAAAGCGCAGCGGGGGTTGCTTGAAATTTTGCTGAGAAACCTGCTGGACAACGCCTGTAAGCACAGCAGCAAGCCGGATGAACCAGTGCGGGTTCATTTGCAGATTCAGCCTGAAACCAAACATGCCTGTATTCGTTTTGCAAACAGTGCCTTGCCCATACCTGTGCAGGAAGTGCCCCGCTTGTTTGAACCCTACTATCGACCCGCAGACACGCGTGCCAAAGGCAATGGCCTGGGATTGGCCATTGCCCGTGAAGTGGCACAACTGCATGGCTGGACACTGGAGTTGACTCGGAATTCCGCGCAAGAAGGTATTGAGTTCTCGGTGGAAATGCCTATTGAGTAATCCAGTGTCAGGCTGAACTTCGTAAGACGACCAGTCCTTTCTAGAACAGGTTCAGGCAAAGCTCCATCGCGACTATCAGCCCACCACCAGTGCTCAACCACAACCAAGAAGGCTGTTTTTGTTTCTGCCTTTTTTCCCACACTTTGTCGAGAATGCCGCGCGCAGGCAATTTGCCCAGTCGCGATTCTCCCACTGTTTTGGCTGCCCGCAGAAATACCTTTTTCCAGCCTCCACCTTCTACCAGGTACTCGGTCCAGCCTTTCTGGTTCAGCCGGATTTGTGTTTGCATGATTTGAGCGGCCGAAGGTAGGACCATGGACTGAAGTGGCTGGGCGCGCTTCCTGAACGCCATGAAGAGGTTGTTGTTGTCTTCCAGTGCCACCAGTTCAAAGTATTGGCTGACAGCAGCCATCAGGCTGAATCGTGAATAGTAGAAAAGATGTGCCTTGAAGTAGATGTTGTGAGGGCTGGCATCGGACTGGTGAATGTTGGGGACTTCAATCACGAGATTGCCTTGCTCACTTAACACCGACCATATTTTTTTCACTGCATCGGTGGGGTGAGCCAAGTGTTCGAAAACATGAAACATGGTCACAACATCCACTTCACTGTGACCGAGTTCTTCGATACCACAGGTGCGAACAGCAACATCATATTGCTGGCGCGCATAGTCGGAATAACCTACATGGGGCTCGATTCCCGCCGCACCAAAGCCAGCCTTGCCCGCCATGTAGCAGAATTCACCGCCCCCTGCACCAATGTCCAGCAGCCTTTTGTCTTGGGGATTTATACCGGCGCGCTCAATGAATGCCAGCCTGTCTCTGGCTGACTGGCCTGCACGGTACACATACTTGGCCTTGGGTTGGTGGGTGGACTTGTAGTCTTCCCTGTAGTTGTGTGAGTAATAGATTTTTAGCGCTTCATCGGTGGGTAGAACAGCCTGTTGCACCAAACCGCAACCACCACACAATGCCATCGACAGTGTTTCTCCCGATTTTGCATCCTGGGCAGTCCAGCTTTGAATGAATGACGAATTGCACAAACGACATGAACTCATCGAAGTCTCCTTGTTATTAACTTCGTATTGAAGGAAAAGTAAAATTTAAAAAGCAAAATCAGTACCAACACCCAACAGGGTCGCCACACCCAGCAATGCGAACATGCTTGCAGCGATGCGGTGAACCAGTTTCATTGGAATTTTTTCGGACAGTTTGTCGCCAGCAAATACCGCAGGGACATCAGCAATCAGCATGCCCAATGTAGTACCTGCCACGACCATCAGCACATCGCCGTAATGGGCAGACATGGCGACGGTGGCAATTTGGGTTTTGTCACCCATCTCAGCCAGGAAGAACGTAATGAAGGTTGCCCCGAACACGCCCAGCTTGGTTGCAAGCTGGGTTTCTTCTTCCTCGATCTTGTCGGGGATCAGTGTCCAGACGGCCATGGCAAGGAACGACACACCGAGTATCCAGCGCAAGGTTTCTGGATCGATTGTGTTGGTGATCCAGCTGCCTACAGCACCAGCCAAGCCGTGATTGATCAACGTAGCGACTGTGATGCCAAGAATGATTGGAATGGGTTTTTTGAACCGGGTGGCGAGCAGAAAAGCAAGGAGCTGTGTTTTGTCCCCGATTTCTGCGAGGGCAATGACACCGGTTGATACTAGAAAAGCCGACATTTGAAGTTCCTGGGGCCCGGAAAAAAACCGAATGACTGCACAGCTCCTCCAGGCCAGTCTGGAAGCTGTGTAGTCAAAGGTCTTGCCAAGTTCGCGAACTGTTGAAAGTTCGCGGATCGAACCGCTTACGCCATAGCCTGTATAAGATGTTAGGCCAAGTGTGTTGACGTAAGCCTTTCCTTTCGGAAAAGAGGCTACTCCCCAATGAGTACGCAGATGGTATTTCGAATTCATGTAAAAATCAACATCAATTTCAGCAACAAAAATTCACATTTCCATGTGACGATTTGTCGCATTCCCAAGGCGCTTTGATACGCCGATAATTCTCGTCAACAGTCTTCAGGCGTAGTTCAACGCGGATACCTGAAGAATGTCATCTCAAGGTCAACTATTGACCCTCTCTCATCTCCAGCTTGCCCTCAATCAAGCTGGAGTTTTTTTCCCGCTCTCTTGTTCAGAATCTCCAGCCGATACCCACGCCCACCAGCAAGGGATCCAGTTTGGCTTTCGACACCACTGCGCCATTGGCCAATACATCGCTTCGCAGTTGCACTTTCTTGATGTCCACATTCAGGTACATGTTGTCCTGAAGGTGGTAATCGGCACCCAGATTGAAAGCCAACCCGGTGCTGTGGCCCTCAAGTTCAAGGGGTTGGGCACCTGCAGCCAGTTTCACGCTTGAAATTTTGGTGTAGTTCACACCCAGGCCGGCATAGGGTTGAAACTTCGCACCTGGTTTGAAATGGTATTGAAGGCTTAATACCGGCGGGAGATGTTTGAAAGTTCCCAAGGCCGTACGGGTACCGTTGTTGACCAGTGTGACATCGTGTTTCTGTGGGTAGGTCAACACCAATTCAGCAGCCCAGTTGGGTGTGAAAAAATAGCTGATGTCCAGTTCAGGTATGGTCTTGTCGCTGACTTCGATTGTGTCCGTCGCGGTCACGCCCAAGGCGGGGATCGGGTCCGACTGGTTGGCCATGTCCATGTTCACTGCCCGCACGCGAACCATCCATGGCTGGTCTACTGCAGCGTGGGCTGAACAGGCGAGACCAAGCCCGAGCAAGGCCATGGCAAAACCAGTTTTTAAAACTGACGTTGCTTGATTGTGTGTGGTGTGTTTCATGGTGATCTCCCTTGCAATGAATGATGTTGTGTATAAGTTCAGTGTTGCAGAACCCGCTTTTACACGCCTTGATCCAAATCAAGCGATTGATGAATGGCATCGCTTGTCAATGCGATTGAAAGTTTTCCACTCCGCATTTAAGGGCTACACTGGGATTGTTTTTTTATTTACAAACAAGACAATGAGAAACCTCGCGCAAACCCCATTTCAGAGTTTGATTTTTGGACTGATTCTGGCGCTGTTGTCCATCCAAATCCAAGCCAAAGAAATTGAAGCCAAGCCGATGCACTACAACATGCCAAGTTGGTTCAAATCCAGTTTTCTGGACATACTTGCTGATGTGGATGAAGCGCGTTCTGCAGGTAAGGGATTGCTGATATTTTTTCATCTTGAAAACTGTCCGTTTTGTGCACATTTGCTGAAAGACAATTTCACCACCGGACCGAACAAGGAAAAAATCCAGCGTAATTTCGATGTGATCGGAATTGATGTGAAAGGCGATTTGCCCGTGGTCTGGGTCGATGGGAAAACCTATACGGAAAAAGAGCTGGCCAAGAAACTGGGTGTGTTTGCAACCCCCGCGTTGTTTGTGCTGGGTCCACAGCATGAAGTGGTCAAAAAGGTCATGGGCTACAAGAAGCCTGACGAATTCATGGCTCTATTGCCGTTCAGGAAACAATAAAGAAAACCGCCAATCGCTGGCGGTTTTCCACTTCACTGACGAACAGCTTGTCGATTAAAAGTTGTATTGAACCTGCAAGCGCAAGGCATCACTGGTGAAGTTGGCGTAGTCTTCACGACCCATGCGGTTGCCAGTGATCAGGTTGTTCCTGTCCAGGATGTGGTACACGGCCGTCATCTCTACTTCCTTGTTCAACTGCCACTCCACCCCGATTTCCCAGTCGTTGACTTCGTTTTTGGGTGCATTCGTTTCGGCCTTGTTGAATCCGTCAAAGTACTGCCACTTCACGAAGGGCAACACGTTGCCGTAGTTTGCTGTCTTGTGGAGGTACATGGCCTGAAGATAACCGCCGTGAACATTTCGTTCGTCAATCATCAAGGTGTCTTTTTCCAGGCCTGGGCTCTTGCCCCAGTTCCATTCCGCTTGAAGACCAAAAGGCTGCGGGTACATCACTGCGCTGACACCAACGCGCTGGTCATCGAAACCATCGCGCAAACGTGGATCACTGCTTGGGTTTGCGATGTTCACTGTTCCTCCAGTTGAGTTCGCACGGAATCCACCTGTTACCGGTACAAACTTTCCCGTGTAACCTTGAACGCCAAACTCGTAGAACTGTCCGCTGCCGGCTTTCAAGGGGTACGTGAACCGGGCCACTGTGTGCAGACCGTCGTTCGTGTCGCGGCGGTTGGGGCCCTGACCGTTGTACACGCCAAAACCGAACATGCCGTAATTGCCGGAGTGTTTCAGGCCTGCCTTGGAAATTTCCGAGAACAATTCCTGGGTTTCGACAGGAGTGTAGTAATAGAAAACACCGGTGTCCCGTTCATCGCGAACCGCACTGTTCAGTGCGTCGGCGCGATCAAGCGTCAAGCGGTTCTGGCTGGACTGCAGGTTTTCGAAGCCAAAGGGTACCTTGGACTGACCCACGCGGAATCGGTGAACCTTTTGCTTGTCCACTGAGATGTCGCCGTAGGCGTCACGCAATTGAAGAATGTTTCCGGTTGTTCCTGCCGATGACGCGAAGTCTGGTTGAATGTAGTAGCTGAAGCGGTCGCCCACATCGCCTGAAAACACGAGGCGACCGCGCCGGATCAGGAAGTTGTCCACGTTGTTTGACAGTGAATTGCTGTCACCCACTGAACGGTCGGTCCACAGGTCAATCGCCTTGTCGCCAGACAGGATTGTTGAATGGCGAGCCTGCACATAGCCCCGAAGCTTGAAGCCAGAGCCGCTGTTGCTTTTCACGCTGCTCGCAATTTTCTTGTCCACTTCGGCCAAAATTTCTTCACGGGTTTCCTGAGCCACAGCGGCGGGGGCAGCCTCCGTGTCGGCTTGTTTGAACACCCCCAGTTTCACGCGGCCTGCACCGGGCTCCGCGAAAATCTGCTTGGTGGTGGTGTCCATATAAAGCTCGAGTGGAGCACTTGTTGATTCGCTGGCTTGAAGTGGCATCACGGCTGCGGCAATACCCATCGCCACCAGTTTTATTGCAATTTTTTTCATCATGCACCTGTAAGGGAATGCGCAAAATGCGCGCCAAAATAGTGTGATGCAGGTGTGTTACAGCTCGATCCAGAATCGATTAACAAGCCTGTTTGGAAAGATTAACGCTGCATTAACAGCAGAACTGGATGTCAAAAAATGGACGAAAAAAAAGCCCGATTGCTCGGGCTTTAACAAGGGCCAAAATTGAACCCTACCGTACCAAGGGGTGAAAACAACAACAATTAATTCGTGGATTGGCCTGATGCATCCGATGCATTGTTGGCCAGGCTGCGTGGAGCCTCGGATCGCTTGACCCAGGATTGGGTCGATGTACCATCGCCAAAGTCGGCGTACTGGTAACCATTCATTTTCTTGACCACCTCGGAACGAGAAACCTTGCTGGCCACATTGCTGCTTGGGCTGAAAGTGCTGTCCGTTGCGTTAGCCACATTGTGGCTGTCAGTTTTGGCGATCACAGCGTCACGGCTTACAGTCGACTTTACTGGCTTGCTGGCAAGGTAAGTGCCATCGCCCTGTGTCAGGTCTGCAAAAGCGGCTGTGCTGCTTAAACACAAAGCAAAACCCAAAGTCATCATCTTTTTCATGTCAGTACTCCTGTAGAGGTTGGTTGTTTTTTCTCTGCATGTTCAGTGCATGGAAACCAGTGTGAGGCAAAGGTCTGACGGTTTCCGATGTGGTTCGATTAACGCGGGGCTCTTCAAAAATGAACAGAAGATGAAAACCCTGATCTGATACCGGTTATTCCGCTTCCGTGCGTCTAGTTATTCAAACAGCTTGTCGATTTCAGATATCTTTTCAAATCGGCGTGACCGTTTCCCATGGGGGATTTGATCCGTGCCGTGTCTTGTATGGCAATTGAGGTGGAAGGATGTTTAAAACGCGAATCTTTTGGGCATTTGGTGTTCTGGCTGTTGCCTCGGTCATTCAGGGCATACTGGGATGGTCCACTTTGCGGGTTGCAGACCAGAATATTCAACGTGGCCGTGTCGCCAACGAACTTCTGGTGGGTTTTGTAGACCTGTCGGCCGAAAAACAGCGCTTGCGCTTGTTGTTGTCCGAAAGCCTGATCGGGCGACAGGTGGCGCCCGATGAACTGCGGCAAATCCAGAAAAACATGATCAGCATTCTTGATCAGCTGGACAGCCGGGCCCAACGCGCGTTGAGCCTTTATCAAGGCACCCGTGAAATGGATGCTGAACACGCAGCCAGAGAAAAAGCCCTGAAAGTGCTGCGCACCAGTTTCACCGCGCTGGACACCAGCGTACCCGCCTTGCTGGCTTCGGCCCGCTCTTCAACCATTCAATGGACAGACATCAACCGCACCTTTGACATGTCTGATGGGCTGGATTTGCGCACTTTGCTGGCTGAAAGCATTTCCCGCGAGCGCTTGGCCACCGCGCGCGACCGGGCTGCTGCCGACGCATCACTGAAGTTACTCAATGCCTTTGCAATTTCCGCCACCCTGACCTTGTCGCTGGTTGCGGTGTTGTTGGCTGTGTACTTTGTAAGGGCACTCAGCAAACCACTGAAACGCATTGCGGATGGCGCGCGCGAACTGGAAGCCGGGAACCTCGATTATCGAATTCCTGAACATTCCAACGACGAGTTCAGCGAACTGGCCAAAGCCGTTAACCGGATGGCGCGCGAACTGAGCAAGTTTCGGGGGCAGGAAATGCAGGCCAGGGCAGAACTTGAAAGCCTGGTTCAGCAAAGAACCTTCGAGGTTCAGGAAGGCTTGCATCGCCTCGAGAAACTGGACTTGCGCCGGCGACAAATGTTTGCTGACATCAGCCATGAATTGAAAACCCCTACCACAGCCATTCGGGGTGAGGCGGAAATTACCCTTCGTGGTCGGGACAAGGACGTGGTGGAGTACAAGGAAACACTGGTTCGTATCATGGACAGTGCCAAGCACCTGGGCCTGGTCATTGAAGACATGTTGACACTGGCCCGAAGTGACATTGATTCGCTGGTCATGGACAGAAGCCCTGTTCGTCTCGAAGAGTTGGTGAGTGAGTCCATTGATCAAATGCACCCTCAGCTTCAAAAAAATCGAATTGATCTTCGTCTGGATTTGAGTACCCAATCCATGGTGCTGGGTGACCGGCAACGTCTGAAGCAGTTGTTCACGATTGTGCTGGACAATGCCGTTCAGTATTCTCCAACCGATGCAGCCATTGATGTAGTCAGTCAGCACATCACAGATGCCGAGGGCAACAGGCACGCTGAAATCACCATCACAGACCACGGTATCGGTATTCCGGAAGCCGACATTGATCGAGTCTGGGACCGACATTTCCGCAGTGATGTCGCCAAACGCTGGCGCCCAGATGGCCACGGGCTAGGTTTAGCCCTTGCCAGTGCGCTCACACGTGCACATTTTGGACAAATTGAATTGCAAAGCCAACTCCACGCGGGAACCAGTGTCAAAATACTGTTGCCAGTATTTGAGGCCACCTTGGAGATTGATTCATGAATATTTTGATCATTGAAGACGATGCACGCGTTGGCAGCTTTCTGGAAAGGGGGCTGAAAGCGGAGGGTTATCGGGTTCAATGGGCAAAAACGGGCGGGGAAGGCATTGCGCTGGCCCGTTCGATGATGGATCAAATCAGTGTGGCCAGTGACAAGGCGGTCATTTTGCTGGATGTCATGTTGCCCGATCAAAATGGCTTCACGGTGTGCCAGACCTTGCGCAGTGGTGGTGTGCACATTCCCATTCTCATGTTGACAGCCTTGAGCAGCCTGGAGGACCGTGTGAACGGTTTGCGCCTCGGCGCTGACGATTACCTCCCCAAACCTTTCGCTTTTGAGGAAGTACTGGCACGCATCGAGGTATTGGCACGTCGCAGTATCCAGCCACGACTGGAGACCAAATCAGTTTTGGCAGTCGACGATCTGGAAATGGATCTTGAAAAAATGCGGGTCACCCGTGGCGGCAATCCGATTGAGCTGACAGCCAAGGAACTCGCATTGCTCGAGTTGTTGATGTCGGCACCTGGCCGGCTGTTTAGCCGCGAACGCATATTGGCCAATGTGTGGGGTGTTAATGAAGACCCTTTGACCAACGTAGTTGATGTGTACATTCGGCGCTTGCGCAACAAGATTGACCTTGAAGGTTTCACACCCCTTATTCACACCCAGCGCGGGCTTGGCTATCGTTTGGAGTCGATTCCCGACAAATCCTGAATCCAATTCATCTTCTGTTCATTTTCCCTGCCGGGCTTGTTCATTGCATTGCCCACTTGCGCTTCAGCTTGGCTTGAGATGATTTCCTCGTGCGAAAAACATGCTGCACGGCGATTCACCCCAAGCAAAAAAGGGGTTTTCCAACCAAGCAAGGAGTATGAACATGAATACATTGTCTTTCTACAAAACCACAGTGACCGCAGCGGTATTGATGGGCCTGAGTGGTGCCGTAATGGCCAAGGACTCTGCACCTGTTGTCAGTACCAATGTCACTGAAGCCGAAGTGCTGGCAGCGCAGCAGGCCTGGGGCAATGCCTTGGTGCAGATTTCCCAGGACTTTGAAAAGGGTGGCTTCGAGAAAGCCAAGCAAACAGCCAATGCTGTACTGGATGCAGCCTACGGCTACAACATGGGCCCCGTGCTGTTCAAGCCCACATTGACTGTTGCACCACAAACATTCCGCACCACGAAAGAGGGCGCACTCGCTTACTTCGTTGGCGGTGACAAAAACTATGCAAGCGACACAGGTTTTGCATTGAAAGGCTGGCGCAAAGTGGATGTAAAGAATGTCGGTATCCACCTGCATGGCAATACGGCCACTTCAATGGGCAACGTCAGCATCACCGACAAAAATGGAAAGGTCACCACAGTGGACAAGACCTGGGGCTATGTGAAGGACAATGCAGGCAATCTGCGCATTGTGCTGCACCACTCTTCATTGCCTTACAGCCCCAAGTAACTTTGTGGGGGTTACGCATTCTGGCGTCAACCCCTTCTTCCCATTTGCATGGCAGGTGATTTCATGAAGCATTTGAAAAAAAACCACAAACCCATTGCTGCAGCTATTTTGCTGATGGGTAGTTTTTTGTCTGCGCCAGCATTGGCTGGCACTGGCAAGCTTGTGTTGACCGGTGGTGTCAGCACCATTGAAGGTGCGGCGGGCGGTGGCCTGACGCCCTGGGCGGTAATTGGTACGCAAGCCACAGAAAATGAATGGGGTATTGCCGCCAACATTACACAGGCAAGAACCGACGACTACACGGTGGACACGCAAGGTGTGACTTTTGCCTGGGATGAGCGTATCGAGTTTTCGCTCGGCAGCCAGACCCTGGACACCGGTATTACAGGTACCGCATTGGGCTTGCCCGGTCTGGATCTTGAGCAAACCATTGTTGGTGTGAAATACAAGCTATTTGGCGACGCCATTCTGGATTCTGATACCTGGATGCCCCAGGTGTCAGTGGGATTGCAGCACAAAAGCCTGGATGCAGCTGGCCTTGCACCAACTCTGAATACCTTGGGCGCGAAAGACAGTGGCACCGATGCCTACATTTCTGCGACCAAGCTCTTCCTGAAACAGGGCGTTTTGGTGAACGGTACCTTGCGTGCCACCAAGGCCAACCAGAACGGTTTCCTCGGCTTTGGTTCCACCCTCGGCGGTGATGACACCGACTACGAATTGATGCCTGAGTTTTCAGTGGCCAAATTGTTGAAAGACAACCTGGCCATTGGTGCGGAATACCGCTTCATGCCCAACAAGCTGGAGTCGGCAGGCCGTGCCGCAGGGCTTGGAAATGGTCTGGCATCTGACGACTGGATGGATGTCTTCGTGGCTTGGGCGCCCACCAAGAATGTGTCGTTAACAGCGGCATATGTTGACTTGGGTCGCATCGTACCGGGTACAACAAATGGCCGCGATCAAACCGGTGTTTATCTGTCTGCACAGTTTGCATTTTAATCGGGAGTTGAATCATGAGAAAAAAGTTCATGGGTTTTGCACTGGCTTTGGGCATGGTGCTGAGCAGCGGTATGGCTTTTGCCAATTCGGGCAGTTTGTATGATCAGCTCGGCGGCAAGGAAAGCATTCGTACCGTGATGGATGACTTTGTTGCGCGTGTGAAAGCGGATCCCAGAATTGGTGATCAGTTTCAGAACACCGATGCCAATCGCTTGGCTTCCCAGTTGACTGACCAGGTTTGTGAAGCCACGGGTGGGCCTTGCAAGTACGTCGGCCTGGACATGAAGGCTGCGCATGCCGGTATGACCATTACCAAGGCGCACTTCAATGCACTGGTGGAGGTGCTGGTGGCCAGCATGAACGCCAAGGGTGTTCCGTTTGACCTGCAAACCGACATTCTGGCTTTGTTGGCACCCATGCACCGTGATGTAATCACGGTGCGCTGATCAGGCGATAACTCTCCTTAAAAACCGATGAACCATGTGCTGGCCAGCACATGGTTCATTTGATTTTCACGGTTTCCACCCACATTGATAACCTGGTTCAAATAGCCCAATTCCACGCGTGATTTTTTGTCATAGCGCCACATCACACCTGCAAAGGCTCGGTTCTGGTTGATGCCACTTCGCCCAGCCCATGCAGTGTCGTTCAGGTTGATGAACAATTCATTCCAGGCCAATGCGTGCCATTCTGATTCCGGTGCGACGGGGTGGCTGGCCCGAAACATCTGTCGCAGACGGTGCGAAGTTTCATCTGAAATATCCAGGTCGCGCTGTTCCAGTCGGGTTCTGCTGCTCCAGCTGAAGTCATTCCATTTCGATTGATAGCTGAATTGCTGCCACAAGCGATCCTCCTTGCTGGTACGTTGCGCCGTTTCCGTTTCTACATACGCATAGCCCAGTGCCACGGAAGATTGTTTGCTTAGCGCGTAGCTTACCGAGGGGCGAACAATCAACTGGTCGAATTCCTTGCCGCTGTTCTTGAAGCGGGGCTGAATTTCTGCTGTCCATCGGGTGCTGTCCGTCAGCTCGCCATCCATCACCAGCGAGGTCCACAGACGCACGTCTTCTTCAGCAGCCATCGAAGAAAAAGACATCGTGGTCAAACTTGCAGCGAGCAGGCTCGCCACTGTTTTTCGTTTCGAAATCAAACGCATTTTTTACTCCTGTCCATCGGTTGAAAAATTGGTTAAAAACATCCAAGAACCATGTTGCGCCAGTGTTTTGAACTGAAAGCATGCGTTTTCATGAATGAATCAAAGCCGGAAAATGAACAAAACATGAAGGGGGGAGCCATCTCTAAATCAAGCTGGTCAAACCGATACGATTTGCGTGAACACAACAGCAGACAAGAGCGATTAAACGCAGGAGGCAGTATGAAAGTTTTGATCGTTGAAGACGATTCCCGAGTGTCCGGATTTCTGGACAGAGGCTTGAAGGCCGAGGGCTATCGCACTCAGGTCGCAGGCACGGCACAACTGGGAATGAGCCTGGCCAAGAATCTGCAAACCGAAGTCACGGAAGGGGCTGGTGATGCCTTGGTGATTCTCGATGTGATGCTGCCCGATGGTTCAGGTTTGGATGTGTGCCAAAACTTGCGCAAGGAAAATTTCAAACTTCCGGTGTTGATGTTGACTGCATTGAACACAGTGGACGATCGAATTGCCGGTTTGCGAATGGGTGCAGACGACTACCTTGGAAAACCTTTTTCCTTTGATGAACTGCTGGCAAGAATTGAGGCCTTGCGCCGTCGCAGCGTGCAGGGTGTCAACCCGCCGCAAGACCGAAAGCTGACGGTTTCTGACTTGGTGCTGGACTTGGGTAGCATGCGGCTGACCAGGGCTGGCAAGGACATTGCACTGACCGCCAAGGAACTTGCGCTGGTGGAGTTGATGATGAGTTCACCAGGCCGACTGTTCAGCCGTGAAAGAATTCTGTCAAATGTGTGGGGTGTGAATGAAGACCCCTTGACCAATGTGGTGGATGTGTACATTCGCCGCTTGAGAAGCAAAATTGACCTGGAGGGTATGCCGCCCTTGATACACACCCAGCGGGGCTTGGGTTACAGGCTGGAATCGCTGGAGTAAGTCGGACCACCTCTCTGCTGGGCGCTGTGCCATCGCACAGCGTTGACCTTGGAGGTCATAGAGTGGACGGTTTTGATCGACTAATATTCTCGTTAAATCAACTCCATTTCATTCAAGGATTTTTCCATGGCTATTTTTCGCACTTACCTGCTGCTTGTGATCGCTGTACTGGGCTTGTATACCCTGAAGGTTGGGTTAGACCACGGCTGGAACCTGATTCCCATATTCTTTGACAACATCCTGGCCATGGATTGGCAAGGCCAGTTCAATGTGGATTTCATGAGCTTTCTCGCCTTGTCTGCAATCTGGGTCAGCTGGCGACATCGCTTTTCACCCGGCGGTTTGATACTGGGTGTGGTTGCGTTTTTTGGTGGCATGATGTTTCTGGCGCCTTATCTGATTTGGGCAAGCCTGAAAGCGAAAGGTGACGTCCGTGTTTTGCTGTTGGGAAATCAGCTTTGAACACCACAATGTGCAACCAAAACTCGATCGAAGGCAGTATTTTGTAAAAAACCGTTTCTGAGTTTTGGTTTTACCTGTTTATTTTCTGGATTGTATTTCCCCCATCCGGGCTAGAGTTGTCCAAGACAACCCAACTGAACAGGTAAAGCAGCATGCGTATTGCAAGAAACAGTCGCGCCAATCAGGCCAAGCCAGCGCTTGAGTATTTTTCGCGCTTCATGGGCGCGCTTTATCCGGACCAAAAAAGGCTGGGCGAAATTCAAGCTGTTTATGACAACCTCACATTGCTTGGCCAGTTGTTGGGGGCCGGCACCGACATCACCAAGATGCGGTCTGATTTTCAGAACCTCGCCAGTGTATTGCTGGATCAATTGGCACAGGAACACTACAAGAAAGCAGCCTTGACGCTGACCTCGAACGCCCGAATATCTGTGGACGTGTTGACGCGAAACCTGTTTGAACGCACAGCCGACATTGGATTTCTGGCCACAGATCGACAAGTGTGTGCGTTTGCGGAAGCGGCCAAGGCCAATTCTTCAGGCACTGAAGATTCAACGCAGCTCGATGAGCTGCGCGCGCATTTTAGTGAATACGTGAGCAAGTACTCGGTGTATCACAACATTGTTCTTCTCTCGCCCCAGGGCGAAGTGCTGGCTCAGCTTGATGAGCGAAACCAGGTTCGTGTTGTGGACGATCCCTTTGTTCACGAGGCCTTGAACACCTCGCAAGCCTATGTGGAGATATTTCGGCCCACCACCTTGCTGCCCAACTGCCCCAGCCCGCTTGTGTATGCCTGCAAGGTGATGTCGACTGATGGCACACACCCAGTGGGAGTGCTTTGTCTTTGTTTCCGGTTTGAGGACGAGTGCAAACGTATTTTTGAAAACCTGGTTGAAGAAGACGACTGGAGCGTAATCACCTTGCTGGATGCAGAACACCGCGTGATTGCAAGCAGCGACCCCTATCAGTTTCCCTTGGGCTCTAAACTAAAAGCCATCGCGGACGGCGAATGTGGCGTGATTCGATTCGGTGGCCGGGAATACTTGACGGCTACCCGGCAATCGAACCCCTACCAGGGCTACTGCGTACCGGGTTGGTTGGGGCATGCCTTGGCCCCGCTTAATCATGCGTTTGATGTGTCCGATGCGCCCGAGCTGGCTTCCGTGTCCGAGGGCTTTTTAATGGACGTGCTGGAAGTGGCCACGCTGTTCAATGCCGAGTTGCGCAATATTCCCAAAAGGGCTGCACTCATTCAGCAAGAGTTGAATCGGTCAGTGTGGAATGGAAACATAGGCCTGGCCCGGCAGGAAGGCAAGGGTGGTTCCGAATTTGCAAAAGTGCTGTTGCGCGAAATTGGTCGCACAGGTGCAAAAACCCGGGATGTGTTCAACGAATCGACCACTAATTTGTACAAAACAGTGGTTGCATCCCTGATGTTTGATTGCGCCACACAGGCCGCACTGGCGATTGACATCATGGATCGCAATCTGTATGAGCGCGCCAACGATTGCCGTTGGTGGGCTTTGACCCGGGAATTTCGACTGGAACTGGAACACTTCAATTTTGAAGACATTCATCAACAAGAAAAGTTGACCCAGATTCTGCGCCACATCAACTCGCTGTACACGGTTTACAGCAACATCATTCTGTTCGATCGGCATGGTCGAGTGGTGTCGGTGTCGAACCCGGCCTGCACCGATTTGCTGGGCACTGTGCTCTCTGAACCCTGGGTTCGTGAAACCCTGGAGTTGAAAGATTCACAATCGTTTGTGACCTCCCATTTCACATCCACCAATTTGTATTTCAACAAGCCGACCTACGTGTATGCAGCCGCGGTTCAGGGCTTGGGTGCCAACCCAACAGTACAGGGTGGAATTGCAGTGGTGTTCGATTCCGAGCCCCAGTTTCAAGCCATGCTCAATGATGTGTTGCCCAGAAATGAAGCAGGTCAGATCACCAAAGATTCATTTGCTGTTTTTGTGGAATCGGACGGCGCTGTAATATCTGGAACCAGTTCGCAATTTCCTGCCGGTTCAAAAATCGAGATTGAGCCCGGATTACTGACCCTGCAAAAAGGTTCATCCACTGTGAACCTGATTCAGTTTGCCGATCGCTATTATGCGGTCGGTGCAAGTGCAAGTGCGGGTTATCGGGAGTACACGGGCGTGCAGTCCAGGCAGGGAAGCGGTGTGCTTGCCCTTGTGTTCATGCCTTTGTCCACAAGTGTGGCACTGACCACGGGCACACTTCGCAATACCCAACAACACAGACCGCAGGAATTGAAGGCACCGCGTGGTGCGCCTTCAATTGACATCGCGACTTTCTTTATCAGTGGGCATGGTTATGGACTGCCTCCTGCTTCAATTCTTGCGGCGGTGGATGCCAAAAACCTCACCGCAGTGCCCGCTTCGCGCACTGAAATGGCGGGTTACCTGATTTTTGAAGAGAAGCCGATTGCGGTGTTTGATCTGTCCACCTTGTTGGTGAATCAGAGTTGTTTGCACACCGAATCTTTCGCATTGCCAGATCACGAACGCAAACAGGTGTTGGTGTTGAAGACCGAAGGGTCTTCAGAAGAGTTCGGCATCCTGATTGATGACCTTGGAGAGATGGCAGAAATTGAGCTGGACCGCTTGAGCAAACTGCCGCAAATGGCAGGTGAGCAGGGCAGCATTGTGGAAGGCATTGTCAAACCGGGCAACCACGACATGCCGCAGCACATTCTGCTGTTGTTGTCAGCAGAACGGCTACAGCGTCAGCTGGTGTCAACTCAACGCGACAACACCACCCTGAATCTTGGGCTGCCACTGCGCACTTTTTCCAGTGCGTCGTTGATTTGATCAAAGCCGAAAGATTCAACAATTGGTTCGATCTTGTGCAGGGCTGCAAACTTCAGCATGTCTGCGATCACTCGGGGGCTACCCACCGGTGATGAAGAAATGCTGCGTTGTTGCCCCATCAAGCCGAATACGCCAATGTCGAGCGGCTCCAGCACGGCGCCCAGAAAGTGCAATCGGCCCTTGGGTGCCAGTGTGGACACATAGGCATTCCAGTCCAGCTTCACGTTGACAGTGGACAAAATCAGGTCGAACGACCCGGCCGCTTTTTTCAGGGCTTCGGGGTCTTTGCTGTTCAGCACATGGTGAGCACCCATGTTCATCAGTTCCTCGGTTTTGGAGGCATTGCTGCTGAATGCAGTCACCTCGCATCCCCAGGCCTTCAAAAACATGACCGCCATGTGACCCAAGCCACCCACGCCAATCACGGCAACCTTGCTTTGGGGTGAAATATTGTATTGAACCAGTGGGTTGTAAACGGTAATGCCACCGCACAGCAGGGGGCCTGCAGTGGCCGGGTTCACACCTGCCGGAATTTTCACTGCACTGATGGCCTGCGCCCGAACCTTATCGGCGAAACCACCATGGCGACCCACGATGGTGCCCTTGGCCGTGCTGCACAAATTGTGATCGCCGCCCATGCACATCTTGCAACTTTCGCAATAGCCTGAATGCCAGCCCAAACCCACCACGTCACCAATGGCAAGGTGGCTAACATGCGTGCCCACCTGGCTGACGCGACCGATCACTTCGTGACCGGCTACCATGGGGTATTTTGCGCGCCCCCAGTCGTTGTCCAGCATGCTGATATCGCTGTGGCAAATGCCGCAGTGGTCTACGTCGATTTCCACATCAAATGCGCCCAGTGCACCCGGGTCATATTGGAAAGGTTTCAGGGGGCCCTTGGCCTCGAATGCGGCGTATGCGTTGATCATGTTGTCTCCAGTGTGTTCTTTATCGTAATACATCTTTGAGTTTGCACCCAAGGCGTGTTTGCTGTCAGGCGCTGCGTCGCTCCCACACGGTCATTTCTGCCAGGCTGTGTTGAAATTTACGCGATGTTTCGCGAATCACAAAAGGCACATTCCGGGGTTGGGTCACCAAATCAAAATGCGGGTCCAATACAGCGTGCATGCCATCCAGCACGGTTCGGGGTTTGCTGTCCGCTACAAATCCACCAATCCAGTTCTGGCGTGGTGTGTAGTCGGTCAGCAGGGTGTAGGGCGAACAAATCACCAGCAAACCGCCGGGCACCAGGCGGGCTGGCAAGTCACGAAGAAATGCAGCGGGGTCGTTGACCCGGTCAATCAGGTTGCCTGCAAAAATCAGGTCATAGTGGCGGTGTTGCTCACCGAGATTGCAGGCGTCACCTACCTCAAAACTCACCTGTGAGTTGTCGATGTTCAGGGCCAGGTCGGCAAGGCTGAATTGCAGGGTTTTAACCAGTTCCCCTTGCTCATGCACAAGGTAGGGCAGGGTTTCGCCTGCCTGAAGCCGCGCCGCAGCGTCGACGAACTTGCTGGACAAATCAATGCCCACGGCTGTTTCAAAACTTTTCGCCAGTTCAAATGTGCTGCGACCTACTGCACAGCCCAGGTCTAGAGCCTTGCGGCGGGGGCGTGCCCCCATCAACTCAATGCAAAGCTCGGCACAGCGCGCCGGGAAATTGGGTACATCAAAGTAGTCGGCGCCAAAGTGAAAAGCCATGTATTGGTTCAGCAGTTCATCGGTTTCGTAAATATTGTTCATCAGTAGTTATCTCGCACAGGTTCGGAAGCCGACGAACACATCGTTTCGGTCAGGGGTATACGCTTGGCGGTAGGTGCCGCGAATCAGGATTGAGGACGTTGCACAGGAACCACCCCGCACCACTTTGTGGTCGCCAAACTGCAATGTGGACATGAATGGGTACATGTCCATGGTAAAACCGTCATAGGGCATGAACAGGCTGTCAGTCCACTCCCACACTGTACCGATCATCTGCCTGCAGCCGAAAGGGCTGTCGCCTTGCGGCCAAGCAGTCACCGATTGCCGGGCAAGGCCGGTGGCGTTCATGTCCACGCGGCGATCATCCATGGTATTTCCCCATGGGAACGGTGTGAAAGGTCCATGTTCCAGATTGCCCAATGCGGCCGCTTCCCATTCAAATTCCGTGGGCAGTCTGCGGCCGGCGAAATTGCACCAGGCTTGCGCTTCCCAATAACTGACGTGCTTTACAGGCCAATCACCCTGCAAGGGCAGCCATTGGTCAAAGTA
Source organism: Limnobacter thiooxidans (assembly GCF_036323495.1). Taxonomy (NCBI): domain Bacteria; kingdom Pseudomonadati; phylum Pseudomonadota; class Betaproteobacteria; order Burkholderiales; family Burkholderiaceae; genus Limnobacter; species Limnobacter thiooxidans. Next base: position 2,312,935 of record NZ_AP028947.1, on the reverse strand, counting down.
ACGTTCAAGCCACTGGCCTTCAACCTGCTTCCAGTACAGCGGGTGCATGGCTGAGCAACGCTGCCGCCATTTCAGACCCGCCATGCTCCACAGGGAATCCTGCTGATAGCCACCGGCTTGAATGAACTCAAGATACTCTGCATTGCTCACCAGGGTTGGTGACATGCGAAACGATTTCAGTTCTTTGACAAAACCGGGCTTTTCATTGTCAAAGCAGAAGTCTTCGGTCGCGAAATGCTCTGAATGGGCCGGCATGCCAATCCGGTAGCGTCCGGCGGGTACTTCAACATTGCCAGCCAATCGTGCTTCCGCGGCGCTGGATACATTCACTGCGCTTGGCGGGAGTGAGTACGCCAGAGTTTGCCGTGCCCACACCATGGACTCAATGTGCATGTTCAGGTGAAAAATCGAGTACTTGTACAGGTAAAGGTCGTCAGCACTCAGCGGTTTTTCGAGAATTCGTTGCCTGACGCGTTGGTGAACATGATCAACATACTTCAGTGTGTTTTCCTTGTCGGGAAACACACCCGCTTCCCAGCGGTCTTCGTGGGCCAGCTCGAATGAGTCCCACACATCATTCAATGCCGGGTTGTAGGGTGGGGCACCATCCAATTTCTGGAGAATGAAGTGTTCAAAGAAAAACGCGGCGTGACCCATTTCCCAAACGGGCGGGTTAATGTCCGGTGAATAAGGCACTTCAAGCTGGGAAGGACTCAGGCTATTCAACAAGCCTAAAGCACGTTCGAAACTGCGGTCGAGTGCGGAAAGCAGGGATTGCTGATCGTTCATGGGGGCTCTGCTGCAAGTACGGCTGAGTTGGATTATATGCTGCTGGAGAATTCGGGGTGGGCAGCGTATGCTGAAGAGTCAAGACAATACCTAAAACAAGGAACAAATCCATGGCTATTACCCTAAACATCAGCAAGCTTGCGGTGGTGGCTACCGCCTTGCTGATTGCAACCAGCGTTGTATATGCCGACAAACCGGACAAAGGCAACGGCAATGGCAATTCCGGGAAGAACAAGGAACAAAACGAAAGCCGCGGTCAGAAAGGCAATCACAAGTCGGGAGGTCACGACAAAGGTGGCCGCGATGAGTACCGCGACCGCGAGGGGCGTTATGACTCTAACCAGAACAATCTGTCGGTGTCATTCAACTTCGGCAGCAATGAAACCCGGATTGTTCGCGATTATTACAGCGGGCAGGTTTCAAAAGGCAAATGCCCGCCCGGATTGGCCAAGAAGGGCAACGGTTGTCAGCCACCTGGGCAGGCCAAGCAATGGCAAAAAGGGCGAGCCTTGGGCTCTGATGTTCGGTACTACGATATTCCCAATGAACTGAGGATTCGTTTGCCAGTGCCGCCGTTGAATCACAAGTACGTGCAGTTGGGCACTGATCTGCTGCTCATTGCAGTAGGCACAGCAATCGTGGTGGACGCGGTAGACGGAATTTTTTAAACAAAACCCTTCAAGCCAGGGTGTTTGATAATTTCAGGTAATCAATCAAGGCCCTGGCCTTGGCGCTGATGTGTTTTCGATCCGGAATGACCGCATAAAGATTTCTTGTCAGTCCGCCATAGTCATCGAGCACCACTTCAAGGCGTCCGGCTTGCACATCCTCCCGCACAACAAAAGCAGGAATCAAAGCCACGCCAAGACCCTTGAGCAAGCATTCGCGGATTGCAAGGCTGTTGTTGGATTCAAACGACCCTTGTACATTCACGATCAATTCATTCTGATCAGCATCCAGATAGGTCCATTGGCGGGGTGATGCCCGGTAGGTGTAGATGAGGCAGTTGTGCCCGCGAAGTTCATCCGGGTGCCGGGGAATCCCGTGTGTTTGAAGGTAGTGGCGGGAAGCCACCGTGACATGTTCGATCTCGCCCAGTTTTCTGGCCACCAGGCCGGAATCCTTCATTTCTGCTATCCGGATGGCCACATCGAATCCTTCCCCAACGATCTCTGAAATTTTGTCTTCAAGGTGTAGCTCCACTGTGAGTTGTGGGTGTTTGCTCATGAAATCGGGGATTTGACTGATCAGGGTGGTCAAGCCATACGACATCGGTGCAGCCAGGCGGATTTTTCCCCGAATCTGACGCTGATTGCTTGTCACCTCCTGTTCGGCTTCGGCCAGTTGCGACAGCGCGTCGCTGGCTTTCCTGAACAGGTGCTGCCCCTCTGCTGTGAGGCTGAGCCTGCGCGTGGTTCTTTGAAGCAGCTTGACCCCCAATCGCTCTTCCAGTCTGGAAACCGCCTTGCTGACAGCCGATTTCGTGGATCCAAGTGCCGTTGCGGACGCGGTGAAGCTCAATCGTTTTGCAACCTCTACAAATACGCTGATGTCTGCCAGTTGACTCATGGATTGTTGCTCCTGGAGAAACAATATGTTGCTGATCGCCTAGATTATCAATTTTTGAAAGGCAAATACACTGCATCCATGTTTTGCAACTTTGCAAATACCGGGGTGAATTGAATGAACATGGTGCTGTTGTTGATGTGTGGTTTGCTGATATCCATCATTTATGCATTGGGGAAAACTGCGACCCAGTCTGGTATGAATGGTCTTGACCTGATGTTCTGGCAAATCAGCGGAAGCGTGCTCATCGTGCTCCCCGTTGCCTTCTGGAAGCGCCAGTTCCCGCTGCTGCGCTGGTCACATGTCCGCTATTACCTGTCGGCCGGCCTGTTGGGTTTTACAGGTCCCTACCTGGTCACCTATTGGGTGTTGAACCACATTCCTTCAGGCCTGGTTGGCGTGGTGGCGTCTCTTTCACCCCTGATGACCGTCGCCCTCGTGGTCTTGATTTTCAGGCAGCGAATCCGGTGGGCTGGCGTACTCGGTCTCCTCGCCGGGTTTGCAGGAGTTTTGACTATTCTCTTGCCAAAGAGCAGTTTGCCCAACCCCGACATGCTGGCCTGGGTTCTGCTCGCCTGCCTTTCTCCCCTGTTTCTCGCCATGGGCAATGTGTATCGCACTCGCGCTTGGCCCGCCGATGGTCAGCCTGTTCAGATGGCTGCTGGCCTGTTGACCTCGCAGTGGTTGCTGCTGCTTCCGATTCAATGGATGTCGGCTCCAATCGGCTTACCCGAGCTCGCAGCCAGACCCAGTGTGGCCGGTATTGCTGTTTCATCGGGACTGTTCTACCTGCTCAGTTTCCAGTTACAGCGACGAACAACTCCGGTGTTTGTTGGGCAGTTGGGGTATGTGATCGCAGTGTGTTCACTTGTGATCGGAACTTTGTTTTTCAACGAGCACCCTTCACCGTGGGTGTGGGCAGGCACGGCATTGATCGCTGGCGGTGTTTTTCTGGTTTCAAGGTCATCAATGCCAATCATGAACGAGGCAATCAAATGAATTTCTTAAAAATCGCAAAGGAAGCAATTGTGTTCAGTGGACTTGCTCTTTTAATGCCCGGGGTCCAGGCGGGGCCGGGACATGCACATCAAACCCTGCCGATAAGCGGGAGAGCCGTAGTGGGAACGAGTCCGTGGGGTCCTGCTGATGAAATAGGTCGTCTTAACCTGATGAGTGCACAGACACAGCAACATCTGATGGCCAGGATTGATCCACGAAAGGTGTATGACCTTTCAGTTGACTATTTCATCGGCATGCCCGGTTGGCATGCAGCGGGCGATCCGCGATATCAAATCTGGATGACTCATACACCCAACGGTACCAAGGTCGATGATCCCCTAGGCGTGGGCGACAGGCAAAATGATCATGTCAGTTATACCGGGACGGCGTTTTCAATGTACTCCCACACCGGGACGCACATCGATGCGCTGAACCACTTTGGATTGAATGGCAAGATCTGGAACAATTTCGACGCCAAGACACACCTGGGCGATCGGGGCTGGACAAAAACAGGTGCGGAGACCATACCGCCCATTGTCGCGAGGGGATTGTTGCTGGATATTCCCGCGGCCAAAGGCCTCGACATGTTGCCCGATGGTTATCGTATTACCAAGGCCGATATACAAGCCACGCTTATTCACCAAAATGTTCAACTCGAGCTCGGCGATGTGGTGTTGATACGTACAGGTCGAATGAAGGAATTTTCGCAGGCCGAAAAGTACATGCAGAATTCCCCCGGCCTGGGAATTGAGGCTGCCAGATACCTGGTGGAAGAGGGTGGTGCCATGGTGCTGGGCGCAGACAACCTCAGCTTTGAGGCATTTCCCTCAGAGGTGGAAGGCAATTATGTTCCGGTGCACACCTACCTGTTGGCGCAGCAAGGTGCATTCATTCTTGAGTTGGTCAATCTTGAGGAGTTGGCAGCTGACCGCATTTACGAGTTTGCATTCATTGGCGCATCGCTCAAGCTCAAGGGTGCAGACGGATCCCCAATGCGCCCGATTGCGTTTCCAATTCATCCCACCGCACCTGCGAGGTAAACCAGCATGAATCGTTCATTCGAAGTAGAAATTCCTGCTTCAGGCCAAAATCTGGCGGGTACCTTTTTTCCAGCGCAGCAGGATTTGGGCAATCAGGCTGTGTTGTTGTGCCCTGCCACCGGGATTACACAGCGTTTTTATTTTTCCTTTGCGAGTTGGTTAAGTGAGCAGGGCTTCTCGGTGTTGGTGTTTGATTACCGTGGCATTGGGCGGTCTCTTGCCGAGTCGCATGTTCGACACTCGACAGCAAAAAAGCAGGATTGGGGTTTGCTCGACATGCCGGCTGCACTGGACTTTCTTCTGGCGCTGACGGGCCAAAAAGCCGCTTTGTTGATCGGACACAGTGTAGGTGGGCAGCTGTTTGGTCTCATGCACAACCATGCCCGACTGCGTGGTGTGCTCGCAGTGGCTGCATCGTCGGGTTATGTAAAAAACATTCGGCAGGACAAGCGAACAGCAGCAAAACTGATGTTGAGTTGCGTCATACCGCTCAGCGCAATGTTGTTGGGATACATTCCTGCCAAAAAACTGGGCTGGGGGGAAAACCTGCCCAAAGCGGTTGGCTTGCAATGGGCCAAATGGTGCTCCAGCCCCGGGTATGTCGAAAATGATTTTGATGGTGAAATTCCGCATCATTGGTACAAGCAGTTCAAAGCGCCAATCGTGTTCTTGCACGCAGCAGACGATGAAATCGCTACCAAGGAAAATGTCCTTGACATCATGCGCTTGTTTGAAGTGGCCAAGAAGAAACGCATCTTTATCGATCCGAACCAGATTGGACTCGACACATTGGGGCACGTCGATCTTTTTCGCGCACGCAATCAATCAGTCTGGCCTTTGCTGCTGGCACAAATCAAGGAACTTGCCTGAATCGCTGAGTCTGCATGTTTGTTCATGTCCCTGTTGAATCACAGGTGTTTCTTTCCCGATTGTTTGTCATAATGGAACGGATCACACTCGTTATCCATTGAAGGCATCTATGCGCTACACACCCGGGCAGAAGGAAAAAACCATTCGCAGCATTGTCAAAAATGCCGGGGCCAAAGCCAAACAAAGCGGTTTTGGTACCACGGGTGTGGACGACCTCATGAAGGCTGCAGGCCTTACCAGTGGCGCATTCTACAAACATTTCGGCAGCAAGGAAGAATTGTTGCAGGCCGTGGTTCAGTACGAACTGGGCCGAACCCGTGCCCTGTTTTTCGATGGCCCGGATACCGATCGCAAGGCCACCCTGACGGCAATTGCCACCCAGTATCTCAGCCTGTTGCACCTGGCCCATCCTGAAAGCGGCTGCATGTTGCCTGCACTGTCTGCGGAAGTGGCGCGCGCCAGCGATGACACAAGGCAACAGTTTGATCTCGGCCTGACCGATTTGCACGGCGTGCTGGCCAGTATTTCTGATCCACAAACAGCCTGGGTAGCCTTGTCAATGGCCGTGGGCGCGGTGTCGCTGGCCAGGGCAAGCGCAAACCCCGCCACACAAAAGGCAGTATTGAGTGCATGCAGTGAAGCCTTGGCTGCAATGGATCCTGGTCATTTGAAGTAAACCTCAGCTTTTTGCAGTGAATTGCGCTTGACCTTGGTTTTTTAATTGGATAGTGTTCGTTATCTAATTAAAAATCCTACTTTCGGCATTGCTACCATGACTCAACTTCACCCCACCGCTTGTATTCTTTGTAGTCGAAATTGCGGCCTCACTGTTGAAAAGGAAGGCCGCGACATTCGCCGAATCAAGGGTGATCCTGCGCATCCGGTTTCACAAGGGTACATTTGCCAAAAGGCGGCCAGGCTTGATTACTATCAGAACAGCCCGGATCGATTGACCAAACCGCTTAAACGTCAGAGGGATGGCACGTTCAAAGCAATTGGCTGGGACCAGGCCTTGACCGAAATAGCTGCTCGCCTGAAAGAGATCAAGAACAAGCACGGCGGCGATGCGTTTGCATTTGCCGGTGGGGGCGGGCAGGGCAATCATTTGGGCGGCGCCTACAGTCGCCAGTTGATGGCAGCCATGGGCAGCCGCTATTCCTACAACTCACTGGGGCAGGAAAAAACGGGCGACTTCTGGGTCAACGGCCGCCTGTTTGGCAACCAAGGATGCCACACCACGGAAGACGTGGAGCATTCCGATTATGTGCTGTTCATCGGGTGCAACCCCTACCAGGCGCATGGCATTCACAATGCCCGCGACACTTTGAAGCACATTCGCAATGACCCCAACCGCACCATGGTGGTTATCGACCCACGGCGCACCGAGACTGCCGAAATGGCCGATGTGTTCATTCAAATCAAACCGGGCACCGATGCGTTTTTGATGAGTGCCATTCTGGGTGTCATCGTGCAGGAAGGCCTGATGGACGAACGCTTCCTGACGCAACGCACCGTGGGTTATCAAGAGGTGCTGGACGTGTTCCGCAAGGTTCCAGTGAAGGCCTATTGTGAAACTGCCGATGTGTCCCTGGACACCGTCCAAAGTGTGGCGCGTGGTTTTGCGCAGGCGAAGCGGGGATGTGTGCGAATTGATTTGGGTATTCAACAGACCCTGAATTGCACCTTGAACGGTTACCTGGAAAAAATGTTGTACCTGGTGTGTGGCCACTTTGGCAAACAGGGTACGAACAACCTGCACACCATGTTGTTACCCATCCTGGGAAATACCGACGAGCGCAAGCAGATCAAGGGCAAGAAACTCAAGCGCACGGCTTATCACGGCATGATGCCAATTGCTGGAATTTACCCGCCAAATATTCTGCCGGATGAAATTTTGAAGGCGGGTGAAAACCGCATACGCGCCGTGTTTGTAGACAGCGCCAACCCGGTGTTGACCTGGGCCAATTCGCAGGCCTTTGAAGCGGCATTTCAATCTCTGGATTTGCTGGTCACGATTGACGTGGCCCTCACTGAAACTGCAGCACTTTCACATTACGTGCTGCCAGCCAGTTCGCAACTGGAGAAATGGGAATGCACCGGCTTTAACCTGGAGTTTCCGGTCAATGCCTTTCACTTGCGCAAGCCGATTTTCGAACCCCTGGCGGACAGCCTGCCCGAGCCCGAGATTTACACCCGTTTGCTTGAAAAAATGGGCGTTGTTGAGTCCTATCCGTGGTTGACACGGATTGCAAAACTTCAGCCCAAGGCCTCACGTTACCTGCCATTTCTGGGTGCTTTTGTGGGTTTGCTGGCGCGTAATCCCAAGCAATTTCCATTTGCGGCTTCCATTCTTTACCGCACCCTTGGGCCCACACTGAAGACTGCGGAAGGCGATACTCCTGATGCGGCTGCATTTCTCCTGCCCCTGTGCATGGATTACGCACGCCGGTATGACAAGGCGGTTCGCCGGGCTGGCGTGAAAGGCAGCAAGCTGACGCTGGGAATAGGCCTGTTCGAGCGCTTGATCAACAGCCCAAGCGGCGCGGTGATGAGCCGTCACGACTATGATGAAGTTTGGCAACTTGTGGCCAACCGCGATCAGAAAATTCACCTTGCAGTGCCTGAAATGCTGGACGCTTTGCGCAATCTTTCCATCACCGAATCCACCTCGCAGGCCTATCCCTTCACATTGATGGCGGGCGAGCGGCGCACCTACAATGCCAACCAGATTTACCGAAATCCGGAATGGCGGAAGGTCGATAAACACGGTTTTCTGCGCTTGCACCCGGACGATGCCGCCAAGCTTGGCGTGCTGAAAGGCGACAGCCTGATCGTGAAGTCAGCCAATGGCGAGGTACAGGCAGTGGTTGAGCCCGATGACACTGTACGGCCTGGTGTGTGTACCTTGCCACATGGCTACGGGCAGCGTTTTCTGGGTGGTGCTGAACAGGGGCCAGCCTTGAACAGGTTGTCTGCTTCTGATTGGTGTGAGCCCTTCAGTAAAACACCTTATCACAAGCTGATTCCCGTTCGTCTTGAAACAATCAAAGAGGTTGCAGCTTGAAGAAAACATTACAACTTCAACCCTGTGCCGTGGTGGTGGGCGTGGGCGCTGAAAATGGCGTAGGCGGTGCCTTGTGCAAAAAGTTTGCACAAGAAGGTTTGCCTGTGTATGGCGTAGGGCGCAACGCTGCAAAAATGAATGTATTAAGTCGGCGGTTTGTTGCGCAAGGCATGGATTACCAATCGCTTGTGGCCGACATCACCAACCCGGAAAGTGTCGCTGAACTGTTTGAACAAATCCGGAATGCGGGCCGCATACCGGAAGTTGTGGTGTTCAATGCGTCCGAGAAAAACATGCCTGTGCCCTTGAAAGACGTCACTGCCGACGTTGCTGAAAACATGTGGCGTGTCTGTTGCCAGGGTGGCTTTATTGTGGCTCAGCAGGCTGTTGCAGCCATGCTGCCACGCAAGCAGGGCAGCCTGATTTTCACAGGGGCGACTTCATCCCTTCGCGGGCGCCCCCAGTTTGCTGCCTTTGCAGCCGCCAAGGCTGGCTTGCGAAGTTTTGCCCAGTCTTTCGCGCGGGAATATGGCCCCAAGGGCATTCACGTGGCCCACGTGGTGCTGGATGGCGTAGTGGACGGCGACCGCGCTTCCAGTGCTGTTGGTGGCATTGGCAAGGCCTATCTGATGTCGAAGGGCACACATGGCACGCTTTTGCCTGCGGCCGTTGCCGACATTTATTGGCAGTTGCACCAGCAACACCCTTCGACCTGGACCCAGGAACTGGATTTGCGTCCATTCAAGGAAAAGTTTTGATATAAAAAAAGGCGATGGCAAGTTGAATCGAAATTGATCGACCCAAAACACCACTTAATTCCGACCATGTGATTTTGAGCGCTCATCGATAATCTCTCGGTACCTGTCACAGGTTTTTGTGACATTGTTTTAAACGGGAGCCGCCAGTGAGTCTGATTTTTCGAAATGTCTTTTTAAGCCTGGGAGCAGTTTTTACTGCAATGGCCCATGCGCAGACTCCTCTTGAGCCTCCCGCAGAACCAGCCAATTCAGAGTGGCAGTGGGGTGGCAGCTGGACAGTGGTCGGTCAGCGACTGTCGGGTGCTGACATGGTGGATTCTTCCAAGCGAAGGCAATTGAACACGCGCCTGGACCTTGAATTGCAACGTGAATTCAGCCAACTGCCAGGCAGGTTTTACGGTCAGTTGCGAACAGGCAGTGGGTCTGGCCTGCAGATCAATACCCCGGTTTTTACCAGCGCTGTGAATACAACAGCCTTTGCCGGATCAGACAATCACCTTCATGACATCAAATCAGTGCTCGCCCAGGCTTGGCTCCAATTTGATCTTGATTCGGTTGTCAAAGGCTTGAGTGTTGTTGCCGGAAAAATTGATCCCACTGTGTTCTTCGATCACAGTGATTTGGCGCACGATGAGTCCATGAAATTCATGAACAACATCTTTGTACACAACCCCCTGCTGGACAGCGGCGGAAATTACGGGATCGATGAAAACGGATTTTCTCCGGGGGCGCTGGTTCAATATCAAACCCAACACGAAGATCAAGCCAACTGGATATGGTCACTGGGTGCGTTTGGTGCAGGCAACGGAACCAACCTGGATCAATCGCCAAGCAACCCGTTCCTGATTGTCCAACTGCGCCGTTTTGGCGAGCTTTTCCCCGGCTTGCAAGGTTCAGCCGCGATCTATTACTGGACGAATCCCAAAGCGGAGAATGTGTTGACTGCGCAGCCTGAAAAGCAGGCGGGCTGGGGGTTTTCAGGTGATCAGCAGATCAGGCAAGATCTGGCTGTGTTCGTTCGCCTGTCTTATGGTGGTCGGGGAGTACGCAGCTTTGACCGAGCGCTTACTTATGGCGTGGAGCAGAAAGGCAATCTGTGGGGACTTCCCGAAGACCACATTGGGCTGGCCATTGGTCGTCTGCAGCCTGACTCTGTATCGGTGCTCAATGGTGCGCCAGCATTCACAGAACGCAGCATGGAGCTGCTGTATTCCCATGCCATGTCAGGGAACTGGTGGTTGTCTGCTGATTTTCAGAGAATTCAATCACCTGGCGGGGATTCCACTTTGCCCTCAATCCGCGTATGGGGTGTGCGAAGCACTGTTAAATTTTGATTCTTGTTCGAATTATCTATTTGAGCCCTGTTTTGGCCTTATAGCCTTGGATTGAGTTTCACCCGGGTGGGGTAATCTGAAGTTTGATCCATTTGAGCCTGCATCCCCATGAAACGACAGTCCATTCAGTCCCTCTTGAAACTCAATGCGGTATTTTCTTTGGGTATCCTGCTGGTGCTTGGTGCAGGCAGTACCACTGCCATGCTTGAGTTGAACAGCGCGATCAACAAACTCACATCCAGTTCTGAAGCGGTTCGAACCCAAATGGATGCCGACATGATGCACGACGCCTTGCGCGGCGATGTACTGGAAGCCATCAAGTTGCAGTTGATGGCCGATTCGGCTGGCAAGGCCGAAGTGCTGAATGCTGTGGATCAACATGGCAATCGCTTGATGGACAACCTCAGCGAAAACCGCAGCAATACCGACAACAGCAGCTTGATCCGCGAGATGGACGAAGTCATCAAGGTGGCCGAGCGCTACGTGGCTTCTGCAAAGCAAATGACCCGAGACGCTGCGGGCGCTACACCCACCGACCAGCAATGGGAACAGTTCATGGCGGACTTCGAGTCGCTTGAACAGAGCATGGAGAAGCTGTCAGACAGCCTGGCTTCGCAGGCTGACTCGGCAAAGTCGACGTCCCGTACCGTACTGGAAGTTGCATTGGCTGTAGTGCTTGGTCTGGTCATTCTCGCTGTGACAGGCGTGTTCCTGATTGTGCGCCGTTTGGGCAAGTCGATTGGCCAGCCCCTGGATGCACTGGTTAAAACTGTGACACGAATTGATCAACAGGGTGATTTGTCCTTGCGCGCAGAAAACAGATACAACAATGAAATTGGAGATGTCATCAATGCCTTCAATGCCTTGATGGAGTCGCTGCAAAATATCGTGCGTGGTGTACGCCAATCTACCGAAGAGCTGTTGTCTTCCAGCACCCATCTGGCCGAGGCGGCAGATACCACTCTCGCTTCTTCACAGGCCAACAGCGATGCAGCAAGCTCTGTGGCCGCTGCGGTGGAGGAGTTGTCGGTCAGTGTTGCCAATATTTCATCGCAGGCCCAGTTGGCAGACGATGCATCAAAAAGTTCGCTCAGCCTGGCCAGGTTGGCGGGTATCAGTACCGACAAAGCGGCCAGTGAAATGCGAGTTATTTCAACGGTGGTCAAACAGTCTGCGCAAACCATGGTTGAGCTGGAGTCGCAGGTCAAAGGCATTTCCGACATTGCCGGAACCATTCGCGGTATTGCACAGCAGACCAATTTACTCGCCTTGAATGCTGCCATTGAAGCCGCGCGGGCCGGGGAACAGGGGCGTGGCTTTGCCGTGGTTGCTGACGAGGTGCGCTCGCTTGCAGAGCGAACTGCAGACTCAACCCTGAAGATCGGTTCGATTATCGAGTCGATTCAAAAAGGAACACAGATCGCTGTGGAGCAAATGCAGAATGGGGTTGAGCGTGTTGATTTGGGCATGCAAATCTCAGATGAAGTGGGCACTCAAATTTCAGGTGTGACCGAACATGTGCGCCAAGCGGCCGAGGCCGTTGCTCACATCTCTGAAAGCCTGCGTGAACAGGATGCCGCGGGCCAGGACATCGCAAGGTCAATTGAAAAAGTGGCTGTGGTTTCGGAAGAAAATTACCAGGTTGCCCAGGAGACTTCTGATGTGGCAAAAAATCTTTCCAGGGTGGCCAATCAACTCGAAGGGCAGATTGCTCGTTTTCGGGTTGCGAGTTGAATGGACCCCATTGCCCAATATCTTATCTGGATGACTTTACGCTTTGCCTGCTGAATATTCCAATGATCGGGGTGCCATGTGCACGCAAAATCGGTTCGATTTTGTCGTGTAGCGCGTGGTAGCGATAAAACGGCACACGGGGAAACAAGTGATGAATGGAGTGCAGGTTTTGTCCCAACCAGAACCACTCCAGGGGTTTCATCCAGCCGGGCATAATCAAACTGTTGGTGTTCTGATAGCGGCTTGAATTGTCGTAGGGGTGGTGGGGTCGATAGGCAAACCAGTAGGCTGTGAAAAATGCACCGATCAGGTAACCGGCCACTAACAGCCAAGCCACCTGTTCAGTTCCCACCCAAAGGCCGAATGCCACGCGCCAGCCAATCGTGAAAGAAATCTCGACCAGGTAAATGCTGCGGTCTTTCAGGCTGGCTGTTTTCCAGTAGTCGCGAAACAGGAAGGTGATCTGTACCCACAGGAAATGAAAACCACTGGTGATGAATGAAAGCAGCCCGTGGCGCATGTTGCTGACCACATAATCAGGGTCCTTGTCGGGCTGGTTGGTGTAGCGGTGGTGCGTGAAGTGTTCAACCTTGTGGGTGGAGTAGGGCACCATGATCAAGGTGGCGACCAGGTAACCGCACAGGTCGTTGACCCATTTCAAATTCTCCTGTTTGCCGTGGATGTTGTTGTGCACAGCCTCGTGCAATGGCGTGTAAGACATGTAAGTCAACACCGCATACAACGGTATGGCCAACCACAGGCTCACGCTTCCTGTTGTGAAAAGCCACAGCAAAAGCCCCATTGCACCCAAAACAAAAGCGGTCAGGCCAATCGTGAGCCAGGCCAGTTCGCCCGTATACTCTTTCGAAATCTCAATCGCTTCCCGGTTCAATTCGTTCAGGTTCGCCTGCATCTTTGTCTCTTGGATGTTTTATTCGGATGCTTTAAATTTATCGCGTTTGTGTCAATTCAGACAGTGCATTTCAGGTCTTGATACAGGCATTTCAGGCCAAACGGTTTTTGAGGAGTCAGGTTTGCGGGAATCCCCATTGATGCACCCGGCAACAATTGCCCAGGTCATGGTCAATTTTGCTTCACGCTTTGGTCTGGACGGGCAAGGTTGTTTGCTCGGCACTGGGGTGGAGCTTGAAGATCTGACACGTTCAGACACCTGGTTGCAGCGCAGCCAGGAAATGCGATTGCTCGAGAACATGATCATGGGTCTGCCGGATTTGCCTGCCCTGGGGTTTGAGCTTGGCATGCAGTACAACGTGTCCACGTTTGGTATTTGGGGTTTTGCCATCCGAACCAGCCCAACATTGGCCGCTGCCGTAGAAACAGCACTTCGATACCTGCCGTTGAGCACAGCCTATTGCAGGTTTTCCGTGATTAACACGGAATCGTCTTTTGGTATTGCAGCCCACCCGGATGACATTGCCCAGCACTTGCGCCACTTCCTTCTGGAGCGTGACATGGGTACCGCGTTCAGTTTGCTGCGGGAATTGGGTTTGAATGGTGTGCCTGTGCAACGCCTTGAATTTCAGCATTTGCCTGACAGTCATGTTCAACGCATTGAGGAACTGACTGGAATTCGTCCTCACACGGGTTGTTCTCGAAACGCAATACTCCTGGACCGGCGCCATGCCGAGTTGCAACTGCCAACTTGTGATCTGCATTTGCTGCGGGTTTTTGAGGAGCAATGCACCCGGCAGTTGCGTCAGCGACAGGTAGAAGGTTTGACTGGCCAGGTTCGCCAAATTCTCCTGGGGTCGATGGGCCTGGTGTCTACACTGGAAGATGTTGCTCACTCATTGTCGCTTTCACCTCGCAGCCTGAGGCGCAGGTTGGCTGAGGAGGGCACCAACTACAGTGATCTTCTTGACGCGGAACGCAAGCAACTTGCTGCGCAATTGCTGTCCACTCAAATGAAACTGGATGAAATGGCCTTGCACCTGGGGTACGGCGATACAGCCAGTTTCACGCGTGCCTTTCGTCGGTGGTATCAATGTTCGCCGGGGGAATATCGCCGCCTCAATTCGCGTTGAGTTTGCGGAGTTTTCGGGCAGGTCGCATTAAATCAAAACAGTGATTTTTATTAAAATTAAATTAATGTCGAATTAAGTTCAGGTTAACTAAAATCCAGTATTAACAAAGACTTATTTCTTATTTCTCATTTTCTGAAGTCTTGGTAATGATGTGCGTCCCAACCACTCGAGCCAAGACAATGAAAAACAAATACTCCTTCGCTTTTCCGTCCAGAACACTCCAGTTAAGTGTTCTGATTGCAACCCTGTTTCAAACTACGAATGTTCACGCCGACAGTGAGCGGCTTCAGGAACTTGAGCGACGAATACTTGAACTGGAGAGCCGCTTGCTGGCCCAACAGCAAACCCAGCCTCCAGTAGAACCCACCTCAACCACTCAAGTGGTGCCCGCGAAACCGACGCCGCAAGTGAAGGTCACCAACGATGGTGGCTATGCATTGTTCAATCCTGACAATGGCAATGAACTTCGCTTCAGCGCCATGTTGCAAATGGACGGGCGGTTTTTCGCCTCGGGATCCAGTGCAACCGGTGCGGCTCTTGACGACGGATTTTTGCTGCGGCGCGTGCGGCCGACTTTCTCCGGGAAGTTTGCCGGCGTGGGTTTCCGGATCGTACCGGAGTTAAGTGGCAATGGCACGGGCGCCAACATTTCCCTGCTGGATGCCTTTGCGGATGTGCCTGTGGGCAACAAGGGATATCTTCGCGTTGGCAAGCAGAAAACCGCAGTCAGTATTGATCGACTCCGTGTGGCCACAGCACTTCCATTGATCGAGCGTGGGCTTGCCAACGAGCTTGCGCCCAATCGTGACTTGGGTGTGTCGTGGAATTCCAGCCTGGCCGATGGGCGAGTTGGCCTGGTACTTGGATTGTTCAATGGCGCGGCCGATGGTCGTGACGTGTCGGTACGCGATGACGCAGGCAAGGAAATTCAAGCAAGGATTTTTGCTGAGCCATTCAAGACGCACGACAGTGCTCTGAAAGGCCTTGGTTTTGGGGTGTCAGGAACCTACGGCAGCAAAAAAAGTTCTCAGGGCAACACGGCCGTGGTAGCCAACACCCTGGCCCGATATCGAACCGCCGCGCAGGAAGAGTTTTTTGCCTATTCAGCGGGTGTTGCTCCCACGGGTACCCACAGCCGGCTGTTCCCGCAGTTGACCTATTTCAAGGACAACTTCGGATTGGTGGCTGAATACGGTTTTTCAGACCAGGAGTTAACGCGCAACAATGTGGAAAGTTCGATCAAGAACACCGGCTACGACCTGACCCTGTCATGGGTACCCACTGGTGAGCCGATCTCGTTCAGGGGTGTTGACTTGGGTAAAGGCACCAAAGGCACCGCTGTAGAGTTGGCATTCCGGGTTTCAGGACTCGATATTGATGACCGAGCGTTTCAAGGTGGGGCCAATAGACTGGCGGACCCTGACAGTGCCGCGCGGAAGGCGTTCAACTATGGCCTGGGCGCAAACTTTCACCTCAGTCACAACCTGAAATGGTCTGTCGATTTCAACTCTACCCGCTTCTCTGGTGGCGCAAGCGGCGGCCGTGACCGAGAAGAGGAACAGGTGGTAATGACCCGGTTACAACTGGTTTATTGAATCCGGTTTGCAAGGGTGTTATTCATGAAAAAACCGGCGCATCTTGATCAAGGTGCGCCGGTTTTACAGATCCACAGATCAATCTGTGTTATTTCTGTTTTGCAGCCTTCCAGTCC
The DNA here is from genome assembly GCF_036323495.1 of Limnobacter thiooxidans. Taxonomy (NCBI): domain Bacteria; kingdom Pseudomonadati; phylum Pseudomonadota; class Betaproteobacteria; order Burkholderiales; family Burkholderiaceae; genus Limnobacter; species Limnobacter thiooxidans. The sequence goes on along the minus strand of NZ_AP028947.1, from coordinate 2,297,025 downwards.
TGGTAAGAGGGTGGAGTGCCATCACCGTATCTGTCGGTGAAGCGGATGTATTCCACCTCTGAAGCGGTCAATGCTTTTTTTGGTCCGGTGCTCAGCGCAACTTCGACTGCGGGTGTTCCATCGCCAAAAGTGTTCATGCGTGCGATCTCGGCCTGATCTTCTTGACTCAGCACGATTCGCTCCTTGAGTGAATTGTCTTTGATGAATCCGTTGCGGACTCCCCATTCATGTTGGCTTAACGGGGTTCCGTCACCAACCGAGTTTGCATAGTCCCAGTATCTTGATTCCCAATTTGCACTGGCAAAAGCCATGGGAGTAAACACACCCAGTGCAACAATGACAACTGCCTTTTTCATTTCATTTTTCTCCAACTGTTGAAAGCTTGTTCATGCGTATTCCATGAACCCATTGGACAACAGTGGACGGGCATTTTCACGTTTGTTTCAGTTAAAGAAAAATGAATGCGGGATGAATCAATGTGGCTTACATGTCCAGCGATTCAGCATTTTTCCTGATTTCGGTGGGTGACTTGCCAAAGTTGCGCTTGCAAAAGCGGACCAGCGTGGCTTGCTCCGAAAACCCCAGAATGGAAGCAAGCTGGGCCATGGGTATCTGGCTTTGTGTCAAATACCGCAGTGCTTCCTGGCAAAGGATACGGGTCTTGATCTCATCGAAGTTGGTGTTTTCATCCAGCAGGTGTCGTTGCAAGGTGCGCGGGTGAATGGCCAGCAGCTTGGCCACCTCCGACTTGTTGCAACTTGCCCGACCCAGCACCTTGCGAATGACCTGTGCAGTGCGCGCAGTGAATGATCCCCGAATGTTTCTGAAGTGGGTTTGAATGTGGAGGTCTACAATTTGGCTCAATTCGGTATTGGGTTTGTCCAGTCGACCTTCAAATGTAGAGTTGGCCAGCAAAAGGGCTGCGTGGTCCTGTTCGAAAAAAACAGGCGCCTCGAAAAACTGTTCGTACACCGGTGCGATTGATCTTGAACCGTGCGGCACCATCACTTTCGCCAGCTGGTAATGGTTCCCTGCGAGAATCTTGAGGAAACGATGCAAATTACCCAGGCAAACGTCCAAGGCCTGTGTGTGGGGCGCTGGTTTGTCCAGATCAATTGAAATTGAAATCCAGGTGTGGCTTTTGCTGACTGTGTTCTCTGTTTTGTCCGGGTAGGTTTCTATCAGGATGGTCGGGCTCATCACGTCAATGTGTTCGGCCGCGTACACGACAGCCTGCCCCACGGTGGGCAGGTTGCTGATCACCAGGGACAGGGGGCCGAGAATGCTCAGGTCGTGGTAAGGGGACATTTGCAAACCCAGGTCCGGAATATTCTTGAGCCTTGCCGCGTACTCCAGCATTTTAACAAAATCTTCCATCAACACAAACTGGTTGTCGCGTTCAGCCAAATCCAGATTCAGGTTGAATTTGTCAGCGATTTGATCCGCATTGAATCCCGCATGATTCGAGACTTCCCGAAAACCCAACAATGCTGTTGATCGTAACAAGTGTTTCATTTGTCTCGAAAAGTCAAAAATTTGTCTCGATGAGTCAAGAGTATATATTTTCCACAATGTGATAATCAAAAAACATAAAACAAAATAGAGGAGACATCAGATGTGGGAAAAAATCGGAGTTCGAAGTGCTGTCGCTACATTGGCGCTTCTGGCCAGTGGCCTGAGCATGCCCGCACAGGCCCAACAGGCCCAGCAGGGCAGCCAGAAACTTTGCGTTTATGACCTGCTAGGCGCTGCCGGCGATATTTTTGCGATGGCCAAAGATTACGTGGTCGCATCCAAAGCCTGGGGAGCCAACCTGACTTTGCATGCCTACACCGATGAACGAATCGCCACCCAGGATTTCATTGCGGGTGAATGCGATGCGGTGTTTGCAACCGGTTTCCGCACACGGCAATTCAACTCCACAACTGCAGCCATCGACTCGCTTGGCGCCTCTTCAATCGTGAAAGACGGCAAAGTGGATATGGATGCAAGCTATGAAGTGGTCAGGCGCGCCATCCAGGTGTTTGCATCGCCCGCATCCACCAAAATAGCGACCAATGGTCGTTATGAAATCGCTGGAATCATTCCATTTGGTACCGCCTACCCGGTATTGAACGACCGAAAAATTCAAACGGTGGAAGACCTGGCAGGCAAGAAGATTGCCGCATTTGATTATGACAAGGCCCAAGCCGTGATGATTCAGAAAATCGGTGCGCAACCGGTTTCAGCCGACATCACCAACTTCGCCAGCAAGTTCAACAATGGCGTGGTCGACATGATTGCCGCGCCTGCCGCTGCCTACAAGCCTCTTGAGCTTTACCGTGGAATCGGAACCAAAGGGGCCATCAACCGGTTCCCAATTGTGATTTTGAGCTACCAGATGGTGATCAACACCAGCAAATTTCCGGCCAACTACGGTCTGGAGTCTCGCAAGTACTGGAGCGGTCAATTTGACCGTGCACTAAAGTTGATTTTGCGCGCGGAAAAAACAATTCCTGAAAAAACATGGAGTGATCTGACTCCGGAAAACATGATCAAGTACACCATCATGTTGCGGGAAAGTCGAGGGACGATCATGGACCAAGGCATCTACGACAAGCAGGGTTTGACCATCCTGAAGAAACTGCGTTGCTCCATCAACCGCGCAGATTCGGAGTGCACCCCAGACAGCAAAACATTCTGATAACTGTCTGTAAGCTCCTGCTGGCCGGCAGGGGTTTACTTCTCCGCATCTACTGTAAAAATAATCTATGTGCGCTAGCGCACAGACGGCAAGGCTGAATCGGCGCATTTTCCTGTCTCACAGGAAAATACACGCGCCATTTGCCACATGAAAAGCCATCGAAGTATTCAAGCAATCAATCTACCCGTCAGCCACATCTTCATTCAACTGTGCCCACGATGATGGCGCGGTTTCGCGCTCTGTTGTCCTCGCTCAAGGCACTTGCCGCATACTCGCCAGAATCTGCAGTTGACGATGCAGTCACTGGTGAGGCCCCATTGCGGGCCGAGCTTTTTACTGCAGCACAGATGGAGCGCCATGGATGGCAACTGGCATCCATCCATGTCGCGGCATTGACTCAACAGGCCGATCGTTTACTGCCCCGCCTGGCGGACAATCGCCGGGCACTGCTCTCCGCGTGCAGTCGGCTCAGCAAAGGGGAGGGGCCACAGTTTCCTGCCGCCGAATGGTTGTTGGACAACATTCATTTGTTTGAAGAAGAAATCCGCACGGCCGAACGTCACCTGCCAAAAGGCTACAGCCGCGAGTTACCACGACTCAGTACGGGCCCCAGCGCTGGTCTTCCCCGAGTTTACGACCTGGCCATTGAATCGGTGGCGCATGGCGATGGGCAGTTGGGGCTTGGCAGCCTCACCCATTTTTTTGCAGCCTACCAGCAGGTGCAGCCTTTGCGCCTGGGCGAACTTTGGGCCATTCCTATCATGCTGAGGCTGGCATTGATTGAAAACTTGCGGCGAGTTGCGGTGGCAGTGGCTGCCAGCCGCGATGAACGCAATCTGGCTGCGAAATGGTCAGACCGCATGCTGGATGTCGCCCACCGCGAGCCCAAAGGACTCATCCTGGTCGTGGCGGACATGACGCGTTCTGATCCGTCCATGAGCCCACCCTTCGTGGCCGAACTGGTTCGCCGTCTGCATGGCCACAGCACCGCGCTGGCCATGCCCTTGAGCTGGCTTGAGCAAAGGCTGGCTGAAATCAACCAGACCACCGATCAACTGGTACAACTTGAGGCACAACAACAGGCAGCAGACCAGGTCACCGTCAGCAACAGCATTGGCAGCTTGCGCTTGCTGGCCGCCACCGACTGGTCAGCCTTTGTTGAAAGTTTGTCAACCGTTGACAAAACCCTGCGCACTGACCCTGCCAACACTTACAGCGCGATGGATTTTGCCACGCGCGACACCTATCGCCATGCGATTGAACAAATTGCCCGCGACACCAATGCCAACGAAGACAATGTCGCCCACTCCGCGATTGCCGCAGCACGCGATGCAGCAAATGCAGACCCGACGCAATGCCCGCGACAAGCGCACGTGGGTTATCACCTGATCGGCCCAGGGCGATTTGCCCTTGAACAAATGTCAGGTAGCGGTCTTCATGCCTTGCAACGCCTGCAGCGTCTGTTTATCCGCCATCCACTGGCATGGTTCAGCACCAGCATCATCACCCTGAGTATCCTGTTTCCTGTGTTGGCACTTTATTGGGCCAACTCGCTGGCACCCATGCCATGGCTGTCGGGTGGGCTGTTGTGGGTCGTCGGGGCTGCCCTGCTACTGGGCGCGAGCCACCTTGCTGTAGCCTGGGTCAACTGGGTGGTGACCCTGTTTGCCGTGCCCAAACCGCTGCCTCGAATGGATTTCTCCCTCGGCATTCCGTCTGCCTCACGTACCTTGGTCGTGGTGCCAACCATGCTTGACAGCGAAGCGGGCGTGGCCGCACTCATCGAGGCCCTCGAGGTGCGCTTTCTTGCCAATCGAGATACCCAGCTTCAATTTGGTTTACTGACTGACTTTCATGATTACACCGCTGAACAGGCGCCAGGCGATGACATCCTTTTGCGCGCAGCCATCACCGGCGTTGAGTCATTAAACGCCAAGTATGCTGCTGCAGAAGATGAAACAGAAGTCAGCAGCCGTTTCTTTCTGTTTCACAGGCCACGTCGATGGAATGCACGCGAAGGCGTCTGGATGGGGCGCGAACGCAAACGCGGCAAACTCGGGGAATTGAATGCCTTGCTGCGTGGTGGCAGTCGTGAATTCGCTGCAGTGGTGGGCAACACGGCGCAACTGCAAGGTGTGCGCTACGTCATCACCTTGGACACCGACACCCAGTTGCCGCGTGATGCGGCCTGGAAACTGGTCGGTACCATGGCGCACCCGCTTAACCAGCCACGATTTGGAGCTGAGGCCAATGCTTCACGCGTGGTGGAAGGTTATGGCATTTTGCAGCCACGAGTAGGCGTCAGCCTGCTGGCTGCGAATTGCACGCGCTATGGTCGCCTGCACGGCAGCGATTCCGGCATTGACCCCTACACCCGCGCAGTCAGTGATGTGTATCAGGATCTGTACGGCGAAGGCTCCTTCATCGGCAAGGGCATCTACGACATTGACGCATTCGAGCAGGCTTTGGCTGGTCAGTTTCCAGACAACCTGGTGCTGAGTCACGACCTGCTTGAAGGGTGTTACGCCCGCAGCGGTTTTTTGAGCGATGTCGACCTGGTTGAAGATTCCCCCACACGTTACGACGCCGACATCAAACGTCGACATCGCTGGATCCGTGGCGACTGGCAGGTCATCAGCTGGCTGTGGCCGCGCGTGCGGCGTGCACCCAACCCGCTGTCCGCATTGTCCCGATTCAAGATACTCGACAACCTCAGGCGCAGCCTTGTACCGATTGCGCTGGTGGCCTGCTTTGCGTTGGGATGGACCGCGTTGCAGCCAGCCTGGTTGTGGACATTGGTAGTCAGCGCAGTCCTGTTTGTGCCCTCTTTGCTCGGACCCTTGACCGAGTTGGTTCACAAACCAACGGGTTTGCCAATACAGCAACACCTGAAGGCTGTCCTTCAATCGCTGTTGCGAAGCCTTGCCCAGGCAGGCCTTTCCTTGGCCTGTCTTGTCTTTGAGGCTTGCGTGAGTGCCGATGCGATAGCACGCACCTTGTGGCGCTTGCATGGCTCGCGCCGTCGCCTGCTTGAATGGGAACCCAGTGCCAACGCCGCGCGTGTAAACCACCAGTCGCCAGCGCAGGATTTTTTACGCACAGTGCGCCGAATGTGGGTCGCCCCTGCATTGTCTGCCGTCATGGCATTGGGGCTGGTTGGTTGGCAACCCGATTCACTTGCAGCAGCCTCGTTGCCGCTTCTTGCATGGTTTTTTTCTCCAGCCATCGTGTGGTGGATCAGTCAGCCACTGGTGCATGCCCGCACCACATTGAATGAGGAACAGGTGCTTCAAATGCGCGAGTTGACTCGCCGCACCTGGGCCTTCTTTGAAACCTTCGTTACGGCTGAAGACAATTTCCTGCCACCCGACAACATGCAGGAAAAACCGGAGCTTCGCGTGGCGCACCGCACCTCGCCCACCAACATCGGTCTGTCGCTGCTGGCCAATCTGGCCGCACGCGACTTCGGTTACCTCACCGAGGGGCAACTCATCGAGCGAACTTCAGCCACCTTCAATGCAATGGACAAGCTCGAGCGTTACCACGGACATTTTCTCAACTGGTACGACACCCGCACACTGGAGCCGCTTCGCCCGGCTTATGTGTCCAGCGTGGACAGCGGCAACCTGGCTGGCCACCTGCTGACCCTGCGTGCGGGTCTGTTGATGTTGGCCGCAGCCCCCCTGCGGTTTGATCGTTTGCGCAGTGGGATCACCGACACATTGGAATTGCTGCGGAAAACCACCACACAGAATAAGCCGGATGGGCTTGTGCGCCTGGCCACCGTGCTGGATGAAGCGTTTCCGGCCGATGCAGAAACAGGAACTCGGCCTGCTGCCCAGGCTTTGGCTGATCTGCACAATTGCGCTTTGCTGGTTCATGCGAAGCTTATCCAAGCCGCACCTGCCGGCGATGAAGCACTGCTGTGGAGTCGCGCGATGGTTCGCCAGTGCGCGGCGGCGCAGGATGAACTCCTGCAACTTGATACAAACGCCTTTGACCAGGATCGCCGCATGCTGTTGTGCAAGCTTGCGCAGCGTGCAGGCGAACTGGCTGAAATGGAATTCGGGTTTCTGTACGACCCGGTTTCCCATTTACTCGCAATTGGTTACAACGTGGATGAACGCCGTCGCGACACCGGATCCTACGATCTGCTTGCGTCCGAAGCGCGCCTGGCTATTTTCATTGGAATTGCGCAGGCCCAACTGCCGCAACAAGCCTGGTTTGCGTTGGGGCGCCACGCCACATCGCAAGCGGGCCGTGCGGTGTTGTTGTCCTGGAGTGGCTCCATGTTTGAATACCTGATGCCCATGCTGGTGATGCCCACTTTCGACAACACCCTGCTGGAAGAAGCCATGCGGGGTGCCGTGGCGCGTCAAATTGATTACGGTAACAAGCGCAACCTGCCATGGGGCGTGTCGGAGTCAGGGTACAACCTCACCGACTCGCACCTGAACTACCAGTACCGCGCATTCGGCGTTCCAGGGCTTGGACTCAAGCGGGGGCTGGGAGAGGACATGGTCATTGCGCCGTATGCCACAGTGCTGGCCTTGATGGTTGACCCTGCGGCGGCGGCAGACAATCTTCAGCGGTTGACCGGTGAAGGTTTGGCTGGGCTGTTTGGCTACTATGAAGCCGCAGATTACACCCCCTTGCGGTTGCGGCGTGGAGAAACGTGTGCAGTGGTCCGTTCCTACATGGTGCACCACCAGGGCATGAGCTTGTTGGCACTGGCCCATGTGTTGCTGGATCAGCCCATGCAAAAGCGTTTCGGGTTTGATCCGCAACTGCGCGCGACATTGCTGCTGCTTCAGGAACGCATTCCCAAAGCCATTGCCTTTCATGAAACAAGCGAGCGTATTTTTGATCGCGCCAGCTTTTCCAACATCGAAATGCCGCTTCGGATCATGCGCACACCCCACACGCCTTCACCCGAGGTTCAACTGCTCTCGAACGGTCGTTACCTGGTGATGTTGACCAATGCCGGTGGGGGCTACAGCCGCTGGAAAGAACTGGCCATTAGCCGCTGGCGCGAAGACACCGTCGCTGATTCGTGGGGCAGCTTCTGCTACCTGCGCGATGTGGAAACCGGCAGTTTCTGGTCAAGCATGCATCAGCCCACGCGGCGAAAGCCTGACCTGGATGAAACCATTTTCTCTGAAGGCCGTGCCGAGTACCGTCGACAGGATGCAGGCATTGAGGCCTACACGGAAATCGTGGTTTCACCCGAAGACGACATCGAGCTGCGTCGCCTCCAACTGACGAACCTCAGTGCCACGCGCCGCACCATCGAAATCACCACCTACACCGAGCCAGTGCTGAGCCCCGCGGCGGCTGATGCACAACACCCGGCCTTCAGCAAACTGTTTTTGCAAACCGAGATTCTCAAGGACCCTGCAGCGCTGCTTTGTGCAAGGCGCCCCCGATCGAACGACGATTCACAACCCTGGATGTTTCATCTCGTGGCCCCTCATGGCGCCAAGTCAGGGCCGGTGTCGCATGAAACCGATCGGGCCCGCTTCATTGGTCGTGGGCGAAGTTTGCAATCTCCTGCAGCATTGCGCAAAAGCGGGCCCTTGTCGGGCACTGCGGGTGCAGTGCTTGATCCGGTGCTGGCCACTCGCTGCGTGATTACGCTGGAACCTGATCAAACTGCCACCATTGACCTTGTGTATGGTGTTGCTGAAAGCCGCGAAGCCTGTGTCGCGCTGGTCCACAAGTACCGGGACAGGCATCTCGCCGACCGCGTGTTTGAACTTGCTTGGACCCACAGCCAGGTGAATCTGCGACAAATCAACGCCACCGAAGCAGACGCCCAACTGTATGCCCGCCTGGCCAACAGCGTCATGTATTCCGAGCCTGCACTGCGTGCAGCCGCCAGTGTGCTAGTGCGCAACCGCCGCGCCCAATCCGGGTTGTGGGGTTATGAAATTTCCGGTGATCTGCCTATCGTCCTGTTGCAGCTAAGCGATTCCGCAAACATTCAACTGGTTCACCAACTGGTGCAGGCGCATGCGTGGTGGCGATTGAAAGGGCTTGCGGTTGACCTGGTTATCTGGAATGAAGAACGCGATGTGTACCGCCAACGTTTGCATGAACAAATACTGGGGCTGATTGCGGGCAGCATTGAATCCCGTGAGTCAGACAGACCCGGTGGTATCTTCGTGCGGCAGGCCGCACACATTGCGCTTGAAGACCGCATTTTGCTGCAGTCGGTTGCCCGCGCGATCATCAGCGACAGGCTGGGCACCTTTGCCGAACAGGTGGACCGCAAACGAATTCCGGTGCGCCGTATCCGCGCGCTGGAAATCACACGAAGAATGCCACTACCTGCACCCGCCACCGCGCAGCCATCACGTCCCCAACTGCTATTCGACAACGGCTTGGGTGGTTTCAGACCCGATGGTCGCGAATACATCGTCGCGCCACCTGCGGGATCGCGTCCACCCGCCCCCTGGGCCAACGTCATTGCCAATCCGCGCTTTGGCACTGTGATAACCGATGCAGGTAGCAGCTACACCTGGTGCGAAAACGCCCATGAACTGCGCCTTTCACCCTGGCACAACGATGCGGTGACTGACGAATGTGGTGAAGTGTTGTACCTGCGCGATGAAGACACCGGCCACGTCTGGCATCCCACCTCATTGCCGCAACGCGACGATGAACCCGATGACCGGGCAGGGTCTGTGTTTACAACTCGCCATGGCTTTGGCTACAGCGTCTTTGAACACAGTGAGTTCGGAATTCACAGCGAACTGACTGTATTCGTTGCCAACGATGCAGCCGTGAAGTTCTCAAGACTCGTGCTCACCAACCAGGGCACACGTCCGCGAAATCTCAGCGCCACATCGTATGTCGAGTGGGTGTTGGGTGACATGCGCGCCAAAACATCGCCCCACCTGTGTACTGAAATTGCCACCGACACCGGCGCGGTGTTGGCTCGCAACCGTTACAGCAACCAGTTCGGCAACTGGGTTGCATTTCTCGACATTGACGAAGGCGACCGTTCAAACGCCACCATGACCTGCGACCGCGATGAATTCATCGGTCGAAATGGATCCTTGCGCAGGCCTGCTGCCATGGGGCGCGCGCATCTTTCGGGTCGCAGCGGTGTTGCGCTCGACGCATGTGCGGCCATTCAGGTCATGCTTCGGCTCGAGCCGGGGCAATCCCGCGAAATTACCTTTCGCTTAGGAATGGGCAGAAGTCTTGATGAAGCCACTCAACTGGTGCGCCGCTTTCGCGGCAGTGCAGCCACACGGCACGCGCTCGAGGAAGTGAACGCCCATTGGCGACATACACTGGGTGCCGTACAAGTCAAAACGCCAGACCCCGCAATCAATCTGCTTGCCAATGGTTGGTTGGTGTATCAAACCCTGGGTTGCCGCATGATGGCCCGCAGCGGCTTTTATCAATCGGGCGGAGCATTCGGTTTTCGGGACCAGCTGCAAGACGCCATGGCGCTGGTGCACACCAGCCCGGATACCTTGCGTGAACACCTGCTGGTCTGCGCCAGCCGACAGTTTCCGGAAGGTGATGTGCAGCACTGGTGGCACCCACCTTCAGGTCATGGCGTTCGCACCCAGATTTCCGACGATTACCTGTGGCTGCCACTGGCTTTGTGCCGCTACCTCCAGGCCACGAACGACACCGGTGTGCTCGAGGAGCGCGTGCCGTTCCTCGAAGGCCGGGTGCTGGGTGCCGATGAAGAGTCTTACTACGACTTGCCTGCCCGTTCCGGTCAGGAAGCCAGCCTATACGACCACGCCGTTCTGGCCTTGTTGCATGGCCTTCGTTTCGGCGCGCATGGTTTGCCCTTGATGGGCGCCGGCGACTGGAACGACGGAATGAACCGCGTGGGCCATCACGGTCAAGGCGAAAGCGTGTGGCTCGGCTTCTTCCTCTGTGACGTGTTGCGGCAATTCGCCCCTCTGGCACGCGCCCGTGGTGACGAGGTGTTTGCCAATCGCTGTGAAACCGAGCGCAGCCTTCTCGCACAAAGGCTTGAAGCCAACGCCTGGGATGGCGCATGGTATCGCCGTGCCTGGTTTGACGACGGCCAGCCCCTTGGTTCCAGCAGCAGTGTGGAATGCCAGATCGATTCAATTGCCCAAAGCTGGTCGGTGTTGTCCGGCGTGGCCAGCCCTGATCGGGCAAGTCGGGCGATGGATTCACTCGACGCACGGTTGGTGCAGGGCAATACCGGCGTGGTGCGTCTGCTCGACCCGCCATTCGATCGACAGGGTCCCGACCCTGGCTACATTGCCGGTTACCTGCCTGGTGTGCGGGAAAACGGCGGGCAGTACACCCATGCAGCAGTGTGGGCAGCCATGGCATTCGCAGCACAAGCAGATGCGAAACGCGCTTGGCAGGTGATGGACCTGATCAATCCGCTCAATCATGCTCGAACAGCCGATGAAGTGGCGGTGTACAAGGTCGAACCCTATGTGGTTGCCGCCGATGTTTACAGCGTGGCCCCGCACACCGGGCGTGGCGGCTGGAGTTGGTACACCGGCTCGGCGGGCTGGATGTACAGGCTGGTGATCGAATCGCTGCTGGGCTTGCGCTTGCAGACCAGTGCAGAAGGGGCGATGCTGCGAGTTGAACCTTGTGTCCCCGCCGACTGGACCGCTTATTCAATCGACTATCGGTATCGTGAAACCACCTATCGCCTTCAAATTGAAGTGCTTGATGAGGCCGCAGCACTACTTATCGAACTGGATGGGATCGCTGTAGAGGGAGTGGGAATTCCATTGGTGGACGATGGGCTGCCACACAAGGTGTTGATACGCATCAAGCGGTTTTCGGTGTAGTAATCAAGCGACTTTCAAAAGTCGCTTGGTTAATTTAGCTTTGTTATTGCAAATTGTGTTATTACAGTAACCTGATTATTTAATGATTGCAGGTTAGTAGTAATGAATTCCCCATCTGATCGCACGCTCACCCAGAGCGCCCAATTCCATCGCACCCCTTTTCTGGCTGGCGGCGATGTTGAGTCAAAACGCGCCGAGCTGTTGCAGTACTTCCATGCCTCCTTTGATCGCTACGAATCACTCTTCGAAGTGCTCAGTTGCGACGAGGCGTATTACAAGAAGCCGATTGCACTTCGCCATCCGCTGATTTTCTATTTCGGCCACACCGCAACTTTCTTCATCAACAAGTTCCTGCTTGCTGGCCTGATCAACAAGCGGGTTGATCCCCGCTTGGAGTCAATGTGTGCTGTTGGCGTGGACGAAATGAGCTGGGACGACTTGAACGACGCCCATTACGATTGGCCTACTGTCGCGGAAGTCCGAGAATACCGCCGAAAGGTGCGGCAAGTTGTCGACCAGGTCATTCGCAACACACCGTTTACCCTGCCGATTGGCTGGAACGATCCATTCTGGGCCGTGCTGATGGGCATTGAACACGAGCACATCCACCTTGAAACATCTTCGGTGTTGATGCGCCAGCATGCCCTTCACTTCGTCAAGCCGCACCCTGCCTGGCAGCCTTGTCGCGAAAATGGCGCTGCACCGATTAATACGCTGCTGGAAATTCCCGCAGGCCATGTCATGCTTGGCCGTAACCTGACTGATCCGGTTTACGGATGGGACAACGAATACGGCAAGCATCAAGCCGATGTGCCGTCTTTCAAGGCGTCTCGCTTCCTCGTTAGCAACGGCGAGTTCAGGGAATTTGTGGATGCGGGTGGCTACACCCTGGACCGTTACTGGGACGAAGAGAGCGCGGACTGGAAGCGATTTGCGCAAGCCACACACCCTACCTTCTGGGTGCCCGATGCTTCAGTACAAGGTGGCTGGAAGCTGCGTTTGATGGCTGAAGAAGTGCCCATGCCCTGGAACTGGCCGGTGGAAACCAACTACCACGAATCAAACGCGTTTTGTCGCTGGAAAGCCGAGCAAACCGGGCAGCCAGTTCGCTTGCCCACCGAGGATGAATGGAACCGGATTTACGACCATGTTCAGCTTTCGGATGTGCCACACGATAAAAAAGCCGCGGCCAACCTGCACCTGGACCATTGGGCTTCAAGCTGTCCGGTGAATCAATTTGCACACGGCGAATTGTTTGACGTGGTGGGTAATGTTTGGCAATGGTGCGAAACGCCGACTTACCCCTTCGACGGCTTCAATGTTCACCCGATCTATGACGATTTCACAAGCCCAACTTTCGACAACCGACACAACCTGATCAAGGGCGGCAGCTGGATTTCTTGCGGCAATGAATCCCGCCATGTTTCCCGCTATGCGTTTCGCCGCCATTTTTTCCAGCATGCCGGGTTCCGGTACATCGAAACCGAGACACCTGCGATCAATCCCTTGTCCACTTATGAAACCGACGCCATGGTTTCCCAGTACGCCGAATTCCATTACGGTGATTCCGCCTTTGGTGTGCCTAACTTTCCCAAGGCGATAGCCGACCTGGCCATTGCAGCACACGCCCGCCATGGTAACCGTATGCAGGGCAGGGCGCTTGACCTGGGTTGCGCCACTGGCCGTTCCAGCTTCGAGCTGGCGAAGGCCTTCGACAAGGTCATCGGCATTGATTTTTCTGCACTCTTTATCCAGGTCGGTGCCCGTTTGCTTGACACCGGAACGGTCCGCTACACCCTGCCTGACGAAGGCGAACTGCTGAATTACTACGAGCGCCGACTGGACACTCTGGGCCTGGCCGACACTGCAAACCGGGTCGAATTCTGGCAGGGCGATGCCTGCAATCTCAAGGACGCGTTTTCCGGCTTCGACCTGATCCTGGCCGCCAACCTGATTGATCGCCTTTACTCACCCCGCCGTTTCCTCGACACGGTAGCTGCCCGCCTTAACCCCGGTGGCCTGCTGGTACTAAGTTCCCCTTACACCTGGCTTGAGGAGTACACCAAACGCAGCGAGTGGATCGGAGGCTTCAAAAAAGATGGCGAATCGTACAGCACACTGGACGGTCTCAAGGAAATCCTGGGTGAACACTTCACCTTGGTTGAAGGGCCGCAAGCTGTGCCTTTTGTGATCCGCGAAACGCGGCGCAAGCACCAGTACACCGTGAGTGAAGCGACGGTGTGGAAGCGCAAGTGATGAGTTTGGCTTAGGGCAAGCCCTGCATTTCATGACATAAGTTGCAGGGTACTTCACTGGCGTTTTAAACTTTTAGGGCCAGTTGGTAAGTACGCGCTAGCCATTTTTCCCGAGTTGCGAAACTCGAATTTTTCACCGGCCCAAAGCTGGTCGTTGCGACTGGCTTGATGCCACAAAACTCGAGAATGGTTCGCTTCATCTGATTGTGCCCAGGCATGCGGTAAACCAATCGGTAATACCAGGGTGGTGTGTCCATGGTTGCAATCAAGTGTGCAGTTCTGTTGGCCAACAGACCGTCAGCCATCAAGGCTCCTTTTTGAAACTTGAACGCAAATCCGGGCAGAAGAATCCGGTCAAAAAAGCCTTTCAGTATGGCTGGAATCGATCCCCACCAAATCGGATAGACAAACACAAGGTGTTCAGCCCAGACGATCGAGTCTTGCGCGGCAACCAGATCTGGTTCAAGAGGCTGAATGGTGTTGTAACCATCATGCAGAATGGGGTCAAACTGAAGCTTGCCCAGACTGAGCAATCGAACTTCGTGACCAGCGGCTTGTGCCCCCTTCACGTAGGTTTTCGCAACAGCGCCACATAAACTTTCTTCAGCAGGGTGACCAAGAATCACCAAAATTCGTTTGCCCATTGTCCGCTTCCTTTTTGAAAACAAGGAGCTTAAAGCTTGCCCCTAGGGGAAGAGTCAACAGGCATCCCGCACTGCATGGTGTCTGGAGAATCGCGTAACTGTTGCTCAAACTGGTTTAGCAGCTTGATCTGAGCCTGTGCCGATTCAATCTGGAGTTCGATCGCCAGTCGTTTGAGTCGAATCTGTTCAATCATGTACGTCACGCTGGAACCCAGGCCATTGGTGTTGTTTGCCAGTGTTTCAACGAGTTCCTTGAGCTTGAAGCCAAGTGACTGCGCGCAGCGAATGGTTTGAATTTGATCCACGACCAGTGCGGGATAAACGCGATAGTTGCCTTTGCGAACGGGCTTCTGGATCAAGCCCAATTGCTCATACAAATAGATGGCCTTTCGGGAGGCACCAGACTTTTTTGCGAGTTCGCCGATGTACATGTTTTAGTTTAAAGATCCAGAGTTGTTTTGTCTCAGCACAAAAACAAAAGGACTGATCACCGTTATTTGCGCAAACCTGCAATGTTTAGGTCAGTTACTGATTCGGCGTATTCCTCAATCCATTCAGGGTGATGCTGTGTGTTCAGCATGTCAATCCACCAAACCGGATCAATTCATACACCTTCTTCAACAAATCTTTATCCACTGCATGGAGGTAATCCGCGGCAGCCTAATTGCATTCAGATTGGTCCTGAAAGTTTACTTCATCGACCGCCATCGCCGAAACAGCACGGCATGGCCATGGTCCACTTTCGAAATGAAGCGTCGACTTTCCCAATTTGAGTTGGGTGATTACCGCCCTCTCAAAAAGAATTGAAACGGGGCTCGTGCTCCTGATGTACCAGTACAAGGTTCAGGCCAGTGGCCTGAACCTTGCAGTCTATTCAATCAAACACCGTATTTCTTGAACCAGTCGTTCGCCAGCTTCTGCGCGTAGGTCGCAGCAGCCTTGTCATAAGTGGGGCGATAGTCCGCATTGAAGCCATGGTCCACATTCGGGAACACCACGATTTCCGAACCACTGCCGCCTTTGTTGATTAGTCCGCGCATCTTGGCGATGGTTTCCTGCTTGACGAAGGCGTCAATGCCGGAGTAAAGCCCCAGCACCGGTACCTTGATCTCGCCGGCAAAGTCAATCGGATCTTCCGGGCGCAGGTCGGGCGTCTTCAGGCCTTCGAGCAAGCCGTAGTAGGCAACAGCTGCGTTCAACTTGCTGTTGTGTCGGGCATAAACCCAGGCCGTGCGCCCACCCCAGCAATAGCCCACCAAGCCAGTCCGTTTTGCATCGGCGTGGCCACTGGCACGGGCAAAAGCCAATGTGGCGTCTAGGTCGGCGCAAACCTGTGCATCAGGCACCTTGGACACCACTTGGGACAGAATGGTCTGAATGTCTGTCAGCTTGGACACATCGCCCTGGCGCGCAAACATTTCCGGTGCAATCGCGTAATAGCCCATCTTGGCGTAACGGCGGCACATGTCCTTGATGTGCTCATGCACGCCGAAAATCTCCTGCACCACCAGCATCACCGGGAATTTTCCGGGGCCCGCAGGCATGGCGCGGTAAGCGGGGATCTTGCCATCGGCAACCGGGATGCTGACTTCACCCGCGACCAGCCCTTTGCTGGGGGTTGTAATGGCATCAGCCATCACCGGGTTGGATGCTAGCGCAAAGCCCGTCGCCAGTGAAGTGACCAGAAAGCCACGTCGTGACAATCCGGCTTCGTCGTTGTTCGCCGTTTCAACGGGATGGTTGAAGTTGATCGGTTTGAGTCCGTAATCGTTCAGTTTCATGAGTACTCCAATAATAATTAAAAGCTGTGTTGCTACAAGCTGGTCACCAGTTTACCTCTTCAACGGCTCATCTGTTTGATCCGGGTGGCCGGCAAGGTGCGCACTACTGCGTCTTCCTGGTCAGCCTGAATACAATGTGGCTGCTTCCAGTCACCCTGGTAGGCGATTTGATCAACGCCGCCAGGGCCGACACCGCCCGGCACATGGTCAAGCTTGAGGTTGTTGCGGGTACGCCATGCGATAGCGTGGTCGGCGCAGGAGCTGTCGCCCGACACGCCCACTGCACCCAGCAATGTCCCCTTGCTGTCATACAGGGCCAGTCCGCCACCAAACACATTGATGCCACCCATGTGCTGACCCACCAACGGGTCATTGGGCTGACCCCAGGTTTTGACTGGCCCCTGCATGGCCACTGCTGCGTTGACCGGGTTACTCTCTTGCAGGCCGAACAGGCTGCCGCCTGGTTGAACTGCGCTGTACAGGTTTGCTGTAGCCAGGGCCAGGCCGGGCAGGCTGAAGGCATTGGCCGTGTAGGCCTTTTGCGCCGAGATAGCGCGGCTTCCTGGCCATTGGTCGCCCAATTCCTTGCCAGTGAAAGCCACGGCGCACACGGTTCCGCTTCGCGACACCACCGCACCCCACATGTCCAGGTTGAAGCCCGCATTGTCGGCCTTGCGTGCAGCCACCAATGCATCGCGCAGTTGGGCATGGGTTGGTAACGTGACACATTCTGAAGACGCAGCAGCAGGCGAGGCAGCATGCGAAGTCAGGCTTGCTGATATCAACAGCGCAGCAATAGTCAAGGCAACAGAGCGAGTAGGTGCGGTCATGGAGATTCCTTTGGGTGTGATTACGATGGCCGCAGTGTCGCAGTTATCATTAATCGTGTATATGGAATAGAAGGGAATTAAGAATTCCGGTTATTGGAATAAAAATAGGGTTCATAACATGCTTCATCTTCAAGATCGACTCAGGATTTTTTGCGTTGCGGCAGAGGCAGAAAGCTTTCGTGATGCCGCGTCACGTTTGGGCATGTCCCCGCAAGGTGTCACCCGCGCCGTTCAGGAACTTGAGGCGCATTACGGTGAATTGCTTTTTCACCGCACCACCCGCAGGGTGCACATCACTGACTTCGGGGCTGAACTGGCGCCTCGCGTGCGAGCCTGTCTGGATCAACTGGAAGCCGTGCTTGCACCTGCCTCGCCACAGGCCACTGCCGGACTGGTGGGCCGCGTTCGGGTCACGGCTCCCCGCAGTCTTGGCCGGTTGAGGGTGCTGCCAGCACTCAACGAAGTGGCACGCCTTCATCCGGGTATTGTCATCGACATTCGGCTTTCCGATGAACTGGCCGATGTGGTCGATGGGCAGATTGATGTGGGTGTTCGCATGGGCCTGTTCAAAGACAACGGCTTTGTCGTGCGCAAAGTCGGCTCGGTGGATTTCGGTGTTTATGGCAGCCGGTCACTCATCAAACACCACGGCATTCCCCAGCGAATAACAGACCTGGCCGCTTTGCCCACCACAGGGCTGATCGACCACAGAGCAGGCCGGCCCTGGCACTGGTTTTTCAGCAAAGAACGCCGTGTGCTCCCCGAGCCGTTTGCATTCGTGACCGACGACCCGGAAGCAGAGTGTGATGCGGTTTTGTCTGGTGTGGCTTTTGGGCAGTTACCAGATTACCTTGCACAGCGCCATGTCCAGGCCAGGCGCTTGGTCCGCGTTCTCGAGGAGGATTCTCCAGCACCTTGGGATGTTTATGTGTATCGGCCCCAGCGAGGGCCTGTGCCCACGCGAGTGCGGCTGGTATTTGATGCGATTGTCGAAGCCCTCAAAAAAGACGATTCAGCAAGTGGATTGTCATGAATATACAAACGCGCTTGCGGAATCAATAACAGGTAGAGTGAATTCTTTGATACTTGATTTGCTTGGAGGAAATTGATCATGCGCAAGTTGATTTCAGTTGTCATATTTCTCCTGATCACTGGAACAAATCCAGTCTTTGCACAGGAAAAACTGAACTCTGAATACAAGTACGGTTTAGACCTAGCACAAGAAGTCGATTTTTATCCATTGCTCGGCAAACCCCAAGCACCACTGGTAGTGTTTGTTCATGGTGGTGGTTGGGTGATAGGTGACAAAGCGATTGGGACTCGAAATAAACCCGCTTTCTATCACCAACTGGGTTTTGCTTTTGCCTCAGTCAACTATCGGCTTTTGTCCAAAAGCAGTTCCAGAGAAAATCAGGCACTGTCTCCCAATGACCAAGCCAGCGATGTGGCCGCCGCGGTAGGCTATCTTCGAAACAAAGCAGCGCAGTTGGGGTTTGACTCAAACAACATTGTGTTGATGGGGCACAGCGCCGGAGCACACTTGGCCGCCCTAGTTTCTGCAAATCCATCCTATTTGGAAACCGCGGGTGTGCCCATGTCGGCCGTGAAAGGTGTGATCTTGCTGGACGGTGCAGGCTATGACGTCAATCGACAAATGGATGCAATTGCCAATTCAGGTCGGAAAAACCGATGGGCTACAAGAATGTATGAATCTGCTTTTGGTCTGAATCCCAAAGTTCGTCAGGCGCTTTCACCGTTCACGCACGCAAGGCAACCCAATGTCGCTTCTTGGCTGATACTTCACGTTGCGGATCGGGAAGATTCCCGTGACCAATCTGAAGCTTTGGGCAATGAACTGAATTTGAACGGATCCAATGCGACTGTTCTGGCTGTACCCGATAGTTCACATCGATCCGTGAATCAGGATGCGGGGTCAGCTGAATCTTTCGTTGGCAAAGCAATTTCAACCTTTCTGTCAGAGTTGAAATAAAACAGCAGGGTAGGGTAAAAAATGATGGATTGGGTGCCGATAGTCTTCGTCACGTTCAAACTTCTCGTGCTCGGTACGGGCATGTTCTTCGCCATTAAATGGCATTACGATCGAGGAAATAAAAACAGGGTGCAGGAAAAGAGCGCAGTGTTGCGCGTGAGCGGAAAGGTCGCCGTGGTCTTTGTGCTTCTGCTGTTGGGCCTGGTGCTCGTCACTTTCTTCGTTGGCGGAATGCTAGGTTTGGATCTGACCTTACCGTGATGTCCACGGATCCGCTGAACACCTTTAATACGAGTAGCTGTGCGGAAGCCACAAAACAAAAAGGTCAATCACCTTATAAGCGATTGACCTTCTTGAGTATTTGGTTGCGGGGGCAGGATTTGAACCTACGACCTTGGTTATGAGTATTTATTCGTTTAGAGATCACTAGCGGTGAAATTCGATAAATAGCGGGATAAATCGGGGCGTTCACTAGGCCAGTGCTGGCTTTCCGGTCACTCGCAGGGGTGCCTCTTTACACCGCTTTAGACCTATCGTGTTTAGGTGCACCCCTGGGCACACGCACTCGATTTCTTTACTTTAGTAATTTCTATGAGATTGAATTGACCTTCAGGCTAGGCAAATCGACAGCATCTTAATAAATGAATTTCTGCAACTCTTGATTGGCCGTCTGCCCATATTTGGTCGGTGTATTCAGAGCAACTTTTCCATTAGAGGCAAGAATCGAGTTACCTCGGAATAATGGGGTTAACTTAACCATTTTTGTGCCTACTTAACAAGACTGTATTGTGAGGCGTGATGCGAAAGCCAGTTTTTTATGGAAGGAAAACACCTCGTGTTTAAAACTAAACAACAAACGGCAAGTACTCCCACGCCAAGGCGCAAAAGCCGTCGGACCATCGCCCTAATTGCACTGGTGTGTATGGGGTCAATCGCTTTCTTGCTGCTAACTGCGTTGGGCTAGGGACTTGCCGTTCAAGGGGCAATTGGCGGCTTTGGTGGCATGCAAATGGCAACAGCCCAGTACACCCCCAAAGACGTGGTGGGCGACTTGGGTGGCATCCCCGTAACCATACCCCGCCACCTAGCCGAGTTTGTGGAATATGAAGGCGACCCTGGCTGGGGCCAGAAACGTGAGGGGCCTGTGCCCGAACGCACCCATCAATCGAAACTGACCAGTTTCGGCGTGCAGTTCCGCTACCCCGACATGGCCACGCTTTCTGGGCCTGAAATGTGGAAAGACAAAAAGTCAAAAAACATCTACAACACCGACTGGATGGGTTTTGGTGTCACCACTGGCAAGCGCTACCCCGGGAATGGGTGGCTGGATCGAGATACAAATTCCACGCTCAATGCTGTGGAAATGGGCCACTACATTTACGTTAAACAGCCCAAAAGCGAATATGGTTTGCAGTTTTATCAGAAGGTAAACAAAAACACCGGACAAGCAGATGAAAAAATGCGAACCATTGATGCAAATCTGTTTATTGCCCGCAACGCTGAGGGCCAAGTCATAAGCTACATCGTATGCAGCACCGCTCAACATCAAGCAGCGCCTTGCAGGCACAGCTTTAGCTTGGAGTTTCAGGGGGTTTCAGTAGAGGTCAACGTGCAATACCGCCGCCCAATGCTGGAACACTGGCAAGACATTCAAAACAAGGTCACAGACATGATTCTGGGCTTCAAGTCCCAAAACACGTCAGCGGCAAGTACTCAATAACCCTTCAATTTGATCGGTTATGAGTATTTATTCGTTTAGAGATCACTAGCGGTGAAATTCGATAAATAGCGGGATAAATCGGGGCGTTCACTAGGCCAGTGCTGGCTTTCCAGTAATTCTCAGGGGTGCCCCTTTAGATCGCTTTAGACCTATCGTGTTGAGGTGCACCCCTAGGCACACGCACTCAGTTTCCATGCCCTGGTAATTCCTTTGAGATGAAACTGACCTTCAGGCTTCGCAAATCGACTGCATTGTCAATGATGGATTCTTGCGATTTTTGATTGTTTCTCTGCCCGTATTTCATCCGTGTATTCAGACCGCGTTTTGGGGGCTGTAATTTTAATCCAATTGAGATAAATTGAATCGAACGCACACCCCTCTCACGGAGTCACAGTTGCCCGAATCATCATTTCAAACTGTTAGCTTTTCCAGTTACCTCAGGTCAGTTTATAAATCCACTCTGTTCGAAAGAGTGGGTTTGATCAGAGCAGGAGTTCCATGTGGGTACTTTTATGACACGGCCCAAGCCATGGGGGTCAGCCTGGCTGATTTGGCTCAAAGTTTAAGTGTGCCCCTATCGTTGGTCTATTCCGTCAAGTCCAGGGGTTCGCCCAGCCAGAAAAAGAGCCTTTCTAACCAGATTATTGGAATTCATTTATTGATTGGTCAGGTGCAAAACTTGGTGGAGGAGTGTGGTGATCCTGTTGGATTTGATGCAGCTAGATGGCTTGGGGATTGGGCTTTCAGTGCAAACGATGCTCTAGGTGGACTGCGTCCGGCAGATTATTTCGATACAGTCGTGGGGCAAGGGGTAGTAGAGGATTTATTGGCAGCCATCCGCTACGGTAATTATCAGTAGCCAACGGTGAATTGCTAGATTGTGATCCATCAGAAAACTTGGTATTTCCATGGCAGCAGTTGAGCGGTAATTCAGAAGTCTTTAATTGAGCACCTCCAAGTCGTCATCAATCTCCTCTTTAAGAATAGACTTAAAAAATCAAAGTTCGGAATGCATGACATTGAAGGCGATGAAAAATACAAATCTGAAATTCGTTTTTTGTTCATTTCTGTTTATGTTGCTGTCCTGTACTACGATCACGCCACATGAGAATTTTAAAGAACATATGGCAGACAGCGTAGGAAGAAGTTTGGATTCGGCAAATTGGTCAAAGGCTTATATAAAACCAACAACGGTCAGAAGTGTATTGAACGGCAATGTTGAGAATGAATACAAATGGAGAGGTACTTGCAGGTATTTTTTTGAGTTTGACCCTCGAACACGGATTATTGTCAGTTGGCGTTTTACTGGAAGTGAAGAGGACTGCACCGTTGTTCCTTAGGTAGCACCTGAGTCATTCACTATGTTTTAACTCAGGCTCATCAACCGAGGATTGAATGTTGCAAGTGACGCTGCCGATCTCACGTTGACCTTATAACTACCATCGGCATTTATGGCTCCAGTAGTAGTGCGAAAACTTTGGACTGTAGATACCAACACCGGTGTTGCTTGATGAGAAAGTCTCCCCCTCGATTCTTCAATAATTCCCCGATCGTCTAATACCTTGAATGTGATGGTGGCTTCTGAAATAACCTCTGTGCTCAGATCTCTTCCCGCCTGGATTCGCTGGTCTGCGACAACAACGTTTGAACTGGCTAAGATTTGGCTTGACCAAGAGGCGATACAAACAAAAACAAGTAGACGGATCATTAAAGGCACCGGTTTGGTCAATTAGTTAAGTTAAGGGTTAAGAAGTTTCAATACGTCTTGTCTTTCAAGTGCCCGCGCTAAGCTTTCTGAATTGGGCGTTGGCCTTGCGCCATTCTGCAACATGAACTTGATTACTTGAATGGAGCTACCGGCGATGGCAGCATCCATCGGGGATCCTTCACCAATCCTGAAATAGTTGATGTCTGCACCTTGTTTAATCGCAGCCTTAATTGATTCCATGTCGTTGTAAAGCGCGGCTGATATCAAAAGTTTAGTGGCGTTTTGTGTTTGGTACATTTCCTGCTTTGAAAATGGGGGCTTGTCGAGAGCACCGTTACCAAGGGCCTTCAAAGTCAGGGTACTCCCAGCGACGGAGTAGGGCGGTACTGCCAGGTTAAATGTCCCGCTGCCCTTGAAGGCTCGTCCCGCTGAATCGAACATGTGGCCGGTGCATGGGTCTCTGAATAGCGCTCCTTTTCTTCTCTCCTGAGTGTTTGTAATCGCAAGCATGCATCCTGATGTGGGTGCAGCCGCTGAAACAACCAAAATTGATTCATCAACGGATCTCGTGGGTTTTCGATTCACAATGGTTTCGGCTTGAAGCAGCAAATTAGCCCAAACCAATGTGGCGGTTGAGGAAAACTGTCGTTTAACCGACGCTCTAAAGTTCTCGTCCTCTGGGTCTGCAAGCGAATCTCGTTGTGTGGTGTTCAATGCAAGAATTTCGGCAGGGGTCCGTCTGTAAATGTAAATCGGAAGGCGGGAGAATTCGACGGTGATCGACTGGCCAGGGGCGATACGCTCAAGTTGTATAGGCTTACCCCGTCTGGCATTGGATATATCTTGGTTGATTACATTTTCTGGGAATTGCTGCGCCTGAGCAGTGAGTGGAAATAATACAGTGCTCGCAAAAAGTATGATTTTTCTGATCATTTTTGAAGTTAAAACCGTGCATGATGATTAGATGTCTGTTCTCGTAAATCAGCAGTGTCATCTTTTGATGTCATTGATTTCCTTGCGCAATTGCTCAACAGCACGTTCTATTTTTGGTGCTAAAACTTGCTCTTGTTGTTTCATCAACAGAGAACTTCGTTGAGCAATCATTGGCGTTTTATTCACAAAAGCCCGTCCAGATGGAGTTTCATAAAACGCGATGAGATCGTCTACTTCTTGTTGATCAAAGGTTTCCTGATAGATCGGAACGAACAGGGGTTTGAACGACGTCCAGTTATATTCCGAGCGAACTTTTTGAAGGAATCGATCAATCGCCATGTCAATTGAAAGGTCTTGAGCCAAGGTAACTCCACGTCGGTCAATCTGGGAGTTGAGCATCTTTCTCAAGAATCTTTCAACCTCTGAATACATGATGTCGACCTCTACATCAGCCATGGACACCTCGAGTAGTCGCTCAACCGACTCTTTTGACGCTGGCGCTGCATAGGCGGGGAATGAAGCCAACGCTGCGCACAAAGCCAAAACAAATCGCGGATAACCTAACAAGCCTTTCCATTGGTTAGACATTCTCAAACTCCTTTTCATCCTGTGTAGTAATCGTTCATTTGTCTGCTCCCGATGAGGGACGATTCAATTGTCTTGGCTTTTTGATTTAATGTGCTGCCTTAAAATCGAGACAGACTCGCGTTTTCCTTCTTTAATCGCCAAATCCAGTGGAGTTGCACCTTGGTTTGTTTTTGCATAAACATTTGCACCTCTATCCAGCAGCAAGCGTAGCAACGTCAATCTTTCGCCGTCCGCGGCCATGTGAAGCAAAGTTTCACCCACGTCAGTTTTCGCTTCAATAGCGGCGCCTTTGTTCAGCAAGAGTTCTGCAATCGCAGTGGCTTCACGTGCCACTGTAAAGTGAAGAGCTGTCCAGTCTGCTATGGCTGTGGCAGTTATGTCGGCACCTCGGCGTATCAGTTCTTGCGCTAAAACCGGGTTATTAATAACCGCTGCAATATGAAGTGGTGTGGCGTTGGTAATGTTTCTAATCTCGATATTTGCGCCTTTATTCAAAAGCACCAGTGCAATTTCATTGTGTTTCTCCAGGATTGCCCAATGGAGCATGGGAAACCCTTCCTCGTCTTTGCCATTCACATTCGCCCCACAATTGATTGCAGCCTCAACGACTTCTCTCGAGTTTGTCTGAATACCTTTTAGCAACGAAGATTGGCATGACGCGTATACAAGAGGCGTTTGAAACATTGCGCCAAACGCAAAGGTAATCAAGATTTTGATGAAAAGCTTCATTTGATCTATTTAAGGTTCTGAAAAAATTACCGCCGGATCTGAATTTTGGTGCCGATTCCGACTAGTGCGATAAATTCATCCATTTGATCGTTGGTCAGGGCGATGCAGCCATTCGTCCAGTTAAATCGTTGCGCTATGAACGAAAGCAAGCCCCATCCATTTTTCTGGCCATGAACCATGATGAAGCCACCCGGTGATACGCCCAATGAATTGGAGTTTTCAATATCTTTTTTATTTGGATAGCTGACATGCATTGCCTTGTAGAAAGCCGAATCAAGTTTTAGATAATCGAGAATGTAGACCCCTTCTGGAGTTCTCTCATCACCTTCCCGAATCTTGTGGCCATAGGGATTGGCTCCCAACGCAATGTCATATGTCCTAACCACCTTGCTGCCATCTAGCAGATACATCTTCCTGTCCGACTTGTCGACCTTCACCAGATCTACCGCAGCAATTGCATTCGTAGAAAAAAAGATGAGAATCAGAAAGAGTGATTTCATTGTGAATTTGTTTTCGGAACAACAGAAACCTCAGCATCCGCGGTGGGGCCACAAGGGTGATAAATCGGCTCACCTCCACGCTCAACGACATAGGCATTACCCACTGCATAGGCACCCCCACCTGTATATCGTGTGGCCAACCGTCCGTAACCTCCCGGCCTGGAGTGCAGTACAACATAGGTTGCAGCTGAAGGAATTTCAAAATCGGCGATAAAGGACGGTCGCCAACCAGTGGCTAGTGCGCCTTTAGCAGGGGAGGGGATCAGATCATTTGAAAAAATAAACTGATGGTTCTTATCGAGAAAGGTCACCTCAGGGCAATACAGCTGTGAGAGTTTTTCAGTTTCGAATGCGACGGACCCTGTGGCCCAGGAGCGAACTCGCAGAGTAGTTTCCTTTTTTACAACGGGCAGGAAATAGGCTTTGAAGTAACTTTTACCCGAACCGAATGCATACGCTGGCGATTTATCATCGAGTGTTAATTGAACCGCTGTTCCCAGAGTGAGCTGCTCGTACCTGAAATCCGCTGGGGATTTGCAGCATGACGACTTTGTTGAAAGCACCGCTGAAGTATCGGCAACGGTTGCGCATCCACCAGTAATGAAGCCAAGGCCAATAATCAAATACTTGAATATCGTCATGTTACGGTCCTCCTCTGATTTAATATGCACAAATTTAATTGTGCCCCTTGTCACTTCAGCTTAGTTCTATAAAGGCTATTTTTTATTTAGAAACCGAGAGATTGAAGCTATGCCCCGAATAGGTATTTCATTCTCATGGCCGTAGCCGCTTAGAAGGGCCATTAGTTTGCCGATAAAGGCCAAAAACATTCCAGTGTAAAAATCCAGCCCAGCAAAGTAAATCAACGCCAAGGCCAAAAAAAGTACGGTCAAGCCTACAATATTTAACACTTGATAAGTACGCTTCTCCGCGGCCGATAATTTCTCGTTCATTGTTCTTGGCTACTTCCTTGGATCATTGGTCCAAACGGTGTTCAAAGCGTCAATGTGTGCCCAAATTCCATTGATTATTGCAATCTTGGGTGGTTTAAATTTAGAAGTTGCTACCGTAGATCCCAAAACAAACCTACTTGACAGCAAATTCCGACTACGCTGGATTCAAAATTTAATTTAACCAATCAGCTACTGCAAGTGATCTGATTCATTTATTCTTGCTGTGTTCAGGGCGACTATCTTCAAAACCAGGTGCGGCAATGCGTTCGATGGACTTCAGGGCAAGTGTTACCCCGCATTCGAGGGGTGCCTGTTGGGTTTGTCCAATTGTAGCGTCCTAGGTAGCTTCATGTAGAAGGATCAGAAATCTAACCACTACAGGTTCAGTTTAAGAAAAAAGAAGAGGGAAAAATTCATGACACATTGTTTGAAGTCCTTTGTGGTTCTTTTTGTATTGGTTCTCGGTGGCTGTTCCACTTATCAAGTCAATGATGTCTATTCCACCCAAGGGGCATCCGATGAATTCTTCCAATCAGTAAAACTGAATGATGTTCTGTTGAAGGTCTCCATCGTACCTACACTACGATTTTATTCATTTGGGATGCTGGGTGTCCCTGTGGTGCCTATGTACCTTGATTCAAATGACAAGAACGAGCTTAGGCTCAACATAGTCATGTCCCTAAAAAAAGATCGTGACTTTTCGTTCGCCGGGAATCCCTGTTTTAAACTCGACGATCAAAGAACCTTATGTCCAAAATTGGCGGAGGTGTCGGCCAGAGCATATGTTGGGTCAAACGAGATGGATGGTAAGAACTCCACCACTAAGCAATTGAAGGAAATCGGTAATTTCTATGGAAGAGACCGACCCAAGCTGATCGTTCGTTCGCTGAAGTCTGAAGATCGAATTTCTCGTGCTGACATCTATCAACACTATGAGGCATATCAAGGTGAGCCAAAATTTGAGCGACTCGATCTGACCATCGATTATGTATATGACTGCTCAGGTCCATGTCCAGAGGGCTTTAAATTCAATACAGAGGGTTTGGTTACGATTCAGGACCTTCCAATAGAATCAAGGACACTGGAACTGAAGCAGAAAAAAGCAGGCAAGTTGGATCTTTCTGTTCCCACTAACTAAGATCTTTTTAGATTATAAAATTTTTAGGTGAATGAATGGATAAAAGAAAAAAGTGGAGTAAATTGTATAACTACACGTTTGTTTTTATCTTTTCTTTAATGCTTGTTGTTTTTGTTTTTGATGTAAATGGAGTTTTGTATAATTATATTTTTGCTTTAGTTTTTTTTGGTATTCTGCTTTCTTTTGTTTTTCTTTTTTTGTACGCTTTATCTTTTATCAAAAAGAAATGAGTTCGAATCGACTTGACCTTTTCATCAAATGAATAGTTGGTCATAAATGGGGTGCTATGCTGAATAAAGCGTTTTCCATCAAATCGTCATGTTCAAGTCGCCTCATTAAGTTCAGTCCCATTCAATACGAAGGTTTTAAGGTTGAGCTCACGGGTCCTCATGTTAGTTGCCAGGCTGATATTTTTCCGGTGACCGATGAAGATGGTTTGACTGATTTTT
Organism: Limnobacter thiooxidans; assembly: GCF_036323495.1. Taxonomy (NCBI): domain Bacteria; kingdom Pseudomonadati; phylum Pseudomonadota; class Betaproteobacteria; order Burkholderiales; family Burkholderiaceae; genus Limnobacter; species Limnobacter thiooxidans. Next base: position 2,269,311 of record NZ_AP028947.1, on the reverse strand, counting down.
TTACTGAACTCGGGTTGAGTACAACGCCTTGGCAGGGGCAAAGATCGTGGTGTTCAATTTGTGACGATTTTTGTATTTCAGTCAGTTGCTCGTCGTTGGGGGTGGTTGTTCTGGACGTGACCATACGAGGGCAGATGGGTGGGCCAGACAACTGGAGTGAATCGACCCGAATTAACTAGACACTCGTTGGTCTCGTTAAAAATTAGTTTTCAAAATCCACAGGCGACATCCCGTTGGTGAACGAGTGCCTGCGCTTTCGATTGTAAAAAACCTCGATGTAATCAAAGATTTCTTCGCGTTCCTCGGTGACTTTGCGAAGTTCAGCCTGCAGGCGTTTGACCTCTTCTTCGGCAGCAGATACTTCGACAGGTTTCTTGAACTGCTTCAGCCACGCATATAAGCTGTGGGTGGACACACCCAGTGCGGCAGAGACCTCGGCCACGGGGCGGCCTCGGTCGACAATTTGACGGATGGCTTCTTGACGGAGTTCTTCAGTGAATTGAATCTTGGGAATTGCACATTTCTCCTTGCACGTATTGTGAGGATAAAAAGTGCCTAGGGAAAGCGGGGCTATTCAGTTAATGTTGAAATGTATTCGTATCGCCCTTCCCCAGCAAACTAATTTCATGGTAGTGTTAAAGGGAGTGTCAACAACTCAGAGAAATAAGCCCGACGCGCATTCTCTATCTCCTACGCCGGCCCCTACCAGAACTTAGGGGTGAGTAAGTGTTGAATCATCGGGATTCCCTTTTTTCTCAGGAGTCACAATGACACAACCGAATCGAAAGTTTCTTATCACTGATGCGTTACCTGCACTCTGCAGAACTCCCGATGAGCGACTAGACACAATTGCTCGGAAACTATCGACAAACTTACAACGACAGTTACATTGTCAACGGTTTCCATATCAACAATTCAAAAATGCATGGACTGAGTTAGCTGGAAGCTCTCAGTTATTAGAATCTAGCACGATATTAAAATGTGACTCAGACCTAGACTCCCTTATAGATCTATACATAAAAACAATTGAATTGCTAAACTTATTTAAGTTTTCAATCAAACCAAAAATGGCTTCAACCGTATTTGGAATGTCATTTTCTTACGACAACTTACAACATATTATTTTCATTAGATATCTAACTGAACAATTAGCCTTACGAACAGGTAATTGCTTAGTAGTGCCGCATATTGGACGGCTGTCTTTAGGCAAAATAGATTGGTCCAACTCAAAACTTCGAGATTCAATCCCGTTGGCTCAGACTTGCTTCATGAGATATCAAGGGTCACGACCTGCAAGTGCCCTGGTATTTTATGACGAACAGCGAATTGGATGGCGAATTAAGCTTATACAAGACCGAATTGACTGTAATTTTAATCGGATTATTCATTCTAGTCGGAATGAAGCAATAACGTGGACTATCGCCAACGACATATGGGATGGAGGACCAAAATATTGGAATTACTTGATGAAATGGCACTCAAATACTCATAAAAAATTAAGTGATACTCATGAAAAATTCTTTTATGCTTGGAGAGATTTAGGTCGTTCCCAGGCTGTAGCAGCAGTAGAACGCTCAATAATCTCACCGTCATCATTTTGAAGATATGCGTAAGGCACCATATAATAAATGGTGCCCATCGGACCTTAATCGCCAAGCAAAATGAGGTTTAAGTTCCTATCTTTAAACGTTAGTTGGAGTGGACAACAAGCTAGACCAGTTGCCTAACGATAGGCGGGGTAGTCCAGTAGCTGGAAAATCTAGGGTTGAAAACACGCATCAGCCGGAGACTCTTCAGCATAAACAAAGTTGGCCTAGGGTGAGGTGCTACACGAGTATTTAGTTAGCTCGCGTCGCATATTCATTAGTGGGTCAATGCTCAAACTTTCCTAGCTCTTTGGACCAAATAGGCTCAATAGACATGAGCTTCTTAAAGCCTTCGGACGGCGCAAATTGGGTCTCAATTAAATCTACAAACTCGATGAACGCCGTATTTCCAAGTCCACAAAATACCTGATCAAGCAGTACCACCTGCGATTTTTCTATGCTTGCGTCGAGCATAAAATCGGAGCGGGTTTTGCCCTGAACCTTAGCTGCTTCGTCAATCAAATCGCAGACCTGCGAACTTGTCCTAATCTTTATTACTGTGTCTTTCATAGTGAGCTCTGCTTTATCGCTAACGTATTTAGAAAGGCTATCGTTGTGTGTGCCCCGCGTCAATACTGAGCCGAAGACTTATGAGTCAATATAAAACCCAAGTGCGCACAAAGAGTCGATTTGTGATCTTTGAGCACATTCTTAAACCTAGGTATGAGTCGCTCAGCTTATCTTGAGCATTTTCTACACTCAAAAATCTCTTTTTGACGGGTTGCTAAGAAGAGTTCATTGCTGAAAGTGCCAAAAAAGGGCACTTTCAGCCAAAACACTATTTTCCAATCTGTGAAAACATTCCCTTTCACGACCTTCGGGCAGCAGGGAATGCAAATGGACAATTCAAGGGTTTTCGCAGACGAGTCAATTGATCAGCTAATCGCTGAGCCTGAATTCTCACGTTTCATAAAGGTTTTCGGACTTCCCTATGGGGCCGCCGATCTGGATCTTGGTATCGAAAACCTACTGAGTGCCTGTCAGCTGGTCTCGACGGAGGTGAGAGCCTTTCTTAAGCTTGATGAGGCAATCTGCCTTTTGATCAAGAACAAGTCGCGCCTAGAGCAACTGCAGTCGAAAAATAGCGCAATCAAACTAGTTCCTAAGGATGGTCAGTACTCTTGTTTACTTGCTTACAACAGGGTAATTGACGCGGAGAAGCTTGGACTTGCGCTGGTACTAGTTGCAATGTTCCTTGACGACTACCACCCCAAAACGCTCATCCAGGTATTGAGTAAGCATGTAAAGCGTGACCCTCTCACTAATCTCTCGTTTCGTGGGGATTTTCAAGTTCAGAAGGCTATCGAAAGGGCCAAGCTTCAGTCGTTGAAAACTCTGCACTATTTAGTCGAAGGCAAAACGCGCTCTTTGTATGACCAATTACAGGCGCATTTCACCCGCCTGTTTGACATCCATGATCTGCAAAGAAAAAGGTTATTGCTGACCCATTCACGGTTTTCAAAAGAGAGGTTAATCGAGGCTTGTTCGGATATTCAGGAGCGGGTGGGGCATGGCGATGGCACTGCCATTTGTGAACTGCTTTCGCTTCACTTGAACTGTCCGCCCCTCCTCCTGCCAGCCCTACCATGTTGGCCTCAACCAGGAGCCTTTCACTGGCTGAAGCCATTTGTCTCACGGCTACTAAAATTTCCTAACTCGTAAAAGCTAGGAAACAGCAAAAAAATCTGATGATTTAGTTGGAAGCCGGCACTGGGCAACCTTGTTGATTCATGATATTTGCCAGATGAATCTTTCGATTATCAGCTGCTGCGATTGCTTCGTTGGCGTTCATGTACGTTCCAATCACAGTGGGCCACAGAAGAATGGTTCGTGCAACGTTGCCACCAGTTACGCCTTTTTCGCTTGCAGCCTCTTTGCGAAACTTCTCAGCATCTGCAAATTCGTTTTGAAGTTGAGCGCAGGACAAACCGCTGTCTCCAGGCTTTACTGTCTGAACCACGGCAGGAGTTGCGCACGCGCCAAGGACGACCGACAATAGACTTACCAAAATAGTTTTTTTCATGTTTTTACTCATTGATACATAAATGAAGAGGTGGGAATCTAACGCCACCCTTATTTAAGAGTCAATTCAGTAAAGTGCTGCGGGTTAAGTTACCAGCCCGTATTTAGGTGACAAGGTTACCTACTTTAGCAGTGGCCGGCTTTGACGGCCATTTTGGTTCGTTTGCTCGGTAATGCCCTTTGCTGGTGCAGGTTTAAAAGTTGGAAAAGGTGCGCAAACGATAAGCCTGCAAGCCACTGTCGAATAATGTCTGCAAGGCAATCACAAGCCGCTTTCCCGGGGAATAGGTGCGCAAGTATGGTCACATCCGAAACTACAGAGCCCAAGGCTCCAAAGGCGTGACCCAATCCAAAACATCGGCGCTAGGAGACCGGAAACTAAAAGGATTGTCTGCAGAGCGGGCCGGGGGGTTATCTGGACACTTCAAATATTCTTCCACGGTCAGAACCTTGGATAAGTCACCGTCATAGAAGCAAACCAAATCAGAGTCGATTAACTCGCGCGCATTCTTCCAGACAAGATGATTGCAGATTTGCACCACTACCAGACCATGATAGGTGGAATCAGAGTTGTTTTGAGTCATAGAGACTTTATCCGAGTTGTGAAATACCGCACTAACGAAGAAGCCTTACCATTATTTCCGATGCTTAAGCCTGCCTGAAACGCTTGCCTGTTGCGGGTATTTGCTGGGCTGCCCGCATTATTTCCGCTCGCTTTTCCGGTGGTATGGATTTGCCCATTCAGCCCCAGCCTTGCTGCCCTGTTAGCCTTTGTTAGCCTTCGTGGCTGCCTGTTCATAAATATTAAGGTTCAGCGCGCCAAAGGCGTGGCGGTGGCTGGGAATGTGGAACCTGATAAAACCTGAGATTCTGGGGACTTGATAAAACTTGAAATTGAAGCGGGGGATTGGGCGGGCCACTAGCTATTTGAGTAGTGCTTGAGGGCTGGCTTTTGATTTCAGAATCAAACGGAATCAAACCCAGCAGGGTACTTTTAATATTGATTCTGACCGTCTACATAGCGGCTACACGCCGAGCACAAAACAAAAAGCCAAGTCTTGTGAACTGGGCTAAGTGCTTGATATTGTTTGGTAGCGGGGGCAAGATTTGACATTAATCTATTAGATTATGACCTGTGTTTTAATGAGTAAACGAAGAAGGGTAGTCTTCGAGACAAACTGTTTCTTTGACGTGATTCTTCGTTACAGTTTCAAACGGTGAGTGATATGTTTGAAGGTTTCAGATTGATATTGTTGGTAGCTTGGGTGGTTACCTCTGTGTTGGGGTTTGTCCTGACATCATACGGAGTCATGCGCCAGAGCTTTTTTGATGCCTCAAGACAGCGAGGTTTTGGCGAGAGCAGATACGGTGAGGGGGGTATGGTGGCGGATTGTCAAAGTTACAAGAACTAATTGTCAGAGTTGGGGTGGCTTTGAAATTACTACCTAAAGATCGCAATCTCAGTTTGGTTGATCAGAAAAGAAATGCAGCGTTTACTGTAGTTGGTGTTTTTTGTCTTTGCATTGATCATAGATATTGTGGATAGATTTCATAGTTTGTAAAAAAATTTATTGAAAAATAAAAGATTTTTAAGTGAAAATTTTGTAGCCGATGTAATAAACCACTAATCCTGACGCTGCCCCTACCATTTTTCCATATTCTTTTGTGAGTTCAACACCGATATAAGCTCCAAGGCACAAGAATGTCAAAATCCCTAAAACTGCGCCTAGTCCCTTTCGTCCATCTTTTGAGCGAAGGGCACTTGCAATAATTAACCCAAGCACCACGCATACTATAATTAAGCCGAATGTACCGCCAGAGGTAGGCGCAGCGTCTCCACTGTAGTAGTCATAGGTTCGCGCATTGAGATTGCCACAAAGTGTCAATCCAAAAAAGCTCAAAAATAAAATTCTGTTTAGAAGCAATTGATAATATTTCCATTAATCACGCAAGTGGAGTTATTTCCTCTATTTAAACTCTGGAGTTGAGTTTTGTAGTTCTCATTTAGCTGGTTGCTAATTTGCTGAAGGCCTTTAGAAATCGCGTTCATACGATTGCTAAATTCGACGGCTCTTTCTTTTTGATCGCGTTCAACAAGACCATTTTTATAGCTATCTAATCTAATTTTCATCTCTGATCGAAAAATTTCATTTTTAAATTCTTGTTTGTTTAAAAATTCTGAAACTGATATTTTTCCAGATAAAAGTTCGAGTGTGAAAGTCTGATAACTTAAAAACCTATCGGCAACCGGTTCGCCAAAATATGGATTGGTCATACTAATTCTATCGATTGTTGAGGTCAGACATTCACTGTTCGCTAAAGAATATTTACTGAATGCAATTGACTCATCCTCCGAAAGAGTTGTGTTTCGATATAACGCTTCTTTGTAAAACTCTGGTTGATTTTTTTTAGATGGAGCAATTTTTGTAGTCGAGTACGTGTATTCAGTTGGATAAATATCTTTAATTTTTTCTCTGCATGCCTCGTGAGAGCTTTGAATCGTTTGCATAGTGTTGATAAATGACCGGGCTTCTCTCTCTGCGGGCGTTTGAACTGTGGCACATCCGGTCAGTAAAAAGAGGCTACTGTATTTTGTTAATTTGTAGATGATATTCATATTCACACTTTTAATTGTTTAACTGTTATGCATTGGTATTTTTTGCGTTATACCACGAAAATTTAGGCTGCCGTGAATTCCCTGCAATTGGAGTAGGTCTCTCCAAAGGGGGGAGTCGGCTTTCGCTAGCGGCCCCAGCCAGCTAAAGACCTGCCCACGGGTCGGCAGGAAGTTGGGGTGCACCGCCCCGTCGCACCAAGCCGTAAGGCGTGGGGAAACCCGTTCAAGTAAGCGCTGAGCGGTCAGCACAGACGGATTACGTTTGAGCGGCGTCCAGCAAGCGAGATGAATGGGTTTCCCGCGCATTTTCACCTGCGCTAGCAGAGGAAAGGCGAAAGGGGCGACCTGTCTGTCCGGAATGCCCAGCGTCCAGCAGGGGCAAGGGTTCGAAGGGGTGTCCAGCCCCGAAAGATCCCGTTGACGGTTTCAGTTTGCAGTTCGTTTAGCTGTCCCATCCCACCTGAACAAAAGAACGGTTTGTTTCGAGTAGTGGCTACACCTCCAAAATAGGAGGTGCCATGAGCACAAAAAACCCACGCAAAACCGCAATTCTGAATCGCCTCAAAATTCTTCAATTCACACATCGATTCGGCTGGCTAAGAACGAGAGATCTCGCTTGCCAAGTATCGCTACCGTCTCGGCTGGGCGATCCAAACCAGCCACCAGATTTTCAGCCAGCCTCAGCTACCAGCGGCGCGCTGAGAATGGCCCAGAGAACAATCCGCTCGCTTCTGGTGTCCGGCTTCTTGTTGCAGACCAAGGCTCCTGATGGTGCCCTTGTCTACAGTCATTCTCATCGTGGTGCTGATATTCATCGGCAAACTGGGGTAGAGGCAAAGTCAGGAAAAGATCTGCTCAGGGCTCACAGCATTGGATATTACCGGCACCGCTGCATATCAAACGAAATCGCAATTTCTGCATGGTTGGTTGGGTGTGAGGTCACCACAGAGAACGAACTGGTTAGGGGAGACTGTCCCTATCTAAACAAGGGATGGTAAGGTCCCAGACGTCCTTGTGCATCACTTTGAGGCCTGGTATTGGATAGAAGTTGAGCGAAGTGGTAAAAACCAAAGCGACTACAATCGCCTTTTGTACTGGCTCGAATCTATCCGGTCCAATCCACAAAGTGTTTTGACTGGATTCCCAGGTGCTAGTGTGAAGGTGACTTTTATCTGTCGAGATGCATTTGAGCGCAAGGTTTGCGCAGATCTAAGGAGACGGGGCTGAAGTGGGCCACAAATTGACTCGCTCATTACTTTCAAAGTGTCGCTATACAGTTTTGAAGTCATACCATTAAGCTAGATTTCGAGGTCAGAATGGTGGGGTAGGGCGACCCACCATTCCTGCTTGGCGATTAACTTCGCACGATTCGAGCGCAGAAGGCGCTCACAACCACCGCGCCCGTGGTTGCCTCAATTCTTGGCAGCTTTTCCTCGACAGTTTCAAATTGCAGCAAACAACTTGAGCGCCACTGTTGACCCGTGGTCGGTGATCTGGCTGAAGATTCGGAATTGCTTTTCGCATAGCTTTCCAAAATTGGACAACGTTTAGTGCCCTGACTTGGCCTTGTTTACACCACTGCTGTAATTAATGAGTTTATGTCGACGAACTTTACAACCAAATTGGAGCAAAAAAATGATTAAGGCCATCGCATATTACCGATTCAGTACAGAGCGTCAGGATTCATCTTCTATCGACGCACAGCGCAGAAATTGCGAAGTCTTCGCAGCGGAAAACGGTATCGAAATAGTCGAGTCTTTTGTTGATGAACACATGAGTGACTCAAATACTTTTAGGCCGACGTATCCGGCCATGCCAAAAGCACTTTGCGACAGAGGTTACAAGGTGCTGGTGGTAAATGACCTGAGTCGCTTACACCGAGATATTGGTGATGAAAGTCGATTTTTTAAAGAGATGAATTTTCTCGATGTTAGGGTGTTAACCCCTCAGGGTTTCGATTCTAGCGATCCAACCGTCATGCAATACGTACAATTTGGTTCTCTGGTCAATGAGTACCATGAATCGCCCCGAATTAACTAGACACTAGTAGTCCAACCGTGAGCCGTATCAGTTTGCTTTTGGTTCATCCAACGGCGTAAAGATGTACAACACGGTGTGAATCATGGACAAATGACCATGCAGTGATGGCAAGTAGTACAAGGCGGTGGATGAGCCACACACAATTGCCACATAAATGGCAATTGTCAAATTCTTCTTTTTCATTACCGCGAGGTGGAGCATGCCAACCACTGCGCCTGTGAATGCTATGGCAGTAAGCCACGCTGCCCACACAGGCATGCCTTTTTCCAGCAACAGGCTGATGTAAGTGGCAAACAGTACACCAAGGCTTAACAGCACCAAGACAAGCAATAAAGCCATGCCCACAGCAGCGATGTAGACAAACATCGTCGTAGCTTCTTGGTCTGACTTTTTGTGTTGTGCCTTTTCTATTTCTTGCACTTTCATTCTGTAATAGCGATCGCGGTTATTTTCCATTTCATTCCCCGGTGTAATGTTTATGGTTCAGTTCTGTCGCTATGCTCCGTAAAAACCAGCTTCGTTAACCTCAGGGTGCTGGTGAATACAAAGTTGTCCACCAAGTGTTCCTTGGCAAATGCTTTTGCTTTTTCCAGGGCAATTGGACCAATCATCACAAAGGGTTCAAGCTTGTCGTGAGGTTTTGCATCCTCGGCAGGCCGCGTCACCGTGCCTTGCCCCATAAAAATCCCCTGCTGAATCAACCGCTCCTTGAATTCCGAAATGGACTGGTGTTTTTCAAGGCTTTGATTCAGGGTAAAAATTGCCATCCCTTCGCGGGATGCTCGGCCTCTGTGTACGGCACAAATTGCATGCACAGGAATGCGGTACTCACCAATACGTACAGGGAATGGAAGGGTGATTCGTTCCATCAAGTTGCTGCGTGGTGCATGCAAAGACTCAATCAGGTAATGGCAAGCCAACTGTTCATGAGGCCAATCTAAACTGGAATTCAGGCCGACCCTCTCAGGCATTTCCAGAAAATCATCCCAAGATCCAACTTGAATCCTGTTCCTCATTTGGTCAAAGCTGAGGCTCTCTTTTTCCTCACCCCAAGTGTGTGAGTCGAATAGGTAGTCGTGGATGTAGTTGTGTCGCAAGGGCATCTGCGCTGTCACCCCGCTGGGCACGTAATTCTCAACAAACTGCTCTTGCTGACAATTCTCGATTGCGCCTGGTCGTGCTGTTCGTACCAGTTCGATTGCTTGCTCTGCAGACAGGCCGTATTCAATCAAAAGGCTGGCCGTTATCAAGCCTGTTCTGCCCAGGCCACCTTTGCAGAAAATAGCGGTAAAGCCATTTTCTTTGGTGCTTTCCAGGTAGCGTGAAAGCTCACTCCTGAACCGGACTTCTGTTTGTGATGAGGGCGTTCCGCCATCTGGAATTGGCAGGGCATAAAAGTCGACACCCATCTGTTGACACAATCGCTCCATCGGTCGAACTTGGAGTTGCTCAAATTCGTGATCTTCAATGCAGCATACAAGCCTGCGCACATTGAATTCATCACGAATACGCAGCAGGTCTTGGGCAAGATTTCTTGCCCATTGACCAGTCACGGCGCGGCTTTGTACTTTGCCTGGGCAAAATGTCATGCCAAATCGAATTGATGGTTTGCCCGGTACGGCGACAAAGTCCACGCAGATTGGATGTGTACCTGACGTTTTAATCATCGCTGCACATGCACCACGTGCAGCCCGTTCAGGTTGGTTCTTTCGACGGCCAGGTCAATTGCATGGTCGATCCAGGCCGCTGGGTTTCCAAACACACCACCACCAACCCGTGTCAGGAATACATGGGGGTTGCCGGTTTCCCTTGCGTTCAATACCCCCACGCACAGCGTGGCCTCGTAACAGGCTTCAAGCACAAGTTGTGCAAACGGCGCCCACAATTCCGTGGACCGTTCCTGGTTGTAGGCAATTGGCAGCGCTGAACAAAATACCTGCGTTACTTTTTGATCCCGGGCTGCGCCTTTGGCTGTCACTTGGGTGTTCCAGTGCACACCCACTTTCAGCAGCGCCTTGAGTTGCTCACGCCGCGCAGCGTTTACCATTTGCAGTTTTTGATTCAATGCGCGCAGTACTTCACTGGAAATCATGGCGTAGCCATTTCGCATTTGAATACCTGCAATGCCCAGTGCCTTGATCAAATCCGCAAGCGTATTTACTTGCCGCGTGCTCGTTTGGCCTTTTCGACCATCTACCAAAATACCGTAGTATCGGAACAGTGTGGCTGGCCCGGCAGCCATGGCGCATGCGGGCCCTTGTGTGTAATCGTGTTGATAGCGGGTCACCCCGTCTTCGGGCGTGACATGCGGGGATGTCATTTCAAGCAGGTTGAATTGCGAGGCTGCTTGAATAACAGCGCCTTTGGCCTGCGCTTGGGTATGCAATTGATAGGCGTCGGCGTGCACAACGCTGATTTGGGTGCTCACGCCGCTTTCGGCAGATGCAGCGCCAAGATTTTGAACGCGTTGTCGAAGATCTGCCAAGGATGCCATTTCAAAGCGCCCCAGTTCATAGCGTTTGCCACTGCTGGGGCAAAACACGGTATCTCCCTCAAAGCGCAGAAGACTTTGGGTTTCTTCAAAGCTGCTTTCTTTAAAGCCTGTAAGTTGCTCAAACCAATTCAAATTATTGCCCATCCTTTTGAAGTTATGGGCTGTAGTTTCTCAGGTAATACGACAAATTATGTCGTATTAGATCGCTTGGGTCGAAATTGTCTTTTCAAGTGGTGAATCGTGAACAATGGCCAACGCAAGCTTTGCTCTGGATGCGCCCACGAACAGCAGGCGAGCGACCCGTTCGTTCAATTCTTCAAACTCCACCTCTGTGAGAACAATGGCCAAGTTTGACAGGCCTTTATAACGAAACAGTGTGTCTGTTTCCAGTTCGCCGGTGGTGTATTCATCAACCTTGTTAATGATCGGCTTTTTCAGTGCCAGGCCATTGAGCTTGTCAAAAGCCAATAAAGTAGATTTAGCCTGGCCTTTGAAACTGAGTACTGAAATTTGAGTGGCGTTGAACCCTTTGCTCAAGAAACTTGCAATGGCAGACTCCGTAGCACGTTTCATGTCGGTGCCGTTAGTTTTGTCATACCGCAGGTAGTTAATAGGCAAGCCCTCAAACGGATTTGCACAGCCTAGCCCATCACCACTTTCCGGCGAAATTCGGGTGAGTAACAGGTGTAAAAGCTCAGCTATTGGTTTGGGGTTTCGGTAATTGACTGGCGCATTAATCAATGCCCAATTCGGAAGGCTGACTCTGGGTTTCTGGTAAATGTTTTGAACGGGATCTTCCAGCCAGATCACTTTCCCCAATGGTTTTGCCCAAGAGATTAAAAAGTCGGCCTGCTGTTGCGTGAAATCCTGGCCTTCATCCACTACCACCAAATCAAACTTGGCGGATTCTGGTGGGTCAATCGATGCAGCCAGTTCAAACAGATCATCAAGGCTATTGGTCACGTAGCCGCGCTTCTTGGCCAGGTCGGAATCTTCTGCACGAACCAGCTCTTCGCAAAAACTGAACAGCGAAGTGACATTCGCTTCACCCTCGAAAATTTCTTTCATATGCCGGGCAAGCGGCCTGTTAAAAGACACATACAAAGCTTTCAGGCCTTTGGTACATGCCACTTTTATTTCTTGCACGGCCAGTTGTGTTTTGCCCGAACCTGCTGTGCCTTGAACCCGCAATTTATAAGGATCAAGCGTTAGCCGAGCAACCCATCCCGAAAGCCCGCCTGCAATTCGGGTGGTTAGCTGATTGTGCGCGCCTGAAATTCGAACCAGATCTTCCTGAATCAGCAATTCATTTTTCAGAAAGCGTTCAATCTGCTTGCTTTCATTGCTGGGTTGGCCTCCCGGTAGCAGTTTCATCAATTTCTGGCACAGCAGATCAGTCTCGCTGCTGTCAATAATCTGGTTTCTGTCTAATCCTGAAACCTTGGCTTCAAGGATCTTGTAGTCGGGGCAGTAAAGTACATTGGTGGTGTTTAGCAGCGTGTTGTGCAGCTTCCGGTATTTGGTCAGCAGCCCATCCTGGTTTCGCGACAACTGGAAAGTGATCGATTTTGCTGCTTGGTTCGGTGAGTAGGACTTCAGAAGGTCGCCTTGAGCTTCAAGCAAAGGCCCTGTTTTCTGTTCAATCAGAAGAAGTTCGCCACTTCGGTTCATCACAATGAAATCAATTTCACCGAGTGCGCGTGATTTTGAATCGAGTACCCGAGTCCAATGAACAGAGTGAAACACACTGTACGAATCGCTCAATCCATTCTGGAGAGTTTTAAGGGTTTGAATTTCTCGGGCCATTGCAGCCGAAGTGATGGCGCTTTGATTTAATTCGAAATCAGAGGGGAAAACACGGCACACCATGTTGAAGTATTTCCTTTGTGATTGAACAGCTATTTTTATCTTCAACAGGATACATGGAGAACGCGCTGATTTGCGCGACTCGATTCGTCGTACCATATTCAACACTTCAAGTTTCTGACACGAGTTGACCCATGCCCAAAGACACCCGAGGTACATTGATACGCCATTGGGAAATGTTGCGCTTGATTCCCAAAGAACCCGCTTCCATTTCTGCTGGTGATTTGCATCAGCGCCTGGCTGATATGGGCTTTAAAGTGACCAAACGCACTGTCGAGCGCGATTTGATCAGTCTTGCCGATTCGGGTTTTCCAATTGTTTTGGACGACACCCAGCAGCCGTATCTTTGGAGCTGGTCGAAGTTGTCGTCTGGTTTTCATGCGCCCAATATGTCTGTATCCGATGCCTTGTTGACTGTTATGGCGTCAATGACTCTGCGTGATTTGCTGCCTTCCATGTTGTCTTCTACCCTGACCGATCTGAATCAGGAAGCTGAGAAAGTGCTTGATGCGGTACAGCATGACAACGATTTGTCGAGTTGGCGAAACAAGATAGCGGTAAAGTTGCCCATGCAGCCATTGATTGCCCCAACTATTGATGAGCAAGTCCGAGTGGCGTTGTATGACGCGTTGTTGCGCGACGAGCAAATTGAAATCAATTACAAAAGCCGCAGCAAGGATGGGGAGAAGGATCAATCGAAGACCTATGTCATCAACCCCTTGGGCATTATTCAACGTGGCTGGATTGTGTATGTGGTAACCACATTCAAGGGCTATGCCGACATTCGATTGTTGGCCATGAACCGCATTCAAAGCGCCCATCGCACTTATGTGAAATGTGAAAAGCCCAAAGGGTTCAAATTAAGCAAATATCTCGATGAAGGTTTTGCTGATTTTGGAAATGGCCAAATCGTTGAATTGAAGGCCATTGTGGGCGAACACCTTGCCAAGCACTTGCAGGAATCGAAACTGTCGGTTGACCAGCATATTGAAGAGCGCAATGGTGAAATCGTTTTGACTGCATCTGTGCCGTTTACCCAGCAACTGATTTGGTGGTTAAAGGGGTTTGGATCACAAATCAGGGTATTGGAACCTGCGTTGGTGAAAGAGCAATTGGAGCAGACTTGAGCATGTTGTGATTTGCGGTAATATTATGGTCAGCTATTCAAGTGCGACGCATTAAGTCGCACATGCCTTTAAAGTTTCTCCTGCCACTTGTTCAATGACACCTGAGGGAGGAACCATGGCCGTAAAAACAGCAGTGAATAAACCGTATTCAGAAGAACCGCGAATTTCTGCACACGACATGGTCGAGTCGTTGGCTCAAGAAGGGTTTCGCCCCGAACTGGATGACGATGGCGATATCAAGTTTAAATGGGAAGGTCGGGTGTACTACCTTCGGTTTGATGACAATGACCCCACATTCATTCGCTTGTGCGCCATCAACATTGCCCCTCAACTGGAGGTTTTTGAGCAAGCCTACAGGTATTGCAATGCTGTGAATACCGATATCAAAGTGGCCAAGGCTTTCTGTGTAGACCGACAGAGCAAGCCAATTGTGTGGGTGACTGCGGAGTGTCGCTATCAGCACACCACCGAATTCGCAATCCATTTGCTTGACCTTTTAAGCGGTGTCAGGGCTGGGGTGAATCACTTTCGGGAAGTACTTGAGGCAGCAGACGGTTTGCCTGAACCAGCAGCGGAATTACCCAGCAGCATCTTGTTGAATTGACGGGATGAATGCCGGAATGGATGAAATCGCAATTGCCGCAGAGCACTTCTTAAGCCAGTTGGCCACTGCCACACAGGGGCAGGCGAGAAGCTTGTCCCCAACCGAACTGGAGTGGGCCAAACAATCGGGTGTGCTGTGCCCCCAGCACATTCAAGTGGTTGAACTGGCTGAAATCCCAAAGCCCACACATGGTGTATTGGGCTTGATTCTGGAAAACAGCGGCTTATTGAATTCGACCACAGCCGGTTTAACCTTTGGAAACCTGGTGTTTATTCGCGCCAGCAGTTATTCCGAACGGCTGCTGCGCCACGAGTTTCGCCATGTGTATCAGTGGAATACCTTTCACAGCCCGAGAGCGTACTTGAAAGAGTACATGGAACAGGTATCAATCTGCGGCTACATCAATGCCCCATTTGAGCGTGATGCAAGAAATTTCGAGAAAAGCCGTTCAATACAAGTGACTGACTCATGGCTGGCTGGTGCTGGTTGCGCCATGCACACCGGTTTTTTCATTGAAATGCGCCCAGTGAGCGAGGAGCTCGATTGGCCTTGTGTCGGGCAACTTCCGCTTGCTTTCGCCTATTTGGGATCCGTGTTGGTGGATGTGAAATCTCGCATAGCTCACACCGCCTGTGTGCGGCCGATTGAGTTTCATCAAGACAT
Source organism: Limnobacter thiooxidans (assembly GCF_036323495.1). Taxonomy (NCBI): domain Bacteria; kingdom Pseudomonadati; phylum Pseudomonadota; class Betaproteobacteria; order Burkholderiales; family Burkholderiaceae; genus Limnobacter; species Limnobacter thiooxidans. The sequence goes on along the minus strand of NZ_AP028947.1, from coordinate 2,254,232 downwards.
CAAGAATACGGTGCTTGAGAAATCAGAAATTCGTATTCCTGTTTCTAATTTTGAATTTCGTCTGGCTGCTGTGTTAAACGGCCATTCAAATTACAAATATGGTGTGCAGTACCTGCATTTACCCGTGTGGCGGCGATTTCAAAGCACCGATTAAAGCAAGCCAGACTTTATTGGTTTTTTACTTTCTCTGAGTCAAGACAACGCACAAAGCGACAAACATTCACTTGAGCAGGCGTACTATTAAAAGCGACTATTATTTGACTTAATCAATAATTTATTGTGACGGGTTAATTGGTTGCTATTGCCATTACATTTTCATCCTATCCAAATGACAACACTTTTCGATTTGCCGCAGCACCATGTTTTCTTTCTTTGCCCGGACAAAGAGTATGCAAGGGGCTTGCGCCGACACCTGGTTGACGAATGTGGTGTGGTTTACGGACAGGCAGGTACATTGGATGAGCTGGTCGAGCTGGCCCACAAAAAGCGCTTGCTGGATCTCTATGCCAAAGACCAAGACACGAGAAGTATTGAAAGCCTGTTGAAAGAGTTTCCCGACGCCTTTTGGGCAAAATCGGCACAGCACGATCCGGGTGGAGTCGCCACCACCCTGTCCCAGTGCATGGAAAAAGTGTTTTTGGCTTCAGGAGACCATCAAGGCCAGGCTTGGGAAGGGTTTTCCGATACGCCGCGCGTACAAACCCGTTTGGCAGAAATGCAGCATTTGTTTGAAGCAAGCTACGCCGGTCGCTGCCTGCCTGAATGGCTACAGAAGACGATTGAAGTGATTCGTTGCAAACACGCGCCCATTACGCCCATCAAGGTGCTGTGCAGCACCCGGTTTAACCAACGTGGTCAACTGATCAAACAGTTTCTGCGTACCCTGGATGAAGATTGCCAAACGGCCATTCATGCCAATGCAGAAATTGCTAGCTACCTGTGTGCACTGAATACCTTTGATGAAAACACAGCGAGCGCGATGGGGACCGTCGGCAGCAACCTGCTCATATTGCAAACACACCTGTACCAAACTGAGCTGGATAAAAGTACGCAATGGCAACCCAGTGACAGCAGTGTGCAGGTAATTCAGTGTCGCGACCGCATTGAATGTATTGAAGTACTGGCAGGCATGATTCAGCAAGTACTGAGTTCCGATTCGGCATTAACCCAGGCCGATTTTGCAGTGTTGCTTCCCCAATCATTTGATTCATATGCCCAGTTACAACGGGTATTCGAAAGGGCAGGGCTTCAACTGGCCAACCTGGAATACATTGCGCATGAACGCAACCTGGCCGGTGAGCTTTTGCGCTATGCGCTGATGATGTTTAGTGGTGCTTCGCCCAAATTGGCGGTCAAGTCTTTGTTGACCAATCCATTGATGCCTTGGTCTGCAGACACAGGGTATGAATTGGCAGCCAGTATTGATCGTTACGGTTTCAATATCAAACCCCCGAAGGGGTTGCGGCAAAAGCATTTGAATTTGATCGAGTTGTTCAATCAGGATTTGCCTCGGCCTGCTTTGTCTGACGCATTGATCACTTTGAAATCTGAGTTGAACATGCAAGGGCTGAATGATCAACAGTTGGTCAACACAGAAAGTCTGTTTGCAAAAGTAATATCGGACGCTTTGGACGTTACAAAATCCTATGATGCCCTTATCGAATCAATCGAATTGACCCCCATCAATGTCACCGTGCGCCAAGCCGTGTTTCTGGATGGGGTTACTGTGGTGTATGAGGGAAGCCATGCCTGGCGGGGTTACAAATTTCTCTATGTGATGGATTTTGTTGCTGGTTCATTCCCGGCAGTCAGCTCCAACCCGGTGGTGTTGTCCGATTCAGAATGGAACGAGTTGGCATGCGTTGTTCCAACACTGGAATTGCAGCGTCATCAACGTGCATTTGCCAAACGAATGCTTCGCAATCAATTGGCCCGAGCCCGAAGAAAACTCACCCTGATCATTCCTTCATTCAATGAGTTGGGGGATGAGTTGAAGCCGTCAGAATCGCTGATCGACCTGGCAGTGGTCGCTGGCCAACTGGACGATCCGCACACACTGATTCTGGATCTTGCCAACGAGCACGACAGGCAGGGCATTGAAGGACTAAAGCAGACTCCAGACGCCATTGATTGGACCGCGAGGCATCAACCTGAACCACAAGATCTCGAGCTGAATCGTAATTTGCTTGGCTTGTGGACGTCACAAACCAAAAATAATTCCACTGGTGAATGGGAAACGGTGGTGAAACCGCAGTCGCCCAGCGCACTGGATGATTTGCTGATTTGCCCATTGGGGTGGTTGCTCAAGCAAATTGGCGCAGATCCCAAAGTTTGGGAACCGGATGGTTTCACACCCATGACCAGTGGGCTGATTGCTCACGATGTGCTGGAAGCATTGTTCACAGGTGATGCTGCCCTCGTACCGAGCCATGCGGAGATTGATGCCAAAGCCCCCGCTTTGTTCGAACATGCAATCAAGAAAAAAGCCCCTTATTTGAACACTGCCATTTGGCAGGTTGAGCGCAACAATTTGTTGGCGGTGGTCATCAGCGCTGCGAAGGCCTGGGCCGACCTGTTGATCAAATTGAATGCGCGCGTTGTTGCCCCTGAGCTTTGGTTGCAAGGCACTTTTGATGGTCACCCCATTCATGGTCAAACCGACTGCGTCATATCCTTGCCTGATCAGGGTGTATTGGTGGTCGACTTCAAAACGGCCAAGGCCGACAAGTATGAAAAACGCATGAAGGCGCAAGTGGATTTGCAGGCCAGTTTGTATCAGGAAATGCTCAAGACGGGTGGCCCAAAAAAACCGGAAGACACAGAAAAAGCACGACACGCAAATCTGAAAAAATTGAACGGTGTGCTGTACTTCACTTTGAAGGACCGCTTGGCCACATCGAATTACAAACCAGAACAGGCGATCAATGGCTGGAATAAGGTAAGCCCGCACGGTGCGGGCGTGGGTGAAATGGCCTGGAGTCAGGATGTGTCCTCTCAAGCCATGGCCTGGCTTAAAACTCGGTTTGATGAGTTAAGAAATGGCAGGGTTGCGATGGTGAAGGAGTCGGAAATCGAGCTGTACGAGAAACTGGGTTTTGGTCAGTTCGTGTATTCCCTTTCACCCATCATTCAGCGGTCGATCATTCGAGATATTGCTGCTCAAGATGACGAGGAGGAGGACGGACAATGAACTCACAAATCAAAGCGGTTTCTGCTTCGGCGGGCAGCGGTAAAACCTATTCATTGACGCAAACCTTGCTTGAAAAAATCAAGTCGCGAGAGTTGAGCCCTGAAAACCTGGTGGCGGTGACCTTCACTGAAGCCGGGGCTTCGGAATTGAAAGGCCGAATTCGGGCGGTGTTGTTGAAAGAGGGTTTGTTTGAGGAAGCGCAGCAAGTCGAAGAAGCTTACATTTCAACCATTCATGCTTTCGGTTTTCGCTTGCTCAAAGAATTGGCTTTTGATCTGGGCTTGCCACTGTCGTCACGCATGTTGAATGAAGATGAGCAAACCCAACTGATACGAACTTCCATGGTTGGTTCTGAAGCATTGACCGACATGTCGAATGCCCTTGAAACCTTTGGTTACAAAACCAGAATGAAAGGCAAAAAGTTTGTTTCTGCAGAAGCAGTGTTTCGGGAACACCTACAACAGTTTATTGATTTGCTGCGTAGCACTGGCCGACATTCGGCTGAGACTGAATTTCTAAACCGAAGCGTTAAGTGGATTGAAAAACAATACGGCACAGTCGACCATGAACGCTCTCCACAGGACATGGCCAAATCTGTTCATTCCTGCGTAGTCGCGTTGCTTAAAGAGTTTCCGGACTGTCCAATTGAAATTTTCCAGATTACAGCGGAAAGTGCGCGCAAGGCGTTTCAACAAAGCTACCGGGCTTTGGAACGGGCCACCCAGTTGGAGGCCTTGCTCACGGATTGGGCGTTGTGGGCAGAATTGTCGGCGATCAAAATCACCTTCAAAGGATCAAAAGACAAGCCGGGATATGAACGGTATGCGGAATTGGCGACCTCTCTGAAACAGACAGTGGATGCCCATTTTGCTGTGCACCCGGGCCCATTGGCCCATGCAAGCCGACATTTCGGGGGACTGCTTAAAGGGGCTTCAGAAACCTTGGCGGGTTATTCCGACCGCAAGAAGAAGTCGGCATTGCTGGACTTTACGGACATGGTTGCCCATGCGGAGCAGGCTTTGCGCAATACCGAAAGCAGGCAACGATTGCTCGACTGCATCCGCATGGTGGTTGTGGATGAGTTTCAGGATACCAACCCGATTCAGTTTGCTTTCTTGTGGCACCTGATTGGTTCGGGTGTGCCCAGCATACTGGTGGGTGATGTGAAGCAAAGCATCATGGGTTTTCAGGGGGCTGATCCACGTTTGTTCGAAGCACTGATCCAAAATCCTGATGTTTCGGTCAGCAGCCTTGAATCGAACTGGCGGTCACAACCCAAATTGATGGAAGTAATCAACGCATTGACCCTGGGCCTTGCTGGTGAGAAAGGCATGAACGCCAATTACCATCCGCTTGAGGCGAAGGGCAAGCCTTCACCGCTGAAGCCACTGCATGTGGTGGAGTTCAGGCAAAAGCCCGACCAAAACAAAAAGAAGGATGGTGAGGATGACGATGTCATTCACCCTTCTGAATTGGTGTGGCGCGCCAGCAATATGGCTCAGGTACTTAAACACAAGTTGCAATCTGGGCTGATGGCAATTGATCGACGAACAGGTTTGCCACGCCCCCTCAAAGGCGGAGACATTGCTGTGCTTTGCCCTACCAACGGCATGTTGGCGGTGTATGCCAGGGAATTTGAAAAAGTCGGTTTGTCTGTCAATTTGCAGCGGCAAGACTGGTTCGACACCGACGAGGTGCAATTGGCGATTCAAGTGCTGGCGCTGATTGCCAACCCCAGCGACAAGCATGCTCAGTTGATGGTTGCAACATCAGACTTCGAATGCATGCCACTTGAAGAGGCGGTGAGTGCATTGTTGGGCGAAGGTTTGCTCCATTTGCCGATATTCCGAACCATTGACGCATTGCGAAAGTCCACAGCCACTTTGTTGATGAAGGATGTGGTCGAGGCCATGCTGGAAGAAAGCGGACTGACTGATTTGGCTTCGCGCTGGCCCGACCATGCGCAGGCGCGAGCCAACCTGTTCAAGTTGATTGGTTTGGCACGCGAGTTTTCGGATGCGCATGCTGAAACCCTGGCCGCTGCAGGTTTTCACGGGAAAAGCATCGGCACCTTTATTGGTTGGTTGCATTTCCTGAAGGCACAACGAAAAGACGACTTGTGTCCACGGGCGAATTACAACGACGAGCATGCCATTGAATTGACGACCTGGCACAAGTCAAAGGGGCGGGAATGGCCGATTGTGGTAGTTGCCGGTATGGACAAATCACCCACAGTGGGAGTTCCTGATGCCTCAATCGGCTATCTGGATTTCAATGATTTTGATTCAATCATTGAAAACAGCCAAATCGAATTTTCGCCAGATTACGATTTTGATGCCAAGCGCGAGGCCTTGCTGGAGTCGCTTCGCCTTGAGGCCAATCAAGTTTCATTGCGTGAACTGTATGTGGCACTGAGCCGACCGCGCGACCAACTGGTACTGGAATGGCTTCCTTACCATTTGTCTTCAAAATCCAAATCAAAACGACGTATTCAACTGCTCGCCCAGTTGACTGATTTCAAGGTGATAGAGAAATCGGTTTTCATTTCAGGGCAAGAGTTTGAGGCCTTGGTGGATGTATTGAATTACTCACCAATGCGAATTGTGGAACCAATCATTCAATTGCGCCCCCCAGCCAAGGCGCATGGGCGGTTGGCTATTGAAACGCGCACAGTGCAGGAAGAACGGTTTCGCGCGCAGGTGTCACCTTCCTTGTTACAAGCGGGTGAAGCGCATGCAGTGCCTTGCAAGGTCAGCACCATTTCGCAGCCCATTGACTTTGCAACAGGAAGCCCATTGAACAAACTGGGTACGGCCATTCACCGTGTACTTGAAATAGCCTTGGCGGGTCATGAATTGCACTTGAAATCACCTGTGGTGCAGGCAGCGATGCAGGCTGAAGGGCTTAGCACTGAAAACCTGGATCAGTTGCAGGAACTGGCCAAGCAGATACGCAGGCACTTTGAGAAGAGCCCCGGCAGTGCACAGATTTATGTAGAGCAGGTGGTGATGGGTCGTGACGGTGCCGGCGGTGAGGTGGTTGTGGGGCAGGTGGACTGCCTCGTGAAAACGCCCGATGCAACAGTTGTTATTGATCACAAGTCTGGCGCTTTGACCAAAGATGCTGAAAGCGTTTGGCAAAGCTACGCTTTGCAGTTGCAGGTGTATGGGCGATTGTTTGGTGATGCTGCTTATGCGCTGACTAGGGTAAGGGCGGGGGAGATAATAGAGATCGCTGGGTCATGAAATTAAAAAGTTTTTTATCACGATCTATGTCGATTAATGTTGGGATATTGAGTCGTAAAACTCCAGATTAGTGTTCAGACTAGCCTGCGTTTTGAGTAAGTTATGTGATTTGAAAGTGTATGAATTAAGGTGCCCTGGATTCCCCTATCTCCTCATCGAAGAATCCTATGATTCGTTCGAATTCCTTTTCGATACGCGTTCTTATCGAGCCGTGAACAGTTTGATCATGGTTCTCTGGAAGCATCGAATCAACGAGTTGAAGCCTTCGGATCACTTCCGAAGGAGCAAAGTGCAGTCCTGTACCCGCTGCCCAAATAACCGCGGCATTGGCCTGTCGATACAGTTGTTCCGTGTCGTAGTCGAATTCTCGTCCAGTTCGAATGGCTGCTTTTCTCTTTTTTTCCAACTCCTGGTCAGTGACCAGTCCCTGTGCAAATCCTTTGGCTGCGGTAAGCGCTTGTTTGCTTTCTTCTTTGATAAGGAGCCAGAGATACTGTTCAGTGGCCCAAACCGCGAAACGGCGGCATTCAAGTACCAATGCATCCAGGCTGACCATGTAATCCAGCGTTGCTTGCATGCCAAGCACAGCATAAATTGCCTGCCATGGGATGAGCACGTTGTCCTCATCTGAGGGGCGGTCGTCCCAAGAAGCCTCCGCTACGTTGTTTCTATATTGGCCATGAAGAAGAAAACTTTTGCGTGTTAGGTGTTTCATGTGTGATTTTCTCTTGGTTGCAGAGTCGACTATTCTGAAAAATGAGAATCTCATTGAGTGCGACGTTAGGTGTCGCTTCGTGCTAGATCATGAAGTCTGTAGTTGATCGATAAATGACTTCAATGAGGAGCCACAAACCATGGCAATGGACAAACAAATCAAGACCGTGATTCAGCGCGGCAACAAGGTGATTGTGTATGGTGAACGTAATCAGATTTTGTTCAATCTGAGTGTTGTCACTTCCAGAGGCGATGCGCTGCATGGTTACACCTCGGGTTCGGTGTCCATTCGCAAACTCGGACGAACCTACACATACAACAGTGAAGGTCGTTTGATCGGCACGGCTTGAACATGGTTAGAAATCTTTATTCTGATCTTCAGGTCACTCGGGAGGCTCATCCCGAAGTGATCAAGTCCGCTTAACTGCACATTCAAGAGCCTTTCACCTCACCCCAGAAAACCAATCGACTTGCGTTCCTTGTGCCTTAAAAGCAAATCAGACTTTAAGCGGGCTGCAAAATCAATCTCATCCACAATTGGGTTGAATCGATGTTGCCGAATCACTGCCGCCACGTCACCCGGTGTGCATCGACCGACATCCTGAAATGCCATTTGAAGGGCAGCTTCGCAGGGAATCGTGGGCGGCTCGTTGTCGGCCCACACGTGTGCCAGTTCGCGTTGAACCAGTTGCAGCAGTTGTTCCTTGCGGATGTAATCAAAATGAAGCTTGATATCGAAGCGGCGAAAGGCAGCACTATCCAGTTCTTCATTCAAATTGGTTGAAGCGATGAACAGGCCTTCGAAGCATTCGATCTGGGTGAGCATTTCATTCACCAAGGTCACTTCCCAACTGCGGTTTGCGTTGTTTCTGGATTGAAGAAAGCTGTCCACTTCATCAATCATCAGGATGCTCTGGGTTCTCTGCGCTTCTTCGAAAGCTTGCGCAATATTTTGTTCAGACTCACCCACATACATCCCAAGCAAATCCGATACCTTACGCAGAATCAGTGGTTTATCCAGTTGCCGCGCCAGCCAGTGGCCAAAGGCTGTTTTGCCAGTGCCTGGTGGGCCATATAGCAGTACACGGCCTGTTGGGTATGTATGTAACTGCTTTGCCATACTGCACAGGTCTGTAGGGCAATTTACCCATGTGGGTTCATAACGTGCCGCGTTGGAAGATGCCGTTGCCGTTCCTGTTGGCAGATAACGCTGGGCGGCCAGGTTCTCATCAATCATTCTTTTGCACAACGCGGACTGGTCGGTGATATCTGATTCGATCATCGACAGCACCTTGGCTGTTCTACTCAGCATGGCCGGCGACACATTGCGGTGAGCTGCAATTGCACTCATGACGCTGTTCTTGATTTTCGTACCCAGTAGTTCTCGGATTTGAGTTTCTCTGCTCTTGACCGGAGGCACTGGTACCTTCGCCACGAAATCGAAGCGGCGCAGGTAAGCTCGATCAATTGTGCTCGTCTGGTTTGTGATCCAAAAGGTCAGGACCTTCGATTCCTCCAGGGTTTTGTTTAGCCAGGCCTTGGAAGTTTTCATGTGCGAGAATTCAGATGAATCGAAGTTTCTGTCCTCATCTCTGGATGAAAAGACATCTTCTACCTCATCAAACACGAGAATGGCGCGTTGACTTTGTAAAACGGTCTGTGCAGCTCGAAGCGAGTTCAGTCTTTTGAGTGGAATAATTGGGTTCCCATCATCATTCTCGCTGCTGACCTCGTAAACAGGCACATCAACGAGTTTTCCAAGTAGCCGTGTCAGTTCTGTTTTCCCTGTACCGGGTGGTCCGTACAGCAGTACGTTTCCACCAACACCCGCCTTTGTGGTTGTTGCGTCCACATATGCCCGCAATCCGCTGATCAGTGGTTCGAGGTGAGCGTAATCTGACCAACTCAGCGTTCCAAGAGAGGCGGTTCGCCATTCAGTACGGAAAATGTCTTCATGGGCTGATGGGTTGTCCACGAAATTATGCAGAAAGCGCTCATTCATCGGTTTTAGCGCTTCAGTCAAGTCATGGTGTCTGTGGAATTCCAATTCAATCAACCCACTTTTTATCAGGGGGGAGTTTGCTGAGAGTGCGTCTTTAACCGATTCTTCGTTTGTTCGCAGCAGCTCCGCCAATATGGAATATCCGTGGCTGTGGTGTACACCGCGTACGGCGCGGGCACAAGTCCCTAAGGCGGTGTCGTAATGCATCAGATAAACGAAAACAAGAATCCGCTTCTCAATCTCGGTCATGGGTATGAGCTTGAGCAATGCAAGCAGGTTTTGCGGCATCGACCCAGGTAGCTTATCGGGGGAGAACAACTCATCGTCAGATTTGAGCTCGCTGACGATTCTTTTGTAGGCCAGCGACACCGACTTCTTGAATTGTTTTGAATTGGCGATATGCTCAGCATCATCAAGATCAAGACTGTCTTCAAGAATAAAGTCTCTGTTGTTCCGTTCCAGTGCAATACTCGCTGCCCGACTTAGCGGAATCCCGATTGTTGCACACATCCGATATGCCTCGAATTCACCTTGCTTGAGGATACGTTGAATCTTGTACTTCGCATGAATCTTCTCCAGCAATGTAAGCGTGTAGAGCTTGATCAAAGGGCTGATGCAAGTGGGGGTGAATGTTGCCATGGACATAAGTCTTTGTGTGTTTGAACACACAAAGTATCGCAAACGATGCGACATAATGTGTCGCTTTTGACTTTAAGCTTTAAGCTGTTTCAAAACCAGAAAGACAGGATGGTGCGCCTATGAAGCCGCTGATAAACAAGCAAAAAGTCGTGTTTTTTACCGGTGCTGGCATAAGCGCTGAAAGTGGTCTGGAGACGTTTAGAGACAGTGACGGCATGTGGGAAAAAATTGATGTGATGTCGGTGGCTTCAACAACAGGTTGGCAGCAAAACCCAGGGTTGGTACTTGATTTTTTTAACCAACGGCGGCAGAAAATGTTGCAAGCAGAACCCACTGCTGCGCACCACGCGATTGCTGAACTACAGGCGAAATACGATGTGGTGGTGATTACTCAGAACATCGACGACTTGCACGAGCGTGCTGGAAGCAGGCAGGTTATCCACCTGCATGGCAGTGTGCTTTGTGGGCGTAGTAGTGTACATGCCGATCGACTCTATCCAATTTCTGAAAAAGGTATCCAACTTGGCGACCTGTGTGAATTCGGTTCTCAGATTCGACCGAATATTGTGTGGTTTGGTGAGTCAGTACAAAACATGGAAGAGGCCAAGCGGCATGTTATTGAAGCGGGGACCGTGGTTGCGATTGGTACATCGCTTGTCGTTCAGCCTGCGGCAGGATTGCTTCGATACGCCAGGTTCCATGCTAATAAGATGCTGATTACCTTGGACGTAGGGAGCCAGGTGCCATTTGGGTTTCGGTGGATACGCGCCAAGGCGTCTGAATGTACCCACCTCATCAAAAGCCTGTAAAGGCCTAATGCAAAGGTGATGATTCCACGTTTGATGTTTGTACCTTGCAGCTGCTTGCAATGTCACGGTGTTTAACCAGTTGGAAGATTGCCTGGGCAATATTTGTTGCGAAATCTTCGAGACTGCTCGTTGAATCCAGATTTTTGAAGTGTTTTTGAAACAACTCTATGGGGCCGCGATATTGCTGAAATGGAAATTCTTCGAGTTCATCCAATACGGTTTGGGCCATCAGTTGGCCCTGTGGCTGAGTACTTAAACTTTGGTTAATTTTGCTCAGGATGTCGAATTCAAGGTCAGCTTTGAAGTTTTGATCCTGATCACGAATTTGTTCTGCTGAATGGCATCGCTCAGCCAGCTTTCCAAGTTGGGCACTTTTCCTGTCTACAAAGACATTCAGGAGTTTAATATCGACAGCTTTGCCATCTTTGGCTAGAAATCGTTCAAGATCCTTGACAGAAAACCCTGCTGCGTTTTTTGGCAGCACACTTGTTGAACATTCACCTTCAACTTGAGCGATCAGCCCGAATTTTTTACGCAGTTGCAATTCAATCTTTTCAGAGTTTTTCATCCTTAATCTCCTGAGTTCGATTGATTAATTGTAGGTCCTGCTGCGACGTCGAGTGTCGCATGCTGGACTACGATCCAATTTTAGACAGGAGTGTTTTCATGATTCCAACCTACGTCACCTGGATTGCAGATGAATTGTTCAAGCATTTGCAAGATCGCGGTTTCAATCTGAAAGTCACCACAAGGCGAAGGTATTGCGTTTGCATGGAGTTGATGCACCCATTTGGAGTACTTCGCATTGCCGTCAATTCCTATGAAACGGCTGTTTGGGTCATGGACGAAGGAAAGGTATTTGACTGCCTTTCCATGGGCTTTTTCAATCTGGTAAAAGCCGGGCGGCGTTTGAGTTGTGGTTGTGGGGGTATTGATTGCAAAACAATTCACTTTTCAACGCGTAGGCAGTTGCTCAAGGAGTTTGCGATACAGCCAATGATTGATCTGTTTCATCGCTTTGAGACTGGCGCCTATATCGATTATTTTGGGATTCCTGACCGTTCTTGCTGGGCAAAGATAAGGCCTGCCGAGCAAGTACGGTTTGATGAATCTGATTACATCAAATCTGTGTGGGTCAGTTTGCAATCGCCGCGATCAACTTAGACAACAGGAACGACTGGCTTGGTGCCAGGCCGTAGCTCAAGGCCTGTTCAGAATTGAGAGTACGTTCTGCCTTGGCCTTGTTGAACATGGCTTGCAGACTGTCAGAAATGGAATCTGGGGTAAGCGGTCTGGCATTTGTGGATTTCAGATTCACTGATTCCGTGCTCAACTTGAACGGGCTTTCACTACCTACCCAGGACACACCTGCCGAGGCTGTCACGGTCAATCCTGTTTTGTAGGTGATGGATTTTCTTTCTTGCTCGTTTTCACCAGAATTTTCCGCAATCCATTTCAATGCGTCTTCCAGATCACCATTTAAAAGCTGACGGCCCTCCAGTTCGATCAATACTTCGGTGAAGATATCTTCACTGCTGATCACCCCGATTTTTTTGTAGCCGTCATCGTAGTTAACCGTGGCGTAACTGTGATTGGGAACGAGGGTACCCGTGCCATGAAGTGCACCCAGGGTGAGAATGAAAGCAACAACGACGTTAGCGATAGGGGTGTAGATTTTTTCCATTTGTTGATCCTTACAACTGTTGATTAAAAAGTAGATTTATCGAAGACAGGCTTTGACCTGCTTGTTGAGTTTGCTCATGATCTCCACGCTTTCCGCCTCGTTTCCTGAAATGCCAGACTGCAGTAGCTGATGATGAATTTTTATGCTGCCTTCCTCGTTGCTCAAGTAGGGCGTGGGTGGGTAACCAAGTATTGAAGTAACACCGGAGTCGAGGTGAATTGCAGTAATGTGTTTTGCCGCACAGGTCAGGGTTTTCTGTTTGTTGTTCGCGATGACCGTGTTGCTGTCGGCGTAACATTTCTTGATGTGTTCAATGACATGGAGTATTCCTTCTTCGCTTGCAAGTGCCATGATTTGCTTGCAGCTTTCTTGAACAGAGGGGCTTTTGCTCCAGGCCATTAATGGAAAGAGCAACAACAATAAAACGCATGTGAATTTGTACATGGTGATTTTCAGTGATTGAACGAGAAGCCATGTTAAATTTCAATGCGACACAATGTGTCGTATTGGCGAATAAAATCTAGTTTTGAAATGTGGACAGTGAAGTGGGCTACAAGATTTATCTTGATGATGTAAGAGCCCCTAATCCCGATTGCGGGTGGGTGGTTTGTCGAACGGTGAACGAGGCCATTCAAACCATTGAACTACATGGCTTGCCTGATCAGATCAGTTTCGACCATGACTTGGGCGAAGGTCAGGCGGACGGTATTGAGCTTGCGAAATGGCTGATTGAAGCCCATCTGGATGCGAAAATCGATTTGTCGATTGATGCGTTTCAGTGGACGGTGCATTCAATGAACCCGGTCGGTCGCGAAAACATCATTTGTCTGTTGTCTTCATTTCAGCAGTATCTGGAAGAAACAAAACAAACTCAGAAGGGAGTGCAGAATGCCAGTGAAACTGACAATTGAACGCGGGCAGGTACCCGTCAAGGTATGGACGCAGGATGTTGATTCGCAGGCTTTGAAGCAGTTAGAGAACGTAGCGCGTTTGCCTATTATTCACCACCATGTGGCTGCCATGCCTGATGTTCACGCGGGCCTGGGTGCAACGATCGGTAGTGTGATTCCGACCTACAAGGCCATTATTCCTGCTGCTGTTGGTGTCGACATTGGCTGCGGGATGATTGCCGCCAAAACAAGCCTGCGTGCTGAACAGTTGGATGAAAAGCTATTGAAAAGTGTTTTTCATCAAATTACTCGAGATGTGCCGGTGGGGAGGAATCAACACAATCCGCACCGTGCACCCGCCGATTTTGCCAAGCCCCTGTCGGCCGAACTTAACGAAATTCTTCAAGCGCACCCGGCTGTTGCCAAAAAGTTTAAGGATTCGAATACCTGGGTGAATCAACTTGGTACCCTTGGAACCGGCAACCATTTCATCGAGCTGTGTCTTGATGAAACCGGGTGTGTATGGGTGATGCTGCATTCCGGAAGCCGTGGAATTGGTAACACCATAGGTACCCATTTCATCGCCTTGGCACGTGAAGAAATGTTGAAGCACGATGCCCAACTGCCCGACGAGGACCTGTCCTATTTCGAGGAAGGGTCGCAGTATTTTGGAGACTACGTCAAGGCGGTGGGCTGGGCGCAACGCTATGCGCAGGAAAACAGAAGGGCCATGTTGAACGCCGTGGTTGCCGGCATGAAACGTCTATTGCCACCTTTCGAGGTTGACGTACAAGCGATTGATTGTCATCACAATTATGTGGAGCGAGAAACCCACTTTGGGGCCGATGTGTGGGTAACGCGCAAGGGAGCCATTCGTTCATCGAAGGGTAGACTGGGTATTGTGCCAGGCAGCATGGGCTCGAAAAGTTATATCGTTCGGGGCAAGGGCAATCCCGAAAGCTTTGAGTCAAGTGCACATGGAGCGGGTAGGGTGATGAGTCGTAGTGCTGCTCAAAAAAAATTCAAGGTAGACGACTTGATCAGGCAAACGGAGGGTGTGGTGTGCAGGAAAGACGCCGCGGTGCTGGATGAAATTCCCGCAGCGTACAAAGACATCGACCAGGTGATGGCGAATCAGTCTGACTTGGTGGAGGTGGTTCACACGTTGAAGCAGGTGGTGTGTGTGAAGGGGTGAAAGATTCACTCACCTTGCCTGTGAGTTAAGCTCCCACCTCCAAGAACTTCAATTTCTGGTTTTTGCTGGTAAATCTAAAGCTAGCCCTTTTCTCTGAATTGTGTCAGGTTCAATCCCTCAAGCGGCTATTTGTAGTCCTTTTCAAGCTCCCTAAGCCATTAGCCACTGCGAGTAAAAGAGTCTCGATCCTACAAGTATCAGATCTTAGAAAAGATCTTTTTTTGGTAAGTTAATATTGTCAAACTTAGCTGGATATGGATCTTTAATAGCGACTGACTCTTTAGGCCTTCGAAGGAAATCGCGCCAATTTTCACGGGTTAACTCTACAGAACGGTTGAATGTTCCCTGTGTGCAAGTATCCATCTTTTCTTCAAAATGAAACTTCTTTGCGATGAAAGAGGCGACCTGATCCTCGTCAATTGAATTTTTCAGAAATGGATAATTGATTTCTAGCTCGACCTTGCTGTCAATCTTGAGCAGTTCGTTGACTTTGCCAAATAGACGATCAACGCGCCCAACACGCTGCTCATTATCCCCCGGGGATCCTGCGAGGCCGTAATGATGAACTTTGCGGCATTGGAGATGTAGGTTGACTCCTTCCTGAAACACTGAGGTTGCAACCAAGACATTAGGATAGAATGGACTGTTAAACCCAAGAATCAGCCGCTGACGGTTTTTAGACTCTCCGCTGGCAAACCACGCAGGGCTCTGAAGCGATGTAAGGGCTCTCCACTCTTTCTGCCATGCCCCAAGCTTGTGATCTATGATTTTCTCGCAAAGCACTTCGAAGGTATCTAGTGCGCTCTTGAAGTAAGCTAGTGTAAGTGATTCCTCAATCTGGTCCGATACGTAGTCTACAAACGCGTTATATCGCACCTGAACATCCACGTCATTACAGTTGCGACTGAACTTAGTGAACCACGCATAAAATTCAACCATTACCGGACTGGCGAACAGAAACCCCGTCCTCACATAGTTCGCAAAGTTCTCAGCAATATCGGGACGATTTTGTGCCCAGTCATCGAGTTTTTTTTTCTGAAGTTTGGAAAGCTGCGGATAAACGAGGGACCAAACCGTCTTCAATTCTTTAACGTATTTATGGGTGTCATACGTCCGACGGGTGGCCACGGATTCCTGTGTATGCAGGGTATGCCTTCGGAACCGAGCCTCCCGTGCGGCGGTAACATAGTCAGCGCGATGCTTCCCACCTTGCTCAAACTTGTAGTAGGTAAGATAACCGCCCAATTTGTAGTCGATGGATGGTTCTAGAAACATTGCGAAAGCGCTCTCAGGCTTTCTGAAGCGAAGACTAACATTCGATGCATCAGTACTGCCGTGACGTCCTTTTTTTACTACAAACAGGTCTGCAATTGCAGAGCCGAGATATGCGTCATTTTCGTCGTTGGCATCTGGCGGTGCTTCATCATTGAAATCCTCTTCTTGAGGAGTGATATTTGATTGGCAGTGCCGAACAAGTTCATCGAAACCGATGCGCGACCACGCTGGCTTGGATGTACGCCACTTATTCACTACTCGGTCGTCATCGTTCAAGCCCCAGGCCTGATAGATCTTCTTCGCCAAAACGGTGTCATAGGCTTCGTTAATGCGCTGGGTTAGCTCACGCACCGAGGGGATGCGCCGAACGAAGACCAGATGCTTATGTTCGTGCAGATCACGTGATTTCTCAAATAGATTTTTAGGCGTGCACTGCTTAACTAAACTACCGTATTTTGGATGATCGGGTAAACATCTGAAGGTTTCAAAGTACCGGGCGCTGAGCCTAGCCAATAGCTCGGAATCGTGGGCCTTGTAATAATCCTTGCCTGTACTTTCTTCGATGCTTATATCAGCGACTTCCGTATGTAGAGGTTCCGTCTCTGCCCGCCCGACGGACTCAAACCCCTCCAAAAAACCGTAAAGTAAACTTTTGTTATCCCTTGTCATTCCAAGTTCAGTGACTAGTTTCTTTTGATACAAAGCAAAGAATATTTCTGACTCTGGGCGCTGATTAAAATCGCAGGGTACGTCATTCTCTATTCGATACTCCCTCTTGCTGTAATCGCACTTCAATCCTTGCATGCGGCGAAATCGCCGCAGGCCGTATTTTGTCATCAGTTCACCCACCGAACAATTTGAGTCTAAGTCGGTCTTCAGGAAATACATCAGGATATTTCGAATATCATCGATTTTGGTATGGCTAGGGGTTGCAGTTAGCAGCAACACCTTGTTCCCTAGTCCCGTTCGAGAAGTACCGAAGAACTCCTCTGCAGCATTAACTCGTTGCGAGCCGCCATCACGGTTTCGGAAGTAGTGGGCCTCATCTATGATGATGAGATCAAAGCCTCCATCACCTACTGCAGCCTTGATTTGGTCGTGTATCTCACGCGCACGCCCGCGAGCGATGCGTATGTTCTCAGTACCTTTGTCACTTGTAGGAACCAGTCCGCTGAGGGCGTGGATGGTGGTGAGATAGAGGTGGTCAGTACCCTTTTCTACAGCAGTGGCGAGAACTTCCAGATCAGAACAGGTCTCTATGGACTGCATTGGACCACTGTTAACTCCATTTTTTACGCGATGGTCAATCTGCCGGTAATGAAACTGCACAAAAGCGTGATATTCACGCCGCCAATGGGCGCAGATGTCTTTATTGGGCGCCATCACCAACACTTTAGCGTTCGGTTTTATTTTCCAGAGCAGGGCAGCTATCCCTAGGGCTTGGAATGTCTTTCCCATCCCAACTTCGTCAGCCAGAAGCGCTACACCGTGGAGGGAAAGCAGATTCCATAGATAGGCAACTCCCTCGGTCTGACGCGAGGCCATCGAGGTCGAATCAGGCCCTTCATAGCACCATTCTGGATTACTGTGGTCAAAGTTTATCCAGTCTGCTACAGATTCTGGACGGAGTACTCCCCATTCAACGCCCGACATACTTGCACTCCTTCTGGATGAAGTTGACATAGTCTGGCTGAATACTCTGAGGCAAGCATGGGATGTTTACTCTCAGCTCATTCCAGCGTGAATCTGGCATTGAGTCTCCTTCTTTCCCTAATTCCCCGCGTTTAAGCTCTGCTTTTTGACATAGCCCCCTTACCTCCTGGGCTAAAAACCAATTGAAAAGTGTGGGCTCACTCACTATCACTTTTTCATTCGTCTTCTCCACAAGCTCAACCAAGCAGCCTGGGCGAGCAAAAACCCAACTGTTGAGTTCTAAAACATTATTGATCGCCTCCAGTTTTTTACCGTATTGATGGGTAGCCTGAAACATGCGGAAATAACTGATGGCTTGCTTTGTTTGTGTCAAATCGCCTTGCGGTGTGTCGCCAAAACCTTCGGCTAGATCTATGCTACTTTCATCGACTGGAAGCCGAAAGGGGATATTGTTATCGAGTCTAGGAGCACCATCGAAAAGGAATGCATTTAGTAAGTCATCCATCGACTCAAATGCCTGACAACGTCGATAGGTAAGCTCAGTTTCTGTAACCAAGGCCCTGTAGACTTCACTTCCATCCCGTATCACCTGAAAGCGCCGCTCGTGTAGCAGCGCCCTCGGATCACTTATGCTCAGTTTTTTTTGAGATTTCAGTTCTTTCTTACGAGGCTTCCAATCTAGGCAGATGGAATCTCTGTGCCCTGGAACCTTGAGAAAAAAACCTTCTTTTGGTTCGCCAGTGTGCCATTGACCATTGAAATTGTAACTTTGCTCTCGCCAATCGAACTCAACATAAATATCGAATGGAAGCTGGTCCGGTACATCCAAAGCTTCTTCACTCAGGAGCTCATCAGATGCAAAAGCAGAATCTGTCACATCAATTTTCTTACCCACAGCACTGCGCCAAGAGTTGGTATCAGTGACTATCACTCCAGCCTCTATATTGACGCCTTTGTCCGATCGGCCAGCCTGATCCAGCAAGTTCGCTCCCTTGACCGTGAAATTCCACGAGCCGATAGCCAGTTTACTGCCCAGCTTCCATACCTTGGCATGGCAAAGTTCAACGCTGTCATGAAGGGCCGACGGATTTCTATAGAACGTAAGAACACCGTCATTAGTCATTTTTTGCAGTGAATCAGTCCATCGCGTTCGGATAAACTGGCCGTTAACAAGATCTGGAACCAGGTGAATCTTCAGCCCTGGAGTAGATACGTTATTCGCAAGTCGTTTGACAAATGCGACCATGTCTTTAGACAAATAGGGCGACCATACCAACAATTCGTTAGCGTTGGTGTTATCAAACAGCTGTGCAATGAATGGCCTATCTTGAAAACTATGGATAAATGACCAGTCACCCTGTGCTCTGGATAGTCCTCTTCTGTCTGGCAAGCGGTGAGTCAAATCCACATTTGCCGCAATTTCACCAAAGAAGAGCTTGACCGCATCATATTGTTCTTTTGTTTCGATAGTTTGGAAAGAAAAAACTTCCTGATTTCGCCCCCATCCGCTTAGGGTAAGATTAGCGCTGCCGGTTCCCAAGATCCGATTACCCTTAACATCTTCTAAATAGATCACCTTAGGATGAAATAGGCTGTCATTGGAGAATCTTTTCTCCCATTTAGCAGGAGACACTCCATGCACTGGAACACCGGTGCGTTTATTCTTGTCAGCCCCCATGAAGCGCTTATCGCAGAAAATGCGGAAGTCGATATTTTTCTGAGTCAGTTCAATCTGAAGATGCTCATAGTCAGAGCGCGCCTTCGGCTGCTCCATCCCTAAAACTGCTGGTAGCAAATAGGTCTCGATAAACTCAATATTGATA
Source organism: Limnobacter thiooxidans (assembly GCF_036323495.1). NCBI lineage: Bacteria > Pseudomonadati > Pseudomonadota > Betaproteobacteria > Burkholderiales > Burkholderiaceae > Limnobacter > Limnobacter thiooxidans. The sequence goes on along the minus strand of NZ_AP028947.1, from coordinate 2,235,113 downwards.
TTGAAACTTGTGAGCCAGACATAGCGAAGTTCACCGAGTGATTTGATTTGATCTACGAAGGAATTCAGGAGCTTCATCCCATCCCTCCTTGATATCCGCGCACCAGTCGCTGAAACTGTGGCAAGTAATAGCTGTGGTACCAAGCACCCAAGGGCCATTCTAGTTTGCACGGCTCAGACATTGGGCGAGCTTGTAACTTTATTTGATCGCCATCTAACCGTAGCCATGGCGCTTGATTGCGCTCGCTCATCACCTGCCCATGATATTCCACCAGAAGCTCGACCTGATCACGCAGACTAGGAGCGTCTGCGAGCTCAAGCAGAGCATCAAGACGCGCCCGAGCTGTGCCCTTGACAACATTAAGTAGCGCAAGGTTTTTCTTTAACATCTTTGCGTGATTTGGAAGGGCTTTTTTGTTCCGTTCAAAGGAGTCCCATTTTTCTATAACGTCCTTAAGTAATTGGGATTTTTTGTGTGTCATCAAGGTGAACAACAACGTTACGTCAGCGAGGAAGGGCTCTAACTGCTCAATATGCGCCATGTTGAGCAGATCATAGTCCGACAAACCCGCTCTATCACTTTCAGCCATCAAACGCTGCGGCGTAAGGTCCTCGGTCTGTGCGCCCTCGAGATTGTTATCGAGAACTTTTAGCAATGCGCCTGCAGCACCTTGGTCTAGACCTGTGGCTTTGAGCCAGAAGTTACGGGCGTGTTTACCAACCGCTTCCGAAGAGGAAAAAACTTTTGCGTAAGTCTTGCGCAGTTCCTGATTTAAGTCTGAAAAATTGATCTCTGGTTTCTTAGAGTCCTGATGAAGCAATTTTTTAATATGCTGTTGAAATAAATCGGCTAGAGGTTGCAGTGGTGAGGCAAAAAAAAACTGCTCAGCTTCTTGCCATAACGTCTCAGCGTTGGGAAGGTGGTAATTGTAATTGCGGTCAAAATACCCAATCTCTAGCAGTGGAGTCTTATAGCGGCCGCTAACCCCTAGGCCCAACTGCCGGACGAGAATCTGACCCTGCTGTTCATGACTAAAAACAAGTGTTGGTTTTTTTTGCGACTCATTCCACCGTCGTCTACCGTTTGCAATACCCAATACCCCAGTACTGTCCACTCCTTCGTTTTCGTACTCGAGAACGGAGAAGACAAAAATATTTTCAAGATGAAGAAGGCATGCCTGCTTGAAAAGCAGGCTGTCTTTATTCCCATACACACTCGACAAACGCTTGCTCATTACAACCTTCTCGTCTTGAATGATACGGCGGACGAGGAAGTGATTGAATAGGTTAAGAGTGTAGTTGCGTACGTCGTTAGAGATTGAATTGACCCGGTTATTGAAAATCTTTTGACCAAAACTCGTCCAGATGATCAACATACCGAGAGGGTCGATGTATGACTCACCAGTCAAGCGGTCATCATATTCGGTAAGGTATTTAGCTAGAAACATAGGTCCTGATATTGATTATGAACGTACGAAAGTTTCAATGGTGAGATTATTCCCGCACTGGAAATTGCACAGTTTAACTTAACTGATTTTGTGAGGTTGACACATTAATATAAGGCGGCATTAGGTATTTTGACTTAACGTCTATCCCTTTTAAATGTCCAATATCCGACAAGCAGCTAGCGCCCCCATTGCTAGTCCAACCGAATTGATTTTCTTGTGAGAAACATCACTCTCCCTCAAATTAATCCGCACCAGCGGCATCGGTAGCTGATCAGCCAACATACGCAACCGCGGTATACCTGTACCAGCCCCAAGCTCTATAACAACTGTGTTTACGTCCTTCTCAATTTTGTCTTCCAGCCACGTTCGAAACGACATTGTTTGCCCCATGCTTCTTTCGCTGTCCCACATCATGTCGTCAAACATCAAGATATTGGGTCTGGCCACGCCACCACAGGCTGGGCACTTTGGGATATCGCTGGTTAACAGGCAGTTTTCTTCGTCGATTTCTGGTTCTTCACAGTAGGAAGACCAAGTGCGTCCCTTGCAGTTTTCCAGGCATTGAAGCCGGTGGATGGTGCCATGGCACTCGGCAATCTTCGACTCTGAAAATCCTGCTTTTTGAAATTGTCCATCCACGTTGCTGGTGTAGACAAAGTATCCACCTGGTTTGGACTCGCACCACCCCTTGAGTATTTTGAAGCCTTCGTGGGGAGTGGTATTTCTGTACATAGTCAGCCGATGTCCATAAAAACCCCAGGCTCGTCTAGGGTGTTCCACAAACTGATCGGGAGTTGCTATTTCGCGAAAGTCCAGGCCTGCACGGGCCAAGGCCGGGTAGGCTGCCCAAAAGCCTTCGTCACCTCTAAAGTCAGGAAGCCCTGAATCCACGCCCATGCCAGCGCCAGCCATCACAATTATGGCGTCTGCATCTTTAATCAAACGAGCAGCTTTCTCTATCTTGATTTGTAATTCCTGGTCTTCTTGCATGAGTGCTTTATTCGTATTGTGTTATGTCCAAACATAGACTGTCGTACGACGCTTTATGTCGCACTGGTGTTCACAATGTCTGATGAGTTATTCACAACACTCTGAGAAAATCCAAATATGCCCCATATCATTAGCACCCCCGAAGCTTGGTTTCGCGAAAAGCAAACGAGTTTTTTTCAAATCGATTTCGACATCAGTTACGACGAATATTCACAACTTGGCGATGATGGCTGGAAACGTTTGATCAAAGCAGAAAAATTATCCTTGGAAGCCTGGTTGGCAAAGTTCATGCCCCATGTGGATTGGGTGGTTTTAGGTCCTTCTGAGTACAGTGGTTGGATTGAAGGTGGGCCAGCACTAAAAAGTGCAGTACTCCATGACAAACAGGTACATCTTTTTCAATCTGGATGGAGTAAGCACCCTTATTGGCGCTTGGTCGAAAAGCGATTCGAAGACTGGAGAAGCAACATGGATCGCTATGTGTTGTGGAACGGTAAATCTGCTCTAGGCGAAAGAACTTGTTGGGCGGATACTCCTGGTCATGGGCTTGTGGCATTGCTACCAACCGGAGAAGATTCCATAAAAGGGTATTCGAACTTCCTCAGTTCAGAGGATATGTTGTTCAGAATATCCGAGCTACTGGGTACACCAATGGAGCAACTTAGAGATAGCGCACCCAATGGCATTTTCTACAACGGCGATAAACACACTATCGTGATGAATTATCCACGCCATGATCATAGGTTTTCAGAAGATGAGCAGTACTGGGATGCGACCAAGTATGTGGCCGACGAAGAGAAAATTTCTGCTTTGATGCAGTTTCTCAGGATTGACGTTCCGAGAAGTGAACTGACTGTTTACGATAGCGAATTTTAATGGGTGACCTGAAGGTCGAGTTGTTGAATGCCGAACTGCAGATTTTGGACTACCCCGTCTTTCATTGACAAACCAGAGTCTCATTTTGAGACTGCTTGAAACACCTCTGGACTGACCTTAACGTGACGCGAATCACTGTGGGTTCGGTTGTAACACGCTCCTATGTCGGTAAAACGCCGACATTTCAGCTTCGCGTCTTAAGTGAAATATTTTTGAAGTTCGAGTGACTCTCCCGAATTTTTGTATTCGAGGAATTCGTTTCAAATTCAACTGACGAATAGTTTTTCTAAAAATCTTATTAAATTCATAAGTCTACAAACGTGATTGGTCAGTTTTATTGATCGAAAAATCTGTGGTCTTTTATGAACATTACAGCTATTGCACATTATTGTTACTTGCTGGTAATATTTGAAAATATAAAAAATGTCAGAAATTCACTGACAAATTCACGAGACAAATCATGCAAAGTTCAGTACGTGTGCTACAGGCTCTATTGATCGCCTCATGTGGATTGCTCTTCGCTTGCACATCTGATTCAGACTCGTCCACATCTCAAGTTGATGGCGGGCCCACCTCACCAAGTGAACTGACTCGGCAGGTGAGCACACTGGGTTCAAGGTCTGGAGATGCCCTCCAGATGAATGTCATTCAACAAAATGACAATGTTTGGAAAAGTTATGAGCGGGCTGAAGATTTTCCATCGACAGTGGTGCTGCCCAAAGGTTTTATCCGCATGCGGGACGGCGTCGAGCTAGCGTACACCGTGACACTACCGGCCGATACAACAGGCCAGCCTGCTGCAGGGAAGTTCCCAACGATTTTGATTCAAACTTCTTACAACAAGGCGGTTGGCACTTTTGTACCTGAGCTCGGTGGAGCCAACCCCTTTATGGTGAAAAGAGGCTATGCAACGGTTGTTGTGGATGTTCGAGGCACCGGGCACTCCCAAGGCGTGTGGGATGCTTTCGGTGAGAAAGAGCAGGCTGATTACTCTGAAGTGGTGGACTGGGTAATAAGTCAGTCCTGGAGCAATCAATCTGTGGGTGTGTATGGTGTTTCATACTTGGGCATCACCGCTATTCTGACGGCTGCGCAAAATCATCCTGCAGTCAAAGCAGCTTTTCCCATCGTGCCGATCGGAGATGGATATCGAGATATCGTATTTACAGGTGGCCAAGTCAACATCACCTTCATCCCGCTTTGGATGGGATTAATCACAGGTCTGGGTGTTACACCCTTGGATACCTTGCAGACAGATCCTGTTGCTGGTGTAGAGCTTATGATTTCTCACCTGTTAAATGGCCTAACCCAGTTTCAGGTGCCAACGATTTTAAAAGCAGCCCTTGGTGATGAGGAAACTGTTTTCGATGGCGACTTCTGGAAGACTCGCTCTCCTCTTGAGCAGGCGGGTAACATCAAGGTCCCAACCTTTGTAGTGGGGGGATTGCGTGATCTGTTTCAGCGCAGCGAGCCAATGTGGTTTGAGCAATTGAAAGACCAAACCACAACAAAGCTACTGATTGGACCCTGGACACACATTGAAACAGCGGGGATTCCAACCGATGGCCTTCCCAAGGATGGTGTTCCACCTTTGGAGCAGATTCAATTGATGTGGTTTGATCAGTACCTCAAAGGTATGGACGTACAGGCTGAAAAATTACCCAATGTCACCCAGTACGTGTTGGGGCACGATAAATATGAGACATCAAGCGATTGGCCTCACCCACAGGTCAAGGCTGTTGAATATTTTTTGCGGGGTGACAAATTTTTGAAAGAAGCGCCAGCGGAGTCTACAGAACCTAGCAGCAAGGTATTACAGGCTCCTTTATTTGGCTTGTGTTCAGCATCTACTAATCAATGGACAGCGGGTGCTCTTGGATTCTTTCCGAATCCATGCAACACAGAAGACACCTTTAATCAAATCCCTTCTGCCAATTTCAGGACGCCCGTCCTGGAAGAAGACATGTATATCAATGGCCCTATCGCGGCCGATATCTGGATTACTTCCTCGGCTCGCGAGGCCGCGTTATCTGTTCGAATTTCAAGTTTTGACCCTGCAACAGGACGCTCGCAAGCCATAAGTAATGGCCTGCTAACTGCATCGCACCGTGCGGTTGATGACAAGAAGTCCAGGTTTATGAATGGTCTGAGAATACAACCTTGGCATCCCTTTACGAAGTCGGCTGTACTTCCCGTTGTTCCAGGTGAACCCATGTTGCTGCCGGTCGAAATTTTTTCAACAGCAGCGATGATCCCAAAGGGTCAGCAGTTGCAGATTTCTATCAATTCCAGCAATTTGCCACAGGGTTTGCAGCCAGTTCCACAATTACTCAACGGTCTGGCCGGGGTGATCACAGTGCTGAATAGTGACAAGCACCAGTCAAAAGTCGTGTTGCCGGTTGTCCCTATCGAGACATTGCGAAATTAGTCGATTGAATGGGCGTTACCCCGATTTCTTGTTGGCTGACAAGTCATCGGGCCAGGGATGTCAACAAGCAAATAGAAAAAATTAGAAGCAAGGGCTTGGATGAGTCCAATTTACCGAGCCGACGACCTCGTCTTTTTTAGCAACGGTTACGAAATCTATTGCTGGCACTTTAGCTCTAGCTGAATGTTCGAGTTGCTTTGGTCTTCCACGAGTTGAGGCCACAAATCGATCCATCCCGGGTTAAGTGATTCAATCAACAGTAGGCGCATATCTCTGGGCCAGTTTCGGACTCGCCTCATGCGCGCCAAATACTTTTCGTAATCATTCCACACTTCAAAATAGATGAGCCGCTCCATTCGGTGATAGTGGGCAAAATCCCGGCGAGTTCCAGCATGGTGCTCCTTCATTCTGGAGTAGAGGCACAACGTTTCGCCCAGATACAGCGGGCCATTTGGCTTACTGTTGGACAACATGTAAAGCCAATACTTTTCTTGAGTGTCGTTGCCCTTGGGCAACCCGATGTCCTTGAGCATACTTAATTCCTAGATTCAAGCTGATCGGGCTAAGGTTTTCTTAACCAAAGTAAGAGAAGTACCGACCCAGTGTATGCTCATAAATGGGTAGGAAGTGTTAATTTACTTTTTAAATTTATTTAGCCATCAATCCGTTAGATTTTCACTCTTTTAAACCACAGAAACCTTTTATATCCATTGGTTTAAAAATATGGAAAGTCAAGGGTTCTATAAATTGGAATATTCAATTTACGAAGCAAAAACCGCAGGGATCATGACCAGCTTTTGCATGTGATGAGCAAAGATTTTTCCTTGATTAAAATGAGAAAGGGTACGCTTTTGTTACACATCTGGTCTGATCTGAGCATTCATCTTCCAAAGTGCTGCTGACAAGTTCAATAAATTTGGGTGAAGGGTAGGAACGTAACGAAAACTAAATTGTGGGACTCTGTCTAGAATCAATCGCACAAGTGCCTCGGCTCGCCACTGATTCCGTTCGGTCTTCAACGTGGCCTAATCCGCTTATCGTGGGCAATTCAGACCGCCTGACGCTCTGTATAAAATTTGATACACTTCCCAGAGGATCATGCGCTCCAATGAATGAAAAGCCTATCTTCTGGCGAGGTCCCCTACCGCGATCAAAAAAGCTGTCTGTACAGATCGGGCTGGAGCAGAAGCTGGTCATCAGCTTAGCCTGCTTAAATTAGGACCCGACACGGAAGATTGGAAGCTATTCGCCCTTTAGGTCTATGAACTAATAAAATTCCAACTATCGATTGAAAATGGGTGGTTTGGAGTCACGCACGTTGCCAAGTTCCTGGTGGCTTTTAGGTGCTTTATCTTTTAAGAAAAAGCATCAACCACTACATGGAAGAGGAAAGACACAACATGGACTGGGTACAAGGCAGCTTTGGTGGAAAGGAATTCAAAATGAAAATTGAGACCAAATCAGTACATGTAACTCCGGTAGGCGATAATTTATTTGCCGATTTGGGGTTCGGTCCAGGGCAGTCCGCTGCACTGAAAGCTGACTCCCAGCGAATCATTTCTGAGAAATTGATAATCAAAAACTCCCTGATGGGAGAACTGGCGAAGTGGATTGATGAGAACCAGTTAAAACAAGTGGAAGCTGCTCAAATCCTCGGAGTGTCCCGCCCTCGCGTATCCGATGTAGTTAATGGAAAATCTACAAAATTCACCATTGATTCACTTGTTGATATGCTTGCAAGAACTGGAAAAAATATCGTTCTGTCAATTCGCTAATTCCTAACGATCTGGAATAGGCATCCGAACAACCCATGTGAATCGCCCCGACTTTCATAGTCAGTTCGAAGGACGGTTTTGGACTACCCCGCCTATCGTGGACAACTCCCGGTTAATATTTGGAGAGATAGAAATGATGCAAGTGCCAACTAGCAAGAAAGATGAACTCACAAAAAAAGAAATACTGATTTATGGTGTCTTGCATAAGATGGGAGTTATTTGGACCCTTGGAGCACTCTGCTGGTACTTCTTTGTTTTCAAGTCTGAACTTAGCCTTTTCGGAGTTTTGTTTCTAGTATTTCCATGCATTTTGGTTATGGTCTTTGGTTGGTCCTTGAGGTTTGATACGAGAGTAATGCGCAGAATAAGTTAGGCAAATAACCAGTAAAAGTGAGTCGCCCAACTTTTGTCATACTCCCCTTACATTTTTTGCTGCGACAAATCTTCATTTAACTTGTGGTGAAAAACACTTTAGTACTGAAAGTGCCAAAAAAAGGCACTTTTAGCTAAAACACTATTTTCCAATCTGTGAAAACATTCCCTTTCACGACCTTCGGGCAGCAGGGAATGCAAATGGACAATTCAAGGGTTTTCGCAGACGAGTCAATTGATCAGCTAATCGCTGAGCCTGAATTCTCACGTTTCATAAAGGTTTTCGGACTTCCCTATGGGGCCGCCGATCTGGATCTTGGTATCGAAAACCTACTGAGTGCCTGTCAGTTGGTCTCGACGGAGGTGAGAGCCTTTCTTAAGCTTGATGAGGCAATCTGCCTTTTGATCAAGAACAAGTCGCGCCTAGAGCAACTTCAGTCGAAAAATAGCGCAATCAAACTAGTTCCCAAGGATGGTCAGTACTCCTGTTTACTTGCTTACAACAGGGTAATTGACGCGGAGAGGCTTGGACTTGCGCTGGTACTGGTAGCAATGTTCCTAGGCGATTACCACCCCAAAACGCTCATCCAAGTACTGAGTAAGCATGTAAACCGTGACCCTCTCACTAATCTCTCGTTTCGTGGAGATTTTCAAGTTCAGAAGGCTATCGAAAGGGCCAAGCTTCAGTCGTTGAAAACTCTGCACTATTTAGTCGAAGGCAAAACGCGCTCCTTGTATGACCAATTACAGGCGCATTTCACCCGCCTGTTTGATATCCATGATCTGCAAAGAAAAAGGTTATTGCTGACCCATTCACGGTTTTCAAAAGAGAGGCTAATCGAGGCTTGTTCGCATATTCAGGAGCGGGTGGGGCATGGCGATGGCACTGCCATTTGTGAACTGCTTTCGCTTCACTTGAACTGTCCGCCCTTCCTCTTGCCAGCCCTACCTTGTTGGCCTCAACCAGGAGCCTTTCACTGGCTTTCTATTAAAGATTACGTTGTCCACACCAATCGCTCGCTATTCTTGCCAAAAGGTCGAGTATCTCCTGCCCCTGCGGGATCAGCCGCGGAGTGGTATCTAGCAAGGCCGCTGGCCCAAGTATTAAAAGATCCACTGGAAAAGGCTCTAGTGGCAAATCCCGAAGCGAAAAACTTGGGTGATCTGCTCGGAGTTTCTGAAAACGCAATCAATCGCGAATTTCCTGAACTTACGGATTTACGAAATCGATTAGGTATCGAAGGCGCGCTTCGATACGGTGATGACGTACTTGCAGCATTCGCATTTTCTGATCCGCGATTGCTATCCCGCGGACCAGCTTATTACCAAAAAGTCGAGCAACGGGACGCTGTTCAGCTGTTCTGCTCGGTTCTCGAATCGTTTGGTGTCGCGATGACAGCACCTCACGCTAACTCAACTTTGGGCTTTGGTTCATTGGCCCATGTGGAGGAGGCAGTGGTGGCGAACGCTTGGTCAGCATTGGTAACCAAGGTTGAGAATCTAAGACCAAAAAGGTCCGACAATTGGATGGAGGTTGTGGAGTATCACAACGCGTATGTCATCACTGTGGCATTCCTGTGCTCGATTGGTTTCGCGTTGAGGCCAGCGCTGGAATACCCGGTGAGGCGATGCTCGCTAGGTACAGATTATCTGGCGCTTAACGACAAAGAAAGCCACGATGTGACGGAGTTTTCCGAAGTACCTTTCGGCCAAACACTAAAAATACAGCTTGATTTTTACATCAAACATCTCACGCAACTCAGTGTTAAGGCCCGTAATTTGGAATGTTCTGACTCAATCGCTCAGGGCATCTCCCGTGTCGTAGGGGTCGACTCTCCCGAAGCACTACTTTTTCGCATCACACGCAAGGGGCTTCATCCCATCGGATCGGCTGACATCAATAGCGCACTTCGTGAACTTGGTTTTGATCTACCACCAAATTTTGGTCGGCACCTGATTCAATCTGCGCTGGCGGGTTTAAGCCGAGTGGAAAAGAGCAAGGTTTCACGTCATGGTTCGATTTTCCTTTCTGCCAACAACGCCGGCGTTCATCTGTCACCCGACCACGCATCTTCAAACGTGGTTCATCGCGCAGAGGGACTTTTTAAAAGGCTCAGTATCATTCCAATTAGCGGTATCGAAGCTTGAGGTCGACGATGAAAAAGCTAAATGACATTAGCACCAACAGGTACAAGACACCGTTAGTCCGTGGTTATCTGCGATCAGATTTAAATGGTCTACGCGATCTGATTGTCAGTATTGAGCCAGAGAAGGTATTTGTTCAACGACAATTCATTGAGCGTTGGAAAAGCTTCAGGCAAAGAAAGCTTCAACCCCTTGGGGTTGCCGAACGCTTGCTGGTGAGCTTGATTGTTAACGATCTGGTCCTCCGTCTTGATCTTCTGGAAAAGGCAGTTCGGGCCATCCCAGCAATTTCTCTCGAGCAATACATCGATGCCGGTTTAATTTCCTTAGAGCTCGAGGACAGCTCGGTCATCAATATTCTCCTGAGTGAAGCCACGTGTCGACTGATCAGGAAGCATCAAGATGATCTAGCTGGCTTAAAAATTGATGTCCAGAAAACACTCGCGATTATTGATAAATGGTTTTGGGGTGAGGGTAGTGGGGAAAGTTTTGTTGGAGGGTATGCGCTTTTCATCAGGCAGTACCTGCCGCCACTGATCTTCGCGTCAATCGTGGGTTTTATCGATTACACCTGTCTCGACAAAAGGGTTCTGGATCGCGCCAATCGAAGTCATGCCACGCCAAAAATTGAATCCGATGAAATCAATGAACAGCAAACTCAGGAACTTTGGGATTCTGGAAGCGGTACGTCTCGCTGGTGGTTCGCTCACCAGTTACTGAACTGGTTAAAAGAGCACCAGAAGGGGGTAGTTTCTACGAATGCAATCCTTCTTCAAATCGACACATCACTCGCACCTTTGGTGGATCAAGATACAGCGGCCCATCTTTATACCGATTGGGTTCGGTATTTACTCACCTTCGGTTCTCGTCACAAATCAAAGCTTAAACCGTCGACCACCGAACAGTATGCTCGACTGGTATTTCGCCACTTGTTTGAAAGTGCCAATCCTCAGTTATCAATCGATGAATTTTTAACTCAACACGTAGAATCGCCCAATATTCCAATTTTGTCAGACATTGCTGGAAGCTCAGCTCAACAACTCAATGCTGCCCTCGATGTGCTCAAAACCTACTTATTGGAAGTTCATTCTGTCGAGATGTACATGGCTGGGATGCCAAGTTATGACAGCGTGATTGAAGCAGAGATCGTTTGGCCGGGTGAAATTGTTGAAGCAGTTCGGCAAGCTCGGTCGATTCCTGATCGAACCCTTTCAGTCAACTGTTCAATCGCATTCGTGCTTTCAATTTTGGTCAGATTGAGGATCAGTGAACTTCTGGCACTGCAGATAAGAGACTTTCAGATCTCGAAGTTGGAAGCCACAGTTTTGCTAACGATTCGCGCCAGCAAATCCGAGGCAGGTGTAAGAACAGTGCGGGTTCCTTTGGAACAAGCAGAGTTAATAGTAGAGTTCGTGACGTATCGGATCCAAGTTGATAAGGCACACGAAAAATCATCAATATGGGGAAACTATGAGACCGCCGATGTTTACAGGCAATCAGCTTTTGTCGCCCAGTTGAACGGTATTCTCAAGCTAGCCACTGGCGACTTGGCAGCGCGTTTTCATTGGCTCTCGCACGCAAAAGCGACTTCGGAGTTTTGGCAACTCTTCAGTGGTCATTCACGATATCTGGAACAACCCAATCCAGTTTTTGCGATCACGGCAGATCTAGGTCATTTGAGTTATCACACATCATGGACCACCTATACACACTGCGTGGATCATTTAATTGCCCAGGCTGCAAGAAATCTATGGGGTTCGATCCCGCGCGATTACCTGCCATCGTGGGACTTTCGGATATGGTTGAGTGCCGCAAGCATTAATACCTACAAATCGGCAGTTCGGCGCGGAAATTCACGGAGCCTATCCACCGGTCAATCTCATGCAAGGCTGGTTTATGGAAACGAGCCGATCAGAACGCGATTAGCTTTTGATCAAACCGCAATTCAATTTCCCGATTTTCAGGAAATCTGGCCTAAGACGAAGACGATAGCGGACTTGATCCCAGTCGATATTTTTAAATTGGTGTGTTTACTCGCACGCGTCGAAGGCATTGATCGGGCTCATCTCATTCAGCAATTTGGCATAGATCGACAAATCTTTGATCGAATTTATTGGGTACTCGGGCAGCACGGCCGTTTCGAACCAGCGTCTCCATGGAACCCAGATGTTCTGCGTTATTTTTCGCACTTGGATAAAGCGTTCAATCTTGGCTTTCGACACGTTGCTAGATCTATGTTGCTCGGGTTGACTGCCGGCAGTTTCAACCGGGATGAAGACTATTTTTATTTGCGCGAAATCTTCACATCAAAAAACCTGTCACTTCCATTAGGTGATCCACGTTTTAAAAAACTCATCGATTTTTTGAAAGCTTCAGGAGTACAACCCGAGCAATGCAGCTTCGAGGTCGGAGAGCTTGTTTCTAGAAGTGACAGCGATCAGGCAATTGATCTGTTTTCTTATACCTATTTGAGTGCTCCGCGAGTAAGTTACAGCAGTGGGAGCGGAAGAAAGCAGATTCGGCTTCATATCTACAAATCGGATTTGCGGCCATCTTCCAAAGTGTTCAATAGCGAAAACAAATCGCTGTTTAGCGGCGCAACAGAAAAGAGATCAAATCTTGGTAACAGGGCCGCAATCGGAGTTTGCTTGCAGGCAGCACTTTTCTGTCAAGTCGCCGTTTGGGATCTACATCACAGGAGCCAAATTTGATGCCCCCGAATCAAAAAATTGCCGTTCCCTTGGATTGGTTATGGCCATTGAAGATTCGTCAATTTATTCCCGAGCTGCATCGCCATGATTTTGAGGATATTGATAGAAAAGTCCGTACGGTGCTGTCTCCCGTTTTTGCCCTGATTCCAGAGCTTGCGATTTCCGGTGCACTACAAACTCGATTAAATCCCCATACTCAACGCGTTGAGGTTTTTTATCAACCAGTGCTCATCTCGGCCAAGCAGTACCAATTGCCATTTGATGATCATCGCAGCGAAAAACTCGAGGCTATTCTAAAAAGTTGCCTCGAGGAATTTAACAGACTTCCGTTGATGCTTGAGATGTTGCTAAAAGCTCAGGAGCTCAAGCCGCTCAAATCTTTATCGCCACAGGAATATCAGGCACTTTCTGTACTCCGTGCCTTGCTTGACTTACGCTTGCCGAAGGAGTCTTTCGCAAACAACCACAGCTTGAAACTTCACGAGTCAAAAGGTCCGGATACAGAGCATCAACTTAGTTTCCAGGCGAAGGTAGAATTCAAAGGTCGTCAATCCGTTATGGTGCATTCAGTTCGCTGGAACAAAACAAATGCAGTGATTGTGAACCGACGCAAATTTGAGGTGCAATTTCGACAAACCCACCTTCTTGATGATGGGGATGAGTACCTCAATCGATTTGAGCAACTTTTACTCAGTGAGCGAACTGCTCAATTCGTTTGTAGGGTTACCCTGCAAGAACGCAATGGAAAGCGAAAGGTGAAAAATGCGTTTCTTGAGCGATTAATTGATGAATAAAAGAGTCTAGGCATCCATCAGTCGCTGCGTGTGATGCGTTTGCACTTCCTCATTTCTCACGACATGCCATGTTGATGACACCTTAGAAGGTGTCAATCGCCATTCCTGCACATAGGCTCGGCCCTCAACCTGCTCAAAGCCGAGGAATACAATTTCTTCGGTATTGAACTTCATCAATTTCGCTTCGAAAAGGCCAGCTGCTCGGCTCTGCCCACCATAGTAGGAACTCACGCTTAGTGACATGAATTTGCCATCCTGGTTACTTTTGATGACCGCATCATCGTGGATAACTGAGGGTGATTCCAAGCGTTTACCGCGTTCACGGAGCAGGGTGAGTTCAAAGAGCATGATAGAGTGCTGTATATAAAAACAGTATTCATAGTATGCGATTTGTTTCTCATCGTCCATCAGGAAATTACCGAGGCTCATAAAAAGGGTTTTTCAGCCTATCCCCAATTCCGTTTCTGAAAAGAGAAAATCCACACAGGAATCTGTTTCCTGCGTGGAAAAGCAAGTATTCATGGGATTGTTGGATCTACCTAAATGGCCTAGTGTCGGTCAAGAGCAGCCATCAGAAAGTACTTTTCATTGGCTCTAATGAAATCCGGAACCTTCTGGAAACCATGCATCTCGAGGATTTGTCCAATCAACAGCATCAGTTCCCGCGCGTCTTCCAACAATCTCTCATCGCCAGGACGCAGCTTGCTGAACTCCCAAAACCCGGAGAATGAAGCCCGAACACCTTCAGGCCACCCAGTACAAAAGTTTCGGTTGGCTTTGCAAAAAGTATGCAAAAAAGCCGCAATTGGCGCGCAGTGGATTAACTGCGATTCCACTGAAATCTCGTCATCTTCTGACGCCATCCGAGAAGGCACCCGTTTCGAGTGTTTTTCACTGGTTTCGCTGATTAACTGAAGCAAGCCCGCATTAGCAAGAGAGGACACAAAAAGATCCGCTCTTAAATGAATAACCCGTGTGACGACCTCTTTCAACTCTGCTGGAAGATGGGAGTAGGACCATACCAACACTCCCTTGGTCTTCTGCTGCTCCTTAGTCCTTGCGGGCAAGAAATCAAAAGGATTGTGTTCGATGCCGAAGTGGGTTTCATTGAAAATCGCCTCGGTGTCGCACACTTGATCAACGTGCCGTTTCTTGCCTAAAGGGTGAATCAGAACAAATCGTCCCACTTCTATCCTTTTTGCGGGTACCAAGGTGTACACATGAAAATAATGAACGTGCCAAGAATCGTAGATTTCAGTTTGTAAGCAATAGCTGACCTGTCCATCGTGTTCAAATTCACTCACCCACGATCCTGTGACAATCCCTTGCACGGCAGTGGTTGTTTCACCAAAAAAACTGGACTTACCCATTTTTCACCTCCAGTTGCAAAGCGTTGCCCAGTTCACCAATGTTGGTGTTGGTGGCCAGCAGTCGATCAAAAGCCGAGCCATCCAGGCGCGTCAGATTGGGAACGAACCGACCGTAGACCTTGTAGAGCATCTCGGTTGAGCTGTGCCCCAACTGTCTGGCAATCCAAAGAGGGTTTTCGCCTGCGGCAAGCCACAAAGTAGCCGCTGTGTGGCGCGTTATGTACGGGCGTCTGCGTGCTAGCCCAAGGTGGCGAAGTAGGGGATACCAAACCCGCTTGGTCACGTTGTTGTGGTCCAGAGGTTGGCCTACGCTGTTGCAAAAGACGTAGTCACTCCTACGAAACGTCACAAGCCGTTGTCTTTTCAGGGCCTGGCACACGACTTCCGAGATTTCAATATCCCGAATGGAGTCGTAGGTCTTGCCGTCTTCTTCCTCAATACCCGCCACAATGGTTGAGCGGATCAGAATTTGGCGACGTTCCAAATCGACGTACTTCCATTTCAGCCCATCGATTTCGCCCGTACGCATGCCTGTGAAAAACCGAACAATGTAGTAATTGCGCATGTCTTCACGAACCGTGTTCAGGATCAGGTTCACCTCTTGCAAGGTAAATGGCTCCACATCGGGTTTACGCAACCGAAGTGACTTGATGTTTTGGTAGGGATTGGTAAAGTGATACCGGTCGGAGGCTTCACTCATAATCTGACTCATCAGAGCCATGATTGCGTTAACCCGCTTGGGAGACATTGTTAAACCTTTACGCCCCGGTGCTTTGGCGAGGACTGAGCGAAAGGTTAAAAGGTCTTCCCGTCGAATGTCTCCGACCCTCGTATTCCCAAACTTGGGCACCAAGTGGGCCTTGAAGATGTCTTCCACGGTTCTTTGGTAGCTCTTCCGAAACTGCACGAAGTTTTCATTTCGCCAGATTTCCAAGAACTCCACGAAATTGGGTGTCTGCTCTGCAGCCGCATTCGCCTGACACGCTGTTTGTACGCCAGAGCCAGGTTGATAACCACCAGCTCGCCGATACGCATCAGAGGCTTTTACACGGGGTTCCTTGGCGGGTTTGCCAAAGAACTCGGCGTAGTTGAATTTACCTCGGGCAATTTCACGTTCAAGTTTGTCTGCAAGCTTACCGAGCTTGGTGCGGTTCTCTGGTGTGTCGGGCAGGGCGGTTTGCTCCCTGTAACGCGCACCATCAAAGTAAAAGTCCAGGTACAGTTTTCCGGTCTGCTTCCGGGTGCGAATACTAGCCATGGAGAACACCTCCGTTGGCCATGGGCACGGAGAATTTTGTGCCCTTACTCAAATCCTCTTCAATGGCTTGCCAGATGAAAAGAATCTTGCGACGTCCAAACGGACGCAGATAATGCACGCCTTCGAGCAACACAGAATCCATGAGTTTTTCACGGATGGTTCGCTCGTCGTATTTGAGCCGCCCGGCGAGTTCGGCGGTGGTTAGATACTCTGTACTCATACTTTTCCTCTCTTGAAAAATCCCGCAAAAGATCAGCGGGGTAAATTCAAGTTAGCAAAAGTCTTCATTCGCGCAAGTGCCAAAATCGAAGAAATTTTTAACTTTTTGCAGGCCTCTAACTTGTTGATAGAAAAAGAAACTCCTGAGTTCTAAACGAACACACAACTTTTGACAAAGGGGGGTGGGGGCTTAATTGAGGGGTTGATGTGATTGTTAAATACCCGTTACATTCGGGTAATTACTCCTTATTGGGAATGCCAATGCCCCACATCACTCGTTGTATAACCGAGCCAATTCGAGACAGTCGCAATTTATCGTTCGATCAAAGATTGAAAGCGGAAGACTTCGGATTGATTCTGGCTTGGGAGAACGGTAGGCGTGATCAATCAATAGAATTGGATTTAAAGCAGTCATTTGAAAAAGGTGCATTGCCGCTAGCCGTATGGAAGGGTGGTGTTGATCCTGAAGTGAAATCCAAACTCAAGAAAGTAGGCTCCTTTCTTTATCTTGCTTACATGCAAGGTCTATTGGGCAAAGATTTGGACGTCAACACAGACCTGGATCTAGAGTTGATCTGTGCGCTTACAGGCGTCAAGGTCACCTTCACAAGCGATGTGTCAAAGCTCTCCAAGGCAGCTTGATATGAGCGTGAACGGCATGATGCTTACCTGTCAGCGGGCTCAAAGTATTCGAGCAGCACGCGCAAGGCTAAGAGGATTTCTGCTTGGTGTGGCTGCCGATCAAAAGCTCAATGACATGGAGATGAATGCCTTGAAGACCATGCGTCTTGATGCAGAGGGTTTGTTTGGTTCGGATGAGTTTTCTACCATTGGATTCTTGCTTGATCGCGCTTTGGTTGTAGGCGCACTCCATCAGGATGAGCGACTTGACTTATTAGAAAGCCTTCTTAGCTTGGAGGCGGAGGTTTGTGAAAGCACTCTGCTTGGTCTATTGAGTGGAATGGCTTCTGATGACCATATCAACAACTCGGAATTAAAGGTGCTATTGGAATTTGTGAGACAGAATGAAGATCTGTTTTCACGATTTCCCTTCGACAAGATTACATTGGCGCTTTCAGATTTCTTCAGTAGACGCATTACAGAGGAACAACTACTCGTTACGATCAAGTCAGTCACCCAAGTTAACTATTCTTCAACCGGTTCGATTAGCGAAGATCGAGTTCCGCTGTGTGATTTTGATGAAGTCGACAATGTGGTGATTGAGGGATCAGTACTTGTATTCACCGGCAAGTTCGGTGGAAAAACAGGATTTCGAAAAGTTATCGAGGAACGAGTTGTCGGCCTGGGTGGCGTGCTTCGCGCAAGCGTCACCACTAAGACCAATTACCTCGTCGTTGGTGACGAAACCGCAGTGGGGTGGATCACTTCAACATACGGCAGAAAAATTCAGATGGCGATGGATTTAAGGAAAGCGGAAGCACCAAATTTGCGAGTGCTGACTGAGCGGAATTTGAAAGCAGTCAGCCCCCAGTTATTTCAGTAATTCTATATTGGGTTAGTTGACGGTGTGAGATGCTAATGGTCTCCGATAGGACCGATGACCGTTAGTCTGCCGGAGTGGTCATGTGGGTTTAGATTCCAAATGACTCAAAAGTAGTTTCAAGCTGACTTTATTTGACGTATGAGCTAACTAGCGTGCAGAGGGAAGCGCCGTATTGGATCAAGTGGAATTGGGTTTACATATCCTATCGCAGGTCGCGAATTCTCGACGGTTTGCGGAATTTGCAAGAGGCCTTCGCGACAGCACACGTAGCTAAAGCTAGTCGATTGGTCAAGGTTACTTGTTGCTCTTCCATGGCTGGCGGACTGACGGGCTCAGTTATGGCGGGTGGGGTTAGCCGGGGGATTCGCGATATTCCGTGGCGAAATCCAGCGCTCATATAGTCCCTTGGCTTCTCGCTCAAGATATTCGAATGTATCTTTAATGCCTTCCTTGGTCTTTTCGCTGAGACCCACTTCATTCTTAAGTTGTCTCTTATATTGCCTCGCGGTTTGAAGCAAAGTTTTTACAGTTTCGGCGGGAACATCTCGAAATTTCGTTCGCAATCTCTGAGGAAAGATGCCAGCCATTACATATGGGCAACGATGTGAATTTACTCCGTAGGCCTCTCGCTGAGAGGCCCAGAGCGCAACTGGCAGCGGCTTGCCGAAGTGTTTTCCTAGCAGGCCAGTAGTCACCGGCTCTGCGTCGTAGACCGTTACTGGGTACAGCGTACCGAAGTAGGCTCTGGCGCCTCCCAAAATAAAAGTCTCGGACAGTCGGTGCCATGAGGCGCAGGCATTGTTAAGAATGACTGGGCTGCCATGTCCGGCGACTGCGCGTGGTATCGGTAAGTAGTTGTTGTCGTGCATCTGAAGAACTGCGGCGCCGTGAACCCGATCGACAGGAGTCTTCAGGACAGGTTCCAGTTCGTCGATTCGCGCAGTGAAGTCCACGATAGCTGCGCCAACAACGAGCTTCGACTCTCTGTCAGGGTCATGCCACGACACGCCATCTAGGGAAACGAAGTTATAGAGTTGAGTGATCAAAACCTTATCGTCGTCGCAATCGGACAACGCGACCCCAATTGCAGTATCAACCTCAAGGTGTCGGGGCTTTCCTGAGGAGTCCGCAAACTCATATGTCCATCGCCAGCCGGGGGCGTCGCCACAGTGCGTTGCAATAACGAGTAGGTCGTATGGAAACAACTCGACCATTCGGCTGACATCAAGCACGTTTGCCGCAGGACCAACGTATCCGCGCACAAAGATTCGTCGTGATTTCAGCTCATCAGCCGCTGCTTCAATCTCCGGAGCCTCAGCCTTCTTGGGATCAACCAGTACAGCACATCCAATTCCCAGCTTGTCGTCCTGCTCTGCAACGAAGCCACCCAACATGGAAACGCCGAGCTGAGGATACAACATCAAATGCGTGGAGGGAAACTCTGGGAAGGCGACGCCAAGTGGTAGCGACTTGGTTATGAAAGTCGCCGACCTTATCTCGCCCGAAGGAAGAGGGCCGGTCAACTCGCGGAGTCTCTGTCTCAAACGTTCAAGGGCTTCAGCGACTGGTTGGTGCAAATCATAGAGACTGTAAAAGCTCTCCAAGATTGTCTCAGCTTGTCGCCGGTCGATTCCGGGTATAAGGCATAGTCCAGCATCGAGTGAGTGCGCATAGTTCGCGGCAACGACTTGCGCATGATCGTCCCCAGTTTCGCAGAACACCCAGTGTCCAGACGGACTTGAGATAGGGATTGAAGGCGATGGCTTGTCCACAAAGTGGATTGAGCGCTGTTGGCGAAGTGCAGTAAGGAGGCCATATGCAAGCTTGTCGTAACCCCAAAAGAGCGCCTGCCCCTTTGTCGCACGCATGAGCCCATGCAGCTTCTCCGCTTCGTCGACGGAGTCAATTCGTTTGGACAATGACGCAGGAATTTGTCTAGAAAATAGAGAACAAGTTTCGTCAGATAGCCCGACAAAAACAACTGTTTCTGCCTTCATGCTTGCAGCGGCATTTCCGCGGATCGAGAGTTCGGCGCGGTAGTCCGGGCGAGTCATGCGCGGTCCGTCGATTACTGGCAGATAGTACCTTTTCCTTGCCAGTAAACATGACACTTGGGCAAGAAGCCGTGGGTTGTCACCGATAAGAAGTGTGCGGAGAAGTTTGGGGCAATCCATTAGTTCGCTAACTCCTGCTTGAGCGCCGAGCAACTGTGTTTCTGATACCTACCGTTTGAGCTAAGCTGCTCGTAAAGGCATGCGATGAAGCGGGTCAACTTGAACGAGGGGCTAGGCAGCATTCGCGGCGATTGGTCCAGTCTTAGGATTAGAGTCAAGAATGAATTTCCGAAGCTCAGTGACTCTTTTCCGCAAGTCAAGTACACCAAAGTCTGGTTCAAAGTTTGCAGCAACGTATTTGGCGACCTCGACCTTTGAAGCCATGGTATCTTTTCCCTTCACCGACTTGATTCTCAGTAAATTGGCATGTTTACCCGCTCCTGCAATTTGAATTGCCCTTGGATGAATCGCAGAGATGGCATTCGTCACCTGTGAGGAATGGAGATAGTTCTCGATCTCCCTTCCGTCCGTGATCCATGCGTGTCCTGGACCTGAATCAAACTCCTCCTTAAGTCGGCGCTTAGTTGCATTTATGGGTGCATGTGGCTTATCGCGATCACTGTCAATAATCATTACCCCTCGCCGATTTAGTCGGCGAAGCGAAATGAAATCGCTGATCTCGTTGCTGTCGGGGGACTGTGTCAAATGTGCTGCGAGACGACCACCATAGAACATGACGCTGTAGTGAATACCCTCAACTAATTTGGGATCCAAAGTCCGCAGCCACCAATTCAAGTAAATACGGTCGGATGGCCCCTCCACCCAGATTACGCAGTTTGCTTGCAGGAGATCTGATGGGTGGTAACCCAGGTCCTCACAAACTACCGAACGATGCTCATTGCTGGTTGCGCGCTCGACTGTAGAGGCGCCATCCTTTAAGCGTACGTGATAAATTTCGGCGTCTGGTGTGTCCATAAGTGCCGCCGAGTGTGTAGTAATGAAGTACTGGTTGCTCGTGTACCGAGTAAGGTAGCGGAGCAACTTCTTCTGAAGAATCGGATTCAGATGTAACTCCGGTTCCTCTATGCATACAACATAATCTTGGAGGACTGTTGCAGCAGATGCAAGGATTATGACTTCGTGGATTCCCGATCCGAGCGATTCTATCGGAAGTACTTTTCCATCCATATGTACCAAGATCGTATCGCGTTCATATGGGACTTCGATTGTTACTTCCGGCCGATCCAAGACGTCACGTAGAAAGTCTCTGATGGCATTGAATCTCTGTCGACTTGTTTGATTGTGAATATCGGGATTTTGAAGCTTTGCAACTCGTTCAATGATTCCTGTGCCGTCAAAAGCGTCAGAGGTACTGCCCTTAGCTCCGATCTGTCGAATGGCAGGTATAAGTTGAGTCTTGATCGCTACTGAAGACGCTGGTACGTGGTTAAGCACTTCAGGCTCCCAACTATGCTTTCGGTCACCTCCGCTCATTCGGGTCAGTATGGACCAGACCTGCTGAATCTCGTGATCATTAAGTACTTTTGCGGCGTTAGGCCAAGATTCTTGTTGGTCTTTGCCACCTGGTAATGTAATTAATGTCCAGCACAAAGTGGTCTGGTCAATACGGCACTTTTCTGAGAAAAGCTTGCCCAATACCGTGGCCGCAATTGCTCTCTCATGCTCATTCTCTCGCCCCAATATCAACCTATGATCACTCATTAGCTTAGGATGACCAAGCTCGGTCCGGTCGACATACTCACCAATTCCAAGCAACGTGGGAGGCTGACTTGGCAAATGTCTTGCCAATAAGTCGAGTTTTATTGGTTCTCTCTTGGATGCTAGCGGGTAGATTTCGTGCAAGAACCGCAGGACGTTTGACTTACCGGCGTTGTTCTGGCCAATAAAGATGTTTATCTTTGCGAATCGCTCGAAGTACTGCGGTTGCTTTCCAAAGCTTCGATAGCCTGCGATGGCCAGATTAGGGATGAGAATAGTCATAAGTCGGATCGTTCGGTCTAACTTGATTTATGGAAGAATAATGGCGATGTCTTTCTATCCGAACATCGCGAGTTATTTTATGAACTTAACTATTTCAAGTATCTTGCAAGCATTACATGAACAGGATGAAAAATAAACTGATGTTATTTGCCACGGCATGGCGACCTAGATCTCGATTCTGGATGTCTGCGCTATCATAGGATTCCATCGATATTACGAAGTCTGCTTTCGTACTTAATTCAGATGTATCCATCTGTAAGCCTCAAAGTCCGCTCAGACCGAAAATCGGCCATTGCCGATGTTTAGCACCTCCCGCTTGAATGGCTGTAGTGGTCCCAAAGCTGACGGCCTTCCACAAAAGCAGGAGCGATTCAGAGAGTTTTGGGGCGCAATGTCGAACGCCTTCCTCAAAATCCGTTTTAAAATCAGAACTGAATATTTACAAAGAACGTTGCCCCGCATAATAGGAAGAAAGTTCGATGGCATCTTCCCTGACCTGGCTTGACCATGACTCCGCTGCAAGAGACCGCAGCCTGCGTGTCCTTTCGCTCTTTCGAGAGAAGGAAAGTCGAGACGAACTGGGCATCGGTTCGATCCGGGACGGCATCGCTGACATTCTTTTCCCGGGAACGTCGACTATTCAGACGCGTTTGCGCTACATGCTGCTGGTGCCCTGGATGTATCGAGAGCTCGAGAGCCGACGTCTGGCGCCAGGTTCCTTCTCGCTCGAGTCTCGCAGGTTCGAGCTGTCCATGGTCGAGCCGCTCTTGGACAAGAATGAGCGTGGGGTCTTCGGTGCCCAGTCCAAGGGGGATCTGAAGCGGCTACCGAGCTCGGTCTACTGGGCTGGCCTGCGCACTTGGGGCATCCGGGCCTTTGATGGCTCACAGAGCGACTACTTTCGTAGCGCACCAGCCCTGGCCCTGAAGCGGACTGCCCGTCGCCGGAAAGACGACGACGATGCGGACCCCAACGCATCGCTGACCACATGGCATCTGGGTCTGCCCGCTGCACCCGAAGGGTTCCCGACCAAGCTCAGCCTAAAGATCAGTCCCGACGAAGCTCGATACCTGCGTGACCGCATCGCGACAAGCTGCCCCGAGAGCCTGCTCTCTTGGCTTGTCCTACGCGGTAGGCCTGACGACTGTCGCGAGCCGTGGCTTCACCACCAGCTCGGCTCGTTTCCGAAGCCGACGCGTGACCTACTGGAACACGGACGGCTCCTGTCGGACGTCGTCGAGGGGGCGGCATGGCTCTACAACGTCTGCTTGGCAGACAAGCGCCAAGACGAAGCCCTCGGTCAGAGCCATCGTGAGGGACTTGAAGAGTGGCGGGGTCGCGCAAGCCTATCCGATATCGAGAAGTGGGACCTCGGCGATCTCTGGAACGTTCTGGCAAGTCGCGGACATCCGATCTCGAGTACGACGCGAGGCTTCGTGGCGGATTGGACTGCCCGTCTGATCGCCACTCGGGGTGAGTTCGCCGAGGATGACTCAGCCCGAGATCTGATCGAGCGTCGCGAGCGGACGCTCAAGAAGTCACGTTCTCGCTTCACCAATCGAGGAGCACTGAACCAGTGGGGCGGCAGCTCTGGCTTGAACCGGTTGGTGTATCGGTGGCCGACGACCAATGACTTCCTGCGCGACCTTCTGCCGGCGCTTCGCCGAAGCTGACGCACATGCTCGATCCAAACAACCGCAGCCTTCTCACCAGCCTGTTGACGCCTCCGCTGGGACTGGTGTTCGACAAGGGCATCGCGACAACCTACTCGCTCGATCCATTGAGCCTCCTTGGAGTGCCTGTCCATCTGGCCTGGATGGCCAATCGGGATGATGCCTCCATCCTCCAAGACCCCATCCAACTTCTAGAGTCGCTGCAGCGGGTCGCCAAGCGACTTACAGTATTCGCAGACCGAGGCCGGACGGCTGTTCCTGGCAAGGGAAATGCCTTGTTCTCGTTGCTCGAATCTACCATCGTCGAGGTGCGAGCGCCGGGCGGCGGAGCCTTTCATCCAAAGCTCTGGCTTTTGCGCTTTGCAGATCCCAGCAACCAACGCCCCCCCATAATCCGCTTGGGTGTTTTGTCTCGAAATTTAACTTCCGACCGATGCTGGGACCTTTCCCTGGTCTTGGAGGGCGAAGTTCGACTAGCGACCCGGCCAGAGAACGGTCCCTTGTGCAACCTACTAGAGCTGCTGCCTGACTGGGTGGTCTCGCGCCTCAAGACATCTCGAAGAAAGCAGATCACCGAACTGACCGACGACCTTCTGCGTACCAAGCTCGCGCCCCCGGCCGACTGGCAGGAAGTGAAATTTCACGTACTCGGGCTCAAGCAGACGCAGTGGAGGCCCGGCCCCGCCGATGAGATCGCCCTCATCTCTCCGTTCCTGACTGACACCGCCGTCGCCCAGGTCTGCGGTAACGCCAAACAGCGCGTGTCACTCATCTCCCGGCCTGACACTCTGTCGGCGCTGAGTGCGGAGACTCGAGCAAGCTTCAGCGCCTGCTACGTTCTCGACGACGCTGCCGAGACCGAAGATGGTGAGGAGCAAACATCACCAGACCTCGTCGGCTTGCATGCAAAGGCCATCCTGCTGCGGCGTGCGTGGATGACGCATCTCTATGTCGGCTCGGCCAACGTGACCAATGCAGCGATGGTCGCCGGCACCAATGTGGAGGTCCTGGTCGAACTTATCGGCAAGCACCGCAAAGTCGGGCAAGTCACCGATCTACTGTCCCAGAGCGGCTTCGGTGCAGTTCTGTCGCCATTCACCGACAAAGATGTCTGCTCGGCCGAAGATGCCGAGGCCCAAAAGATACGCAGTCAACTTGAGGACCTCCAACGAGCAATCTCGGACTCGAGCCTCAATGCAGAGTGTATCCAAGCGCCTGATGGCCTCTGGCAGGTTAGGCTGACCTCGCCTTCTAAAATAAAAGTTTCCGGCGCTCAGGTTAAGGCGTGGTTGCTCTCCCGGGAGGCAGAGACCGCAGTCGATGCCGCCACGCTCATGGAAGCGCAGGCACTACTGCTTCCTCCAGTGGAATCAGCCGATATCACGGGCCTCGTTGCGCTTTCGCTGAGCCTAAGCGGCCAGCGCCTGATGTTCGTTCTAAATCTACCATTGACGGCGCCCGAGGATCGCGAGGCCGCCATCATGCGACGGGTTATTCGAAATCGCGAAGGGTTCGTGCGGTACCTAAAGCTTCTGCTCGGTGGCTTCGACCAAGAATTTCCTGCCAAGCCACCTGCAGGCGACGGCAAGAGCCTCGAGTGGAAGAAGGGGCTCGACTATTCCGCAGCGCTGTTGGAAGACCTTGTTCGAGTGTGGTCTCGCGAGCCGCAGCGACTCAATGACGTCGCGCGAGTCGTCGAACACCTAAGAGGCCTCGCTGGCGATGACGGGGACATCGTGCCGCCAGCCTTCGACTTAGTATGGAAGGTCTTCGAGGCGGCCAGGGTCGCAAAGGGTCGATAACGATGCCATTTTCCGCCGACGAGACGCTTCGCAGTCTCAAAGACTTCCAGCGGCGAACGGTCGAATACGTCTTCCATCGCATGTTCCTCGCCGAGACGCCGACTAGGCGCTTCCTCGTTGCAGACGAGGTCGGCCTGGGAAAGACTATGGTGGCTCGAGGGGTGATAGCCAAGACGATTGAGCACTTGAAAAACAGCAAGGCGCGCGCAGACTTTGTCTACATCTGCTCGAACGCAGCCATCGCCCACCAGAACGTCGCTCGGCTGAATGTCTTGGGCCAGAAGGACTTCTCGCTCGCGAGCAGGCTCACGCTGCTGCCTCTTCACGTCAAGAATTTGGCTAAAAACCGGATCAACTTTGTCAGCTTCACACCTGGCACCGCGTTTGACCTCAAGTCCCAGGGGGGATGGCTTCCTGAGCGCATCCTCATTTTCAGAATGCTCCGGGGTAGTGGCCTGAATTCGGATGGACTCGCGAACCTTCTCCATGCGAACGCTAGCCCGAGAGGTTGGGCCAATGCGTTGGCAAGACAGACCGAAGCGTATGATCTCGATATCGCCGAGCGCTACATCCAGAACCTCCAAGCAGACGAGGCGTTCTTTAAGAGACTGCGCAGGCTTGCCCTCAAGTTCAAGAACTACCGCGAAGACATTCCTCGCCAAGACAGCGAGGAACGCTACGATGTCATTGGTGAGATGCGCCAACGCTTGGCCCTGATCTGCCTAAAAGCGTTGATACCAAGACTCGTCATTGTCGACGAGTTCCAGCGCTTTCGCCATTTGCTCCAAGACGAAGATCCAGCCTCCAAACTAGCACACGCCCTGTTCAACCACAATAAAGCCAGAGTTCTGCTTCTGTCTGCGACACCATACAAGATGTTGTCGCTCGACCATGAGAAGGACGATGATCACTATCCTGATTTTCTGAGGACACTCGAATTTCTGTTCGGCTCGAAGCAAACCATCGAAGAAGTCAAGAACGAACTCGATAGGTTCAGGCGCGACTTGCTCGACCTTTCATTGACTGCGTCGACTCTGCAGGTCGAACCGGCCAGAGATGTTCTCCAGCGAAGGCTGCAGCAGGTCATGTGTCGCACAGAGCGCGTCGCGAGCACGGCACTCCTCGACTCGATGACGTGTGAGCCTTCAGTGCCAGCGCCCATAGAGGTCGATGACCTGGCGCAGGCTTTTCTTATTGACGGGGCGTCGCTCAGGGCGGACGCTAGAGACTCTATCGAGTACTGGAAGTCCACCCCGTACGCACTCAACCTCATGAAGGGGTATGAGCTGCGTCGCAACGTCGATGGCTTGACTCGCACGCGTCGCGCCGAGCTCGTCGCATTTCTGCAGCGCAATCGACGGAGCCTCCTTACTAAAACTCTCTTCAAGAAGTTCGCAGCCGTCGCCCCAGCGAACGCTCGGATGCGCGCATTGATGAGAGACACGACGGGCCGCGGTCTCTGGCGAGTGCTGTGGCTACCGCCATCACTTCCCGCGTGGGAACCCGCGGGACCGTTCAAGGGTCTAGGCACTCAGACGAAGTCCTTGGTCTTCTCTGCTTGGAACGTTGTCCCAGATGCGATCGCGTCGCTCTGCTCATATGAAGCGGAGCGCCTGGCGTTCTCCGATAGCAAGGTTGCCAGAGACTCGGGGCGTAACTACGAGACGGTCGTCCCAAGGCCACTTCGGTTCAGACAGGAGACTGACGGCAGCCCGACCGGGATGACTATGCTGTTGCTCATGCACCCTTCTCCAGCCTTGGCCAGCATCGTGGACCCGGTCGAGCTGTCCCTAAAGTCTGCCGATCTACCCAGTCAGCAGTGGGTGCTGGACGAGGTCGAGGTGAGGTTCCATAAAGCACTGCGTCCTTATCTTGCGATGCACCAAACCACTGGCTCGCGTCCCGATGAGCGATGGTATTGGGCCGCAGTCGCACTTTTGGACGGCGCTAGTAGTCCGAGGATTGAACAGTGGCTGCAGACTTGGCGAGGCGTTGAAGACCCTGAGGATCGCGAGTCGAAGCACTCGGTGCATGTGGCCATGTTTATCCGAGCTGTGAGCGACGCGAGCAGCCTCAAGCTTGGAGCGCCTCCTGCCGACCTGGCAAGAGTGCTAGCCAGACTCGCACTCGCCAGCCCCGCAGTCTGCGCGCTTCGATCGCTCAAGCGTTCGTGTACGACAGCAAAGTGGGATGACCCCGCCCTGTTGAATGCATCCTCTAGTATCGGCGTGGCGTTCCAGTCGCTCCTCAACGTACGCGAGTCCGTGACCATCCTTAGGGACACATCGACACGGCCATACTGGGAGCTCGTGCTCCAACACGGCTTGGACGGCAATCTGGGTTCGCTCCTCGACGAACAAGTGCACGTGCTTGTGGAGTCTCTCGGGGTTACAGGCGCGCCTGACGAACAGAGGGTCATCAAGGTTGCCGCCGAGATCAGCAACAGTCTCTCCATTCGAGCCGTACCGCTGTCAATCGATGAGTTCAAGCTGGAGCCCAACCGAGGACAAATGAAAATTGAGCCCTTTAAGGTGCGGTGCCAATTCGCACTTCGCTTCGGAGACCTGAAGGATGAGAAGGGAGAGACCCGCGCGGAGGTGGTGCGCTCAGCATTCAATTCACCGTTTCGTCCGTTTGTGCTCGCATCCACGTCCGTGGGTCAGGAGGGCCTCGATTTCCACGTCTGGTGCCATGCCATCGTTCACTGGAACCTGCCGTCAAATCCGGTGGATATGGAGCAGCGCGAAGGACGTGTCCATCGCTACAAAGGCCATGCAGTCCGCAAGAACGTTGCGAGTGCATTTGGCCGGGTTGGCCTGAGCGCTCATTGGAAGAGAGGGCAAGATCCGTGGAAGATCATGTTCAAGCTCGCCAAGCAAGAACGCGGAACTGACCTCAAGACTTTCTGGCTGTTCGAGACGGAAGGCGGCGCTCGCATCGAACGCAGGGTTCCATTGCTACCGCTGTCCCGCGACGAGATCCATTTGCAGCGACTCAAGCGCGGGCTGGCGCTCTACCGTCTCGTCTTCGGTCAGCCTCGGCAGGAAGAACTTCTCACGCACCTCGGTGACCTCGACGAAGAGCAGCGTCAGGCGGCCGTTGCCAAATGGCGCATCGACCTGACGCCACCGGTACTGGACATCGCACCGGACTAATGATGCTAGGCTGGCCACCATATTTTAGGCTTATGACATGTTCCTCTGCTCTGTTAACGGGTACTACCCAGTAGGAAATGCAAATGGCTGATCTGTATTCAGAAACAGCCATTTTTCATGAAATAGGTGACTGGTGGCTTCGGCCGAAACGGACGTAACCGATGACCCTGATCTCACTTAAAATTTATCGAGAAAATCCGTGTCGATTCATGCTGACTGCAACTGAAAACATAGCAGAAGGCGGGTGTTCGGCCGAAGCGGACGTTTGATCTGGCGGCTGAAACGTCTGAGTTATTTGCGAAAGCAGACTTTAAAACTTATTCGGTAGCCGATGATGACAGTGAGTCTCGGAATCGAGTTCCGAGCTCCTGATTTGGTGGCGAATAACCAGGGTTTATTTTTTATCCTGTTCATGCAATGCTTCGCAAATAACTGAAATATTTAGGTTAAAGAAATAACTCGTGACATTCGAATAAACGGATATCGCCGTTATTGTTCGATAAATTAAGTTAGCCATCACAGTATCCACCATGCCACCTGATCTTCATCAGTTTCTCCAAGCGAACTCGAGCGCAGTCTTTGGTTTGGTCGGCGCTCTTGGCGGGGGCATCCTTTCCTTCATCGCAACGACAATATTGAAGCGCCGTGACTTCAATCTACAGATGTGGGGGAAGTTGCTCGAACGCCGAATCTCCGCGCATGAGAAGGTCATAGCTGTAGCCGTAGAGATGCGAGTGATGGTGTGCCTTGGTGGCTTTGACGAGAGAGGGGAGTTTCGACGTGCTCCACAGGTGCTGATCTCCAAAGAAGAGTTTGAGCGCTGGTTCACGCGCTTCACACAGTTGACCTTAGAAGGTACGACCTGGCTTACAACGGATGCGAAGCGAGAGGTCAACTTCGCACAAGACTACTTGGTCACGCTTCACCTACACCTTGCAGACGTTCCCTCGGAGAAGTATCTCGCCGTCGGAGAAATTGTCCGTCAAGACTTCATAGACCTCTCGTCAACGCTCGAGAAGAAGGCGTTTGAGTACTTCCAAGAAGGAATTCACAGGCTCCGGCTCGACAGCCTCGACAAACACCACAAGTACAAGAGACCAGAAACAGAATTCCGCCTTCGTTCCACTGCACTCCTTGGTAAGCTATTGGCAGTTCAGTCCTTGCGCGAGGCGGAACGAGATGACGGCTAACCCTTCCATCGAGCGGACGTATTCCAGCTGGCTTCGCCTGCTTCCAGCCGCCGCTCATATCAAACGTTAGCCTCCAAACTTTCCGGCTCGGATATGCGCATTCAACAAATCGAAAAGATTCAAATCGCCTCGGAGCAACTCGAAGACGCCCTGTCGGCATACTTCGCAGGGCGATTTCACTCGGCGCTCGTTCTAGCCTCGGCTGCCGAGCAACTGTATGCTGGCTACGTTATGAAACATGGCGAGACGCCGGCCTGGAAGCGCTCCCGCAGTATCGTGACGAAAATTGCAAATGGTCTTCGCCGTGAAGAAGGCGATAAACCCACATGTGAAGAGGACATAGGCGATTTACTTAACAGGGCATACAACAGTTCAAAGCACGCTGGAAAGAACGATCACACCGTTTTCATGGACCCGAAATTCGAGGCAAACGTTGCCATCGAGCGCGCCATTGAAAACTACGACGCACTGGAGAGGTTGGGCATTTCCGGGCTTCCTGACATGCCGCTCGCACAGCGCTTCCTTGAAGAATCCATCACCGACGAGGAAAGCACATGACGTGCTTGTTGGCTAACCCAGCGCTCAACCGGACCTGCGCGAAAAACCGCGCAGGCCGGCTAGCTCCACGTTAGGACCGCAAATCATGTCTGCTCTAGCGTTAATAGTTGTACTTGGCTTGTTCGGCGTGTTGATTGCTATGGTTGCCGTACCCATGGCTGAGCGCTCTCAACTCAAGAAGGGTAAGTACGGTCCGTTCCAAGTAGATTTTGAGGTAACGCTTTTTCAAACATTTGTAGCCCTGGACAGAAAACAAAATAGCCTTTTCTTTATCAACGCCAGCATTCCGGAATACAACGGCCGTGAACAGATCGTTGGCTACCGGCGGGCTAAGTTCAAGTGCAGCGTCACTGATATCGAATCAGTGCAGATAAAAAAGGACGAGAAAGAAACATACTCGGTCGGTTTTACTTTCCAAAAGGAAGTCCCGCCAGGTAACAAATGGAAAGCACTCAGCTTTAACATGGTCTACCCGAAAGATGCTGAGGCCTTGAAGTATGAACTTCACCATCTGGTCCAAGAGTGAGCGCGAACGGTCCTAACAACGTGTTCAACGCAACGGCCCGTAACCGGGCCGCGCGTTAACCCGGGCGTTAGAGAACATCCTATGTACGCACCTAATAAACAACGCAGCCGCAGACTTCGAAAAAAACTCCATATTGGCGAATTCCAAGAAATGGGGTTTGAGTTCGAGGCGGAGCTCGAAGCACCGACAGAATTGAAAGTTCAAGAATCATTGGTCGATGCCTTCTTATCTGAAGTCGTAGAGCCTCGGTCCTTGACCTTCGGAGGCTGGATCACTGGTGGGTTTATTGCGTCTTATGGCCCTGGATTTGTTTCAGAGAAAGATCGAGAAGCAATAAATGAATGGCTCGTTAGGCGTCCGGAGCTTAAAAATATCCATGTCGGCTCTTTAGTCGACGCATGGTATCCCCCATCACGGGATTGATAGTCTTAACTTCAATTGAGAAATCCATTTCAAGCGTATATGGCATCTCTGTTCTCTAACAATTCGGTCCAAGGGATAGAGTCGGCCAGCTGCGCTGCCCGTCTGCCCCTGACCTTCGTCGTTAGGTTTCTCATGCAACCGTATCGACGATTTGTAGCGCACATAGACATCCTCGGCATGAGAGCGATGGTCAATCGAAATTCAGAAATGGCGTGAAACGTCCTTTCTAGTCTCGCAAACGTCCGGGATCACCTTGGCAAGCTGCAGCTAACCAACATCAGAAGCGCGCGGCAGCATATGTTGCCTTGTCGTTAACCTGTTATAGCTGGGCCAACAGTGATCAATGCCATTTTGCCTTCAGTGATTCCATCTGAGCCGACACTCAAGGAATCGCACCTCGCGTTTCAAGAAAACCAAGGGGGGTGAGTTTCGATAAGTTGTTTGGCCCCTATCTGGCTGGTGCGAGACGCATTGTCATAACCGATCCTTACTTGCAAATGTTCTATCAGGTAAGAAACTTGATGGACTTGATGGAAACGATTGCTATGTACAAGGTTGCAGATGAGGATGTTGCGGTACACGTTGTGACCGTCGAGGATGAGTTTAACGGTGAAAAGCAGGCCGAGAATCTTCAGAAAATTGCAGAGATCTGCCAAGGTTTTGGGTTGCAATTTACATGGGTTCTTGACACTACCGGTACGAAGCACGACAGAGAGATCGTTACGGATCATGCCTGGAAAATTGTGCTCAGTAGAGGGTTGGATGTTTTCCAAAGGTTTGATTTGAATGACGCGTTTAATTTTGCAAACCGCTTGCAGCAGCATCGACAGTGCAAAGAGTATAATGTCACTTTTGTAAAAATCTTAGAGTCGAGCCTGTAAGTGTTATTGGGATTTACTTTACACTTGTGCATGTGCACTTTGATTGTTGCTTGTCAATTCGAACTTATAAAGTTAAAAAATAATATGTTATATATCTTTTTTATTCGATCCTTTATAAAGATCGAAAAACTGTTGGATAGATAATAGATCTTTTGTCCCAAGATTTGGGGTTCTTAGCAATTGACCTAGTGTTGTTTTGGCTAGTTGCCCAATTTGCCTTATGCCAACAGCTTCGAGGCAGCTTATCGCTTTTTTCGATAGTGGCAGGGTTGTGATGCTAATTTCGTTAATACGATCGATTAGTGCTAAATTACTGAGTAAGGGAGTTTTCAACTCAATTTCCCTAGCTGACAATCTTGGGTCCACAGATTCTCTAATTATCTTGCAAAACATTCTCGTTGAGTTAAATATGGGTAAAACTTTATGTATAAGTTTTAATTCTTCTTTGTAGTTTAGTTGTATGAAATCTAGTACGCTTCTAATACTAATGTTTTTTTCGAGTGAGTTTATATAAATAGCTTTGAGGAAAATAACAATTATTGACTCGGGAGTTGTAATTTTTTTGTGGTGACTATCATCAAGGAATAATTCAATTTGAGCGGCCTTATTTAATTCTTTTTCCTTTATTATGGCTTTTAAAAATTTTCTTTTTAATGTTGTTTCGTTGTCTTTAAGTATTTGATAAATTCGTGCTTTGCCTAGGTTATTTTCTTCAGCAATACTTTGTATACTTTGTTCTTTAGGTATATATAGTCCGTAGGCCTTCGTTATAATTTCTCTGTCTCTTTCATTTAAAGCTTCAAGAATTTTTCTTACTTGAGCCCTAAGTTCTATGGAGTCAATCATTTTTCTTACTAATAACCAGTTTTTTCCGCTCTGGTATTGAGTATTTTTTAATTTTATATTAATTGAATTTCCGTCGAAAGTATTTTTATAGATTGTGCTAAGTTCGATTTTTTCATCTGTAGAAAAAATCCCTTTAAAATTTATTTCTTTGTTTAGTTCTTTGATGGCAAAAGTGCTGCAATTCAAGAATTCCTGAATTTCTTCCTGGTATTTATTTATTTCGATTTTGTTGAGGTTTTTGTCAATTGGATGAATTAAATCAAAACCGGATTTTTTAAAAAAATTATTTGCAAAGATCGTGATAATATGGTGTGGTAGACCAATAAAATCATCTTTTAGGTTCTCTGTGAAGTTAATACTTGATTTGTATATTTCTTTTTCCATTGACAATGGTTTATTTTTTGTTGAGCAAGCTTATATAAATAACAGCATTGTGGCTGTTGTTGGATAAATTTTAATTTCGGTTTTTTTATTTATTTATTTGTGTAATACTTTTTATTCTATAAATTTACTTCGGAATATTTTTTTTTAATGTTTTTATTGGTTGGTCTCGCTTGTAATGTATTGTCTTTTTAACTGTTTGCTAGGGCAGACTTGAAGTGATATCGATTCCGTCAGATTGGATTTTGAGACGCTAAAGAGCCAATCAATTTGTCGATATTGAACACTCTGGTCCATGTCAACAATAAGCATCTATATCATCTACTGATTCAATGTCCGCATCAAGTGTTTCATTCACAAAATCTGCAGCTAGAACCTTTGCGATAGACTAGCTGTTCCTTCGATGCTGGGGGAAATACTCTTAACCTGGGAGTATGAGAGTATTCTGAGGCTGACATCGGGCTGCTCAGAGGCAGTGATCTACCCCGGATTTTTCGATCCAATGTGACTTATTTGTAATGGTCTCTCAACGAAGTGAGAGACGAAATGAAACGAGCCCGATTCAGCGATGAACAGATTGTTTGAATCCTGAGAGAAACAGACAAGGACACCGTAGTGGAAGTGGCCAAACGCCACGGCGTAAGCGAACCGACAATTTATGCGTGGCGCGAGAAATTTGGCGACCTGGAAACCGATGAAGTTCGACGTCTAAAGACATTGGAGGCCGAGAACGTCAGACTGCGCAAACTGCTGGTGGATCGTGACCTTGAAATCGAGGTAACGAAGGAAATCAATAGAAAAAAGTGGTGAGCGTACAGGCGCGTCTGGAACAGGCCCATTAGGCGATTGGTCGTGGGGTGGGTCAACGACGTGCCTGCACGCTGATGTAAGTGGCTCGATCAGGGCTATATTACGAACGCAAGATGCCAAGTCGAGACTTGCCCGTAATTGATTTGATGAAACGTTTATCAGGGCAATACTCAAGGTTTGGATCTAGGCGGATTCGAGTGTTCTTGGCCAGAGAAGGCCTGCAGATCGGTAAAGAGAGTTGTTCAAGGCTTTGGAGCCAGGCTGGCTTGCAGGTGCCAGCAAAGAAGATGCGACGCAGAGCCATAGCCAGCGCTTTGCCATGGCCTAAGATGCCCGATCAGCGCAACATCGTGTGGAGCTACGATTTTGTGTATGAGGCGTGTGTCAATTGTCAAACCATCAAATGTCCGACCATAGTAGATGAATACACACGAGAATGTTCGGCAATCGATGTGGCTGGTAGCATTCGTTCCAAACTAGTCATTGATGTGCTCAGTAGGCTAATCAGTGTGCGAGGAGCACCTAAATACCTGCGAAGCGACAACGGTCCAGAATTCGTGGCCACCAAGCTTCTGGAATGGGCGGTGCAGGTGAAACTTGAAAGCGTACAATTGATCCGGGCAAGCCATGGCAAAACGGTACCAACGAAAGCTTCAACGGAAAATTCAGAGATGAGTGCCTGTCGATGGAGTGGTTTCGAAAAAGACTTGAAGCACGAGTGATTATTGAAGACTGGAGGCAGCATTAAATGCGGTCCGACCGCATTCCAGCTTGAACTACCTGACCTGGAATGAATTCGTGGCAAGATTGCAAAACAATTTATCAACCGAGACCAGAAAGTTAAGTTCTCAGTGGTAGGAAATTCCCGGGCACGTCAGATTCTCTTCGTCGTATCTGTCGTAAGCACGAAATTGAAGATAAGGATGTCTCGCTCGAAGTTCTCATTACCGAACTTACCAGTCGAGATATTCTTTTTGCAACTAAGGGAAGCGAGCACGCGCAGTTGCTCACGTACGCACAAAGGCAACTCACGCTCAATGGGATGAGTTTGACATCAAGGACGTGCAGTCCTGCATAGAGTTCACACGGGCAATCATTGGCAGTGAGCTTGACGGTTAAGCCCAACCCGGTAATCGGGCGGGTCGCCTCAAAAGCGCGACACCAATTACTTTTAGGTTATCCAAAGTCGGTTCAAGACCACTTAAGAGGCTTTCTAAGTCGAGAGTCTCATGGCCGCTTCGGCCGATTAACGGCCATCGCACCGGTACCTCTAGTTTCAATACTCAAACACCGCTTCCCGAAGGTCGCCTAGGCGATTCGAGTCAATCAACCAAGCTTTTGCCAAAATTCATATCTTCGTGCCCAGATAATCCAAATTTCCTTGCAACTGAGTGTGAGAATACGTCACATCACATAGCCGCAATCCCAGTCAAGGCAACGTTTTAGCCAATCCATGGGCACATTCAAGGCACAACTTAGGCACATCCTAGCAATAGTCAAATTCCATCCCGAAGGTCACGAATTTCCAGAAATTCCGCACAAAAACTCGCTTCACAAACTCGAAAATCGATGACCTTCAGGTTGATTTCCCAAACGGTCATTGGGCACAAAAATGTGAACCAGAAAATTCAAGAAATTTTTACAGATGTGCCCTGTTGACCGTTATTAGGTTTGACCGAAGGTCATGAAAGGATAGGAGGGCTAAATCGGGGTTGGGCACCAGTTGGGCACATTTTGGGCACACGCTGTGGGTGGGCCAGAAAACAAAAAAACCAACCACCGTGAAGTGATTGGTTTTAATGGTAAAAATTTGGTTGCGGGGGCAGGATTTGAACCTACGACCTTCGGGTTATGAGCCCGACGAGCTGCCAGACTGCTCCACCCCGCGTCTGGTAAGAACGAAACTATAGCGGCTTTTCTCTATGTGTGCAAGTGCACAAATGCAAGCCCAAGCTAAAACTACAGCCCAAAAACCTATATCCTGCTGAATCCACACAGAAAAACAGCAGTAAAAAATGTTTAAAAAATTTTTAAGAAACCTCACCAACAAGCCGGAATTCATGCGCAGGGCCATGAACTTCTATGCGCCCATCCGCGGTGCGGGCATTCAAGTCGAGCGGATTGCCCCCAATTTCGATGAAGTAGAAGTGGTCATGCCCCTGACCCGGCGAAATAAGAACATCATGGGCACCCAGTTTGGCGGCTCCCTTTATGCCATGGCAGATCCCTTTTTCATGTTGATACTCATGAAGCGTCTTGGGCATCGCTACCACGTCTGGGATCAAGAGGCCAATATCCGCTTCGTGTCACCCGGCAAGGCTGCGGTTAAAGGCGTGTACAGGGTCAATGACCAGGCGCTTGAGGAAATCAAGGCGCTTGCCGCCACCGGTGAAAAGGTGCTCTATACCTTCGGTGTGGATATCACCCAGAAAGACGGCACCATCGTCGCGCAAGTTACCAAAGTCCTTTATATTCGCTTGAAGAAGCAATACCGTCCCCAATCCAACTAAAAGCAGCACCATGTCCAAATCCGAATATTCCAACCTGCCCGTCTGGCCCGAAGCCGATACCCCCTGTGTCGGGTTTTGTTCAACCAACCTTGGTGATGACATGTGCATGGGGTGTGGTCGAACCATGGACGAAGTCGACGGCTGGCTGTTCAAAAGCGACGAGGAAAAGGAAGCGGTCTGGACGCGGATCCGCCAAGCGGGTGTTGGCTATCGCTGGGAAAGTTGAAATTTCCAGCCTCGGCAGTATTAAAGGTCATGCTCAGTTTTTAATCAACCAACCAAAAACTTCGCAAAATCAACAGGCTGAAAATTTTATCCACAGCGAATCGGGAAGGTTTTCCCCGCCCACTGTGGATAAGTTCCGAAAGCCTTGGGGTAAGCCAAAGAGGGGGTGTTTTCATGCAACCTTTGGGTGCAACATGCAAATGTCTCCGACCCCTTGGGGTTGTTTCAAGATACGGCTTGCCAGGGCAAGCCGTTTTTTTTTGAAATCATTTGTGGAGTCAAATGGTTGCTGATCAGCCATTAACGTGGTTACAATGCGCCATCGGTTTATGAAATGCCCTTGCGCAACCAGTTTCACGCTGCGCCCCTGCACCCCGCTGGCAACAGCCACCCCGGCCTGCAGGACCGACCGGCACTATTTCCCATCAACACCAGAATTTCTTAAAGTGAGTCCGCCTGGATGGATCCCCAGCGCGCTAAAAACATATTGGAAGCCGCCTTGCTCTGTTCTGTAGAGCCCATAGCTGTCAAGGAACTGACCCGCCTTTTTGATGGCGCGCTAGACGCTGCGGTGATCTCCACTTTGCTTGAAGACTTGCGACGGGACTGGGC
Source organism: Limnobacter thiooxidans (assembly GCF_036323495.1). Classification (NCBI taxonomy): domain Bacteria; kingdom Pseudomonadati; phylum Pseudomonadota; class Betaproteobacteria; order Burkholderiales; family Burkholderiaceae; genus Limnobacter; species Limnobacter thiooxidans. The sequence continues at coordinate 2,197,577 of NZ_AP028947.1, read as the reverse complement.
TCAAAAAGGGCTGGAGCTGGTGCAGGTGAAAACAGGTTGGCGCTTCCAGACTCGGGATGATGTCAAGCGTTACCTGGAACAGATGAACCCGGAGAAGCCCCCCAAATATTCGAGGGCTACTCTGGAAACGCTGGCAATCATTGCCTACAAGCAGCCCGTCACCCGGGGCGACATTGAGTCTATCCGTGGGGTCACTGTTTCAACGCAGGTCATGAAGGCCTTGGAAGACCGTGGCTGGATCGAGGCCATTGGCTACCGGGATGCGCCGGGGCGCCCCGCGCTTTGGGCCACAACTTCTGAATTTTTGGCTGACCTGAACCTGGCCAGCCTGAACGAATTACCAGCACTGGACGACGACAAAGACCAGCGGCTGGCAGATGAATTACAAAAAGTCATTCCTTTTGATCAGGATGACAGCGACACAGCGGAAAACGATGAGAACCAACAAGCGCAAAACAACTGAAAACCTTGAAACCGGCAATGCCATTGAAGTGGTCGCCGTCAGCATGGACTCCGAAAGCCAGGACATGGAATGGGGCGATGTGCTGAATCAGGTAGAAGGCCTGAAGTCGGAAGACGCAGGTAGCGCAGGCAAGAATCGCAGCAAACTCAACGTCCGCCTGGACCCTGAATTGGCCCCCAAGTTACACAAGGTGCTGGCTGATTCCGGAATGGGTTCCCGTCGGGAAATGGAAGAGCTGATTGTCGCTGGCAGGGTTTCCGTGAATGCCGAACCTGCCCACTTGGGGCAGCGTGTGCTGCCAACCGACCAGGTGCGTGTCAACGGCAAATTGATTCAACGCAAAAACAAATCCAAGCCGCCGCGTGTCTTGATTTACCACAAGCCCGCTGGTGAAATTGTGTCGATGGACGACCCTCAAGGGCGTACCACCGTGTTTCAAAAGCTTCCCAAAATTTCCAACGGCAAGTGGATCGCTGTCGGGCGACTCGACTACAACACCGAAGGCCTGTTGCTTTTCACCTCATCCGGTGACCTCGCAAACCGCCTCATGCACCCCCGTTATGAAGTGCAACGCGAATACGCTGTGCGCATCCTTGGTGAACTCACCGAAGAGCAGCGCCAGCAATTGCTCACCGGTATTCAGCTTGACGACGGTCCAGCCAAATTCCTGTACGTGGATGTGGCTGGTGGTGAAGGCGCCAATCGTTGGTACAAAGTGGGCTTGAAAGAAGGGCGCAACCGCGAAGTTCGTCGCATGTTCGAAGCCTGCAACCTGACTGTTAGCCGCCTGATCCGGACCCGTTTCGGCGACATCATGATGCCGTCCACGTTAAAGCGCGGCCGCCACATGGAAATGGAAGCGCTTGAAGCCATGTCTTACATGCAATCGCTTGGCTTGAAAGTGGATGAATCTGCGCAGGAAGGCGCCATACGCCGCGACCAGAAAAACCTGGGTTCCAAGTACAGCAAACGTAGAAGCGGGCAGCCATTGATCGATCCAGGTCTGGCCTTTACCACGCCCACACAGACTTACCTCACCGTTTCGGGTGCCACTGCGGCGGCGGCTTTGAGCAACCAGAACAACCTGTCTTCAGCCGGTGGCCTGTCACGCAATGGCGGTAATGGCCGCACGGGCGAGCGCAACGGCAACCGCACTGGTGGCAATGGTGGCGCGGGCAATGGTGCGGCCCCGGGCAAATTTGGTGGTGCCGGTAAACGCACTGGTACAGGTCGTCCCGGTGGTCCGTCAGCTGGACGTGGCCCGGCGCGAAGTACTGGCCCTGTTTCCGAGCAGAAGCCCCAGCAAAGACGTCGCAGAAAGGCGCCTGCTGCATAGTCAGTTCAGGAAATTGCTTGAAAACAAAGGCAGTTTCAGTTATTCTCTGAGGCTGCCTGAGCGCCCACTCCAAAAAGGGTGTCTCAAATGAAGTGGGCTTACAGGCCCATTTTTTTTTGGCGCGGCGGTTTTGCAGCACTGAATGAAAATAATTGAATGAAAGTAAGGCGAAGAGAAGCTAAGTGATCAATCCTGAAGAATTTGTCGGCAATACCTGGTCTGGCGTGTGGTCTGAACCGTGGGTGGCAGAAGCCGATGCAGTGATCCTTTCCCTTGGCCTTGAAGTGGCCGACATTGAGCGTGAAGGTAATGGCCTGTTGCGCATCATGATCGACTCGCCCAACGGCGTGACCGTTGAAGATTGCGAGCGTGTCAGTCACCAGTTGACGCACCTGTTCACCGTGGAAAACGTGAATTACGACCGGCTCGAGATTTCCTCGCCGGGAGTGGACCGCGTTTTGCGTCGCAAGAAAGATTTTGAACGTTTTCTGAACGAAGAAGTGTCCTTGAAATTCAAGCGACCCATCAACAACCAGAAGCAGTTCAAAGGCGTATTACAACAAGGCAAAGAACAGTCATGGGGTGTAATGGTTACGCCCGATGGAAAAAAAGCCGAACCTTACCTGATTGATTTTGAAATAGCTGATTTGGCGGGTGCCCGTCTGGTCCCCCATCTAAAGTTTTAGGAGCCTTGGAATGAGCCGTGAGTTGCTTTTATTGGTTGATGCGTTAGCGCGTGAAAAGAATGTTGAAAAAGACATCGTATTTGGCGCGCTTGAACTGGCATTGGCTTCCGCAACCAAGAAGCGCTTCGACGAGGAAGTAGACGTGCGCGTGTCCATCGACCGCGATACAGGCGACTACGACACCTTCCGTCGCTGGGAAGTGGTTACAGAAGAAGACTTTTATGATCCAGCCTACCAAATGGTGCTCGATCAAGCCTTGAAGAATGACCCTGAAGCTGAAATGGGCGACTTCATCGAAGAAGAACTCGAGCCAGTCGAATTTGGCCGCATCGGTGCCCAGGCTGCCAAGCAGGTCATTCTGCAGCGAGTTCGTGACGCCGAACGTGAGCAAATCCTCCAGGATTTCTTGGACCGTGGTGACAAAATCGTGATCGGTCAGGTCAAGCGCATGGAACGTGGCGACGCCATTGTGGAAAGCGGCCGCATCGAAGCCCGCTTGCCTCGCGATCAAATGATTCCGCGTGAAAGCCTTCGTCCCGGCGACCGTGTGCGCGCCTTCCTCTGGAAAGTGGATCGCATGGCCCGTGGCCAACAGGTCATCTTGTCACGCACCTCGCCTGAATTCATCAAGGCCCTGTTTGCCATGGAAGTGCCTGAAATTGAACAAGGCCACCTGGAAATCAAGGGCGCTTCACGCGACCCCGGCATGCGCGCAAAAATTGCTGTGCTGGCCCATGATCGCCGCATTGACCCCATTGGCACCTGTGTGGGTGTTCGTGGCTCACGCGTGCAGGCTGTTACCCAGGAACTGGGTGGCGAGCGCGTAGATATCGTGTTGTGGTCTGAAGACCCGGCCCAGTTTGTAATTGGTGCCTTGTCGCCCGCCACTGTGCAGTCCATTGTGGTTGACGAAGACCAGCACGTCATGGAAGTGGTGGTTGACGAAGCCGAATTGGCCCAAGCCATTGGCCGTAGCGGTCAAAACGTTCGCCTGGCCTCTGACCTCACTGGTTGGCAGATCAACATCATGACGCCGGAAGAATCGGCCAAGCGTTCCGAAGAAGAAATCGGCAAGCTTCGTGCACTGTTCACCAGCAAGCTGGATGTGGATGAAGACGTTGCCAACATCCTGATCGAAGAAGGTTTTACCGGTCTGGAAGAAGTGGCGTATGTGCCCTTGGCTGAAATGCAGGAAATCGAAGCATTCGACGCAGACACTGTGGAAGAACTTCGCACTCGTGCACGCAATGCACTGTTGACAGAAGCCATTGCCCGTGAAGAAATTGTCGAAGGCGCCGGCGACCTGATGTCCATTGAAGGCGTAGACGCTGATCTGGTTGGCAAATTGGCCGCGGCTGAAATTTCTGACCGCGAAGGCCTGGCTGAACTGGCCGTTGACGAGTTGGTTGAAATTGCCGGTATTGGAGAAGACCGTGCACGCGAAATTATTATGAAAGCGCGTGCGCACTGGTTCGAGTAAAGAACTGTATTAAAAAATTGAGTTGAGTCGAACCGGGTCACGTGGCCCGGTCAGCACGGGAATTTGAAGGAAGAGTAGATGACCAGTACCACAGTCGCACAGTTTGCAGCAGAATTGAAAATGCCCGCCGACGTTCTTTTGGAGCAGTTCAAATCTGCTGGCGTGAGCAAAAATTCTGAGGCAGATGCAGTTACTGAAGCTGACAAGGGAAAGCTTTTGGAAAGCCTGCAAAAAGCGCACGGATCTGAAAGCGGTCAGAAGAAAATTACCATCACCCGCAAGCAGACCAGCGAAATCAAGCAGGCAGGTCCCGGCGGCCGCGCACGCACTGTTCAGGTTGAAGTTCGCAAGAAGCGCGTATTTGTTCAGCGTGCAGAAAAAGCGGGCGAAAGTGAGCCAGTCATGGAAGCCCAGCTTGACCCGGCAGAGCAGGCTCGCCGCGATGCTGAAATTCAGCGCCAGGCCGAGCTGAAAGCCCGCCAGGAAGCCGAGCTGAAAGAAAAGCAGGCCAAGCTGGAGCAAGAACGCGAACGTGAGCTGAAGCTACAGGAAGAAGCCCGTCAGCGCGCAGAGGAAGAGCGCCTAGCTCACGAAGCCGTGGAGCTTGCCAAAGCTGAAAGTGCCAAGCCAAGCAAAGCTGAAGAAGAAGCAGACAAACAGGACGAAGCAGCCCAAGCTGCACGTGCAGCAGAAGCCAAAGCCCGCGAACAGCGTGCCGCCGATGCTTTGAAAGCCGAACAGCTTGCCAAAAAAGCTGCTGAAGATGCAGCCAAGGCCAGTGCCAACCAGGAACGCGCCCGAAAAGTTGCAGAAGCCGAAGTGGCCGCCATCAACCGCATGATGTCTCAGCCTTCCAAGGTCATGAAGGCTGAAGAGCCTGTTGAACCACCCAAACCCACGGTAAAGAAGGTTGAAAAGCCTGTGGTTGCCGCAGCCGCAGCACCGTCTGAGGAAGATGCAGCCGCAGCAGCCGAACGTGGCCGCAAGGGTGTCCGCCCAGTGGGTGCCAAAGAAGAGCCGGGCCGCCGTCGCGGTGGCTTGAAAACACGCGGTGAAACCGGTGTTGGCCGTACGGGTGCCGGTGGATGGAAAGGCCCCAAAGGCAAGAACAGTCGCCACAGCCAGGAACAAACCAATTTCAACCAGCCTACAGAACCTGTAGTGCGTGACGTACACGTGCCTGAAACCATCACCGTGGCCGAATTGGCCCACAAGATGTCTGTCAAGGCTGCCGAAGTGATCAAGTGCCTGATGAAGATGGGCCAAATGGTCACCATCAACCAGGTATTGGACCAGGACACCGCCATGATCGTGACCGAGGAATTGGGTCACAAGGCGATCGCCGCCAAGCTGGACGATCCGGAAGCCATGATCGAAGAGGCAGGCGTTGCTCATTCTGAATCACCATCCGTGCCCCGCGCGCCAGTGGTTACTGTCATGGGTCACGTTGACCACGGTAAAACATCACTGCTGGATTACATCCGTAGCGCCAAGGTTGCATCCGGTGAAGCCGGCGGCATTACCCAGCACATTGGTGCCTACCACGTCGAAACTGAACGTGGCATGATCACCTTCCTCGATACCCCAGGCCACGAAGCGTTTACCGCCATGCGTGCCCGTGGTGCCAAGGCAACCGACATCGTGATTCTGGTAGTGTCCGCCGATGACGGCGTGATGCCACAAACCATTGAAGCGATTCACCACGCCAAGGCGGCCAATGTGCCCTTGGTGGTGGCGATCAACAAGATCGACAAACCCGATGCCAATCCGGATCGTGTGAAACAGGAATTGATTACCCATTCAGTCGTGCCAGAGGAATACGGTGGCGACTCACCCATGGTGCCTGTTTCTGCGAAAACAGGTAAAGGCATCGACGACCTGCTCGAGCAAGTGCTTTTGCAGGCCGAAGTGATGGAACTGAAAGCCCAGATCGACGCACCGGCCAAAGGCCTGGTAGTCGAATCACGACTGGACAAAGGCCGTGGCCCCGTGGCCACCGTGCTGGTACAAAGCGGCACCTTGAAAAAAGGCGACGTGGTCCTGGCTGGTTCTGCATTTGGCCGTGTTCGCGCCATGGTGGATGAAAATGGTCGTTCAATCGACTCTGCCGGCCCATCAATTCCTGTCGAAATTCAGGGTTTGAGCGACGTGCCAGCAGCAGGCGAAGAAGTCATCGTGCTGCCAGACGAACGCAAAGCCCGTGAAATTGCCCTGTTCCGTCAAGGCAAGTTCCGCGATGTCAAGCTGGCCAAGCAACAGGCTGCCAAGCTGGAAAACATGTTCGAGCAGATGGCCGAAGGCGAAGTCAAGAGCCTGGCCGTGATTCTGAAAGCAGACGTACAGGGTTCACAAGAAGCCTTGTCGCATGCCTTGCAGAAACTGTCGACCGACGAAGTCAAGGTGCAGGTTGTGCACGCAGCAGTGGGTGGTATCAGTGAATCTGACGTCAACCTGGCTGTTGCATCGAAGGCGGTCATCATCGGCTTTAACGTGCGTGCCGACCAGGGCGCACGCAAAACTGCCGAGAACAACGGTGTGGACATTCGCTACTACAACATCATTTATGACGCGGTAGACGAAATCAAGGCCGCCATGACCGGCATGCTGACACCCGACAAGAAAGAGGAAATCATCGGCAACGTTGAAATCCGCGAGGTGTACAAGATCTCCAAAGTGGGTTCCGTTGCAGGCTGTATGGTTACCGATGGCCTTATCCGCCGCAGCGCGGGTGTCCGCTTGCTGCGCGACAACGTGGTGATCTGGACCGGCCAGTTGGCATCGCTCAAGCGCTTCAAGGACGACGCCAAAGAAGTGCGTCAGAACTTTGAGTGTGGCTTGCAACTGCACAACTACGACGACATTCAGGTTGGCGACATCCTGGAAGCATTTGAAGTGAAGGAAGTGGCCCGTACACAGCTGTAATGACTGTGGGGGTTTGAAAAGGAAAGTATGCGTCACAAGAAGAAAGCACCAGCCAGAGGCATTCGGGTTGCCGAGCAAATCCAGAAAGACCTGGCTGAGCTGATCCCCCGCGAGTTGCGAGACCCGCGGCTTGGGTTCGTCACAATCACGGATGTGGAACTGACACCCGACTACGCCTATGCCACCGTGTATTTTTCGGTACTGACCGGGTCAGCCGAGACTACCGAGGAAGCCTTGAACGATTCGTCGGGCTACTTGCGTAATATGATTTTCAAGAAGTTGCACATTCACACCGTGCCCACCTTGCGATTCAAGCACGACCAGTCGGTTGAGCGTGGGGCAGAAATGTCCCTGATGATTGACCGTGCGCTGAAAGGCGAGGGCGGAGGTGCTTCGGATTCGACTGGCACCGATGGCGGTGGCGACGGCAGTGGGGACTAAGCAGCCAAAGCGGAATTTGTCGGGTGTGTTGTTGTTCGACAAATGCCGGGGTTTCTCGTCCAACCAGGCTTTGCAAATCGTCAAGCGCCTGTACCGTGCCGAGAAAACCGGGCACACCGGCACATTGGACCCATTGGCCAGTGGCCTGTTGCCCTTGATGTTTGGTGAAGCCACCAAATTTGCAGCTGATTTGATTGATGCCAGCAAAACCTACAGAACCACAGTTCGCTTGGGGTTTTGCAGCAACACCGGCGATGCCGAAGGCGAGTTGACGCAAGTCAGTACCCGTGACCTTGAAACCATCACCGAAGACGAAGTAAAACACGTGTGTGCGCAGTTTGTTGGAGAAATTCAACAGACGCCCCCGATGTTTTCAGCGTTAAAGAAAGACGGAAAGCCTTTGTACGAGTATGCTCGCGAAGGCATTGAATTGGACAGACCTGCCCGAACCCTGGTGATCCATCAACTGGATGTCATCAAGTTTGAGCACAATGGGCAAAGCAGTGAAAACGCTTGCACCATTGAACTGGAAGTAAATTGCAGCAAAGGCACCTACGTGCGCACCTTGGGCGAGGACATCGCCAAGGCCTTGGGCACCGCGGGCTATCTCACGGAATTGCGGCGTACCGCGATTGGTGACTTGAAAGTGGAACGCGCGTACACCCTGGATGCACTCAAAGTGCTCGGTGAATCGGAAACCCCCTTTGACGCTTTGGATGCAGTGCTTTTCCCGGTAGACGCCTTGTTGGGCAGCCTGGGCAAAGTGGAATTGAACAATGAGTTTGCGCGGCGGTTTTCGCACGGGCAACGGTTGCCACTGGATATGGTTGATACCAAACCGGGGCGAGTGCGGGTGTACGGAGAAGCCCCCGCACAGGATGTGAACGCAGATTTAAACAGCACGGCCTTCAAAGGCGAGCCCTATTTCATGGGCACAGGCATTTTAGAAACGGATGGGAAGGGCGCCTTGCTTCGACCCGACAGATTGATTCAGGTAAATCTATGACACGCGCATTACGTAACGTTGCAATTATCGCCCACGTGGACCACGGCAAAACCACACTGGTTGACCAACTACTTCGCCAATCCGGCACCTTCCGCGAGAACGAAAAACTCGAAGAACGCGTGATGGACAGCAACGACATTGAAAAGGAACGTGGTATCACGATTCTGGCCAAGAACTGCGCGGTTGAATACGAAGGCACCCACATCAACATCGTTGACACACCAGGACACGCCGACTTCGGTGGTGAAGTGGAACGTGTGCTGTCGATGGTTGACTCTGTGTTGTTGCTGGTGGATGCGGTTGAAGGCCCAATGCCCCAGACCCGTTTCGTAACCCGCAAGGCTTTGGCCCTGGGTTTGAAACCAATCGTGGTGGTGAACAAGGTAGACCGTCCAGGCGCGCGCGTTGACTGGGTAATCGACCAGACTTTCGACCTGTTCGACAAACTGGGTGCCTCTGATGAACAGCTGGACTTCCCGATTGTTTATGCATCCGGTTTGAACGGCTACGCTGGCAACACGCCCGATGTGCGTGAAGGCGATATGCGCCCATTGTTCGAAGCCATTTTGAAGTACGTGCCTGTTCGTGATGATGACCCGAATGGCCCCTTGCAGTTCCAGATCACATCGCTGGACTACAACAGCTACGTGGGCAAGATCGGCATTGGCCGTATCAAGCGTGGCACTGTGCGTGTTGGTCAGCAGGTAACCTGCGTCAATGGTCCGGACGGCGTCCCATTCAACGGCCGCATCAACCAGGTTTTGAAATTCCGTGGATTGGAGCGTATTCAGGAAGAGCAGGCTCAAGCCGGCGACATTTGCCTGATCAACGGCATCGAAGAAATCGGTATCGGAACCACCATTTGCGCACCTGATGCAGTGGAAGGTCTGGAAATTCCGGCGATTGACGAGCCAACATTGACCATGAACTTCATGGTGAACACATCACCTTTGGCTGGCCGTGAAGGCAAGTTTGTAACCAGCCGCCAGCTGCGTGACCGTTTGCAGCGTGAATTGAAGGCCAACGTGGCCTTGCGCGTGAAAGACACCGACGACGACACCGTGTTTGAAGTGTCTGGCCGTGGTGAATTGCACCTGACCATTCTGCTGGAAAACATGCGTCGTGAAGGCTACGAGTTGGCCGTGTCACGTCCGCGCGTGGTGTTCAAGGATATCGACGGTGTGAAGTGCGAGCCCTATGAAATGTTGACCGTGGATGTGGAAGATTCACACCAGGGGGGTGTGATGGAAGAACTGGGCCGCCGTAAGGGTGACCTGCTCGACATGTCACCTGATGGCAAAGGCCGCGTTCGTCTGGAATACAAAATTCCAGCACGTGGTTTGATCGGCTTCCAGGGTGACTTCATGACCCTGACACGCGGCACGGGCTTGATCAGTCACGTGTTTGACCAGTACGCACCTATTCGTGAAGGCGGCTCTGCCGAGCGCCACAACGGTGTGTTGATTTCCCAAGATGATGGCGATGCGGTTGCTTACGCCTTGTGGAAACTGCAAGACCGTGGTCGCATGTTCGTGTCCCCGGGTGAAGCCCTGTACGAAGGCATGGTGATTGGTATTCACAGCCGTGACAACGACCTGGTTGTGAACCCCATCAAGGGCAAGCAGCTGACCAACGTTCGCTCATCGGGTACCGATGAAGCCGTTCGCCTGGTTCCTCCAATCCAGATGAACCTGGAATACGCAGTGGAATTCATTGCTGAAGACGAATTGGTTGAAATCACACCGAAGAACATTCGCATTCGCAAGCGTTTCCTGAAAGAACACGAGCGCAAGAAAGCCAGCCGTGACGCTGCGTAAGCAGTATTTGATCGGTCTGTAGCCTGATTTCGGTCAGGTTTTGAAAGGGGCGTGGCTTTGGCCTCGCCCTTTTTGTTTGTAAAGTACGCAGCATGACATTCAAACCCAGAACCCTATCCGTTGCCCCGATGATCGACTGGACCGACCGGCACTGCCGCAGGTTCCACCGTGCCATCAGCCAACACACTTGGGTTTACACCGAGATGATCACCACGGGTGCGCTGGTGTTCGGCGACAGAAAACGTTTCCTGGCCTTTAACGAAGAAGAGCACCCGGTGGCTTTTCAGGTTGGTGGCAGTGATCCAGATCATTTGGGCCAATGTGCAAAATGGATCGAGCAGGCGGGTTACGACGAGTTGAATTTGAACGTGGGTTGCCCTTCTGAACGTGTTCAGAAAGGCTCATTCGGCGCGTGTCTGATGGCTGAGCCTGACTTAGTGGCCGATTGTGTCAAAGCCATGCGAGACAATTGCCAACTTGAAGTCACTGTCAAGCACCGCATCGGGCTTGACTACGACGAAACCGAGAACATGCTGTACGACTTTGTGGGTAAGGTCAGCGAAGCGGGTTGCCAAACCTTTATTGTCCATGCGCGAAATGCTGTCTTGAAAGGCCTTTCTCCAAAAGAAAACCGGGATATTCCACCTTTGCGTTATGAAGTGGTCAAGCGGTTGAAGCAACACTTTCCCAGTTTGCAGTTCATTTTGAATGGTGGCATTACCACCATCGAAGAAATTCAAGCCCACTTGCAGTGGGCCGATGGCTGCATGATTGGGCGCGAGGCGTACAGCAACCCCTGGTTGCTCGCCCGGTTTGATGAAATCATCGCGGAAAAAGAGGGCTTTGAATTGGGCAATACAGCCGAGCAAGCCAAAACCCGTTTTGATGTCATTGATGAATTGCGAAGTTACGCACATCAGCAACTGAGCCAGGGCGAATCCATTCGCAACATCACCAAATCCTGGTTGGGCCTGTTTCATGGACAAGCAGGTGGGCGTCTGTATCGCCAGGTGTTGTCCGATTCAACCTTGTTGAAAGCCAACAACTGGCAGGTGGTTGAAGATGCCTTGGCGAAAATGGCCAAGCATGCATCACCGATGCAGTGATCAGCGCGAATTTCAATGATTCACTGACCTGATTTCTTGGCCTATCAGCGCGAATTCCAATGGCTTGCCTGAAAACCTGTTGATCCCTTTTTGAATTCAGTCTGACTCACCAAGCGCTGCAAAAAAGCGCAGCAGCGCTTGGTGTCGGCTTGCAGCCGACCGCTGCGACTGAATTCAAACGGGCAGGTTTTCTTGAATGGCAAACCATTGGAACATCGCTGCTGATCGGGCCGGAAACCGGCGGTGAATGTGCAACTTGGCGTTGATTCAGCAACCGGTGGTGAATGTGCAACTTGGCTCTGTATCAGCCACCCGCGCGTGATATGAATCCTGGCCGCGATTGCTGACCCGGCAGTGGACTTGCCTGTTTTGCACTTTCAGGAAAACCGCCCGTTTGAACACGGCGTAAATGTTCGCCCATCGGGCGACACCTCAATCCGACCGTCTGTTTTGTCGGATTGAGGTGAATGCAAGGCCGTTGTTCAATAAGGAAAAAGCGGTTTTCCGTGCGGAATTGGCAAGCCACGCTGGGTTGGCCAATCTCAGTCAGGTAGCGCAGCCACGCTGGGTTGGTCAATCTCAGTCAGGTAGCGCAGCCACGCTGGGTTGGCCAATCTCAGTCAGGTAGCGCAGCCATGCTAGGGCAGCCAATTGCGCCGAGCTTGCACAATTTACACCGGCGAAGTCACGCTACATCAGCACCAGTTTGCCAGGGTTGAACAAATTTTTCGGATCCATGGCCAACTTGATCGCCTGGAACATTCGGTAGTTGCCCGCTGAAGTAATGTCGCGCAACAGTTCAGCTTTCAACTGCCCAATGCCGTGCTCGGCAGACACGGTGCCGCCACATTGCAAAATTGCCTCATGCACCAGGCTGTTCAACAAATCCTGATGTTGCTTCAAGAACGAAGCAGAGTCTGTACCTTTCGGCGCCGACAAATTGAAGTGAAGGTTGCCATCGCCCAAGTGGCCGAACAGGATGGGGTTCACATCCACACCGTGTTCTGCAATTGCATTCAAAGCCACATCATGAAACAGGGGCAGTTGCGACACCGCGCACGCCACATCGTGTTTCACGTTCAGGCCTTCCTTGGCCTGGGCTTCTGAAATGTTTTCGCGCAGTGCCCAGAAAGTGTCCATTTCACGACCATTCTGGGCAATCGTGATGTTTCGTACGCTGGTTTGATTCTCCAGCAATAGTTCCAGGGTGGCGGTCACGCTGTCGCGCAATTCGGCTTCGCCGCCCAACGATGTGAACTCTGCCAGCACATGGTCACCACCATTTGGCCATGCAGGCGCCCTGGCAGGGAAGTGGGTTTGAACCACATCAATTGCTTGGGCATTCATCCATTCGTAGCTGCTCAGTTCACCGTACAAATGCCCTTGTACAAAGGTCAATGCATCCACCGCTGCCTGAATACTGTCTACATTCAGCCAGGCCACGCAACGGCTTTTCGGGGCAGGAACCACTTTCATGCAGGCCGTGGTAACCACGCCCAAAGTACCTTCCGAGCCAATCAGCAAATGCCGAAGGTCATAACCCGTGTTGTTCTTGCGCAAGCCGCGCAGGTCGCCACACAGTTGGCCTTGTGCATCCACAAACTCAAGCCCCAGACACAGTTCGCGCGTGTTGCCGTAACGTAGCACGGCAACGCCCCCAGCATTGCTGGCCAGGTTGCCTCCCAAGGTGCAGGTGCCTTCCGAGGCCAGGCTGAGCGGAAACAAAAAACCATGTGCCTGCGCATATTCCTGAATTTCAAACAGGGTGTAGCCCACACTCGCGGTCAGCGTCAGATTGCTTTCATCCAGCTTCAAGACTTCGCGCAGCCTGCCTGTTTTCAGCACCACGTGTTGGCGCGCAGCGGCCTCGCCTGCTGCCGCTGGAACTGCACCACCGACCAGGCCCGTGTTGCCGCCCTGAGTAGAAATAGCGATGTTGAATTCATCACACACCTTGACAATCGCCTGAACCTGCGAGGTGTTCATCGGTTCCAACACTGCCAGTGCGCTGGTTTGGTAGCGCTTTCGCCAATCGGTGCAGGCGTGGGCAACATCCGCCCCTTCGGTTTTGAGAATCAAACCGGGCACGCGTTTGCACAATTGGTCGAGAAACTCGCTCATGGTGTCAGGCGGCCTTTACTTTCGGAATCTTGTAGGTGCGGGCGTAAACGCTGACGCTGGCGAACAGTACTACTGTCAGCAACACTTCAAGGCCCGCCATCAACTGCGAAGCCAATGCCGGGTCTGAACTGGCCCGTGTGGCGCCTTCGGCGAAGTACAGCCACACCAGCAGTGAAGTGGCCTGATAGGTTCGCACCCGCTGTTTGAAAATACCAGGCACGATGAGCAACAAGGGAAGCACTTTTAGTACCAGCCAGCTGCCGCCGGGGCGCAGGGGAGCGACAAACAGCTCCCAGACCACACACAGGGCGATCAGGCCCAACAGGCTGGCAACAGAAACCCAATAGGCTTTCTGGCGGGTGGATTTCAAATCGGGGGTGCTGCTCATTGGTTTTTGTCCATCTGTTGTAATGCAATTGCTGCCTTGGCCAAGCGAACGCCTTGGGCTCGGGCCAGTGTTTTTTCGTGTTCCGAAATCGGGTTTTGACCTTGCCCACCTGCCCAATGTGTGGCGCCGTAGGGGGTGCCGCCTGTGGTGGTGTCGTTCAGGGCCTGCTCGGAATAGGGGATACCCAACCAAAGCATACCGTGGTGTATCAGGGGCAGTGCCATGCTGGTCAGCGTGGTTTCCTGGCCGCCGTGCAGGCTACCAGTGCTGGTGAACACGCAAAATGGTTTGTTGATCAAATCGCCAGCAAGCCAGCTGCCCACGGTGCCGTCAATAAAATATTTCATTGATGCAGCCATATTGCCAAATCGGGTGGGGGACCCCAAGGCCAAACCGGCACACTCTTGCAAGTCGCTCCGTTCTGCATAAGGGGGGCCTTGTTCGGGAATGTCAGATTCAGTGGCTTCGGTATTGGCGGACACTGTCGGCACGGTGCGGACACGGGCTGACGCACCTTTCACCGAATCAATGCCCAAGGCGATTTCCCGTGCCAGTTGTTCGGTGGCGCCATGGCGGCTGTAGTACAGGACCAATACTTCAATCATGCTTAGGAGTTATCATGGGGGCTGTTGGAACCCCTATTGTATCGAAGCGCATGAGTTCAGCCGCACCTTCAGAAACAACTGAGACCAAGAGTTTCAAAGCCATCGACAAGCCCATTGAACACGCTCGAAGCCGCCGACAGCGCTTTATGCAAGGCGCGCGTCGCGCTTTCAGCGCGAAGGAAGTGGAGTTGACCCCCTTGAATTTGCACTGGTGGATTGCTTTCACACGTTTGGTGAGCCAGCGAATCAACGAGCAGCAATTGCCCCAAGTTGCAGCAAGCCTCACTTTTACAACGGTGTTATCCCTGGTGCCCCTGGCCACGGTGGTTCTTGCGATTTTCACGGCATTCCCGATGTTTGATCGTTTGCAAACATCGCTGCAAGGTTATTTGATTGAAAGCTTTTTTCCCGAAACCCTGTCTGAAACCATTTTGACTTACGTCACGCAGTTCTCTGACAAGGCGAAAGGCCTGACCGCCATTGGTATCGTGTTTTTGGGTATCACCGCCTTGACCACCATGTTCACCGTGGACAGGGTGTTCAACCAGATCTGGAACGTGAAGCGCCAGCGTTCCACCATCAACAAGGTGGTTTTGTATTGGGCCGTGTTGTCCCTTGCCCCAGTATTGATTGGGTTAAGCATCAGCGTGTCCACAGCCTTGATTGGTGAAACCATGGCCGGCGTAAATCCGGTGCTTGGAGGCATGTTTCCCGCCCTGAACCTGGTGCCACTCACCCTGACTGTTCTTGCTTTTGCCTTTATCTACCGCATTGTGCCAAACCGGGCTGTGCACTGGAAAGACGCCCTGATGGGCGGTCTGATGGCCGCCATCCTGTTCGAGGTATCCAAGCGCGCGTTTGCAGCTTACATCACGCATTTCCCAAGTTACACCGCCTTGTATGGCGCGCTCGCTGCATTTCCTATCTTCCTGCTGTGGATCTATGTCAGCTGGATCATTGTGCTGTTGGGTGCCAGTACAGTTGCGGCCTTGCCAGTCGCCCGCACAGGCTACTGGAACCCCAGCAATCGCCCTGGTGAGCGTTGGCTGCAAGGCCTCAGTGTGCTGGTTGAACTGGAGAAGTCGCGCCAGCAGGAAAAGCCAGGCATGACCATGGAAGAACTTCGAGTGTTTGCCAAGGTGCCGCCAGACCAACTCGATGAGATACTGAGTCAGTTGATTGAACACGGCGTAATTGGTTTGCTGGCTGTGGTGCGTGGTGATGACCGCTTTGCCTTGATCTGCGACCCGGCCAACATCAGTGCCGAGGTGGTTGCTAAAGCCTTGTGGTACGACACGTCCCTGACACTGGAATGGGCCAACAGGCTTCCTCAGTCCACAGCCAAATTGAGTCGCTTTCAGGATGAGTTTATTCAACGGCCACGCCTGTCTCAATGGTTGGAGCTGTCTCCGGCTTGAACAGGCGAACTCTACCGCTCTGACTCATTGGCGGTGGTTTTGAACTTTTTATGTAAAAAGAGTGTCCATATCAACAAAAGAAGGGCTTGTGTTTGGCACCCACAAGCGCTTTCTGTAAACTAAGCGTGACGAGCCAAAAGCTTTGACATTTAATAATATCAACACAGAGTCTGGAGCTGTTATGAGTAACAAAGGGCAACTACTACAAGACCCCTTCCTCAATTTGCTGCGCAAAGAGCATGTACCCGTGTCCATTTATTTGGTCAACGGCATCAAGCTGCAAGGCCAAATCGAGTCTTTTGATCAATACGTGGTTTTGCTGCGTAACACAGTGACCCAAATGGTTTACAAGCACGCGATCTCAACCGTTGTGCCAGGCCGCGCAGTCACGTTCACCCCCGAGGTGAAGGAGTAATCTTATCTTCACTTTCCAAACGATCCGTGGTTTGAGATGACTCGTAGTTCCCTGGTTGCACTCGACCTAGGTCAACACGAGTTCCGAGAAAGTGTCGATGAGCTTGCTCTGCTGGCCACCTCTGCAGGTGCAGAAGTGATCGGCACTTTTGTGTCCAAAAAACGCTCCCCAGATTCCGCAACATTCATCGGTTCAGGCAAGGTGCAGGAAATTCTTGCGCACTGCGAAGCTGAGGATGTGGAACTGATTATTTTCAACCACAGCCTAAGCCCTGCCCAACAACGAAACCTTGAGAAGGCACTTGGCCGTCGTGTCATTGACCGTACGGGCCTGATTCTCGATATCTTTGCCATTCGGGCAAGAAGTTTCGAAGGCAAGTTGCAAGTTGAGCTGGCTCAATTGCAATACATGGCGTCACGTCTGGTGCGTGGCAATGCTGAATTGTATGGCCAACAGGGCGGCATCGGCATGCGTGGTCCGGGTGAAACCCAGCTGGAAACGGATCGCCGCCTGATCGGTGTCAAGGTCAAGCAGTTGAAAACCCGCCTGGAAAAACTTCAGAAGCAGCGGCAAACCCAGCGCCGTCAGCGTGAGCGCCGCGGGCAATTCACAGTGGCTATTGTGGGCTACACCAACGCAGGCAAAAGCACGCTGTTCAATTGCATCGCCAGTGACAAGGCTTATGCGGCGGACCAACTGTTTGCCACGCTGGACACCACCACACGTCGCGTGTGGCTGGCACCCAAAGTGGACATGGCTTTGTCCGACACGGTCGGGTTCATACGCGACTTGTCTCATTCTTTGGTGGATGCCTTCAAGGCAACCCTGGAAAGTGCCGTACATGCCGATTTACTGCTGCATGTTGTGGACGCCAGCTCACTGGTGCGCCACAGCCAGATTGCCGAGGTGAACAAGGTTTTGCAAGAGATTGAAGCGGGTGATGTACCGCAGGTGATTATCTGGAACAAAATAGATGCCTGCGAGCGTTCCGTGGAAGTCGAGCGCGACGGCAATGGTAAGATTTTGTCCGTGGCTGTCAGTGCACGCTATGGTTTGGGAATCGCCGAACTTCGTGAATGTTTGACTGAACTTGCAGGCAACTTCTATGCTCAAAGCAGGGGTGCAGACACGCAGTCGGATGAATTGCAGTGGGCTTGAACGATAACAACTAATTTTTCAGCAGTAGGAACAAGCATGTCAATGAATGATCCGGATTGGGGAAGAAACTCGTCGGGAAATCAGAACAACGATGAACCGCAGAAACCTCAAGACCAAGGCAATCGCAGGCCCGGCAACCGCCAGGATGGCCCACCCGACCTCGATGAGCTTTGGCGCGACTTCAACAACCGCCTGAACCGTCTTTTTGGAAAAAAAGGCGGCAATGGTGGTGGTCCTCGTGGCCCCTTGGGCGGTGGTTCTAATGGTGGCCCCAGCATGGAAAATGCCGGCAAGGGCTTCACTGCCGTGATTGGTATTGCAGTAGTGATCTGGCTGGCCAGTGGTTTTTACATTGTCCAGGAAGGTCGCGAGGGTGTGGTATTGCAGTTCGGCAAATACCACCACACCTCCATGCCCGGCTTTCAGTGGCGCATGCCTTACCCAATTCAGTCTCATGAAGTGGTGAACTCCTCTCAGGTCCGCATTGTTGAGGTGGGTTATCGCAACGAAGTGAAAAGCAAAGTGCTACGCGAAGCATTGATGTTGACTGAAGATGAAAACATCATTGACATTCAATTCGCGGTTCAGTATCGCTTGAAGGACGCAGGTGCCTACCTGTTCAACACAGCTGATCCCGATGAAACCGTGAAAATGGCCGCTGAAACCGCCATTCGCGAAGTGGTGGGTCGCAGCAAGATGGACTTTGTGCTGTACGAGGGGCGTGAACAGATTGCCTTGAACACCGCTGAAGTGATGCAGGAAATTCTGGATAAGTACGGCACTGGTATTTTGGTGTCCAGCGTGACGGTGCAGGGTGTTCAGCCACCCGAACAGGTTCAGGCTGCGTTCGATGATGCAGTAAAAGCTGGCCAGGATCGTGAACGTTTGAAGAACGACGGACAAGCTTACGCCAACGACGTGATTCCACGAGCGCGAGGCAACGCTGCCCGTCTGCTTGAGGAAGCCAATGGTTACCGCGAGCGGGTTGTTGCGCAGTCTGAAGGTGATTCGGCACGTTTCAAGGCGATTCTGACTGAATACCAGAAAGCGCCTAAAGTCACCAAAGATCGCCTGTACCTCGACGCCATGCAGGAAATCTACACCAACGTGACCAAGGTCATCGTGGACACCAAGAGCAACAGCCAACTGCTGTATCTGCCCTTGGACAAGTTGATCGAGAAAACTGGTCCGTCCAGTCAGGAAACCAGCAATGCCTCCAATGCTGCTGCAGCAGCGGCGAAGGCTGCTGAATCCAGTCCGTCTGCACCACGTGCGGGCGTTGCTGAGGGAGTTGACACAAGCATTCGCGATGCAATGCGCAATCGTGACCGGGGAGTTCGTTAATCATGCCTAAGATTTTTGTTGTAGCAGCGGCTGCGTTGATCGGCTTTTTTATCGCCAATACCTGCCTGTACGTGGTCGACCAGCGCCAATACGCGATTGTGTTCGCTCTGGGGCAGGTGGATGAGGTTCGTCAGGAACCCGGTTTGTATTTCAAGTTGCCTGCGCCCTTCCAGAATGTGATTTTTCTGGACAAGCGTATTCAAACCATTGATACACCGGAACCCGAGCGTTTCATTACCTCCGAAAAGAAGAACCTCTTGATCGATTCCTACATCAAGTGGCGAATCATTGATCCACGCCTGTATTTTGTTCGTTTGAGCGGCGACTCCCGTTTGGCTCAAAGTCGCATGTCGCAGGTGGTCAAGTCTGCATTGAACGAAGAAATCACCAAACGCACGGTGCCGCAAATGGTTTCTGGCGAGCGCACAACTGTGATGAACACTGTAGTGGACAAGATCAAGGATGAAGCCGCCGAGATCGGCGTGGAAATCCTGGATGTGCGCTTGAAGCGCGTGGATTTGCTGCCTGAAGTCAGTGAATCAGTGTTTCGCCGCATGGAAGCAGAGCGCAAGCGCGTGGCCAATGACCTTCGGGCAACTGGTGCTGCGGAATCGGAACAGATTCGTGCTGACGCTGATCGCCAGCGCGAAGTAATTTTGGCCGAAGCGTACAGAGAAGCACAAACTGTCAAAGGTGAGGGTGATGCCAAGGCCGCTTCGATTTATAATGCCGCTTTTGGTCGCGATCCCGAGTTCTATTCCTTTTACCGAAGCATGGATGCTTACAAGAAGTCTTTGTCATCCAAGTCTGATGTAATGGTGGTTGATCCGCAGTCCGATTTCTTCAAGTTCCTGCAAAAAGCTAGGTAACTTGGGGTTTGTCGCGCTTGCGCAGGCTTTCCACCCTTACTTGAAAGGTCTGGCTCAGGAGCCCATGAAATGAGCGAGACCTTGCTTTTGGCCCTGGCCCTCGTGTGCATACTCGAGGGCACAATGCCTTTTCTCTTTCCGAAGCAATGGAAAGAGGGCTTTCTCAAAATTGCCTCGCTCACAGAAGGTCAAATACGTTTTGTAGGGCTGGTGGCGATTCTCATCGGTATCACGCTGTTTTTGTTTTGAAACTCTCTTTTTAGAGTTGGAATAGTCATGTCTGCTTGGCTTTTGCCAGAGTCTGTCGCCGATGTCTTGCCCTCAGAGGCCCGGCGCATTGAAGAATTGCGAAGATCGCTTCTGGATCGGTTTCGCGTGTACGGTTACGAGCTGGTCATGCCGCCCATGCTGGAGTACACCGAATCCCTGCTGGGCAATGCGGATGCATCACTGAATTTGCAAACATTCAAGTTGCTCGACCAGGCCAGTGGCCGCATGTTGGGTTTGCGCGCGGACACAACGCCGCAGGTGGCCCGAATTGACGCTCACATTTTGAACCGCAAGGGCGTGACCCGCCTGTGTTATTGCGGCCCTGTGCTGCATACACAATCTCTGGGTTTGCATACCACGCGTGAGCCGCTGCAATGCGGTGCAGAATTGTATGGTTGCGGTGGCATTGAGGCCGATCTGGAAATACTCAATTTGGCCGTGGACACCTTGAATTTGTCTGGCTTGAAGGGTTATCGCCTTGCACTGTCGCATGCTGGTTTGCTGGCTGCGGTGGTTGATGGTGAAGGCTTGTCAGATGCCCTGATTCGCAGTTTGCACGACAGCCTGGCCCAGAAAGACAGGCCCGCCGTGGAAGATTTGCTCGCGGGTGTTTCCGCAAGTTGCCGCTTAAGCGTACTGGCCTTGCTTGGTTTGTATGGTGCAGCAGGTGGTGCCAATTGTGTATTGGCCCGTGCCGCAGACATATTGCCACGCAACCCCAAAGTGGCTGCGGTGCTTAGTGAATTGCGCACCTTGATTGCCCGTTTGCAGGAAACTGTATCAGCCAATCTCGTGCTGATTCTGGACCTCGCTGATCTGGCCAGTTTTGATTATCACAGCGGCCTGATTTTTTCGGCGTACGTGGAAGGGTGTCCAAATGCGATCTTGCGCGGTGGCCGCTACGACGACGTAGGTGCTGTATACGGTCGTGCTCGCCCGGCGACTGGTTTTTCAGTGGATTTGCGTGAATTGGTGTCGTTGCAGAAAGTGCATTCAAAGCCAAAAACCGCAATTCGTGCACCTTGGGTGTACGACACGGAATTGATGGCGGTAATACGCGACTTGCGTAGCCAGGGCGAGGTGGTGCTTCAGTCGCTGCCCAATACCGCCCAAGAGGAAGAAGAGTTTGTATGTGATCGGCAGCTTGTACAGGCCAACGCCGTGTGGAAAGTGGTGCCGATTGGCATGAATCAGGAGAAATAAGTCATGAGTTTTCGAAATGTGGTTGTGATTGGTACCCAGTGGGGCGATGAAGGCAAGGGCAAGGTGGTCGACTGGTTGACCGACCATGCCCAAGGCGTAGTTCGCTTTCAGGGTGGTCACAATGCGGGGCACACCCTGGTGATTGGTGGCAAAAAAACAATTTTGCGCCTGATTCCCTCCGGTATTTTGCGTCCTGAAGTGCAGGTCTACATCGGCAATGGTGTGGTGTTGTCACCGGAAGCCCTGTTGAGCGAAATCGACGAGTTGCAAGCTGGCGGTATTTCGGTGGAAAGCCGCTTGAAGATCAGCGAAACATGTCCCCTGATTCTCGACCACCATATCGCCTTGGACAAGGCCCGTGAAGCCAAGCGTGGCGACGCGAAAATTGGCACTACTGGCCGTGGCATTGGCCCCGCGTATGAAGACAAGGCCGCGCGCCGTGCTTTGCGTGTTCAGGACCTGTTCAATCCGGAAAAATTCCGAGCCAAGCTGGATGAAGTGCTGGATTACCACAACTTCGTGCTTACGCAGTACCTGGGTGCAGAGCCCGTTGACGCTCAGGTTGTATTCGACAAGGCCATGGCCCTGGCCCCGCGTATCAAGAACATGGTGGCCGACGTGCCGACCTTGCTGCAAAAGGCCAATGACGAGGGCAAGAACCTGCTGTTTGAAGGCGCGCAGGGCGCACTGCTTGACATCGACCACGGCACATTCCCATTCGTGACCAGCTCAAACTGCATCGCGGGTGCTGCTTCTCCCGGCGCGGGTGTGGGGCCGCAGCGCCTGCAGTACGTGTTGGGCATTACCAAGGCCTATGCCACCCGTGTGGGTTCAGGCCCGTTCCCAACCGAACTGTTCTGTGAAAAAGGCATGTACCTGGCCAAGAAGGGCAATGAATTTGGTTCCGTAACAGGCCGCCCGCGCCGCTGCGGCTGGTTTGACGCGGCTGCATTGCGTCGTACGATTCAGCTCAATGGTGTATCCGGTTTGTGTATCACCAAGCTGGATGTGCTGGATGGCATGGAATCCATTCAAATGTGTGTGGGTTACGAATTGGCTGATGGCACCAAAACCGATATCCTGCCTTTCGGCAGCGACAAGGTAGAAGGCTGCAAGCCGATTTTCGAAACCTTCCCCGGCTGGAAAGGTACAACTTTTGGCGTCAAGCAGTTCGATGACCTGCCAGAAGAAGCCAAAACCTATTTGAAGCGCATGGAAGCCGTGTGTGGTGTACCCGTTGACATGATTTCAACAGGTCCTGACCGCGATGAAACCATCGTGCTTCGTCACCCCTACAAAGCCTGAATGGGCCGTTGAACCTGGGCCTTCTGCCGCATGGACAAGCTGCATATCGATTATGTGCAATACCACCACCTGATTGATCGGGTGGTGCGTGTGGTGGAAGATTCCGGTTACCAGCCTGATGTAATTTTGGGTGTGTCCCGCGGCGGACTTTTCCTGGCCGATGGTTTGTCGCGAGCTTTGCGCAAACCCATGGCTGTTATTGCTGCGTCCTCCTACCGCGAAGGCAATGGCACTTCACAAAGCGAACTCCAGGTGTCTGCCAGTATTGCCTCGGTGGTGCCATTGGCCGGCAAGGTGTTGCTGGTGGATGATCTGGCTGATTCTGGTCAAACCTTGCAGGCTTTGTGTAGTCACCTTCAGCAACTTTTTCCCGATGTCGCGCAACTGAAAACCGCTGTGGTGTGGGTCAAACCTTCCTCGTGTTTCACGCCTGATTTTGCAGCGGAATACCTGGAGTCAGATGTCTGGATCGTGCAGCCGTTTGAAACACGCGATTTCTACTAATTATTGTCTGTTAATTTCCGCGAAAATTAGCTTATTTTTGGTCTAAAAAGGCTTAAAAATAGGGTGTGTTATCCTAGGGACCTTTTTTGTTTGCCAAGGATACTCCGGGACAATGCCTGTCTTTCACTACGCATCATTTAAATTCTTCTCATTCCCTTTCAAATTTGTTTGCGCCGGCCTGCTGGTTTTTCTGCTTCATTGCAACGCAGCGCTTGCAGCCACGGTTGTGCTGGAAAACGGCGACCGAATCACGGGTGAAATCGTAGAGCTCAGTGACAATGTCCTGACCTTCAAATCGCCCTTGTTCGGCGAGGTAGAGTTGCCTTGGCGCAAAGTCGTCGAATTGAAAGCTGACCAAGGCGTTACCGTGCAGTTGAAAGACGGAAGCACTGTGAAGGGCAAGGTGAGTTTGAGTCCGCAGGATGGGCTGGTGGTAGATGAGGGCGTTTTGGGGCGCTTCAGGGTGCTTAAAAAGACCGATGTGGCCCTGTTTAATCCCCCCGTGGTTGATTACTCCGTGAAATACGGCGCCCGTGCAAACCTTGGCGGTGTATTTAACCGGGGCAACTCGGAAGACGATGCGCTGAATTTTGATGCAGAGTTTGTGGCCCGTACCCCCGACAATCGATATACCGTTGCGGCCGAGGTGAATGAGGCAGAGTCCGCCGGCCTGTCCACCACGTCCAACCGTTACCTGTTGACGCAATATGACGCATTCCTGAGCGAGAAGGACTACCTATTTCTCAGTGCCAAAGGTGAGCAGGACAAGCTTGCAGATTTGACTCTCAGAACCAGTTGGGGCGCGGGTTACGGTTATCAATTCATTGAAACGGAGCGTGTGAAGTTGTCCATGGAATATGGCTTGGCTTATATCAATGAAAACTACAGGCTTGCACCTGATGAGTCGTATCCTTCATTGAGTCTGGGGCTTGATTACGAGCGGAAATTCTGGAACAAGCGCCTGGTGTTTTTCAACAACAATGATTTGTCGGTCAGTCTTGAAAATGCTGCAGATTCCCTGTTTAAAACCAAGGTTGGGTTGCGGGTGCCCATCGTTGAAAATGTAAATGTTGCGACGCAGTTGAATGTTGATTACGACAACATGCCGCCACCCGGCGTAAAAAATGCAGACAGCAGCCTGATTTTCAGCGTGGGTTATGGTTTTTGAGGCTGCAGACGCAAATTGTTTGCTGGCTTTAGAAAATCGGAAAGTAAGCGGGGAAAGTGCTGTACACTGCGTGGAAACGCAAAAGAACAGAAAAACTGCTGGTGCCCAGGAGAGGACTCGAACCTCCACAGTGTTACCACCACTAGGACCTGAACCTAGCGCGTCTACCAATTCCGCCACCTGGGCACAGGTGCGAGCGGTGAATTCTAATGAAATTAAATAATTTGTCAATGCATAAATCAGAAATAAAAATTCCAAGTCGTGAAGACATCCTGGCTGTACTGCGCCAAGCGCAAGCCCCCTTAACCCGCGAACAGGTTTACGAGCACCTAAAACTCTCTGAAGATCAGATCCCGATTATTGAAAGACGCCTGAACGCCATGGAGCGTGATGGTCAATTGATGCCCAACAGAAAGGGCATGTTGTTGTTGTCGACCAAACTGGATTTTGTCGCCGGCAAGGTGGCTGGCCACCGTGACGGTTTTGGTTTCCTGGTGCGCGATGACCGTGGTCCCGACGCTTTCCTCTCGCCACGCGAGATGCAGAAAGTGCTTCATGGCGACCGTGTGCTGGTTCGCATTACTGGCACCGACCACCGTGGCAAGCCCGAGGGCACCATTGTCGAAGTGACCGAACGCAAAACCAACCGCCTGGTTGGCAGGTTGGTTTCCGAGCGTGGCATTTTGCTGGTCATCCCCGAAGACCAACGCATCAAGCACGACATTCTGGTGTCGCCAAAAGACATCGGCAATGCGACCCCAGGCAAAGTGGTTACTGTTGAAATCATTGAACAGCCCACCCGCCATTCACAGCCCATTGGCAAAGTGGCCGAGGTGTTGGGCGAACTCGACGACCCCGGCATGGAGATTGAAATTGCCGTGCGCAAGTTCGATGTGCCGCATGAGTTCAATCTGTTGACCATGAACCAGGCTGAAAGCATTCCCAACGAAGTCGAGCACAAGGATTTGAAAGGCCGCGTGGATTTGCGCGACGTACCTTTCGTCACGATTGACGGCGAAGACGCACGCGATTTCGACGATGCGGTGTATTGCACGCCGTCTAACGACACCAAGGGTGGCTGGCGTTTGCTGGTGGCCATTGCCGATGTGAGCCATTACGTGTTGCCCGGCACACCCATTGACCAGGAAGCCACCAAGCGGGGCACCTCGGTGTATTTTCCGCGCCGAGTTATCCCGATGCTGCCCGAGAAGCTGTCCAACGGCCTGTGTTCACTGAACCCGGGCGTGGACCGCCTTGTGCTGGTCTGCGACATGATCATTGGCCCCAAGGGCGCCATGAAGGCCTACCAGTTTTACAACGCCGTTATTCATTCGGCAGCCCGCCTGACCTACAACCAGGTTTGGGACGCGTTGACTGACCCGCAAAGCCTGACCGCAAAGGGCATGGGCCATGTGTACGGCGATGTTGAAAACCTGTACACCCTGTTCAAGGTGCTGTTGGAGTCACGGCAGCGCCGGGGCGCCATGGAAATTGACACGGTGGAAACCCAGGTGATGTTGGACCCGGAAGGCAAAATCGACAAAATTGTGCCCAAGCGACGCAACGATGCTCACCGCCTGATCGAAGAATGCATGTTGGCCGCCAACGTGTGCGCAGCCGATTTTCTGGAGCGCAGCAAGCACCCCAGCCTGTACCGCGTGCACGAAGGGCCCACTGTTGAGAAATTGCAGAACCTGCGTGCCTTCTTGCGTTCGGTGGGCTTGACACTGGATGGCGGCGATGACCCTACCAGCATGGACTACGCCAACCTGATGAAAAAAATTCAGGGCCGGCCCGACCAGGCCCTGTTGCAAACCATGATGCTGCGTTCCATGCAGCAGGCCATTTACACACCGCACAACAGCGGCCACTTTGGCCTGGCATACCCTGCGTATGCGCATTTCACATCGCCCATTCGCCGCTACCCGGATTTGATGGTTCACCGAAGCATCAAGGCGCTGTTGGCTGGCAAGCGTTACGTGCCCATGCCGCTGGACGAGCGGGAGTTTGAAGACTTCGACCCCAAGCGCAAAGTGGACAAGGCCGAAGAGATTGCCCGTTGGGACCAGTCCGGCAACTGGTTCTCCTCGACTGAGCGACGTGCCGATGAAGCATCACGCGATGTAATGTCGTGGTTGAAGTGCTTCTTCATGAAAGAACGTGTTGGCGACACCTTCCAGGGCCATGTGTCTGGCGTCACCAGTTTTGGTTTGTTCATCACGCTGGATGCCTTGTATGTGGAAGGCTTGGTGCATGTGTCTGAACTGGGTACGGAGTATTTCCAGTACAGCGACAGCCTGCATGAATTGCGCGGTGAGCGTAGTGGTATTCGCTATCGCCTGACTGACGCCATCAATGTGCAGGTGTCCAGGGTTGATCTGGATGCACGCCGCATTGAATTCCGCTTGGTGCAAGGCGTGAAGTTTGAAAGCCTGATGCGCGACTCGGGCGCTAAAACGTCTGCCAAGCCCAATGGCCGGGCAGGCAACCGTCCACAGCGCCAGCAAGGCCGACGCACCAACACGGCTCAACTTCAACAGTCCGTTCAGGATGCGGGGAAAACTGCACCAGTGTTACCGCCCGAGGAAAGCAACAGTTCCCGGGGTGGCAACAAGAAACGGGCTGCCGATGAATCGCGCAACAAAACCGCCGCCGAGAAAAAACGCAAAGAAGAAATTCAGAAAGCCAAGCAGGTCAGCCGGGCCAAACCCGCTTCCGGGACTAAAATACGCACTGCAGCGAAAAAATCTAGATAAGCGGAGCGTACCAATTGGCCATTTTGTATGGTTTTCATGCCGTGTCGGCCCGGGTCAAACAGGCCCCGGCCAGCGTGGAAGAGGTGTTGGTTGACCAACACCGAAAAGACAAACGGATGCAGCAGTTCATCGACAAGGTGAAAGCTTCAGGCATCAAGGTCAGCACGGCCGACTCGGACCGCCTTGAAAAGGCGGCCGGTCACAAGCAGCATCAGGGTGTGGTGGCTTTTGCCAAGGAATTGGCGAAATCCAATGACCTGTTTGAAATCATTGAAACCCATGGCAAGAACACCTTGCTGCTGGTGCTTGATGGTGTTACTGACCCCCACAACCTGGGCGCTTGCCTGCGCAGCGCCGATGCGGCGGGGGTGCATGCAGTGGTACTGCCCAAGGACAAGTCCGTGGGTATTACACCTGTGGTCTCGAAGGTGGCTTGTGGTGCGGCTGAAACCGTGCCGGTGATCACCGTCACCAACCTGGCCCGTACGCTGGAAGAAATTCAGGATGCAGGCGTGTGGTGTATTGGTACTGCGGGTGAAGCCACAGACACGCTGTACGATGCGGATCTGAAAGGTCCCATTGCCTGGGTACTGGGTGCCGAAGGCGATGGCATGCGTCGCCTGACGCGTGAGAAATGCGACCAACTGGTTCAAATTCCGATGATCGGCAGCGTTGAAAGCCTGAACGTGTCGGTGGCCAGTTCGGTGTGCCTGTTTGAATCCCTACGTCAACGTCAATTCTCCAAATAAGAAATATCGAAGTAACGCATGGAACAACTTACCCTGGACGCCACGCCACCCTCTGGCGACGATTCTGAAACGATCACGCTTGGCCTTTACGCTGAACGAGCCTACCTGGATTACGCCATTTCGGTTGTGAAAGGCAGGGCGCTTCCCGAGTGTGCCGATGGGCAAAAGCCGGTTCAACGCCGGATTTTGTATGCCATGAATGAAATGGGCCTGGGCAACAATGCCAAGCCCGTGAAGTCGGCCCGCGTGGTGGGTGATGTGCTGGGTAAATACCACCCGCATGGCGACCAGGCTGCCTACGATGCACTGGTGCGCATGGCGCAGAATTTCACCTTGCGTTACCCCTTGATTGATGGCCAAGGCAACTTCGGTAGCCGCGATGGCGATGGCGCTGCCGCAATGCGATACACCGAAGCCCGCCTGACACCGATTGCCAAGCTGCTGCTGGACGAAGTGGACATGGGCACAGTGGATTTTGTGCCCAACTACGATGGCAGCTTTCAGGAACCCAAACTGCTGCCCGCACGCTTGCCTTTTGTGCTGCTCAATGGCGCTTCCGGCATTGCAGTGGGCATGGCCACCGACATTCCGCCGCACAACATTCGCGAAGTGGCTGCTGCGACCATCCACTTGATCAAGCACCCGAATGCGGATCTGGACACTGTCATGGGGTATTTGCCTGCCCCTGATTTTCCCGGTGGCGCACAGATTATTTCGCCGGCCAGTGCAATGAAGGAAATCTACGCCGGTGGGCGGGGCTCCATCAAGGTGCGCGCCCGCTGGACCATTGAAGAAATGGCGCGTGGCCAGTGGCAATTGGTGGTGAAGGAGTTGCCACCCAACACCAGCACGGCCAAGGTGCTGGAAGAAATCGAAGAGCTGACCAACCCAAAGGTGAAGGCCGGCAAGAAGGGTCTGTCCACCGAGCAGCAGAACCTGAAGGCGCAGGTCTTGGCCATGCTGGATGCTGTGCGGGATGAATCAGGCAAGGAAAATGCGGTGCGTTTGGTATTCGAGCCGAAAAGCCGCAATGTGTCTGTCGAAGAGTTTTCCAACCTTTTGTTAAGCCACACCAGCCTGGAAACAAACACGTCCATCAACCTGGTGAGCATCGACAACGCAGGCCGCCCCGGCCAGCGCGGTTTGATCCCGATGCTGCTGGACTGGATCGAATTCCGCAAGGTGTGTGTAACCCGCCGCAGCCAGCACCGCCTGGCGCAGGTCAACGACCGCATTCACGTGCTGGAAGGTCGTCTGATTGCCTGGTTGAACATTGATGAAGTGATCAAGGTGATTCGTGAAAGCGATGAGCCCAAGCCTGCCCTGATTGAAGCCTTCCGTTTAAGCGACCGCCAGGCCGAAGACATTCTGGAAATTCGATTGCGTCAGTTGGCCCGTCTTGAAAAAATCAAGATTGAACAGGAACTGGCCAAGCTTGCTGAGGAAAAGGCCGATCTGGAGGCCTTGCTGGCCGATGAAGGCAAGCTGAAAACCCGAATCATCGGCGAAATTCGCAAAGACACCGACACTTATGGCGATGACCGCCGCACCCTGATTGAGGAAGCGGTCAAGGCCAGCATGGAAGTGAAAGTGGTGGATGAGCCCACCACCGTGATTGTTTCCCAGAAATTCTGGATTCGAAACCGTCAGGGCCATGGTCACGACGCAGCGCAATTCAGCTTCAAGGTGGGCGACGGCCTGTATTCCGCCTTTGAATGCCAAACCACCGACAACACTTACCTGTTTGGCGCCGGCAATGCGCTGGGCAAGGTGTTCAGCGTGCCCGTCAGCGCCTGGCCCGGTGGGCGAGGCGATGGCATACCGGCACAAAGCCTCGTGGAGCTCAACGGAGGCTCGCTAAGCCACGCTTTGGCCGCACCTGCCACCCAACCCGTGTTGCTGGCCTGCAGCGCAGCCTATGGCTTTTTGGCCAATGCTGGCAATATGGAAAGCCGCATGAAAGCGGGTAAGCAATTCATCAGCCTGAACCCGGGCGAAGTGTTGCTGCCACCGGTGCTGTTGCAACCTTCGGATGACCGGGTGGCTGTGCTTGCCGAAAGTGGTCGTTTCCATGTGTTCATGCTGGAAGAGATCAAGCAGCTGGGCGGCGGCGGGCGTGGTGTTCAGTTGTTGCCGCTGGAAGAGAAAGATTCCCTAATCGCAGCAATCGCCTTTGGCCCGGCTGACAGTCTCGTGGTTTCCGGCCTTGGTCGTGGTGGCAAAGAAAGGGATGAAATCCTGAAACCGGCGGCTTTGCTCGAACGACTTGGCAAACGTGGCCGCAAAGGCAAGGAGCTGGATATCAAGTTCAAGCCTTCGGCGATTAAGAAAACCTGATTCGAGAAAGTTCCTACAACGATCTGATAACGATAGACTTTTTAAGTCGTTCTCAATTGTGGGTGGCATTTTTATACTAGTAACTCCAATAAAAAAAGCCACCCTGCCATGTCAGTAATCAATCACATGGCCGCTGCTGTCAATCCACTGGACGCCCGTAGATTGGGCTCAATCGAAGTGGGATTGTATCGAAGTCGACGCAGTGGTCCTTTCTCCCGAACCGTGCACTCAATTGCCGGAAAGCTGCTCAAGACTTCAAGTCCGAAGGTATTGTGCGGAAATACTTCTGCGGCATCAAAAACCCAACACTATGAACTGAAGGTGATCAATCACGAATTCGATGAGGAATTCATTGATAGAACAATGCAGCAACTGCTCATTGAAGGCGAGGTTTCAGACTCAGCCCGACAACAATTGACTACGGCACGACAGAGAACGCTGCTGGGTCAGGCCATGCAGTTCGACCCGATCAATTACATAGACACAGCGGCTGAACGATCCGGAAAGTTTGATGCAAAAGCGTACCGTCACTGGAAAATAGTGATGACGGCACTCGGTTTGTCAGGCGGCAAAAGCTGGTTGATCAAACAGGGTGCCTGCTTGCCCAAAGATTCCGGGCAAATCGATTATTTGGTGAATTTGGCCCGATCCTGCCTTCAAATTGAAAAGGAGAAAGGCTGGTTTCCCGATGTCATTAATGTTCCTGTTCCAACAAAGCCAGACTCTGAAAAAACGATTGCCGAACTGGCCGGCGTTGCTTCGCTGGCAGGCCTGAGAGGAAATCATCAGACTCATGAGCGGCTTGCATGGTCGGTTAACGCACTCAGAAACCATCTGGATCCTTTGGTGCGTCCGGCCGAATTTGCATCGATCAATAACCGTTTGCTGAAAGTGGGGGTGTGGGCCCGCCGTTGTGCCAAGCCCGGTGTCATGTCCCGGGTTTTACCCATGTTGAAAAAATCGCCATTCAGGGCATTGCGCTTCGGGTTGATGGGTGCAGATCAGACGGATGGAAATCAGCCGCGGCTGGTCGGCAAAAATGCACAACCCAAACAGATCTGCTCAATTTTTCATCATTTGATTGATCGCATGGAAGGTGCATCCCGTCTGAAGTTATTTGATGGCGGGCGCGTGGGCATCAATACCAAAGGTGTCGGCGTGGTGTTGACCAGCCTGGTTTCCTTTTTCGTGTTCCATCTGAAATTCGGACTTCTGGCCTTGCGCTTGCGCACTGCGGGCATTGAAATTGCCATGCCGCCGTACAACATGGAGTTGATGATTTATTCCAGCAAAGGCAGGTCGGTTCAAGCGGGGCTTGGGGCTGCCTTGGGGCCTGAATTTGGTTTGGCTCAAGCCACCGTGGGTGGAGAGTTCAACCCCTTGATTCGCGAGCAGCAGCATTCAAAGGGAATTGTGTTGCGAATGCCCCGCGTGAGGGGCCACGAGGAGCAATTGCGTACCCGATTCAAATCCATGATTTCTGATTTACTGGAGTGGTCTGCCCAGCCCGAGTTTCAAACCAGTACAACGTCCGGTGAGTTACTGAAAAAGCTGATGGGAAAATACTCCGAAATGTCAGTCAGTGAAATTGGCAAGTACACCCAGAAAAAGCGTGGCATGTCTGCAGGTGTCGAGGCATCACTGGCCTTGAATGCGGGCGAGGTCAGGTTTTCTGCGACTGCTGACACCAAGCTGGAGTTTACTTCCAGAATGAAGCGCCTGTATGAAGACAGCAAAGGCGCGATCCACGTGACAAAGCGCATTCTTGGTCGACAGTTGAAGGCATTCAGCGGAGTAGAGTTGGGCGTTCGCTCTTCTTTCAGCACTGACGATGCCCGTTACAATGCGCCATCTTTGCTTGGATGGGGGCATAGCGTGGATTGGCTCTCTGGTTCGCGAGAAGCGCGCCGGGAGGTGGTTTATAACGATGGTTCCCTGCATGGCATGTCATTTTTGGAAGTGCAGTTTCAAAGTTTCAAAGACTTCAGGCAAAGCGTATTGAACAATCTGAACAATTGGGTCGAAACGCGGGCTGCACAAAAAAAGACAGACATCAAAACTGCGAAACGACAGATTATGGATTTCCTCGGCAAGGTTGAAGCGGAAAGAAGTTCAACGCGAACCTATGCAATCCGGGCGGAAGTGAAGCCTGAAGTGGCCAGAAAAATCGATCAGATGAATGCCTTGATCCAATTGCTGGATCGCAGGTCAATCAAGGCATCCCCGATGCTTGCTGCCTCTTTGAAAGCGAATGTCGAAGCCATTCTGGATCACCCTCTGTCTTATGAGCCCACTTCATTTCGTGTTTTTGAGCGCCACGATCAATCGCAATACAGGGGATTGCACTTTGCACTGAACAGTCATTCGGCAACGGGAGCCGAAGGTGTTCATGCCCAAGCGAGGTTGATGTAATTCGGTTTGCGCGTTTGTCTGCATGTTGCGACCCTTCATTGGGAAGCAGTTTTCCAGATGACCCTGGGGTCGAATTTAAGCATCATGTTGCACCGGGGAATCACTGCAAGTACCTGAAAGGGGGACTGGCTTGTGTCCCGTTTGATCGGTGTTGCAATGCCGTGCCCAGTTTCATTGATCAGGCTATAAACAATAGGCGTATTGGCATTTTCGCCGCGTTTGAACACCACGCCGGTTTCACCATTTCCCAGTTTGACGAAGCTGCCAGGCGGATAAATTCCTACCTGCTTGATCAGACAGGCCGGGAACGGGTTATTTTCATGGCGACCTTCAACAGTGAACATGAGTCGAGATGCTTCGCTGGCCAGCATGGGTTTTCGGTGAGCCCGGGGACTCACTTTTGCGCAGAATATATCCACTGTTCTTAACAGCAAGGCGCTCGGTGAGGGCGTATCCAAACCCCTCGGGTAACCCTTGCCATCGAGTTGCTCGTGATGCTCCATCACTGTTTGAAGCCATGCGGAATCGCGTACGCCCAGTGTGTGCAATATCCGAAAGCCCTGCTCGGGATGACTCTTGACGGCCTGTTGTTGTTCCGGTGTCAATGGTGTGGCCTGGTTACACAATGTGTGTTGAAGATCAAGCATGGCGATGTTCATGGTCAATGCAGCACAACACAGGCTTTGGCGTTCCTGGGTACTCCATTCCAGGCGTTTGGCCACCAGTTCTGCAACCACCGCGCAATGCAGACTGTGAGTGACAGGGTAGCGACCTTGCTCCATCAACATGATTGCAGCCAAGGCCACATCGGCGCTGCGCTCACTCAGCAAACGCACAAGGTCGGCCAGTTCCTGAACCTGTTCTGAGAATTTTCCATCGGTGGCAGGCTTTTTCAGCACTTGGCCCAACCTGACCTGAATATCTTCCCAAAGGCGCCACGGATCAAACTGGTGTTTGTTGCGTCCCTCGTTGTCCAGGCTGACCTTGATGCTGCTCAGCTCCACGTACATGCCGCGTTCAATCAAATCGGGCAGGTGAATGTGCTTGTCCAGGATAAACCCTTTGCGCAACAGCAAGTTCGACGAAATGTCATAGATGTTCCAGGGCAAGGGCTCATCCTGCCGTATTTGTTGGGCAAGCAGTCGGTGCATGACCATGTGGGCTTCCATGTCGGGACAAACGTCGGGTTTCCAGGAATTTCCACAGTATTCAGGCTTACTGCCAGCAACAATCCCGCTTGGGGGTAGGGCAAGCGGGTGAGGTCTTGAAATATCCAGACTTGTCCCAATATTCCCGCCATCAGTTCAAACATCAAAGGGAGCTAAACATGGGTGCAATGAAGGAAACGATGGGTTTTCAAACAGAGGTGAAGCAACTTCTGCATTTGATGATTCATTCCCTGTATTCCAACAAGGAAATTTTTCTTCGCGAGCTTGTGTCCAACGCATCAGACGCTTGCGACAAACTGCGCTTTGAGGCCATCAACAACGCAGGCCTGTTTGAAAGCGACAGTGAACTCAAAATCCGTGTGAGCTTCGACAAGGAAGCCCGCACCATAACCATTGAAGACAACGGCATTGGATTGAGCCGCGAAGACGCGATTGAGCACCTGGGCACCATTGCCAAATCGGGTACCAAAGAATTTTTCGGCAAGCTCAGTGGCGACCAGCAAAAGGACGCGGCACTGATCGGCCAGTTCGGCGTGGGTTTCTACTCCGCCTTTATTGTGGCTGACAAGGTGACTGTGCGCTCACGCAAGGCCGGTTTGCCAGCAGCGCAAGGTATGGAATGGGAATCGAAAGGCGACGGCGAGTTCAGTGTGGAAGCACTGGAAAAAGCGGACCGAGGCACCCAGATTATTCTGCACCTGAAAGCCGATGAAGAGGAATTGCTGTCGGGCTGGAAGCTGAAATCCATCCTGACCAAGTACTCCGACCACATTTCCCTGCCCATTCAGATGTTGAAAGAAGAATGGGATGAAGAGGCCGGTGGCATGAAGGCTACAGGTGAATGGGAAAATGTGAACAAGGCCAATGCGCTGTGGGCCCGCGCGAAAAGCGATATCACACCCGAGCAATACAACGAATTTTACAAAACCATCAGCTTTGATTTTGCCGACCCGCTCGCCTACACCCACAACCGTGTGGAAGGCGGTCGTTCAGAATACACCTCTCTGCTGTATGTGCCCGCAAAGGCCCCGTATGACCTTTGGGATCGGAACCAGCAGAAAGGCATCAAGCTGTACGTGAAGCGTGTTTTCATCATGGACGATGCTGAGCAGCTCATGCCCCCTTATATGCGCTTTGTTAAAGGCGTCATTGATTCTGCCGATTTGCCCCTGAACGTGTCGCGTGAAATTTTGCAGGAAAGCCGCGATGTCAAGGCGATTCGCGAAGGTTCAGTGAAGAAGGTATTGGGCTTGCTGGAAGACATGGCTGCCAATGAGGCTGAAAAATATGCTTCCTTCTGGGCAGAGTTTGGCCAGGTTCTGAAAGAGGGTATGGGTGATGACCCGGCCAACAAGGAACGCATCGCCAAATTGTTGCGTTTTGCAAGTACTCAAAGCGAAGGCGAAGCTCAAACCGTGTCGCTGGCCGATTATGTTGCGCGCATGAAAGAAGGGCAGGAAAAGATCTACTACGTCACGGCCGACACTTATGCTGCTGCCAAGTACAGCCCGCACCTGGAAGTGTTCAAAAAGAAGGGTGTGGAAGTGCTGTTGTTGAGCGACCGTGTCGATGAGTGGATGTTGTCCTACCTACAGGACTTCGAAGGCAAGGAATTGCAAAGCTGTGCGAAGGGCGGGTTGGATTTGGGGGCCTTGGAAGATGAAAACGACAAGGAAACCAAGAAGAAGGTTGAAGACGAGTTCAAGGATGTGTTGAAAAAGGTTGAAGACCTGCTCAAGGATCGCATTAAAGAAGCCCGTGTCACGCTGCGACTGACGGACAGTCCTGCTTGTATCGTGGCCGATGAAATGGGCATGAGCGAGCATCTGAAGCGCATGTTGAAGCAGGCTGGGCAGAATGCACCTGAAAGCAAGCCAATCCTGGAGCTGAACCCGGAACACCCTTTCATTCAGCGCCTGAAAATCGAAACCAGCCATTTCGACGAGTGGGTGAACGTGTTGTTTGATCAGGCTGTTCTGGCGGAAGGAGGCCAACTGGATGATCCAGCCGGCTTCGTGCGTCGATTGAACATGCTGTTGCTGACAGTCAAGGCTTGATGATCTAGCCCAGTTCAGTGGCTGACGGGTTGGGCCTGATCACTCAGTGCCCAACCCAGTCGGCTTTGCAGCGCATTGGCCAAGTACAGCGATTGTTCGAAAAAACGCTGAACATATTTCAGGTCGGCCTGCGTGAGCATGGTTTCTTGCCAGCGCAATTGAAACTCTGATTTGTCGCGATCTTCCCAGATGTAAACCGGTAACCTCACGCGTTCCATCAGTGAATTGAACTGCGCACACTCCCTTCGAATTTCTTCCAGATTGTTGTCGTCATCCTGCTCGATCACCCGGTGAATACAGGTCACTTCCAGTCGGTTCTTGTGAACTTGCTTGATTTCAAGCCATGCGTTGGGTGAGCTGGATTGAAGCGTCACAGGTGGAATTGGAGCAGACCGAGCCTTTGAATAAGGGTCTTTGAGTTTTCCAACCCAGGCGGCCAGTGCGGTGATGAGTTCTTGTTCGTTCAATGAAGGCATGTTGGCTCTAATTCAGGCGTGGTATCTGAATTAAGTGCTCTGTGGCGAAAACTGGTTCCAAAAAATCCTGGGGAATGAAAAAAGTCACCCGTTTTCGGGTGACTTGTCAATTCCTGCAAAAATGAAAGCGTTTTACAGGTTGGAGGTGATCTGACCGTTTACAACTTTGACACGGTCGCCAGATTGCCAGTTGGGCAAGCTGCTGAAGCTGAATACGTCTGAGCCACCGTCATCGAACTGCACCACCACGTCATATTGGGTGCTGGCTTTTCGGTCTTTCTCAATCTTGTTGCCAAGTACCGCGCCGCCTACAACACCCGCAGCCGTAGCCACCTTCTGGCCATTGCCGCCACCGATCTGGCTGCCCAACAGGCCGCCGACAACACCCCCAGCCACTGCACCCAGGCCAGAACCCTCGCCTTGAATGGTTCGCTGGCGAACTTCAACGACCCGGCCACAGGTATTACAGGTGGCTGCGGTTTGTACAGGGGCAGGTTTGGCAGCAACCGGTTTGGAGGCTGCCTTTTTCGCAGCAGCTTCCTGCTTTGCCTTGGCTTCTTCTTTGGCCTCTTTTTCAGCCTTGGCCTCTTCCTCAATTCGTGCCTGCTCTTCCATTTGAGCGATTTCCTGGTCACTCATATTGGCTTGGCTGTTTGGCAAAAGGCCGGTCATGGACGCAATGGCAATGCCACTGGCCAAAATAACGGCAACTGCGGCTGTAATAATCAGGGGATGTGTACGTTTGGTTTCCATTCTCTTTCTCCACACGAAATGTGTTTGTGTTGCTATTAACGCCGGTATCCAGAAAAAGGAATACAACGATTATTTACTAAGATATCGCATTGCTGTTTCAAGACCGCCGACCGTAAGGGGGTGCATCCGGCTTTCCATGATTTTTTGGATGATTTCCACGCTTTGCCGATATTGCCAAAGTCCTTCGGGTTCCGGGTTCAACCAGACCGCCTTGGGGAAGCGATCCAGAAAGCGACGCAGCCACACCGCGCCAGCTTCCTTGTTGTTGTACTCCACCGAGCCACCAGGCTGAAGAATTTCATAGGGGCTCATGGTGGCATCGCCCACAAAAATCAGGCGGTAGTCGCTGTTGTAAGTGCGCAGAATGTCTGTGGTCTGGAAGCGCTCGCTGTGTCGGCGGTGGTTCTTTTTCCAAAGGAAGTCGTAAACGCAGTTGTGAAAGTAGTAAAACTCGAGATGCTTGAATTCGCTTTTTGCGGCAGAAAACAGTTCTTCCGTGCGGCGGATGTGGTCATCCATTGAACCGCCCACGTCCAGCAGCATCAGCACCTTGACCGAGTTGTGGCGCTCAGGGCGCATTTTAAGGTCCAGCCAGCCGGCGTTGCGCGCTGTGGATTCAATGGTGTTGTCCAGGTCCAGTTCATCTTGGGCGCCTTCGCGGGCAAAACGACGCAAGCGGCGTAAGGCAATCTTGATGTTGCGCGTACCGATTTCCAGTTCATCGTCGTAGTCCTGGTACAGGCGTTGGTCCCACACCTTCACTGCGCGGCGATTGCGGCTTTCATCCTGGCCGATTCGCACACCTTCGGGGTTGAAGCCGTTGTTGCCAAATGGTGAGGTACCACCCGAGCCAATCCACTTGCTGCCGCCTTCATGGCGTTCCTTCTGTTCCTTCAGCAGTTCCTTGAGGCGCTCCATCAGTTTGTCCAGCCCACCCATGGCTTCAATGGCCGCCATTTCTTCCGGGGTGAATTCGCGGTTAAAGCGTTTCTCCAGCCAGTCTTTGGGTAACTGGGCGAACAAGTCCATGTTCTTTTCCAAGCCCTTGAAATAATTGCCGAACACTTGGTCAAAGCGGTCGAAAAACCGTTCGTCTTTGACCAGGGTAAGCCGTGACAAATGGTAGAAATTGTCCAGGCTTGGCGTCATGAATTGCGCTTTCATGCCCTCAAGCAGGGTGAGGTATTCCCGCACGCTGACGGGAATTTTGGCATCGCGAAGTTGGAAGAAAAAATCCAGTAGCACAGCAACAGCCCTTCTTTATCGACCCTGACGGGCCATG
Source organism: Limnobacter thiooxidans (assembly GCF_036323495.1). Taxonomy (NCBI): domain Bacteria; kingdom Pseudomonadati; phylum Pseudomonadota; class Betaproteobacteria; order Burkholderiales; family Burkholderiaceae; genus Limnobacter; species Limnobacter thiooxidans. Next base: position 2,159,561 of record NZ_AP028947.1, on the reverse strand, counting down.
AAAACCAAGCGGTTGAACAGTTCAATGTCTTGCTCGTTCTTGAGCAGGGCACCGTGCATGGGTGGAATGGCGTCCTTGCCGTCCTTGGCTTGAAGTGCGCTGGCAGGTATGTCCTCAGCCAACAGCAATCGAAGCCAGTCTATTAACTCCGATGTGGTTGGCTTTTTCTTCAGGCCGGGCAGGGCACGAATGCCGAAGAAACTGGCCATGGCAGCGTCCAGCAATTCCTTTTTGAGGTTCTTGAAATGCACCGCCACAATGCTTTCCATGGTGGCTTTGTCTGGAAACTGAATGTAGTGGAAAAAGCAGCGGCGCAGGAAAGCGTCGGGCAGCTCTTTTTCGTTGTTCGACGTGATGATGACGATGGGGCGGTGGGTCGCCTTGATCAATTGCTTGGTTTCATAGCAATAGAATTCCATGCGGTCGATTTCGCGCAACAAATCATTGGGAAACTCGATGTCGGCTTTGTCGATTTCATCAATCAACAGCACCACCGGCTTTTCGCTTTCGAACGCCTGCCACAACACGCCTTTGACGATGTAGTTCTTGATGTCCTTGACGCGTTCTTCACCCAGTTGGGAATCGCGCAGGCGGCTGACCGCGTCGTATTCGTACAAGCCTTGCTGGGCTTTGGTCGTTGATTTGATGTGCCATTGCATCAGCTCCAGACCCAGCGATGCAGCCACTTCTTCCGCCAACAGGGTTTTGCCCGTGCCGGGTTCGCCTTTGATCAACAAGGGGCGCTGCAGGGTGATGGCGGCGTTCACCGCCAGTTTGAGGTCTTCTGTGGCGACGTAAGTATTACTACCTTCAAAACGCATTTTTGTAATTCCTGGTAATTTGATTGTGTCAGTGTAAGTGCAATTCAGTGCTATTTTGCTGAAATTTTCATCCAAACAAGCGCTTTCGTCGAGCTGTTCATAGACTAAACACTCGATCGACCGTAAAATGACAAGGTTTTTGTCCAGCGCCCCAGAGCGGCTGACCACCAATTACATTTGTTGACGAGAGAGCGAGATGAAACGTATCGGTTTGACTGTTCGCGCCGCGAGCGCAGTGGGCCTTTTGGCTGCCCTGGCATTTGCCACTCCGGCCCAGGCTGTTGAAGGCAATGCCGAAGCTGCGGCATCGAAGAAATCCATGTGTATCGGTTGCCATGGCATTCCCGGTTACAAGGCCAGCTTCCCTGAAGTTTACAACGTGCCTTACATTGCTGGCCAAAACGCCAAGTACATTGAAGCGGCATTGACTGCCTATAAAAAGGGCGATCGCAAGCACCCCACCATGCGCGGTATTGCTGAAACACTGACCGAACAAGACATCGCTGACCTCGCCGCGTACTACGCGCAGGCCAAGTGATTTGCAACAGGGACATTAAAAAATGAAAACAACTTTCGCTATCGCTGCCGCCTTGTTTGCAGCCTCATTTTCAGTTCAGGCCGCTGACATTGCTGCTGGCCAAGCCAAAGCAGAAGCCCAGTGTGCAGCCTGCCACGCGGTTGAAGGCAACTGGAACAAAACCATGGACCCTTCCTATCCAAAGCTGGCCGGTCAGCATGCTGACTACATCGCCAACACTTTGAAGCAGTATCAGCGTGGTGGCCGTAACAATGCCATCATGGGCGGTATGGCTGCTGGTCTTAGCCAGCAAGACATCAAAGACCTGTCCGCTTTCTTCGCTTCCATGAAAGGCGACTTGTACTTGAAAAAGTAAACTGACATCGGCCGTTTTTCGGCCAGATTCGATGAAAACCCGCTTGAGCCGTTTTGGTCAAAGCGGGTTTTTTTATAGCTCGCCTTGCTGTGTCAGTGTGGGGGGAATTCGTCGTAGTTCGGGCCGTCAACTCGTCGTGGTTTACTTGTTCCGCACTGAAAATCGCTTTCTCCCTTTTTGAATTCAACCCAGTTCACCAAGCTCGGCAAAAATGACGGCCGAGGCTTGGTGTCGGCTTTCGCCCGAACACTGTGTTGAACTCAAAACGGGGCGACTTTCTTAAAGTGCGGAACAAGCAAATCCACTACCGAATTGACTGAGCCACTACCGGGTTAATTAGCACACAACTGTGAGTCATCACGAGTACGTTGCGACAAAACTCAGCTGGCCAATCGCGCGCGCGTCATCAATCACCGGCTTGTTTGCTGCCCAATCGGCAGCGAGGTTCCAATCGTTTCGCCATTCAAGAAAACCTGCCCGTTTGAATTCACATGTCACGTTCGGCGGCAAGCCGACACTGTTCTCGGCCATGTGTTTTGCCGAGAACAGTGAGTCAATGTGAATTTCAAAAAGGGATCAACAGGTTTTCAGGCGAGCAATTGGAACCTCGCTGCTGATTGAGGCAACTACATCTGAGGCAACTACATCTAACCGAGCGATTGGAATTCGCCCCGAGTGGGTAGCTAAGCTGCCAACCAGGCGACTGGAATTCGCGCCGAGCGGGCGTCAAACCCCGCTGTGTTCCAGAATGCATTGAATGTAGTTGTCGCTGCTAAACGCCACACCATTCTTTTGCTGCTGGTAAATTTGCTCGGCAAGGCATTCAAATACCTGGTGTGCTGCTTTGTGCTCATCACCCATCTTCTCGCACAGCTTAGCGAACGCAGCACGAATACCCGGCGGCTGGTCAATGCTGACCTGTTCAGCAACCGCCAGGTGCATGGACAAGTGGAGGAAGGGGTTGCTTTGACCCGCTTCAACCGCGTAGTCCGCTGCAAGAATGGCTTCAGGCTCGGCATCAAACACGGCAAAGTATTCGGGGTGGCGGGTCATCCACTGAAGGGCAAGGCTTTCTGCTTCGCTCAGCGGGTCTTCGCGGTGGTATTTCTTCCAGCTGTTCAGGAAAAAAAGTCGGGCCTGGTCACGTGTGGGGTTAAACATGGAACGATCACTTTCGGGAAATTAAATCTGTGGGCTGTTGAACAGGCACAGGCTGAGTCGGTTGTTTCGGGGCGGTGTAACCACGGTGTCCGCGTTGTTCAGCCAAGCGGCTTGACCAAACACGCCAATCCATTCGGTGTCCGGGAAGTGGGAAATGACAGAATCAATGTCGTTGTCATCGGCGTGGCACATCTGGCTGCGTTCGAAGCCGGCAAACAATATGCCGATCTCGGGAGCCTTGTTGTTGAAATGGGTATTTACTGCGGGCATCCATGTCTTGATTTCGACATCGATCGCCTTGGGTGTGCGCTGCGCCAGCCGAACCTGCTGACCTTTCATGACGGGGGCAGCCAAGCCGAGCGTACCATCCGCGTGAATTTCCATCACGGGAATCCAGCTTTCGCCCTGCTCATGAATGACTTGCAGACGCAGTCCCACAGGGCGTGGCTGTTCCGAGGGGCATTTCAGCGCTACCGCTGCTTTTTCATCCGCCACCCGAATCAGAAAAAGCCCATTGCTTTCGCTGACTGTCCGGGCCGGGCTGAGGAAAGCCAACCCTTCAGAATTCAAAACCAGTGGATTTTCAACCAGGAGCTTTGTCGAACTAATTGATTCGTCGCACAAGCGTCCATTTTCAACACGGGGCATTTTGGCGTAATTCGCCCCATAGGACAGCAACCCCATCGCATCTGCATCAACCCGGCTCGATTCGGGTTCCCTATCCGCAAGCTTCCAATGATCGGTCAAGGTTTGTTCATGCTCAACAATCAGAAGGGTCAGCGCGGCATTTTTGTCGAAGGTTTCATCCTGGCGAACTTCAAATTCCTTGCCAAACACCGCCACCAAAATGGTGGCTTCGTTGCTGAATACCTGACCTTCGCCCAGCAAGCCCGATGCGCATCCACCCCAGACGTTCATGCAATTGGTTTTGCTGATGCAGCATTGCGCTACGTCTTGCAGGAAGGGTGCAAAATGAGGGGTACACAACAAAACAACACGGGCAATGTAATCGGAATGGCGGCGTAAGCCTGCTTTTTCCACCGCTTGTTCAATGACCATTTGGGCATTCTCAAGCGAGGCTTCTTCAAACATTTGAACGCAAATTGCGTGGCTCATGTCGTTTTCTTTTTGAATTCGCACAAGTCAACGATACTACAACGAGTGCACTCTGGTTTGCGCGCCTTGCACACATAGCGCCCATGCAAAATCAGCCAGTGGTGCGCATTCAACATGAATTCCTGTGGAACCAGTTTCAGCAGACGTTTCTCGACTTGAAGCACGTCTTTTCCGGGTGCAATGCCTGTGCGGTTGCTGATCCGGAAAATGTGTGTGTCCACAGCCATCGTGAGGTGGCCAAACGCTGTATTCAAGACAACATTCGCCGTTTTACGACCAACACCTGGAAGGCTTTCAAGCGCTTCCCGATCCTCGGGCACTTCACCATTGTATCGATCGCGAAGAATTTCAGCGGTTTGTACCAAGTGTTTGGCTTTGGCACGAAACAGTCCGATGGTCTTGATGTAGTTTTCAACCCCTTCAACCCCCAAGGCGGCAATCGCGGCTGGGGTGTTGGCTACTGCAAACAGCTTCCGGGTTGCAATGTTGACACCTTTGTCCGTGGCTTGGGCACTCAGCAAAACAGCGGCCAGTAACTCAAAGGGTGTGCTGTATTCCAGCTCCGTTTTGGGTTCCGGGTTGGCTTGCTGAAAGCGCGTGAATATCTCGGTTCGTTTTTCTTTGTTCATGGTGTTTGCGCTTGGCGGCGAGCGCGCGCGCGTGCAAGTGCCGCTTGAACAACGGCTTTCTTGGCGGCGGCATCAGGGCTTGGGGAGTCATCGAGTTCATCAAGCTTGTGAATGGCTTTGGCCTCCAGTCGTTCAGCTTGTTCTTCCTTTTGACGCTTCAGGCGAATTTCACGCGTGTTCATGCGGTTGCGGGCCGCATGAGCCAGGTTTTGATCCCAATGGCTGAATTCAGGCATGAACAGCATTTCAATGCAGTCGACGGGGCAGGGCGGGATGCACAGCTCACAGCCCGTACACAATTCCGCTATCACGGCATGCCGACGTTTGCTACTTCCCACGATTGCGTCAACCGGGCAGGCCTTGATACACAAGGTGCAACCGATACAATGTTGGGGGTCAATTCTGGCAATGTGCCGTTCAATGGTGGAGCCGCAGGTGCTGTCTAATTCAACAACGGGTTTTTCGAGCAGACGAGCCAGCGCATTGATGGTTGCAGTGCCACCTGGAGGGCAGCGATTGATATTTGCTTCCTGCCTGGCCATTGCTTTGGCGTAGGGCAGGCAGCCCTCAAACCCGCACTGCGTGCATTGGGTTTGAGGAAGTAAGTCGTCTATTTCCTGTACAAGCTTTTCATGCATTCTTGGCTATGAATTCACGGATTTTTGGGTAAACCTTCTCGCGCCAACGGCGACCGCTGAAGATACCATAGTGTCCGCATTCCATGGCTTCGTAATGCTCTTTCTTGTCTGCTGGCAGGTTTTTACACAGGCCGAGGGCAGCTTTGGTTTGACCTGGACCGGAGATGTCATCCAGCTCGCCTTCAATAGTCAGCAATGCAACGGTGGTGACATCTTCAGGTTTTACGCGTTGGCCGCGAACATCCCAAGTGCCCATGGGCAAGGCATGGTCCTGAAACACGGTCTTGATGGTGTCCAGGTAATATTCAGCCGGCATGTCAAGCACTGCGTTGTATTCATCATAGAACTGGCGATGACTTTCGGCACTTTCACCATCACCTTCAACCAGGTGCATGTAGAAGTCGTAGTGGCTTTGTGCATGTTTGTCAGGGTTCATGCTGACAAAGCCCAAGTGTTGCAGGAAGCCAGGGTAAACACGACGCAGGTAACCTGGGTAGGTGTGTGGAACACTATAGATGACGTTGTTCTCGAACCAGGAGTATGGTTTTTTCGTCGCCAGGTTGTTCACTTCGGTGGGGCTTTCGCGTGTGTCGATCGGCCCGCCCATCATGGTCATGCTCTTGGCTTGTTTGGGGTCTTTGTTGGAGGCCATTAATGACACTGCTGCCATCACGGGTACCGTGGGCTGACAGACAGAAATCAGATGAACGTCTGGGCCCAGCAACTGGATAAAACCGATGCAATAGTGCACGTAGTCGTCCAGATGGAAAGCGCCTTCCGAGAGCGGTACCATTCGGGCGTCGACCCAGTCGGTGATGAATACGTCATGGTCTTGCAGCAAGGTTTTGACCGTGTCGCGCAGCAAGGTGGAGTGGTGACCCGAAAGCGGAGCAAACACCAATACCTTGGGCTGAGGTTTCAACGGCTTCGATTCTGCAGGCACCATCTTCTTGAAATGGATCAGCTTGCAAAAAGGTCGGGTTTCAACGATTTCCTGAACAATCGACACTTCCCTGTCGCCGCATTTCACAGTGGTAATTCCAAACTGTGGCTTTTCGTATTCTTTCCCCAGTCGGTACATCAATTCAAAACCGGCAGAGATACGACGCGCCATGGGCATGTGGGCCAGTGGACTGAACGGATTGCTGTAGAGCTTGGAACCCGCTTCGGCCCAAATGGTCATTGGGTTGAGCAAAGCTCTCTGGAATTCGTGCATTTGATACAGCATGTGGTGCCTCCGGCGTTTTGGCGATGTTCTTTTTTGACAATTATGAGTCAATATCCTGACGATTATCTTGCAAACTTTGCTGCATTGCAACATGTTTGCAAAATTGTTCGGTCACCAATAATTCTCCACCGCAATTTCTCCCGGATTATTCCGCCGTGCTGGTGAGTAACCAAGTGTTTTCAATACCTTGCGAATATCAGTGACCATGTCGGGATTGCCACAAATCATGAAGCGGCTCAGGTCCACGTTCAAGTCGAGCCCTGTACTGGCCGCCAGTGCGCCATTTTCAAGCAGCCTGGTGATTCGTTCATTCAAGCAGTTGGGGGCTTCCTCCCGTGTGACAACGGGCACGTAGTGGAAACGCTGTGCCATGTCTTCAATCAGTTCAGCCAGCAAAGGGTGGCTGGTGAAACTGTTGATCATCTCTTGGTAAACCAGTTCTTCCGTTGTTCGGGCGCTGTGCACAAGAACTACATTTTTAAATTGCTGCCAGGTTTGGGGGTCGTGCAATATGGACAAAAAAGGCGCCAGGCCTGTGCCAGAACCCAGAAGCCAGAGGTCGCGGCCTGATTCGAATCGGCTCGTGGTCAGGAAACCAAAGCTGGTTTTGTCGATATAAATCGGTGAACCCACTTCCAATTGGCTGAGGTGGCTTGTGAACGCCCCGTTGGGCACCACGATCGAAAAAAACTCGAGATGTTCATCGAATGGGCTTGAAACCATCGAATACGCTCGCCAGATGATGTCTGGTTCGCCTGGCAGTTTCAGAAGGTTTTCGACACCAAGCCGGGCAAACTGACCGGCTGTAAATCGGTAGCCCGAAGGGCGGGTGCAGGTGAAGGAAAACAATTTTCCCGGAACCCATACTCGCAGGCTGGTGATGGTTTCCCGGGTGTATTTGTCTTCAGCTTCACTCATGGAACTGCCGAAAAATTGTTATTTTTCAAGATACTGCAATTTCTCTTTGACGTCTTTCCAGTCGTCGGCATCGGGCAGGTGTGCCTTCATGCGTGTGATGCTTGGCCAGTCTTTGGCCAAGTCTACGTTCATTGCGATGAACTTGACCTGATCCGCAGGAACGTCTTCTTCGGCGTAAATGGCATTCACCGGGCATTCTGGAATGCACACGGCGCAGTCAATGCATTCATCGGGATCGATGACCAGAAAGTTGGGGCCTTCACGGAAACAGTCGACTGGACATACATCCACGCAATCGGTGTATTTGCATTTGATGCAGGACTCGGTAACTACGTGTGTCATGGTGAGAATGTGTGATTCAACAAGGTAACGTCATATTGTAATCCATCACGCACCGTTGGGCTGGAGCGTCTGCTCGAATTGATCAACTGACATGGGGGCATACCCTAGGCGCAACACGGAGTTTGTTTTTCTATAATGGGGACATTCGATACCTATATAGAGTGACTCTGTCATTCCCGTTGCAAGCCGTATTTGAGGGTAAATCTTGAGCCTGTCCCTGAACGATGACGATTTGGATACTTCCGGTGCACGAGCCGAAATTCTCAAGCGAATTCGCAGCCTGCAATCCAGGCCTGAATCAATGCATGCAAATGAGCGGATCCTTGCGCAAGGTTACCTGACTCGCAAAACCCGTGGTCCGGCACCTGCGCCTGTCGATAATGTGGTGGCTCTTTTTGAAGAGCGATCAAAAGCGATGCTGTGTACCCTGCACCGCGTGGATTCCGAGCAGGGGATTGTTCAGGCTTGCAATGATTACATGGCCAGTTTGCAGTTGAATGGCACGGTTGCGGTTTGGCCAGCATTGAGTCACCTGGATTGGTCCGTGCTGTCCCAGCCAAATCTTCTTGGTGCACCCACAGGTGACGATTTGATCGGAATCAGTGCTGTGGCCTGCGCAGTGGCTGAAACCGGCACGCTGGTTTTTGCGAGCAATGCCCAAGAGCCTGCGAGCACTCATTTATTGCCTGAAACGCATATCGCCGTAGTTCACGCCAGCCAGGTTGTACACACCATGGAAGATGCATTCGCTCGCTTGCGTTCACAAGACCGGCTGATGCCGCGTGCCTTGAACTTTGTCTCCGGTCCTTCACGAACAGCCGATATTGAACAAACCATTGTGCTTGGGGCGCATGGACCTTACAGGGTGCACTTGATTCTGGTCGGGCAGTAATCAACATGCGCGACGACTCGATGAGTGACGATTCCCGAAGACGTTTTGTGCAACAGGCACTGGCTGTAGGTGCGGGTGCTTTAGCTTTGCCTGTTCAGGCTCAACCCCCGGCGTTGATCAAAACAGGCAAGCCCATCGTGCTGAAGTTTCAAAGCACTTGGCCTACCAAAGACATTTTCAATGAGTTTGCCCAGGACTTCGCCAAAAAGGTGAATGACATGTCGGGCGGCGAACTGCGAATTGATGTCTATCCAGCCAACAGCATCGTGAAAGCATTCGGCATTCAAAATGCGGTGCACAAGGGTCAACTGGATGGCGGGCATGGTGTGCCTACCTACTGGCACGACCGACATGCTGCATTTTCCCTTTTCGGCAGTGGCCCCAGTTTCGGCATGAGCTCAAACCAGATTCTGGCCTGGTTTCAATATGGCGGCGGTCAGCAGCTGTATGACGAGCTTGTTCAAAAGGAAATGAATCTGAATATTCAGGGGTTCATGTATGGGCCGCTAACTCCTCAACCCTTGGGATGGTTCAAGAACCGCATTTCAAATTTGAAAGACCTTGAGGGCTTGAGGTTTCGAGCGGTTGGTCTTGCAGCTGAAGTATTCAAGGAACTTGGCCTGAACACCACTGCGCTTCAGCCCGCAGACATTGTGCCTTGGCTGGACAAGGGATTGATTGATGCAGCGGAATTCAACAACCCGAGTTCAGACAGGGCCCTGGGTTTTCCCAGTGTTTCCTCGGTGTGCATGATCCGTAGTTTCCATCAAAGCAGCGAAGTGTTTGAAGTGATTTTCAACAAGGAGCGATTTGATGGTTTGTCCTTTGCGCTGCGATCAATTATCCGCTATGCCTTGCAGGCCTCTTCTGCGGACCTGAGCTGGAAAGCAGCCGACCGGTTTTCAACTGACTACGAGGAAATGCGGCGCAAACAAGGGGTACGGTATTTCGGAACACCCGATGACATTTTGAAAGCGCAGTTGAATGCCTGGCGAAAGATCATCGCCCGCGAATCTGCCAACAGTCGAATCTTCAAACGTATTATTGACTCGCAGATGCGATTCGCAAAACGCGTGGTGGGTTTTGAAAACGACCTCACGCCGTCATCAAAAATGGCTTTCGATTTTTGGTTCCCTACCGCGTAGGCGACGGCTGGGTTAAGATACCGGCACAACACCTTGAAGAGTGAACAATCATGTCAGACATCCGCGCGCGCAAATCCCACAATCTCTCTCTGGAAGACGCCAAAAAAACGGCACAAAAGCTGGCAGATCAGCTTCAGAAGGAGTTCCAGGTCGACAGCCAATGGCAAGGCAACACACTGAACTTCACCCGCAGCGGCGTCAAGGGAACACTGGATGTGACAGAACAGGAAGTCATTCTGGATATTTCCCTCGGGTTCATGCTCAAGGCGTTCAAGGGAAAAATCCAGGCAGAAATTGACAACAATCTGGGCAAAATGTTTGCCTGAGCGCTATGCAGAGCCCGATTCGGGTTTCTGATTCAAACGTTGTTGAATGAAGTCCGCCACGCTGGGGTATCTCAAACGAAACCCCAGCTTTTGCTGATTGCGTGACTCGATCCGCCGCGATTCCGACATGAAGCTCCACATCATTGGGCTGACCATTTGCCGTGCCTGCTCGCGTGGAAATCGTGGCGGGCGGGTCAGGTTGAATGCATCGGCCACCAGGTCGAAATAGTCTCCCATCTTGCTGGGTTTCGCGTCGCAGGCGTTCACGATTTCAAATGACCCGCCCTTGTAGTTCACCCATCGGCACAATCGGCCCAAATCCAGTTCATGGATGTGGTTTGACCACGCGTCTTCTTCTTGAACCAGTGCAGGGGTGCCGTTTTTGATTCGATCAATCGGCAAGCGATGGTCACCATAAATGCCGGGCGCACGCAGTACATGAATGTGTACGCCTTTGCTCAAGCCTTGGCGCAATTGCGTTTCTGCGTGTACACGTCGTTTGGCGCGTTCCGACTGCGCATTCAGGGGCGTGTATTCGTTGATCCATTCCCCATGCGCGTTGCCATACACCCCAGTGGTGGACACATAGCTGATTCGGGGCGCTGGCTTGTTGAACGCACGTGCACGTGCAGCAGCCCACAACACCAGTTTTTTGAGAGTTTGATCTGCCGGTACGGTGGCATCGGGTGGCGCCATCCAGATGATGCGGTGGCCCAGTGAAATCAGTCGCAACAAATCCCCCTTGACATTCAAATCCAGGCACATGGGGCGAACGTTGTCAGCGACAATGGCACTGCGCTTTGCGGGCCCTTCTGCAGATGGTCGGTAAGTCGCTGTAAAATGTTGTTTCGGAAAGGTTCTTAACAGCACGACGCCCACTTGCCCGCAGCCTGCGATGGATATCCGGCTGTGCCGAAAGCGCCGGGGCAATGTGCGCTTGAAAAACACCCTGTCGGGATTGTCGACATCACGGAAAGCAGTTTGATGAATCACAACGTAGAAGTACTTCCCAGTCAAAAACAGTTTGAATGCGAGGCCGATGACACTATTTTGTCAGCGGCGCTTCGGGCAAACGTCATTTTGCCATACGGCTGCAAAGATGGTGCATGTGGATCGTGCAAGGCGGAGTTGTTGGAAGGGCAGGTTGATTACGGCACCTACCAAGCACGCGCATTGAGTGAAGAGGAGCGGGTGCGCGGAAAAGTACTGACCTGCTGCGCCAAGCCCCTGAGTGCCATCAAGTTGAAGGTGCGCGAACTTTCCGGGTTGGGCGACATTCCCATCAAGAAAATGCCATGCCGTTTGCAAAGTATTGAAAAGCCTGCCGCTGATGTGGCGGTGCTGAAATTGCAACTGCCCGCCAATGAGGTGTTGCAGTTCAATGCCGGGCAGTATATTGAATTCATGCTGCGCGATGGTTCCCGTCGCAGTTATTCACTGGCGAATGCGCCGTATCAGGAAGGCGGTATCGAGTTGCATATTCGTCACATGCCGGGCGGCCTGTTTACCGACCATGTATTCACCACCATGAAGGAAAGGGAAATCCTTCGCTTCGAAGGCCCTTTCGGTACCTTTTTCCTGCGTGACGATTCGACAAAGCCTGTCATTCTGCTGGCCAGTGGAACGGGCTTCGCACCCATCAAATCGTTGCTTGAACAGGCATTTTTCAAGAACAGCACGCGAGAATTTGTGTTGTATTGGGGTGCTCGCACCAAGGCGGATTTGTACAGGATGGAATTGCCGCTTCAGTGGACCCAGGCGCATTCGAATTTCAGGTTTGTGCCGGTACTTTCTGATGCCACGTCTGAATGTGCGTGGTCAGGCCGAACAGGCTTTGTTCACCAAGCTGTCATGGCCGATTTTCCCGATTTAAGCCGGCACCAGGTGTATGCCTGCGGCGCGCCCATTGTGGTGGAATCGGCGCAGCGGGATTTTTCAGCACAGTGTGGACTGCCAGCAGACGAGTTTTTTGCTGATTCATTCACTTCGCTTGCCGACACTTCGGCAGTGGCCGGGCAGGGTGGAATTGCCTGAAAACAGGTTCAGGCAGGCAATTGCCCTAGGTAGGTTTCACGAATTCGGGGGTCGTTGATCAGTTCACTGGCTTGACCTTCATAGTCGATCAAACCCGAATCCATGACATAGGCCCGGTTGGCAATTTGCAGGGCAATGTGTGCGTTTTGCTCCACCAGCAGAATGGTCATGCCTTGTTGATGCACCTGTTGTACCACTTCAAAAATTTTTTCCACCAGCAACGGTGCAAGGCCCATGCTCGGCTCATCAAGCAGTAGCAGTTCCGGCTTTCCCATCAAGGCGCGTGCCATGGCCAGCATTTGTTGTTCGCCACCACTCAAGGTGCCTGCGGATTGCTTCAGTCGTTCTTTCAATCGTGGAAAAGCAAGCAGCATGCGTTCAAGATCGGCTTGAATGTCTGCTTTGCCTTGCGCATCGGCGCGACGACAGTAAGCGCCAAGTTCCAGATTTTCAAGCACACTCATCCGTGTGAATACGCCTCGGCCTTCGGGCACCAAGGCCATGCCGTTGGGCAATCGCTGGTGCGCCTGCATCTCGAGCAAATTCAGGTTTTGCCTGAATACGGCTGTTTGAGCATCAAATGGCAGCAGGCCTGCCAATGCCTTCAGTGCGCTGGTTTTGCCTGCGCCATTGCAACCGATCAGGCAAACCAGTTCACCTTGATTTACATGAAAATTCAGCCCTTTGACAGCCTGAATGCCGCCATAGGCCACAGTGAGGCCCTGTACGCGCAACATTGGATCAGCCATGGTGCAAGCCTCCAAGGTAAGCTTCAATGACTGCAGGTGATTGCTGAACCTGCGCTGCAGTTCCCTGTGCAATCACTTTGCCATAATCAAGAACGGTAACCTGGTCGCAAATACCCATCACCAGTTTGACATCGTGTTCAATCAACAAAATTGATTTTCCATCACTTCGAATTTGCAGCAGCAAATCGCGCAGTTTCAGTTTTTCTGTGGCATTCATGCCTGCGGCTGGTTCATCCAGCGCCAGCAAACCGGGCTCGCTGGCCAGTGCACGCGCAATTTCCAGCCGGCGTTGGTCACCGTAAGAAAGTTGCCCTGCCAGGTAATCAGCAAATGCACCAATTCCCACGTAGTCGAGCCAGGCTTGAGCCTGTTCAAGAACTCGTGCTTCTTCTCGTCGCTGGGCTGGGGTTCTCAGCACAGCTCCCAGCACACCCTGGCGAGTTCGGGTGTGCATGCCGACCGCTACATTTTCCAGGGCAGTCATGCTGTTGAACAATCGAATGTTTTGAAACGTACGCGCAATGCCCAGTCGAGCCACTTCATTGGGAGAAGCCGGGTTGTAGGGTTTTGATTTGAACGTGAAGTGCCCTGCATCCAGGGTGTAAAGACCTGTGATCAGGTTAAAGCAGGTGGTTTTGCCCGCGCCGTTGGGGCCAATCAAACCGACTACCTGACCTTCCCGTATTTCAAGATTTACCCCATCCACTGCTGTGACACCACCGAAATATTTTTTCAAGCCCGTGGCGGTAAATAACACCTTGCTCATGCCGCCCCCTGCGCCGCATCGGGGCGACCCTTGCGCTGCGGCCACAGACCCTTGGGGCGATACAGCATGACCAGTACCATGGTGAAACCGTAGATCAGTGAACGAATGATTTCAGCGTCCACCAGCACAGCACCAAACATGAATTCCTGAATTGGAGTCACCACTTGGCGCAGCATTTCCGGGAAGCCTGCCAAAAGCAAGGCACCCAAAATGACGCCAGGAATATGACCCATGCCCCCCAGTACAACCATGCACAACACAATGATGGATTCCATCAGGCCAAAGGATTCCGGGCTGACGAAACCTTGAAACGCCGAGAACATGGCGCCGGCCACTCCACCAAAAGAAGCACCGAGGGCGAAGGCCAGCAGCTTCATGTTGCGTGTATTAATACCCATCGCCTTGGCCGCAATTTCATCGTCTCGAATGGCTGTCCACGCGCGGCCAATCCGACTGTGCTGCAAGCGCATGCACACAACGATGATCACCAGTGTCAGTGCCAGAAACAGGTAGTAGTAAAGGTGCAGGGCAGGGACTTCGAATCCGAACAATTCAATGGTGCGAGAGAAGCGAACGCCCGCAATATTCACAGGCTCAATCATGTTGATGCCCTGGGGCCCGTTGGTAATGTTCAGTGGCGCATTCAGGTTATTCAAAAACAGACGAATGATTTCACCAAAACCTAGCGTAACAATGGCCAGGTAATCACCGCGCAAACGCAGTGTGGGTGCGCCGAGCATCACTCCAAACACTGCTGCGATCAGCGCACTCAAGGGGATGAGTAACCAGATTGACACATGCAAGCCATCAGGAAAAATGGCTGCGATCACTTCAAAATTGTCGGTGAGGTGGGGTGAGGCCAGCAGGCCATACACATAAGCCCCCACGGCATAAAATGCGATGTAGCCCAGGTCGAGCAGCCCGGCGAACCCCACTACGATATTCAAGCCCAGTGCCAGCATGACGTACAGCAAGGCCACATTCAGAATGCGTACCCAACTGTTTCCCAGCAGGCCTGCTGCCCAGGGCAGGGCGGCCAGTGCAATGGCCACCAGCAGGAAGCCAACAATTTGTCGATGACGTGCGGGATTGTGCATCATGCGCGGTCCGATACCTTTTCACCCAACAAACCGGATGGGCGAAGCGTCAACACCAGGATCAAGACGGCAAACGCAAAGATGTCCTGGTAATGCGACCCCAGAAACCCTCCTGTCAACTGGCCCAGATAACCAGCCCCCAGACTTTCCACAATACCCAGCACCAGGCCACCCAGCATGGCACCATAGATATTGCCGATGCCACCCAGTACCGCAGCAGTGAATGCCTTTAATCCGGGTAAAAAGCCCATGTAAAAATGTGCCACTGAATAATTGGTGGCGACCATCACCCCTGCAACGCCTGCCAGGGCTGCACCGATCACAAAGGTAGCGGCAATCACCGTGTTTGGGTTGATTCCCATCAGGCTGGCAATTTGGGTGTTTTCCGAGGTAGCCCGCATCGCTTTGCCCAAGCGGGTTTTGTTGACGGTGTAGGTCAGCGCAAACATCAGCGCAGCGGACACGCAAACGATGAGAATCTGCACGGGTGTAATGGACACCGTTCTTTCATAATCCACTTCAGGGTTGGCGGCGAAAGTGTGCAGAATGATGGGATCTGTGGGCAGGGTGGTTGGGAATATCAGGTAATTTCTTCCCCAGATAATCATCGCTAGGGTTTGCAGAATGATTGAAACACCAATGGCTGAAATCAGCGGCGCCAAACGTGGGGCATTTCGCAACGGGCGGTACGCAAAGCGTTCGATGGTAAAACTGGTCAACATGCACACGGGGACCGCACACATGACACCCACCAGAAACAGGATCCAGCCCGGCGTTTCAGGAAACACACCCATGAAAAAAGTGATGGCACTGAAAGCCACCATGGCCCCCACCATCACTACTTCCCCGTGCGCAAAATTGATCAGCCCAAGGACACCGTACACCATGGTGTAACCCAAGGCCACCAAGGCATAAATGCTGCCCAGTACCAGCCCGTTGATGATTTGTTGTGCAAATATGTCCATGAACCGACAGACCAGTTGAATTAAGGTGTTCTGGAAAAAGAATAGTGCAATTAGGGGGTGCAGAAGCGCTAAGGATTCAGAATGAAGTCAGTTAATTGAGATCTGTCGCAAATCACCGTTTCAATGCTACATTGCAAGAACCCACCCAATATTTTACGGAGCTATTTATGCGCAATGTGTACTCATGGCATTTGGGCCAGTCAGTGTTGTTTGTTTCGTTGTTTGCGGCGTTTTCAGGCAGTGCAGCTTGGGCCAAAGATGTTGTGGTGAAGATTGGGCACATCGCGCCTCTCTCGGGTCCGCAGGCGCATTATGGCAAAGACAACGAATCGGGCGCCCGTTTGGCCATTGAGGATTTGAACAAAATGAAAATCCAGTTGGAGGGCGGCACTGCAAAGTTCGAACTGGTTGCGGAAGACGACGCGGCTGATCCGAAAACCGGTGCGATTGTTGCCCAAAAACTGTGTGACATGAAAGTCAATGGCATTGTGGGGCATTTGAATAGCGGCACCACCATTCCCGCTTCAAGAATTTATTACGATTGCGGCATACCCCAAATCACCCCTTCTGCAACCACACCCAAAGTGACCAAACAGGGCTTCGAATCGGTGTTCCGTGTGATTGCTCACGACGGGGTGCTCGGTGTTGCACTGGCCAAGTACGCGGCAGACGAAATGAAAGCCAAGCGCGTGGTTGTCATTGACGACCGAACTGGTTACGGGCAGCCATTGGCTGACATTTTTACGAATCAGTTGCAGGCCAAAGGGGTCAAGGTTCTGGAGCGCCATTACACCAATGACAAAGCCACCGATTTTGCTGCCATCCTGACCTCGGTCAAACGTGTGAACCCAGACCTGATTTTTTATGGTGGCATGGATGCGCAGGCCGGTCCCATGTTGCGCCAGATGAAGCAACTGGGTATCAAGGCCACTTTGATTGGCGGCGATGGCATTTGTACCGCCGAGTTGATGCGACTCGGTGGCGACAACGTGGGGTCGAATGTACTGTGTGCCGAAGGTGGCATGGCCCTGAGCAAAATGCCGGGTGGGCCAGCCTTCGAGAAGCGTTACAAAACGCAGTTCAAACGCGACATTCAGGTGTACGCCCCCTTTGTCTACGATGCGGTCATGACCATGGGCATGGCCATGAAAAATGCGAAGTCTGCGGATCCCAAAAAGTACCTTCCCAAGTTGAAAGATATTCGTCATGAGGGCGTGATTGGTACCATTGCCTTTGACAACGCGGGTGATGTCCTGAACGCGCCAGTTACCTTGAACTCTTACAATGCGCAAGGCAAGTTTCCAGTAAAAGTCGTCAATTAAGGCAGGTGCGGGATTCGTTAAGTAAATGAATCCCGCAATTGTGAATAGCCTGGTTTTATTTTCAACGCCCCCGAACTTCTCCTTCTTTCTCACCACTTAAATTTGAACTTTGGTCTGTTTTCTGACACGGCCCTGGTTTGCGTGCTCATCGCAACGCCCAATTCAATAGAACGTGGAGAAGAGAATGACTTTCTGCTTGATCAAAAAAGGGCTGACAGCGCTTGCTGTGCTGTCTTGTTCAACCGGCGTCGCCCTGGCTGACACTTACCCCAGTAAGCCGATAACCTTGATTGTGCCCTTTGCTGCTGGTGGTACAACCGACATCGTGGCTCGCATTGTTGCGGACAAGCTGGGCCGGGAGTTGGGGCAAACCGTGATTGTGGACAACCGTGGCGGCGGCGGTGGCAGTATTGGAGCAGGCCTTGTGGCCAAAGCTTCTCCCGATGGTTACACCTTGGGGGTATCCACACTTTCCACACATGCAGTGATCGCTGCCTGCAATCCCAAGGTTTCCTACGATCCAATCAAGGACTTCAAAGCCATTACCAACATGGCTGGGTCGCCAAATGTGCTCACTGTGAATCCCAAGTTTCCAGCCCAGGATTTCAAACAGTTTTTGGCCTATGTCAAAAAGAATCCTGGCAAGTTCAGTTATGCGACATCCGGGCCGTGCAGCATCCAGCAAATGGTGGGTGAGCAGTTCAAGATGGAAACCGGCACTGACATCCTGCATGTGCCTTACCGGGGTGCTGGCCCAGCGTTGAATGACTTGTTGGGCGGATCTGTTGACATGATGTTCGATAACTTGCCTTCTTCTATGTCTCACATCAAGTCAGAACGCTTGCGCCCATTGGCTGTGGCTTGGCCAACACGTGTCCATAATCTTCCCAATGTGCCCACCTTCAAGGAATTGGGTCTTGCTGCGGTGAACGAGCCGGTTTGGTACGGTTTGGTCGCACCTTCTGGTACGCCTGATGCCATCATTCAAAAATTGAATGTTGCCACTGTCAAGGTGTTGAAGTTACCTGCAGTCCAAGAGCGTTTGAGGGAAAGTGGCGCTGAGCCGGTGGGAAATTCCCCCGCACAACATGCTGCAGAAATCAAAAAGGAAATGGAAAGAATGCAGACTTTGGTGAAGAAACAAAACATTCAATTTGATGGTTCTTGATCATCAAACACGCACCCAACAAAAAAGGCCAAGGTACATCTACCTTGGCCTTTTACTTGAAAGGGCTGGATTACAGTGACAGTACCCAAGCGGCCAATTTCTTGGCTTCGTCTTCCGTCACGTTTTGTGCAGGCATTGGAACTGGGCCCCATGTGCCTTTTGTACCGTTCTTGATTTTGCCAGCCAGCATTGCCGCGGCACCAGCATCGCCTTTGTATTTGGCAGCCACGTCTTTAAATGCGGGGCCAACTACTTTTTTCTGTACCTGGTGACAGGCCAGGCAAGCTTTGCTTTTTGCCAATGCTTCATCGGCGCTGGCGGACAATGGTAGAGCAACCATGGTGGCTGCAATCGCCAAGACACCCATCTGCTTGATCATACTGAACTCCTCATCTTGTTACAGTTATTGCGTTATTAACGTCTCGGGTGTCATTTTGGCAGACAACCCTGTTGTTTGTCATGTGAAACAGAATGATTTTTATATTACTGGGTGTCCTTTTACTGACGTTAAAACTGGGTGGAGTTCATCCGGTTAGCGACTGGGCGTGGTTTTCCATCGCTGTGCCGTTTCTAATGGCGATCCTCTGGTTTGAGGTGGTAGAGCCCCTGCTGGGGTTGGACGTCAAGCGCCAACAAATGGTGAAGCGCAAATTCGAGGCCCGAATGCTTGAACTGGATAAAAAAAACCCCGACGCGCTCGTCGGGGTTTTCCGTTTAAATAGCTGGAGGTTGAATTACAGGTCCAGATCACCATCCGTGACAGCACCTTTGCTGGCACTGCTGGCCAGGGCAGCAAACTTGGCCAGTACACCGGTTGTGTAACGTGGCTTTGGCTTGACCCATGACAAGCGTCGCTTGGCCAGTTCTTCATCACTGACGTTGATCTGCAACAACTTCTGGTGCGCGTCCATGGTAATCGAATCACCTTCCTGCACCAAGGCAATTGGCCCGCCCACATAGGCTTCCGGCGCCACGTGACCTACCACCATTCCCCATGTACCCCCAGAGAAACGTCCATCGGTAATCAGGCCCACGGTTTCACCAAGGCCTTTGCCGATAATCGCTGAAGTAGGTGCCAGCATCTCAGGCATGCCAGGGCCTCCCTTGGGGCCAAGGTAACGCAACACAATCACATCGCCATCGGTAATCTTGTCACCCAAAATGGCGTCCATTGCGCTTTGCTCGTCGTCAAACACACGGGCCGGACCTGTAATGACCGGATTTTTCAAACCGGTGATTTTGGCGACAGCGCCTTCGGGTGCCAAATTTCCCCGCAGGATTGAAAGATGGCCTTCCTTGTACAAGGCTTTTTCAATGGTCATGATCACGTTCTGATCAGCGCGGGGCTGAGAAGGAATGTCAGCCAGTGTTTCGGCAATGGTTTTGCCCGTGATAGTAATGCAGTCGCCATGCAACAAGCCCGCATCCAGCAAGATTTTCATGACCTGCGGGATACCGCCGGCATCGTGCAGGTCGGTTGCCACATATTGACCAGATGGCTTCAGGTTACAGATTACCGGGGTGCGCAGGCGCACGCGTTCAAAGTCTTCGTAATCCCAAGCCACGTCCGCAGCTTTCGCGATTGCCAAAAAGTGCAACACGGCGTTGGTGGATCCACCTGTAGCCATCAATACCGCCACTGCGTTTTCAATGGATTTCTTGGTGATGATGTCGCGAGGCTTCAGGTTGTTTCGAACCGCTTCAATCAACACACGAGCAGATTCTTCGGTCGAGGTGACCTTTTCCGCATCAATATTGGACATGGTCGAGGAGTAGGGCAGGCTCATGCCCAAAGCCTCAAAAGCAGAGCTCATGGTGTTGGCGGTGTACATGCCACCACAGGAACCCGAGCTTGGGCAGGCGTTTTTCTCGATGCCCTTGAAATCTTCTTCGCTCATGCGGCCAGCGGTGAATTCACCAACAGCTTCGAATGCTGACACGATGGTCAGGTCTTTGCCTTTGTAGCGGCCGGGTTTGATGGTGCCGCCGTAGACATAAATACCGGGCACGTTCATGCGGGCCATGCCGATCATGCCACCAGGCATGTTCTTGTCGCAGCCGCCAATAACCAGCACGCCGTCCATCCATTGCCCTTGAACCGCGGTTTCAATACAGTCAGCAATGACTTCGCGGCTGACCAGCGAATACTTCATGCCTTCGGTTCCCATGCTCATGCCATCGGAAATGGTGGGGGTGCCGAAAATTTGAGGATTGCCGCCAGCCGATTTCACGGCAGCCACGGCAGCATCGGCCAGGGGCTGCAAGCCACTGTTGCAAGGTGTGATGGTGGAATGGCCGTTTGCAATTCCAATCATCGGGTTGTTGAAGTCTTCGTCTTTGTAACCCATGGCGAAGTACATGGCGCGGTTGGGTGAACGGGCCACGCCTTGGGTGATGTTCTTGGAACGTCGATTGATGCTCATTGCAAAAGCTCGCAGGTGAAATTGATTGCAAAACGAGAATTTACCATTTTATGGCCTGCCGCTGGGCGTCTGAAGCCACTCATTCATCAAAGGGTAGTCCCTAGGGCAGTACAATTGATTCGTTTTAATATTCCGGACATCCCATGTTTGTTCATCCCGAGTTTGATCCCATCGCCATTTCGATCGGCCCATTGGCCATTCGCTGGTATGGCTTGATGTACCTGTTGGCTTTCCTGGCCTTCATCATGCTGGCCAAGCGCCGTCTGCACATGTTCCCTGCCATCAAGCTGGCTGACGTTGACAATATGCTGACCTGGGCTGTGCTGGGGGTGATCCTCGGTGGGCGCTTGGGTTATGTCATTTTCTACAAACCCGATTACTACTTGTCCAACCCCATGGAGATATTGGCCATCTGGGAAGGTGGCATGTCATTTCACGGTGGCTTTCTCGGTGTGTTGCTGGTTTGTTTTATTTACGGACGATTCAAAGGCTGGAAGTTTTTTGATGTGATGGACTTTGTGGCGCCCGCGGTACCCGTTGGCTTGGCGCTAGGCCGTTTGGGCAATTTCATCAATGGCGAATTGTGGGGCCGCCCAACAGAAGGATGGTGGGGCGTGGTGTTTCCACAGGCTGGCGATGCATTGGCGCGCCACCCCTCACAGTTGTATCAAATGAGTCTGGAGGGCATTGCATTGTTTGTCGGCTTGTGGTGGTTTGCGAGCAAGCCCCGTGCGCGTGCCGCAGTGTCCGCCTGGTTTCTGATCGGTTATGGTACGGCCCGTTTCATTGTCGAGTTTGCCCGCGAGCCAGACCGGTTTTTGGGCACCTTGTCGCTAGGTCTTTCGATGGGGCAGTGGCTGTGTGTGCCCATGATCGTGGGCGGTTTTGCACTTCTGGCCTGGTCAAGGAACAAGCCCACCGGGCTTGAAACCATGACTGCGCAATTGAAAAACAGCAAGTCTTGAAAACTGCTTTTAAAATCCTGTTGCAGCTTTGTAAATCATTGACAGTGCAATCAAGGTCAATAGGATTGCAAAAATCCGCTTGATTTTCTTGACCGGTAACGTGTGCGCCAATTTCGCACCCTTGGGTGCGAAAAACACACTCATGATGGCCACACACAACACAGCGGGCAAATACACATAGCCCAGCGACCCAGTGGGCATCCCCTCCAGGTGTAAGCCATTGATCACATATCCGATGCTGGCAAACAAAGCGATTGGAAAGCCCAAAGCAGCCGATGTCGCCACTGCAATGCGCAGGGGGACGTTGCTCCAAACCATGAACGGCACAGAAATAAAGCCGCCACCCGCACCCACAATACTGGACACCGTTCCAATGACTGTACCCACTCCCGTCAGCCCGGCGGCCTTGGGCAAGGTACGTGTGGGTTTTGGTTTTTTATCGGCAAACATTTGATAAGCCGAGAACAGGACGAACACACCAAAAACCAAGGCCAGTTCACGGGTGGGTAGATAGGAAACTATTTTTGAGCCGATAAAGCCACCCAAAAGGATACCGGGGGTGAGAAACTTGACGATATCCCACCGTACCGCACCTGCCTTGTGGTGGGCTCGCATGCTTGAAATGCTTGTAAATAGAATAATGGCCAGCGACGTGGCAATCGAGGAGTGCACCACGTTTTCAACTGGTACACCTTGACCCACCATCAGGAAGGTCAGAAAAGGCACGAGTAACATTCCCCCACCAATGCCCAACAAGCCTGCCAGCAGTCCGCTGGCCACACCCAGAATCAGCAACGAGATTATGAAAACGGGATCCAGCATGATTTAACCACCTGATTTGAACAAAAAAAGAGGCGATTGAACCAATGTTCAATCGCCCCGGTGTGGGGTCTCTGCCGATGCCATACTGGCCCGATCCCTGAACCTAAGGTTCAAGTGGGTCGCAGTGTTAGGGTCTTCAGGTTTCCCTGACTAAGAGGGAATCACACCAACCCTGAAACGTCCGCAACCGGGATCACAGATATTGGTTCACGGAATGCTGACCAATACAGGCACGGCAGAGATAAAACAAATTCTTTAACCGAACAAATCCGCTATTTTTGGTTTGCCAGACTGGTCTTCCAGACCCGCGTCAGCGATTTGTTCAATGGTTTTGATTTTACGCTCAATTGTCTCAATGTCCAGTCCTAAAACAGGGTTAGAAGGATTACTCCCAACGAGCGATTCATGGGCGATTTGTAATGCAGCCATCACTGCAATTTTATCAAGCCCTACTACCTTTCCAGTGTCCCGAATAGTCGACATACGGGTTTCAACAATGTTGACTGCCTGTTGAAGCGCTGCACGTTCTTCAGGCTTGCAGGCGATCTTGAATTCCCGGCCCATGATTTTGACATCGAGTGCTTCCAATTTATTCCTCCGAGTTCAATTCAAGTTCAGGAAACCATTGGTTCAGCATCTGGTTGATTTGCCCCTGCGCATGAACTACTTTTTTCTGAAGGCGTTCATTGTCGCGACGCAGGTTGGAAATTTCCTCCTTGGAGGATCTGCTTTCATGGCGACTTTGCTCAAGTGCTTTGGCCAAAGTGGAGACCTTGGCCTGAAGTTCATCTAGTTTCGCAAGAAGGGATTGCGTCATTGGCAGGCTCCATCTTTGAGAGGTGGCATTCGGGTGGTGAATACAAGTATTATTTTAACCAGACTATACAGGTGCTTACGTCAACTTGCTATGGTTTGGTCTGAAGTTAAAACAATGTTTTCAGCCCCAACACATCTTGCATATCAAACAAACCGTTGTCGTGACTCATCAGGAACTGCGCTGCCCGAATTGAACCCTGTGCATAGGTCATGCGGTTTGATGACTTGTGTGTGATTTCAATGCGCTCCCCCATGCCTGCAAACAACACGGTGTGGTCGCCCACAATGTCACCACCACGAATGGTGGAAAAACCGATGGTGCCAGCTTTACGCTCACCCGTAATGCCTTCCCGTGCAAACACACCGACGTCATCAAGGGCCACACCCAGGCCTTGTGCCACTACTTCACCCATACGCAATGCTGTGCCGGAAGGCGCATCCACTTTCTTGCTGTGATGGGCCTCGATGATCTCGATGTCATAGCCTTGAGACAGTATTTTCGCAGCCACTTCCAGAAGCTTGAATGTGGCATTCACACCCACTGCCATATTGGGTGACCACACCATGGCCACGTTGCTTGACGCTTTTTTCAACATTTCAAGTTGCTTCGGTTCAAAACCCGTCGTGCCGATCACTGCTTTCACATTGTGTTTTTCACACAAAGCCAGGTGGTGCAAGGTGCCTTCCGGCCGGGTGAAGTCAATCAAGATATCTGCATTGCTCAGCGCGGCTTCGGCATCGTCTGTGACAGCAATGCCAGACGCAATGCCCATAAAGTCGCCAGCATCACGACCAATGCTTGTGGAACCTGCCTGGTCAAATGCACCGGCAAGTTCACAGTCTGGATGATTCAAAATGGCTTCAATTAGGGTTTTGCCCATGCGCCCGCTGGCGCCGGCGATTGCGATTTGTATTGGCTTGGTCATGTCGTTTTACTTGAGTACGGGTGCTCGGTCGGAGCCGCCTACTGCAGATTCCGATTCTTTGATATCGTTTGCCGGTTTTTCAGCAGGCAATGGTTTGGTTGACGATTTTGTAGTCGAGTCGGGGCCGATCAGGTCCGTGGCTGTGGCGGGCAGGTTCTCGCCTCCATGCCGGCTAACCGTACCGTTCTGGAACATCACGGTATAGCGGGCTTGGCTCACTTGCCCGTCCGCTTTCAAAAGCCGGTAAACATAATCCCAACGGTCGGCATGAAACGCATCGTTCAGCAATGGGGTGCCCAGAATGAAACGTACCTGTTCCTTGTTCATACCGATTTTCAACCTGGCGACGTCTTCCTGCGTCACAAAGTTGCCTTGCTGTATGTCAAACCGGTAGGGTTTGACCACGGAGGGGACATAGTTGTCGGGAATCAAGGAACAGCCAGAGATCCAAAGCGTCAATGCTGAGCAGAGGATCAAATTCAGTCGTAAAATACGCATTGTTTTGTGAATTCGCATGTGAAGTTGGAACAGAGTACCTTATCCGGTGCGTTAACTTGTCCTTCAAAGGCGTTATCATAAGCTAGTTGAACTCGATTAAGCCTCGGAATGGTACCAAACTCATGACTACAGCAACGGATCTTAAAAGCATTGGTTTAAAGGCAACTCTACCCAGGATGAAAATCCTGGAACTGTTCCAAAGCGGAAATCATCGCCACCTCAGTGCTGAAGACGTTTACAAGTTGCTGTTGCAGGAAGATCTGGACATCGGTTTGGCCACGGTTTACCGCGTATTAACGCAGTTTGAGCAGGCCGGTTTACTGGCCCGCCAGCATTTTGAAACCGGCAAATCAGTTTTTGAACTGAATGAAGGTGAGCATCACGACCACCTGGTTTGTGTGCAGTGCGGCAAGGTGGTGGAGTTTTTCGACGAGGAAATTGAACGGCGCCAGAAAATGATTGCCAAGGACCGTGGGTTTGAGCTTCATGACCACGCCCTTTCCCTCTACGGTTCCTGCACAAAGACCGATTGCGAGAACCGACGCAAGTAGTTGGCCAAAAGCAAAGTTTTTTTACTGGTCGGTGGCGTTCAGCATCTCCATAGCCGCCGTCCGTGTGGCCTGCGTAATGACCTGGCCGCCCAGCATTCTGGCGATTTCTTCCACGCGCACTTCAGGTTCAAGTTGAACGATCTTCGAGCGTGTTTTACCTTCTGATATGTCTTTGCTGACCTGGTAATGGTTGTGCCCCTGCGCTGCCACCTGGGGCAGGTGGGTCACGCAAAGAACCTGCTTGTTGTTGGCCAGCAGTCGAAGGTATTTGCCCACTGTTTCGGCCACTGCGCCGCCAATGCCGCTGTCCACTTCGTCAAATATGAGTGTGGGTACCGGGGTGCTTTCCACGGTATTCACTGTGATGGCCAGGCTGATCCGGGCCAGTTCTCCGCCTGATGCCACTTTCTGAATGGCTTGCGGCGTTACACCGGGGTGGCCTGCCGCCCGAAATTCAATGATGTCACTGCCTTTGGCGCTGGGCTCTCCAAGCGACAGTTCCACGAGGAAACGGCCGCCTTTCATGCTCAAGGTTTGCATGGATTCCGTAACCCGTTCAGAAAGCAGCTTGCCTGATTTTTTTCGGGCATCTGAAAGTGCGCTGGCTTGTGTGTCATAGGCGTGTTTTGCCGAGCTTAATTCTTTTTGAAGCTTCTCGATATCAAATCCATCCTCAAGACCTTTGATTTCAGCCTGAACAGTTTCCATTTCAAGATGCAGGTCTTCAGGCTGGATACGCAGCTTGCGAGCAGTTTCATGCCACAGCGACATGCGCGCCTCTACCTCTTCAAGTGTTCCTGGGTCCAGTTCACTGTGTTTTACATAGTTGCCCAGGTCGTAGCTGGCTTCCCGAATCAGGATTTCGCTTTCAGACAGGGTTTTGACCACGCCTTCAAGTGCCGGGTCGCGTGAGGAAAGATGGCTTAGTTTTTCTATGACGTGAGTCAGTTGATCCAGCAAGGCATTTTCACCTTGCGACAACAAGTCGCTGGCATGTTGGGTGCCTTCGATCAGTTCGGCGCTGTGGCTAAGGCGGTCGAAGTCACTGCTCAGGATTTCCCATTCGTCAGCCTTGGGCGCCACTTTGTTAAGTGACTCCAGTTTCCATTGCAGGTTTTCCAGCCGTGCCCCCCTTTCTTCCTGGCTACTTTGGGCTTGCTTCAAGGCTTTTTCCGCACTTCGAAGTTTTGTGAAAGCGCTCGCGGTGTGTTGTACCAGGCTGTGGTGTTGCCCAAAATCATCGAGCAACCTCAGTTGTTCACCTGGCTTGGTCAGGGTTTGAAACGCATGCTGGCCATGGATGTCGATCAGGGTTTCAGAAAGTTCTTTCAACGTGCTGGCAGGAACTGGAGTGCCGTTGACATAGGCTTTGGAGCGGCCATTGGCGTCGATTGCACGGCGCAGGTGCAGTTCTCCTTCCTCGCAGGCGATGGATTGTTCTTCAAGA
Organism: Limnobacter thiooxidans; assembly: GCF_036323495.1. Lineage (NCBI taxonomy): Bacteria > Pseudomonadati > Pseudomonadota > Betaproteobacteria > Burkholderiales > Burkholderiaceae > Limnobacter > Limnobacter thiooxidans. The sequence continues at coordinate 2,132,903 of NZ_AP028947.1, read as the reverse complement.
ACGGCTTTGGCAGTCGGATTGATCTCGAACACTGCGGTGATGTTGGCGCGCTCGCAGCCTTCACGCACTTGGGATGCATCGGCGCGTGCACCCAGGCACAGTGACAGCGCATCAATCAAAATTGATTTGCCGGTTCCTGTTTCGCCCGACAGCACGGACATGCCCGGTGAAAAATGCAGGTCCAATTTGTCAACAATTACAAAATCCTGAATGGTCAAACTACTTAGCATGGCTGCTGTCTCTAAGTCCTCGAGTTTTGTGGGGGGTTTCTGTTGGGCTTGCACTCCAGTGCAGTTTTTGCCTCAGCATGGCGAAGTAATCATAACGTGCCGGGTGCAAAAGCTGGATAGGGTGTGGTGACACCTTGATCCGAATTTGATCACCCACTTTGGCACGTCCGTTGAACTGCATATCAAAGTGCACGCCGGTTTGCTTGCCCCCAGTCACAAAAACATCGATTGTGCTGTGTTGTGGCAAGGCAATCGGGCGGTTGGTCAAAGCGTGGGGTGCCACAGGCACAATCAGCAAGCCCGCCAGGCTTGGGTGCAGAATAGGACCGTCTGCTGACAGGGCATAGGCGGTCGACCCGGTTGGTGTGGATACAATGAGGCCATCTGCCCGCAGGTCGTACATGAATGTGCCGTCCACTTCGACGCGGAGTTCGACCATGCCACCCACAATGCCGCGGCTGATGACGATGTCGTTCAGTGCAATGTGATTTTCGACCAGTTTGCCCTGTCTTAATATTTGCCCTTGCAGGTAAGACCGCGATTCAGCAACTGATTGGCCGTTGATGGTATCGACCAAGGTGGGGTTGATGTCGTCAAGGCGAATATCAGTCAAAAATCCAAGGCGTCCCTGGTTAACGCCGATCAAAGGAATGTTGGAGTCCGCCAGTTCTCGCGCGGTACCAAGAAAAGTGCCGTCGCCTCCGATAATTACCGCAATTTTTGCCTTTTTCTTGATTTCTGCCAAGGTGGCGAATTCAAAATTGGGATGGTCGTCATCCAGTTTTATTTTTTTGGATGCGGTGCTGCTCAGCATGTTGTCACAGACCAGAACCTTGAATGAATTGGCGGCCAACAGGTCTACGACGCTTCGCCAAATGGCCTGTTTTGGGGAGGCACCATGCTTTGCAAATACAGCAATGCACATCCCTTTCTGTTTTGGCATTCTTGAGTTCCTGTTTTTGTCGTAAAGTGGGGCCTAAACCCAATCGTATCGCAACACGCATTTGAAGTGACCTTGATGATAGACGAACGCGCCCGTTCCATATTGAAAACATTGGTTGAAAGGTACATCACGGATGGAAGCCCGGTGGGTTCGCGGGCCTTGTCCAAGTGGTCTACGCTGGATCTGAGTCCCGCCACTATCCGCAATGTGATGGCTGATCTTGAAGAATTGCGCTTGGTGGTGTCGCCACACACGTCAGCTGGACGCGTGCCCACACCGCAGGGTTACCGGATGTTCGTTGATTCCCTGTTGACGGTCAAACCACTGGCCATTGATGTGCAAACCGCCTTGAGCGGTGGTATTCAACGCGAAGACCCGAACCGCGTGTTGAGCAAGGCCGTGAATTTGCTGTCCAGCCTGTCGTCGTTCGCAGGTGTCATCACTGCGCCCAAAAAGGCAGCCCTGTTTCGTCACGTGGAGTTTTTAAGTCTTTCGGACAGAAAGGTGTTGCTGATCATTGTGACTCCTGATGGGGATGTGCAAAACCGGATCTTGATTGTTGAAAAGCCTTACACCCAGTCTGAGCTCAGCATGGCTGCCAATTTTTTCAACCAGCATTTTGCAGGTCTGACTTTTCAGCAGGCCAAGCAACGTTTGTCGGAAGAACTGCACCAGATCAGCCAGGACATCAGCAAACTCATGCAGGCTGCCGTGAATGCGGGTACCGAATCCGAGGAAAGCGCCACAGATGGCGTCTTGTTGTCTGGTGAAAGAAAGTTGCTGGACGTGTCGGATCTGTCAACCGACATGGACCGTTTGAAAAAGATGTTCGGGGTGTTCGAACAGCGCACCGCCTTGTTGAGGCTGCTGGAGAGTTCGAACCGCGCCGAAGGTGTGCAGATTTTTATCGGTGGCGATTCCAGCCTGGTGCCCATGGAGGAAATGAGCGTGATTTCCGCGCCGTACCAGGTCAATGGCGAAGTGGTTGGCACCTTGGGGGTGATCGGCCCCACACGCATGGCCTATGAGCGACTCATTCCTATTGTGGATATCACATCCAAACTCGTTTCTTCTGCGCTGTCCGATCCGGACTAGGGTTCCGTTTCACCACGGTTCGCTTTCGGTATACTTCAAGACTTGTTGTTCACTAGGCAGTATCCATGCGCACCGAAGCCCCTTTTCGCCACGGCACCCCCCAAAAAACAGCTGTACTGCTTGTCAATCTGGGTACGCCGGACAATGCAGACACACCTTCCTTGCGTCGTTACCTGAAAGAGTTTCTTTCGGACCCACGGGTGGTTGAAATTCCAAAATTGATCTGGTGGATCATTTTGAACGGCATCATTCTGCAAATTCGCCCCAAAAAATCTGCTGCCAAATATGCCACGGTGTGGACTGATGAAGGTTCGCCCCTGATGGCGATTGGCAAGCGGCAAGTGCGGGTATTGAGTGAGGCCTTCAAGGCACGTCGCTGGGATGTTCGGGTTGAGCTGGCGATGCGCTATGGCAACCCGTCTGTGGCCAGCCGTATGGATCAGCTTCGCAAAGACGGCTATGACCGAGTCCTGGTTTTTCCGCTTTATCCTCAATATGCTGCTGCAACAACAGCCTCTGTGTTTGACGCTGTGTTCGACTGGGCCAAACCCGTGCGTAATATTCCGGAGTTGCGCCTGGTCAAGCACTATCACGATCACCCGGCCTACATTCACGCTTTGGCCGAAAGTGTCCGCAAGCACTGGCAGATCAACGGCAGGCCGAATTTTGAAGGTGGTGATGTGCTGTTGTTCAGCTTCCACGGCGTGCCTGAGATGACTTTGCTCAAAGGAGACCCTTACCATTGCGAATGCTACAAAACGGCGCGTCTGCTAGTCGAGGAATTGGGTTTGCAAAAAGGCGATTACCGTGTGACATTCCAGAGCCGTTTTGGCAAAGCCAAGTGGCTTGAACCCTACACAGACAAAACCCTGGAGGCCCTGGGCAAGGCGGGTACCAAGCGGATTGATGTGATGTGCCCCGGTTTCATGGCAGATTGCCTTGAAACCCTGGAGGAGATCAACCAGGAAGGCCGAGAAGACTTTCAGCACGCAGGTGGTGGCGAGTTCCATTACATTGCCTGCCTGAACGACAGCGAATTGTCTGCTGCCATGTTGTCGGAAATTACAGCCCAGCACATGCAGGGCTGGCCGGTTGATATGGGTTACGAAGAGTCCATGGCACTTGAATTGGCGGAAAGCCGAAAACTGGCCCTAGAGATGGGTGCGCAATAGCGATTCAGGGTATTTTTCGGCAAATAAGAGCAAATCAATCGAATTGGGGGCTTGAAATTCATGTTCAAGCCCCCAATTGCCGTCCAGAGCAGGAGCGATTGATGCGTGAATTGATCGCTTCCATTGAATTCACTTGGAGGAAAAGACATGTCAGAACCCACTGGAAAGCCGAACACAGACGAGCAACAGTCTGCACAGGCCCCAGAAGGTCAGCAGCAAGGTACGCCGACCCCGGATCAGCCTGAGCAGGCTGCGCAGCAGCCCGAAGCGCCTCAGGACGAGGTCTCCGTATTGCGGGCAGCGCTGGAAAATGCCCACCTTGAAGTTGAGAAGTCAAAGGAAGTGTACTTGCGACTGGCCGCTGACATGGAAAACCTTCGCCGTCGCACCCAGGAAGACGTGGCCAAGGCCCACAAATACGCCATTGAGTCATTTGCTGAATCACTGGTACCTGTGCGCGACAGCTTGGAAATGGCGCTCTCCGTTGAAAATCAGACCCCTGAAGCATTGAAAGATGGTGTGTCCGCCACCCTGCGTCAGCTTGAAGCGGCATTTGAACGCGGAAAAGTGGTGGTATTGAACCCGGTTGGCGAAAAATTCAACCCGAACCAGCACCAGGCAGTGGCCATGGTGCCCGGCAGTTCGGTCGAGCCTGCTGTAGCGCCAAACCACGTGGTGTCGGTGCTGCAAAAGGGTTACTTGATCAATGACAGGGTGTTGCGCCCGGCCTTGGTGTCTGTAGCCCAATAAAAAATGAAACCTGGGGTTGAATAACCCCTTGAACTGGAGGGGTTTAGCCCCATATCCGGTCTAACAACATACATTTGAATTCAGAAATTACGGAGAAATTCATGGGAAAGATTATTGGCATTGACTTGGGTACAACCAACTCTTGCGTGGCCGTATTTGAAGGCGGTGGCTACAAAGTCATCGAGAACTCGGAAGGTGCGCGTACAACCCCTTCCATTATTGCTTACATGGAAGATGGCGAAATTCTGGTGGGTGCGCCCGCCAAGCGCCAGGCTGTGACTAATCCGAAGAACACGCTGTACGCAGTCAAGCGCCTGATTGGCCGCAAGTTTGGCGATGCTGAGGTTCAGAAAGACATTGACATGATGCCTTTCTCCATCATGAAAGCCGACAACGGCGATGCATGGGTCAGCGTACGTGATCAGAAACTGGCTCCCCCGCAGGTGTCAGCCGAAGTGTTGCGCAAAATGAAAAAAACTGCGGAAGACTACCTCGGCGAAGAAGTGACAGAGGCTGTGATTACCGTGCCTGCTTACTTTAACGACAGCCAACGCCAAGCCACCAAGGATGCGGGCCGCATTGCAGGTCTGGATGTCAAGCGCATCATTAACGAACCCACTGCTGCTGCATTGGCCTTCGGCATGGACAAAGCTGAAAAAGGCGATCGCAAAATTGCGGTGTATGACCTGGGCGGCGGTACATTCGACGTGTCCATTATTGAAATTGCTGACATTGACGGCGAGAAGCAGTTTGAAGTGCTGTCCACCAACGGCGACACATTCCTTGGCGGTGAAGACTTCGACCAGCGCATCATCGACCACATCATCGACGAGTTCAAAAAGAACAATGGCGTTGATTTGTCTAAAGACCCGATCGCTTTGCAGCGCATCAAGGCTGCAGCCGAGCGTGCGAAGATCGAATTGTCGTCTTCACAGCAAACCGAGATCAACGAGCCCTACATTGCGATGGCCAACGGCGCGCCAATGCACTTGACCACCAAGCTCAGCCGTTCCAAGCTGGAAGCCCTGGTGGAAGACCTGATCAGCCGTACCGTTGAACCCATGAAAATGGCGTTGAAAGATGCCGGTTTGTCCGCATCGCAAATCGATGACATTATTTTGGTAGGCGGTATGACCCGCATGCCCAAGGTTCAGGAAGCAGTCAAGAACTTCTTCGGCAAAGAGCCCCGCAAAGACGTGAACCCCGATGAAGCCGTGGCTGCAGGTGCGGCTATTCAGGGCTCCGTATTGAGTGGTGACCGCAAGGACGTGTTGTTGCTCGACGTATCACCGTTGTCCCTAGGTATTGAAACCATGGGCGGTGTGATGACCAAGATGATCGAGAAGAACACCACCATTCCAACCAAGTTCAGTCAGGTGTTTTCGACTGCCGATGACAACCAGCCTGCCGTGACCATCAAGGTGTTCCAGGGCGAACGTCAAATGGCCAACGACAACAAGAGTTTGGGCGAATTCAACCTGGAAGGCATTCCGCCTGCACCACGTGGCGTACCGCAGATTGAAGTGACCTTCGACATTGACGCGAACGGTATCTTGCACGTGTCTGCGAAAGACAAGGGCACAGGCAAAGAGAACAAGATCGTTATCAAGGCCAACTCTGGTTTGTCTGAGGACGAAATCCAGAAAATGGTGAAAGACGCCGAAGCCAACGCGGCCGATGATGCCAAGCGCCGTGAACTGGCCGAAGCCAAAAACCAGGCCGATGCGCTGGTGCACAGCACCCGCAAATCGCTTGGCGAATACGGCGACAAGCTGGAAGCCGGTGAAAAGGAAAAAATTGAAGCCGCATGCAAGGCTTTGGAAGAAGCAGCCAAAGGCGAGGACAAGGAAGCCATTGATGCCCGCACCAAGGAGTTGGCGGAGTCTGCCCAGAAGTTGGGCGAGAAAATGTATGCTGACATGCAGGCCCAGCAAGCTGCGGAAGGTGCTGCTGCGGGTGCAAACCCAGGTGGTGCCGAGCAGCCACAGTCTTCTTCCAAGAAAGACGATGCAGACGATGTCGTTGATGCTGATTTCAAGGAAGTCAAAGACAAGTAAAGTGGGCAGCGGCGCTCATTAAAGGCGCCGCCTGAAACCAAGGGCACACTGGTTGGCTGCATTCTTGCGGTTTCTCAGTGAAGCCCTTTTTGTACGAATAAAAGCGGTGTTTCGCAAACTGCGCAAGCTGCATGAAATGAGACTGACATGGCAAAACGGGACTTCTACGACATTTTGGGTGTACAAAAAAATGCCACAGACGATGAGCTGAAAAAGGCCTATCGAAAAATGGCCATGAAGTATCACCCTGACCGCAACCCGGACAGTGCAGATGCCGAGGCCAAGTTCAAGGAAGCCAAAGAAGCTTATGAAATGTTGAGCGACGCCAAAAAGCGCGCGGCTTACGACAGACATGGTCACGCGGGTGTGGATCCCAATATGGGTGGCGGTGGCGCAGGCGGTTTCTCGGACTTCTCTGATGCGTTTGGCGATATCTTCGGGGACATTTTTGGCGGGCGCGCTGGCGGTGGCGGCGGTTCACGCCAGTCGGCCATGTACCGTGGTTCTGACCTGAAGTACAACATGGAAATTACCCTGGAGCAGGCTGCGAAAGGGTTTGATACCCAGATCCGGGTTCCAGTGTGGGACAACTGTGGGACTTGTTCCGGTAGTGGTGCCAAACCCGGCACCAAGCCTGAAACCTGTTCCACTTGTGGTGGGTCTGGTGCAGTGCGCATGACGCAAGGCTTCTTTAGTGTGCAGCAAACCTGCCCGAAGTGCCATGGCACAGGCAAAATGATTCCACACCCATGCCATGACTGTGAAGGCCTGGGCCGCAAGAAAACCAACAAAACCCTTGAAGTGAAAGTACCTGCCGGTATTGACGATGGCATGCGCATTCGCTTGAGCGGCAAGGGTGAACCTGGAGTGAATGGTGGCCCTGCGGGTGATTTGTATGTTGAAGTGCACCTGAAAGAACATGCTGTATTCCAGCGCGACGGCGATGACCTGCATTGCGAAATGCCTGTGTCCTTCGCGGCTGCAGCCTTGGGCGGTGCCATTGAAGTACCGACCTTGGGCGGCAAGGCTTCATTCGACATTCCAGAGGGTACGCAGACCGGTAAAACATTCCGTTTGCGTGGCAAGGGTATCAAGGGGGTTCGATCTTCCTATCCCGGTGACCTGTTTTGCCACATCGTGGTGGAAACACCGGTTCGGTTGTCTGAACGTCAGAAAGAGTTGCTGAAGGAGTTTGAGCAGTCCTGTACGGCGGACGGTGACAAGCATTCGCCGCGAGCGAAAGGCTGGATGGACAAGGTCAAAGACTTCTTCGGCTGACACCTGCTGGGGCTTTCGTTGTCTGGAAAACCGCTGGTCGCGACTGGCGGTTTTTTTTCGCAAGCTATTTTCGGTGTTCGTTGTTACTCATTTCGTCTTGCGTTACGCAGGCCTTGTTCGGTATTCGTTGTTACTCATCTCGCCTTGGTCAAGGCTGATTTCCCGACTTCTTGATTCTAGCTTGGGGAATGCGAAACGCTTAAGCGTCTTCGCATCGATTCCTGACAGAATCGCCCTGCGCTGCGAATCAGCCGGGAAGCCTTGCCCTGAATCGGCAAGATGATGCAGCAAACGAACACCTCGCAGGCTGCGAACTCGCTTCGGAGAAAGGGCCGGTAACAACAAACACCTCTCAGGCTTCGAAGTTGAGCCAGTACTGGGCCTATGCTTCGATGAACGCTGCAGGTCGCAGGTCGTATGAATTACAGGTGTAGCCCGTTCAAGTTTGCAAAGGCAACATTGCCCTCGCACCGCCATTCAAGAAAGCCTGCCCGTTTTGAAATTCACACGCAACGTTCGGCGATAAGCCGACACCCTGGTTCGGCCATGTGTTTTGCCGAACCAGGGTGAGTCAGTGTGAAATCAAAAAGGGGAATACAGGCTTTCGGCGGAAGAGGGTATGTGCCTTGCAAACGAAGAACGATTCATGCGCCTTGTAAACAAAGAAATGGCATGCGCCTGCGCAAACCAAGAAGGCATGCGCCTTTTTCAGGCTACAGAGGTAGTGCTCTCGGTCGCTTCGTAGCCCAAGCGTACGTAAATTGGTGCGAATGGTTCGGCTTGGGTGACTTTCACCAGCCCTTCCCGGGTCAACTCAAGCATGGCAATGAAGTTGACCACCACCACAGGTACGCCGCGTGCCACATCAAACATGTCAAAAAATTCGACAAATTTCTGGGTTTGAAGCCTGCGAAGTATCATGGTCATGTGTTCGCGGACTGAAAGTTCTTCCCGCGAAATGGTGTGGGCCTTGACCAGCGAGGCCCGTCGCAAAATAGCTTGCCACGCGTCGCGCAGTTCATCCGGATTCACATCCGGAAAACGTTCAACCGTGTTTGGGTCGTGAAATGCGTGAGCGATCCAGAAGTCTCGGCCCACCAGCGGCACCTTGTCCAGCTCTTGGGCGGCTAGCTTCATCTGTTCATATTCAATCAGACGGCGTGCCAGCTCAGCGCGAGGATCTTCCGCTTCGTTTTCTCCATCTTTTGGAATGACGGGCAGCAACATGCGGGATTTGATTTCGATCAACATGGCAGCCATCAGCAGATACTCGGCAGCCAGTTCCAGATTTCGCGTTCGAATTTCCTCAATGTAAGTCAGGTATTGGCGAGTCAATTCCGCCATGGGAATGTCGAGAATATTGAAATTCTGCTTTCGGATCAGGTAAAGCAGCAAGTCCAGTGGCCCTTCAAAAGCCTCCAGAAATACTTCCAGCGCATCTGGTGGAATGTAGAGATCTTTGGGTACGTTGAACAGCGGTGAGCCGTACAGGCGTGCCAAGGCAACACCGTCGACTGTGTTTGGAGTGCTGTCCTTGGGCGTCAGCACGCCGATGTCGTCCAATCCGTTGCTCACGTGTTGGACGGCTTACTTGTTTTGGTAAACGTAGGGCTTCTGCGCCACTTTGGCTTGTTTGAAGTCTTCCTGCAGTTTGCGATCCAGTTGCTTGTCCCACAGTAGCGAGCGGCCCTTTTTCTGCTCGTTTTCGAGGTGAGGGCGTTCGGTTTTGAGTTGTGTCAGGAACTGTGTGGCTTCAGATTCATATTGCATGGTGATTTGCCAAATAAATGGTTTAAAAGGAATTTTCCTATTTTATCAGGCCCCAGCTTGATGCTCGACACAAATCTCGTGTGCGTGAGACATTGCCGATGAAAAGTCGTCCTGAATTTGTCCTGGAAGCAGTTGTGCCAGAAATCCACTGCGTTTGAATAGTGAAAGGGCCTGGTGGTTCAGACCGCAGAACAATACAGTGTGGCCAGCCCGTTGAAGGTCCGCATTCAATTCTTCGAGACATTCCAGCGCGGTGGTATCAATTGAAATGGTCTGGTGCAGGTCAAGAATCAGCACCTTGGTTGACTTTTCAGTATTCAGGATCAGGTTTTCAATCTTCCCCACCACTGCGAAAAACAGTGAGCCATAAATTTTGTAGGCCACAATGCCATGGTCGCGGTCTTCGTCCTTCAAGTAAATTGGAATGAATTCCGTCAGTGTAGACACGCGATAAATAAAGAAAACAGCGGCCAGCACCATGCCAACTTGCACGGCCACTGTCAGGTCGACAACCACTGTGAGCAAAAAGGTGGCAAGCATGATGACGCGATACACGCCACTGTATTGCTTGAGTTTTGGAAACTCGCGCCATTCACCCATGTTGTACGCGACAAACATCAATACCGCGGACAACACTGCCAGAGGAATATGAAATGCCAAGGGCGCTGCCACCAGCATGATGAGCAGCAATGTGAGTGAATGAACAATGCCTGCAACCGGCGAATTGCCTCCAGAGCGAATGTTGGTTACCGTGCGTGCAATCGTACCTGTGGCAGGCATGCCGCCGAACAGGGGAGAGGCCATATTGGCCAGGCCTTGGGCCATCAGTTCCTGATTGGGATCATGTTTCTCGTGGGTGATCCCATCGGCAACACGGGCACACAACAGAGATTCAACTGCGCACAGAAAGGCGATAGTCAAAGTGGGGCCTATCAGTGTTTGGATACTGGCCAATTGAATGGAGGGCCAGGCAAGCGTCGGAAGACTCCGGGGAATTTCACCAAACTTGCTTCCGATTGTTTCTACATCAAGACCTATTCCGAAAGAAACCACTGTGCCAAGTACCAACAAGATCACGGAGCCAGGGACACTTTGAAGCATTTTGGGAAATTTGCCTGCGGTACTGTTCTTGCCAAGAAGGGAGAAAAATTTTGGCCATAGAAAAAGGAAGGCGAGGCTGATACTGGCCAGAATAAATGCTGACCAGCTTAGGCTAGGTATGGCTTGTAACAAGGCCCAATTTCTTTCGAAAAAATTGCCCTGACTTAATTCGACATTCAGCCCAAAAAAGTCTTTGATTTGAGACAAGGCAATCAGCACTGCAATCCCGTTGGTGAAGCCGATCACAATACTGACCGGAATCAAACGGATCAAGCTTCCGAGCCCCGTAAGTCCCATCAGAAAAAGAAGCATCCCGGCCATCAGTGTGCAGGCGATTAGATTGGCAACGCCGTACTGGTTGACAATGCCCAGCACTACCACAATGAATGCGCCAGCGGGTCCGCCGATCTGAACACTGGATCCGCCAAAGGCGGAAATAATAAAACCAGCCACGATGGCTGTGAACAGGCCTGTCTGGGGCTCCAGCCCGCTGGCGATGGCAAATGCCATGGCAAGTGGCAAAGCCACCACGCCAACGGTAATGCCCGCACCCAGATCTTTCATGAAACGCTGTGAGTTGTATCCCTGCAAGCTGCTGGTTATGCGTGGCTTGAAGGGCTTGAGCGTTTTCAGAAACTGGGGTGTGGCCATTGGTTCCTTTAGCTGATTTTCATTCCCGGGGTAAGTTGACCCAAGGCCGTCAGGGTGCTCAATGCACTGTCGTTGTCAGACGCTGCGCACAACACCATGCCTTCTGACATGCCAAACTTCATTTTTCTGGGGGCCAGATTGGCCACTACCACCACGAATTGACCTTGCAGGCTTTCTGGTTGGTAGTGCGCAGCAATACCGGAGAAAATGTTCCGGGGTTTTTCCTCGCCCAGATCCACTGTCAATTGAAGCAGTTTCGTTGAGCCTTCAACCGCCTTGCATTCTTTCACCAGCCCGATGCGCAGATCTATTTTGGCGAAGTCATCAATGCTGATATGTTCACCTGACACGGCGCTTGCAGGCGCCGTGTCCTTTTCTTTGGCGGATTTCTTGATCTCGGTTTTCACTGTAGCGGGTGCGGCAGGTGTCAGCGATTGCTTGTTGGCTTCTACCAGCGCGTCGATCTGTTTTTGATCCACACGTTGCATCAGGTGTTTGAATGCCTGTACGGGTGTGTCGTTGCGCAGTGGCGTATCAACATCAGCCCAAGTCATCGGGCTAATGCCAAGTATGATTTCGGCATTGCCTGCAAGTACAGGCAGCACGGGCTTTAAGTACAGGGTAAACAGACGAAACGCTTCCAGACAAATGGAACAGGCTGTTTGCAGTTCGGCCTGTTTGTCTGCGTTCTTCGCCAGTTCCCAAGGCTTTTCCTGGTCCACATAGGCGTTGACCTTGTCGGCGCAGGCCATCACCTCGCGAATTGCCTTGCCGTATTCGCGTTCGTTGTAGAATTCGGAAATTGCTGCAGCCTGCGCACGCAGCTCAAGCAGCAATGGATGAGTCATGGCTGAATCCAGCACCCGACCTTCAAAGTTCTTCACCAGAAAACCGGCGCTGCGGCTTGCGATGTTGATGTACTTGCCGACCAGGTCGCTGTTTACACGGGCTGTAAAATCTGAAAAGCTCAGGTCAAGGTCTTCCATTGTGGAATTCAGCTTGGCGGCAAAGTAGTAGCGCAGCCATTCCGGATTCAGGCCCTGCTTGATGTAACTTTCCGCGGTAATGAAAGTGCCACGGCTTTTGCTCATTTTCGCGCCGTCAACTGTCAGAAAACCATGTGCATTCACCTTGGTCGGGGTACGCAGGCCGGCAAACTCCAGCATAGCTGGCCAGAACAGAGCATGGAAATAAAGAATGTCTTTGCCGATGAAGTGGATCATCTCGGTGTTGGTGTCGGCTTTCAGGAATTCCTGGTAATCGACACCAATGCGTTCGCACAGGTTTTGAAAACTTGCGAAGTATCCTACGGGCGCATCAAGCCACACATAGAAGTATTTACCGGGTGCATCGGGAATTTCGAACCCGAAGTAGGGTGCATCCCGTGAAATGTCCCAATCGGCGAGTTTGCCACTGCCTTCCTCGCCCAGCCATTCCTGCATTTTCCGGCTGGCCTCGACTTGCAGGCGGCCAGGGCTTTGTGTCCACTGGCGCAAAAAGTTTTCACAACGAGGGTCTGATAACTTGAAAAAATAGTGGTCAGAACTTTTGCGAATTGGCGCAGCACCGGATACGGTGGAATACGCGTTTTTCAATTCAGTGGGTTGGTAGGTGGCACCACATACTTCGCAGGAATCGCCATATTGATCTTTCGCGCCACATTTCGGGCATTCGCCTTTGATGAAGCGGTCAGGCAGAAACATTTCCTTGACCGGGTCATAAAATTGTTCAACCGAACGGGTTTGAATCAGGCCTGCGTCACGAAGCCGTGTGTAGATGGTTTCGCAATGGGCCTTGTTTTCGGGTGCGTTGGTTGAGTAGTAATTGTCGAAGCCCACATGGAAGCTGGCAAAGTCGCGCTGGTGTTCAGTGCTGACTCTGGCAATCAGTTCTTCCGGACTGATTCCTTCCGACTGGGCACGCAACATGACGGGGGTGCCGTGCGTGTCGTCTGCACACACGTAATACACCTCATGGTTTTGCATTTTCTGGAAGCGAACCCAGATGTCGGTTTGAATGTACTCGACCAAGTGGCCCAAGTGGATGGCGCCGTTTGCATACGGCAATGCGGAGGTAACAAGGATTCGGCGTGTCACGGTGTTGTTCTTTGAGGTTGTTCTGGACGCAATGCGTTATTGTACGCGATTGGCGGTGTTGAAGCGCTGTTTTGGTGCCCGGGACCGGAATCGAACCGGTACGCCCCTTTTACGGTAAGCGACGGATTTTAAGTCCGTTGTGTCTACCAATTTCACCACCCGGGCCGATGGATAAAAAACTTGGAGGCGGGGGTCGGAATCGAACCGGCGTACACGGAGTTGCAGTCCGCTGCATGACCACTCTGCCACCCCGCCAAGGGTGTTCCGCCAAAAAGTGGCGGGCAAAGAAAAGGGGAAGTGTAACACTTCCCCTTAGGAATTTGGAGCGGGAAACGAGACTCGAACTCGCGACCTATACCTTGGCAAGGTATCGCTCTACCAACTGAGCTATTCCCGCGTTTCAACAACGTGTGTGTCGTTGAGAGAACGAAATTATAGCAAGAAAATTTTTTGTGTCAAACGTTTTTGCAAAATAATTTCATTTATTTATGGCTTGCCTAAAAAGTGTGCAAACCCAAGCCTGTCGGGGCTTTCGGACCTTTCAGGTTTTCCTGTTTCAAGCTATTGATTCTGTTGTGAAATGTAATTATTCCAGCCTCGCTTTCGCAAATCGCAGGCTGGACATTCCCCGCAGCCAAAGCCCCAATCATGCTCATGGGTTCTGTCACCTGTGTAACAGGTGTGGGTGTCTCGTACGATGATTTCGAGCAATTTTTCTCCCCCGAGTTGTTCGCCCAGCTGAAATGTTTCGGTCTTGTCGATCCACATCAAGGGTGTTTCGAATCGGAAGCTGCTGGCCATTCCCAGGTTGGTGGCCACCTGTAAGGCTTTTAATGTGTCTTCGCGGCAGTCCGGATAACCTGAAAAATCGGTTTGGCACATGCCGCCTACCAAGGTTGATAATCCGCGTCGATAGGCGACAGCCGACGAAATCAGAAAGAAGACGAGGTTACGGCCAGGAACAAATGTGTTGGGCAAGCCATTTTCGCTGAGTTCGATTTCTCGTTCTTCGGTCAGAGCACAATCGGAAATCTGCCCCAGCCAACTCAGATCAATGACACGGTCTTCACCAAGTTTCTCAGCCCACTCTGGAAACTTTTCACGAATTCGGTCTAGTACCGTGAGTCGGCATGCCAGTTCAATACGGTGTCGCTGCCCATAGTCAAAGCCGATGGTTTCAACCTGATCAAATTTTGACAGCGCCCAAGCGAGGCAAACAGTGCTGTCTTGCCCGCCGGAAAACAGCACCAGTGCTTTTTTGTTCATGGTGATTAAAAGTAATTGTGCTTTAAACCGCTATTTTAGCTGCACAAACAAAAAACCCCCGCAGGTGGTGCGAGGGTTATATTGGTTCTTTACAGCAGATCAGCTGGCCATGCCTGTTGAGATGGCATATTTGACCAATTGAACGCTGGAGTCCAGGTTCAGTTTTTGAAGCAGCCGGGCGCGATAGGCGTCAATCGTGCGTGGCGATACCTTGAGCAGTTCCGCAATTTCACGGCGTGGCCGCCCTTGGGCGATCAATGTCAACACCTGACGTTCACGGCGGGTCAGCTGTGTGCCTTCCTCTTGTTCATTCAAGGTGTGCATCTGGTTGACTGATTCAACGCGCTCGGTCGGTGACCCACTGTTCACCGCGCGGGTGGCTACCAGTTCGGGGGCCACATAACGTATACCTGTGGCCACGGTGTCGATGGCTTCACGCAGTGTCTCAACGGATGATTGGCGGCTTACACAGGCCCAGACTCCGGGCTTGAAAGCCAATGCCAGGATATCCTGCGCGGTGCCTTCGCACACCAGGACAATCCTGACATCGCTGTAGCAAGAACCAATGTGTTGAACAACTGCCTCACCGTGTCGATTGGTTTTCTCGATCGTGATGACGACGATTCGCGTTTCAGCACTTGACAGGTGGTTGTCGATTTCCTCAATGGTTGTCCGGTTAGTGACAAACATGGGCTGTAGGCTGACAGTTCTGCCCGCGTTGGCTGGTGTATTGGGGGGCTGATTGCGCTGGGGTTGTGGTCTTCCGGTCAAACCCTTGTCATTTTTCATAATCCCACCCGTGTGTGGCTGGCTGGGCCAGCTCGGTATAAAGGTCATTTACGCCCCGCTTTTCAAGATAGTTTGCATTTCAGCTTATCCGTTTTGTACTGTCGTGCCACAAAATTGGATTCAAGCTTTAGTCAGTAAATTCGATACTAGCAATGCCCCGCAGGCTTGCTTCAAGTTTCGCCTCGCTATGTAAGTAAATAGACATTGCAAGTACTGTTCGGGATTCATAACTTTTGCTAGTATCCCTAGGCTGAGGTAGGGTGCGGATTAAATCCCCTAGGCGGAGTAGCCCAATTCAGCGGTTTGAGCCCTAAAACTTGGCCTTTTTGATGGAAGCAAGTGCCCAGCTCGACTGTAAATTGATATCAACTGTACGTAACACTTACATAGACGACTACATCGCGGGGACAGCCAGGTTGAAAGAAGAGCTTGCTTCTTTAATTGGACGGATTGCAAATCGCGATCGACAGGCGTTCGAAGAGCTTTATCAACTTACGTCGCGAAAAATGTTTGCAGTTGCGTTGAGAATCGTTCGCGAACCGGGCTTAGCACAAGACGTATTGCAGGATTCCTACATCCGCTTGTGGCGTTATGCACACACCTTCAACGGCAAATTGTCTGCGCCTGAAACTTGGTTGCACCAGGTGGTAAGGAATCGTGCGCTTGATTTGATTGCCCAACAAAGCCATACCCTGAATTCAATATCAATCGACCAGTTTGCAGACCAGGATGAAGATTCCTCAGACTTGGTGTTTGAAGCCCATTCGGTCAGTTCTGATGACAAAGAGACCACCAAAGTGATGCAGGCCTGCGTGCAGCGCCTGGACGGAAAGTACCGGCAGGTGCTGACACTGGCCTACACCCATGGAATGAGCCATGCGGAAATTTCTGAGCATTTGAATGTGCCATTGGGCACGGTGAAAACCTGGGTGCGGCGCGGTTTGATGGAACTCAAGACTGTGTACGACGAAGTTCAATCTGAAGGATTGGTCACGCTGGTTGCAAAAGCCAACGCGCGTAGAAAAGACGCTGAACAATCTGGATATCTGGCATAAGAGGGCCCTCCATGACTGATGACGAAAAAAACTGGCTGGCTGCAGATTACGTATTAGGTGTCATGCGTGGAGTCGAGCGCACTGCCTTTGAGAACCACGTGAAAGCGGATGCCACGTTAGCCAAATGTGTACAGGCTTGGCAGGAGCGTTTGAACTTGATTGATTCAAAACCTCAGGTGCTTTATCCCAGCATGTCGGAAGCAGAGGTGGATGCTGCGCTGAGCAGTGTGTTTGAGCGTGTGTGCAAGGCTTTGGATTCGCAGTCCGAAGTCGGTCCGAAACTTGAAAATCCCCTGTCGCGGTTGACCCGTGAGCAACTAGCGGCCATGAGGCCAGCGGTTGTTCGTCTGACTGCCTCTTATTTGGTGTTGCTTGAAAGGCTCAAAGCGCAGCAGTTGCGCATGGCTGGATCGGCGGGCGCTGTCTAATCCAAGGAACTCTGAATGTCGGTTAAATATTTGTTTAAAGAAAGGCTGGAGGCACTCTGGAATTTCGGCTTGAAGTCTGAAAAGTCAGGTGATTCATCGACTGAGTCTGAAAACTTGGACGTCAATAATTCGAAGACAGTGGAAAGCGTCATTCGGGGTGCTTTGCCCTTGCTCAAGCGTGCGGCCCTTTTGTCCATCTTCGTGAACCTGGTGGCCTTGTTTCCAGCCATCTTTTCCCTGCAGGTTTATGATCGGGTGATTTATCGCTCTGGTTTGAATACCTTGACAGCCTTGCTGATTGGCATGGGCATTATTTTGGCAGCAGACCTGATACTTCGCTCATTCCGGGCCCGGGTATTGCGCGTGGCCGCTGTAAAGATTGACGGCCAGATCGCCAGCCGACTGATGAACAAAATCCTGTCTATCCCCCTTCGACAGCTTGAAGCGCGCTCCACTGCATCGTGGTATTCGCTGTTTAAAGACGTCGATACTGTTCGCGTGGTCTGGAGTGGTGCTGTTGCAATGACCATTCTGGATTTGCCTTTTGCAATTCTCGCAATTGGCTTGATCGCGACCATCGCGTTGCCAGTATTGCCGGTCGTGCTGATCGGGTTGGCCTGTCTGGCGGCGCTGTCCTGGTACAGCGCCGGCGAATTCCGCAAGCGCCGTGTTGAAGAGTTTTCTCGAGCCCGTCGTCGAGACGAAGTACTGGCCGAAGTTTGCCGAGGCCGTGAAGCCATAAAAAGCTTGGTGCAAGATGAGTCGGCGAAGCGGGCTTGGGTGTCGAGTTACAACTCGTGGGTCCAGGAGTCTTTCCAGAAAAACGGGGAGATGGAGGACCAGCGGGAACTGTCTGTTTCCATCATGTTGTGCGTGAACGTGGCCATCACGGCTGTGGGTGCGTTTGCAGTGATCAATCAATGGATGACTGTGGGTGGTTTGATTGCTTCAAACATGTTGGCTGCCAAGGCGATTGGGCCATTGGCTGCGCTGACAGGCCACTGGCGTTCAATTGCGCATTCCCGCGAAGCGGCTGATCGCCTGAATAAAGTGTTTGGCTCGGACGAAGAGAAACAGCACACGGGGCTGAGCTTGCCCATGCCTTCGGGTGCGCTGCGGTTGGAAAACGTGAGTTACCAGCACGTGGGTGCCCAAAAAGAAGTGGTAAAAAGCGTGTCCGCTCAAATTGGTCCACGCGGTATTTATGGCCTGGCCGGAGACAATGGTGCAGGCAAGTCCACTTTGCTGAAGTTGCTGCGGGGCCTCTACGAGCCACAATCGGGTAGGGTGTTGCTGGACGAATACGACCTGTCGCAGTTTTCACGCCAGGAGTTGGCAAAATGGATCGGATTTTTGCCGCAAACGTCGCAACTGTTCGAAGGCACCATTGTAGAAAACCTGCGTCGTTCAAACCCCGATGCCAGCGATGAGCAAATTTTGCTGGCTGCCAAGCGGTCGGGAGCACATGAATTCATTGCAAAAATGCCCGATGGCTACATGACCCAGGTTGGTGAAGGTGGCAATCGTTTGTCAGGTGGCCAACGTCGCCGGGTTGCGATTACCCAGGCTTTTTTATCCGATGCCCCTGTATTGTTGCTGGACGAACCCACCAACGACCTGGATTTTGCCGCTGAAACCCACTTGATGGCTGTATTCAAAAGCTTGGCTACGGTGAAAACCATCATCATGGTGACGCACTCGGTTCGCTTGATGTCGATTTGCGACAAGATTATTTATCTGGACAAAGCGTCCAAGCTGCATTTGGGTGCTACACCAGAAATGCTCAAGTTACTGTATGGCATTTCTGTGCCCAAGGCTGTTCCTGCCGCACCCAAAGCGGCTGCGCAGGTGGGAAATGAGGCCATCAAGGGAACGCTTGGCAATGATGTTGCTGAAGTTGAAACCAATTCGGACGCTGGCGGAAAGGCTGCGCAGGCCTGATGAGTGAAGGTAGAGAAATCATGAAGTCCAACAATGCATTGGCCGAGGTCGGGAAAAACGATCTCAAACCTTACGAGGTTCCTACACTCTACAAGCCCAGTGGCGGGGGTTTTGACACCAAAAGCCGTGTTGCTTTGGGTTTTATTGCGGTGTCCCTGTTTGCATCCCTGTTCATTCGAGTGGATCAGGTTGTGACAGCCCCTGGCAAAGTAATTCCATCAACTCGCGTAAAGTCCATTCAGCATCTGGAAGGCGGGATTGTGCAGGAGCTGGGTGTGAAGGAGGGTGATGTAGTCAAGGAAGGTGCCATGTTGGTGCAGCTTGATCTGGCCACTTCCGGTATCAACATTGAAGAGTTGCAAAGCCGCCGTGCCGCACTTGAAATGAGCAGGGCGCGCCTGCTTGCTGAAGCGTCAGGAAAAACGCCTGAGTACCCTTCTGAAATTGTTGCCAACTACCCCGATTTGTACCGCACGGAGCAATCCACTTATTTTGCGCGTGTTACTGAACTGCAGGGTATCTTGGGCGTAAATGACAGCCAGATGCAAGGCAACCAGGGCAAGGTAGGGGAACTGCAAGCCAAGCTGGATGGCTTGGAAAATCGCGCTGTGACCACGCTGCGTGAACTGGAAATTACCCGTGAACTGGTACGTGAGCGACTGGTTTCCCAGCTCGAGTATTTGACCAAGAAGCGTGATTACGACAGCTTGACTGCCGAGATTGCTTCCATGCGGCAAACAATCTCTTCCGCACAGGCCTCTGTGGGTGAACGCCGCGCCCGTCGGGTTGAGGAAGAAGGCAAGTTTCGTCGACGCGCTGCGGATGAGCTGACAACGCTTGAACGCCAACTTGCCAGTTTGAAGGACGAAATCAACCGGGCCAGTGATCAGCGTGACCGTGCGGTGATCCGCTCTCCAATTGACGGCGTTATCAAGAATTTGAAATTGCAGGCTGTAGGCAACGTTGTTCGCCAAGGCGAACCTATCATGGAAGTGGTCCCTGTGGACGAAATTCTGGTGGTTGAAACGCGCCTTTCTCCGGCTGACCGTGGCTATGTGACACTGGACCAACCCTCTGAGGTCAAGGTGTCGGCCTATGACTTCCTCAGATACGGTACCCTGCCAGGCAAAGTGACCCAGATTGCTGCGGACACGGACCCTGGAACCGAAGAGACCGGGCCGCATTATCGCTTGATTGTTAGCACGGACAAGGCGTTTTTTGGTACACCCGAGGCGCCTTTGCGCATATCTCCGGGCATGACTGCTGATGTTGACATCAACGTTGGTTCACAGCCCTTTATTTATTATTTGTTGAAACCTGTATTGAAGCTGAAGCAAGAAGCCTTCAGAGAACCTTAAAGCAACCATGACAACACTACTGGACAAGCCTGGACGGGCCCGATGGACCCGAAATGCGCTGTGCGCGCTGATCGCGAGCATAATGACTTTGCCGGCAGGTGCTCAGCAGCCAATGCCCACTAACCCGGCAATTGGTAACGACAACAACGAGTTTCGTGCCCGTCGTATTGAGCCCTCAGAGGCAGCCCGAATGTCCAAAGAAGAGTTGAGTAAGGTTCGCTTTCTCAACATGTTGCGCACCAATCCGGAAATTGTGACTTCGCGCATCAACGTAAATGCCTCGCAGTTTATTGAAGATGGTGCCAGGGCGGCCTATTTCCCCAAGATTGCAGTAGGCGCAAACGCAAGTTCGAGTTCAACCGTGACGAATCGGCAGTCTACCGACATTACCGTGACGCAACCTTTGTACACAGCTGGCCGTATTTCAGCGCGCATCAAGGCGGCAGAAAGTGATGGCACAATTGCAGACGGCCAGTTTGTACAGACCATTCAGAATGTGGTACTGGAAAGTTTTCTGGCCAGCAGCACCTTGTCCAGGAACGCATTGCTGGTTGAAGCCTCAAGGGCTGCCGAAGCTGCCGTGGCCCAGTTGCTTGCACTTGAAGAACGTCGTGTGGAGTTGGGCGGAAGCGGCGTGACCGATGCACAGTTTGCCAAGGCACGTTTGGCTGTGACACGTGATCGTCTAGTGAACTTTGAAGGCCAGTTCGAAGAAGCACGTGCCACCTACTTTCGTTACTTTGGTGTGTACCCGGAGGGTTATAACGTACCTGAGCTGGAAATCGACAGGTCCATGTTGCCGCCGCGTGTTGATGATGCAGTGACCAAGGCCCTGTTTTCCAACCCTGAAATTCGGGTTGCTGAAAGCCAGATCGTGAAATCCCGACACAACTACACCGCTGAAGAAGCAAGTCTTTACCCTTCCTTGAACCTGGTGGGCATTCAGCAGTTTTTCGGTGAGCCCGATCCCTTTACCGGTGACAAAACCGACAGCTCTGTCAACTTGCGCTTGCAGTACAACGCTTTTTCTGGTGGAGAGCAGGTCGCTCGTGTCAATCAGGCCGCTGCGACAATAGACACGCGCCGTGCGCAACTGGCAGCAGCACGCCTTCGTACCGAAGAAAGCGTGCGGTTTCAATGGGGAAAGTGGACCGCAGGGCAGTCAAGGTCTGTGACCCTGCGTGGTGCCTATGCAGATTCGCTGCAGGTTTTCAAGAACAGAAAACGCCTGCGGGATTTCGGTCGTGAGACCGTGATCGTAATGCTTGATGCACAGGTTGAATATTTCAACGTGTTGATTGCCTACATCAACGCGGTATTCGATGCTCGCGATGCAAGTTTCAGGTTGATGCATGCCATGGGATTGATGATGCCTACCCCGGGTGCAGAAGGGGACTGGTTTCAGTTGTTTTTCTCCAAACTGCCAGAGCGAGACCGACTTGAAAGCAGTTTGAAAGACACCGCTGACATAGCCAGCAGCCCAGCCGACCAGAAAATTGCCGAGAAGTTGGGCCTCGATGTGAGCCAGACAGAGATCAACAAGGCAGCGGGCTTTGTACTGACACCTGCTCAGCGATTGCAAATTGAAAAAGACTCCGAGCGGAGCCGGGTTCAGGCCAGTGATGTTGAAAAGCAGTTAAAGCCCGCCTTGAAGCCGGCACCTGTTCTGGATCCACGTTTCTATCGGTAAAGTATTGATTTTTGTCAGTAAGTTGCTCACACTGGTGGAACAGATGCGATTTATACCCTCAATTCACCAGTTTGCAGGAAACGATTCCTGCCAAACTGGCTTGAACGGGGTATTCCCAAGGGGATTGCAAACATGGGCAACGACAGTCAAAACACCGGTTTCAGTGCTGAAGATTGGGCGATAGAGCAGGCAGAGCAGAGTTTTTCCAATCCTGCTGCGGACAACATGCAGTTCCTGCAGTCCACTTTGAATGCGGGCGAATTTGAGTCGCTTGGGGCAAGTTCCAGCTACTTCAATGCGTCGACCAAATCTTCGCCGTCCACATCAAACAGTTTCGGAAGTTCCTTTCCAGGTTTGTCTCCAGCTTATTCAAGTGCCGGTCTGTTAGGCGCTGTCGCCGCGACCGACATGGCAGGCCTGACCAGTGCGATGGGGATGGCAGCACAAATTGCAACGGCTGCCCCTGTCACTTTTGGAAAAAGCGCAGTTGGCGATTCCGCAGTGCTGGCCGCTGCGGGCGATAAGGCCCTTTCGCTGGTTCCCCTTAATCTTCAAGACAACATGCCGTTGACGAAAGGTGCTGTTGACCCCAACATCAATTCCATGTCATCGAGTTTTATGGAAGCCAACCCTGTGTTGTCGGGTTTCAATGGCGTTCCTGATGTTTTCGAATCAAACGATGCTTTGATGAGTTTGATGGCTGGCCTTGGGCAGAATCCCAGCCCTGATGACTTGCAGACGGCCATTGACGCCATTTCGGATCAGATCAATTTACTCAACACCACATTTGACCCGATTTTTGAAGGGTTGGCGGGCGAGATTGAAAGTCAGATTGCCGTGCAAGACGGTTTGTCCAGCACCGACCTTGGTGTGTCAATTTTTGATGATGCTGGATCAGTGTCGTCCACATTGACCGATTTGATTGGTTCGATTGACGTGGCAAACAATCCCCAACTGGGCAGTTTGCTGAATCTGGATTCGACTTTCGACAACATTTCTAATTTGGTAGGCTCGCTCCCTGATCTGGACTTGAGTCCGGTGATCAACCCAATCACTGACATTGTGGGTGGAATCACCGATCCAATCACTGACATTGTGGGTGGAATCACCGATCCAGTCACCGACATCGTGGGTGGGATCACCGATCCTGTCACCGACATCGTGGGTGGTATTACCGATCCTGTCACCGACATCGTGGGTGGAATCACCGATCCTGTCACCGACATCGTGGGTGGAATCACCGATCCAATCACTGACATTGTGGGTGGAATTACGGATCCTGTCACCGACATCGTGGGTGGTATTACCGATCCTGTCACCGACATTGTGGGTGGGATTACTGATCCAGTCACTGACATTGTGGGTGGTATTACCGATCCTGTCACCGACATCGTGGGTGGTATTACCGATCCTGTCATCGACATCGTGGGTGGGATCACCGATCCAGTTACTGATCCGATAATCGATATAGTAGATGGCCTTTTACCAGACCTCGGCTTGCTTTCCGTGCTCAGCAATAGCCCTGAAGGTGCCGATGGAGGCGACCTGTTAGGCTTGTCCAACAACGGCATTTCATCCAACGCGGGTGCCGAAGGCGGTGCACTCGATGGGATTCTAGGTTCGCTGGATTTGAACAAGTAGGGGCTCTTGATTTGAGTCAGTACTGAATTTGAATCCAATTTGAATTGTGTTTCGTATAAAATAGGAACCAAGCCCATCAAGAATCGAATTCATGTCCGACTTTGCCATCCATTTGTCAGTAAGCACGCAGCCAGAACAAGCGGCTGTTGGGGTGTTCGAGCTTGATCATGCGGCAACAATCGAATTTTTCGATCGGTCAGAGCCTTCATTCGGTGGCAATAGAATTCAATTGACTTACCTGGACGGTATCAACAATCAAGACTCCGGATCCGCACGCCTTGGAGACCTGCTTTGTGTTTCCAATCTGTGTGTCAGCGACCCGGGTGTATTTGAAAGCATAACCAGCATTGCCAGTGTAGACCCAGGTTTGCTGGCCTATTCCCAACCAACTCCCGTAATGGACAACATGAATATCGAATCAAGTCTTCATGCCTTGAAGTCCGAACTGCTTGGCACTATGCCCAAGCTGCAGTTGGCGATGAATGGCGAGTTGGCCTACGACGAACTGTCCCAGTTGATTCAAGACATCCAAGCCCAGGTTCTTGATTTGAATTCGATCAACCAGGATTTGTTTGGTGATTTGTCTACCGATGTCAACTCGGCTGTTGCATCGCTTGAGACTCTAGAGTCTTACTCTCTTCTAGACTCAATGCAGATTGATATTGGTGAATTCTCTGATTATGAGTTCTCAGGCTTGGGTAACTCACTGGCGCTGGAAGCAACGCTAGATGGATTGTTCACTTCCCCTGAGGCGTTCCCACTGACGCTCGATTTTTCCAATCCCAACGGTATTCAGGAAGTGTCTGAACTTTTTGCCTCGGCCAGTGGCGCTGGTACTTCGATCAGTTCCACCGCATTGGCCACGGATGTGGGCACCAGCTTCCCAGGTTCGACACCAGGTTCCACCGACTATTCCTGATTTTCCAGCTTACAGCCTGTCGAAGGTAATGACGTGATCAAGCTCTAACTTGATCCCGATGGGTTCGCCAATCGCGTGGTTGTGATGACTTGGTACCAGAGCCAATACGTGCGCGCCGCTTTCAAGCATCAATGTGTATAGAAAATCTGCGCCACGAAAGGCCTTGCGCACCACGATGGCTTGCATCGGGCTTGCATCGTCGTGGATTATGTCGTCAGGGCGAATCAGTACATCGAATTCGTCGTTCAGGGGCAATTGGTCTTCAGTTAACCGCAAATGGGCCAATTCGATTTGCAAACCCTGTTCGGTCTTTTTACCTGGCAAGAAAACGCCTTGACCAATAAAGTCGGCCACCATGCGTGAATTGGGCTGGTGGTAAAGGCTGTAGGATGAACCCCATTGCTGCAGTTCGCCTGCATGCATTACGCCAATTCGATCGGCCATGCTAAAAGCCTCATGTTGGTCGTGAGTGACCAAAATAGCGCTCATGTTTTCGGCTTTCAGTATCTCCCGAACTTCAAAAGTCAACCGTTCTTTCAGCTCTACATCCAGGTTGGAGAAAGGTTCATCCAGCAATATCAATGTGGGTTTTGGTGCCAATGCGCGTGCAAGCGCAACGCGTTGTTGTTGACCGCCGGAAAGCTCATGTGGATATCGATCAGCCAAAGTTTCCAACCCGATCAAGGCCAGCAATTCACCGCTTCGGTGCCGCTTTTCTGGCTCACTTCGTTTGTGAAGACCGAATTCGATGTTTTTCCTTACCGACAAATGAGGAAACAGGGCATAGTCTTGAAACACCACGCCCACATTGCGTTTTTCCGGGCTCCGAACCCGCCCCGGTTCGCTGGCGCTTTCACCATTCAAGGCGATGGTGCCTTGGTTGGGCATCAAGAATCCTGCAATTGCGCGCAGCAAAGTTGTTTTTCCGCACCCCGATGGCCCAAGAAGGCAGGCTATTTCGCCCTGTGCCAGCTCAAAACTGACATCGCGCACAGCCGAAACGCTGCTGCCCGAGTAAAGAATACTGAGGTTCCTGATGCTCAATGCGGGGGTTTGCTTCATTTTTTCAAGTGCGCCCATGTCTGTTTACTACGCAGTTCACCTTTGATTTCGGTGAACTGCTTGAACTTAAAGTAAAATCGTTCTCACTTCCATTTTGCCATGTCCAGGCGGTTTGTTTGTTTACATTGGGGTTGAGAAGTCGCATTTCTGTGGCACTACTGGCATTGTTGCTGTTGCTGCCGTTCGTCTATCTGATCGGTTTGGCCGGCGCCAGCCTGGTTGCGGCACCGCAGGTGTTGGCTCACCTTGCCCAAACCATTCTTCCTGACCTTGTTTTACAAACTGTTTATTTGTGTGTTGGCGTGGTTGTACTGACCAGCACCATGGGTGTGCTGCCCGCATGGTGGGTTTCTGCGCATGAATTCCCTGGCCGCAAATGGCTGGAGTGGTTGCTGCTGCTGCCAATGGCCATGCCATCCTACGTGATTGCTTACGCCTACACGGATGCGCTTCAATACTCGGGTTGGTTGGCCAGCAACTTGCGCGGTCTTTTTGGCAGCGACTTCAAGATTCCTGAAATTCGATCCACAACAGGCGCTATCCTGGTGCTTAGTTTTGTGTTGTACCCGTATGTTTACATCATGGCGCGCACCGCATTTTTGGGCCGTAGCCCTTCCATGCTGGACGCAGCGCGCTCGCTGGGACACAGTGCAACCAGCGCTTTTTTGAAAGTGGGTCTGCCTGTGGCACGTCCCGCCTGGGTTGTCGGTTTGACACTTGTGTTGATGGAAACCTTGGCTGAGTATGGTGCCTTGTCATATTTTGGCGTGCGCACTTTCACTACGGCCATTTTTAACACCTGGTTGAATCTTGGTGACCGGGATAGTGCGGCTTTACTGTCCGTGATGCTTCTTGCCGTGATGCTGGTGTTGATTGCATCCGAATCGAAGGCAAGGGGCAGGGCGCAGTTCTACACGCAATCCGGTAAAGGTAGCACCATTGAACGTAAGCGTTTGAAACCTGCACAAGGTTGGTGGGTAGCCGTGTTGTCGGCAATGCCTGTCATTTTGGGGTTTTTATTGCCTGTTTTCATCTTGCTGGCTTTGGTCACGCATGTCGATACCACAATCGACTGGGCTCGAAGTTTCCAGTGGGCCTATCATTCAGCCTTGCTGGGAGGCGTTGCGGCTTTGGTCGCGGTTTTTCTTGCGGTTTTTTTAGCGTATGTGAAAAGGCAAGCGCAGGTTTGGTGGGTGACTGCAATTTATCGTTTGATTTCATTGGGCTATGGTGTTCCTGGTGCAATTTTGGCGATTGCAATATTGTTGCCCCTGGCCACAATTGACCGCTTTACCTATGACATGGGTTGGCAAATCCCAGCCTTGACTGGAAGTGTGTTGGCCTTGGTGTATGCCTACAATGTGCGCTTTACCTCGGCGGCATTGCAATCCGTGGATTCAGGTTTGCAGCAGATTACCCGTCACATTGACGAGTCAGCCCGCATTCTGGGACGTACGCCTCGACAAGTTCTCTGGCATGTCCATTTGCCGGTGCTGAAAGGGTCTGTGGCCACCGGCATGTTGTTGGTCATTGTGGACGTCATCAAGGAATTGCCGGCTACATTGGTATTGCGGCCATTCGATTTTGACACCTTGGCTGTGGTTTCCTATCAATTTGCATCCGATGAAAGACTTACCGAGGCTGCTGTCCCTGCTTTGATGATCGTGATGATTGCATTGGTGCCCATATTGCTGCTGATTCGACAAGGTGCGAAGCAGGCGAGAAGCAACGGCTGAAAGCTCTGGAGCGTCGCTTCGCACTTCAACGCTGTGCCATGTCACTTGTCCCGACAGCTCCGCTTCGCACTTCAAAGCCGTGCCACGTAACTTTGGCCTGCGCCTCTAAGCATTGCCGTGTCACTTTGGCTCTCACATCGAAGCCTTACCATGTCACTTGTCCCGACAGCCCCGCCCAACGTGAAGGTTGTGGCGGTGGCCGTTCTTCTCCCACCTTGCAAGGGATACCGCAAACGCTAACGCGTCTTGCGGAGCCGCTTCGCGTCTAATCCATTGCGAGGTGGAGAACGGCGGGCGGGCCTTGAATGTCAGGACCAAGTGAAATTGGCAAGGCTTCTTGCGCGAAGACGCCTTAGGCGTTTCGCATGCCCCGAGCCAGCAATCAAGAAGGGATGAAAGCCCGCCAAGGCGGGATGACGCGACACGCACGGTGAGTATCAACAAACCACATTGACGCGACACGCACCACGAGAATCAACAAACCGCAGCACCGCGAGCATCAACAAGCTGCGCAAATCAGCCTCTAGTTCGCCAACAGCTCTCGCAACACAAACGGTAGAATTCCGCGATGCCTGTAATATTCCACCTCAATTGGTGTGTCGATGCGGCTCAATACCTTCACATCTTCCACATCACCATTCGCCCGTGTAATTCGCAAGGTCAATTCGGCCTGCGGTTCGGTGTCTTCTTTCAGTCCGATGACATCGTAGGTTTCACTGCCGTCGAGCCGAAGCGTTTGTACCGAATCATCGCCCATGAACTGCAGTGGCAACACACCCATGCCCACCAAATTGCTTCGGTGTATGCGTTCATAGCTGCGTGCCACGACCACTTTGATACCCAGCAATTGCGTACCCTTGGCAGCCCAGTCACGGGATGAGCCCGTGCCATATTCTTCACCCGCCAACACAATTGTTGGAATGCCTTGCTCGATGTATTCCATGGCAGCTGCAAATACAGTCGCTTGTTCTCTGTCTTTGATGGTGAATCCGCCCTCAATCCGGTTGCCACTGGAGTCGGGTGGAATCATCAGGTTCTTTACGCGTACG
This sequence comes from Limnobacter thiooxidans, assembly GCF_036323495.1. Taxonomy (NCBI): domain Bacteria; kingdom Pseudomonadati; phylum Pseudomonadota; class Betaproteobacteria; order Burkholderiales; family Burkholderiaceae; genus Limnobacter; species Limnobacter thiooxidans. The sequence goes on along the minus strand of NZ_AP028947.1, from coordinate 2,104,826 downwards.
TTGGCAAAGGTGCCGCGAACCATCACATCGTGATTGCCGCGTCTGGATCCATAGCTGTTGAAATCTTTCAGTTCAACACCATGACGTGTCAGGTATTTTCCCGCAGGTGTTGTAGGTTTGAACGATCCCGCAGGTGAAATATGGTCTGTTGTCACGGAGTCACCCAGAATCAGCAATGGCTTGGCGCCCTTTATGGCTTCTACGTTGCTGGGCTGCATTGCAAAGTTGTCAAAGAAGGGAGGCTTTGCAATGTAAGTGGATTCGGGCCAGGTGTAGACATCGCCTTCAGGTGCGGGCACCTGGTTCCACAGGTCATGTCCGTCAGTGAAGTTGCTGTACAACCTGGTGAACACCGCAGAGTCGTTGGCGATTGGAAGCAGGGCATTGATTTCTTCATTGCTTGGCCAGATGTCGCGCAAGAAAACGGGCGTTCCATCATTTCCCGTGCCAATGGGTTCGCTGGTCATGTCCATGTCGACCCGGCCGCTCAATGCAAACGCGACTACCAAGGGAGGCGAGGCCAAAAAGTTTGCTTTCAGGTTGGGATGAATTCGGGCTTCAAAATTTCGGTTTCCGGACAGCACCGAACATCCAATCAAATCATTTTTCAATATCGTTTCGTTGATCTCGGGCAGCAGGTCGCCCGAGTTGCCAATGCACGTGGTGCAGCCATACGCAGCAACATTGAAGCCAAGCTTGTCCAGATACTGTTGCAAGTTGGTTTTGAGCAAATATTCACCCACCACGCGGGAACCCGGGCCAATTGAGGTCTTGATGTGCGGTTTGACACGCAGGCCTTTCTCGACAGCCTTCTTGGCCAGCAAGCCTGCGGCCAGCATCACGCCAGGGTTGGATGTGTTGGTGCAGCTTGTAATGGCTGCCAGCAGTACATCCCCGTGACCAATGTCAATCTTGTCCAAGCCAGTTGGATAACGAGTTTCCAGTTGGGCCGAGTCCTTCCCAAACCCATTGGCGGTCATGGGCTCTGAAAACAGGTGATCGAACTGCTTTTTCATGTCTTTTAGCAACACCCGGTCTTGCGGGCGTTTTGGTCCGGCCAATGAAGGCTCCACGGTGTCCAGATCAAGTGTTACGGTTTCCGAATAGTCGATCGAGCTGGGATCTGGCATACCCAGCAGGCCCTGCGCCTTGAAGTAGGCTTCAAAGCGGTCTGCTTCAACGCCACCGCGCGCGGTTTTGCGCATGAATTCAACCGTTTTCGAATCAGGCGGGAAAAAGCCCATAGTGGCACCGTATTCAGGTGCCATGTTCGCCAACGTGGCGCGGTCGGTCACAGAAAGACTTTCTGCACCGGGTCCACAAAACTCAACAAATTTGCCAACCACTTTTTTCTTGCGAAGAAGTTCAGTAATTGCCAGTACCAGGTCGGTGGCGGTGATGCCTTCCCTCAATGCATTGCTCAGTTCGACACCCACCACATCGGGGGTCAGAAAATAAACCGGTTGGCCCAGCATGCCGGCTTCTGCCTCAATGCCACCTACGCCCCAGCCCACAACACCCACACCGTTGATCATGGTGGTGTGGCTGTCAGTGCCCACCAGGGTGTCAGGATAGAACACGGTTTGTTCATTTTCCTGGCCTGGCTTTGCAGCACTGCGCAAGCCACGAAACAGATACTCTAGATTCACTTGGTGCACGATGCCGATCCCGGGAGGAATCACCTTGAACGTGTCAAAGGCCTGCATGCCCCACTTCATGAATTGGTAGCGCTCGCCGTTGCGCTGAAACTCGATTTCCATGTTTTGCACCAGTGCTTCGGGGGTGCCGTAGTGGTCAATCATGACCGAGTGATCCACGACCAGGTCTACAGGAACCAAGGGCTCAATTTTCTTTGGATCTTGTCCCATGTCGCGCGCCACATTTCGCATGGCGGCGAGGTCTGCTAGCAGGGGCACACCCGTGAAGTCTTGCAATACGACTCGAGCGACTATGAACGGGATTTCGCTGGTGCGTTTGGATTGCGCCTGCCAGTTGGCCAGATCTCGAATGTGATCTTCAGTGACCTTCTTTCCGTCGCAATTGCGCAGAACCGATTCAAGCACGATTCGAATGGAAACGGGCAGGCGGTTCAGGTTGGGAAAACCTAGTTCGGCCAGCTTGGGCAAGCTGTAAAACTGACCAGTTGCGCCCGTGGTTGTAGTGAAGGTGCTGAGTGTCTGATGTTTCAGGGTTGACATACCTGTTTCTCCCTTACGTGAAGGTGCCGAAGAATTTCGGCACCGTATTGCAAAACCAGTGGTAGTGGTGTCTACCGAGCCCTCAATGCAAGTGCATGCTGTTGGGCAATTCAGAGTCTTCCGGTAGCTCGGCGTGCATCAGCTCGCCTTCCGGGTTGGGATAGAGTGGGGAGCCGCAATCCTCGCAATATTCCAGCGGGAATCTCTCTTCTAGAACCTTGATTTGGCGAATGCCCACTTCCTTGAGCAATGCCTCGATTTTGGATCGAATGACCGGGTTGTCGGGTTCGCTTTCAATGTCTTTTTCATAGACGGGGTCGGGTTCGTTGCCATACTCCTCACCGATGAGTGGCCAAACCACGCCATGCACAATGTCTGCGTTGCCTTCAACTGAAAAGCCAATTCGATATTCTTCAATTTCACCGCGGTCTACAAAAGCGCCCACGCTGGCATGGATCTTCTGTGTGGGAACATCAAGCGCAGTTTCAAGGAAGGCTGCTGACGCACGTACTGAATAGGCGCGTGCTTCCTTTTCAGCTTCGCGGCAAGCATTGTAAAGTCCATTGGGCAGCATCAGCTCAAGCAGACAGCCGGGCATGATGGTCTGCAAGGCTTGGCCACCAGTGAGGCGCCAATTGGTTAATACCTCTTCCTTGCTCAGCAGGGTGCCGTTGCTGTGTGCTTCCACTTGCCATTTGAACGCAGGTTGGCCGGCAGGGACAGAGACTGCGCCGATCAGGTAGCGCACATCGCTTAAAAAGCTTTGAGTGGCTGGCAAGTTCTCGGTGTCAATCCTGACCTTCACTCGGTCAATCGCGGCTTGTCCCAGTTGTCGTGCAAGTTCCGCCGCTGCGGTGTAACTTTCGGGCAGTTGATCCGGGCTGAACAGCATGTTGGTGAGCACCAGGTGAGCATGGTCTGACAGCACATTTTTCTGAAGCAAAGCGGTGAATTCAGCAACCGTGGCCTCTTCAATTTTCCCGGAAGGAATGTTGTAGGTTGACCAAGCCAAAACAGGTGCAGCCAGCAGCAGAATATCTTCTTCCTGACCCAGTTCGGGGCTCTCCACCGTGTTTTCAATGGCAAAGGCCAGTTCATCGTAGGCGCGGTAGTTTGTGCTGTACAGGTGGTCAAGTGTTTGCATCAGCGTGGTGTCGCTGCGGCCCTCCAGCATGGGGGCCAGCGCTGCAAACAACTTCTTTTTCCAAAACCGTCGCTCAAGCCGGCTTCCAGCGTCTGCAAGCAAAATGGCCAGATTCGCCAAAGGCTTGGCGTACTTGGACAATTTGGATCGTGAGGCGGTGTTGAGTGGTTTTCTGCGCATGGGTAGTCCTTGTGGTGGTCTACCCATTGTAGTACGAGAAGTTTGTCTAATTTATTTTGTCGCGCAGGTTGGACTGATCCATCAGGTCTGGTCTGACCCACTCGGGTGGTGCCCAGATGTGTTTGAGGCGTTGCAACATCGGCCCAGGTTTGAGGGCATCACTGAACATGTCTCGCCATTCGTGGGTGTTGAGTGTCCAGATGTTGTTGGTTTTGGGTTGTCGCACAATGCCGTATTCAACCGGTGCAACTTCAGGTTCGAATGTTCCAAAGAGTCGATCCCAGATGATCAACACGCCACCGTAGTTCTTGTCGATGTATTCGTCGTTTCTCCCATGGTGAACGCGGTGATGACTGGGTGTGTTGAAAATGAATTCAAACCACTTCGGAAATTTGTCGACTGCCTGGGTGTGTACGAAGTATTGATAACCCAGATTCATTCCGTAAGCCAGCAAAACTGCCCAAACCGGAAAACCAATGATCAGCATGGGCGCCCAGAAAATCTGATGCAGGTTCACAGCATAGAAAAGGCTTTGCCGCATGGCCGTGGTGGTGGTCATGTTTTCACCACTGTGGTGTACGACATGCGCACACCAGAACCAACGCACGCGGTGGCTGCCGCGGTGAAACCAGTAGTAACAAAACTCGATGCCGAACAGCAGGGCCGCGAAGCTTAGGGGGGTGACCTCAATGGTTGCAATGCGGAATGTGTAAATCCATTCCATGAAAGCCGATACAAACAAGGCAAACCACACCAACTCCATGGCTTGGTAGCTACCACCGAGCAGCATGTTGGTGACAACCTCATTTTTCTTGAAGAAGAAAGATTTACCTACCTTCTTCAGATGAAGGTATTCCACCAAAGTGGCACCCAGAAACAAAGGGGTTAGCAGGGTAAGAAAAACCTGCTTCCAGTCCGGGTTGGGGCCGAACAGGAGGTTGAAAGTGGGCATTGCCTGATTGATCAACTGTTCCATGCGTGTCTCCGCGTGTTGGTTTTTTTGATGTTTGGATTGTGCGGGTGTTTTCGCAAGAAATATTGTGAGTTCAAGCCTATTTTTTTGTGAAATCGCGCCAAAAAACAAGGTCAATTCCACCCTTTTACTCGTTTCGACAGCGTTGCATCGCACTTCGAAGCCTTGCCTTGCCATGCTGTTGCGCTTCGCGCTTCAACGCCTCGCCATATCACTTATGCCGATAGCCCCGCTTCGCACTTCGAAGCCGTGCCATGTCACTTGTCCCGACAGTCCCGCCCCACGTGCAAGTTCGGGACGGTGGCCGTTCCTTTTCCACCTTGCAATGGATACCGCAAACGCTAACGCGTCTTGCGGAGCCGCTTCGCGTCTAATCCATTGCTAGGTGGAGAACGGCGGGCGGGCCTTGAATGTCGGGACCAAGTGAAATTGGCAAGGCTTCTCGCGCGAAGATAACTGTGACGTGCCAACGTGGGTTCTGTTGTTCGCCGACTGCTGTGAGCTTGCATGAGGGACTGGCTTTGATCAAGCTGCTGCGGACTTGGCGCGTCGCCAGCGGTTTTGGCTCACTGTGCGATTTTGCGATCATTCTGTCGATTCAGGTGGGCCTCCCGCTTGATGCGCAGCGAGGGGCGATTCCGCAAGGAAGCGATGCGAACATGCCTTTGGCATTTCGCATGCCCCGAGCCAGCAATCGAGAAGGGATAAAAGCCCGCCAAGGCGGGATGACGCGACACGTACTGTGAGCATCAACAAACCGCATGATCAAACACAGTTCAGTACCTTACTTGGCAATCGCTTCCCGCCATTTCACGTAATCCGCCGCGACCTGCTCAGGCTTTTCCATCATCGGGACATGCCCAACCTGATCCATCAGAATCACGTCAAACCCAGGCATGGCCGTTTTCAATTCAGCGGCACCATCCACGTGCAACACACGATCTTCCTTGCCCCAAACAATCAAAGCTGGCCCTTTGTAATTTGATTTAGACAGGGCAGTGGCCAGGTCGGAAGGTACAGACTTGAAGTCTTTATAGATTCTCTGGTGCAAGGTCTGGTCTGCCGCGGCGCGGGCGGCCATTGCTTCCACGACAAATCCCGGCGCAAAAGCAGGGCGCTTGAACATCACTACATCCACAATTTTTTCAAATTCTTCGCGGTTGCTGGCGGTCAAAACGATCTCGCCGGTTTTCTCGAATTGTTGAATCACTTCAGATTTCCTGGATTCCAGCAAACCCGCTGGAGCCAGAAACCAGATGGACGCCACATCGTCCGGGTACTTGGCTGCATAGGCGCCGCTGATCCAGCCACCCATGGAATTACCGCCAATATGTGGCTGTTTCAGACCCAGTTTTTCGATGATTTCGTGCACACGATCAATTTGGGTGTTGATTACATAATCTGCGTCGAGGTCCCGGGTGGATGCACCGAAGCCCGGCACATCAATGGCGTATACGGTGTAATGATTCGTCAGGTAATACGCCACACGGTTGAAGTTGTCTTTCGAGCCGCCAAAACCGTGAATCAGCACCAGGGGTTCACCTTTGCCACCTTGCAGATAAGGCACCACAAAACCGTCGATTTGAACCACTTTGCGTTGCAGTCCAGAAATTGCCCGCTCGGCAGCAATGGCAAAGCCAGCAGCGCCCTGAATTTCTCCTTCGGGCTGTTTGTAGCCGCAGCCACTCAGGGTAAGTAAAGCTGCTGTGGCCACAAGGGCAGGGAGGCGACGTAGCGGATTTGAATTTTTTTTCATGATGCGATTGGGACAAGAGTGTGTGGGTGAATTGATTACGCGCTAGCATAGAGCAGGAAAAACTCTTCTGACAATACCTGTTGTCAAATAATGAACGCTCTCTCTAATTCCGGTCATGTTTCTGCCAGCTATGTCAATTTGCTGTTCGACTGGCTTGATCATGCTCGTCCAGATGTGTCACAGCGCCTGCCATTTGCACGTCCTGCTGCGGGTGATTTGAACCGGGTCAATGTGTTGCAGTGGCAGGCCATGCTGGATTGGACTTATCAACAGCTTGAGGACCCTGCCATGCCCCTGAAGCTGGCTGCGCATGTCCGCCCAGCCAATATGGGTTTGCTCGGCTATGTCGCAAGTTGCTGCAATAATCTGGGTGAAGCTTTTGCCCGTTTGCAGCAATTTGAAAATCTGGTGTACAGCGTGAATTCTCTGCAAGTGAATTTCAGTGAAGACCAATTGCTTCTGCAGTGGGGGGCCGAGCGCGGCAAGCCGGGTCATTGGGTTGATTCAGTGGCTATTGGTGTGCTCGTGGCTTTCACACGCCATCTGGTTGCTGTTCCTGTGGATCCTCTCAAGGTTCAGTTCATCAACGCTGAACCAGGCAACAAGGAAGATTTCAGGGCGTTTTTTGGTTGTGATGTTCATTTCAACCAACAAGTTACCGAGGTGGTTTGGCCGGTTACCTTGCTAGACGCGCCTTTGAAATCGGCTGACTCGGTCATGCGCACCATGCTGGATCAGCAAGCGCAATTGTTATTGTCCCAAGTCAAGGCTGGCGAGGAAACAATTCCCGGCTTGCAGAAGGCCTTGCAGGAATCCATATCAGCCGGCTTGCCCAATCTGGATGAGGTGGCACGTCGTCTGTGCACCAGCGGCCGAAGCTTGCAACGACGTCTGCAAGAGCAAGGCAGCAGCTTTCGCCATGAACTTGAAAGCGTGCGTGTGGAGATGGCCAAGAGCTGCCTGAATGCAGGCAATTTGAGTTTGGCAGACATTGCCAATTTGCTGGCCTACAACGACCAAAGCGCCTTTACACATGCGTTCAAGCGGGTCACAGGCTCTAGTCCAGCGAAGTACCAGCAGGCAAATTGATTGCACCTTCTAAAACCCCACCTATTCAGCAAAATCCCCTTTAACAACAGGGGAAAGTCCTATATCATATATAAGACTGATGGGCTGTTTTGCACCCACGCGCAGTGTTTTTAAAACAGGTTTGAAACTTCACTGTTTTTTGCATTGCAGCACTTGTGTGCTTTCACGAACTGCCTCAAAATCAACCAGTTTCTATTGACCCTCACCCATCTAAGGGAGATCTCATGCTTGAGTCCTATCGCCAACACGTTGCCGAGCGCGCAGCGTTGGGCATTCCACCATTGCCTTTGTCTGCCCAGCAAACCGCTGATCTGGTTTTGTTGCTGAAAAACCCGCCCGCAGGCGAAGAAGAATTCCTGCTTGACCTGATCACCAACCGCGTGCCTGCTGGCGTTGATGACGCCGCGAAAGTAAAGTCCGCATTTTTGGCTGCCATCGTCAATGGCTCCGACAGCTGCAAGTTGATTGACCGCAAGAAGGCCACCTTCCTGCTGGGCACCATGCTGGGTGGTTTCAACATCAAGCCAATGATCGACGCATTGAATGACGCTGAAGTAGGCGAAATCGCTGCCGAAGCATTGTCCAAAACACTGCTGATGTTCGATTATTTCCACGACGTGAAAGACCTGGCCGACAAGGGCAGCGCGACTGCCAAGAAAGTGATGCAAAGCTGGGCCGATGCCGAGTGGTTCACAAGCCGTCCTGAAGTGCCAACAAGCATCAAGTTGACTGTATTCAAGGTCACTGGTGAAACCAACACCGACGACCTGTCACCAGCACCTGACGCCTGGAGCCGCCCCGATATTCCATTGCACGCATTGGCCATGTTGAAAAACCCGCGCCCCGGCATTGAAGCAGACGAGCCAGGCAAGGTTGGCCCCATCAAGCAATTGCAGGCACTGATCGCCAAGGGCAATCAGATCGCTTACGTTGGCGACGTGGTCGGTACAGGTTCTTCCCGCAAATCAGCCACCAACAGCGTGTTGTGGTTCACAGGCGATGACATCCCCTTCATTCCGAACAAGCGTTTTGGTGGTTATTGCCTGGGCAACAAGATTGCGCCGATTTTCTTCAACACCATGGAAGATGCAGGCGCATTGCCAATCGAACTGGATGTCAGCCAGATGGACATGGGCGACGAAATTGAACTGCGCCCCTTCGAAGGCAAGGCCCTGAAAAACGGCGTTGTGATTGCCGAGTTCAGTGTTAAAACCGACGTGTTGTTCGACGAAGTACGCGCCGGTGGCCGTATTCCATTGATCATCGGTCGTGGTTTGACAGACCGTGCCCGCGCTGAATTGGGCCATGGCCCATCGCCCGTGTTCCGTCGCCCATCTTCACAAGCAGCTTCCACTCGCGGATACAGCCTGGCCCAGAAAATGGTTGGCAAGGCCTGTGGCGTTGACGGTGTTCGCCCTGGTACTTACTGTGAACCCAGGATGACCACTGTGGGTTCGCAAGACACCACTGGCCCAATGACTCGTGACGAATTGAAAGACCTGGCCTGCCTGGGTTTCTCTGCTGACCTGGTCATGCAGTCTTTCTGCCACACCGCTGCTTACCCCAAGCCAGTCGACGTGAAAATGCACCACGAACTGCCCGACTTCATTGAGAACCGCGGTGGCGTTGCCCTGCGTCCCGGTGATGGCGTGATCCACAGCTGGTTGAACCGTCTGTTGATGCCCGACACCGTGGGCACTGGTGGCGATTCACACACACGTTTCCCGATCGGTATTTCTTTCCCGGCTGGTTCCGGTTTGGTGGCCTTTGCCGCCGCCACAGGTGTTATGCCTCTGGACATGCCCGAATCTGTGCTGGTTCGCTTCAAAGGCGAAATGCAGCCTGGCGTGACATTGCGTGACCTGGTCAATGCAATTCCCCTGTACGCAATCCGTGCCGGCATGCTGACTGTTGAAAAGAAAGGCAAGAAGAACATTTTCTCTGGCCGCATTCTGGAAATCGAAGGTCTGCCGCAACTGAAAGTTGAACAGGCTTTTGAATTGTCAGACGCGTCTGCAGAGCGTTCTGCTGCCGGTTGTACCGTGCACCTGGACAAGGAACCCATCATTGAATACATGCGTTCCAACATCACTTTGATGAAGTGGATGATTGCGCAGGGTTACCAGGACGTGCGCACCTTGACACGCCGCATCAAGGCCATGGAAGCGTGGATTGCCAACCCTGAGTTGTTGAAAGGCGACGCAGACGCAGAATACGCAGCAGTCATTGAAATCGATCTGGCCGACATCAAGGAACCCATTCTGGCCTGCCCGAACGACCCCGATGATGTGAAGTTCCTGAGTGAAGTGGCCGGCGACAAGATTGATGAAGTGTTCATCGGTTCCTGCATGACCAACATTGGTCACTTCCGCGCAGCAGGCAAGGTTCTGGAAGGCAAGAGCGACATTCCAACACGTTTGTGGATTGCGCCTCCCACCAAGATGGACCAGCACATCCTGACCGAAGAAGGCTATTACGGCATTTTGGGCCGCACTGGCGCGCGCATGGAATTGCCAGGTTGTTCACTGTGCATGGGCAACCAGGCACAAATCCGCAAGGGTTCTACAGCCGTGTCAACTTCAACACGTAACTTCCCGAACCGCTTGGGCATCGACACCCGCGTGTATCTCAGCTCCGCAGAATTGGCGGCAGTGTGTGCATTGATGGGCAAGATCCCGACCGTGGAAGAATACATGGCGCAGGTTAAATTGTTGGACAATGTATCCAGCGACGTATACCGCTACATGAACTTCGACCAGATTCCGGAGTTCGTGGACATTGCGAACAAGGCAGTATTGGCTGCGTAATAAAAAAAGCCACCCTGCGGGGTGGCTTTTTTCATGTTTGTTCAGCTTGTCTCGCTTGTTTGTCCGTAAGACAGGTTAATGCATGGCTGGACTGCAAAAGCAGTTCCTTGATGGTGGAGTAAATCACATTGATCTCAGCCAGTTTGCCCAGTCGGCATATATCCCTCTGACCAGCAAAGCGAATTTTCATGTCGCTGTGGTCTTCTTCCAAAAAAAGAATATTGGCCAAGGGAAACAGTTCTTCAATTTGCGCCAACGTCTCTGCCTCGAGTTCTTCCATGACATTCATGTCGCAAACCACCAGTTTTGCCTTGTTTCCGAACGTGATGTCGTCCATTGACAGAGTTCTGAGGGCAAGTACGCCGTTCTCACCCAAGCCGCTCAGGAAGCGTTGGTATGCCATCATTTTGATGGGGTAGTCACTTAAAACTACGCAGGGACGTGAACTTGGTTTCATGCAAACAATAGGGCCGAGTAAATGTTTTGATGACCTATTGTTCAGGTTTTCACCCGGGGTGAGTATTACCTGAGTGGGGTAATATATTCACCTATACGGTGTAATCATTTCAAATTCACAGAGGCTCAGAAAAATGACAGGATTCAAGGAATACGATCAATATGATGCGTTGGGCCTGGCTGATTTGGTCAAAGCCGGCCAGGTGACTGCAGCCGAACTGCTTGAAGAAAGTATTTTGCGCACCGAGAAAATAAACCCACGTATCAATGCGGTCATTCGACCCATGTACGACATTGCCCGCGCGCGATCCAAAGAGACAGTGGAAGGAGCGTTTGCCGGGGTTCCGTTTTTGCTGAAGGATTTGATCGCCAGTTACGCCGGCGTGGAAATGAGTTGCGGCAGTCGCTTCTACAGAGGTTACATACCCAATGCGGATTCAGAGTACGTGGCCCGTTTTAAACGCGCTGGCCTAAACATATTCGGGAAAACTGCCACGCCTGAATTTGGTATTACGCCTTCGACCGAGCCGGAACTGACTGGGCCTTGTCGCAACCCTTGGGATCCATTGCGCAGCCCTGGGGGGTCCAGCGGCGGTGCTTCGGCCGCAGTTGCTGCGGGTATCGTACCCATGGCCAGTGCCAGTGACGGTGGTGGCTCGATTCGAGTGCCTGCTTCCTGCACAGGTTTGTTTGGACTGAAGCCCACAAGGGGAAGGGTACCTTCGGGCCCTGATCACCCTGATGGCTGGTTCGGTTTCATCGCCGAGCATGTGGTCTCGCGCACCGTTCGCGATTCCGCGCACATGCTGGATTGCCTGCAAGGCAATTACCCCGGGCAGTTGTTGCGCATTGCGCCCCCGGCAGGCAGCTACGCCGGTGCCATTGCTGCAAAGCCTAAGAAGCTTAAGATTGCCTGGTCGCTTGACCCCGCCTTGGGCGAGACCTTGCATGAAGATTGCCGGCAGGGGGTGCTTGAAACCGTCAAGTTGTTGGAAAGCCTGGGCCACATTTGCGAAGAAGTGAAGTTACCCATCAACAAGGAAGAGTTCATTTACGCCTACACCGTGCTGGTGTGTTCAGAAATGGCAGCTACCCTGAAAGAGGGAGAACGCATTCTGGGTCGCAAAAGCAAACCTTCCGATTTTGAAGCCAGAACCTGGGCGCTGATGAAATTGGGGCGCAGCTTCAATGGTGCCGATGTGGCCAATGCGGTATGGACCATGGCGCAGTTTTCACGGCAGTGGATGACCTTTTTTGAACCCTACGATGCCCTGTTGACCAGCACCCTCGGTGAATTGCCGATCGCTGTAGGTGGTTTGCGCCCTACGCCGCAGGAATTGATTGAACTGAAAGCGCTCAGCTATTTGCCCATTGGGTTCATCGCCAAGCAGAAAGACTTTGTTTTGAAGGCTGGGCGTCGGGTCTATCAGTATTGTTCGCAAACCATGCCGGCCAACGTCACTGGCCAACCGTCAATGAGCGTCCCGCTTCACTGGAATGCACAGAATATTCCGGTTGGCATGATGTTCACCGGCCGGTTTGGCGAGGAAAATGTTTTGCTGGGTCTGGCCGCCCAGTTAGAGCAGGCCAAACCTTGGGCAGACAAGCGTCCGCCCATACACGCTGGCATTTAACCAAATCGCCCCAAGGCATTGGCCAATGTTTGAATTGACATGGCCAATTCCTTTTTCAGCAGGTCAGCCTGAGAAGGTGATCTGTTTGCCCGTCGCAGAAGTTCTACTTGGGCGGCATGCGCGAACAGGCGAAGGCTGTCTGTAGCGGATTCCTTCACCTCAAAGTTGTCTCCGCTGATCAAGCCAATCATGTCCTCCGTGCGTTTGTGTTCAGCCCTGATTTTTTCAAAAATTGCTGAAGTGTCTGGTGACAGGGCTGAATAGTGTCCCGCAACCTCGATATTGGCCTCTCCAAGGGCAGTGGCTGAACGGTCAATGAGGTTTTTGAAAAATGGCCATTCCTTGTACATCTGGGTCAGCTCTTTCATGCGCAAAGTGGCTTTTCCATCGGGCTGGTTCACATAGTCACTCAAGGCTTTCCCCAACCCATAGTAGGCCACAGCATGTGAACCCGACTGGTTCCATGCCGCCACATAAGGAATGGCACGCAGTTTGTCGAGGTATTCCTGCCCTTGCAGATTGGCTCTTCGGCTCGCGGGGCGGCTACCCGCATTGCTCAGCGCGACATATTCCAGTGGGGTGGTTCTTTTCAGGAAATTGGCCAGTGCCGGGGTGTACAGTTCCCGATAGGTTTGATCCGCTTTGTTGGCCAGCCAGTCCATGGTTTTGGCGAACTTCCTGATTTGGGTGTCACTTCCTCTGGCGCTGGTGTCCAGTGTCGCAGTCACCATTTCGGCGACATTTTTGTCCGCCAGTGCACGGGTTCCAAACTTCTTGATGACTTCTTCACCCTGCTCGGTTTGACGAAGTCCTGTCATCAGCGATGCACCGTCCTGATAGGCAATTTCCTTGCTGTAACCTTCGGGCCGCGCACCTCGAGCCGGCGTGCCACCTCGTCCGTGAAAAGGATGAATTTTCACGCCATATTCGGCTGCCAAATCCGTGAGCTCGCTGCTTTTCTTGTGAACCTCCCAGGCGGCTGCGGTAATGCCGTTCGACCGCATGCTGTCGCTGTAGCCCAGCATCACCTGTTGAATATCGCCCTCGGCTGCCAGTTTTCCACGGTACCAGGTGTTCTCCAGCATGTTTTTCAACAGGCGGCTGGCGTTTTTCAGATCGGGCACTGTCTCGATCAAGGGCACCACATTCATGCTCGGTTTGCCCGGCTCAATCAGGCCCGCGTACTTCAGCAGAAAGCAAACCTCCAGCATGTCGCTCGGGGTTTCAGTGTTGGCTGTAATAATGTTTTGCAGGGCCTGTGGCCCAAAACGTTCACGAAGGCCTTGGTAGGTGTGAAGAAAATCCAGCTCCAATTGAATGTCAGGCTGGTTGCTGGTCAATGAGCCTTCCATGTGCAAGGGTGCTGGCTCGTTCAGTACCTGATTCAGCAGGCTGATGCGGTCATCTTCAGGAAGAGACAAATAATCCGCATTCGGGTTGGCTGCTTTCAACAAGGAGTGAACTGTGCGTTCGTTCACCTCGCTATTCTGTCGAATGTCGGTGCTCGCACCATGAAATCCAAAAGTTTTTACAGACAGCATCAATTGATCGAGTTTTCGATCCAAAATATCTTGATCAATGATGTCAAGCGCATCCCAGTCCAGATCATCGCGCAGGGTTTTCAGATGCGTTACGAACTCGCCAGGGTCTCGAAACCCAGCTTCCCCTGTGTTTGCCGGAACATGGTGCAGCAGCCTTTTTTGCGTGGCTTCAACTTGGTTTCGCAACTGGTTCAAATGTTGTTTGTTCCCAGCCTTGATGAACAAATTGGGTAGGCTGTCAGGTTTGCTGTCTTTCTGAGGTTCCAGCTTGTTGCTGTAAATTTCAAAGGCCAGGCTACAGGATTGCTTCAATGCATTTTCCAGGTCCTCCGGTCGAATGGTCGGGTTACCATCCCGATCGCCTGAAATCCAGTTGCCGGCTTCAACAACTGGTTTTTGAATTGGAGGCTTGCCTTGATCCACCATGGCGTCGCGAATCAATTTGTGGGTTCGTGCACTGGCCTCCATCATGTGTTTGAGTGGGGCTCGAAAACATTGTGTTTCATCGCTGATCTTTGGTTTCTGAGGTCTGGGTCCAACCACATTCCAGAGCTCCGAGCAAAACTCTCCAACCGGCTTCTGGCCACTCAACACCGCAGGAAGTCCTTTCAACAGTTTGTCTGCACTTTCCGGACGGTTTAGCTGGGTAGGGTGGGCAGTGAGAACTGGCGATATTCTGAAACTGCTTTCGCTACCGCTCTCGAGGGGATTGTTCTCGGCCTGTAGACGTGAAAGTGAAGAAACGCTGCCCCTCAAGGAATGTTTGTATTGGAATCCGGGGTGTTCAACTGTGCATTTCATTTGCTCATTGATCATGAACCGGCAATTAAGGTATTTGAATACGTTGGCCAGCGCCTCGGGTTTGGCCAACAGTTCCGGCATGGTGCGGCTCGTCAGTTCAAAGACCTGGTTCGTGGTCAGATCTGGTGTTTTCTCCAGAGTGATCAGCAGCGTTTGCACAGCCTGCACTTGCTGTTCGGGCAAGCCTTTGACCGCGAGTTCAAGCAGCACCGGCTGTAGGTCTTCCATTCCGGGTGAAGCAGAACTTTGACTTGATAAACTCAGCGCCCCTTCGCTTAGGCTCAGGTGGGTGATATTGGAATGAATTGATTCACTGACAGGCATTTATTGCTCCTCATTGTTATGGTGGTACAGAATGGAGAGCTGCGAGCTTAGTGAACCTCAGGGGGTGTAACTAGGATGGGTGACTCAACGGAGGGGTGGCTGTACCAGCTTGTGGAACTGGGCCATTGTGGCGTTGATGCTTTAAATTCTTCACCACACCTTGCCATGCTTGAGAAACGAAACTTGACGTTTTTGGTGACAGCACAAGGAAACTAGTTCCTTGTGCATGTCATTTACTTCAGCAGAATTTACAGCGTGTCGCCGGGTACCCGTACCCAGCCTTCCATCAACACCCGCGCACTGCGGCTCATGATGGCTTTTTTCACGGCCCACTGGCCGTTTTCCATGACTGCTTGCGCGCCTACACGCAAGGTGCCGCTGGGGTGGCCAAAGCGAACAGCTTCTCGTTCAATTCCCCCGGCTGCCAAGTTCACCAAAGTACCTGGAACAGCCGCAGCCGTACCGATGGCAACCGCCGCAGTACCCATCATGGCATGGTGCAGTTTGCCCATGCTCATGGCGCGCACCAGCAAATCAACACCCTCGGCCTGAACCACTTTGCCGCTTGAACTGGTGTAGGTTTGTGGTGGTGCCACGAACGCCACCTTGGGCGTGTGCTGGCGTTTTGCAGCCTCATCAATGTGCTTGATCAAACCCATCTTCACCGCGCCGTGGGCGCGAATGGTTTCGAATTTTTTCAAGGCTTCAGCATCGCTGTTGATGTGGTCTTGCAATTCGCACCCGGTGTAGCCAATGCTATCGGCATTCACGAAAATCGTGGGAATGCCGGCATTGATCAGCGTGGCTTTCAGTGTGCCGATGCCGGGCACTTCCAGGTCGTCCACCAAATTGCCGGTGGGGAACATGGAACCTGCAGCACCGTCTTCACCTTCATCGGCTGGGTCCAGGAATTCAAGCACCACTTCAGCCGCCGGGAATGTCACCCCGTCGAGTTCAAAGTCGCCTGTTTCCTGCACCAGGCCGTCGGTGATGGGCACATGCGCAATGATGGTTTTGCCAATGTTGGCTTGCCAAATACGCACCACGCAAACGCCGTTGTGCGGCACACGCGCTGAATCCACCAAACCGCTGGCCACCGCGAATGAACCGACTGCTGAAGACAGGTTGCCGCAGTTGCCGCTCCAGTCCACAAAAGCCTTGTCGATCGACACTTGACCAAACAGGTAATCCACATCGTGATCGGCCTGGCTGCTCTTGCTTAAAATCACGGTTTTGCTGGTGGAAGATGTTGCACCACCCATGCCGTCAATTTGCTTGCCGTAGGGGTCGGGACTGCCGATAACGCGCAACAGCAACTTGTCACGCGCCTCGCCCGGTTGCTGGCAGGCTTGCGGCAAGTCCTGCAACCTGAAAAACACGCCCTTGCTGGTGCCGCCACGCATGTAGGTGGCGGGCACTTTTATTTGTTGAGTGGTCATGCAGCTTTTCCTTCCAGGAAGTCTTGCGCAAAACGCTGCAACACGCCGCCAGCTTCGTAAATTGAAACTTCTTCGGCTGTGTCCAAACGGCAAGTCACGGGGAATTCCACGCGCTCGCCATTCTTGCGGGTCATGACCACAGTCAGGGTTGCACGCGGGCTGCGATCGCCCACCACTTCAAACACTTCCGTGCCGTCGATGTTGTAGGTGTGGCGCGTGTCGCCTGCCTTGAATTCCAGGGGCAGGGTGCCCATGCCAATCAGGTTGGTGCGGTGAATACGCTCGAAACCTTCAGCAACAATGGCTTCCACACCGGCCAGGCGAACGCCCTTGGCGGCCCAGTCGCGTGAAGAACCCTGACCGTAGTCAGCACCCGCAATAATGATCAGCGGTTGCCCACGGTCCATGTAGGTTTCAATGGCTTCCCACATGCGGGTCACTTTGCCTTCCGGTTCAATGCGGGCCAGCGAGCCTTTTTTCACATTGCCGTTCTCATCGCGAACCATTTCGTTCAGCAATGTGGGGTTGGCAAAAGTGGCGCGTTGCGCAGTCAGGTGGTCACCGCGGTGCGTGGCGTAGCTGTTGAAGTCTTCTTCAGGCAAGCCCATTTTGTGCAGGTATTCACCGGCCGCACTGTTCATCATGATCGCGTTCGATGGGCTGAGGTGATCAGTCGTGATGTTGTCACCCAGCACCGCCAATGGGCGCATGTTTTTCAGTGTGCGTGGACGTGCTGCCAAAGCGCCTTGACCTTCTGTGTCCCAGTAGGGCGGGCGACGAATGTAGGTGCTTTGCGGGCGCCAGTCGTACAGCGGGCTTTTCGCTTCTTCAATTGCACCCAAATCAAACATCGGAATGTAGATTTCGCGGAACTGTGAAGGCTTCACGAACTGCTTCACAATCGCGTCGATTTCTTCGTCTGAAGGCCACAGGTCTTTCAGGCGAATTTCCTTGCCATCGACCACACCCAGCACATCCTGTTCGATATCAAAGCGGATTGTGCCCGCAATGGCGTAAGCCACCACCAGCGGGGGCGAAGCCAGGAAGGCTTGCTTTGCGTAGGGGTGAATGCGTCCATCGAAGTTGCGGTTGCCGCTCAATACGGCTGTGGCATACAAATCGCGCTCAATGATTTCCTGCTGAATAACAGGGTCAAGCGCACCGCTCATGCCGTTGCAGGTTGTGCATGCAAACGCCACAATGCCAAAGCCCAGTTTTTCAAGTTCAGGCAACAGGCCCGAGTCTTTCAGATACAACTCGGCCACTTTCGAACCCGGTGCGAAAGAGGACTTCACCCAGGGCTTGCGCACCAGGCCCAGTTCATTGGCCTTGCGGGCCAACAGGGCAGCAGCCACCACATTACGCGGGTTGCTGGTGTTGGTGCAGCTTGTAATGGCGGCAATAATCACTGCGCCATCGGGCATCAGGCCTTCGGCTTCCTGTGCGCGTGCTGCGTCCAGGTTGCCGGCAATGCCCTTGGCAGCCAGGTCACTGGTGGCCACGCGTGCATGTGGGTTGGAAGGGCCAGCCATGCTGCGCACAACCTTGCTCAAGTCAAAGCTCAACACGCGTTCGTATTCAGCACCCACCATTTTGCTGGCCCACAGGCCAGTGTGTTTGGCGTACTGTTCTACCAGCTTGACCTGTTCGTCTTCACGGCCAGTCAGCTTGAGGTAGTCAATAGTTTGCTCGTCGATGTAGAACATCGCGGCGGTGGCACCGTATTCCGGTGTCATGTTGGAAATGGTGGCGCGGTCGCCAATGCTCAGGCTGTTGGCACCTTCACCGAAGAATTCGATGTAGGCACCGACAACACGTTCCTTGCGCAGGAATGCGGTCAGTTCCAGCACGATGTCGGTGGCCGTAATGCCGGGCTGGCGCTTGCCAGTCAGTTCCACGCCAACGATATCGGGCAGTCGCATCATGGATGCACGGCCCAGCATCACTGTTTCAGCTTCCAGACCACCTACACCAATGGAAATCACGCCAAGCGCGTCCACGTGTGGTGTGTGGCTGTCAGTGCCGACGCAGGTGTCGGGGAAAGCTACGCCTTCACGAACCTGAACCACGGGCGACATTTTTTCCAGGTTGATCTGGTGCATGATGCCGTTGCCCGCTGGAATCACGTCCACATTCTTGAATGCAGTCTTGGTCCAGTTGATGAAGTGGAAACGGTCTTCGTTGCGGCGTTCTTCAATGTCGCGGTTTTTCTGGAATGCATCGGGGTCAAAGCCGCCACATTCCACGGCCAGTGAATGATCCACGATCAATTGCGTGGGCACCACGGGGTTCACCAGTGACGGGTCACCGCCCTGGTCTGCAATGGCGTTGCGCAGGCCTGCCAAATCCACCAGGGCAGTTTGGCCCAGAATGTCGTGGCACACCACGCGTGCGGGGTACCAGGGAAAGTCCAGGTCGCGCTTGCGGTACACCAGTTGCTTCAGACTGTCTGTCAATGCAGACGGCTCGCAGCGGCGCACCAGTTGCTCGGCCAACACTTTGCTGGTGTAAGGCAGCTTGTCCCAGGCGCCGGGCTCGATCGCATCCACAGCCGCTTGGGTGTCGAAGAAATCAAGCGCAGTGCCGGGCAGTTGTTTGCGAAATTCTTTGTTCATGCTCATGTTGGTTCCGTATTACTTGCGCTCGTTGATGGGCACGAATTTCTGGTCTTCAGGGCCTGTGTAGTTGGCGCTTGGGCGAATGATCTTGCCATCAATGCGTTGCTCAATCACGTGGGCGCTCCAGCCGGAAGTGCGAGCAATCACGAACAGGGGTGTGAACATGGCGGTGGGCACGCCCATCATGTGGTAGCTCACGGCGCTGAACCAGTCCAGGTTGGGGAACATTTTCTTGATTTCCCACATCACGCTTTCAAGGCGTTCGGCGATGTCGTACATCTTCATGTTGTTCTGTTCTTTGGAGAGGTCTTCTGCCACTTTCTTGATGACCACGTTGCGGGGGTCGCTCACGGTGTACACAGGGTGACCAAAACCGATGACCACTTCCTTGCGCTCAACACGGGCGCGAATGTCGGCCTCGGCTTCTGCAGGGTTGTCGTAACGCTTCTGGATTTCGAAAGCCACTTCGTTGGCGCCGCCGTGCTTGGGGCCACGCAGGGCACCAATGCCACCACAAATGGCGGAGTACATGTCGGAACCTGTACCGGCCACCACGCGGCTGGTGAAAGTGGACGCGTTGAATTCATGTTCTGCGTACAGAATCAGCGAGGTGTGCATTGCACTAACCCAGCTGTCGCGGGGCTTTTCGCCGTGCAGCAGGTGCAGGAAGTGGCCGCCGATTGAATCGTCGTCGGTTTCCACTTCAATGCGCTTGCCGTTGTGGCTGTAGTGGTACCAGTACAGCAACATGGAACCCAAAGAGGCCATCAGCTTGTCGGCAATGTCGCGCGCGCCGGGGTGGTTGTGGTCGTCTTTCTCAGGCTGCAGGCAACCCAGTACGGAAACGCCCGTGCGCATCACATCCATGGGGTGGGCTGATGGGGGCAGGGCTTCCAGAGCCTGCTTCACGCCAGCGGGAATACCGCGCAGTGCTTTCAGTTTTTGCTTGTAGCCAGCCAGTTCAGCCACGGTGGGCAACTTGCCATGCACCAGCAGGTAAGCAATTTCTTCAAATTCAGTGGTGGTGGCCAAATCAAGAATGTCGTAACCACGGTAAGCCAAATCGTTGCCGGTGCGGCCTACGGTACACAGGGCTGTGTTGCCGGCGGCAGTGCCAGACAAGGCAACTGATTTCTTGGGCTTGAAGCCGGGGGTTGTTGTTTGCTGTTCAGACATGTTCTGTCTCCTGAAAATCAAAATAGGGTTCTGTAAAAAAGTTGGTTAAATTATTTTTGCTGAAACAGGGCATCCAGCTTTTGTTCAAAGCCGTGATAGCCAATGCTGTCATACAGCTCCATGCGGGTTTGCATGGTGTCCAGCACATTCTTCTGTGTGCCGTCGCGGCGCACAGCCTCGTACACATTCTGTGCGGCCTTGTTCATGGCGCGGAATGCGCTCAGCGGGTACAACACCAAGCCCACGCCCACACCTTTCAACTCTTCAGTGGTGAACAGGGGGGTTGAACCAAATTCGGTGATATTGGCCAGCACAGGCACTTTCACGGCATCCACGAATTGCTGGTACATGCTCAGTTCAGTCATGGCTTCAGGGAAAATCATGTCGGCACCGGCTTCCACGCAGGCGCAGGCACGGTCGATTGCAGACTGCAACCCTTCAACAGCCAGCGCATCGGTGCGGGCCATGATGACGAAGTCGTCTGAACCACGTGCATCCACGGCGGCTTTCACGCGGTCGACCATTTCAGCCTGGGTCACGATGGCTTTGCCGGGACGGTGGCCACAGCGCTTGGCACCCACCTGGTCTTCAATGTGCATGGCGGCTGCACCGGCTTTCATCATGGCCTTGGTGGTGCGGGCAATATTGAAAAACGAGGAACCAAAGCCGGTGTCCACGTCCACCAGCAGTGGTGTGTCGCAAACATCAGTGATGCGGCGTACATCAGTCAGCACATCGTCCAGGCCGGAAATGCCCAGGTCAGGCAGACCCAGTGAACCGGCAGCAACACCGCCACCGCTTAAGTAGATGGCTTTGAAGCCGGCGCGCTTGGCCAGCAAGGCGTGGTTGGCGTTGATTGCGCCAATTACTTGCAAAGGTTGTTCTTCTTTTACAGCTTGGCGGAAACGTGCGCCTGCGGAATTTTGAGTCATGGAATTCTCCTGGTTGTATGGCGCAATGTAGTGCAGGGTTCGTGCCAGCTAATGTGGCTACCAATAAAGCATATATTTTTCAGTCACTTGGGTGGGTTTTTGATTTTCCTTACTGTCATGAAGGTGGTGTTTTAATGAATTGCTGTCTAAAATGAGACGGCAAGATGTTTCAAATAAAAATGGTGGTTTAAATGAAACCAAGAATTGTGGTGTTCAGCATTAGTGCTTTGGCGGGAACCCTGCGGGAAATCGGCCGCGACTACGCCGATTCAGCCAACATCGAGTTGGTGCCCAAGGCCTATGAAGACGCCTTGTCTTATGCGCGAAACCGCTATTACACCGACACGGCTGATGTGTTTATTGCAGCGGGCTCCAATGGCGCGTTTTTGCAAAACCAGCTGGAAGCACCACTGGTGATTATTCGCACTGACGGTTTTGACGTGATGCAAGCCTTGGCCTCCGCCAGAAAGACATCCGCTGCAGTGGGCTTGGTCAGTTATGAACATGCATTTGATGAACTAGAACAATTTGCGCGTGCATTCGATGTACCTTTGAACACCCGCACCTACCGCACCCCTGAAGACGCACGCCGCGCGGTTCGAGAGCTCTCACAACTCGGTGTTCAGGTGGTAGTCGGTTCAGGGCTTGTCACCGAGATTGCCCAGGAAATGGGCATGGACGCCATTCTGATTTATTCCCGCCAGGGTGTGGTCAAGGCGTTTGAAGAAGCCATTCGCCTGGCGGGTGCCAAAGCCACGGGTGGCGTGCGTCGAACCAATCAAACCTACACCTACCACACCGAGCAAGACTTGATCGGCGCAAGCATCGCGATGGACAAACTGCGCAGCACAATTCGCCTCTGTGGAAGCATTGACCTATCGGTACTTATTCAAGGCGAAACAGGGGTAGGCAAAGAATTGGTGGCCCAATCCATTCACACCTCCAGCCCGCGGGCTGGAAAACCCTTCGTGGCCATCAATTGTGCATCGCTGACCGAAAGCCTGCTTGAAAGTGAATTGTTTGGTTATGAAGAAGGCGCGTTTTCCGGGGCCGTCAAAGGAGGGCGCGCCGGCATGTTCGAAAGCACCCAGGGTGGCACTGTGTTTCTGGATGAAATCGGCGACATGCCTATGGCGTTTCAAACCCGACTGTTGAGAATTCTCGAAGACAGCACTGTGCGCCGAATTGGTTCGGTGTCATCGCGCAAGGTAGACTTCCGTTTGCTGGCCGCCAGCAACGTGAATTTGCAACAGGCAGTTGAAGAAGGGCGTTTTCGCGAAGACTTGTATTTCAGGCTCAATGAAATGTTGATTCAAATACCGCCACTGCGTGAACGTTCTGAGGACATCGCGGAACTGGCGGGCTACTTTTTGCGAACAACTCCCGTGCGGGTCAGCAAAGCACGTTTCGATGAGTTTCTGAATGTGGCCCTGCCAGTTTTGAAAGCATTGCCTTGGCCTGGCAATATTCGGCAATTGAAAAATGTTTGCCGCAGGGCAGCCGTGTTGATGCTTCAGGAAAGCGATATACAAGATTGGCGTGGCTGGTTTCCTGATCTGCTTCAAACGCCTGAAGCAAAGCCGGAACTCTTTCGAACCGCTGTTCACAGTGTTGTTGAAGGTGACCATGCCATGAATGAATTGGCTTTGGCTTACACCCGGGCTTCCAAAGACAATCGTGCAGCCATTGTTAGGCAGGCTTTGAGTTTGGCCAACGGCGAGGTGCAAAAAGCAGCCGACGGTTTGGGTTTGAGTCGTTCTACAATCTGGCGGCTTGGAAAAGCCATTTAATTTCGCGAATTGTTTCTTTTTTCCCTGTGATTTCCTCCATATTTTTCACGGTTCTTGCGACCCTTGTTTACTTGGGCTATTTGCCATTTGCGCTTTTTGGTATTTATCTTTTCATCAGTGCAGTGACGTTTGCTGAGTATGCTCTCGACAAGTCAGCTGCAAAGAAAAATCGCTGGCGAACTTCAGAAAACACCTTGCACATACTTTCCCTGGTTGGTGGCTGGCCGGGTGCATTGGCCGCACAGCGAATGCTTAGACACAAGAACAAAAAATACAGTTTTCAATGGATCTTTTGGTGCACTGTCGTCTTGAACGTTACTGGCTTGATCGGACTGTTGACATCAGGCGGTGCAAGGGCCATGCAGGTTTTTTTGTCACAATGGGGTACTTGACCTGCCTTGTTGAAGTTTGCTCCGGGTATTGTTTACTCACCTGCGGTAAGCTCCTTCCATGCTGACTAAATCTATAAAAGTCCTTGAGTCTGAAGTCGAGTTTTCTGCCATTCGTGCCCAGGGCGCGGGCGGACAAAACGTCAACAAAGTTTCCAGTGCAGTTCACCTGCGGTTTGATATTCGCGCATCGTCTCTTCCCGCACACATTCAGGAAAAGTTACTGGCCTTGCAAGACCAGCGTTTGACCAAAGAGGGGGTGATTGTCATCAAGGCCCAAACCTCTCGCAGTCAGGAACAAAATCGTATTGATGCTTTGTGTCGGCTCAATGAACTGGTGGCCGAAGTGGCCAAACCAGACAAGGTCCGTCGAGTAACTCGACCAACCTTGGGTTCAAACCGCCGTCGCTTGCAGGGAAAAACCATTCGTGGACAGGTCAAGGCCTTGCGTGGCAAGGTTCAGGATTGAATGAAATTCAGGTCTCCGTTCTGCAGTCCAATCGCGTTACAAGTTCGCAAGTGCTCTTATGATGGGGCAGTAGCTATTTCATCCACTGTTGTTTTGCAGGAGAATCAATGGACTTTATTCGCATACTGATTGCCATATTCATACCACCACTGGGCGTATTTTTGCAGGAAGGTTTTGGTAAACACTTCTGGATCAACATTGTGCTGACCTTGCTGGGCTACATTCCTGGTATTGTGCACGCCGTCTATATCATCGCCAAAAAATAAAGTCGGCGAAGGGATCACTCCGTTCGGGGGTGGTCCACTACCTCATTTGTGAATTTGATGGCCGTGTCTGACACTCCCTCTT
The DNA here is from genome assembly GCF_036323495.1 of Limnobacter thiooxidans. NCBI lineage: Bacteria > Pseudomonadati > Pseudomonadota > Betaproteobacteria > Burkholderiales > Burkholderiaceae > Limnobacter > Limnobacter thiooxidans. The sequence continues at coordinate 2,080,762 of NZ_AP028947.1, read as the reverse complement.
TTATGCGGATCGTTCCGCGACTGAAATCGAGGGACCAGTTTCACAATGAGTTCAGCACAAGTAAACATTTGTCAATATGTCCTCAACTATTGTGCCTATTACCTGGCCTTGCACTACCTGATTTTGACTTTCACTTTTGCTTGGTTTGGCAGAAAGGCTGCAGAAAAATTTGAAGTACTGCGCAAGTAACGCGCATGTCCGTCATTTGATCAGCACCTCCAGACGAATGTTGAATTTCTTGTATGTCGTATTTGCAGCGCATCCGTTATTTGCTCACCCCCACCAACTTTTTTGAGGAAAACTAGATGCAAGCCACGAAACTAATTGGAGTTCTCTTGATTGTTGCAGGTACCTTGGGACTTGTTTATGGTGGTTTCAGTTACACCGAAGAATCCACCGCAGCCAAAATAGGTTCTGTAGAAATTAATGTCGATCAGGAAAAGCAGGTCAATGTTCCAATGTGGGCAGGTGTTGGTTCCATTGTAGCGGGTGCCTTGTTGCTGTTGGTGGGCGGTGGTCGTCGACGCTAAGCCTTAACGTCCAAGGCAATCAAACAAAAGACCACGCAACAATTCGCGTGGTCTTGTTACCTTGTTCCATTTCCACTTCAAGCACTTGCCTGGCACCCACACTGCGCATCAGGTTCTTGGCCGGCGCAACATTTTCAGCCTTTGATACAAGCGTGGTGAACCAGCGGCACTGGTTTGCAAATTGACTACTTTCATTGATCATGGTTTGCAGAAAACCCTGTTCGCCACCTTCACACCAAAGCTCATTTTTTTGACCACCAAAGTTCAGCGATGGTTTCGACTTACTGGCTGCTTTTTCCCCCCGGTTGAAGGCTAGGCTGTTGACTTTTCGCTGGTTGCTTTTCATGGCTTCTTTTTGCGAGGCATGAAAGGGTGGGTTGCATACACTCAAATCAAATCGCTCTCCGGGTTTGATCACACCATCAAATATCTTTCGTTTGTCACGTTGTAAACGTAACTCGATCTTGTGTTTCAATTCCAGGTTGTTGTCTAGTATGGCTGACAGATTCTTCAATGCAACAGGATCTATTTCACTGCCTGAACACAGCCAGCCATAGGTTTGCGCGGCTAGAAGCGAGTAAATACCGTTGGCCCCTGTCCCAATGTCCAGCATACGGACAGGGCGTGAATCGGACGCTACAATGCCATTACTCTGCAACAGGTCAGCTGCGTAATGGATATAGTCCACGCGGCCAGGTATCGGCGGGCACAAATAACCCTCTGGCACGTTCCAGGCCTCGATGCCATAGTGATGTTTGAGCAGAGCACTGTTCAAGGCCTTGACTGCGGCTGCATCTGCAAAATCAATCGACTCATCACCATATTTGTTTGGCTTCACATGTTTTTTAAGCACAGGGTGCGCAGCAACAAGGGCTGTAAAGTCGTAGCCATTGTTGTGCAAATTTCTGGGGTGAAGCGTTTTACTCACTTTTGGCCTTTTGTGCCTTGGCCCTGGCCGCCAAATCGTGGCAGCCGGTCTTGTTGGCGTTTTGTTCTGAATCCGGAGTGCCCGTGTCTACAAATGGAAGTATGGCAGCAAACGGATTGATCAAGGACAAGAGCGCAGCACTTGCCACCTTGCTGGCCAATGGACCTTTCTGCAATGACACATTGGGTGAGCCCATTGAACCGGAAATCAGCAGCGGCGTACGCAGGCTCATGGGGCTGAAGTCCTTTGGGGTTACAGCCACTTTCAAATCAAGCGCCTCTGTTTGCATGGATACGCTGCCATTGACCCACAGTGCCGAGTCCTGGGTGTCGATCAAAAAAACACGGGGTCGAAGAACTCCTTCAGTCGCTTCCAGATCAGCCACCGCGCAGCTTATATTCAACACCTTGTCGCCGCTAAACCAAACCCCCAGTGCTTCAGCCGCATCCAGCCCAGCAGCTTCAATCACAAGATGCGACATCGTTCCGTTTTCAACTTCAGTTCTGATCTGCCCCTTCAAACTTGCCAATATTTCGGCAGTTGACCGGCCTTGACCTTTCAGTTGCGCGGCTCCCTTGAACTCACCAGTGACATAAGGGGTCTGGTTTTCCGAACGGGTTAAATTCAGCCACTGTTCCAGCTTGATGTTTTTCCACTTCAAGTCCAGTTCCCAAAGGGCGAGTTCTTTTTGGCCGTCCAGTTGCACCATGCCCACCAATTCGCCTTGCGCAGTTTTGGCTTCAATGTCTGCAATCCGGAGTATTCCATCCGTCAATAACAAATGAGCGCGCAGCGGGCGAAGCGGCTTCAGGATTTCGCTGCCCAGGTCCAAATTGTCGATGTCGATGTTTACATCTGCATTCATGGCCCGCAATGCAGGCAAATCAAACGGTTGGTTCGGCAACACCTTGCCAGAAGTATTCTTGACGTCATCTGCTTTTGTTGTTGAGGCGCCCACCGTTGGTCCTAGGTCAGCCAGAACCAGGGAGGTTCCTTTTAGGGTGCCTGAAAGCATCGGCGGGTGATCTGCGCCGTTATAGACAAATTCTCCGGTCAAGTGACTGCTGCCAATGGTGGCGCTGGCAATACTGGCTTTCCAGGTTTTTTCATCGCGCTTCAAATCACCTTCGGTCCGGAAAGAGGGCGTATTGGGTAAAGTAAGTCCCAAGGCGTCACCCACTGTGGCCAAAGATGTACCGCTAACCACAAAATGTCCGGAAAGCTTTTGCATTTTCAGTGCATCGGCGGCATGACCCTTGAAGCTTAATTTCACTCCTTGCAGCGAAGCATCCAGCGTCACGGGAATGGGTTCTGCGTCATCGGCTACCCAAGGCAGTACACCACTTGAGGTCAATTCAACATTCAACTTTTTGTTTTGGTATTCGCCTTGGGCGCTCACCTTCAATGCGCTCGTCTGTGCATTGCTTTCTTGGAGCGCGAGTTGTGCGTTCAACTTCAAGTCAAGCGGTGCATCGTTGTAACGAATTGTTCCTGCCTTGATCGCCAGAAGTCCAAAATTGGGTGGTGGAGAGGTTTCGGTGCGAGGCTTGTCGGGGTCGATCTGCCAAGATGCACGCCCGTCTTCAAGGCGTTCAAAGTGCGCATCCAGGAAATCCGCTTTCAGGGTTTCGATTCGCAACGTATTTTCCGGATTCATTCCCCAACCCAGCAAATCACGGTAATTCAATACCAGAGTCAGGTTTTTTCCTTGCACCATATACGGCGCTTCACTCCAGCTCGGTGCGCCCAATTGGACATAACCCAGTTCAAGGCGAATGCCGCCAATCAGACGAAGTTGGAAGTCTGCCTCGTCCTGATTGGGATTCGTTAGATGAACCTCTCGCTTCAATGCTTGACCCAGCCACTGTTGAGCCGGCTTGGCAAGAAAAGGCCAACCCATCCATTCACAAAGCCCAATGGCCAGAACAAGCAGGACTGCAAAAAATCCAAATGCTTTCAAAACAGGTTTTTTGCGACGTTTTTCAGTGGTGATTGTGTAATTCAAGGTAGATCCGGAGTGTTCACGTTCCCTTGTTAACGCATTCTGGCGTTTCGGGTTCGCTTTGAATTTAATCCAACAGGGTAACCGAATCAGCCTGGTTCGGGTCCTTGTTTTGTTGTATCACCCGGAATGGATTCGGGTCAGTCCATTGCGCCTTCCGTCTTTGGCTCACCGTTAACAGAGTTAAACCGAGTTGAACCATTTCACCTTTTTCTTTAACTCAATGAACAGAGAATCCAGTGAGTAAACCCAATGACATATCAAACCCTGAATGCCGCATTTTTTGGTAGTTTCTCCACTTCTTACAATTTGACAAATGGTGTGGTCAAATTCCAGCACGCCTACTGTGAACCCAGCTTTGCAAGTGTGGAAGTATTCAATTCAATTCGCCATCGTTCATCAGTTGCATTAAAGAAATTCAATTCACCCTCTGAAATGCTTGATGTGGTGTCCAACTGGAGCGACATTGATGTTCTGGTTGTTGCCGGATTTTCCTATCGTTTGCCCATGGAGGTGATTCGGCGTTTCAAGTGGGTTATCAACATGCATCCAGGGGACCTGTTCACCAATCGCGGGGCCACGCCTCTGGCGAACGATATACTCCGGAAAAATCTTTTTTTTACCAGTTCACTTCATGTCATCGATTCGGAACGTCTCGATTCAGGGCCTTTTATCAGTTCAGCGCGATTTACCGCACGTTACGATCAAACCTATTTGGACAATCAAACCCGTCTTGATAATTTTGGGGGTTTGTTGTTGGTTGAGGCCCTTTCCCGGATCTCAAGCGGTTCAGATCTGGGAGCTTCACACTGGACACCAATGCCTGGAAGTTACCAACCTCGGGTGCCTGTTGAAACCATGGTGCGCATGGTCAGCGCCAAGTCCTTGAACGATTTTTTGGCAGAAAATCAAAACCTGCTATTTCAACCCGCCTGAGTCTGCCTTAACGAACGCCTTTTCCCGAATTCTATTTTCTTAGGGTTCGGGCTTTCATCACCTCGAAGTAATACCTGTAACTTGCCCGGTCGTGAAGCTCGCCCTTAATTTGTATTGGGCCCCAGTTGGCTTGTTCTGCTTCTGTTAACACCAGAATTGCTTCTTCCAGTTCACTGTCGGTCGGCAGCATGGCCGAAATGATGTGCACGATTTGATCAGGGTGAATGCTCCACATTCGCGTGAAACCGAAATCCCGTTTTGCACGCTGTGCATCTTCCGCTGCCATTTCCGGTTCCAGAATATTTCGCGTCACATTGTGTGAAGGCACTTTGCCGAACCGGTGGCAGGCTGCAGATATTTCCAGCTTGGCGCGGCGCACCAGCGGGTTTTCAAACTGCCCCGGTGAGTTCAAGGCGGTTTTGGGAATGGCGCTGCGATGGCTGGATATAAAGTCCATGATGCCGAATGACAGTGATTCCACTGCTTCCAGCCCGGCAATTGCCTGAACGTCAGCCAGTGCACCGTGTGTTTCAATCAACACATGCAAGGGCGGGGGTTCAACACCGGCTTTTGCGCATTGCTCGCGAATTCGGCTTATTGTCAGTTTCACATCTTCGCAGTTCTCGGGTTTGGGCAACATCAGGTAGGCAGGCAAGGGCACTCCTTCCCGCAGCACAATCGGTAACTCCACTTCGAATATCGGGTCTCGTACTGGGTGAATACGCACACCAGGCCTTCGGGTTTCACAGCCATAGCGTACGGAAAAGTCGAGCAGGCTTTGTGCAACCCATTTTGCAGTTTCCGTTTCCTGGCCCACTGCGGCGCCATCTTCCAGGTCAAGGGTAATGTCGAAGCAGGCACCGATTTCCGCGCGTATCTGCAAGGCTTTTTCGAAAAACCTCGGGCGGCCCGCGTAATGGTCGCAAACGGGAAGTTCTACGCGCGCATGGTCTTCGCTGTACAAAATGGTGGCAATGGTCGACAAGTCCAGGTTGTGCTTTTTCACACTGCGTTTCCTTTTGTTCCAATAAAAAAAGCCAGCATTACTGCTGGCCTTTTTATCATGAAAAGCAGATGAATTACTTGCCGAGCAAGTGCTTCACGCCTTCACGCTCTTCCATCAGTTCGTTCAGGGTGATGTTGATACGTTCCTGGCTGAACGCGTCAATTTCCAGACCCTTCACGATTTCAAACTTGCCGTTGGCACAAGTTACGGGGAAACCGAACTGTGTGCCTTCAGGAATGCCGTAAGAGCCGTCTGAAGGAATGCCCATAGTCACCCACTTGCCGTTCGTGCCCAGCACCCAGTCGCGTACGTGGTCGATGGCGGCGTTGGCAGCAGAAGCAGCAGAAGACAGGCCACGCGCTTCAATAATGGCAGCACCACGCTTGCCCACTGTTGGCAGGAATGTGTTGGCGTTCCATTCCTGGTCGTTGATCATGTCCTTCACTGATGCGCCGTCGATTGTGGCGAAGCGGTAGTCAGCATACATCGTGGGTGAGTGGTTGCCCCACACAGCCAGCTTTTCAATAGAGGCCACTGGCTTGCCAGTTTTGGCCGCAACCTGGCTCAAAGCACGGTTGTGGTCCAGGCGCAGCATGGAAGTGAAGCAATTTGGATCCAGGTCAGGGGCAGACTGCTGTGCAATGTAAGCGTTGGTGTTGGCAGGGTTGCCTACAACCAGTACTTTCACGGTTGGCTTGGCGTTGTCGTTCAATGCCTTGCCCTGTACTGTGAAAATGGCGCCGTTGGCTTCCAGCAGGTCCTTGCGCTCCATGCCTTTGCTGCGTGGGCGTGCGCCAACCAGCAAAGCCACATCCACGTCTTTGAACGCAGTGGCAGGATCGTCAGTGATGACCACGCCTTGCAGCAATGGGAATGCGCAGTCTTCCAATTCCATGACCACGCCTTTCACAGCGGGCAGGGCCGGTGTAATGTCCAGCAACTGCAAAATCACGGGCTGGTCTTTGCCCAGCATGTCGCCATTGGCGATACGGAACAACAGGCTGTAGCCAATTTGGCCGGCGGCGCCTGTAACGGCTACACGCATTGCGGGTTTGGTCATGTCAAACACTCCGAGGGATTAAAATGGAAGGCCATAGTTTAGCGCCAAACGCTGACACCTTGTTGACGAATCTGGTGGTTTAGAGGGGTTTAACTTTTAAAAGTCCTCTATAAGATATAAGATATGGAATGATGAGTAAAAACAAGACCGAGACAAATTTTGCAGCCTGCTAACCCCACATTCAGCCCGCTTTATCAGCAAATCAAAGGTTTGCTGCTGAAAAGCCTTCAGGATGGCGAGTGGAAGCCGGGCGAACTCATCCCGTCTGAAACAGAACTGGCTGCCCGCTATGGCGTGAGCCAAGGCACCGTGCGCAAGGCAATCGACGAGCTGGCAGCTGAAAACCTAGTGGACAGAAAGCAGGGTCGGGGCACCTTTGTGGCCACCCACAACGAAGCAAAGTCGGAATACCGGTTTTTGCGTCTGGCGGCCGATGAAGAACCCAACGTCAAGCCCAAATCGACCTATTTGTCCGTCGACCGAATTCGGGCCAGCTCTCAAATCGCCAAGCTCCTGGACATCAAACCCAGTGATTCCGTGTTTGTGGTCAAACGAGTGCTTCGTTTTGATGGCGTGCCTCGCATTTTTGATGAAATCTGGCTGCCAGCCTCTCAGTACAAGGGCTTGACCCTAGAGCGGCTTCAGCAATGCAATTCAACTTTGTACGGGTTTCTGGAAAGCAGTTTCAATGTCCGCATGTTGCGCGCCACTGAACACATCAAGGCAGTAAGCGCCCAGTCAGAACAGGCGGATATTTTGCGGGTCGACGTGGGAACGCCTTTGTTGCTGGTCGAGCGCCTGTCGATGACGTATGCTGATCAACCAGTTGAGCTTCGCCGTGGCTGGTATCTGACCGACAAGTTCTCCTACAGGAATGAATTGTATTGAATTGATACAAGTCTTTTGCACGCAAAAGAATGCATTTGATCCCGAAAACATTAAAAATGAAAAACAAGCGACTTTAACCTTCGGGCAATTTGGTTCAAAATAGTAACTTGTCCGAGAATGGTTTTTTTAAAGGATTCAAGCTGGAACGCCATGTGCATTCAGCCCGGTTTTTAATCACTTTTACAAGAACACGAGCATGTCAAACAATGTTGCGAAGAAACGTCCGGAGTACCGGAATATTCATGTCACACAAATCCTGAAGTATCGTCTGCCTTTGGCTGGAAAGCTGTCCATTCTGCACCGTGTCAGTGGCGCAGTGCTCTTCCTGGCGCTTCCCATTATTCTGTTGCCGCTTTTCGACAAAAGCATCACTTCCGAGCTGACATTCCTTGAAATGCAATCTCTGGTCAGCAGCCCGCTGGTCAAGATCGTGCTGTTGGGCTTGATCTGGTCCTATCTGCATCACTTTGCCGCAGGTATCCGTTACCTGGTCCTCGACATGCACGTGGGCACCGAGAAGTACGCCGCCAGTAAAAGTGCCGCGATCGTATTTGCTATCAGCTTGAGCCTCACCGCCTTGTTCGGTCTGAAACTGTTCGGAGTGTTTTAATCATGGGTAACAATATCGGTTCCAAGCGCCTGGTTGTTGGCGCACATTACGGCCTGAAAGAATGGGTGGCCCAGCGTATCACCGCGGTCATCATGGCTGTTTACACAATCGGCCTGTTCCTGGCCGTGTTGTTTACACCTGATATCGACTACGTCAAGTGGGTCGGTTTCTTCAATTTCACCGTGTTGTCGTTCCCCTTGGGCAAAATTCTGGCCTTGCTGGCATTTTTCTCATTGTGCTACCACGCCTACATTGGTATTCGCGACATCTGGATGGACTACATCAAGCCCACCGGTATTCGCCTGTCGTTGCAAGTTTTTACAGCTTTGTGGTTGCTCGGCGCTGCCGGCTACGCGGCTGACATTCTCTGGAGGGTCTAAAAGTGACTGCAGTTAAAACTTCCCTTCCACGTCGCAAGTTCGACGCGGTAATCGTAGGTGCGGGTGGCGCGGGTATGCGTTGTTCGCTCCAGTTGGCAGAGGCTGGTCTGAATGTAGCCGTGCTGTCCAAAGTATTCCCGACCCGTTCACACACAGTGGCCGCGCAGGGTGGTATTGGTGCGTCCTTGGGAAACATGTCCGATGACAGCTGGTACTGGCACATGTTTGACACCGTCAAGGGTTCAGACTACCTGGGTGACCAGGACGCCATCGAGTTCATGTGTCGTGAAGCCCCCAAGGTGGTTTACGAACTTGAACACTTCGGCATGCCATTTGACCGTAACCCCGATGGCACCATTTACCAGCGCCCATTCGGTGGTCACACAGCCAACTTCGGTGAAAAGCCCGTACAGCGTGCCTGTGCCGCGGCTGACCGTACAGGCCACGCCCTGTTGCACACCTTGTATCAGCGCAACGTGCGTGCACGTACCCAGTTCTTCGTGGAATGGATGGCATTGGATATCATTCGCGACGCCGATGGCGACGTGGTGGGTGTAACAGCGCTTGAAATGGAAACCGGCGAAATGATGGTTTTGGAAGCCAAAACCACGGTATTCGCAACCGGCGGCGCAGGCCGCATCTGGGACGCATCCACCAACGCCTTCATTAATACAGGCGACGGTATGGGTATGGCTGCGCGTGCAGGCATTCCCCTGGAAGACATGGAGTTCTGGCAGTTCCACCCCACCGGCGTGGCCGGTGCAGGTGTACTGGTTACAGAAGGTGTTCGCGGCGAAGGCGGTATTTTGCTGAACAGCGAAGGCGAGCGTTTCATGGAACGCTATGCGCCAACCCTGAAAGACTTGGCTCCACGTGACTTCGTGTCCCGTTCAATGGACCAGGAAATCAAGGAAGGCCGTGGCTGTGGCCCCAACAAAGACTACGTCTTGTTGAAGCTGGACCACCTGGGTGCAGACACCATCATGAAGCGTCTGCCTTCCATTCGTGAAATCGCGATCAAGTTTGCCAACGTAGACCCGATCAAAGAGCCAATTCCTGTTGTTCCAACCATTCACTACCAGATGGGCGGTATTCCGACCAACGTGTATGGCCAGGTTGTAGCACCAAAAGTACCAGGCGGCGCCAGCGAAATCGTCAACGGCATGTACGCCATCGGCGAATGTGCATGCGTATCCGTACACGGCGCGAACCGTTTGGGCACCAACTCCCTGCTGGACTTGATCGTGTTTGGCCGCGCAGCGGGCAACCACATCGTGAACAGCAACCTGAAAGCACGCAACCACAAAGACTTGCCAGCCGATGGCACGGATTTGACCATGGCGCGTGTGGACAAGCTGATGACTTCCACCAGTGGTGAAAACGTTCGTGTAGTGGCTGATGCAATCCGCAAGGGCATGCAGTACCACTGTGGCGTGTTCCGCACCACCGAATTGATGGAAGCTGGCGTGACCAAAATCAATGATTTGGCCAAGCAAGCTGAACACATTCACCTGAAAGACAAGTCCAAGGTGTTCAACACCGCTTTGGTTGAAGCGCTGGAACTGGCCAACCTGCAGGAAACTGCCAAGGCCACCATGGTTTCTGCCGCAGCCCGTGAAGAAAGCCGTGGTGCGCATGCGCACCGCGATTTCCCCGAGCGGGATGATGACAAGTGGATGCGTCACAGCCTGTGGTATTCCGAAGGCAACCGCCTCGACTACAAGCCAGTGAATTTGAAGCCACTGACAGTTGAAACCTTCCAGCCCAAAAAGCGGACGTTCTAATCAAGGTTACGAGGTACAGAAAATGAGCGAAAAGAGAATCGTACGTTTTGAAATTTATCGCTACGACCCCGACACGGGCGAAGCGCCAAAAATGCAAAAGCTGGAAGTCGAGCTGGAACCGACTGACAAAATGTTGCTGGATGCGCTGATGCGCATCAAGAGCGACGTGGATGAGTCCTTGGCCTATCGCCGTTCATGCCGCGAAGGCGTGTGCGGAAGCGACGCCATGAACATCAACGGCAAAAACGGTCTGGCCTGTATCACGAACCTGCGCGACCTGAAGCAGCCCATCGTGTTGAAGCCGCTGCCTGGCCTGCCAGTTGTGCGCGACCTGATCGTCGACATGACCCAGTTTTTCAAGCAATACCATTCCATCAAGCCTTACCTGGTGAATGACACGCCCCCTCCTGAAAAGGAGCGTTTGCAGTCGCCTGAAGAACGTGAAGAACTGGATGGCCTGTACGAGTGCATTTTGTGCGCCTGCTGTTCAACCAGTTGCCCATCATTCTGGTGGAACCCCGACAAGTTCGTGGGCCCCGCCGGTTTGCTGCAAGCCTACCGTTTTATTGCAGACAGTCGCGATCAAACTACAGGTGAGCGTTTGGACAACCTGGAAGACCCATATCGCCTGTTCCGTTGCCACACGATCATGAACTGCGTGGATGTCTGTCCAAAAGGGCTGAATCCAACAAAGGCAATCGGTAAAATCAAGGAATTGATGGTACGCCGCGCAGTCTAGAACTGATGTTCGGATTTTTTTATTCAAATCGGGGTTGTGCACTGCAAAACCCCGTTTTTTTTGTTGTAGTTTATGTCTAACCAGAATCATCAGGCTGATCCAACCCAACGCGCGCGCTTACGCTGGCGTGCTCGTCGTGGTTTGTTGGAAAACGACTTGATTATTGAACGCTTTTTCGACAAGCATGAAATGGAGTTGACCGACAACGACGTGCAGGCTCTGACTGTACTGTTCGAAGAAGTCGACAACGTATTGCTTGACCTCTTTCTCGGCCGTAAAGAGCCTGAAGGGGATCTGGACACGCCCGATGTGCGCAAGGTGATCCAGATGATGCGAGATCTTTAATTTTTATCCCATTAGAAGGAAATCCGATGAGCACAGAACACAAGGCCACGCTGTCGTTTACTGACGGCACCCCTTCGGTAGAATTTCCCATTCACAAAGGGACCATTGGTCCTGACGTGATCGATATTCGCAAGTTGTATGGTTCAACTGGCAAATTCACTTACGATCCAGGTTTCCTTTCCACAGCGTCTTGCAATTCCTCCATTACCTACATTGATGGCGACAAGGGTGAATTGCTGTACCGCGGCTACCCAATTGAACAATTGGCGCAAAACTGCGACTTCATGGACGTGTGTTACCTGCTGTTGAATGGCGAATTGCCCAATGTTGGCGAAAAGAAAACATTTGACGACCTGGTGACCAAGCACACCATGGTGAACGAACAAATGAACTTCTTCCTGCGTGGTTTCCGCCGCGACGCGCACCCCATGGCCGTGATGACTGGCCTGGTTGGTGGCATGTCCGCGTTCTATCCTGATTCGATGAACCTGCTGGACAAAAACCAGCGCGATATTTCCGCGATCCGTCTGATCGCCAAAATGCCAACATTGGTGGCCATGGCCTACAAATACGGCATTGGTGCACCGAACATTTATCCAAAGAACGAACTCAGCTACACAGCCAACTTCATGCGCATGATGTTTGGCAACCCTTGTGAAGAGTACAAGGTGAACGATGTGCTGGTGCGCGCAATGGACCGCATCTTTATTTTGCATGCAGACCACGAGCAAAACGCATCCACATCCACAGTTCGTCTGTGTGCCTCGTCCGGAACAAACCCGTTTGCAGCGATTGCAGCAGGCGTGGCTTGTTTGTGGGGCCCATCACACGGTGGTGCCAACGAGGCCTGCCTGAACATGTTGACTGAAATTCAGGCCAACGGTGGTGTAGACAAGATTGGCGACTTCATCGCCAAGGTGAAGGACAAGGATTCAGGCGTTCGCCTGATGGGCTTTGGTCACCGTGTTTACAAGAACTATGACCCACGTGCCAAGCTGATGCGTGAAACCTGTCATGAAGTACTGAACGAACTGGGCCTGCACGACGACCCATTGTTCAAGATCGCCATGGCGCTGGAAAAAATCGCGTTGGAAGACGAATACTTCGTCAAGCGCAAGCTGTACCCCAACGTTGACTTCTATTCAGGCATCGTTCAAAAAGCGATTGGTATTCCTGTGCCGTTGTTTACAGCCATTTTTGCTTTGGCGCGTACAGTAGGCTGGATTGCCCAGTTGAACGAAATGATCGCCGACCCCGAGTACAAAATCGGTCGTCCACGTCAGTTGTTCCATGGTGCAGCGCACCGCGACGTGAAGCCAATCGACCAGCGTTAATTGTCTCTCGTTGCTGACTGCACCTCTTTATCGGTGCACTGCGGCTGAAGAAAGCCCCTTGTTCACACAAGGGGTTTTTTTTATATCTGTTTCCAGCTGCTTAAACAGTTGCTCGGTATTCAAAACCACTAACAAGTTGTCCACGGTTTTAATCAGGCCTTGCACAATTCCACTGTGGCCGTTCAAGCTTTCCGATTCATGAATCGCTGACATTGGCAGGCTGGGAATTTCACCCAGTTCATCCACGGCCAGTGCAATTTTCACAGAATGGTTTTGGGTCTTCAGCAGAATCATTTGCTGCCGCGCTGGCGCCGCGGCTTTGCTGCGAAGGCGTGGGTCGAGAATTTCCGCAATGTCGACAATGGTCACAGCTTCATTTTTATACAGGGTGGTACCCAGTAGCCAGCTTGGTGAATTGGGCAAGCTGACAATTTGATTGCACAAAAAAGCCTCCACCGCGTCTTCACTGTCAATGCCATACCAGTGCTCCGCCACGCGAAACGAAGCGATGTCCACCACCTGGTCTTTCTGACCACCTTGCCTGAATTCGTCAAAGCTGATGTCGCCGGCGCTTGCTTCCAAATCGTCTGCCAATGCGCCAATATCAAGACCGTAGGCGCAAATCAGGTTGTTTTGATACGCATCAGCGTCGCTTTTGTATTCTCGATACGCACCTGAGTTGCAGGCGCCATAAGCAATCAGTCTGCCGTCGATGTGGAAGTAGCCTTGTTCCGCTTTTTGTTTTTCAAATTTACTGTGCCGCTTCAAGGGCAAGGTCAATTTGCCGTGCTCCATGTGCAAGTTGGTGGTGGATGAGATTACTCGATGGTTTTCGTCCACGATAAAGCCAAAAGCCTGGTGTTTGCTGTCGCCCATGGATTCAGTCAGGATGGCTTCAAATTGAGACTCGCTGTCAAACACCAAGGCAATTGCACCGATCGCATGGGCGGGTTTTTGCCTGTTGTCAAACAGGGCCGCGGCATAAATGTAAGTGGGGCGGTCTTGGTAAAGCGCTGTTTTTTCAAATGGAGAAACACAGTAACGCGCGGGGCTTTTCAGCTGCATGGCTTCAGAAACCCAGCTTGATTCCACCAGAGTCCCCGATTCAACAATCGAGGCGCTGTCGCAAACAACCCGGCCTGAACGGTCGAGCAGCAGGATGTTGGCATACACCGTGTACAGTCCGTGAATGTGTTGCAGGCACTGCATGGCCTGCTCGTTGGCTTTCTCATCGCCCCTGTTCAACAGTGCATGGTTCAGCGTGGGGTTTTGTGCCCACCAGCGGCAATCATTCGCCCGTTCGTAAAGATTGCGGTCCATCAGGTCCATCGCCAGCATGGCCCGGGTTTGTTGTTCCGTTTGGAACCCGTTGATTTCAGCCTGTACCAAATTGTTCAGTGAATTCGTGAACAATGTTTTGGTATTCTCTCCGGCCCGGCTGATTTCCCACAGCAGCGTTTTGCTGAATGAATTGCCAAGGGTCGAGGTAGATTGGCGCTGCGTCATGTTCCCGTTCCAGATACTTCGGTTCAATTGCTTCTGTATCTGGCTTGCCTGTGCCTGAAATCCCAGGATGCGTTTGTCGATCAAACCCGTATTGTAGTCAATCTGGGCATTCTGCCCAAGCTCACCGGAAGCGACGTTGAATGCGTGCGTCAACGGCACCAGGCAGAAGCCTTTCCAGCCAGGGCCGGAATATCCCTGGTAGCTGCGTGTGGTGCGCATGCAGCCCAGATAAGCCACGGGGCCCACTTGCACCAAGCTCCAGCGCGCGCCTTCCGGCAATCGGATGGTTTGGCCTGGGCCAATGTACTCCGGGTTGCTGGACACGAGAACTTCCCCAGTGGACTTGCTCACGCCACAAACCTTCCATTCTGGCAAAGCCTGTGCTCTACGTTGTCCAACCACCTTGGCGAACAGTGCTTCACTTTCCTGGTCAAGATTGAACAGAAGGGCGATGTATCCCTTGACCTCGCCAGCCACCATGATTTTCCAGGCATAAATCAGTTCATCCCGGGCTCCGTTGTGATCCGTTTGCAATGGGCGAAATGCCTCTGCCTATTGGCTTCCTTTCAACACTGCTTCCCGAATCCACCCCAGTGATATTCCTGGCGTTAACTGGTCGAGCATGTCGACCATCACTCGAGCCTGACTGTCCAACAAGACGACATTTTTATACACGGAGTACTTCGAGACATAGTCTTTCATGCGTTGGTGTGTCCCAGCCAAGGCCTCGGCGGTCAGCGGGGCTGTTTGTGCGTCAACACACAGTTTGGCAAATACAGGGTCTGTGGCCAGGAAGCCAATGTCGGCTGTCCTTTCATACAAATTTCTCACCAAAATGTCGATGGCGTTTTGTGCCCGCGTCGACAGCATTTCTACTGCTTGATGGGTCGACTGTTCCACCAGGAAATTGGTCAGGTCGCCCGCCAGTTTCTGAAAATGCTGCCTTGTGTCTGAAATTTCGGCTCCCACATTGGTCAGTTCGCCCAACAGACTCAGGTTGTTCCAGGTCGATTGCAGATCACGCAATTCATCGATCAGCTCATTAACACTGTCCAGATTCTTCGCCATGTC
Source organism: Limnobacter thiooxidans (assembly GCF_036323495.1). Lineage (NCBI taxonomy): Bacteria > Pseudomonadati > Pseudomonadota > Betaproteobacteria > Burkholderiales > Burkholderiaceae > Limnobacter > Limnobacter thiooxidans. Next base: position 2,065,643 of record NZ_AP028947.1, on the reverse strand, counting down.
AATGTGCGCGGAGTCAATCTCTATGCCCCGATATTTTCGGCTCGCCATACGCCCATCCCCTCGTTGGAATATGAATGATGGTGAGTGGAATGTTTGTTGGGGTGATCCCCGCATGGGGTGAGAATCCCCTTTGAAGGGGGTGTCTCTGTTGAAAGGAAAAAAATCGTTTCCTGAAAACCACATATTTTGTGATCACACCGAGATCGTTTTAGTGTTACGTCTCTAATCTGATATCCTTCACACTTACTCTTAAAACAGTCTATTTGGCTGTTTTTTGCTATCTGGTTGGGGGCAGGGGCTCCAATAACCAGACGGGGAGTGCGGTTTAACCCACGTGTGTAGGGATTCGGTCCGATGGCGATAGCCAAGGTCGAGTCCGAACCCCACATCTTGAACGAGAAACTCGGATAAAGGTGAAGCGCTAATGATGCGATCTTTTCAGCAAAACTCGTATTTGTTCGGGGGCAATGCGCCCTATGTCGAAGAAATGTACGAGGCCTACCTGGACAACCCAGGTTCAGTGCCAGACAAATGGCGCGCTTATTTTGACCAACTGCAGATGGTGCCTTCCGCTCACGGTGACGTGAACGAGAAAGACGTGGCGCATGCGCCAGTGGTTGAGTCTTTCGCCCAGCGTGCCAAAAAAGGCTTCTTGCAGCCGCAGATTCAGTCTGCCGATTTGGAAGTGGCCAAAAAACAGGTGCACGTGCAGTCCATCGTGGCGGCTTACCGCTTTCTGGGTTCGCGCTTTGCAGACCTAGATCCGCTCAAGCGCCAGGAACGCCCTGTCATTCCGGAACTGGATCCCGCTTTCTACGGATTGACTGAAGCGGACATGGACATCACGTTCTCCGCTACAAACACCTATTTCGGTCAGGACCAGATGACCCTTCGCGACATCGTGAAGGCGCTGCGCGACACATATTGCCGCTCCATTGGTATTGAATACATGCACATCAGCGACCCCGCCCAAAAGCGCTGGTTGCAGGAACGCATGGAAACAAGCCTGGGCACTGCCCAGTTGTCCACAGCTGAAAAACTGCACATTCTTGAGCGCTTGACCGCTGCTGAAGGCCTTGAGCGCTACCTGCATACACGTTATGTGGGTCAGAAGCGTTTCTCGCTGGAAGGTGGGGAATCCTTTATCGCATCGCTGGATCATGTCATTCAGCGTGGCGGTGCCAACGGTGTTCAAGAAACCATTATTGGCATGGCCCACCGCGGCCGCCTGAACGTGCTGGTGAACATTCTGGGCAAAAGCCCCAGCCAGTTGTTCGAAGAATTTGAAGGCAAGCATGCCGATGACCTGCCAGCCGGTGACGTGAAGTATCACCAGGGCTTTTCATCGGACGTGACCACCCCGGGTGGCCCCATGCACTTGTCTCTGGCGTTCAACCCGTCGCATCTTGAAATCGTCAACCCAGTGGTTGAAGGTTCCGTGAAGGCCCGCCAGGAACGCCGTGGCGACAAAGAAGGCAAACAGGTATTGCCAGTGCTGGTGCACGGCGATGCCGCTTTTGCCGGCCAGGGTGTTGTGATGGAAACATTGAACCTTGTCCACACCCGCGGCTACGGCACGGGCGGCACGGTTCACATCGTGATCAACAACCAGATTGGCTTTACAACTTCTGATCCACGCGACAGCCGTTCTACCCTGTACTGTTCAGACGTTGTCAAGATGATTGAAGCGCCTGTGTTCCACGTGAACGGCGACGATCCTGAAGCAGTGATCTTCGTGACCCAGTTGGCACTGGATTTCCGCATGGAATTCCAGCAAGACGTGGTGATCGATATCGTGTGTTTCCGTAAACTGGGCCACAACGAGCAAGACACACCGGCTGTGACCCAGCCGCTGATGTACAAGAAAATTGGTCAGCACCCAGGTACGCGCGCACTTTACGCCGAGCGCCTGGTGATGCAAGGCTTGCTGAAAGAAGATGGTGCAGATGAACTGGTGGCCCAATTCCGCGCTGCCATGGACGAAGGCAAGCACAACCGTGCTGACCCCGTCTTGACCAACTACAAGAGCAAGTTTGCCGTCGACTGGTCTCCCTATTTGAACAAGAAGTGGACCGATGCAGCAGACACATCGGTGCCAATTTCCGAGATCAAGCGTTTGTCCGAGCGCATCACCACAGTACCCGAGAACTTCAAGGTTCACCCACTGGTACAGAAAGTGATTGCAGATCGCGCCGCCATGGGTCAGGGTGAAACCTTGCTCGACTGGGGCATGGGCGAGCACCTGGCTTATGCTTCACTGGTGTCTTCCGGTTATGCAGTGCGAATGACCGGTCAGGATTGCGGTCGTGGCACATTCACACACCGCCATGCTGTGTTGCACCATCAAGGCCGTGAAAAGTGGAATGAAGGCACTTACATTCCACTCGAAAATATTTCTGAAGGCCAGGCACCATTCACAGTCATCGACTCTGTTCTGTCTGAAGAAGCGGTACTGGGTTTTGAGTACGGTTATTCCACAGCAGAGCCCAACACCTTGGTGATCTGGGAAGCCCAGTTTGGCGATTTCGCCAACGGCGCGCAGGTTGTGATCGACCAGTTCATTTCATCCGGTGAAGTGAAGTGGGGCCGGGCTTCCGGCTTGGTCATGATGTTGCCGCATGGCTATGAAGGGCAGGGTCCTGAACATTCTTCAGCCCGCATCGAGCGTTATTTGCAGCTTTGCGCTGAAAACAATATGCAAGTTTGCCAGCCTACAACGCCTGCGCAGATTTTCCACTTGCTGCGTCGCCAGATGATCCGCTTGTTCCGCAAGCCACTGATCATCATGACGCCGAAGTCTTTGTTGCGTCACAAGGAAGCCACATCTTCCTTGCAAGATCTGTCCAAGGGCCATTTCCAGACCGTAATCGGCGACCAGGGCGACCTGGAAGCCAGCAAGGTCAAACGCGTGGTCCTTTGTTCCGGTCGCGTGTATTACGACCTGGTTGCAGCCCGTCGCGAACGCAATATCAAGGATGTTGCGATTGCGCGAGTTGAACAGTTGTACCCATTCCCACACAAGTCACTGAGCACCGAGTTGCGTAAGTACCCCAATGTGACGGATGTGGTGTGGTGTCAGGATGAGCCGCAAAACCAGGGCCCCTGGTTCCAGATTCAGCACAACATTCTGGAAAACCTCTCTGAGGGCCAACGTTTGGGTTATGCAGGTCGTCCGGCTTCAGCTTCTCCAGCCGTGGGCTATTACGCCAAGCACAACGAACAGCAGAAAGCGCTGCTCGATGCCGCATTTGGCAAGCTCAAGGGTTTCGTGATCACGAAGTAAACACAGGAAGCGGGCAGGCCATTGTGGTCGCCCGCACTTGAACAAAGAATTCAAAAGGAAAATATTCCATGGCAATCGTAGAAGTGGTCGTACCACAACTGTCCGAATCTGTCGCCGAAGCAACGCTGTTGAATTGGTACAAAAAACCTGGTGACGCTGTAAAGCGTGACGAAAACCTGATCGACGTCGAAACCGACAAGGTGGTGCTGGAAGTGCCAGCACCTTCGGCTGGTGTCATCGTCGAAATCTTGTGTGAAGACGGTGCAACCGTTGTTGCAGGCCAGGTTTTGGCCAAGATTGACACTGAAGCCACAGCGGGTGCGAGCGCTCCTGCTGTCGTATCAGCTCCGGCAGTTTCTGCTCCGGCACCTGCTGCTCCTGCTGCTGCCCCCGCGGCGGCAACCTCCGCTTCTGTTGATGGCTCTGTGGCCATGCCCGCAGCCGCCAAAATGATGGCCGAGAACAAACTGAGTGCCGATCAGATTGCAGGTTCAGGCAAAGACGGTCGCATTACCAAAGGCGATGTGATCGGTACCTTGAATGCGCCGGCTGCGCCAGCGCCTGCGGCAAAGCCTGCCGCTGCACCTGTTGCTGCCAAACCTGTTAGTTTGTTGCCCGAAGTGAAAGCTCCGCTTGATCCATCTTCACTGATCGAAGGCCGTCCCGAGCAACGCGTTCCAATGAGCCGACTGCGCGCGCGTGTTGCAGAGCGTTTGGTTCAGTCCCAGCAAACCAACGCCATCCTGACCACGTTCAACGAAGTGAACATGAAGCCGGTTATGGATCTGCGCAACAAGTACAAGGACAAATTCGAGAAAGAACATGGTGCCAAGCTGGGCTTCATGGGTTTCTTCGTGAAAGCCGCTGTGGCTGCCTTGAAAAAGTACCCTGTGTTGAATGCATCTGTGGATGGCAACGACATTGTTTACCATGGCTACTTTGATATCGGTATTGCGGTTGGCTCACCACGTGGTTTGGTGGTCCCCATTATTCGCAACGCCGATCAAATGAGCATTGCCGACATTGAAATGAAAATTTCCGAGTTTGGCCAGAAAGCCAAAGACGGCAAATTGACTTTGGATGACCTCACCGGCGGTACTTTCTCCATCTCCAACGGTGGTGTGTTCGGTTCCATGTTGTCAACGCCAATCATCAACCCACCCCAGTCAGCAATTCTGGGCATTCACGCCACGAAAGACCGTGCAGTGGTTGAGAACGGTGAAATCGTGATTCGTCCAATGAACTACCTGGCCATGAGCTATGACCACCGGATCATTGACGGCCGCGAAGCTGTTCTTGGTTTGGTTGCAATGAAAGAAGCCCTGGAAGATCCAGCCCGCTTGTTGCTGGAACTGTAAGGGGAACCTCATGAGCACACAATATGATGTAGTGGTGATTGGTGCGGGCCCCGGCGGATACATCGCTGCGATTCGTGCTGGTCAACTGGGCATGAAAGTGGCCTGTATTGAAGGCCACGCTTATGACGACCCGAAAGGCGAGCCTCGCCTGGGTGGCACCTGCCTGAACGTGGGTTGCATTCCATCCAAAGCCTTGCTGGCTTCTTCCGAAGAGTTCGAGAAGATTCAGCACCACGCGGAAGACCACGGCATCACCGTGACTGGCGCGAAAATGGATGTGGCCAAAATGATCAAGCGCAAGGATGACATCGTCACGAAAATGACGGGTGGTATCCAGTACCTGTTCAAGAAAAACAAGGTCACCGCCATCAAGGGCTGGGCCAGTTTTTCAGGCAAGGTTGATGGCGGTTTCGAGCTGACAGTGAAAACTGCTGCCGGTGAAGAAAAGGTCACGGCCAAACAGGTGATTGTTGCCACAGGCTCCAAGGCCCGTCACTTGCCCGGCATCACCGTGGACAATGAAACCATTTGCGACAATGAAGGCGCCTTGAAGTTTGGTGCTGTGCCCAAGAAACTGGGTGTCATTGGTGCAGGTGTGATCGGTTTGGAGTTGGGCTCGGTGTGGCGCCGCTTGGGCGCGGATGTGACCGTGCTTGAAGCCATGCCCAATTTTCTTGCAGCCTGTGATGAAGGCGTAGCGAAGGAAATGCAAAAAATCTTCACCAAGCAAGGTTTGAAGATGAACATGGGCGTAAAAATCGGCGAGGTGAAAGCCAGCAAGAAAGGCGTTTCTGTCGCCTACACCGATGCAGATGGCAACGCCCAGAAACTGGATTGCGACAAGCTGATTGTATCGGTTGGCCGTGTGCCCAACACCGACGGTTTGAATCTTGAAGCAGTTGGCCTGAAAACCAACGAGCGTGGCCAGATTGATGTGGATGCACATTGCCAAACCCTGGTTGCCGGTATTTACGCCGTGGGTGACGTGATTCGTGGCGCCATGCTGGCTCACAAGGCAGAAGAAGAAGGCGTCATGGTTGCTGAAATCATGGCGGGGCAAGCTGGCCACTGCAACTACGACACCATTCCCTGGGTTATCTACACTTCCCCGGAAGTGGCCTGGGTTGGCAAAACAGAGCAGCAGTTGAAGCAGGATGGTCGAAAGTACAAGGCAGGCCAGTTTCCGTTCATGGCCAATGGCCGCGCATTGGGGCAGGGTGATTCTCAAGGCTTCGTGAAAGTGCTGGCCGATGCCACCACCGATGAAGTATTGGGCGTTCACATCATCAACAGCCATGCCTCAGACCTGATTGCGGAAGCTGTGATGGCCATGGAGTTCAAAGCCTCTTCTGAAGACATTGGTCGCATTTGCCATGCGCACCCGAGTTTGTCGGAAGTGGTGAAAGAAGCTGCCTTGGCTTGCGACAAGCGTCAGCTGAACGGTTAAAATCCGATCAGTGTTTTTCCAAACGGCTGGTGAATCACTTCATCAGCCGTTTTGTTTTTAAAAATCCAGGTTGGTCAATATTGTTGGCCGATCTCAACCAGCAGTTTTTGCCATCGTGAACGTTCAAGAATATTACAAACAGGTATTGGCCGAACGTGGTTATCAGTCGGATGCTGCACAGCAGAAAGCTGTGGACCGCATGCAATTGTTTTACGATGAGTTTGTTCAGTATAAAAAAGCACGTAGCAGTGTCATCAAGAAATTCCTGAATCGCCCCGCGGTGCCCAAAGGTCTTTACCTGTGGGGCGGGGTAGGGCGCGGCAAAAGCTTTCTGATGGATTGCTTTTACAACAGCGTCACAGTTCAACGAAAGGTGCGTTTGCATTTTCACGAATTCATGCGTGGCGTGCACGCGGAACTTGACGATTTGAAGGGCGTTCAAGATCCACTGGATGAAGTGGCAGCGCGAATCGCCAAGCGTTACAGGCTGATCTGCTTTGACGAGTTTCATGTCTCCGACATTGCCGATGCGATGATTTTGTATCGCTTGCTGGATGGTCTGTTTGCCAATGGCGTGACTTTCCTGATGACCTCCAACTACAAGCCTGACAATTTGTATCCAGACGGATTGCACCGGGATCGCCTGCTGCCTGCCATTGATTTGTTGAACAAGCAGCTTGATGTGATCAATGTGGATGTGGGTGTGGATTATCGTCGTCGGACGCTGGAGCAGTTGAACACCTACCTGATTCCATTGGATGAGCATGCAGATGCCCAATTGAATGATGACTTCAAACGCCTTGCCGAAGTGGCTGATGAACCCGCTGAATTGCAGATTGAATCCCGGGTGATTCGGGCTGTGCGGCGTGCCGGCTCAGTGGTTTGGTTTGATTTTCCAACTTTGTGCGGTGGGCCCCGTTCGCAAAATGATTACCTTGAAATTGCCAGTCAGTTTCAAACAGTGATACTCAGCGGTGTGCCCAAAATGGGAGCGGGCATGGCCTCGGAAGCGCGTCGTTTTACCTGGCTGATCGATGTGCTGTATGACCACAAGGTCAAGCTCATCATGTCGGCAGCAGTAAAGCCAGAGGAGTTGTACACCGAAGGTGCCATGGCTCATGAATTCTTCCGCACGGTGAGTCGGATTGTTGAAATGCAATCCAAAGAGTACCTGGATTCGCCGAAGCGCAATGCCGTTCGACTTTGAGGTTGCTCGGGCCTCGTTTGTTGTTCGTTGCTGCTCATCTCGCCTTTCGCTGCGGCGTTTCGTTGCGCAAACCTTGTTCGGCGTTCCTTACTGCTCATCTCGCCTTGGTCAAGGCTGATTTCCCGTCTTGTTGATTCTGGCTTGGGGCATGCGACACGCTAAAGCGTGTTCGCATCGATTGCTTGCGCAATCGCCCCGCGCTGCGAATCAGCCGGGAAGCCTTGCCCTGAATCGGCAAGATGATGCAGCAATCGAACACCGCACAGGCTGCGAACTTGCTCCGGTGAAAGGGCTGGTGATTCACTGAACGCCGCAAGCCGCAAGCGCAGCCCCTTCAAGTTTGCGAAGGCAGCATTGCCCTCGCACCGCCATTCAAGAAAGCCTGCCCGTTTTGATATTCACACGCTACGTTCGGCTGCAAGCCGACACTGGGTTCGGCTGTGTGTTTTGCCAGACCCGGTAAGTCAGTGTGAATATCAAAAGGGGAAATACAGGCTTTCTGGCGGAAGTAGGGCATGCGCCTTGCAAACGAAGAAAGTGGATGCGCTTTAGCACGCGCTGAATACAGCATGCGCCTTCCAAACGAAGAAATGGTCTGCGCTTGCTCAAACGAATTGCGCTGCGTTTTATTTGTTGGTCTTGGCTTTCGCAAATGCGGCTGCAAAGGCGTTATTCGCAAACCCGGCACCTTGTTGCAGGCCACCAACTCGCCGATCTCCTCGCGAGTCACCGCCACGCGAATCACCGTGCGCTTCTCCAGCCCGATTGGCATTCACTTGTCGTCCTGCATTCTGGCCCGGTGCTGCTTTGGGAACATCGTCCCCCATGCGCATGGTGAGTGAAATCCGTTTGCGAGGAATGTCCACTTCGAGCACTTTCACTTTGACAATCTGGCCAGTTTTGACCACGCTGTGCGGGTCTTTGACAAATGTGTTTGACAAAGCAGAGACGTGTACCAAGCCGTCCTGATGCACGCCAATGTCAACGAACGCGCCAAAATTGGCCACGTTGGTCACCACGCCTTCCAGGGTCATGCCAGGCTTCAGATCGGCCATGGAATGAACCTTGTCATCAAATTTGGCAGTCTTGAAGCTGGGGCGCGGGTCGCGGCCTGGTTTTTCCAGCTCAACCAAAATGTCCTGTACGGTGGGTAGACCAAAACGCTCGTTCACAAATTCATTGGGCTTCAGTGCTTTGAGTACTTCCCTGTTGCCTACCAAATCACCCACTGGCTTTTTAACCGTGGCTGCCATCTTCTCGACGACAATATAGGCCTCTGGGTGCACAGACGATGCATCCAGGGGGTTTTCGGCGCCATGAATTCTCAAAAAGCCTGCTGCTTGCTCGAAGGTTTTGTCGCCCAAGCGGGGCACCTTTCTCAAGTCGTCTCGACTTTTGAATTGACCGTTGGTGTTCCTGTAGCTAACCACCGCTTTGGCCACCGAGGCATTCAAACCTGACACGCGCGACAAAAGTTGTTCCGAGGCCGTGTTCACTTCCACGCCCACTGCGTTTACGCAATCTTCGACTACTGCGTCCAGTCGTCCGCTGAGTTGTCTTTGGTCCACGTCATGCTGGTATTGGCCTACACCGATCGATTTCGGATCAATTTTTACCAGTTCGGCCAGTGGGTCTTGTAAACGGCGAGCAATGGAGACTGCGCCACGAATGCTGACGTCGAGGTCAGGCAGTTCAGCGGAAGCCAGGGCCGATGCAGAATACACGGAGGCACCTGCTTCACTGACCATGACGCGTGTGGCTTTCAGGTCTTTGTGCTGCGCCAGCAAGTCGGCTGCCAATTGGTCAGTTTCGCGGCTCGCTGTACCGTTGCCGATCGCGATCAGCTCTACATTGTGTTTCATGCACAAAGCGGCCAGAACCGCGATGGATTCATTCCACTGGCGTCGCGGTTCATGCGGGTAAATGGTCGCTATGTCCACCACCTGACCTGTTTTGTCGATCACCGCCACTTTCACACCTGTGCGAATACCTGGGTCCAGGCCCATGGTGGCTTTGCCTCCGGCCGGGGCTGCAAGCAGCAAGTCTTTCAGGTTTTTGCCAAACACGGAAATGGCTTCGGCCTGTGCCGCTTCACGCAAGGTGCCCATCACCTCACTTTCCAGTGTGCTGGCCAGCTTGATTTTCCAGGTCCAGCGGCAGGTTTCGCTCAAGAATTTGCCGCGAGGGCTGTCATCGCGTGCAATGCCATGCAGTCGTGCAATTTCCGATTCAAAAGGATGCGGTGTGCGTGGGCTTTCTGCTTCCCACACTTCTGGCAGGTCTACCTTCAGGGTCAGAAAGCCCTGTTCACGGCCACGCAACATGGCCAACATGCGGTGCGATGCTGTGCTGGCCAGTGATTCCTGGTGTTCAAAATAATCCTGAAACTTGATGGCTTCTGCCGCTTTCTCGGGCACTACAGCAGCGCGAATGGCACCTTCGGAATTCAGCCGGTTGCGCAAAAGGGCAAGCAAAGTCGCGTTTTCTGAAAACTGTTCTGCAAGAATGTCGCGTGCACCATCCAGTGCAGCTTTGGTGTCATTGATCTGGTGCTCGGCATTCAAGTAGCCTGCAGCCACTTCTTCAGGCACCGCGTTCGGATTTGAGAAAATTTCGTCTGCCAAGCCCTGCAGGCCCGCTTCACGGGCTATTTGTGCCCGGGTGCGGCGTTTGGGTTTGTAGGGCAGATAAAGGTCTTCCAGTGTTTGCTTGTTTTCAGCCTGTTCAATGGCTGCTTTCAGCTCGGCAGTCAACTTGCCTTGGCTGTCAATGGATTCCAGAATGGTGCTGCGGCGGTCTTCGAGCTCACGCAGATAAACCAGTCGCTCCTGCAAGTCACGAAGTACTGCATCATCCAGCCCGCCTGTCGCCTCTTTCCGGTAGCGCGCAATAAAAGGAACTGTGGAGCCCTCATCCAGCAAATCCACAGCGGCCTTGATTTGTGATGATGCGGCGCCCAATTCTTGAGCCAACTGGGCGATAATTCGATTTTGAACAAGCGACATGGGTCTGGATCTATGAGTTGTCAACGTAAGCAGGGCATTGTGCCACAGCTTCTGAACCCCTTTGCGCTGAAGGTGCCGCGCCCGTTCTTTGCCATGGTGCCTGCCTCTTTGCTGCTGTTAAGCGCCTGCAGCACAGTGCAGCTTCAAGCCAACAAGCCGACCGCCCCGGATACGCTGGAACAGGCCCGTGCCTATGTGGCCAATCACGACAAGACGATGGAATTTCTGGACTACGAGCTCAACGAGCAGTCCCGAGCCTGTTACAAAAAATTCTTTGTTTCCAGTTGCCTGGACAATGTTCGCTTGCAAGGTGCTGAAATTCGCAGAGCACATCTGGAGGTTCAGGGCAAGGCCGAGGACATGATCCGCCTGCATGATTATGCTAATCGCAAGGTTAAAAATCCCGAGTAAGCCAAGTTCAGTCCATCGAATGGGTGATGCCCATCGGGTAGATTGTTTCCAGCCCGCCTAGACTTGCAGCTACAATAAGCAATAACATCGAGCTGGTTCAAATTTCAATACCCATGGTCCACACAGAAGACATCGAATCGATCAAACGCCGAATTGTAGAACTGCAGGTCGAGCACCGGGATCTGGACCAGATTATCGGCATGCTGATATCTCAGCCCGGTTTCGACCAGTTGCAGATTCGTCGCCTGAAAAAGCGCAAGCTTCAAATCAAGGATTCGATCACCTTGTTGCAGATCCAGCTTGAACCCGACATTCCCGCCTAAATTTTTTAGCACCTTGCATGTTTGATTTTTCAGAACCCTTGAATGAGGCTTTTGCCCCTGGTGGTGCATTGTCTCGACGTTTGCCTGGGTTTTCTGCTCGGGAATCCCAGATTGAAATGGCCCAAGCCGTGGGCCAGGCCATAGAAAGCCAATCCGCCTTGGTGGTTGAAGCGGGTACGGGCACGGGAAAAACATTTGCTTACGTGGTGCCCGCCTTGTTGTCTGGTCGTCGAGTGTTGTTGTCGACAGCCACCAAAACGCTGCAAGACCAGTTATTCAACAAAGACCTGCCTCTGGTTCGCGAGGCCTTGGGTGTACCGGTCAATGTGGCCCTGCTGAAAGGCCGTCAGAATTACGTTTGCCATTTTCACCTGGAACGTGCCTTGAAAGAGGCCCGGTTACCCTCAGCCAAGGAAGTGGATCATCTTCAGAAGGTGCGTGTTTTTGCGGGTCGTACTCAAACCGGTGACCGAGCAGACTGCGCGGGTGTTCCTGAAGATTCCGCAGTCTGGAGCTGGGTCACTTCCAACAAAGACAATTGCCTCGGGGGCGAGTGCCCCAATGCATCCGAATGCTTTGTCAACAAGGCCCGCCGCGATGCGCTGGATGCAGAAGTAGTTGTAGTCAATCACCATTTGTTTCTCGCCGATCTGGCCTTGAAAGAAGAGGGCATTGCGGAGTTGCTGCCCGCCTGCGATGTGATTGTGTTTGACGAGGCACACCAGTTACCAGATATTGCGACCAGTCTTCTTGGTCAAGCGATTTCGACTGCCCAGTGCCAGGAGTTTTTACGCGATGTGCTGATTGAGGGCCGAACTTCCAGCGCCGATGCCGGCGATTGGGACTCGGTATTGCGCCCGATGGAACTGGCGCTGAAAGAGATTCGACGAATTGTTGGCACCGAAATTGATTCGGCGCGGTTCACTCATGCCCAGTTTCTGGCTTTGAACGGGGTGTCAACGGTGTGTGCCGATTTCGAAAGCAGGCTTGAAAACCTGATTGAAATGATTAGTCCATTGTCGGTTCGCAATGAATCCTGGGTGAAACTCATGGGGCGGGCCAGTGAACTGTGCCTGCGTTGGCAAGACTGGTTTTCACCGCCTAGTGCGCAAGACGATGCACAATCTGTTCGGTGGGTGAGCGTGTCAACCAATGTGGTGCAGTTTTGTGATTCGCCGCTGGATGTGTCCAATGCATTTGCGAAGTTGTATGCCGAGCAGGCCAAGGCCTGGGTGTTCACCAGTGCCACGTTGAGTATCAAGGACAGCCTGGAACACTTCACCTTGCAGGTAGGGCTTGATGAATGCAAGCAGTTGCTGCTGCCCAGCCCCTTCGATTACGAATCGCAAGCCTTGTTGTGCGTGCCTGATAATCTCCCTTTTCCCAACGAACCCCAGTTCAGCAGAAAGCTTTGTGAGTCGGTGTGGCCTTTGTTGTTATCCAGCGCGGGCGGGGTGTTTTTCCTGTGTACCAGTCACCGTGCCGTAAAGCAGGTGGGCGAATACCTTCGCGAACGGATTGAAAAAGACGATCTCGACTGGAGCCTGTTGGTCCAGGGTGAGGCCTCGCGTGCTGAGCTTCTGGAACAGTTTCGGGTGCTGAACAACCCCGTGTTGGTGGGGGCAGCCAGTTTTTGGGAAGGTGTGGACATTCGTGGTGAAGGTTTGCGGCTGGTGATTATCGACAAGCTGCCGTTTGCACCACCCGATGATCCTGTTTACCAGGCCAAAAGCGAGTTGATCAAAAATCGGGGGGGCAATGCCTTTCAGGATTTGTCACTGCCCGACGCTGCAATCGCACTGAAACAGGGCGCGGGTCGGTTGATTCGTGACGAAACCGATTGGGGCGTGTTGTTGATCGGCGACCGGCGTTTGGTCGAGAAAGGCTACGGCAAGTTGTTGTGGCGAAGCCTGCCACCATTCAAGCGTACACGCGAACTACAAGTGGCCGTCGATTTCATGAAAAACAAACGAAGCTCATAAAAAAAGGACCTTTTGAAGGTCCTTTTTTACATCAAACACACGTTGGTGTTTATGACAGTGTTGGTCGTTTTCAGTCTTTCCAGACTTGCCACCATTTGGCTTCTACCTGGTCTTTCTCGGGCAGATCCATTTTCCAGTAAGGGCTGTCTTTGAAGTTCAGGTTGATCACGCGCTTGGTGTCAGCGGCCAGTGAAGTCATGTTCAACTTTTCATAGCTGCGCAGGCTGATGAACAGAGCTTCTTCAATTGACGGAGTTTGTTCGAAGCGGCGTACCACTTCCTGAGCCCTGTTCACTGCAGCGAGATAAGCGCCGCGCTTGTAATAATACCGAGCTACGTGCAATTCGTTCTGGGCCAATGCATTGACCAGGTACTGCAAACGCGATTTGCTGTCATCAAAGTATTTACTTTCGGGGAAGCGAGTGACAACTTCCTTGAATGCGTCGAACGCCGCACGGGTTCCTTTCGGGTCACGTGCGCTTTGATCCTCACCGGAGAGCAGGGAGAAGATACCTTTGTCTTCATTGAAGCTGATCAAGCCCCGCAGATAAAACACGTAGTCCAGGTTCTGGTGGTTGGGGTAAAGCTTGATAAACCGCTCGGTGGCAGCCAAAGCCTGCGCATTGTCACCTGCCTTGTAATAGGCAAATGCCGTGTCAATTTGAGCCTGTTGGGCAAAGCGACCATACGGGTAGCGGGATTCGAGTTTTTCGAGCAATTCAATGCCGCGTTCGTAGTTGCCCACGTCGATTTCAGCTTTTGCCTCTTCATAGAGACGAGCTGGGCTCCAGCCTTCGGTTTCGTCGAATTGTTTTGCCGCGCCGCAGGCGGCCAGTGCGAAAACCAGCGCGGGGATGAGGAATAACTGCGATAATGTGCGCAACCAGGCGGTGCGCGGGGCCAAAGTGGTTTTGTTCATGTGATTTCGAAACCCGAAGTGTCCCTGTTTGATCATCAATGGTTTTCCATTATATCGGGCAAAGCCCTTGCCGCCCACAAGCGGCACACTCAATTGAAAGATTCGATTCTAATTTATGACGTCCGAAACCCATGACAGCGCGGAAAGCGCACAAGCCGATCAACCTTTGCAAGCCAGAGTACCCATGGAAATGGGCGGTTCGCGATTGGACAAAGTGATTGCGGAGTTGTTCCCGCAGTATTCACGTTCACGGCTGCAAGGCTGGCTTAAAGAGGAGCGTGTGTTGGTGAATGGTGTGGCTGCGGCCAAGGGCAACCAGAAGGTTCAGGGTATGGACAGAATTGCCTTGAGCCCGGGTGTTTTGGCTCACATGCAGGCCTTGGTTCCTGAAGACATGAATCTGGACATTGTCGCTCGCACCGCCGAATACACGGTGGTGAACAAGCAGGCTGGTTTGGTGGTACACCCTGCACCCGGTCATTGGACAGGTACCCTGATGAACGGGTTGTATCACTTGGACCCCGAGTTGATTCATGTACCCCGTGCTGGCATTGTTCATCGGCTTGATGCAGATACAACCGGTCTGATGGTGGTTGCGCGCACGCAGGAAACCCAGGTCAAGCTGGTTCAGATGTTGCAGGCCCGTATTGTGAAGCGCGTTTACCTGGCCATGGTGTGGGGGCGAATTGCCAACCCGCTGACAGTCAACAACCCCTTGGGCCGTGACCCGCGCAACCGCTTGCGCATGGCGGTGGTTGATCATGGCAAGCCAGCCGTGACCCACTTCACACCGGTCGCATTTGGCGAGTTGATGGAAGTGCCTGTGACCTTGATGGTGTGCCGCCTTGAAACAGGTCGGACCCATCAAATTCGTGTGCATGCCCAACATGCCGGGTTTGCACTGGTGGCTGACCCGGTCTACAAGATCAAGGGGGCTGGCAGCCATTCAGCCCTTCGCCTCTCCTCCATCGAGTTGCCCAATGGCGAGAATTTCGAGCGACAGGCTTTGCACGCAACCCACTTGAGTTTCCCCGATCCTGCCTTTTTCCATGTACAGGGCGACGATGAAGCAGCCGAAGATTGGGACGAAAGCCTGGGCAATCACGAATGGCCTGAATATGTGGCCAAGGCCCCGGAAGATTTGCGCCTGCTGGGTGAAATGGCAGGCATTGATTTTCATTCAGATGAAGTTGAAGAGGCTGTGCTTGATGAAGCCCATCAGCACAAGGCATCCGTACTCATTCGATTTGATGAAGATGATCTCGACGAGCTTGAGTGATAGCCTCCCACTTTCGACCCTGGGGCCATCCTGGCCGGGAGTGAAGGTGGCGGTGACCCAAACCGGTTTTCAAGCCGGTCCACATTACACTTCTCCTTACGGTTTCAATTTGGGAACCCATGTAGGAGACAATCTCGCCGATGTTGAAACTCGTCGGGCAGCGGTTCAAGCCTACATGGGCGCGCCAATTGCCTGGTTGAATCAGGTTCATGGTTGCGATGTGCATGTTGCCAAAGGGCAGCCAGTTGTCGCTGTTCCCGACGCTGATGCGTCTGTGTGTCTTGACCATCAAACTTGCCTGGCGATCATGACCGCGGATTGTCTTCCAGTGGTGTTCGCTGCCTTTGACTCTGCAGGTGCGGCAATTGGTGTGGCTGCGGCCCATGCGGGTTGGCGTGGGCTGGTCGGGGGGGTCCTTCAGGCCACGGCGCAGGCTTTGGCCGCACAAGCAGGGGTGCCTGTTCAGCAAATCAGGGCCTGGATGGGGCCCGCTATTGGCCCCCTGTCATTTGAGGTGGGGGCAGAGGTTAAAACCGCCTTCACTCAACAAAATCCCCTGAACCGCGAGTGTTTCAAACCAGGCTTGCTGGCAGGCAAGTGCATGGCCGACATCTATGGACTGGCACGCAATGCCTTGGCCGAACAGGGAATCAACAATGTGGAAGGCGGCGGCCTGGACACTTTCAAGGATTTGAGGTGGTTTTCTCACCGGCGGGGTCAGCAACTTGAGGCTCCATCGGGCCGTTTTGCGACATTGATTCGGCTTCTTCCTTCGCAAGGCGCTTGAGCCTGCGCGATTTCGTGCCCATCAAATAGACCAGCACCGAACAGGGCAGGGCCCCGTAAAAAAGAAACGTGACTATTCCAGCCACGAAATTCGTTTCCGTGGCCGCCATCAGGGTGACCACGTACATCCAGCCAATTGCGACAATGTACATCTTTGCTATCTCGAGGGTGAAGCGAATACACTCGAATGGTGCATGAATTTCTCCTGATCAGCAAACAGTAAGGGTCAGAGGCATACAATTATTTGACAAGTTAAAATGTTGCGGTGCACAATATTGGAAAGGCCGACGAGCCACGGTGTGTGAAGTCATGTTCAAGTGAACTGACATGAGCACCCACAAAGGAGAGGAAGGTGAACAAACAATTACCAGACTTCAGTGAAGTCTTCGGTCAGCTATTGCCTGTTGCTGAACAAATGCAGCAACAGATGCAAGCCCAGTTTCAGCAGGCCATGGGGTTTTTCGGGCAGTTTGGTCAAATGCCAGGCTTGCCTGCGGTGGCCCCATTGCAACAGGCCGCCATGGGCTCGATCCAGCCGTTCATGAATTCGATCATGGGTGCCTGTCAAGCTGCATTCAGTCAAATACCCATGCATTCCCTGGGGCAAATACAAGCCGAATACACAGCCGAATTGTCCGCGTTGATGGCTTCAGCATTTGCCAATCTGCCCAATCCGGAAGGCAAGACAACTCAGCCGGTGCCACTCTCCACCTGGATTCAAGGCGACAAGCGCTTTGCCGCTCCCGACTGGCACGACCATGGCGTGTACGAATTCACCGCAGCGATGTATTCCCTGAACGCGCGGTTTACCAAGCGCATTGTTGAATTGGTGCCAGAGGGCAGCGCCGAAAAGCGCAAGGTAGAGTACGCAGTGGAACAGTTGGTCGATGCGATGAGCCCCTCCAATTTCTTTGTGACCAATCCGGAAGCGCAAAAAAAACTGCTTGAAACACGGGGTGAAAGTTTGACCCAAGCCATTCACAATCTGATGGCGGACATGCAGAAAGGGCGCATTTCGCAAACAGATGAAAGTGCATTTGAAGTGGGCGTCAACGTGGCCACCACGCCTGGTGATGTGGTGTTCGAGTGCGAGTATTTTCAGTTGTTGCAGTACAAGCCGAGTACTGAAAAGGTTGGTAAACAGCCCATGCTGTTTGTGCCCCCTTGCATCAACAAGTACTACATTCTGGATTTGCAACCTGCCAATTCGCTGGTGAATTTCGTGGTCAGCCAGGGGCATACCCTGTTTTTGGTGTCGTGGAAAAATCCGACTGAAGCCGAAGGACATTTTTCTTGGGATGGTTACGTTGAAGAGGGCGTGATCAGGGCCATTGAGGTGTCCAAAGCCATTTCAAAGCAACCCAAATTGAATGTGTTGGGCTTCTGTGTGGGCGGTACTTTGCTGGCCACCGCCTTGTCCACGCTCGCCAACCGTGGCGATGACAGTGTCAACAGCGTCACATTTTTGACCACCTTGCTTGATTTCAAGGACACCGGTGCATTGGGTGTTTTTGTTGATGAAGAACAGGTGAAGGCGCGGGAAGAAAGCATTGGCAAAGGTGGCGTGATGACAGGCAAAGACCTTTCTGGCGCGTTTTCATCGCTTCGCCCCAACGACCTGATCTGGAACTACGTGGTCAACAATTACCTGAAAGGCGAAAAGCCACCGGTTTTTGACCTGCTTTACTGGAACAGCGACAGCACCAATTTGCCTGGCCCCATGTTCGCATGGTATTTGCGTAACACCTATCTGGAAAACAAGTTGTGTCAACCTGGCAAAGCAGTGGTGTGTGACTTGCCTGTGGACTTGAGTTTGATTGATGTACCGGTGTATGTCCTGGCCACTCGCGAAGACCACATTGTGCCGTGGGTCAGTGCCTTTCAGACAAGCCACCTGGTTAGTGGTGATGTGCGTTTTGTGTTGGGTGCCAGCGGGCACATCGCGGGTGTGATCAACCCGGCCAACAAAAATAAACGCAATTACTGGGTGTGTGAGGGTGAAATTCCCGACACGCCCGAGCAATGGTTCAAAGAAGCAAAGGAAGTGCCGGGAAGCTGGTGGAACGATTGGGCGCAGTGGTTAGAGCCTATGAAAGGAGGCGAAGTCAAGGCCCCTGCAAAGCCAGGCAACGCAAAATACAAATCGATTGAGCCCGCGCCTGGACGTTACGTCAAACAGCGTGCTTCGTAAAATACCAAAAGGAGAGTAGACATGACTGAAGTTGTTATTGTTGCAGCAGGCCGCACGGCATTGGGCAAGTTTGGCGGGGCACTCGCAAAAATTTCAGCCCCTGATTTGGGTGCGCATGTCATCAAGGGCCTGCTTGAAAAAACAGGCGTGAAAGGCGAACAAATTTCCGAGGTGATATTGGGGCAGGTGTTGACAGCAGGTTCGGGCCAGAACCCTGCACGTCAATCCGTCATCAAGGCAGGTTTGCCCAACACGGTACCGGCGATGACCATCAACAAGGTGTGTGGCTCGGGTCTCAAGGCGGTGATGCTGGGCGCGCAGGCCATTGCCTGCGGTGATGCAGAAATCGTGATTGCCGGTGGACAGGAAAACATGAGTGCCGCACCTCACGTGATGATGGGCAGCCGCGATGGTTTCCGTATGGGTGATGCCAAGCTGGTTGACAGCATGATTGTGGATGGTCTGTGGGATGTATATAACCAGTACCACATGGGCATTACTGCTGAAAACGTGGCGGAGAAATACAGCATTAACCGTGCAGAGCAGGACGAGTTCGCCGTGAAAAGCCAGAACAAGGCTGAGGCGGCTATCAATGCGGGTAAGTTCAAGGACGAGATTTTCCCCCTGAGTATCCCCCAACGCAAAGGCGACCCTTTGGTATTCGACACCGACGAGTTTCCTCGTCTTGGTGCGACACTGGACAATATGACTGCCTTGAAGCCCGCTTTCAAGAAAGACGGCAGTGTGACTGCAGCCAATGCATCCGGCTTGAATGATGGTGCGGCAGCGGTGATGTTGATGAGCGCAGCGAAGGCCAAGGAACTGGGCTTGCCAGTGTTGGCCAAAATTCAGGCCTATGCCAGCGCGGGTCTGGACCCAACGATTATGGGTATGGGTCCGGTGCCTGCTTCCAAAAAGTGCCTTGAAAAGGCAGGCTGGTCTGCGTCTGAGCTGGATTTGATGGAAATCAACGAAGCTTTTGCAGCGCAGGCTTGCGCGGTCAACAAGGAAATGGGTTGGGACACGTCGAAGATCAACGTGAACGGTGGCGCAATTGCTTTGGGACATCCGATTGGTGCGTCAGGTTGTCGGGTGCTGGTCAGCCTGATTCATGAAATGAACAAGCGCGATGCCAAGAAAGGTTTGGCTTCGCTGTGTATCGGCGGTGGCATGGGTGTGGCGTTGGCCGTGTCTCGCTAAGCATTGCCTGTAGTGCGTTTAATACAAATCAAATAATTAGAGAAGGGATGTGAATCATGAGTGAAACAAATGAGCCCAAAGTGGCCTATGTAACCGGCGGTATGGGTGGTATTGGAACGGCCATTTGCAAGAAGCTGTGCGAGTCAGGATATCGGGTAATTGCCGGTTGCGGCCCCAATTCTCCACGCAAGGAAAAATGGCTGGGCGAAATGCGCAGTGCCGGTTACGAAGTGTATGCCAGCGAAGGCAATGTGGCCGACTGGGATAGCACCGTGACTGCATTTGAGAAAGTGCGCGCGGAACACGGTACCGTATCAATTCTTGTCAACAATGCGGGCATTACCCGCGACGGCACCTTTGTAAAAATGAGCCGTGACGATTGGTCTGCTGTGATCGATACCAACCTGAACTCTTTGTTCAATGTCACCAAGCAGGTGATCGGTGGCATGGTTGAACAAGGCTTTGGTCGTATCATCAACATTTCCTCCGTGAACGGCCAGAAAGGGCAGTTTGGTCAGACCAACTACTCCACGGCCAAAGCAGGTTTGCGTGGTTTTACCATGGCGCTGGCGCAGGAAGTGGCCTCCAAGGGTGTCACCGTGAATACGGTTTCTCCCGGTTACATTGGCACCGATATGGTTCGCGCAATTCGTCCAGACGTACTGGAAAAAATTGTGAACACCATTCCAGTCAAGCGTTTGGGAACTCCTGAAGAAATCGCCTCAATTTGTGCCTGGTTGGCCTCAGAGGACTCCGGTTTTTCCACAGGCGCAGACTTTTCCTTGAATGGTGGTTTGCACATGGGTTAATCACTACTGCATTTTTGGCAAACAGATGCCAAAAAGGCGGTATGATGTTGCACTGCACGTTGAAAAAGCGTGCAGTGCTTTGTTTTTTGTAAGTGCTTGTTTGTGCAAGATTGTTTTGCACATCTGGCGGCTTGGAACCAGACCGTTCACCCACGCAGGTGCGGCGGCGTATAACACCACAAAAAAGAGATAAGAGGCATGGCTGACGCAACACGACTGATCAAGAAGTACCCAAACCGACGCTTGTACGACACCCAGACCAGCAGTTACATCACTTTGGGCGATGTGAAGCAGTTGGTGCTTGAGAACGAAGGCTTTCATGTCGTGGATGCAAAAAGTGGTGAAGACCTGACCCGCAGTATTCTGCTTCAGATCATTCTGGAAGAAGAAACTGCAGGTGCGCCGATTTTCACCTCACCCATGCTGTCCCAGATCATCCGGTTTTATGGCAATGCCATGCAAGGCATCATGGGCACATTTCTGGAAAAGAATTTGCAGGCGTTCATGGACATTCAGAACAGCTTTCAAGACCAGGGCAAAAATGTGGCCGACGGCAGCCAGTTTGCCAACCCGGAATTGTGGTCGCAGTTCATGAGTGTGCAAACGCCCGTCATCCAAAGCATGATGAGCAATTACATTGAACAAAGCAAAAACATGTTTGTACAAATGCAGGATCAGTTTCAGAACCAGACCCGCAGCATGTTCACAAACTTTGGATTTCCAAACCCCGGTGAGTTTCCCGGCATGAGTGGTATGCCCGGAATGCCAGGTATGCCTAGTGCTTCAAAAGCCAAGCCGGACCCCACCAAAAAATAACGCCTTAAACATGCAAGACGACACCTTTTCTGCCAAGCGCCCACCGAGTGTGGGCTTTGTTTCTTTGGGTTGCCCAAAGGCCCTCGTGGATTCCGAGCGAATTCTGACCCAATTGAAGGTGGAGGGGTACAACGTTTCCGCCTCCTATGAAGGTGCTGATCTGATCGTGGTGAATACCTGCGGTTTTATCGACAGTGCCGTTCAGGAAAGCCTGGACGCAATCGGTGAGGCCATGCACGCCAATGGCAAGGTCATCGTGACCGGTTGCCTGGGTGCAAAAAATGGCAACGAAGGCAAAGACATGATCACCAGCCTGCACCCTAAAGTATTGGCAGTAACAGGGCCACATGCCACGGAAGAAGTTATGCAGGCGGTTCACATCCACCTGCCCAAGCCGCATGATCCATTCATCGATCTGGTACCTGACCATGGTGTCAAACTGACGCCCAAGCACTATGCTTATTTGAAAATTTCTGAAGGTTGCAACCACCGCTGTACGTTCTGCATTATTCCGAGCATGCGTGGCGATTTGGTGTCCCGTCCAATTGGCGAAGTGATTCGTGAAGCGGAAAGCCTGAAAAAATCGGGTGTGAAGGAATTGCTGGTAGTCAGCCAGGACACTTCCGCCTATGGCGTGGACCTGAAATACCGCACCGACTTTGTGAACGGCCGCCCCGTGAAAACCCAGTTTCAGCAATTGGCTGAAGAGTTGGGTGAGTTGGGCATCTGGGTGCGTATGCACTATGTGTACCCGTATCCGCATGTGGATCGTGTCGTGCCCTTGATGGCAGAGGGAAAAATTCTGCCTTACTTGGACATTCCATTCCAGCATTCACACCCCGACGTGCTCAAGCGCATGAAGCGCCCGGCCAGCGGCGAGCGCAACATTGAGCGAATTCGTGCCTGGCGTGAAGCCTGCCCCGACATCACATTGCGCAGCACATTCATCACCGGCTTCCCAGGTGAAACGGAAGACGAGTTCAAGCACCTGCTTGACTTCATTGAAGAAGCGCAACTGGATCGCGTGGGTGTGTTTGCCTATTCCCCCGTGGATGGTGCCAAGGCCAATGAACTGGACAACCCGGTGCCTGAGGAAGTGAAAGAAGAGCGCCGTGCACGCCTGATGGAACTGCAGGAAAAGATTTCGCTGAGCCGCAACGAGGCCAAGTTGGGCAAAGTCATGCAAGTGCTGGTGGATGAAACGGATGATGAGGGCATTGTGGCGCGCAGCAAAGCCGATGCCCCTGAAATTGACGGCAATGTGTTCATACCCATGCCTGAAAACTCGGCACAGCAGCCTAAGCCGGGCGATTTTGTCAATGTGTTGATCGACGATTGTGACGAGCATGACCTGTGGGGTCAGATTGTTCCTTGAGTTTTCAGTACAAGTTTTCTAATTAAAAACGGAGATAGAGCAATGACGCGTGAAGTCGTAGTTGTAGCCGGTGTGCGCACCGCAGTGGGTGGCTTTGGTGGAAGTCTGAAAGACTTCAGCCCGACACAGTTGGGTGCCATGGTTGTGAAAGAAGTGGTTGCACGCGCAGGTGTAAGCGCCGACCAGGTAGGCCATGTTGTATTTGGCCATGTAGTGAATTCAGAGCCGCGCGACATGTACCTGTCACGCGTGGCTGCCATTGAAGGCGGTCTGGATAAGTCCACGCCCGCAATGAACGTGAACCGCCTGTGCGGTTCTGGCCTGCAAGCCATTGTGACTGCTGCGCAAAGCATCATGCTGGGCGACGCCGATGTAGCCATTGGTGGCGGTGCTGAAAGCATGAGCCGTGCCCCCTACATTTTGCCCGCCGCCCGCTGGGGTGCACGCATGGGCGACATGAAAGGCATCGACATGATGGTTGGCGCACTGCATGACCCATTCCATGTGATTCACATGGGCGTGACTGCAGAAAACGTGGCCAAGGAATTCAATGTAAGCCGTGAAGACCAGGATGCCTTGGCTGTTGAAAGCCACAAACGTGCAGCCAACGCAATTGCGAACGGCTATTTCAAAGAGCAGATTCTGCCCATCGAAATCAAGAGCAAGAAAGGCCCCGTGATGTTTGACACCGATGAACATGTTCGCGGTGATGCCACAGTTGAAGGCATGGCCAAGCTGAAAACCGTGTTCCAGAAAGACGGCACCGTGACTGCGGGCAATGCTTCTGGTTTGAACGATGGCGCAGGTGCTGTGCTGTTGATGGAACGTGGCGCAGCCGAAAAAGCAGGCATGAAGCCAATGGCCCGTTTGGTGGCCTACGCCAACACAGGCGTTGAGCCGACAATTATGGGCATCGGCCCTGTGTCAGCCACCAAGAAGGCCTTGGCCAAAGCCGGTCTGAAAATTGAAGACATGGATGTGGTTGAAGCCAACGAAGCCTTTGCTGCGCAGGCTTGTGCAGTAACCAAGGAATTGGGTATGGACCCAGCCAAGGTCAATCCCAATGGCTCCGGTATTTCAATTGGCCACCCCATTGGTGCAACTGGTGCCATCATTACAGTGAAAGCGTTGTATGAATTGCAGCGTGTTCAGGGTCGTTATGCATTGGTCACCATGTGTATTGGTGGTGGACAGGGCATTGCGGCGATTTTCGAACGCATGTAATTTGAATTGACGCCGGCCTTTGGGTCGGCGTTCGTTGTTGCGCATGCCTTGTTTGATGTTCACTGCCGCTCATCTCGCCTTGGTCAAGGCTGATTTCCCGTCTTGTTGATTCTTGCTTGGGGAATGCGAAACGCAATGGCGTCTTCGCATCGATTGCTTGCGCAATCGCCCCTCGCTGTGAATCAGCCGGGAAGCCTTGCCCTGAATCGGCGAGATGATGCAGCAATTGAACACCTCACCAGCTGCGAACTTGCGCTGGTGAAAGTCAGATCGCCTAGGCAACATCGCAGCATGCAAGCCGCACAACATCCACAGCAAGTCGTAAGTCGTAAGTCGTAAGTCGTAAGTCGTAAGTCGTAAGTCGCAAGCGCAGCCTTTTCAAGTTTGCGAAGGCTGCATTGCCCTGGCACCGCCATTCAAGAAAGCCTGCCCGTTTTGAATTCACACGCAACGTTCGGCTGCAAGCCGACAACTCGACTCGGCCATATTTTTTGTCGAGCGAGGTGAGTTAGTGTGAATTTCAAAAAGGGAAATACAGGCTTTCTGGCGGAAGTAGGGCATGCTCCTGTGCAAACTGAACAGGAAGCGCCTTAGCAAACAAAGAAAGTAGCTTGCGTTTTAAGCGTTCGCTTCAAACCACTTGCAAATGCTGTCCAGTCCACCTTGGTTGATGCAGAAATCAGTTTTTTCCTGCACCACCGGCTTGGCACGAAATGCCACACTGGCTCCGGCAATTTCCATCATTTTCAGGTCATTGGAGCCATCACCCACAACAATGGCTTGCGATGAATCGCAGCCCAGCATATCGCAGGTTTCCAGCACTGTTTCGCGCTTGACGTCGGCATCCACAATGGTGCCCAACACGCGACCAGTCAAGTGCCCGTCTACAATTTCAAGTGTGTTGGAGCGGGTGTAATCCAACCCCAAGACCTCTTTCATTTTATCGGTGAAGAAAGTAAAACCTCCGCTGACCAGCAATGTTTTCCAGCCCTTGGCTTTTGCAAAAGCAATCAATTCTTCCGCACCGGGTGAAAGGCGAAGGCGCTCTTCGAAAACCGAATTCAGGCAACTGGCGGGTACGCCTTTCAGTAGGGCGACGCGGCGGTTCAGGCTTTCAGAGAAATCCTTGATTTCTCCTCGCATGGCTGCTTCTGTAATTTCGGACACTTCTTTTTTCTTGCCGGCAAAGTCGGCTATTTCATCGATACATTCAATCGTAATCAGGGTGCTGTCCATGTCCATGGCCAGCAGCTTGAATGCTTGTACTTGAAATGAATTTTCGAGGATGGCGAAATCAAACTGGTGATTTTTGCTCAAGGGGCGAAGTGTGTCCGTAATGCTCGCAGTGGATAGAACAAAGCCTTCCGGAATTTGAACACGGGCCTGTTGCTGCTGAACGTCAACGCCCAGCGTAGGCAGTCCAAGCGCTTGCAGTGCTACATGCACATTCACACTTGTCAGTGTAGGTGATGAAAAAAACAATTGGCTCATGGTTTATTCTCCGGGGTTTGCGCGGATTCTACCTGTTCAGCGGCGGGCTTGCTGTCAGCAGTGGTCTGAATCTGCATCAACAGCTGCCTTGAGGGCTCGAATCCTTTTTCGGCAGATAGTTTTAACCATTGAATGCCCAAAGGTTTGTTGACCGGAAATCGGGTTCCTTCCACCAACATGCTGCCAAGCAGGTGCATGGCCTGGGGAACATCCTGTTGTGCTGCTGAGCTCAGCAGGGAAAGCACTGCAGGATCTTCGGGTTGAAGAGGTGCTTCATTTCGGATTACCAGATCGGCCAGTTCGTAACTGGCTTGCGGGTGAGCCAGGCGTGCAGCACGCCTCAGCCAGAACATCCTGTCCTCTCCTTCAAATTTGCTCAGACGATAGCGTGCGTGGGCATCTTCAGCATTCGCCAACGTATAAAGCAGACGCCTTTTCTGGTCGCAGGCGTCTCTGCTGGGGCAGTATTCCTCTTCCTTGCCTTGGTCCAGGCGGCTCAATGCATAACGCGTGCAAGGTAGGTGCACTTCTGCGCAGGAATTCAGATGTTGCTGAGCTTCAATTTTGCTGTGACCAAAGGGATCATCAAGCTGGCTACCAAGCAGGGTTTGTGCGTACAGCAATTGCGATTGGGGATGTTGGTCACGGGATGCACGCCGAAGCCATCCCAGCCCTTCGGTCAACTGTTTGTCGAGGTCACTCGGGTTGGCATTGAATACGTCCAACAGCAACAGTTGCCCCAAGTAATATTGGGCTGGCGTGTGCTGTTGAATGGCAGCTTTGCCCAGCCACACCCTGGCAACGCGAAGGTCGCGGGGCACGGTGTCGCCACGCAGACGCATCAGGCCCAGCGTGGTTTGAACCTCGGGGTCACCTGCTTCTGCCTTGGGCAGAAGTGCCTTGTAAACAGCCATGCCCTGGTCGCTCTGGTTGTCGGCCTGTGTGGCGAAGGCATTGACAGCAAGTAGGAGAAAGCTCGCTGCGCCAAGCAGGCGACACCATGATTTCAGCGAAAGGGTGAAAAAGTGCATGTTCTCAGACCAGTTGTTTGATCAAACCTTTCAGGAACTGTACACGGTCGCTGACTTTTGGAAAACTCCTGGTGATGCGCAGGCGTTCTGCGCCAGCCAGTTTCATGTCTTTTTCTTTCTGGATCATCAGGATGATTTTGCCAGCGTCCACATTGGGCTGGGCGTCAAACTGAATAACCGTGGCATCGGTTGAGCTGTCAATCTTCGCGATACCCAAGGGTTTGGCCAGAATGCGCAAACGGTGGGTTTCCAAGAGGGCGCTTGCCGCTTCAGGCAGTTTGCCAAATCGGTCAATCAGTTCTTCCTGTACTTCAGAAATAAAATCCATTTCTTCGGTGCTGGCCAGGCGTTTGTACAGCGTCAGGCGTTCATGAACATCCGGGCAGTAATCTTCTGGCAGCAAGGCAGGGGTGTGCAAATTGATTTCAACCGTGACATTCAAAGGTGCGGTCAAATCGGGTTCTTTTCCTGCACGCAGACTACGCACGGCGTGGTTCAACATGTCGGTGTACATTTGAAAGCCAACCTCGTGTACGTTGCCGCTTTGGTTGGCACCCAGCACTTCGCCGGCACCCCGAATTTCAAGGTCATGCATGGCCAGGTAAAAACCGCTACCCAGGTCTTCCATCATGGTGATGGCTTCAAGGCGGCGCTCGGCATTTTTGCTCAGGCCTTCTTCATTGTTGACCATCATGTAGGCATAGGCCTGGTGGTGAGAACGACCCACGCGGCCACGCAACTGGTGAAGCTGGGCCAAACCAAATTTGTCGGCCCGGTGAATCACGATGGTGTTGGCTGTTGGCACGTCAATGCCGGTTTCAATGATGGTGGTGCACAACAGCACGTTGAATCGCTGCTGGTAGAAATCGCGCATGACGCGTTCAAGGTCGCGTTCATTCATCTGACCGTGGGCAATGCCAATGCGTGCCTCGGGAAGGATTTTTTCCAAAGCTTCGCGGCGGTTTTCAATGGTGTCGACTTCATTGTGCAGGTAGTACACCTGCCCGCCGCGTTTCAATTCACGCAACACGGCTTCACGAATCACGCTGTCTGTTTCACGGCGCACGAATGTCTTGATCGCAAGGCGGCGCTGGGGCGCCGTGGCAATCACGGAGAAATCCCTGATTCCTTCCATGCTCATGGCCAGCGTTCTTGGAATGGGTGTGGCGGTTAGTGTTAGCACGTCCACTTCCGCGCGCAAATTTTTCAGGGCTTCTTTCTGGCGCACACCGAAGCGGTGTTCTTCATCAATAATCACTAGCCCAAGTCGTGAGAACTCGACGTCCGAGCTCAGCACTTTGTGAGTGCCGATGATGATGTCGGCACGACCGCTGTTGATCAATTCCACGGCGTCTCGAATTTCTTTGGGCGACTTGAATCTGGACAGTTCCACCACTTTCACCGGCCAGTCTGAAAAGCGGTCGGAAAAGGTCTGGAAATGCTGTTCTGCCAACAGTGTGGTTGGGGCCAGCAGCACCACCTGTTTGCCATCCATGACACTGACAAACGCAGCCCGCAAAGCCACTTCGGTTTTGCCAAATCCCACATCGCCACACACAAGCCGGTCCATGGGTCTGGGTGAGGTCATGTCGGCAATCACGGCTTGAATTGCGGCAGCCTGATCTGCAGTTTCATCAAAGCCGAATTTCTCGACAAACGCTTCGTAGTCACCAATGCTCAATTTGAATTCATGACCCTTGCGCAGGGCGCGGCGGGCATACAGATTCAACAGTTCAGCCGCAGTGTCTCGCACCATCTTGGCTGCTTTCTTTTTTGCTTTTTCCCATTGACCAGAACCCAGCGAATGTACGGGTGCGTTTTCTGGGTCTGAACCGCTGTAGCGCGCAATCACGTGCAACTGGGCAACCGGTACAAACAGGTTGGAACCATTGGCGTATTCAAGGTGTAAAAATTCGGATGCGCCTTCACCCAGGTCCATGCTGATCAAGCCTTTGTAGCGCCCAATACCGTGTTGCTGGTGTACTACCGGGTCGCCGATTTTCAATTCGGACAAATCCCGAATCATGGATTCGACGTTGCTTTGTCGCTCTTGCTGCCTGCGTGCTCCGCGGCGCCTTGGTGACAGTGAAAACAGTTCCGCCTCAGTGACAAATGCAACCTGGGCTTCCAGCCCGCGGTGCACGCCAAAACCCTGATCCAGCACAGCCGTGCACAGCACAAAGCGCTGTTCACTTTCCAGTGCGCCTTGCAGTGTTTCTGTTTGGTGCGGTTTCAGGCGGTGTTCGAGGAAATACTGGTTCAGTGTTTCGCGGCGGCCATCGCTGGGCGCAACCATGATCACCTGTTTGTAGGCGCCAGCCCCCGTGCGTTCAACCAGCTCCCTGAACTTGTAGATTGGATCATCAGCTTTGCGGTCTGCAGCAAGGTCGGGCAGAAGAGCGCCGCTGTATTCAGGCACCAATGCATTTTTTGAAACCGACAGGTTCACGCGTGCTGCGTTCTCGAACCCGCTGAAAAATTCATTGGCATTCAGATAAATTTCGGAAGGCCGAAGAATGGGGCGCTGAATGTCCTTGGACAAAAAATCAAAGCGGCTTTGGGTGTCGGCCCAGAATGTTTGCAGGGCCTGGTCCACATCGCCGTGTTGAACAAATACCAGTTCCTTGTTGGGCAGGTAGTCAACCAAAGCGGTTGTGTGTTCAAAAAACAGGGGCAGGTAATACTCGATGCCGGCACTGGCTACACCGGTGCCCATGTCACGATAAATCGAAACCTTGGAGGGATCACCTTCAAACCTTTCACGCCATTTGCTGCGAAACTGTGCACGGCTTTGTTCATCCATCGGATATTCGCGGCCAGGCAACAAACGCATTTCCCGCACAGGGTAAAGGCTGCGTTGGGTGTCCACGTCAAAGGTCTTGATGGACTCGATTTCGTCATCAAACAGGTCAATTCGGAAAGGCAGCGCGGTCCCGGTCGCAAACAAATCAATAATGCCGCCACGTATGCAGTATTCACCGGGGGTCATGACCTGAGACACATGGCTGTAACCCGCAATGGTCAATTGCTCACGCAGCTTTTTCTCATTCAGCTTGTCGCCGGTTTTGAAATAGAAAGTGCTACCCGCCAAAAATGATGGGGGTGCCAGGCGCTGAATGGCGGTGCTTGCCGCAGTAATCAGCACATCCAGATCGCCTTGTTGGGTTTGGTACAGGGTGGCCAGTCGTTCCGAAACCAAGTCCTGGTGCGCAGACAGGCTGTCATAGGGTAGTGTTTCCCAGTCTGGCAGGTAATGCACCTTCAGGGCTGGGGCAAACAGGGAGATTTCCTCTTGCAGACGGGTGGCATCGTGCGGGTTTGCACAGGTGATCAGGCACAAACGCCCCTGTTCCTGGGCTTGCGAGCACACTTGGGCCAGCAAAAATGCGTCGGCACTGCCGGGCGGGTGTGCCAAGCTGAGCTTGTGTCCACCGGTTAGTTGAAAAGAAGAAGTAAAATATGACAGCATAGGTTTGCCCGCTCAGCTACTGCAACCACGCTGGTTTTCCAGAGGGCTAAAAGTTCGGGTTCGGGTTAAAAAGGTTCGGAAGGTTAGCGCCACTCGCTGAACCACGGCCCACATTATAAGGCGGCAAGTGCCCGCATAGGAACAGGCTTTCATGGCAAGAACTGCCAAGTACTTTGGTTTGGTGCCGGCAGGCGGTGCAGGGCGCCGTTTTGGTAGCGATTTTCCCAAACAATATGCCCTTTTGGGGGCCACCACTGTGCTCGAGCGCAGTGTTCAAGCCTTGCTGGCCGATCCCCGTCTAGAAAAGGTGTTCGTGGTGCTCGCGCAAGGTGACATGCGCGGTGCAGCCTTGTTTGAAGGCAACTCCAAGGTGACGTGTCTTCCTGTGGCTGGTGAGGAGCGTGCCAATACGGTTTTAAATGCACTGAATCATTTGCTGAACAATTTCATTGTGAATGAAACCGACTGGATCCTGGTGCATGACGCAGCGCGCCCTGGTTTGAACAGTGTGGCTCTTGCGACTTTGATTGATCAAGCCAGTGAACATGTGGCGGGTGGACTTTTGGCCATGCCTGTCGTTGATACCCTGAAGAAAGGAAACGTTGCGGAGGAGGGTGAGGTGGTTGCCCAGCACACAGTGCCGCGCAGCCAGTTGTGGACTGCGCAAACTCCCCAAATGTTTCGCGCCCAAGCCCTGAGCCTTGCAATTTCAGAATGTCTGTTCAAGGGTGTTCAATTGACCGACGACGCCAGCGCGATTGAAACCATGGGGATCGGCCCATTGATCGTACCGGGCCATGTGGAGAACATGAAAATTACCGTGGCTGACGACTTGCGCGTGGTGGCCAAATTGCTGGATTTGAACGGGGAGTGCTCTCAATGAGCGAGTTAAGTCGCCTGCGCGTTGGCCAGGGTTACGACGTGCACCGTTTGGTGGAAGGTCGGAAACTGATTCTGGGTGGTGTGCACATTCCCTCGGAATTGGGCTTGTTGGGCCATTCCGATGCAGATGCCTTGTTGCACGCTATTACGGACGCGATATTGGGCGCCTGTTCCATGGGTGACATTGGCACACATTTCTCGGACACCGACCCGCAGTTTGAAGACGCAGACAGCGGGGTTCTGCTTCAACAAGTGATTGAAAAAGCAACCCTTAAGGGATTCAAGCTGATGAATCTGGATTCGACCCTGATTTGTCAAAGCCCCAAGTTGGCACCGCACATGGCGGTTATGCACCAGAGGGTTGCCCAACTTTGCGGGCTGCCTGTCGATTCAGTGAACATCAAGGCGAAAACCAATGAGAAGTTGGGTTATCTGGGGCGCAAGGAAGCGATTGAGGCCCAGGCAGTTGTCCTGATGCTCAGGGACAAATAATGGCGCCTCAATTCATTCTGTCGATCAGCACCAGTTCAGGTGTGGCCAAGGTGGCTTGCGTCACGAAACCTGTTCTGAATGCACTGGCTCCGCCAATCGCATTCAGTTTTGAGATAGTGGATTACAAAAGTCAGTCTGCCTTGTTGCTGCCCACCATGAGGCAACACTTGAATGCGGCCAATCTTGAACCGGAACAATGTGCGGCAATTGCAGTGGATGTGGGCCCTGGTGGGTTTACCAGCTTGCGTACTGCCTGCGGTGTGGCACAAGGCCTGGCGACTGCGTGGAATGTACCCACGGTGCCCTTGAGCAGTTTTGAGTGCATGCTTTCCAAAATGGATACCGAATCCCCGGTCACGGTGTTGATGGATGCGCGCTTGAATGAGGTTTACATGGCTACCCTTTCTCGCCCTCATCAAGGTACTGTGTGGATCCAACAACCTTGTTTGCTGGGGGTCAGTGAACTGCACACCGTTCGCGAAGGCCATGTGATTGCAGATTCTTTTACTGCCAATTTGCTGGCAGCGCACAATCGGGTTGTGCAGGTAGGTGACGTGTCGGCCGTTCAACTGGCTTTGCTGGCCTGGCAGGAATTGGAAGCAGGGCGTGTCAGCGAACCATTTGATTGTCAGCCCCAATATGTTCGTGACAAAGTGGCACAAACCACTTCTGAAAGAATGGCAGCGAAGCATGGCGTTGTTTAGCATTCGACCCATGACCGAGGCCGATGTGCCAGCAGTCATTCTGGTGGAAAACCAGATCTATGAGTTTCCCTGGTCGGCGAAGAATTTTCTGGACTCCCTGCGTGCGGGATATCACATGAATTGCATGTGGCTGGATGATCAACTGGCTGGCTACATTGTCATGATGCATGTGGTCGATGAGTTTCACTTGCTGAATTTGTCGATACGTCTGGATCTTCAGGGTTTGGGGCACGGCAAGCACTTGCTGCAGTGGGGTATGACCCAGGCCAGGATGATCGGGGCCACGGGCATGTTGCTTGAAGTCCGACCCAGCAACACCACAGCAAAAACGCTGTATGACAAGGAAGGATTCAAGTTGATTGGTGCGCGCAAGAATTATTACCCATCGCACCTTGGGCGCGAGGACGCTTTGGTCATGTTCAAACGATTTGCAGGAGTACAGGAGTGACCAAGTCAAACAGCAAGGCTGAATTGTTCCATGCCATGGGATTGGGGCCGGTTTGGGAACTGAAAAACCTAGCTAACACAAAGGCGGGTGAAGCCGTTGTGCCGCAGGCTGCAAGCAGCGATTTGCCCAGCCTGGATCAATTGCGTTCTACCGTAGCTGCGTGCAGGGCCTGTGGCCTGTGTGAAACCCGAACCCAAACTGTGTTTTCCGATGGTGTACCCTATGCGCCCTTGATGGTGGTGGGTGAAGCGCCCGGTGCGGAAGAAGATGCGTCTGGTCTACCCTTTGTCGGGCGAGCAGGGCAGTTGCTGGACCGTATGCTGACAGCCGTGGGCGCAAACCGAGCCAGCGATGTGTACATTGCGAATGTGTTGAAGTGTCGACCTCCCGGAAACAGAAACCCCGAAGTGGCTGAAATAGAGAAATGTTCCCCTTTTGTTTTCCAGCAGATTGCAGTGAGCCAGCCCAAAGTGTTGTTGCTGGTCGGCCGGTTTGCAATTCAAACCCTGTTGGGAAGTAAAAAATCAGTTGGGGAGTTGCGGGGGCAGTTACATCATGTCACTGTTCAGGGGCGCGACATTCCCGCAGTGGTGACCTATCACCCAGCCTATCTGCTCAGGCGACCCGAAGAAAAGGCCAAAGTGTGGGATGACCTGTTGCTGCTCAAGCAACAGGATTTTACTCAGGGCAGTGCTTGATGGGTTACTGATGTGTCACTGACGCACCAGGCAAAGCGGTCGCGTTATTCAGTGGGGTAGGCCCACAGGCCGGTCTTCGCCAATGCGAGCTTCCACGTTGTACAAGCGCTGATTGCGGCGGTGCCACAGAATAACGAGGGACATGGTGCACATCACGAAGCCGCCGAACATCAGGATCACCGTGTTGACATGCACATCGAAGCTGATCAGCAAGGCATAAATGCTCAACATGGTCAGCACGGAAATGTTCTCGTTGAAATTCTGAATGGCAATTGAACGACCCGCGCTCATTAACACATGGCCTCGGTGTTGCAGCAACGCATTCATTGGCACCACAAAGAAGCCACTCAAAGCTCCGATCAGCGTAATGAGCAGATAAGCCATGCCCTGGTTGTTGACCATCACCATGGTCATGCACACCAGGCCCATCAAAATGCCCATTGGCAAAACCAGCATGGATTTTTTCAACGGAATCATTTTTGCAGCAGCCACTGCACCTGCGGCCACACCGAAAGCACACACACCCTGCAAAATTGCACCCTTGTCCAAAGGCAAGCCCAAAGCAACTTCGGCCCATTTCAGTACGATGAACTGAAGGGTTGCACCAGCACCCCAAAACAGCGTGGTGACCGCCAGTGAAATCTGTCCCAGCTTGTCATTCCAAAGTTGCTTGACGCAGCCGTAAAATTTGCGGGTCATGATCGCCGGGTGGCTCATCTGGGGTTCGTAACGCGCACCCGTGTCTGGAATTTTGAAGTTGAATATGGCGGCAATGAGGTAGCCCGCTGTGATCACGAATATCGCTGCTTCTGCAGGCGTGTCCATGTTTTCGGTCACACCGGGAATGTGGAGTTGCAGCAGGTACTCACTGGTACCCGGCGCAATCAGAACGCCCCCCAGCACAGTACCCAGAATAATGGAGGTAACGGTGAGGCCTTCAATCCAGCCGTTGGCTTCAACAAGCCTGTCATGCGGGAGAAGCTCAGTGAGAATGCCGTACTTTGCTGGCGAGTAAGCCGCTGCACCCAAGCCCACTACTGCGTAGGAGATCAGTGGGTGAATGCCAAAGAACATCATCAAACAACCGATGACCTTGATGAAGTTGGTAATCATCATCACCTTGCCCTTGGGCAAGGTATCGGCAAATCCGCCTACAAACGGCGCAAGCAGCACGTAGGACACCACAAAAAACAGTTTCAACAGGGGTGTCATCCAGTCGGGCGACTGGATCTGAAATAGCAATGCAATGGCCGCAATCAAGAGTGCGTTGTCTGCGAGCGACGAGAAAAACTGCGCCGCCATGATGGTGTAAAAGCCGGGTTTCATTCAACTGTGAATTGTGCAAAGTCCATTAAGTGCGACTTCGCCGTTTCGCTGCTCGTTCAACGGTGTTGTGGCGTTATATCATATCCAGACCGAAAGCGTATTACGCGATCTCCTTTTTACAAAGTTCCAGCCAACCTTTAAATCAGCTCCCATTCCGATGCCGAGACCCATTCGAGCAGTGGTCGATCCCGCTGCAATTTCAGCCAATATCATTAAAATCAAGCAGTTGCTGAAGGGTGTGGCTGTCATGCCTGTGGTGAAGGCAAACGCCTACGGGCATGGGTTGGGGCGGGTTTTCCCCGGTTTTCAAAATGCAGATGCTTTGGCGATTCTGGAGATAGAAGGCGCAGCGATGCTGCGGGCCTCTGGTTGGACAAAGCCGATCGTTTTGCTGGAAGGCTGCTTTGATGACGCCGATTTGAACCGGGCCATTGAATTGCAATGCGACTGGGTCGTTCACAACATCGACCAGTTGCACGACCTTGAAAAGCTGGCAAGCAAACCCCTTGGCTACAAACCCAGGATTTACTTGAAATTGAACACGGGCATGAACCGGCTGGGTTTTCAGCCCACCGATGGGGCAGCCGCCATTGCCTGGCTGGATCAGTTCGCCACAAGAAATGCCTGGTCTTCACCGGTTCTAATGACTCATTTTGCGAATGCAGACGAAGCCGAGCCGCGCGATCGCAGGCCACTGGCCGAAGCGCAGCACCAGCAACTGACACAGTTAAAGCCAGCACACTGGCAAAGCAGCCTGGCAAATTCGGCCGGTATATTGAATTTCCCTGAACTGGCTGGCGACATCGTTCGGCCCGGTATTGCCATTTATGGCGCCTCGCCGGGCCCCCACACAGCCGCCAGCTACGGTTTGAAGCCGGCCATGACCCTGAGCAGCGAGATCATTGCAATTCAGTCAGTGAAAAAAGGCGAACGGGTCGGCTACGGTTCCCGTTGGCAGGCCACTGAAGATGGTCGAATTGGTGTTGTGGCCTGTGGTTATGCAGATGGTTATCCAAGGCATGCGCCGGATGGAACACCCGTGTGGATAGAAGGGCGCATTGCATCGGTGGCTGGCCGGGTTTCCATGGACATGATGACCATTGATCTCAGCAATATTCCAGAAGCGAAAGTGGGCAGCACCGTCGAGTTGTGGGGCGATAATGTTCCAGTTGATTTGGTGGCTGACCACTGTGGCACCATTGGCTATGAACTGTTGTGTGCAATTGCCCCACGCGTGCCGTTTCACACTGTAGTACAGCCCTGATTTATAGAGGAAAAAGCCGTTTTGGCCAAAAGTAAAAGTCAATATCAATGCACCGAGTGTGGTTCCGTATTCCCCAAATGGCAGGGGCAATGTACCGATTGCAACAGCTGGAACACACTGGTTGAATCGGCTGTAACGGCCACTGCACCACCTAAGCCCAGCCGGTTTGCTGCACTTGCCGCGCAAAGCAACACCGTCATCAAGCTTGCTGATATTCAGGCTCAGGACCACCCGCGATTCAGTAGCGGTGTGCCGGAGTTTGATCGCGTGTTGGGTGGGGGCATGGTACCCGGCATGGTGGTGTTGCTGGGTGGCGATCCTGGTATTGGTAAATCAACCTTGCTGCTGCAGTCCATGGTCACCTTGGCCAAAACCACCTCGGCCCTGTATGTCAGCGGTGAAGAGTCTGCAGGTCAAATTGCATTGCGCGCGCAACGATTGGGTCTGGAGCACGCCAACCTCAGTGTGTTAACGGAAATACAACTGGAGCAGATCGTTGCTCAGCTTGAAATACTGAAACCCCAGGTCCTGGTGATCGATTCGATCCAGACCCTTTACACCAGTGAATTAAGCGCAGCCCCAGGTTCCGTCAGTCAGGTTCGCGAGTGTGCAAGCCAGTTGACCCGCCTGGCCAAAGCCTTGGGAATCACCACCATTCTGGTCGGCCATGTCACCAAAGAAGGTACTTTGGCTGGCCCCCGTGTTCTCGAACACATTGTGGACACCGTCTTGTATTTTGAGGGCGACTCGCAGTCGTCTTTCCGCCTGGTTCGAGCATTCAAGAACCGTTTTGGCGCCGTAAATGAACTGGGTGTCTTTGCCATGACAGACCGGGGTTTGAAAGGGGTCAACAATCCGTCCGCCTTGTTTTTGTCTCAACAGGCTGAATGGGTTGCGGGCTCCTGTGTCATGTGTACGCAGGAAGGGGCACGACCTTTGTTGGTCGAAATTCAGGCCCTGGTCGACGCGTCCCATTCGCCTGCACCCCGGCGTTTGTCAGTGGGGCTTGAACAAAACCGCCTGGCCATGTTGCTGGCCGTGATGCATCGGCATGCGGGTTTGCAGTTCTTTGACCAGGACATTTTCATCAATGCGGTGGGCGGGGTTCGAATTTCGGAACCTGCGGCTGACTTGGCGATTGTGTTGGCCATGGTGTCCTCCCTGCGGAACAAGCGTTTGCCCAAAGAGCTGGTGGTTTTTGGTGAAATTGGCTTGTCAGGTGAGTTGCGTCCTGCACCCCGCGGGCAGGAACGTTTGAGGGAAGCGGCCAAGTTGGGTTTTACCCATGCCATCGTTCCGGCCAGCAATGCACCCAAGCAGCCCATCGACGGCATTGAAGTCATCGGTGTGGATCGGGTTGAGAAAGCGCTTGCCGCACTGAGAGACAAGCTGGATTGTTTTTGAATCATTTTTGACTTGGCATTTGTTTGCATCGACAATTGCGCGGATTACTAAAAATTCACTCCTTAAAGCGACTCATGTCAAAAAGCCGTCTGTTATTGCCCATCGTCGGGCTCTCGTTTGTGTCGCTCTTGATGTCGGCATGCTCGCGCCCGGAAATTGATACCAGCGAAGTGATTCGGCCTGTTCGGGTTGTAGAGCTGCAATCCAGCGGCAACACCTCCGAAGAAAGTTTTCCTGGGCAGATTGAGCCACGGTTGCAAGCGAGTCTGAGTTTTCAGGTGGGCGGAAAATTGATCAACAGACTGGTGGATGTGGGCGACCGTGTCAAAAAAGACCAGGTACTTGCAAAACTCGACCCCCAGGATTTGAGCCTTGCCCTGCAAGCGGCTCAAGCCCTGTTTGACGCGGCAAACATGGAATATGTTCAGCTGAAGACCGACCTGGAGCGCGCCAAAACGTTGAAGCAGAAAAACTTCATCAGCCAGGCTGAGCTTGATAGAAAACAACTGGCCCAAGATGCTGCAGCCAGCCGCTTGACACAGGCGCGTGCACAACTGGGCTCACAGTCCAATCAAAAGCAGTATGGCGACCTGCGTGCCCCCAATGATGGCGTGGTGTCCAAGGTATACGCCGAGGCCGGACAGGTGTTGGCCGCAGGTCAGCCTGTGGTGCAGTGGGCCAACGAGAATGAGGTACAGGTCAGCATGGCAGTACCTGAAAGACGCGTAGCGGACATTCAGGTGGGGCAGGGCGCGCAAGTTCAGTTGTGGTCAGGTGCGGAAGTGCTGTCTGCCCGCGTGCGTGAAGTGTCTCCGTTGGCCGACCCCGTGACACGAACTTTCGCAGTGTTGCTTGATGTGTCAGATCCCAAAAAGGTGTCCCGGTTTGGCATGAGCGCCACCGTTGTTTTCCGGAAAGCAGCCGAAGCCAATGTTTTCAAACTACCGATTTCATCCTTGGTGGCCGAGCATTCCGGTGCCTTCGTCTGGGTTTTTGACGAAGCAAAGGGTATTGTTTCCAAACGTATTGTCAAACCCTACGACGTGTCAGAAAGTAGTTTTCTGGTCAAGGATGGGTTGAACAACGGGGAGTTGATAGTAACAGCGGGCACCCACGTGCTCAACGAAGGACAGAAAGTGCGCCGTTTCGTTGAAACAGGCGATTTGTCGCAATGAAAAAAATCAATCTTTCTCGTTGGGCGCTTGAGAACCAGCCTTTGGTTCGCTACCTGTTGGCTGTGTTCATTTTTGCTGGCGTTGCTGCATTTTTCTCGCTGGGACAAGAGGAAGATCCCCCCTTCGTGTTTCGTGGCATGGTTGTTCGCGCCTACTGGCCGGGCGCTACCGCCATGCAAATGGGGCAGCAGGTTGCCGATCCTATCGAGAAGGTGATTCAGGAAATCCCTTACGCCTATAAAATCCGCTCCTATTCCAAGCCGGGCGAAACCGTCATCTTTCTGCAGGTCGACGACACGGCTCCGCCCCAGCAGGTCTCTGACATTTGGTACACCACGCGCAAGCGAATCGGCGACATGGCCTACACCTTGCCAAGGGGTGTGGCGGGTCCGTTTTTCAATGACGAGTTTGGTGACACGTTTGGTGTACTGCTGGCATTTTCTGCGGACGGATTCAAATACGCAGAGTTGAAAGACTTTGTACTTCAAGTGCGTCAGGAAATGCTGAAAGTGCCTGATGTCGCCAAGGTGCAGTTGTTCGGCGTGCAGCCTGAAAAAGTTTTTATCGACGTGTCGCACACCAGAATCGCCAAACTGGGAATTTCAGCGCAAGAAGTATTCAATCAGATCAACAGCCAAAATGCAGTTGCATCCCAAGGTGTATTAAGTCTGGAAAACCAGAAAGTCTGGTCGAGGGTACAGGGTCAGTTCGAGTCGATCGAAGACATTGCCAACACCCCGATTAGGGCCGGCAACAACACCCTCTTGCTCAAGGACATCGCCAGTGTGTACCGGGGCTACCAAGACCCCCCCATTTCGAAAATGCGCTTCAATGGAAAAGAGGTCATTGGGCTGGGCATTTCCATGGTGAATGGTGGCGATATCATTCGCTTGGGTGAAGAAATTGCAAAGGTTGAGCGCCGCATTCTGTCCGAGTTGCCGGTGGGTATTGAATTGCAGCGCGTGGCAGATCAGCCCGAGTCGGTCCGCACATCGGTCAGTGAGTTCGTCAAGGTGTTGATCGAAGCCATCGTTATCGTGCTGGTGGTCAGTTTTCTCAGCCTGGGTTTGCACAGCAAGCCGTTTCGCGTGGACACGCGTCCGGGCCTGGTGGTTGCGCTGACCATTCCGCTTGTCTTGGCGCTGACGTTTTTGGCCATGTCATTTTTCAACATCAACCTGCACAAGATTTCGCTGGGCGCGCTGATCATTGCCTTGGGGCTCTTGGTGGATGACGCAATCATCGCAGTTGAAATGATGGTTCGCAAGCTGGAAGAGGGCTATTCTCGTTTTGATGCTGCCATATTCGCCTACGACTCAACAGCCATTCCCATGCTGACAGGCACGCTGATTACGGCCGCCGGCTTTTTGCCGATTGCGCTGGCCCAGTCGGCCGCAGGCGAATACACCTACTCCATTTTCGCAGTCACTGCGCTGGCCTTGATTTTGTCCTGGTTCGTGGCTGTTATCTTCGTGCCTTACATTGGTTATTGGCTGTTGAAAAAGCCCAAGGATGGCGAGGGCCATGCCGAGGTGTTTGACACACCGTTTTACCAGCGTTTTCGCCAGTGGATTGAAGTGTGTGTCAATCACCGCTGGATCACCATCACTGTCACTGTGATCGCCTTCCTGGGCGGGGGTTATTCCTTCAAGTTCATTGAGCAGCAGTTTTTCCCGGACTCAAACCGGCTGGAAATCATGGTGAATCTCTGGTTGCCTGAAGGCACCGCATTTGAGGAAACCGAGCGGCAAGCAATCGAGCTGGAAAAGTGGTTGGGCCAGCAGCCCGAGGTGTCCGGGTATGCCAGCTTTGTGGGTGATGGTGCGCCACGTTTTTACCTGTCTCTGGATCAAAAGTTTGTTCAAAGCAACCTGGCCGAACTGATCGTGATTCCGAAAACATTCGAGGATCGCGAAGCACTGCGCATCAAGCTCAAAAACCACCTTGAAACCAGCTTCCCAGATATTCGTCCGCGAATTACCCTGTTGCCCAACGGCCCGCCAGTGACCTATCCGGTTCAATTTGTGGTGCAGGGGCCTGATCCCCGCGTAGTACGCGTGGTGGCCGACAAAGTGAAGCAGGCGGTGGCTGCCAGCGAATACACCAGGGGCACTCACGACAACTGGAACGAAAACATCAAGGTCATGAAAGTGGCCGTGGACCAGGCCCGGGCACGCGCCTTGGGGGTCAGCAGCCAAAGCATTGCGGAATCTTCGCAGGTGATACTTTCCGGCGCCACCATTGGGCAGTATCGGGAAAACAACCGATTGATCGACATCGTGTTCCGCAACCCTGAAAGCGAACGGGACACCTTGGCCAAATTGATGAACGCGAATGTACCCACGGCCAGCGGAGCCTACGTGCCTTTGTCACAGGTGGGGCGGGTTGACATGGGGTTCGAGCCCGGCGTCATCTGGCGTGAGGGTGGAGAATTTGCCATCACCGTGAAAGCGGATGTGGTGTCGGGTATTCAAGGTACCACCGTGGCGCTGGCCATGGACAGGGCGCTTGACCCGCTTCGTGAAGGTTTGCCCTTGGGGGTCAGCGTGCACCTGGACGGCTTGGCCGCCGATTCCGGCAAAGCGCAGGAATCGATCATGGCCAACGTGCCCTTGATGCTGTTCATCGTGTTGACCTTGCTGATGTTGCAGCTGAAAAGCTTCGGTCGAACCTTGCTGGTTTACTTCACAGGCCCGTTGGGAATTATTGGTGCCGCGCTGGCCTTGATCATCACCGCGCGTCCGTTTGGTTTCGTGGCACAGCTTGGTGTGATTGCCCTGTTTGGCATGATCATCCGAAATTCTGTGATTCTGGTGGACCAGATTGAGCAGGACCGCGCCGCGGGTGTAGACCCGTTTGAAGCCATCATCGGGTCTACCATTCGCCGTTCTAGACCCATTTTGCTGACCGCTGCTGCTGCTGTGCTGGCCATGATTCCGCTTATGCGCTCGCAGTTCTGGGGTCCCATGGCGGTTGCCATCATGGGCGGCCTGATTGTGGCCACCCTGTTGACCCTGTTTTTCCTGCCCGCCTTGTATGCAGCGGCTTACAAGATCAGAAAACCCGGCTAATCACCATCTCAGCACCTGCGTGGTCCACGCAGTGCTGAATTTCTTGAACGGCGTGATGATTTTCTGCTCGGTCAGAAGTTTGTAGCCACTGGTCCGGTGCTGCTCAAGTTCCGCAACACGCATTCTGAACAAAGCCCTCAAGGGCCTTGCAAACAACCTTTGATCCAGCGGTACTTTATTCCAGGCATTGTTGGCTTGGCTTACCAATTCGTCTGTGACCTGTGTGAACAACGCTGTAGTGGCGTCATCGTGCTCGCGTCGTTTGATCTGCTCCGCGGTCACGCCGTGTTGGCTCAACACCTCGACAGGCATGGGTTGAAACCCCTGATCCAGGTATTTGGCCAGCCTGAGAACCTGGCACAGGCGGGTCGCTTCACACCAGAATGTCAACAGCCCGTTACAGTCTGTGTCCTGGTCACTGAAGCGAACCTGGATCAGTTTCACCCAGGGCTCCATTTCACTGCGCACGTCTTTGTGCCAGTCTGCCATGCTGTTGTAGCGCTTAGGTTCACAGGCACTGGCTACCTTGTTGATTAACTCTGCCCAATGTTCCCCGGGTACTTTGGCGATCACAGGCTTGGAAATTGCACTGACCACCGGGTGCGGGTTGGTGTTGGTGGCTGCACCTGCAAGTGCGTTGCGCCACCAGCCCAGCTTCACTTGAGTCAATCCGGCTTCCAGTTGCTTCAGGCAAGCCTGGCGGAGTTCGTGATTCAATGTAAAGCAACCTAACCAGTAGGCTTTGAATTCATCGACCTGAAACAGGGTTGCGTAGTGCAGGGAAGAGGTTTCACCACACACTTTCTCGCGGCAGTAAGCCAGCGGGTTTTCCAGAGAGACTGCCATGACACCTTCTAAAATTGGTTTGTGCGTACAATAAATGACATTGTAAGGGCTTGGAAGCCGATTTCAGGCTATAATTCGCGCCTGCCTGCGGATGTGGCGAAATTGGTAGACGCACCAGATTTAGGTTCTGGCGTAGCAATACGTGAAGGTTCGAGTCCTTTCATCCGCACCACCCTTCTTTTGCCCGGCAATATCCATTGTGGGGCTGTCCAGTTTTAACAATCCCCCGCCAAAGCAGCTTCATACTTGTGTAAGATATCGGCAATCGTAGAACCTTTATTCCATTCAACTGGACAGCGGTCTC
The DNA here is from genome assembly GCF_036323495.1 of Limnobacter thiooxidans. Classification (NCBI taxonomy): domain Bacteria; kingdom Pseudomonadati; phylum Pseudomonadota; class Betaproteobacteria; order Burkholderiales; family Burkholderiaceae; genus Limnobacter; species Limnobacter thiooxidans. The sequence continues at coordinate 2,023,423 of NZ_AP028947.1, read as the reverse complement.
TCACCCATTAACCTTTCTTTGGCCTATCGCGCCAAGGCAACCAGTTCAAGAGTTACAAATGACTGATACCACGACTTCAAGCGCCACACCTGCCAGCTCACTCGAGAAAACCATCTCCTTGAAGCTGTCAGTTGAGAAAATCAATGCTGAAGTAGAAAAGCGCCTGAAAAAGGTTGCTCGCACCGCTCGCATGCCAGGTTTCCGCCCAGGCAAAGTACCCATGAAAATGGTCGTACAGAACTACGGCCCCCAGGTTCATTCCGAGGTGCTGAATGACGAGATTGGTCGCACTTTCAGCGAAGAAGTCCAGAAGCAGGATCTGCGTGTGGCAGGTCAGCCACGCATTGAAGCCGCCAAAGACGCCGCGGATGACGCATTCGAATTCAATGCAATTTTCGAAGTGTTCCCTGAAGTGAAGTTTGGTGACTTTGCGACACTGGAAATCGAGAAGACAGTGGTGGAAGTGTCTGACACTGAAGTGGACAAAACCATCGAAATTCTTCGCAAGCAGCGTGCAAGCTTTGCTGAAGTGGACCGCGGTTCAGAAGAAGAAGACAAAGTCACACTTGATTTCGTTGGAAAAATCGATGATGTGCCCTTCGATGGCGGTACCGCTGAAGACTTCTCATTCGTAATCGGCAAGGGCCAAATGCTGCCAGAATTCGAAGCAGCAGCCAAAAGCTTGAAAACCGGCGAACAGAAAACTTTTGATCTGGCTTTCCCGGCTGATTACCACGGCAAGGACGTGGCTGGCAAAACAGCTCAGTTCACCATCACCATCAAAAAAGTTGAAGGCCCACAGTTGCCCGAACTGAACGAAGCATTTGCCGTGGCCATGGGCATTGCCGATGGTTCCCTGGACAAACTGCGTGATGACGTGCGCGTGAACCTGAGCCGCGAAGTCAGCAACCGCACCAAGGCGCAAACCAAGGAAGCCGTGATGAACGCGCTCCTGAAAGTTGCTGAATTTGACGTGCCCAAAGCACTGATCCAGACAGAAACAACTGAATTGGCTTCACGTGCCCGCCAGGACCTGAAAGCTCGTGGCATGCAGAACGTTGAAGAAATCCAGCTGCCGGAAGACATTTTCACAGCACAAGCCGAGCGCCGTGTTCGTTTGGGCCTGATCGTGTCTGACTTGGTAAAAGACAACAACTTGCAGGCCAAGCCTGAGCAAGTGCGTGCTTTTATTGAAGAACAGGCACAAAGTTACGAGAACCCTGCCGAAGTGATGCAGTGGTATTTCCAGGACCGCGCCCGTTTGGCGGATGTGGAAGCGGTTATTCTGGAAGACAATGTGGTTGAATTTGCATTGGGCAAATCCAAGGTAACAGAAAAGAAATTGTCGTTTGACGAACTGATGGGAAATAAATAAATGATGTGGAACCCTCGCTCTATGGCTAACAACATGAACAATTCAGGTGCGCTGGATACCCAAGGCAATATGTACGTGCCCATGGTGATTGAACAAAGTGGTCGGGGCGAGCGGGCCTATGACATTTACTCACGCTTGCTCAAAGAGCGCGTTATCTTTCTGGTTGGTCCGATTAATGACCAGATGGCCAACGTGATCGTGGCGCAGATGCTTTTCCTGGAAAGTGAGAATCCTGACAAGGACATCGCACTGTACATCAACAGTCCTGGTGGCTCGGTGTCGGCAGGTATGGCCATTTATGACACCATGCAGTTCATCAAGCCTGATGTGTCTACATTGTGCACAGGTCTGGCTGCCAGCATGGGCGCGTTCCTGCTGTCTTCTGGCACCAAGGGCAAGCGCTTTTCCTTGCCCAACAGCCGCATCATGATTCACCAGCCGCTGGGTGGTGTTCAGGGTCAGGCCTCTGACATCGAGATTCATGCCCGTGAAATTTTGTACCTTCGCGAAAAGCTGAATGGCATCCTTGCGGAAAACACTGGCAAGACAGTGGAAGAAGTGGCCCGCGACACAGATCGAGACAACTTCATGGGCGCAGACGCTGCAAAAGCCTATGGTTTGATCGATGATGTGTTGAAGCACCGTGTAGCACCCGCAGACAAGAAGTAAGCTAACTTGCACTGCTTGATTGCCCCCCCAAGGGGCTTTCCAGAGGAAAAATGATGTCAGAAAAGAAAGGCTCCAGCGAAAAGCTGCTTTATTGCTCCTTTTGCGGCAAAAGCCAGCATGAGGTGAAAAAATTGATCGCAGGGCCCTCTGTGTTCATCTGCGATGAATGCATTGAGTTGTGCAACGACATTATTCGTGACGAGGCCGCAGAGGCCACTGCCACTGGCGGTGGTGACAAACTGCCAACCCCCCAGGAAATTCGTGCCATTCTTGACCAATATGTGATTGGACAAGACAAAGCCAAGCGCGTGCTGGCTGTAGCGGTTTACAACCACTACAAGCGCCTTCGCCACATGAGCAAGAAGGACGACATTGAACTGACAAAAAGTAACATTTTGCTGGTGGGCCCAACAGGCTCAGGCAAAACATTGCTGGCGCAAACCCTGGCCCGTTTGTTGAACGTGCCGTTTGTGATCGCCGATGCAACCACACTGACTGAAGCAGGTTATGTGGGTGAGGACGTTGAAAACATCATTCAGAAACTGCTGCAAAACTGCAACTATGAAGTTGAAAAGGCGCAGCGCGGTATTGTTTACATCGACGAAATCGACAAGATTTCCCGCAAGTCAGACAACCCGTCCATCACGCGTGACGTGTCGGGCGAGGGTGTTCAGCAAGCCTTGCTGAAGTTGATCGAAGGTACGGTGGCCTCCGTGCCCCCGCAGGGTGGCCGCAAGCACCCCAATCAGGATTTCGTGCAAATTGACACCACCAATGTGTTGTTCATTGTGGGTGGCGCATTTGAAGGCCTGGACAAGATCATTCGCAATCGTTCCGAGCGCTCAGGCATCGGCTTTGGTGCAATGGTGAAAAGCAAGCAGGAAGAAAACGTGGGCACTTTGCTGGCCGACGTTGAACCGGAAGATTTGATCAAGTTCGGTATTATTCCTGAGCTGGTCGGCCGTTTGCCTGTCATTGCCACACTGGAAGAACTGGATGAGCCAGCGTTGATCGAAATTTTGACCAAGCCTAAAAATGCCATGGTCAAACAATTCGAAAAACTGCTGGAGATGGACGGTGCAGAATTGGAAGTTCGCCCATCCGCGCTCAGTGCCATTGCCAAAAAAGCAATTCAGCGCAAAACAGGCGCGCGGGGTCTGCGAACCATTCTTGAACAGGCTTTGCTGGGCATCATGTATGACCTTCCAGGCGACACCAATGTCAAGAAAGTGGTCATTGATGAAAACGCAGTCACCGGTGCAGGCCAGCCCTTGTTGATTTACGAAGACCAACCCAAAGTGGTGGGCAGTAAAGACAAGGCGTAACGAATAAAGCCACACTAAAACAGATTGCAAAATGATTAAAAAGGCCCAACTCTGCAGTTGGGCCTTTTCTTTTCAGTGGTATTGTTTATTTGTCGTGAAATAAAGCTTGAATAAGCGCGTTTTAACCCCACAGTAGGGTCATGCATTTAATAGGTGATTTATATGTCAGCAACTAACGTGCTTCCGGAACAACCCATCGAATTGTCATTGCTTCCACTGCGAGATGTAGTCGTGTTCCCGCACATGGTCATTCCTCTTTTCGTGGGCCGTCCCAAATCCATCAAGGCGCTTGAAATCGCGATGGAAACAGGCAAAAGTATTCTCTTGGTTGCCCAAAAGTCAGCGACCAAAGACGAACCCAGCGACAAGGACATCTACAACATTGGCTGCGTAGCCAATGTGCTTCAAATGCTGAAACTGCCCGACGGCACCGTCAAGGTGTTGGTTGAAGGCGTTCAGCGCGCCCGTTTGACACAGGTAACCGACGAGGGTACGCACTTTGCGGCCACCGCCTTGCCCCTGTTGCCAGACCCTTCACAAAGCCCCGAAACCGAGGCAATGAAGCGTGCCGTGATGGCGCAGTTCGATTCCTATGTGAAACTGAATAAAAAAATTCCACCAGAAATTTTGACGTCGCTGGCCAGCATCGAGGACATTGGTCGACTGGCCGATACCATCGTGTCGCATTTGCCTTTGAAATTGGAGCAGAAGCAGTCCATTCTGGAAACCTTCAGTATTGCCCAGCGTCTTGAGGCCTTGTTGTCCCAGCTGGAAACCGAGATTGACATTCTCCAGGTGGAAAAGCGCATCCGTGGTCGTGTGAAGCGCCAAATGGAAAAAAGCCAGCGCGAATATTACTTGAACGAGCAGGTCAAAGCCATTCAGAAAGAATTGGGTGAGGGCGAAGACGGCGCAGACATGGAAGAGCTTGAAAAGCGAATTCGTGCCGCCAAAATGCCCAAGGAAGCTTTGAAAAAAGCTGAGGCCGAACTGAAAAAGCTGAAGCTGATGTCGCCCATGTCGGCAGAAGCCACGGTGATCCGCAACTACATCGATGTGTTGGTCAGCTTGCCGTGGAAGAAGAAAACAAAAATCAACAATGATTTGGCCAATGCTGAAAAGGTGTTGGACGAAGACCATTTCGGTCTTGAAAAAGTCAAGGAACGCATTGTTGAATACCTCGCAGTGCAACAGCGCGTGGACAAACTGAAGGCACCGATTCTTTGCCTGGTTGGCCCCCCCGGCGTGGGTAAAACCTCATTGGGTCAGTCCGTGGCCAAGGCGACCAACCGCAAGTTTGTACGCATGGCACTGGGCGGTGTACGTGACGAAGCTGAAATTCGTGGTCACCGCAAAACCTACATCGGTTCCATGCCAGGCAAGGTGTTGAGTAGCATCACCAAGGTGGCTGTGCGCAATCCGCTGTTCTTGCTTGATGAAATCGACAAGATGGGTCAAGACTTCCGCGGTGACCCTGCGTCGGCCTTGCTCGAGGTATTGGATCCGGAACAAAACAGCACATTCGTGGATCATTACGTTGAAGTGGAATACGACTTGAGTGATGTCATGTTCGTGGCCACAGCGAACTCGTTGAACATTCCCCACGCCTTGTTGGATCGAATGGAAGTGATTCGCCTGAGTGGTTACACCGAAGATGAAAAAGTCAGCATCACACAAAAGTATCTGCTGCCCAAACAGCTCAAGAACAATGGCGTGAAAGATGAGGAATTGTCCGTTTCTGAAGCTGCCATTCGCGACGTGATCCGTTTCTACACGCGTGAAGCGGGTGTGCGTGGCCTTGAACGTGAAATGTCCAAAATCTGCCGCAAGGTAGTGCGTCAAATGGTGCTGGGCAAGAACGAAAAGAAAGTGTTGGTTACGCCAAAGAACCTGGATAAATTCCTCGGTGTTCGTCGTTTCAACTTCGGCATGGCCGAGAAAGAAAATCAGGTTGGCCAGGTTACCGGCTTGGCGTGGACCGAGGTGGGTGGCGAGTTGTTGACTATTGAAACTGTGTCCATGCCAGGTAAGGGCAATGTGATTCGTACCGGTTCTTTGGGTGACGTGATGAAAGAGTCAGTTGAAGCTGCCCGTTCGGTGGTGCGTGCCCGTGCCAACCGCTTGGGTATTCGCAATGACGCCTTCGAGAAACGTGACATTCACGTGCACGTTCCGGAAGGTGCCACGCCGAAGGATGGTCCTTCCGCTGGCATTGCAATGACAACGGCACTGGTTTCAACCTTGACCAACATTCCGGTTAAATCGGAAGTGGCCATGACGGGCGAAATTACGCTGCGCGGAGAAGTACTGGGTATTGGTGGTTTGAAAGAGAAACTGCTGGCTGCCCACCGTGGTGGAATCAAGACTGTGTTGATCCCTGAGGAAAACGTCAAGGACCTGGCGGAGATCCCAGCTAACGTCAAAAATAGCCTGGAGATTATTCCGGTGAAATGGATTGACCAGGTCTTGCAACATGCTCTTGAATCACTGCCCGAGGCGATTACGGAACCACCAGAAGTGATTGCAGCCAAAACTGATGACGCATCTGCAAATCCAAGCGTAAAGCACTGATATTTATAATTAATCCCTGAAAAGTCCCTGCATGAAAATGCAGGGACTTTTTTTACGTCTTGTGAATAGTATTTACTGGCTTGATTAATAAGGACATTCCACCCGCAAAATGTGTTGACAGCCTGCTTTCAGGCATGTCTAAATTAAGGACAGGAAGCAACGTGGTGCCTTTGTTTAAGGCACTTTTTATTTGTCACCTTGAGGGGGCCTTTTACATGAATAAAACCGAACTGATCGATCAAATTGCTGATTCTGCAGAAATTTCCAAAGCGGCTGCTGGTCGTGCTTTGGATGCCATGATTGCTGCAGTTAAAACAACCTTGAAAAAAGGTGGTTCAGTGACTTTGGTTGGTTTTGGAACGTTTGCTGTTGGCAAGCGTGCTGCGCGTAGCGGCCGCAACCCACGCACAGGTGCAACCATCAAAATCAAGGCCGCCAAAGTGCCTAAATTCCGCCCTGGCAAAGCCTTGAAAGAAGCTGTGAATTAAATTTAAAATTTTTTTGAAAAAAGGTATTGCAGGCTGAGCGAATTTGTATATAATTGCGATCTTGGCTGATTCGCAACACGACAGTCACTAAGAAAAAAGAGCAAAGCTTCACAGCAAACACTCTTCTGAAATAGTGAATATCGGGTGCTTAGCTCAGTTGGTAGAGCGGAGCCCTTACAAGGCTTAGGTCGGGAGTTCGAGCCTCTCAGCACCCACCAACATTGCGAAACAGCAACCAACTTTGGAGTGGTAGTTCAGTTGGTTAGAATACCGGCCTGTCACGCCGGGGGTCGCGGGTTCGAGCCCCGTCCACTCCGCCAGCAGTAAGAAAAGCCCTTGAGACCTAAAAATCTCAAGGGCTTTTTTCTTGTCTGTACACTGTGCATTCCCAGTGAAGGAGCACGTTCTTGAGTTCACCCCGCAAAGTCGATTTGATCATTGTTGGCGCAGGCCAGTCCGGATTGGCCACGGCCTATTTTCTGAAACGCCTTGGCATTGAAACTTTGCTGCTGGATGGTCAGGAATCTTCAGGTGGCGCCTGGCTCAAGGCTTGGGATTCCCTGAAGCTGTTTTCACCCGCACAATGGAGTTCTCTGCCCGGTTGGGGGCTGACATCCAACAACATTTACCCTACGAAGTCCGAGCTGATTGCCTATCTTCAGGCGTATGAAGCCCGATATGACTTTGAAATCATTCGTCCGGCCAGGGTCATTTCTGTTGAACAGCGCGATGGCTTGTTCGAAGTGCAAACCTGCGACAGGCAAGTGTTTCAGTGCCGGGCCCTGGTGAGTGCGACGGGAACGTGGGGCAATCCGTTCATTCCTCAGTATGCAAATTCGGCGCTTTATGAGGGTCAACAGATTCATTCTGCGTATTACCGGACTCCCGCTGCTTTTACTGGAAAAAAGGTATTGATCGTGGGTGGAGGCAATTCCGCTGCACAAATTCTGGCTGAAATTTCATATGTGGCTCAAACCACTTGGGTGACGCTAACTCCACCTACTTTTCTACCAGACGATGTCGATGGGCGGGTGTTGTTTGAACGCGCTACTTTGCGCTGGAAAGCCCAGTCAGAGGGGAGGGCAGTGACTGACCTGCCAGGTGGTTTTGGTGACGTTGTCATGATTGATTCTGTCAAAGACGCACGCGTGCGAGGTGTGTTGCAGGCACGTGAAGCTTTTGTGGAATTCTCAAAGCGTGGGGTGGTTTGGCAGGACGGGCAGGAACAGCTGTTTGACGCCGTGGTGTGGTGTACTGGTTTTCAGGCTGATTCGGCTCATGTAAACAGATTGAATATTCGCGATGAGGAAGGTCACATCGATACCACGGGTACCCGCAGCAACCGTATACCTGGTCTGTGGTTTGTGGGTTATGGCGACTGGTGTGGCTTTGCGTCGGCTACTTTAATAGGCGTGCAGCGCCATGCCAAATCCACCGCTTTGGAAATTGCGGGCTATCTTGCGCATTGAACTTGTACGCGTGGCGGTTGGTGGCCGCTGGCGCAAACTGCCGGGTGCGCAGTCAGGAATGGGCCTGCTTCGGGTATAGTATCCGCTTGTCGTTTAACGTCTAGCCACCACAAAAAACATGTTTGAATTCATCCGAAACAATCAGAAAATTATGCAGTTCGTACTGCTGTTGTTTATTGCGCCCGCGTTTGCCCTGTTTGGGCTTGAGGGATACAACACAGTCAGCGCGGATGCCAATGCTCTGGCCATTGTGGGCGATTATCCGATCAGTCAGGAAGAGTTCGATGAAGTAAAGCGCCAGCGAATTGAAGAAGCGCGCGCGCAGTCGGGGGACAACTTTGATCCGAAAGTGTTTGAGTCGCCTGAAATCAATCGGCAGTTGCTCGATACCCTGGTGCTGCAGTACTTGTTGCAACAGTCTGTTCAGAAGCAGTATTTGACTGCCTCTGACAAAGCTTTGGCCGAAGACATTTCACGTACTCCCTTGTTTCAGGTGGATGGCAAATTTGATCTGGAAACCTACAAGCGAGAGCTTGCAGCCCGTGGTTTGACGCCCACACAGCATGAAGCCAATGTGCGGTTTGGACTTGCGCGCAATCAAGTGCTTGATCCGGTTTTGCGCGCCTCTTTTTTCCCTGGAACACTTAAAGCCCAGCTGGACGATGTTCAATTGGCGGGCCGTGTGGTTCGTGTAAAGAATATTGATCTTGCTGCTTATGCAGCCAACGTCAAGATTACAGAAGAGCAAATTTCCGCTTTTTATGAAACAAACAAAGCTCAGTTCATGGCGGCTCAAAAAGCTGATGTTGAATACGTTGTGCTTTCTCCTGATTCCATCAAGGCAAAGATTGAGCTGACTGATGCGGACATTGCTGCCTACTACGAGCAAAACAAGGCTCGCTTCTCTACGCCTGAAGAACGACGTGCCCGTCACATTCTGATGGATGCGGAGAAAGAAGGATCTACAACTGAAGAATTGAAAGCCAGGGCTGAAAAGGTACTTGCGGAGTTGAAAGCCAACCCTGGCAAATTTGCTGAATTGGCCAAGCAGAACTCAATTGATCCTGGCTCGGCAGTACAGGGTGGCGACTTGGGCTTCTTCGCCAAAGGGGCAATGGTTCCTGAATTCGAACAGGCGGTTTTTTCCCAGAAGAAGGGCGAGTTGAGCGGCCTGGTCAAAAGCCAGTTTGGATATCACATTGTTGAGGTCACTGACATACGTGGTGGCGAAGTGCAGGCGCTGGATTCCGTGAAAGCGATAATTTCCGATGAGATCAAGAGTCAGAAAATGACTGCTCAATATGCGGACGCGCAGGGTCGTTTTACCGAGCTGGTATACGAGGGTGGACAGTCGTTTGACAACGCAGTCAAGGCATTGGGTCTGCAGGTTCAAACTTTCAACGCGCTGACGCCCGGTTTGCCCAACCTGCCAGACGCATTGAAAGACAGTAAGGTTCAAGCAGAGATTTTCTCTACTGAATCCATTCAGAACAAGAACAACACCAAAGCCCTTCAGGTGGGTGAGGCAATGGTTTCAGCACGCATCGTGAATTACACGGCAGCGACTGCGCGTCCGATTGCTGAGGTTCGTAATTCGATCGTGGCTCGATTGACTCAAGACGAAGCAACCAAGGCAGCATTGAAAGATGCAGAAGCACTGGCTGCAAAACTCGATACCGAAAAGCCCGTCTCTGGCGCTGAAGTATTGGCTGGATTTTCTGATTCAAAAACCGTGTCTGCCTTGGGTGCAGCAGGTTTGCCTGGGTTGGTGGCTCAATCTGTGCTGAACACCGGTGTGTCCGAATTGCCCAAGGCGAAGGTGGTTGGATTGGGAGCCAATGGTTATGCTGTAGCTTGGGTGGAAAGCAGTGCACCGTCTGCTGAGATCAAGGCCAAGGCTGACCCTCAGGTTGTGCAGTATTACGAAAACATTGCAGGGCAGGTGTATCAGGAAGCCCTGTTGCTTGCAGCGCGTGATTCCATGAAGAAGCGGGTTGAAGTGGAAATCAAGAAGACATTCTGACGTTCGTTGCGCAGCGATTGTACGGTGTTCGTTGCTGCTCATCAGTGCTTTCGTAGCGCAGCGATTGTGCGGTGTTCGTTGCCACTCATCAGTGCTTTCGTAGCGCAGGCCTTTGGGTCGGAGTTCTTTGCCGCTCATCTCGCCTTGGACAAGGCTTTTTTTCCCGTCTTGATGATTCTGGCTTGGGGAATGCGAAACGCGAGCGCGTCTTCGCATAGATTGCTAGCGCAATCGCCCCGCGCTGCGAATCAGCCGGGAAGCCTTGCCCTGAATCGGCAAGATGATGCAGCAAACGAACACCTCACAGGCTGCGAACTTGCGCTGGTTAACAGCTGGTGACAATGGACACATCTCAGGCTGTAACTAACACCGGTAAAAGGCTTGTGACAACGAACACCCCCGGGTTGCGATCACGCATAAGTCCGCGGTCGGTGCTCACCAACGGTTGCAAGTCGCATGTCACTCACCACAAGTCGCAGGCGCTGCCTTTCAAGTTTGCAAAGGCAGCATTGCCCTCGCACCGCCATTCAAGAAAGCCTGCCCGTTTTGAATTCACACGCAACGTTCGGCGATCAGCCGACACCGTGTTCGGCCATCTTTTTTGCCGAATCACGTTGAGTCAGTGTGAATTTCAAAAAGGGAAATACAGGCTTTCTGGCGGAAGTAGGGCATGCGCCTGAGTAAACCAAGAACGGCATGCGCCTGAATAAACAGAGAACCGCCTGCGCTTTACTTCAATGTCGCTGCAATAGTCGGCCACAAGTTTTCAAGAATCTTGGGTTGCGCGCCAGCATTCGGATGAATTCCGTCGGCTTGAAAGGATGCTGGATCAAGCGCAAATCCTTCCAGCATGAATGGCACCAAGGGTACTTTCTGCTTGCGTGCAATTTCCGTGAAAGTATCGCCGAATCGGCGTGCATACGCAGGCCCGTAATTGGATGGAATTTGCATACCAATCAACACGGCTTGCGTTTCGCTTCGACGTGCAGAAACAAGCATATTGGTCAGGTTGTCTTTCATCGTGTCCAGAGACAAGCCGCGCAACCCGTCATTCGCCCCCAATTCAAGAATCATGTGCGTGGGCTGGTGCTGTTTCAGCAAGGCACCCAGCCGTGTTTTGCCACCTGCCGTGGTTTCTCCGGATACTGAGGCATTCACCACTTTGCAGTGTGGGAACTTTTCGGCCAAACGGGTCTCCATCAATGCAACCCAGCCCTGTTCCTTGGCCAAACCGTAAGCGGCTGAAAGGCTGTCGCCCATCACCAGTATTTTGCAGTCCTTGGCGGTGCCAGCTGCAAAGCTGGATACACTGGATGACATTCCCACTGCGAACAGGCCAAGCACCAAGGCAGATTTAATTTTTTTTGATGTACAGGCAATAGTTCTGGAAACAGTAAAGGCAATCATGAGTCGTGCAATCCTCGAAGTCGAAGGTTTAAATCAATTGGTTCAAGATGGCGAAAGCAGTCTATCCATTCTTGAGAACATTTCGTTCACTATAAATCAAGGCGAAGCCGTCGCAATCGTGGGTGCTTCCGGTTCTGGAAAATCCACCTTGCTGGGCATGCTCGCTGGGTTGGACATTCCATCGGGCGGCGTAGTTCGTTTTTTGGGTCACGACTTGACACAACTTAACGAAGACAAGCGGGCAACGATTCGCGCCGAGCATGTCGGTTTCGTATTTCAGTCTTTTCAGTTGCTTGATCACTTGAGTGCACTGGAAAACGTGATGCTGGCAACCGAGCTTACAGCCATGCCGAATCGCGAGAAAGCCTGCCGGGACATGCTGGAACGTGTCGGGTTGGGCGACAGGTTGAATCACACACCGAAAACCCTTTCAGGGGGTGAGCAGCAGCGGGTTGCCCTGGCGCGTGCGTTTGTACGCAAGCCCAGTGTGGTGTTTGCCGATGAACCCACAGGCAGCCTGGATTTCGCAACCGGGCAACGCATTATTGATTTGATGTTTGCGCTGCAAAAGGAGCAGGGGACCACCCTAGTCCTGGTTACACACGATGAAAAGCTGGCCGCCCGGTGCTCAAGGCAATTGACTGTGGTGGCGGGCAAGCTGGTTCAAGAGGCTGTTTAAGCTGTTTTTCATTCTTACTGCAATTTCACTGGCGTGTGAAATCAACAGCCCATGTTGTTCCCCATGGGTTGGCTCTACAGCCAGGCCATGCAGATAAACCCCAAAGGCAGCCGCATCAAATTCATTCAAGCCCTGGCCCAACAGGGCTGCGATGGCGCCGGCCAGTACATCGCCGCTGCCTGCGGTGCCTAAAGCGGGTCCGCCGGTGATGTTGATTTCTATGCTTTTGCCATTGCAGATCAGGCTGCCCGGGCCTTTCAGTACCACGGTGCAGTTGAAACGTTCTGAGATAGCCTGTGCTGCAGCATGCCTGTCAGCCTGAACCATCTCGGTTGTGCTCTGAAGCAGGCGGGCGGCTTCAAGCGGGTGGGGGGTCAGCACCAGCGCTCTTGTGGGGTGTTTGCTTCGGTAATGTTTAAACCGTGCACGCAAACTGGCGTTGTTGGCGAGCAAATTCAGTGCGTCGGCGTCCCAAACCATGTGCAGGCCTTTGTCGTGTTCCAGCACGGCCAGCAGCATTTGAAGGGCTTCCTCGCTTTGGCCCAGGCCCGGGCCAATTGTGGCGATGTCAGCGAATTCCAGGTTGCTTTCCAAGCCTTTGTTCATGATCTCGGGAAATACAAGATCGAGAAACAGGGTTTGCCCTTGCTGTTGAACATCAGGCAAATGCGCGTCAGTCTCGCCCAGCAAACTTAGGGCGACACGGCCGCAACCCAGTTGCAGTGCGGTTCTCGCACTCAACACACATGCGCCGACCATGCCCTGTTGACCGCCCAGAACTGCAATACTTCCGAAGCTGCCTTTGTGGTGTTCATGACCGCGCAGGGGTAGTCGTTGCAATTGGTCTACTCTGGATAAAGCGAGTATTGATTTCCCGAAAACAGGCTTATTGCTTGTTTGCTCAAGTGTCTCCGTGAGCGGCCCGGTGAGCAGTTCATCCAGCAGCTCACCACAATTCAGGTCGTCAATCCACAAGTCGCCAGTCAGTGTTTTGCCCTGGCCGGTCAGTAAACCGTGTTTGCAAGCCAAGTAGCTGAATGTGGTGTGGGCATAAATGGCTTCACCGGGGGCATCGCCGGTGTCGCAGTTCACCCCGCTGGGGCAATCCAGCGCAATTACCCTAACCTGCTTGTGTCGCGTTTGGCTGTTGATCTGCTTCACGCGGTCGTTGACATGCCGAATCAACGACTTGATGAGCCCTTCGGGGGCACGATTGCAGGCGATGCCCAGCAAGCCATCCACCACCAGTGTATTTGTGTTGATGTCGGGCAACTGTGCACTGTCTTGAATTTCGACAGGTTGAACACCATGGGCCAACGCCCACAGCACAGCCTGCATGCGGTCTTTGCTGCCGGTTTTTTCTTCTGTGACCTGGTAGAGCGCCACTTCAAGCCCTTGCCGTTTCAATTCACCGGCAACAATGCAGGCGTCGCCGCCATTGTTGCCAGGGCCTGCCAGTACCACGCAGCGCAGGTTGTGCGGTTCACTGTGTGCAATTTGATCCGCGATTTTCAGCGCTGTCCGCAGGCCTGCTGCCTGCATCAAGAGAAAGGAATCGGTCTGCGCAAAGGCGGCGTGTTCAAGCGAACGAACCTGCTGCACCGACAGCACGGGCAGGGTGTCGTGCCCCGGCTGTTGCCAGTTTGCGTGGGTGAGGTTGTCGGGGTTCAAGGCAGGTTGCAAGCGGGTCGATGGGAGCATCTAATTTCCATGGAAATTCAAGGTGGTTTATCAAGGCTTTGGGTCCGCCAAGCGGGCTGTAGCACTTATAATTCAAGATTACCTCAACCACCCCTCCTGCTGTCATGTCTCTTGCCCTGTCTTCGGCTGATCAATTCGATGTTTCCACCTTCAATGGCGCGTCCGCCCTGTCTGCATTTCGTTCAGAAGGCTTGTTGAAGCGCCTTCAGGCGATCGATTCCAATGTGTCTGCGGTTCGTGCGCATTTTGTGCATTTCGTGGCAGCCAAAGGTGCACTTGAGGGGCAAGCCCGCCTGGTGATGGAAGGGTTGCTGGATTACGGTCATCCAGCCCCGGCGCTGGATCGTGTGGATGTTGCGTGCGTGGTGGTGCCCCGTTTGGGCACAGTCAGCCCATGGGCCTCCAAGGCCACGGACATTGCCCACAATGCGGGCCTTGCGCAGGTGGTGCGCATGGAACGCGGCATTGAATTCCAGTTGAGCTTCAAAAAGGGTTTGTTGGGTGGAACGAAATTGCCCGATGGGCAGGCGCTCGCGGCCTTGAAATCAGCGCTTTACGACCGAATGACAGAAACTGTGCTGCCTGATGGATTTGATGTCAAAAGCCTGTTCCTGCCGCTGCAAGGCAAAAGCCTGCAGATTGTAGAATTGAACCAGGCTGGTGGGGGTCGCAACGCCTTGGTGAAAGCCAACAGCGAATTGGGCCTGGCCTTGAGCGACGATGAAATTGACTACCTGCTGGACGCCTACACCACGATGGGCCGTTCCCCCACGGACGTGGAATTGATGATGTTCGCGCAGGCCAACAGTGAGCACTGCCGTCACAAGATTTTCAATGCGACCTGGACCATTGACGGTGAAGCACAAAGTGAAACCCTGTTTGGAATGATCCGCAACACCCACAAAACCACGCCGCAAGGCACAGTGGTTGCGTATTCCGACAACGCAGCGGTGATTGCAGGTGGCCAGGCTGAACGTTTCTTTGCTGATGCAGATGGCGTGTACCGTCCGCATGCGGAAACCACGCATTTCGTGATCAAGGTTGAAACCCACAACCACCCCACGGCCATTTCGCCGTACGCCGGTGCAGCCACAGGTTCAGGCGGTGAAATTCGTGATGAAGGTGCAACTGGCCGCGGCGCAAAACCAAAAGCCGGTTTGTGTGGATTCACTACCTCCCATTTGCGGTTTGAAGGAAGCACTGAAAGCTGGGAAAGCGGGCAAGACGCCCTGGTGCCGCTTGAGCAGCGCTCAGATACACCACAGCCAGTTGGCATTCCTTCGCGCATTGCCACGCCTGAACAAATCATGATTGATGGTCCCATTGGTGCGGCCGCATTCAACAACGAATTCGGTCGCCCCAACCTGGGTGGTTATTTCCGTACATTCGAGCAGCGCGTTGGCGATCGGGTTTATGGTTATCACAAGCCCATCATGATCGCGGGTGGCCTGGGCAATATTCGCGAGGTGCACACGCACAAGTGCGAATTGCCAGCGGGCAGTTTGCTGATTCAGCTGGGTGGCCCCGGCATGCGGATTGGCATGGGTGGTGGCGCAGCTTCTTCCATGAATGCCGGAACCAACACCGAGTCGCTGGACTTTGATTCTGTGCAGCGCGCCAACCCCGAAATGGAACGCCGTGCGCAGGAAGTGCTGGACCGTTGCTGGACAATGGGCGAAGCCAACCCGATTTTGAGCATTCACGACGTGGGCGCGGGTGGCATCTCCAACGCATTCCCAGAACTCGCTGATTCATCGAACAAGGGCGCTGAATTTGATTTGCGCAAGGTGAACCTGGACGAAAGTGGTTTGAGCCCGGCTGAAATCTGGTGCAATGAATCCCAGGAACGCTATGTGATGGGCATTGCGCCCGAGTCACTTGAGCTGTTCACGCAGTTGTGCGAACGCGAGCGTTGTCCATTCTGCGTGGTGGGTGTGGTCACCGATGAACGCCAGTTGAAAGTGCTTGATGCGGAAAGCACCAGCAACCCAGTGGATATGCCCATGGAAGTGTTGTTGGGCAAGCCGCCGCGCATGGAACGCAACGACAAACGCGTTGAAACAGTGAAAGCGGAAATGGACCTGACCCAAACTGCATTGGCTGAGGCGATTGAGCAGGTCTTGAAGTTTCCTGCAGTGGCTTCCAAGCGGTTCCTCATCACGATTGGTGACCGCACGGTCGGCGGCTTCACAGCACGCGACCAAATGGTCGGCTCGCACCAAGTGCCTGTGGCTGACGTGGCCGTAACGCTGGACGATTACACAGGCTATACCGGCCAGGCGATGGCCATGGGCGAGCGCACACCGTTGGCGGTGTTGAATGCACCCGCTTCAGGCCGCATGGCAATTGCCGAAAGCCTGACCAACCTGTTGGCAGCCCCCATTGAAAAGCTCGAAGACGTGAAACTGAGTGCGAACTGGATGGCGGCCTGTGGCACGTCGGGCCAGGATGCGGCACTGTTTGACACTGTCAAAGCGATTGGCATGGATTTGTGCCCCCAATTGGGCCTGGGCATTCCGGTAGGCAAGGATTCGCTTTCAATGCGCACCCGCTGGAATGAAGGCGATGTACAAAAAGAAGTGACTTCACCGGTCAGCCTGATCGTGACAGCCTTTTCGAAGGTTAGTGATGTGCGCGGCACATTGACCCCTGTGTTGAAAACCGATGCAGACACAGTGCTGGTGCTGGTCGATTTGGCGCGCGGCAAAATGCGCATGGGTGCCAGCGTGCTGGCCCAGGTGACGAACCAGTTGGGCGACGCAACACCTGATGTGGAAGACGCTGCAGACCTGAAGAATTTTGCACTCGCCATCAACGCCCTGCGCGAGAAGGGCTTGGTTCATGCTTACCACGACCGTTCAGACGGTGGTTTGATGGCCGCGCTGGCTGAAATGAGTTTCGCAAGCCGCACCGGTTTGTCGATCAACCTGGACCTGATCACGATTGATCCATATTCAGCCGACTGGGGCGACTTCAAGATTCGCCCTGAGCAGGTGAGTGTGCAGCGTGGTGAATTGACGCTGAAGGCCCTCTTCAACGAAGAACTGGGTGTGGTGTTGCAGGTGCCTGCCGCGCAGAAAAGCGAGGCCATGCAAGTGCTGCGCGACTTCAGCTTGAGCAAGTACAGCAACATCATTGGCAAGCCCAACGACCGCGATGTCATCGAGTTTTACCGCGATGCCAAGTGCATTTATTCGGAAAGCCGCAGCAAATTGCAAAGCATCTGGGACGACACCAGCTACCAGATCGCCAAGCGCCGCGACAACCCGGCCTGTGCAGAAAGTGAACACAAGGCCGCGGCTGAATTGCCCAATGGCCTGGTGTGGCAGCCTGCCTTTGACATCACTGAAAACCCGGCAGCGCCGTTCATTGCAACAGGTGTGAAGCCACGTGTGGCCGTACTGCGCGAACAGGGTGTGAATGGCCAGTTGGAAATGGCGGCTGCATTCACACTGGCAGGTTTTGAGGCTGTGGACGTGCACATGAGTGACCTGTTGACTGGAAAGCGCAAGCTGGCTGAATTTCAGGGCCTGGCAGCATGTGGTGGTTTCAGCTATGGTGACGTGCTGGGTGCCGGCGAGGGCTGGGCGAAAACCATTCGCTACAACAGCATTCTGGCTGATCAGTTTGCCGAGTTTTTTGGTCGGGGTGATGTGTTCGGGCTGGGTGTGTGCAACGGTTGCCAGATGATGGCCACATTGGCTGACCTGATTCCCGGTGCCACGCACTGGCCCAAGCTGATGCGCAATGAAAGCGAGCAGTATGAAGCGCGCCTGGTGAATGTGAAGATCAACAAGTCACCTTCGATTTTGCTGCAAGGCATGGAAGGGTCGGTGGTGCCCGTGGTGGTGGCGCACGGTGAAGGCCGTGCAGACTTTTCACGGCAAGGCGATCACCGCGCATTGACTGCGGCCGGTTTGGTGGCTGTGCAGTATGTCGATTCGCAAGGCCAGCCCACGCAGCAGTACCCATTCAACCCCAATGGAAGTCCAGAAGCACTCTCCGGGTTTACGACACCGGACGGTCGGTTTACCATCATGATGCCGCACCCGGAACGCGTGTTCCGCAATGTGCAAATGAGCTGGTCACCGAAGGATGTCGGTGAGTTTTCTCCGTGGATGCGCATTTTCTACAATGCGCGAAAAAATTTGGGATAAATCTATTGCTTGCAAACAAAGAGTGGAAAGAAAAGTCGGTTTTGGTTTTGCAGGGCGGAGGCGCCCTGGGGTCGTATCAGGCTGGCGCCTATGCGGCTCTTCACGAAGCCGGGTATGACCCGGACTGGCTCGCGGGCATATCAATCGGCTCAATCAACTCGGCAATCATTGCAGGCAACCCACCTGATCAGCGCGTCAAAAAACTGCGCGCTTTTTGGGAGCTTGTATCCTCCAACCTTCAAATGCCCCACGTGTCTTTCGGCGAGCAGGGGCGTGTGCTGTACAACCGGCTGAATGCGGGTTTGGTTGCGGCTTGGGGGGTTCCCGGTTTTTTCAAGCCCCACAGCCCATGGGCATTTCTCAACCCGTTTTACCCCGCAGGCAATCACAAAATCAGTGTTTACGACACGTCTCCACTGAAAGACACTTTGCTTGAGTTGATTGATTTTGACCGGATCAACAATGGCGACATACGCCTGAGCGTGGGCGCAGTGAATGTGAAAAGTGGCAACTTCACCTATTTTGATTCCAAAAAAATCGAGATACGGCCAGAACACATCATGGCCAGCGGTTCATTGCCTGAGGGTTTTCCGCCAATTGAAATTGACGGCGAATGGTATTGGGATGGCGGCCTGGTTTCCAACACACCTCTGCAATATGTCATTGATGAGCAGTATCGCGATGACATGTGTATTTTTCAGGTGGATTTGTTCAGTGCCGAGGGCCCGATGCCCGAGGATTTGTTCGATGTGTCACAGCGCATCAGTGACATTCGTTATTCAAGCCGAACCCGTTTGAACACCAAGGTGTTCAAACAAACCCAACAGGTGCGCCACACCATCGCTCGCTTGCTGCGAGAGTACCCGGATCAAACTGTGCTGGATGACAAAGACCTCAAGTTGCTGAAACACTGGAGTTGCGATTCCGCCATCACGATTGCACACCTGATTTACCGCCAGAAAGAATATGAAGTGCATTCGAAAGACTACGAGTTTTCACGCTTGTCGGTGAATGAGCACTGGCAGTCGGGCTTGGAGGATGTGCAGTTCACGCTCGCACAGCCCGAATGGATCAACAGGAAGCGACCTGTGGATGGGGTGAAGGTGTTTGATTTCAAGCACAAGCGAACTGGGTGAAAATCAAAAAGGGTTGCTGCCGCATCGGAAAAAGTAGGGCAGTTTGTTCAAAGGGGCAGATATGGATTTTGTCGACGGCCCGGTGTACTCCGCTTTGTTTTCAGGGTCTTGCCAGCAGCCAATAGGGAAATAAACTTCCCTCATGGTGCTGCCTTCTGTCACCACGGGTGCTACCAGCACATCGTCACCCAGCATCCACATCTGGTCTTGTGTCACGGCTTGCGGGTCGTCTGGAAACATCAGCCAAAGCGGCCGCGTGGGCGGTAGGCCCGTGGTTTGTCCCGCCTGCCAGGTCTTCAGAATGTAGGGCGTGGCCCTTTGATGAAGTGCGGCATAGGTTCGGAAAATTTCCACGGTTTCATCATCAAACGACCAAGGCATTCGAACACCTTTGCTGGCCGAATTGTGTACGCGGAACACGGGTGACAGGGCAGCCCATTGTGTCCAGCGAATGAACAGTTCCTTGCTGGTCACCGGGGTGATCAGGTCAATGTACCCACCAATGTCGGTATTAAAGCCCCATGCGCCGCCAACCGCACGGTTCAGCATGTTTGTAGTCAGGGATGCAATGCCTGAAGCCCGTGACCAGTCGGTGGATTCATCACCGGGGAAATTTGAGTTTTCGAAACTGGCCGAACTGCCACCTAGCGCGTGTCGACCCGAGAACCCGGCACGGGTGTAGAAAAAAATATCGCGGCCAGTCTCCAGTTTGTATTCATCCAGAATTTGTCGCGTGACCTTGTGAAACAGGGTGGGGTAGGCGTTGTGCAGGGTAACGCCCGTGCTGCCGTCTGAAAACTGCATGCTGTTTAGCACGTTCTCGCCAAAGTCCTGCATGAATCCATCTGCACCAAGTTCCAGCATTTCCAGGACTCGACCTTTCCACCATTGCACGGCTTTCGGGTTTGTAAAATCAATCACGCCACCCACACCAACGAAGAAGGTTGAGCCGAAAAAGTAGGGCAAACCACCGGGTGTACGTGCAAGGTAGCCGTTCAGGATTGCTTGCGAGAAAGTTTCCGGGCGTTCGGTATTGGCAATGTCCACCCCCACATAATTGCGAATGTACAAATAGCTTTTAAGGCCCATGCTGTTGAGTTTGCGGATGGTTTCCCGGGTGAACTCTCGGGGAAGAATGTCCCAGGCTTCAAAGGCATAGCCGCGCACCGGGAGTTTCAGCACGCGCAACATTTCAAGGTCGTCGTTGACCTTCGCCATGTAGGTGTCTGCATTGTCTGCCTGTGCACCCAAGGTGCGGATGGTGCGGGATATCACTGGGCCAAGCGCCCAATCTGGCGGTGTTCTATGCCGGCCGTTGATGCCAGACAACTTTGCAGTGGCTTCCTTCACATCTCCGGCGGCCACCAGGAAACGCGTGGAGGCACCTGCCACCGAGACCCGCCAAGCCTGCGCAGCAGCCCCTCCATCGCGCTGTGTACCCATTCGAAACACCGCAAGGCGTGTGTCGTCCAGTAGAAACGAATAGCCTTTGCTGGATACAAATCCGGCTTGTACGTAATAGGCTGCATCTGGCCCGGAGGGGAACAGGTAAGTTTCACCCTGAGTGCCCGGCAGCACATTGACACCCGGTTGCAGCGGGCCTGCACCCAAGTTTTGGGCCTGAATATATGAGATCACATCGTTGCCGCGTTGATTCAGCGAATTGTGTCGACCGCCAAATCCATAAAATGCCTCGTCGGCTTTCATTTTGAAAGCCAGGCCTATGCTGCTGACTCCCAGTGCGGGTTCCACCGAAACCGACACTTCCTGTGAACCCATTTCCGCAGCTTTTGCAGACACCTGAATACGCCGCCCTGCCGGGTCGTTGGTGGAGTAGGTGAGTGTTCTAACCCCGTTGGCCTGCGTGTCCTCCAGTAACTCGCGGGCATGAAAAACCAGGCCAGCAGAGGCACCCGTCAATATATTTCCCACCCAGGGGCCTGCTGGCCATTCCGGGTTGACCTGTCCCCCCACCTCGTAGGAAATACCGGCATACGAGGCCAGTTCAGGCAGGTTGTTGGACCCTAGCGGTTCATTGATTGCCAACGCGATTGGTGCGCCTTGGCGGTCAAAAGGCATGCTTTCAAGCACAACTTGACCGGCTTGATTCTGAAACTGCAAACCTGTGGATTCAGCCTGGTAATTAAACCGGGTTGACTGAATAACCGGATCAGTCTCACTGGGGGAAATGCTGACCCCGCGCGATACAGGTTCTGTGTCCGAGTCTACACAGGACACCAGCAACCCACTTGCGATCAGGTACATCAAGGACAGGAGTATTTTTTGCATCAATTTTTATGATTGGTAGTTTTAAATGCAAGTATTAATTTAACAAGCATATTAAAATAATAGAAGTGCAATTTTACCTATGGTCACCATGCCCAAGTCATCCGATGTTGTTCCACCCGTCAAACGCATGGCTGGTCGCCCTGTGTTGACTGATCAGGATCGAGATCGCAGTCGACAAAAAGTACTGGATTGTGCTGCCAGTGTTTACGGCAATGTCGATTACAAGTCGCTTCGTGTGGATGATTTGATTCAGGCCTCTGGCATTTCCCGGCCTACCTTTTATTCCCTGTTTTCCAACAAGGAAGAAGTGCTGGAGTTGCTGGTTCGGCAAGCCAATGACACCTTGCTTCAGGGTGTTGTTGATGCAGTGGCCCATGCGCACAGCCCGGAACAGCAATTGACCCTTGCCCTTCGGGCCTATGTGGAATGGGGGTGCAATGCGGGCCCTGTTGTTCGTGCCATTTATCGTGAAGCAAGAATAGAGGACTCACCTGCCTATGCGCCGCGAGCGCAGATGTTGCAGGCTTTGGGACAGTTATTGCAGGAACATGCGAGCCTTGCCGGCTATTCACCACCTTCAGCACTTGTTGAAGCCTGCTGCATTGCAATTGAGCATCTTGGCAGCCGGCTTTTTGCGGCCGAATTCATTTCCCCTGAATTGAAGGATCAAACCTTGCAACACATGCATCGGGTAGCCAGTGTGCTGTTTCCTGAATCGGACCTGTGTGCGCCACACGCAATCTGACTGTACTCAAAACCGTTAGAATGGAGGCCAATCAATCTGGAACCTCCCTCAATGAGCAAAGCGCCTGACAAATCGGCCATCACTTCCGCTGCATCCCGATGGCAACCCCTTGCCATGGATCAGCAATGGCCCGCCAAGGTGTTTGATGTGAATTGCACAGCGTGCCCGCGCCTTGCCCAATTTCATGAACAAAACCGGGTCAAGTTTCCAGACCATTTCAATGGCCCGGTGCCACCTTTTGGCCCTGCCGATGCGGACTTGCTGATTGTTGGCCTGGCCCCCGGCCTGCATGGTGCCAATCGAAGTGGCCGGCCTTTCACGGGCGACTTCTGCGGCGACTTGTTGTACAGCACCTTGCACAAATTCGGTTTCGCCAGCAAACCTGTTTCCACGGCAGTGGGTGATGGACTGGTGCTTGTGAATGCACGCGTCAGCAATGCGGTGAAATGTGTGCCCCCCGAGAACAAACCCACACCAGCCGAAGTGAAAACCTGCAACGGATATATTGCCCATGAATTCAATGCGCACCCGCCACGTGCCGTGCTGGCATTGGGTTTGGTGGGCCACCAGGCCGTATTGAAAGCCATGCAGCTCAAACAAAGCGCATTCAAGTTCGGGCATGCGGCCGAACATGACCTGGGCGCGTTTCGCCTGTTCGACAGTTACCACGTCAGCCGATACAACACGCAGACAGGCCGCTTGACCACGCCCATGTTCGAAGGGGTACTCGATTCGATCAGTCAATACCTGAAGGCAAAAGGGCAGTGATGACGCAGGAGCAACAATCGCTGGATGCACCGTTTGATATCGCCGTGTTTCTGAGAGACCTGACCACGCGGCCAGGTGTGTATCGCATGATCGATGCAAACGGTGTGGTGATGTACGTGGGCAAGGCGAAGAACCTGAAAAAGCGGGTGTCTTCCTATTTCCAGAAGACCCACGCCAGCCCGCGCACCAGCCACATGGTCGAGCGTATTGTGCGTGTTGATGTGACACCCACGCGCACGGAAGCAGAAGCGCTTCTGCTGGAAAACAACCTGATCAAGAGCTTGAGCCCACGCTACAACATTCTGTTCAGGGACGACAAAAGCTACCCCTATCTGCGTCTGACCAATCACACTTATCCGCGTGTGGCCTATTACCGCGGTGCGGTGGACAAACGCTCGCAGTTTTTTGGACCTTTTCCAAATGCCTGGGCAGTGAAGGAAAGCATCCAGGTTCTTCAGCGTGTGTTCCTGTTGCGCACCTGTGAAGACACGGTGTTTGCCCACCGTTCGCGCCCCTGTTTGCAGGCCCAGATTCAACGGTGCAGCGCGCCTTGCGTGAACTGGATCAGTCCGGAAGACTATGCGAAGGATGTGGATGCAGCGTCCCGTTTTTTGCGGGGTGATCACAAATCGGTGTTGGCCAACCTCGAAGAAAAAATGCTGGAAGCCAGCGGTTTGCTGGAATTTGAAAAAGCGGCGATGTACCGCAACCAGTTGGGTGCGCTAAGCCGGGTTCTTCAGAAGCAATCGGTCGATACCACAGGTGGTGACGACGATGCAGACGTGATCGCCGTGGTGATTCAGGGTGGTGCCGTGTGCGTCAACCTAGCCATGGTGCGGGGTGGTCGCCATCTGGGTGACAAACCCATGTTCCCCAGCGTGGCACAGGCCACTGAGGATATTGGCCCCGAGGTGCTGGAAGCCTTTTTGAGCCAGGCCTATGTGGACCGGCCAATTCCCAACCTGTTGATTGTGAACCAAGACCTCGACGCACCTGAATTGCTGATGGCCTTGAGTCAGCAAGCGGGTAAAAAAATCAACCTGATTCGCCAACCGCAAAGCGAGCGACGCAAGTGGTTGGACATGGCGGTGGACAATGCCCAAATTGCCATTCAGCGCCGAATTGCGGAGCAGGGGTCTGCCCAATTTCGCACGCGTGCGCTGGTGGAAACACTGGGGCTGGAGGCACGGCTGGAGGAAGCATATCAAGCCGGTGATGCAGTCAATATGCTGGGCGGCGTGCTTAAAACCCCTTCAGTGGGCAAGGCCGCAGCCGAGGCGGATATTCCCGCTGGCACCGAACAGGCATTGGGTCAACAAGGCGAAGCGCCGCCTGAAGAAGTGGATTTGCTGGCCACATTGCGTGTGGAGTGTTTTGACATTTCCCACACAGCGGGCGAGGCCACGCAGGCTTCGTGTGTTGTGTTCCACAACCACGACATGCAAAGCCGCGAATACCGGCGCTACAACATTGAAGGCATTACACCGGGAGACGATTATGCAGCCATGAGACAGGCTGTGACACGGCGATACCAGCGTGAAGGCAAAACCCCGATCGTGATGCCGCATATTGTGTTGATTGACGGTGGCAAGGGCCAGATTGAAGTGGCCCGGCAGGTGTTTGAGCAACTGGGCCTGGACATCAGCCTAATTGTGGGCGTGCAAAAAGGCGAGAACCGAAAGGTGGGCCTTGAAACGCTGGTATTTCCCGATGGCAGGCCAAGCCTTGAGCTGGGGCCAGGTCACCCGGCCCTGATGCTGATTGCCCAGATTCGCGACGAGGCCCACCGATTTGCCATCACCGGCATGCGGGCCAAGCGTGCCAAGGCGCGGCAGGTGTCCGAGCTGGATGAAATTGAAGGCATTGGAGCCCGTAGAAAGCAGAAGCTGTTGACGCGATTTGGCGGCTTGCGCGGCGTGAAGGCTGCCAGTGTGGAAGACCTTCAAACCGTGGACGGCATCTCCAAAACACTGGCTGAAGAAATTTATCGGCGTTTGCATTGAAGAATTGCGCCTCAAGCGGTGTGTGCGCTGATATATTCTGTACCTCTAAAGAGTGTATTTACCTAACAAAAGAAGAGCATCTATGCCACTGAACCTGCCCATGATCCTGACCTGGGTCCGGATTGTTCTCATCCCCCTGGTCGTTGGCATTTATTTTCTGCCCGAAACCGTCATGTCCATTTCCATGCAGAACTGGGTGGGTGCCTGGGTGTTTATTTTTGCAGCCATCACCGATGCGGTCGATGGATACCTGGCCCGTCGCTGGAATCAGACCTCGGCATTTGGCGCATTTCTGGATCCGGTGGCTGACAAGTTGATGGTCGGCGCTGCGCTGATTGTTCTTGTAGATCTGGGCCGCATTGGCCCCTTTCTCGCGTTGATCATCATCGGTCGTGAAATCACCATTTCTGCCTTGCGTGAATGGATGGCCAGCATCGGTGCGCGCAACAGCGTGGCTGTGAACTGGCTGGGTAAATTCAAAACCATTGCGCAAATGGTGGCCATTCCCATGCTGTTGGTGAATGAAGTTTGGATGGGCATCGATTTTCATGTGCTTGGCACACTGGCCATTTACGTGGCTGCGGTATTGACCGTGTGGTCGATGTGCTACTACCTGATGAAAGCCTGGCCTGATATCCGCGACCGAAGCTGAGTTCTTTTCCACTTTTTCCATGAACAAAAGCAACCTGTTGCCCCAGCAGTACCCCTTGCGGCAATCGCTGAATGACGAAGTGCATTCAAGGCCCACGGAAACCCTGTGGCCGCAGGAGCGGGTGTTCCACATCGCCTTGCTGGTGCAGGGGGATGTGACGCCTCAAATTGTGTCCCAACTTTTGGCATTGGTGGATTACTGTGGGTGCAAACCGGTTTCAGATGCCGAGCTTGCTGCACCCCAGGTCAGTTTGAGTTTGTGTGGTGGTGAGTCTGCCTTGCGCCTGCGTCTTGAACGCCACAATGAATTCATCACCTTGACCTTTTTTGAACGCGCCGACCACGCCATTGTGTTTGATCGCCCGGTGACGCGCCGTTTGCCGCCGAGCTGGATGGCTTCATTGCCTGGCACCATGCTGGTGGCCATTGAATTGTTTGTTCAAAAAACCGAGACCCCGCGCGAGCCACGCACTGTGGCGGGTTATTTCGACGGCAACACCCTGATTGGCGGCATGATTGCCAATGGGGCAGGGCAGGTATTTTCTGATTTGAAGATCGCGGACCGAGGGGCAACCCGAATCTTGATCTGCAACCTGAAAATGGGTTCGCGCCAGCTGGGCCGAGTGGTACAGCGCACCATCGAAATGGAAACTTACCGCATGATGGCGCTGTTGAGTTTTCCGGTGGCCAGGGCGACATTGCCCAAGCTGTCTTCCTATGAAGATCGGCTGGTGAAGCTGGCCACCGAAATGGCGGCTACTAGCCAGTCCGAGGTCTTGCTTGAAGTCACTGCTGCAGATGTGGAAATAGATCATCACCTGTTAAGCCAGTTGACTGACTTGGCCGCCAAGGTCGAGCAGTTGAGTGCCGAAAACCGGGTACGTTTTACTGCAGCAGAGGCTTACACCGACCTGGTGAAAAAGCGCATCGCCGAGTTGAAAGAAATTCCCATGGTGGGCATGCAGACTTTCGGCGAATTCATGGACCGTCGCTTAGGGCCCGCCATGAAAACATGCACTTGGACAGCGCGCCGTCAAGACGAACTGGCAGCTCGTATTTCCAGGGTGACCCAGTTGCTGCGTACCCGGGTTGAGGTTGAGCGAGAAAGTCAGAACCAGCGTTTGCTGACCAGCATGGACAAGCGGGCGAAGGCGCAATTGCGCCTTCAGGAAACCGTGGAAGGTTTGTCGATTGTGGCCATTTCCTATTACGGCGCCAGCTTGATGGGTTACCTCGCCAAGGGCGCCAAGGGTTTGGGCTGGGCTGTATCGCCTGACTTGGTCACGGCTGTCGCCATTCCAGTGATTGCGGTGCTGTCGTACGTCAGCATGCACGCCATGAAGAAGCGCATGGGCCTGAAGGCCTGAGTATTTTTCAGAATTCTTGGCTGCTTGTTTCCAATTTCAGGATATTGTGGTTATAATTGCGGGCTCGGAAGCTTGGGTGAGCGGTTTAAACCAGCAGTCTTGAAAACTGCCGAGGATGTGAGTCCTCCGTGAGTTCGAATCTCACAGCTTCCGCCAAAAACATTGAAACCCGCCCTCATGCACATGTCGGCGGGTTTTTGTTTTTGCGACCTGTGAGGAGATTCGAACGAACGGATCGTAAAAATTTCAGTTCGGTGGAGTTTGCGCCAGCGAACGAAACGAGGGAGCACCGGCAGGTGCGATAACAATCTCATGGTCTCCACCAACTATTTCTTTTTTTCATACTTGAGCCGAATCAATAGCGACGTTTTCGGGACCAGTTCGCTCGCTTAACTCCAGTCAGTTTGACGCAAGGCCGCCAATAAAACTGAAAAAGCGTGGCGCAACTTTTTGGCCAATCTCTGATTCAGAGCGATTCATATCCTTCAACTAAAATTGTAGAAAATCTGAGCCATACAAGGTCATCCGATCTATGCATGTTTAGTAATTTGCCTTACATTGACAGGGTGTAAAAAACGAGCAGCATTCGAATTTAAGAAACGCCGTCAATTAAGGGGGCACCGTGCTAGTCATGGAAAACGGAAGTGTTGCTGTTCATCGGGCTCGCCCCGGTTTGTTCCCTGATCTGAGTCTTCTTCAAAACCTCCTGCTTGAAAATTCACTGCTGGGAGATACCGCGATCGATGAGGCCACATTGCGTGAAGTGGGGCGTTTGTTTGAGCGTTGCGGTTGTCACTTCGATTTGTCCCTTTTTGAAAGCTCTTGGCCAGAAGACGCTTCACCGAGCCAGTTGTTGATGATTTGGCTGGGGCGCAGCATTTTAAGTGCACCAGTACACCTGCTGATTCTTGAATCAGATTGGCCCGGTGATTGTGATGTGACGATTGAACAGTTCAAGAACGCTTATCAATGGAGTTATCCCTGGCGTCGTTTGACCTTGGGCACTACAGATAACGCTGCCGTGGTGGATGCAAACCCATGAGTTCAGTGCCCTCCCCACTGTCAGTCCGTGATCAGCAGATCAAGCGAACGGCTCGCTCGCTTTGGTTACTCACGTTGTTTCTGCTGCTTGGCCTGCTTGCGTTGGCCGCCTATAGACAGGGAATCTTCACCCCCAGCACTCGCGTGTATCTTGTGCTTCCCGGTGCATCGGGTCTCGATGTGGGCGCGCCTGTGCGCTTGCGAGGATTTCAGATTGGAGAGGTAGCGGCCATTCGTTTGCAGGATGACCTCACCGTGCAGGCCGAGCTTCAGTTGGAGTCACAACGCCTTCCTCTCCTGAGCATTGACACTACAGCTCGTATGGCCCGTGATACGCCGGTTGCTTCAAAGCACATTGATCTTTATCCCAATCCCGCCCAACCTGTCCGCCTGGCACAAGGGCATCAATTGACTTTTGAAGAGGGGCAGGAAATCGATGATCTGCTGGCCACGGTCAAGCGATTGATGGAGCAGATGAACACCACCTTGGCCAAGGTGGAACCCATTTTGGAAAATGTTGACCGCGTAACTGCCGGGCTGGCAGAAGGCTTGCCCGCTTTGCAAAGCACAGGCCTGCAAATTGCCAGCAGTGCTCAAACCACAGCCAAGAATATCGAACGGACAAGCATGGCAGTGAATGTCATGGTTCAGGACATGTCCGCCAATCGCTCGGTGATGTTTGAACAGCTCAACTCGATCCTGCTCAATGCCCGGCAAAGCAGCGAAGCCGTGAACAGCATTGTGCAGGACATCCAGCGCAAGCTGCCACCGGCTCTCGATTCAGGTCAGCAACTGCTCAATGATGCGCAAGACATGAGTGATGGCATCAGGCAACGCTGGCCGTTTTCGTCGTTGCTCAGCGTGCCTTCGGCATCGTCCGTTCCCCTGGAAAGTTTTGAAGGTACAGCGCCATGAGGGCGGTGTTCTTGATGGCAGGTGTGTGTGTCGCCCTGGTGGCCTGCGCAGCTTCTCCGCTGCCCGAAAATCCAGTGTTGTTGAAAGCCAGGCAGGCCGAAAACATGGCTACTCAAGCCCAAAGTCGGGGTCAGTATGAGCGCGCTGCAGAACACTGGAACCAAGCCGTGTTGCGTTATGACGCACTGGCAGACCCCGTCGGTTTTGGTCGTGCGGTCGTGGGTTTGAGTCGTGCTCTGGTCGATTCTGGCCGTCGAACAGAAGCGTTGGCGAACTTGAATGTTTCGCTATCGCGGGCTGAAGAACTGCCAATAGACATTCAGATTGAATTGTTGGCACGACGGGGTGGAATCCATTTGCAAACTCCCGAAACTTTGGACAAGGCGGGCAGTGATCTGCGTCAGGCAGATGCTTTGTGTGGCAACCGGTGCCGGTTCTCTGCAGCGCTTCATGGGCTGCAGGCCCGATTGGCCATTGTGCAGGGGCGCATGGCCGAAGCCCGGCTTCATATTCAGTCTGGTGTGTTGGCGCTTGCTTCCCAGGAGTCAGGCCAAGGGGTTGAACGCGCAAATCTTGGGCGACTGTTTGCCGTAGTTCAAATGAAAGAAGGTCAGTATGATCTGGCGCGTCAATCTGCTGAAGAGGCGCTGATGTTGGATCGCAGCCTTGGTCTGCCCGACCGGATCGTGATGGATCTGGAGCTTCTGGCGTCCATTGCCAAGCTGCAGAAACAGCCCGCGCAGGCCAGTCAGTTTGAGGAACAGGCCCGCCGCGCAAAGGCTGCCTTGCTTCAATTGCAGGGCAGGGCACAACCATGAACTGGCTGTTGCGATTCATCGATCGCATTCAGCTTCGGCTGATTCAGGGCGGCTCGCTGGTCAATGTGCTGGTGTTTGCTGGTCTTTGCCTGTTTGGGTTTGCCCTGCAGAGCTTCACCTCTTTTCAGGCTGCAGAATGGAAACTTTACGATCGCGGGGTCGGACTGATTCGCACCTTTGCGCCCAGTACCGTGGCCAATGATGTAGTTGTGGTTGGTATTGATGAGGAAACCTTTCGACAGTTTTCCGAGCCGTTCGCGCTTTGGCATCCACACTTTGCTGATCTGCTTCAGGCCTTTGTTTTGGCCAAGCCCAGTGTCGTCGGGATGGACATTGTGCTTCCCGACCGAAGCTATGAAGCAGTTGTCCCAGGTATTGATCGTGAATTGATGCGCGGCTTGCTCCAGGTGCGTTCAGAAGTACCTGTTTTTTTTGCCCAAACCCTGGATGATACCAACCGACCCCGGCCAATTTTTGCCGGGTTTCGTGCATTGATCGGTGAGGATCGATTTGCTTCAGCAGTGCTGTGTCTTGATGAAGATTCCGTGTTGCGTCGGCATCTTGCTGACGGTTGCGCCGACTCGGGTTCTTCCAGCGCCCTGGCTTCGAAAATGGCGCAGGCCCTGGGCGTGTCTGATCGCGGCCTTGGGCTCGTTGACTTTCGGGCTGGCGGTATGATTGAGCCCATCCCCATGCACCGCATCATTGATCTTTACAAGCAAGGCGAGCACGGGAAGCTGCGCGAATTGCTGGGTGGCAAGCCGGTGCTGGTGGGCCTGGTTTTGCCTTTGGAAGATCGTTTGAGGGTGCCTGTTGCCCTTCAAGCTCTGGAGCCAGAGAATCGCCGCGTGCCGGGGGTCATGGCCCATGCACAGTTGCTTCGTACCTTGATCAATCACGGGCCGATTCAACAAGTGCCTTTCTGGATTGAAGGTGTCTTGATCGCTTTGGCCTGTCTGTGGTGGTTTGCGCCTCACGGTTTTCAGAAAAGCCTGGTCTACTGGAGCCTGTTTGTCTTGTTGCCCTTGTTCAGTCTTTACCTGCTGTGGTTGGGCATTCTTCTCATGCCCGCGGGCATTTTGCTGGTGGCAAAAACTGCCTTCGTGACGCGGCAAGGTGTGGACTGGTTGAGAATTGAGCATCATCGCAAGCGCCTGATGGAGGCGTTCACGGGACATTTGAGCAAGGCTGCCCTGCAAAGATTGGTGCATGAACAACCCGCGGACACGGATGTTGGTTTGAAAACAGAACAGGTACATGCCGTGGTGCTTGCATGTCGACTTCATGCCCCCGGCTTGTTGGCCTCTACCCCGTCTGTAAGGTTGTCAGGTTTCTCCAAATACTATGAAGCCATCAAAATTGCAGTCAATAAAAGTGGTGGCATGGTCGACCGTTTACAGGACGACGAGGTTTTGGCGTGGTTTGGAACGCCTCTCAAGCTGGATGATCCGGAACGGGCAGCCCTGGAGGCTGCCCTGTTCATCCGGCGCGAATCGCATACTTGGCTGCAACTGCTGCAACAAGACGGCTTGGTGTATTGCCTTCAAATAGGAATAGCAAGTGGTGAATTGGTCGCTGGCCGCGCTGCGCTCGGAGATGCCAATCCATTTGTGGTGATTGGCCCGGCAATCGAGCAAGCCCGTACCCTTGCGCGAGACAGTGCGGCGCTGTCTGAGGGGACTTCCATTCGTGTGTGCCCACAAACTGCTGCTGCCTTGAAGGGACATGGAATGGCTCTCGACACTGGCGGCAAATCCTATCAATTGATTTTGAACTGAAGGTGAACTTGATGAAACAACGGGTCTTGATTGTGGTTTCCTTGTCAATGTTCTTTCAGTCGACCTGGGCCGCAAGTGTGGCTGTCGTGGTGGACGTGCAAGGGGGCGCCTCTGTCAAGATTCCTGGGGCTGCCAACAAGTCGCTCAGTATTCTGGATTATCTGCCCGAGCAAACAGAGATTCAGCTCGATGGCAAAGGGAAAGTGCAGCTGGTCTCCCTGAGGGCTTCTCAGGAGTGGTTGCTGGAAGGGCCAGGGCGTTATGTGATTCAAGACCGTTCAATTGAACTTCTACAGGGTAAAAAGCCAGCGAAGTTGATGAAGGCAGCCAATACAGCGGGCTTGAGTGCAATGGAGGCCCCACATAAGGAGAAGATGGCCTTGGGCGCTGTGGTCATGCGCGGTGAATCATCTGCCAAGATGTTGGGGCCTTTCGATACCCCGGTGCTGGCGAACCCGCCCACCCTGTATTGGGAGCACGATCGCCCAGTCAAAGTCGTGTTGACTGAAGCGGGCAGTGGCAAATTAATAATGAGCAAGGTTGTGGATGCACGGCAATTGATTTTGAGTAAACCTCTACCCGTTGGCAATTATCGCTGGTCGCTTCGCGATGAAACAAAGGACTCGGTATTGGCTGAAGCCTCTTTTGAAGTACTGGCCAAAAACGATGCGCGTCGCCGAGGGCTTGAGTGGCCCGTTCGGGGTGCTGTTGCACAGCAGGTAAAAGCTGCTGCAGCACTTGATCAGGCGGGTTTTTCTTACGATGCGTGGCTGATATGGAAAGGGCTGGCGGCAAGCCGTCCACAGGATGAAGGTTTACAGGCATGGGTGCGATGAGACGCTTACTTCGAGCACAGTCCGAACGGCTCGCGATGCTCTGGCTGGCACGGCATCGGTTAAAGCGTCCCGTGGTACAAGTCCAGGTCAGTCGAGCGTATGGGCAACATTTGGCGGTTGTTTGGCCAGGCATGTTGGCTTGCACAGTGTTGTGTGGCTTGTTGCTTTTTCAGGTCATGCCCGGGCTTGTTGACAGTGCCGTTAATTTGGCCACGCAAGGTTTGTGGTCGGCATGGATGGGGGTCCTGACCCCAGTGTTGACCATGATTGCGATTTTCGCGGTCACGCGCTTGCATTTTTTTCCGTATTTCAACGAGCAAACCGATGCCAGAATGCGCGATTATCTGGACGGTGTGGGGCTGGGGGTTGCCGATTATCCCGGTATCGGTTGGATAAAGGCGTGCTGCCAAACCAGCCTGAGTTGTGCAGTCATTCTTCTCAGCGGGCCACTGTGCGTGGGGGCAATGTGTGTGCTTGTAAACCCGGACCGTTCCGTTGTGCTGGCATTGGACGCCGCATTTACAATTACCTCGCCATGGCAGGTATTGCGGGCGGTCTTCATAACAACAGCCCTGGGTGGACTGGTGGCGGTGGTGCAGTTGCTCCGTTATTGGCCAGTCGATCGCTGGGTTCAACAATCTACTGTCAAGTGAGCGATGTGATGGGTTTGATGAGTTTCGCCAAGTGCCTGTGGGTGCCTCCGTTTCTTCTGGGTTCAATCCTGACCTTGAGCAGTTACGCTTTTGCTGACACTGAGCAGGCAGAGGTATTTGTTCAAACTGGTCACACCATGTCAACAACCGCCGTGGATTATTCACCGAACGGACAACGCTTGGTCAGTTGTGATGGAAGTGGTTCAGTGATTGGTTGGGATGCCGAGAGCGGCCTGCAATACAGGGGCTTGTATCGTCACTTGGGTCTTTGCCTGAATGCAGCCTTTTCACGTGATGGCCAGCGAGTGTATTCCACAGGGGGGGCAAAGGACGGGCAGCAGCTCGTGGAAACTGACTATTCAAGCGGTTCCTTGCGACAGGTGTGGACTGGTCACACCGGGTTGATTGTCGGCATGTTGGTCAAGGAAGACGGCGTGTGGACCTTGGGCGAAAGTGACGGCTTGAAGTTCTGGCAAGCAGGGCGATCAAAAGCTGTACGTACAGTGCCCCTTCCAGCTGTGCAGTTTGGAAATGCGAGTCAGTTGGCGGGAACAGAACATTCA
Source organism: Limnobacter thiooxidans (assembly GCF_036323495.1). Lineage (NCBI taxonomy): Bacteria > Pseudomonadati > Pseudomonadota > Betaproteobacteria > Burkholderiales > Burkholderiaceae > Limnobacter > Limnobacter thiooxidans. Next base: position 1,989,996 of record NZ_AP028947.1, on the reverse strand, counting down.
TCCAGTTTGTGGGTTGGTAATCGACTGGGGCAAGTGCTCGAAGTGCCAGAAAGCGGAAAGCCTCGTCTGCTTGCTTCTTTGGGTGAGGAAGTGTCAAGCCTTGCAGTATCACCCGATGGTGCACGCATCGCGGTGGGCCTGGGAACCTTCATGGGGAGCAAGAGTAGCGCCATCGTGTTGCTTGACGCAGCATCGGGGACAGTCATTCGCAGCCTTGAAGGTCATTCTGGCAGCCCTGTGTCGATTGCTTTTTCGCCAGATGGCAAAACATTGGGAACCCTTGCTCAAATCGATTTGCAGAAACTGATGACTGGCAGTGCAGGTGCATTGGCAGGGCAGGAAGAGTTAAGGCTGTGGTCTGTTGAAACAGGCCAATTGTTGTCAACTGCGATCAATGAGCGCAACGCTTTGGGTACGCCGTTCATCAGGGCCCAGTTGAAGTTTTCGCGAGATGGGCAGTCGTTGGCTGTTGCGGCATGGGATGAAGCTGTGCGCTTGTATGCCTTGCCTTCTCTTTCGGCAGAATTGAAAACCACGCGTGTCCTTGAGGGGCGCGGTGCGCCAGCACTTCAAGTGGCGCTTGATGGGCAGGGCAAGAATCTGGCAGTTTCAGCGGGCCGCCCCCGCAATAAAAAAGCCGCTGAATACTATGAGGCTGCCCAACTGATTCAAGATTTTGGTGGTGAGTCGAATTTCACCCGCGAACAATTGGCTCGTCTGTCGGTTTTGTATGGTCCTAAAGGATTTCGCAAACATCGTCAAACCGTGTCCATCTGGGATTTGACTGATGGACAAATGAAATCCACAGTGAATTGGCAACTCGGCCCGACAAGTTGGTTGTCCACGTCAAAAGGTGGCTCTGGCTTTGTGTCCCTTGCTCCTCTGTTTCCGAATACTGTAACTGTGTCGCCGCTGAAAAGCAGGTTGATTCGTGAAGCCAGTCTTTTGAGCAGCGGTGAGACAAGTTTTCAACACTTCAGTTATGAACGCAATCAGGGTGAACCTGACCGAGTCACCGATGACATGGTACAGGGCGGTGATGAATCTTACGCCGCTGATTTAACGAGTCAAAATCGGGAGGGAACGGTGACAGCAGTGGCATCCACCCGCTTGAATTCTGACCCTGCGCAGCGCGATCACCGTGTTCATGTGTTGATGAAAAAGTCGAACACCCGACAGCTGCCTGGCGAATGGGCATTGCCCGGAAAGGCGATTGCAATGGCAGTAAGCCCGGATGGGAAGATCGTGTGGGTGAGCATCAGCGTTCAAGGCGCATTGTATTCAGACAACCACCAGGGGCGCGCCATTGCATTCGATACCCAATCAGGCCAGTTGTTGGGTCAATGGAATTTACCCAAAGGGGTGACGGCGTATCAAATGGCGGTCCATTCGGTGGGGCGTGGCGCGGTTTTTGGTGGCGACAGTCGATTGCTTGTCGCGCAAATTGGTCGAAAGGCGTTGACCCAACAGGTGGTGTGGCGCGGGGCAGATCGGCCTGTCACGGCACTCAGTGTGTCAGCCGATGGCAATCAATTGGCGGTATCGAATACGGCCGGGCAGACGGCACGGCTGGATTGGTCAAACGTATCCCTGATGAAACTCAAATGGTCCGGCGCGTTGAGTGAACCATTTCCATCGTTGTGGGCGTGGTCTGACGATCAGAAATTCCTGGTGGCAGCCAGCGATGATGGCCGTGTTCGCATCCTGGATCCAGCAAGTGGAAAGACCCGCCTCAACCTTTTTCAATTTGATGAGCAGGAGTGGTTGAGTATTTCCAATGAGGGATATTTTGCAGCCTCTCCCAAAGGGGATGAGTGGATCAACGTTCGTGTCAACCAGCAGGTCTATCGAATTGGACAGTTTTATGATGTGTTCTACAGACCGGACATCGTACAGCGGGGTTTGCAGGGCTTGCCAATTGCTGATCTGGTAAGTGTTACGCTTGAAGACGCGATCAAACGACCACCTCCCCGAGTGAATTTGAGTGGGACGAGCGAGGGTGATCAAAGTACGGCTGAGATCAAACTGGATTTGCAAAATTCAGGTGGAGGTATCGGAGAAGTTCGTCTGTTGTTGAATGGCAAATTGCTAGCGCGTGAAAACACCGCCATCGATCAGGTCGTCAATCAACGGGCGCCAACTCCAGGCATGGCAAATCTTTCAACGGTCAAACCTGATGTGGCCGTGGCCGGTTCTCTGCGTGCGCTCAAGTTGGCCAGCAAAAAGCAGGTCGAGAAGGTGCGTCAGGCCAATGAAGTACAACAACTGGCGATCGAAACACGCGTTGACCTGGCGCCGGGAGAGAATGAAATAGCCGTGATGGCGCTGAACGCTGCGGGTGACTTGAGCAGTCGGCCAACTCGTGTTTCACTCTTCAATCCGGCAAAAGCCAAGGCACCCACATTGTGGCTACTGTCGGTGGGGATTGACCAGTTCAAGGCCAATCCGCAGGCGCCAAATCTTAATTTCGCAGTCAAAGATGCTCAGAGTTTTTCGCGCGAGTTGGCTTTGCCTTTGGCCCGGGCCGTGAAAGCTGCACGCACGGAAACAATTGAGCTGATCGATGTGCAAGCCACTCGAGACGGTTTGCAGCAGGCGCTGAATCGGGTCGCAGAACAGTCAAGTTCAGAAGATGTGTTTGTCTGGTTTGTTGCAAGCCATGGCACGCTCGATGACTTGGCCCAATACGGCATGGTGCTTCATGACTGGAATGGCAGCACCAGTCCAGGCCAGTTGTTCTCCTCGGATGAAATACTCAACGCTGCTACCCGGATCAAGGCTGCCCGGCAGTTGCTGATTCTGGATACTTGCCACGCTGGCGGATTGAATGGATGGCTTCGTGGTTTGTTTGATGCCCGTTTCTCGGTGTTGGCCCGCAATTCGGGTCTGCATCTTTTTGCGTCAGCAGGCGAGACCCAGCAAGCTTTGGACGGGTATCAGGGCAACGGTTTGTATACCCATGTGTTGTTGAAATCAATCCAGAACCCGGAAACAGATCAGAATCAGGATGGTCAGATTGACACTTCGGAGTGGGGTGCCATTGCAAAGCAGGAAACATCCCGTCTTGCCAGAATCTTGCGGCACCAGCAGGAACCAATGATGATGAATTTTGGAAAGGAAATCCCTGTTTATGAAAAACCCTAAGTCGATCATTTCTTTGTTGCTGGTGTTCGCCGCCTTCCTCGGTGGGCCGGTCCACAGCAGCGAGGATACTGTGTATGGCGTGGTGAAGTTTTTCGGTGCTGACTTGCGTGCGACACCGGAGGTACAAAGTGCTGTAGTGGTGTCTGTGCCGGCGGGTGAGAAAACCGAATACCTGCAAAGTAAAGGACCATTCTGGTGGAAAGTGCGCTGGAACGGACAGGAAGGCTGGCTGCTTCGTGCCTTGGTCGAGAAAATGACTGACGAGGAAATTGCAGCGGCGCAAGCCCCTGCTGATTCATCGAATACCACTGCTGCGGGCAAGGCTGTGCTTGCACCGATTCCGCCAGGCACGGGCAGGGCATTGGTGCTGGGGCTCTCAAACTATGCCCCTAATTCAGGTATTCCGAGCTTGCCTGGTGTGCCTGTGGACATGGTGAGTGCCACTTCAATGGCACAGATGATGGGCATTTCAGCCGACCGTGTCAGCGTACAGCGTGACCAGGCCTTGAACAAAACAGCCCTGTCGGCATTGCTGACACAACTGGCGCTTGATGTTCAACCTGAGGAGCCCGTGCTGATCTATTACAGTGGACACGGTGGCCGGGTAGACGATCCAGTTGCAGCAGGGCGTTGCATCGAAGGCTTGATCACTTATGAGGGTCAGTTGTTGACTGCTACTGAGATGGCTGATTTGCTTCGGCCAATTTCCCAGAAAACAGGCAACCTTTTTGTGTTCATTGATGCCTGCCATTCAGGTGGCCTCTCCACCACGCGCGCCATCGGCGAACCTGAATTACGCCCAAAGTTTTTCGCAAAAAGTGGTGCTGCGTCCAACTGCAGCGAGATCGTCAACATGCTTTCTGAACAGCCCGCATTAAGAGCCACTGGCAAGGAATGGGTTTATGCCGGTGCAGCCAGACCTGATGAGATATCACTGGACGATGCCAGAACAGGGGGGCTTGCCACATCAAACTGGCTGCGCTGTATGGCCAAGGCTGACAACAAAAGCTCGGTTGAGGAATTGCGTGCATGTACTCAGCAAGCCATCAACGCGCGTGTGCAGAACAGCAAGATTTACAAGCCACAAAACATGACCTTGACCGGTGATTTGTCCACTGCTCCGATGCGGGCCAATTTAACGCCTGAAGTGAAACAAGGTTTGGTGGCCAATTCATCTTTGGTGACTGCTGGGGAAAGCACTGAATCTGCGAAATCTTTCAACCTGCAGCAAGGGCTTGCAAAAAAGGGCATGTCGGTCCCCAACAATCTGGATGAGGCATTGCGCAATGTTCTCGCTGGATCCAGAAAGACCACCGGTCTCATTGTGGACTTACCTGCGCAGGTCAAAATCAATGGCGTTCCACTGTCCGGGAAAATTTCTGTCAAAGATGACAGTTACCTGTACATCTTTTATCGATCCTCTGATCGCAAGGGTCTTACCTTGTTATTTCCAAACGCTCTGGATAAAGACAATTTGATCAAGGCGGGTACGGCATTTTCATTGCCGAGGGCTGACTGGCCACTGGTGGCTGGCGGGCCCGAGGGGCAGAGCCAATTGGTGGTTGTGTCGTCCAGATATCCCCGAGACATCGCGCAACTGGTTGGAAAGATGACTGATCCTTTTTTCGAAGTCGCCATTTCCCCATTGGGTGGACAGGCATTTAACCTTGGCTTGTCCAGAACTGCATTCGAGCAGGATGAGTCATGCCAGAAACCTTCGCGTGCAACGCGCGGGGAATGGTGTGATGCGCCGTACAGCGCTGTTATCAAAACCCTTCGTGAGGTTCGCTGAGTAAGCGATTGAAATAGCAATTTCAGGGTCCACCAAAAACAAAACCCCGCCCTCATGCACATGTCGGCGGGGTTTTGTTTTTGTGGCTTGAGATCAGATTCGAACGAACGAATCGTAAAAAAATTGTAGTTTGGCGTTGTTATTCCAGTGAATCCAGCGCTGTCTTCAGGTGTTCAACTGTACGGTCAATGTTGTGCAGTTTCTCAAGCCCGAACAAACCCACCCGGAAGGTTCTGAAACTGGCCGGTTCGTCGCACTGAAGCGGTACACCCGCAGCGGTTTGCAAACCCAGCGCCAAGAACTTGCTGCAGTTTTGAATGTCAGGGTCGGTGGTGTAACTGACCACCACACCTGGCGCTTTAAAGCCTTCTGCAGCCACACTCACGAAGCCTTGGGATTCAAACAGTTCACGAACGCGCCTGCCCAGTTCAATCTGTTCGTTGCGTACTTTTTCGAAACCATAATCGCGGGTTTCAAGCATGACTTCGCGCAAGCGGGCCAGTGCATCGGTGGGCATGGTGGTGTGATACGCATGCTTGCCTTTCTCGTAACCCTCCATGATGTCCATCCACTTTTTCAGGTCGCTGGCAAAGCTGCTGCTTTGCGTGTGCTGAATGGCTTGCCGCGCGCGCTCACTCAGCATGACCATGGCGCAGGCTGGCGAGCCACTCCAGCCCTTTTGCGGGGCGCTGATCAGTATGTCCACGCCAGTGGCCTGCATGTCCACCCACATTGCACCGGATGCGATGCAGTCCAGCACCAAGAGGCCGCCAACGGAATGCAGGGCATCAGCCACCGTTTTCAAGTAGTCGTCCGGCAGAATCATGCCTGCTGAGGTTTCCACATGCGGTGCAAACACAAGGGACGGTTTGTCCGTCAGTATTCGGTCAACCACTTCCGTCACGGGGCAGGGAATCCAGGGTGACTGGTCTGAATCGCTGGTTCGCCGGGCTTTCATGACTGTGGTTTGCTCGGGAATTTGGCCGGCGTCGAAAATCTGCGTCCAGCGGTAGCTGAACCAGCCATTGCGAATCACCATGACGTGTTTGCCGTGGGCAAACTGCCGGGCCACCGATTCCATGCCGAAGGTGCCACTGCCAGGCACAAGCACCGCGGTGTGCGCGTTATAGACTTCCTTGAGCGTGGATGAAATGTCGCACATCACACCTTCAAAGCGTTTGGACATGTGGTTCAAGGCGCGGTCTGTGTAGACCACTGAAAACTCGAGAAGACCATCAGGGTCAATGTGGGGTAACAGGCCGGGCATAGTGTTGCGCAAGTGGGTGACAGGTGAGTCAAATATTAGCACGCAGTTTTCAGTCATTGTGAAGACATGAAAAAACCCGCCACAAGGGCGGGTTTTGGTAGTACGGGTCAATTCCGAAGGGAGTTATCTGTACAACACTTCGGGCAGCCACATGCCGATTTGCGGGAACACGTACAGCACGAACATGGCGAAGATCTGGATGAACATGAATGGAATCATGCCCAGGAAGATCTGGTTCAAGGTCACGCCGGGTGGCGATACGCCTTTCAGGTAAAACGCTGCCATGGCCACAGGTGGCGACAGAAAGGCGGTTTGCAGATTCAGTGCAACCAACAGGCCGAAGAACAGCGGGTCTACATCGAAGTAGGGCAGCAATGGAATGAAGATCGGCATGAAAATCACGATGATCTCTGTCCATTCGAGCGGCCAGCCCAACAGGAAAATGATGACCTGTGACAGCAACAGGAATTCAATGGGTGTCAGCCCCAGTGAAAGTACCCACTGCTCAACCAGTTCCTGACCACCCAGCAATGCAAAAGCTGCCGAGAAAATCGAAGAACCCACAAACAGCCAGCACACCATGGCGGTGGTTTTCGCGGTCAAAAAGGACGACTCACGCAGCACACTGAAATTCAACTGTCGATAGGCTGCTGCCAGCAGCAAGCCTCCAAATGCGCCCACAGCCGCTGCTTCAGACGGTGTTGCAAATCCAAACACGATACTGCCCAACACGGCCAGAATCAAAAAGGCGAGCGGGAAGAAAGAGGACAGCAACATCTTGAACACCTCAAGGCGTTCGAAGCTGAGCTTGGAATAATAAAACAGCAAAATTGCAGCAACAACAGCCAGTGAAATCCAGAAGTTCGTTGGTGCTGGGGTGGACTCCGCCTCTGCAGCGGGCATTGCAGCAGCAGCTGCAGGTTCAGCTACCGCAGCTGGTTCGGCTGCTGCAGGTGCTGCAGTGGATTCTGCAGTTTCTGCACCTGCTGGTTCGGCCAAGCCCGTGGTGGCTTCTGCTTCTGGTTCAGCCAGGTCGAAAGAGTATGAATTGGACTGTTCGCTTTGATAGTCAGAACCAAAACTGACCAGGCTGGACGTGTCAAATTCAGCTTCTTTTGGCGCTGTCACCGAGGAATACACCAAACCCAGAATGAATGCGGCGAACAGTGCGGGCAGCATGGCGATGAACAACTGATTTGCGACTTGGCCGCTGGTCAAATGACCTTCACGACGACCTTTCAAACCGTTGATCAACGCGGACACTGCACGGCTGGTGCCGTAGGTGTTTTTCAAAGAAGCCAGGACAGGTGTCAGTGGTACCTTGCGGTCTTCTTCAGACAAGGGTGGAGCACATTTCGGGTTGATTTTTGCGCGAATGATGACGTAGGCGATGTACATGCCTGCCAGCATCAAGCCGGGGAAAAATGCACCGGCATACAACTGCACAACTGACACACCGGCGGTTGCGCCATACACAATCAGCAGCACGGAAGGCGGAATCAGAATACCCAAACAACCGCCCGCGGTAATTACACCCGCAGCCATTTTAGTGTCGTAGCCAGCTTTCATCATGCTGGGCATGGCCAGCAGACCCATCAATGTCACCACTGCACCCACAATACCTGTGGCTGTCGCGAAAATTGCGCAGGTCACCAGTGTGGCTACCCCCAAGGCACCGGGCAAGCGGGCCATGGCCAAGTGCAGCGACTTGAACAGTTTTTCAATTAAGTTTGCCCGTTCAACCAGGTAACCCATGAACACAAACAAGGGAATCGAGATCAACACATCGTTGGTCATCACCTTGTAAGTGGATTGGACCATCAGGTTCAATGTGTGGTCCAGGTCGCGGTCGTAGGCAAAGTACGTGAAAATCACGCCCATACCCATCAACGTAAAGGCCGTGGGAAACCCCAGCATGATGGCAACCACCACCAGTGACAGCATCAGCAGGCCCAAGTGGCCATTGCTCATCTCCGCGACGGGTGGCATCGCGATCCCGACCCCGATCAGGATCATGGCCATGATGGCAAAGCCAAAATAAAGTTCTTTTCTCATTTTGAATCCTGTTAATTCTTGCCGAGTGAGGCTTTGAGTTTTTCCACGTCAACTTCCTCAACGTCTTCTTCACGTTTCGGCCATTCACCTGCCTTGATACACATCACGCAACGAATCACCTCCACGACGCCTTGGAGTAAAAGAAAAAATCCAGCCAGCGGGATGAATGTCTTGAACGGATAAATCGGAGGGCCGTCGGCTGTCACTGAGGACATTTCCTTAATGAGCCAGGCGTCTTCGGCAAAGGTATAGCCTGCATAAGTCAGAGCAATGATGCCGGGGAAAAAGAATACGAAATACAGGATCAGGTCGAGTGAGGCCTGTGTTCTTGGGCTGAAGAAGCCGTACAGAATATCGCCACGCACATGTCCGCCCTTGGACAGGGTGTATGCACCAGCCATCATGAACAGGATGCCGTACAAAATGTACGAGGCATCAAACACCCAAGGGTTGGGGTGATTGAATGCGTATCGGGTAAAAACCTCGAATACGATCACTGCAGTCAGCACGACGATCAGCCATGAGAACAGTTGACCGATTTTGGTCGACATTTTGTCGATTAGGTGTAAGAACGTTAGCATGGGTTGAACCTCAGCTTCCTTGTAAAAAAAAGCCAACACACCCCAAGGGGCTGTTGGCCTTTTCATTGCTTCAAAATTTACTTCTTCTGTGCGTAGAATGCTTGAGCCATCTTGAAGTCGACTGTTGTGTCGGCTTGCCACTTGGCTGCACGTGCTGCAAAGGCACGCTGCGATTCGAACACTTTCTTGAACATGGGGTTGGCAGCGGATTTTTCCTTGGTCACTTCATCCCACGCTTTCAATTGGGCTTTCAGAATGCTGTCAGGGGTTTTGAAGAATTTCACACCCTGTTTGCTTTGCATTTCTGCGTAGTCCTTGGAGTAGCGGTCAATTGCTTTCCAGCTCATTTCAGCAGAAGAGGCTTCAGCAGCACCTTTGATGATGGCTTTCAGTTCAGCAGGCAACTTGTTGTACTTGGTCTTGTTGAACATGATTTCAAACTGTTCAGAAGACTGGTGGAAGCTTTGCAGCATGCACACCTTGGATACGTCGGGGAAGCCCAACAGACGGTCAGAAGACGCGTTGTTGAATTCAGCGGCATCCAGCAAGCCACGGTCCATCGCTGGAACAATTTCACCACCAGGCAAGGCGTTCACAGCCACACCCATTTTTGTGAACATGTCCACAGACAAACCCACAGTGCGGAACTTCAGGCCTTTCAGGTCTTCAGCTTTTGTCACTGGCTTTTTGAACCAGCCCAAGGGCTGTGTTGGCATTGGGCCAGACATGAAGGACACCACGTCCATGTTCAGGTCTTTGTAGATTTCTTCCAGCAGTTCTTTACCGCCGCCATAATTGTGCCAGGCCAGCAACATGTTGGCGTCCATGCCGAAAGCTGGGCCGGAACCCCACAAGGCCACAGCCGGGTTCTTGCCGTACCAGTAAGCGATCACACCATGACCACCGTCCAGTGTGCCTTTGCTCACAGCATCCAGCAGGTCAAAAGCCTTGACCACGGAACCGGCTGGCAGCACTTCAATCTTCAGGCGACCACCGGTCATGCTGTTGACTTTGTTGGCGAAGTCTTCCGCGTACTCATGGAAGATGTCTTTCTGTGGCCATGTGCTCTGGAAGCGCATGTTCACTGTTTGTGCAGTTGAAATCATGGGGAATGCCATGGCACCTGCACCCACTGCGGCCACGGATGTGCCCTTGATAAAATCACGGCGCTTCTGGTTGTTCACGGAATCAGTCATGTTGCCTCCTAAGAATGATGTAACTTTCGACTGTTGTTTTGATTTTACTTTTCGAACCTGCATTGTGATGGGGTACCAAAACTAACTGAATTGGAGCAAACCCTTACCACTTGGTACTTTCCCTAGGGTCGAAAAAAAACCGCCAGGGGAGGTTCCTGGCGGTTTTTGTTTCTGCTTGTTGTCGGGTTTTATCCGTTGGCGGTTACTTTGCTTTCGGTTTTCACCTTGGTTTGCCTGTGCTTGTCGATGGCTTCCACCTTGCGCTGTTTTTCGTGAAGGAAACTGAGCACTTCATGCCGATAGTGGTTGTAAGTCGGGTCGTCGGCCAAGGCCAGGCGATCACGGGGGCGGGCCAGTTCAATGTCGAGAATTTGACCGATGGTGGCTGAAGGGCCGTTGGTCATCATCACGATGCGGTCTGACAGCAACACGGCCTCATCCACATCGTGCGTAATCATGACCACGGTGTTTTTCAATTCATTTTGAATGCGCATGACTTCATCTTGGAGGTGCGCGCGGGTCAATGCATCAAGTGCACCGAAAGGTTCGTCCAGCAACAGCACCTTGGGTTCCATGGCCAGCGCACGGGCGATGCCCACGCGCTGCTTCATGCCACCTGAAATTTCTGAAGGCAAGCGATCCAGCGCATGGCTCATGTTGACCATGTCCAGGTTGTACAGAATCCATTCACGTTGTTCCTTCTTGCTTTTCTTGCCTTTGAAGATTTTTTCAACGGCAATTTCCACATTCTGGTACACAGTCAGCCAAGGCAGCAGGGAATGGTTTTGAAACACCAGGGCACGGTCAGGCCCCGGTGCATTCACTTCCTTGTTGTCCACGATCACCACACCTTCGCTGGCGGTCAGCAAGCCGGCGATGATATTCAGCACAGTAGATTTGCCACAACCCGAATGGCCGATCAACGAAATGTATTCACCGCGATTGACTTCCAGGTTGATGTCCTTCAACACCGGGTTGGTGATGCCATTGCGCTCAAAACGCATTTGAACTTGCGAAATACTCAGAAAACGATCGCTCATGTTGTGCCCCTTAAGCTGCGGAAGTGCCGCGTGTAATCTTGTTGCCGACCCAGGCCACGCAGCGGTCGAGAATGAAGCCGACAATGCCCACGTACACCAGTGCCAATACGATGTCGCTAATCAGCGAGCTGTTCCAGGCGTCCCAGATGAAGAAGCCGATACCCACACCACCAATCAACATTTCAGCGGCGACAATGGCCAGCCAGCTCAAACCCACACCAATTCTCAAACCCGAGAAAATATAAGGCGCCGCGGCAGGCAACATGATTTTCCAGAAGTACTCGACGCCATTGTGTTGAATCACACGAGAAACATTTCGGTAGTCTTCCGGAATGTTGCGAATGCCCACCGAGGTGTTGATGATGATGGGCCAAATGGCCGTGATGAAAATCACGAAAATCGCCGATGGGTTGCCATCCTGAAAGCCTGCCAGCGACAAGGGTAACCAGGCCAATGGGGGTACTGTACGTAACACCTGAAACAAGGGGTCCAGGCCACGCAGGGCCCAGGTTGATTGACCCACCAACACACCGAGTGCCACACCCACCACAACAGCGAGACTGTAGCCAATCGCCACCCGTTCCAGGCTGGCGAGAATTTGCCAGGCCATACCAACGTCGGATCCACCGTTGTTGTAAAAGGGATTGGTAATGAGCTCCCAGGTGTCGGTGATGACCTTGCTGGGTGCGGGAAGGCGTGCACCTTCACCGCTGCACAGAATTTCCCAGATCAACAACAACAGGCTCATGATGACCAATGGCGGAACCACATTGCCCAAGCTCGATTTGAACTGCCTGAAGAATCGGGTTTCTACCAGCGGTTTGCTGCGCAGTTTGGGTGTTGCTTGAATGCGCTCTAGTGTGTCGGTGTTCATCATGATGATGGGTCCTTGTTGCATTAACTAATCAGGCTTTCATGGCCTTGATGGCGAGGCTGTCGAGATAAGCCTTCGGATTCTTGGGGTCAAACACCTTGCCGTCGAAGAATTTTTCGACTCCACGCGATGTGCTGGTTGGGATGTCTTTGGCTGCAATGCCCAATTCTTTTGCAGCAACACGCCACATGTCTTCGCGGTTCACTTTCTTGATCAGCGCGTTCGTGTCGAGTTTGCTTGGCAGGTAGCCCCAACGCTGGTTTTCAGTCAGGAACCAAAGGTCATGGCTTTGGAAAGGATACGAAGCCTGGTTTCTCCAGTATTTCATCAGGTGTTTGCTATTGCTTTCAATGCGGCCAGTGCCATAGTCGAAGTCGCCTTTGATACGCTCGATAATGTCGCCCACTGGTGCGTTGATCCACTTGCGCTGTGAACAGACACGTGCAACTTCATCCTTATTGGCAGGGTCATCACAATAAATCTGCGCTTCCATCACGGCTTTCAGAAGTGCCTTGGTTGCGTTGGGGTTTGCTTGCACATAATCGGCACGCAGGCTCAATGCTTTTTCCGGGTGGTTGTTCCACAACTCACCAGTAGTTACTGCCGTGTAACCAATTTTCTGGTGAATCAGTTGCAGGTTCCAGGGTTCACCTACGCAGAAGGTGTCCATGCTGCCCACTTTCATGTTCGCAACCATCTGGGGTGGAGGAACCACGATGGTGGACACGCTGCTGTTGGGGTCAATGCCAGCCGAGGCCATCCAGTAACGCAGCCACAGGTCGTGCGTGCCGCCCGGGAATGTCATTGCAGCATTCACCGCCTTGCCGCCGCCTTTCTTGGCCGCCAGTGCTGTTTTCAGTTCACTGGCATTGGTGCCCACCTTGAGGTCCAGGTATTCGTTGCTGACCGAAATGCCCTGTCCATCCAGGTTCAGGCGGCAAAGAATATTCATGGGCACCGGAATGTTGTTGGTGGTGATTGCACCTGTGGTCAGCAGGTAAGCCATGGGTGTGAGCAGGTGTGCACCATCAATGCCGTTGCCGGCTGAACCCAGTACCAGGTTGTCGCGGGTTGTGCCCCAGGAGGATTGCTTGAGCACCTCGACATCGGTCATGCCGTGCTTTTTGAAAAATCCTTTTTCCTCTGCGATGAACAGGGGTGCCGCATCGGACAGGGCGATGAATCCCAGTTTTACTTTCGTGGTTTCCAGCTTGCTGGATTGAGCCATCACAATGGACGGTGCACCAAAACCTGCGAGCAGGGTAGTGCCCCACACGGCGGCCGATTGTTTGATAAAAGTGCGGCGTGTTTCAGACAACTCTGGTTTGTTGTCGGTTGGTTTGTTGCTCATGTGGTGCATCCTCGAAAGTTCAACCCAAGAAAAAACGGCGTACATCACCAATCCTGCCTGGCAGGTAGAGGGATGGACGCCGTTGTCCAGTACTGCATTGTTTGATTTGTTGTGGCTTGGTCCGTCTTTGGCAAAAGCCTCATTCACCTATAAGCAGAATGCGTGCCAAGTCTTTGATTCGGTTTCTTCCACAGAAAACTGTAGTTTTAGGGAATTTAGAACGTCTGTTTTGGTGCGAAGACCAATTTTGGTGCGGCGCACCAAGCAAATCAGTGCGCCGTGTCTGGTGGAAGTGGTGCATGCACCGACTTGTATAGATTTAGTTGCGAAGAGCCCGAATGCCCGCCCAAGCGAAGAACAGGGCGTAAGCGAGGTCAATCAGACCGTATCCAGAATAGAAGAGTGCCAGCAAAGGATCGCTGTCCTGGAGCGCAGGCAGTGTGTCTGAGTTGGCCTGTATCCACACCACCCAGGTGTAAACATAAATGGCTTTTTCAAACGCAAACACAAAACACAGCGCTGGAAGGTTGTGCGCGTGCTTCGCTGCTGCCAGGTAGGCGAGCCCCCACACCATGACCATGAACGTGCCGAATTCCGAGAACACGTTGGGGGACAGGCTGTGAAAGGCGGTCTTCGTGAAAAACTCACTGGCAGCAAGCATGCCCAGCAGGTTTGTGAATCCTGCTGCTATGAAGCCCAGAAATACAAACCGGTTTCCTGCGGATTGATTCAATTTTGTCTCCTTTGTTGTTTTGTTGAATTTCGCATGCTACCTGAACTGGCGGCTGCATAGCTCGATGACACTGCGTTATACTTGCCGCCACGGAGAAGTGCGAGAGCGGCTGAATCGGCCTGACTCGAAATCAGGTAAGGGGGCAACCTCTTCGAGGGTTCGAATCCCTCCTTCTCCGCCACGACACACATTTGAAGTGAGCCCCAATGGGGCTCACGTTCACTGCACTGCTTTTTTCTCGCGATCCCCCAAGACCTAAGCTGCTTTTTTACCGGCCTTGTTCGACGACTGTATGACCACATCATAATCAGCCATATTGAAGTGGCTCAGTCGTTTTTTCAGGGTGGCGAGTGACCACGGCCAGGCTGCGAAGTTACGGCCGTTTTCGTCGAGGTAATAGCTTCTGCATCCACCGGCATTGAACACGGTGCCCTTCAGGTGTTTTTGCACTTTCTGATTGTGGGCCTCCAGTACCTCGGGTTTGATGGTGAGCTTGCTGATTGATTTGCTCTTGATCAGTTTCAAGCCATCAATGATGTAGTCCAGTTGCGTTTCGGCCAGGCCAATGAACGAGTCGTATACCAACACGTTGGGGCCCAGTACCAGGAAGGCATTGGGAACATCGCGCAGTGTTGCACCCAGGTACGCTTCTGGCGAGGTCTTTTTCCACAAGTCGGCAATTCGCTGGCCTTTGGCATCGATCACTTTTCTACCAATGGGCGGGTGCGACACATTGAAGCCGGTTCCCCAGATGATCACATCCACTTCATGCCGTTCGCCGTTGGCAGAAATGACGGTGTTGCCTTCGATTCGGGTCATTCCATGTGGAATAAGTTGGGTGTTGCTGGCCTGCAGGGCAGGGTAGTAGTTGTTGGCAAACAGGATTCGCTTGCAACCCAATGTGAAATCGGGTGTCACTGCTTCGCGCAGGGCTTTGTCCTTGATTTGTACCTTCAACAGTTGCTTGACTGCGGTGCTGACAGGCTCCAGCACGCTGGGGTTTCGCAAGCCGAAGTTGATCACATTCAGTGAGCCTGCCACAGCCTTGCGCCAGGTGCTTTGAATGACTGGCAATTTGTCCATCAGCATCTTGCCCTTGGTGCCCAGTTGCAGGTCGGGTTTGGGCAGCACCCACGGGGCGGTACGCTGAAACACAACCAGGCTTTTGACCTTGGGCTGAATCTGCGGAATGAACTGAATGGCTGAAGCGCCGGTGCCTACCACGGCCACGCGTTTGCCTGTCAGGTCGATATCGTGGTTCCAACGGGCGGAGTGAAACGTCTCGCCCTTGAAGGTCTCCAGGCCAGGCAAATTTGGAATTTGGGATTCGGTGATGGGGCCAGTGGCGAATATCACGGTTCTGGCCAAATACTGGCCCTTGCTGGTGTCCATCACCCAGAGATGGCGCGTGTCGTCCCAGGCAGCCTGTTCAAGTTCGTTTTCAAATTCAATGAGTGGGGTGATGTTGAATTTGTCGCTGACATCTTCAAGGTATTCCAGAATTTCCGGTTGCAGTGCAAACAGACGGCTCCACTTGCTGCTGGGTGCAAACGAATAGGAGTAGAGGGAAGAAGGCACATCGCATCCGCAGCCGGGGTAGGTGTTTTCACGCCAGGTGCCGCCGACTCGCTTCGCTTTTTCAATGATCTTGAAGTGATGGTAGCCTTCCTTCTTCAACTTGATGGCCGCTGCAATACCGGAGATACCGGCGCCAACAATGAATGTGTCGTAGATGGTGTCACTGGAATGAATTGTGTTTTTATCGACTGGCATGGTGTGTAGTGAGCCTTTTTTGGATTATTTGACAAACTGATATGAAAAGCCCAGGAACTTGGCGTACAGGTTGGGGGCGGCACGTTTCATGAGCCAGAACAGTTTGGCGTCGACCTGGGGCGTGGTGTACAACTCACCGCTGTCCAGCCGGTTCAGTGTCAGTGTGGCCACAGAGTCGCTGGTGACCATGGCGTAATTCATCAGGGCGTGATTGGCCAGCTTGGAATACCGTGCAGGCAGACGACCGTCCTTGATGATGTTGGTGGGTACCAGCGTCGGGCAAAGTACATTCACCGAAATCTTGTCTTTTTTGAGTTCTGCGAACAATGTTTCTGACAAGGCGCGAACACCGGCTTTGGTGGTGTTGTAGGCGCTCATTTCCGGGGCTGCCGTGTACGACGCTGCGGATGCCACGTTGACAATGGCGCCGCGGCCAAGCTGCTTGAACTTGGGCACGAAGTAATGACAGCCGTGAATGACGCCCCACAAGTTGACATTCATGCACCAGCGCCAGTCTTCCAGCGTGGTTTCTTCAATTTTGCCGCCCAGCCCGACGCCTGCGTTGTTGATGAGCAAAGTCACCGGGTGCCCCATCAACTCTTCGGCCTGCTCGGCCAATTGTTCCACCTGTTCAGCCACGCCCACGTCGCAAGCCACAGCAAATGCTTTACCTCCCTGGGCTTCGATCAGTCGTACGGTTTCCTGGGCACCTTCCAGTTTCAGGTCGGCGCAAACCACCACGCCCCGCCTGCGAGCAATTTCCAGCGCAAAACTCCTGCCAATGCCACTGCCCGCACCAGTCACCACGGCGTAGGCGTTATGGCTTGGCAGGTCTTTTTTTCTTCTCAGTAAACTCATATTTGACTCACTTTGGATTTCTCGACGCGGTATCGCGCAAACTCAGGCTGCCTTGGCACCGGGGTAAAATTCCCGGGTCATGAACGGGCTCAACAGACCATTGGCAGGATTCAGCAGCTTTTCCTTGTAATAAGCCATCAAGTCGCTGGTGTCATGGTCGCTGGGGTGGAAGTCGCGGCGCAGGTAGTCAAGAATGTGCTTCATGCTGCCGCCAAAGACACTGTCTTTTCCGGTGAACAGCATGTCCATGCTTTTACGGGCATCTTTCCAGAAACTCAGCTTGAATACACTGCTGGGCTTGCGCAGGAACGGAATCAAGGCGCCACCCAGCGGCACCAGCATCAGGATGGTGACAAACGCCAGTCCGAATCCGCTAATGCGCATCAAGTAGTCGCCTGACAGTTGCTGATACACATCATAAGCAATGTCCTTGTGCTCGCACTCTTCCAGCATGTGCCACATCCACAAGGCGCGTTGCTTTTCATCCTGGCTGAGGAAGAAGATTTCCTCATGTTTCATCATGTATTCGGCCAGTACGGCAGTGAAGTGCTCAATTCCGGCCATCAATGAAAGCTGCATGCCGTTGGGCAGTTGCTTGAAGCCGTACTTGAAGACCTGCTCGGCCAGAAAGCGGTAGAACTTCACTGGATAGTCGTTCTCAGCCAGGGTGTCATTGAACTCATGGTGCAACTTGGAATGAATCGCTTCCTGACCAATCAGTGCCGTGACGCGAGCCTTCAAGGCTTCATCTTTGACAAATTGACGGTGGTGGCGGGCCGTGTCGATCACCAGGTCCTCACCAAAAGTCAGGAAGATGGACAAGGCGTGAAAGTAGGCGCTGGCAAAAGTCGTGTTTTGAAAAAACACGGGGTCAAGGTCTTTGCCATCGAATTTGAAATCCATGTGCCGGATTGGAATTCGTTGGGCTGTGCCTGACTTGCTTGAGGCCTGATTGTCGATGGGCATTGAAAAAACGTTGTTCATGATCATACTTCCATTCAATAAAACTGAGCGTTTGTTCGGGTGTCGTCGAAAAAAACTTTGGGTTTGAAAAAAATGTTGTTATTGAGCCGTAAGCCAAAACTGCTTGAGCAATTTCGCGGCCTTGACGGGGTTTTCCACCATGGGCATGTGTCCCACACCAGGAAGGTTTTTGATCTCTGCGTGGGGTATCAATGCCTTGAATGTGTAGGCACAACTGGAATGAATGATTTCATCCTCCTCACCCCATACGATCAGCGTGGGTGCCGAGATCGCCGAAAATGAAGGCTGGTCTGGGCTTGGTGCATATTCCAGCAGTTGGCGAAAAATGTGCTGGTTCACATGGCGACGGGAAACCACATCCCAGTAGGCAAAAGGTGTCATCAACCAAGGCAGGGTTCGGCTGGCTATTGTCGAGCCCAGCAAATCAAGCACGCCCTTGATGTCATGTGCAATCAGCATGTTGCGCCCTTCCTGCAAATTTCGCTCGAAGGGTGTCAGCTCGCTGCCAACTACTCCTGCGGCGTTCATGAGTGTCAGGGAACTTACCCACTTGTTGTGGCGTGCCGCGAGCAATGCTGCAATTCCGCCGCCCATGGAGCTGCCCACCCAGTGCGCAGGGCCTTCCAACACCAACTCGGCCCAGTCGGCCAGTCTCTCTACCTGTTGATCAAAGCCGTACACTTTCTCGCTGCAGAAGTGGCTTTGGCCCCAGCCAGGCAGGTCGGGCACGAGCAGTCGATGCTTATTCATCAGAAAGGGCAGCAGGGGCAGCCAGTTCTCTTTGCAAGAGCTGAAGCCATGGAGCAAGACCACTGGGCTGCCCTCAGGGTTTCCACCCTCGAGCCACACCATGGTTCTGCCATCAATCGATCTACGATGCGTTGCAAAACCGGTCAGTGACCCATGCAGGCGGTGCAGCATGGGAAGAAAACTGCGATAACGCCAAGCCTTTACCCGCTCATGGTTGGGTAATTTGGCCTTGCTCAGGTAAGCATGGGCCACGTTATTGACGAAACTGTTTTCCAAAACTTGCTGGGCATTCAGCATAACTTGAAACTTCCATCGGTTACGGTGAGTGTTCAACCGTTACATTGAGCGATGTAATGGTAAAACGAATGTTTGTTCGGATTCAATACGGAGAACGATCGGATTCTAAGACTTGTCAGCAACCGGGTTGTAAGCCTTGTACAAATTGGTTTTTTTGATAAAAGTGCACCGAAAAAATCACGAATATAGACTGTGTGTTCGGTTTTCAGTCGCCTAATAGGGCGTGCATTCTGTGGGTTTTTGACAGTGTCTATGCTTCGATTCCGCTATTTGATTGTGGGGTGGGCTTGACCCTCAGGTGCTAAATCGCTTGGTACAGAACAATTCTCTGACTCTATTGTTGCAAGCGTTTTTACTTTGGATGGTGTAGCTGGTATTGAAATGTGGAAGGTCGCGTTCCACACAGATGTAGGCATCTATCTTGCCTTTCTGCTTTTTCCGTTTGTCATCTCTCCGTCAAGTAACTGTCATCAAACTTAAACACCCATGAAACACACTTGCCGCTTATTCAATATTGCGGGTGAGTTTAATGTTCAATAAAAAGATTCTCGCGGCTGGTGTGGCAGCCATTCTGGTTTCAGCTTGTGGTGGCTCAGACGATGCCCCCCTCAAAAGCACATTTGTAGATGCAGCAGTTTCAGGCGCAGCTTATGGTACTGCCACCCAATCTGGTACAACAGCAACTGACGGTGGTTTTAGCTACCGTCCCGGTGAGTCAGTGACCTTTGCTGTGGGCGGCGTGCGCTTGCCGGCTGTTGCCGTGCCCGGAGGTGTGGTTACACCGATTGACATGGGCGCAGATGGCACAGCCACAGACCCAGCCACCTTGAACATTGCCCGTTTCATTCAAGCGCTGGACAGCGACAACAACCCCGACAACGGTATTGTGATCAATGCAGCACGTGTGGCGCCCGGCGCTACAACGCCTGCAAATTGGTCTGCAGCCAATCCAGGCGCATTGCTCGCCGCTGGTGTGACAGTACCCACCGAAGGCCAGGCATTGACGCACTTGGCAAAATCCGTTGCAGCCGCAAAGGGTTTGCCACAGGGCAAGCTGGTTGGTCGCTATGGTGTTTCTCAGGCAGGTGTGGCTGAAATCGTGGCCTATCACGAAGGCAGCAAATCCTCATTTCACATTTCAGATGTGGCAGCCACCGCACCGGCTACAGGCAGGGCGCTGACTGTTCAGCGCATGTCATTGGCCAATCTCAGCGCCACAGCACTGGCGTCGCCCACCACGGCTTCCAACTTGACGATTGATGGAACAAAAGACGTTGCTGCCGACGTGAATGATGCCGGATTTACCGCAGGCGGTATTCAGAGCCTGGACATTGCAGGCAACCTGATGGCGGTTGCTGTTTCTGGCACACCCAAAACTGTTCAGGGTGTAATTGCTTTTTACAGCATTGCTACGAACGGAAGCCTTACATATCTCAAGAAAGTGCCAGTTGGTGTGTTACCTGACAGCGTGGCGTTCTCACCCGATGGAAGCGCAGTGGTGGTGGCCAACGAGGCTGAGCTGAGCGACACCTTCGGAACAGATGGAATTGACCCAGAAGGATCCATTTCAATTGTTCGAGTTGTGAATGGTGTGCCTGCGGACACAGCCATTCAACTCGGATTCACCGATTTCAACGTGGGTGGAAATCGTGCAACTGAATTGCCTTCTGGTGTTCGAATCGGTCGACCCGGTGCAAGCGTCGCGCAAGATCTGGAACCTGAGTTTGTCTCAATTTCTCCTGACAGCCGCACTGCATTCATTACACTCCAGGAAAACAATGCGATAGCCGTAGTGGATTTGGCTTCCGCGCGTATCAGCCGCATTTTTGCGCTCGGTTTCAAAGACCATGGTTTGGCGCGCAATGCGTTTGCCCCTTCAGACAGGGCCACTGTATTGAATCCGCCAGAGCTGATCACACTTCCTAATGTGATGGGTATTTATATGCCAGACACTGCGGCCAGTTTCACTGTGGGCGGCAAAACTTACATTGTGACCGCGAATGAGGGCGATGATCGCAATGACTTCCTGACCAATTTTGGTGCTCTTTCAGGCTCACTTGAAGAAACCCGTCGACTGTCTGCCCTGACGTTGGACCCCGTTGCATTTCCTAATGCAGCGAGTATTCAGCAGGCTTCAGTTGCAGGTCGCTTGACCGTGTTTGCAACCACCTCCACAGGCCGATTTGGTGACACCGACAACGACGGTGATTACGACAAGGTGTATGCCTTGGGCGGTCGTTCCTACTCGATCATTGATGCAGCAACAGGCCAGCTGGTGTACGAATCAGGTTCAGACGTGGAACGCTATGTGTATGGTGAATTGGCGAATGATGCGAATAAAGACACGCTGTTTGCCGACGGTGCCATTTCAGGCCGGTTTGACAACAAGGGTCCCGAACCCGAAGCATTGACGGTGGGGCAGATTGGAAACGATTTTTATGCGTTTATCGGTCTTGAGCGTTCCAGTTCAATCCTGGTGATGAAGGTGACCAATCCAGCCAAACCAGAATTTGTACAGTACATCCGCAGCACCACCAATTTTGCAAACGGCGACATTTCACCGGAAGGCATGAAGTTTGTACCTGCCGCGAAAAGCCCGAACGCAAAACCCTTGTTGATTGTGGGTTATGGCGATGTCAGTGGCACTGTAGCGGTCTATCAGTTTGATTGAGCCCGTTGAATGAGTCAGTGTGATTGACTCAGTCTGCTTCATTTGGAAAAGCCCAGGCACCCTTCAAAGTGCCTGGGCTTTTTTTAATCAAATGAAGGTTTAACTTGGCAGGCCGTCGATCGAGAGGCCTGGCAGCCCACCCAATTGACCACCCAGCGCATCAGCACCCGATGAAATACCGGTGCTTAATGTACCCAGCAGGTCTCCTTCGGGAATCTCAGGCAAGCCTGCGCCGCCAAACCCATCGAATGCTGCTTGAAGCGAATCCGCTCCCCCTAAAATTCCATCGACCAATTCAGCCAGTCCACCTTCCAGTTCGGTTGGCAAGGCAGAAGTGATTTCTGCGGGCAAGGCAGAAGTCAGATCAGCAGGCAAGGCAGAAGTCAGGTCAGCAGGCAACACTGAAGTTAAATCTGTGGGTAGCCCGCTATCCAGGCTTTGCAAGTCAGGTATCTCGGTGGTGATCTGGCTTAGAATGCCGTCCAGTACATTGTCCACTTCAACAGCCACAGTGCGAAGTCCATCAACCAATTGATCAACGGGTTCAATCTGTTGGCTCAAAGGTTGAGTAATGCCATCAGCCAAATCGACTACGCTGGTCACCAGGCCGCCATCGGCAAGGTCCAGGTTGGGCAGGGCGGCAATCAAGGTGTCCAATCCAAGTTCTGTGTTGACTGCATCTGTCAGCGCCGAGGTAAGTGGACTCAGTGGTTCTCCAAGTGGTGTTTGGTCAATGCCGTTAACGAGCTGTTGAATCAAGTCTGCCTGGGGTGTGCCTTCGCCTGTTGTGGCAACCAGAGCATCGTGAACATTTTCAAGTATACCCAGCCCGGTTTGCTCAACTGCCACAGCCAAATTATCGGGTGTGGATTCCGGGTTGTTCTGGCTGTTTTGCAACGCATTTTGAATGGGTTCAAGCAGGCTTTGCTGTGCGTTCTCCGGTGTCAGGTTTTCTGCAACGAATTCTTCCAAACTTTGTGGACTGCCTTCCGACGAGAATTCGCCTGCACCCACGCCGCCCGTGCCTGAACCTCCCGCGGTGTTCACGCCTGTTCCAGTTCCCGTGGAAGCACCACCTGCACTGCCCGATGAATCGCTCGAACCGCCAGCCAGAAATGCACCGGCCGCCAATGCGCCTGCACCAGCAACAGCACCACCACCTGCGCCCAACAGCCCAGCACCGAACAAACCCGCTACGGCACCACCATCGGCAGCAGCCGAGTTTTCAGCCAATTCGGTGGTGAACTCGAAACATTCACCATCCTCTATCACGACCATTTGCTGACCGTTCGGGCCAGGTTGTTCACCCAGGGTCAGTTTGCCGTTGGATGACATGAAGCCCGCTGCAGGCATTTGGCCGTTAACGCCCGGAAATTCCAGCGACAGGCGACCAGTGGCTCCGGTTGCAATTTCGTCGCCAGGCAAAAGGTAGTCACCTGCTTTTACTGCGACGACCTCGCCGTTGCGGCTTACGTTTACTTCGCCTTCTAAATCCTTGATCAGTGCCTGGGGTATTGCCATGGGTTCGCTCCTCGTTTGATTGGCCAAAATACATCCCCCAATTTTGCGAGCCCGAGCCGAATTTGATCCTCCAATTAGGGGGCTACTTCTACCCTCAATTGCTCAATTTGTAATTGACAACGTACGTAGTCAGATATACATTCATCCCAGCTTGAATTTCAACCGGGGTTAAAAAATGACTGAATACGGCGTGGTGATTATTGGCAGTGGGTTTGGCGGGCAATGTGCTGCCATCAACCTGAAAAAGCGTGGCATCGAAGATTTCATCATGCTGGAACGCCGCGATTTCATGGGCGGCACCTGGTGCCAGAATTCCTATCCTGGTGCGGCGGTGGACGTTCAATCGCTGCTGTATTCCATCGAGTCGGAGCCTTATGACTGGAGCCAGATGTTTGCAGAAGGCGCCGAGCTGCAGCGCTATACGGAACACGTCATTACCAAGCATGGCCTTCGCGAGAAAACCCGCACCAACAGCAATGTGCAGCGCACGGAGTGGAATGAAAGCGAGCAACGCTGGCATGTCCACCTGCAAGGCGGCGATGTGATCAAGGCACAATTCGTGATCAATGCATCGGGTCCCTTGAGCACGCCGGTGATTCCGAATTTCAAAGGCCGCGAGTCCTTCAAGGGCAAAACCTTTCACACCAATGCCTGGGACCAAAACTACGACCACAAAGGCAAGCGGGTTGCCATCATTGGCAGTGGCGCCAGCGCGGCCCAGGTTATTCCAGCGATTGCCGGGGAAGTAGGGCACTTGCACGTGTTTCAGCGTTCGCCGCACTGGGTATTGCCACGCCCTGACCGCGTCTTCAAGCCTTGGCAGCGTGCATTACTGAAGGTTGAGCCCATCCGAAAGCTGGCTCGTTCGGCCATTTACTGGGGACTGGAAAGCAGGGTAATCGCATTCAAGTATTCCGACTTTGCATTAAAGAATGTTGCCCAGCGCGAAGCCTTGAATCACATCAAGAAGCAGATCAAGGACCCCGTATTGCGCAAAAAGGTCACGCCCGATTTCACCATCGGCTGCAAGCGTATTATTTTGAGTAATACCCTGTACCCTGCATATTGCCGCCCCAATGTCAGCCTGCATGACAAGGCCGATGGCATTGCTGAAATCAATGAAACCGGTATCAAAACTCAAAGCGGTGAGCAGATTGACCTGGATTGCATCGTGTACTCCACGGGCTACGATGCCACAGATGGCGTGATTTCCTACCCTGTCATCGGTACTGGCGGCACGAAACTGGCCGACGTGTGGGACGAGTTTCCACGCGCCTACCTGGGCACCACAGTGCCCAGTTTCCCCAACCTGTTCATCGTGACCGGGCCAAATACCGGCATTGGACACACCTCTGCAATTTTCGTGATCGAAGCGCAGATGCACTACATCATGCGTGCCATTTCGGAAGTGAAGGCCAAGAAGGCTGCTGCTATTGAGGTGAAACCACAGGCCGAAGAACGCTACACCACGCACATTCACAGCGAGATGGAAAAGACTGTCTGGAAACGCGGCGGTTGTACCAGCTGGTACAAAAGCAAGAGCGGCCATGTGGTGGCGATGTTTCCTGGGTTCAGTTACACCTACCTGCGAATGGCTAAAAACTTCAAGTCATCTGACCATGCGTTTCAATTGCCACTGAATGCGAACAGCAACGCCAATGCAGCCGCTTCAAAACCAGTCACGGAAGGAGTTACAGCATGAAGAATTTCAAGAACAAGGTTGTTGTCATTACCGGTGCAGCTTCCGGAATGGGTCGTTCCTACGCGCTGATGTTTGCACGCTTGGGCAGCAAAATCGCGATATGCGATTACGACGAAAAAGGCTTGAAGGAAACCGAGAAACTGGTTCTGCAGGCAGCCAAGGTGCAGGTGTATTCAGAAAAGCTGGATGTATCTGACAAAGCGGGCGTGTATGCATTCGCGCAGGCCGTGAAAGCGGCTTTGGGCGATGCGCATGTCATCATCAACAACGCCGGTGTCAGTGGTGAAGGGCGCCCGGTTTGGGCGCTGAGCGACGACAGCTATGAGCGGGTCATGGGCATCAACTTTTGGGGTGTGGTACATGGCACCCGGGCATTCCTGCCGCAGTTGCTGGCCAATGGTGAAGGCGCCGTGGTGAATGTCTCCAGCATTTTCGGCTTGGTGGGTACACCCAGCAATTCCGATTACTGTGCCAGCAAGTTTGCAGTACGTGGCTTCACTGAATCACTGATGGTTGAATTGTCCAACAGCAAGGTACAGGTGCACCTGGTTCATCCGGGTGGCATCAACACCAACATTGCCAGCAAGCCCGAACATGAAAAGTTTGCCAAGAAATTCCTTACTACACCGCCTGATGAAATTTGCAACTACGTGTTGAAGTGCATTCAGAAAAACGAGCCGCGCATTGTGTATGGCAACAATGCGGCCCGCGTGTGGCTGGGTTCACGGCTGGTGCCGTTCAAGCGAATGCGCCACATTTTGTGGCAGCAAATGGGGCGCACGCTGAACGAAGAAGATTACAAAGGCATTCAGATCAAGTAATCATGTAATGAACTTACACTACCAGGTAACCGCCATCGACATTGATGCAGGCCCCGGTGGTGTAGCTCGATGCCTCCGAAGCCAGGTACAACACCGTGCCCGCCATTTCACTGGGCTGTGCAACCCGGTTCATGGGCACATGCTGCAGCAGTGCATTGCGAATGGCATCGTTGTGCACAAGGGCCGAGGCAAATTTCGTGTCGGTGGCGCCAGGCAACAAGGCGTTCACCCGCACTTTCATCGGTGCACATTCTTTGGCGAAAGCCTTGGTCATCGAAATGACAGCCGCCTTGGTAATGGAATAAATGCCCTGGTACAGGCCGGGAATCACCCCATTAACCGACGCCACATTGATAATGCTGCCGCCCCCGTTTTTGGCCATCAACTTGCAGCCATGGCTGCTCATGTAAAAATAGCCGCGAATGTTCACATCACAGGTTTTTTGAAACGCTGCCAAATCGGTGTCGTAAATTGGGCCAAAGTGCGGGTTGGTGGCCCCGTTGTTGACGAGAATATCGAGCTTGCCGAATTTGGCTTCAATCTGTTGGTACAAAGCCTCAATCTGCTCCATTTCCCCCAAGTGGCAGGCCATGGGTACGGCCTTCAAGCCATCTGCCTGAAATTGCGCAGCAATTTGCTCGCAGGCATCCTGTTTTCTGCTGGAAATGATTACGGTTGCCCCCTTGGACGCCAGCAGTTCGGCGCAGGCCAGACCAATTCCCCGTGTTGCACCCGTGACCAAAGCCACCTTATCTTGTAAATTGAACAAATCAGTTGTTGTTTTCACATCGTCTCCTTACAGGCATTTTCTAATTGTTTTTCATTTGAAAAGGTAACATCGCATGGGCTCGGAAATTGAGCAAGATGGCAGGCATGTTTTTGTTTACGGTTCACTGATGTATTTGCCCGTTTGGGGGCAGGTGGTGAAAGGGGTGTATCCCTGCATGAATGCCATTGCGAAAGGATTTCAGCGCCACGCCGTGCCGGGTGAAACTTACCCGGCCATGGTCAGAAACACGCAGGCACAGGTGCAAGGTTTGGTGTGGCTGAATGTACGACCAGAGGACATTCACAATCTGGATGTGTTTGAGGGTTCAGAATATGCCCGCGAGCACATTGAAGTGTTTTTGAATACTACGGGCGAGACAGTGAAGGCAGACACTTACATTTGGCGTCACCCCGATCTGTTGACTGATGCCTTGTGGAGTGTCAGCCAATTTGAGGCTGAAGGCATGCAGGCCTTTCTGGCTCGGCATGTTGGAAACTGGAACAGCACCGGACAAAGAAAATAAAAAAGAGAACAAGGAGACGCACCCATGGGTTTTATCTTGGCACTCGACCAAGGCACGACCAGTTCACGCGCGATTGTATTCAATGAACGTGCTCAAGTCGTAGCCAGTTGCCAGCAGGAATTTGAGCAGATTTTTCCAAAAGCCGGTTGGGTTGAGCATCGCCCGGACGACATCTGGCGCACACAACTGGCCTGCGCGCGCGGCGCCATTGAGCAGGCTGGAATCAAGGCTTCGGACATTGCCGGTATTGGTATTACCAATCAGCGCGAAACCACGGTAGTCTGGAACCGCAAAACCGGCCTACCGGTTTACAACGCCATTGTTTGGCAAGATCGCCGCACTGCGGCTTTTTGCGACAAATTGCGCGAGCAGGGCAAGGCGCCGCTGATTCGCCGCGCCACCGGGCTTGAACTGGACTCCTATTTTTCTGCCACCAAGCTGAACTGGATCCTGAACAACGTGGACGGGGCAAGGGCGCAGGCTGAGGCTGGTGAACTGGCCTTCGGTACCATAGACAGTTGGTTGATCTGGAACCTGACAGGCGGGCGCACTCACGCCACAGATGTCAGCAATGCTTCACGCAGCATGCTGCTGAACATACACACACTTAGCTGGGACGATGAGTTGCTCGCCTTGTTCGACATACCGCGAAGCCTGTTGCCGCAGGTGTGCGAATCAAGCGGAGAAATTGCGCACTGCGAGTCTGCTCACTTCGGTGCAGCCATTCCAATCGCAGGCGTGGCCGGTGATCAGCAAGCTGCCACATTCGGACAAACAGCATTCAAACCCGGTGAAGCCAAAAACACCTATGGCACTGGGTGTTTCATGTTGATGAATACAGGCACCGAAGTGGTTGAAAGTCACAATCGCCTGTTGACCACAGTGGGCTGGACCGTTCAAGGACAAACCAGTTACATGCTGGAAGGCAGTGTGTTCATGGGCGGTGCCGTGGTGCAGTGGTTGCGCGACGGCCTCGGCATTATTGAAAAATCTGCGGACGTGCAGGCACTTGCGGCCAGTGTGCCCAATACCGATGGCGTGTGTCTGGTCCCCGCATTTGCGGGGCTTGGTGCGCCGCATTGGGACCCGTATGCTCGCGGCACGTTGGTGGGCATGACCCGTGGCACCAACAGGGCGCATATCGCCCGGGCCGCACTGGAAAGCATCGCCTTGCAAACGGTGGACCTGGTGCAGGCCATGCAGCGCGATGGGGCCAGGCCTCTGCTTGAATTGCGTGTCGACGGTGGAGCTTCGAACAACAATTTATTGATGCAAATTCAGGCGGATTTACTGGGTGTTCCTGTGGTGCGCCCCACCGTCACCGAGACAACTGCCTTGGGAGCCGCTTACCTGGCCGGCCTTGCGGTGGGGGTATTTGACAGTGAACAAAGCCTGCTTGCGAACTGGCAGGTGGATGCGCGGTTTGAGCCCGCAATGGGTATAGATGAACGGGGTGCCTTGCTGGATCGTTGGCACCGCGCCGTAGAACGTTCCAAAGGATGGGCAGATGCTTAGTCGTAAAAAGCACCTAGAGGTTTTAAAAGCAAGGGCGCATGAAGAATATGAGTGGGACGTGATCGTCATTGGCGGCGGTGCCACAGGTTTGGGCAGTGCCGTTGATGCGGCAAGTCGGGGCTTGAAAGTGCTTCTGCTCGAAGGCCATGATTTTGCCAAGGGCACCAGTTCACGCGCAACGAAGTTGGCCCATGGTGGTGTGCGTTATTTGGCGCAGGGCAATTTCAGCCTGGTTCGTGAAGCGCTTGAAGAGCGTGGTCGCATGTTGCTCAATGCGCCAAACCTGGTCAAACCATTGGCCTTTGTCATCCCTGTGCGCAATGTGTTTCAGAAGTTGTTCTATTGGTTTGGTTTGAAGTTGTACGACTTGCTGGCCGGCAAGTTGGGCGTTGGTCCCACGACCCTGATGAAAAAGAACGAAGTGTTGCGCACCGTACCCACGATTTCGCAACACAAGTTGCATGGCGGTGTTCGCTATTTTGATGCGCAGTTTGATGATGCGCGCCTGGCCATCGCCCTGATGAAAACGCTACACAAGCTGGGAGGAATGGCGATCAACTATGTGCCGGTGACTGGCTTTGTCAAGGTCGGCGAAAAAATCACTGCAGTACAGGCTCGGGATGTTTTTTCAGGTGAGTGTTTCACATTCAGATCCAAAGCGGTGATCAATGCCACCGGTGTGTGGGTTGATGAAATCCGCCAAATGGATTCTGCAGAAGCAAAACCCATGTTGAGCCCAAGCCAAGGTGTACACGTGGTGGTCGATGAACATTTCTACCCCGCCAAGGAAGCCCTGCTTGTGCCCAAAACAAGTGATGGTCGTGTGCTGTTCGTTGTGCCTTGGCAGGGTAAAACCTTGATCGGCACCACAGACACCCCCCGCGCCGACGCACCCTGGGAGCCCGATGCCTTGCCGGAGGAAGTGGATTTCATATTGAATACTGCCGCGCTTTACCTGGCGAAGGCACCTACTCGGGCCGATGTTCGTAGTGTATTCGTGGGCTTGCGCCCCTTGGTCAATGCAGGTGGAGAAAAACAGAACACAAAAAGCATTTCGCGCGAACACACCGTGATCACCGCAGCAAGCGGGCTTGTGACCATCACTGGTGGAAAGTGGACTACCTACCGCAGCATGGCCGAAGAAGTGGTGGACTTGGTGTGCGAACAGCAGGGCTGGTTGAACAAGCCCACGAGAACCCGGCACATGCGCCTGGAGGATGATTTGCCCATGCGCAAGCCCGGTTCTGCCATCCATGAAAATCTGGTATTGAATGAAGCCGAAATCGCACAGGCCGTGCTCGAGGAAATGGCTGTGACCATCGAGGACGTACTGGCTCGACGAAGTAGGGCACTGTTTCTCGACAGTGCAGCAGCTTTGGCCTGCATGAATGAAGTCCGGTTTGTGCTTCAAAATGAACTGCGACTCAGCGATGAAGAACTGGATCGCCAGGAGGACGAATTCCGCAAACTGGTTGCCCAATACAGCCTGGCCGGAGTTTGACGAAGATTTTTGAAAAAAGTGGGCTTGTGCACTTGCAGAAGAAAATACTTTGGGGCATAATCTCGCTTCTGTTCTGCGGCTGTAGCTCAGCTGGATAGAGTACTTGGCTACGAACCAAGGGGTCGTGGGTTCAATTCCTGCCAGCCGCACCAAAATTAAAGAAACCCTCGCTCAAAAGGCGGGGGTTTTTTGTTTAACATTCCTGGTTTTAATCTTTCCTTTTCTGCCATGCCTCCAATTCCTGTTCTTGTTGTTGCAGCCTTTTTCATCGGGGCTGGCATTTTGCACTTCGTATTGCTGGATTTCTTCTCCAGCATCGTGCCGCCGTACTTCAGCAACCCTGAAGCGCTTGTCAAAATCAGCGGCATCTTTGAAATCCTGGGCGGTATCGGAATACTGGTCGAACGCACCCGCAAGTGGGCCGGTTTTGGATTGATTGCGCTTTGCGTTGCAGTGCTGCCAGCCAACATTCACATGGCCATGAACCCGGATCAGTTTGCAAACATTCCGGTTGTCTTGCTGTACCTGCGTTTGCCGCTGCAAGCCTTGGTCATCTGGGTGATCTGGAAGGCGGCACACAGCCGCCAGGCATGACACGTTACAAAGCCTTGAAGCGAATCGGCATGTTCTCTGGTTCAAGGGTGAACTTGTAAACCCGGTTGGGTTCATCTTCCCCCGCGCTTTCCCATTCATACCTGCACAGCAATGCGGCCAGGTAGGCTTTCAATTCCATCAACGACAAATTCCTGCCGGGGCAAAGGCGCTGGCCTATACCAAAGGGTAGGGGCAGCATTTTGACCGCCTTGGCCAATTCTCCTGAATCAAGCCAGCGCTGTGGGTTGAAACCGGCATTTGAATTGGCTGTTTTTTCTGCCTGGTCGTGCATGAAAAAGAAGCTGGTATTTGAGGGAATTTTCCGGTTTTCAAACTCAAATTCCTGCGTGGTGTGGGCAATCAGGAAGGGGGCTGAAGGGTACAGGCGCAATGCCTCCCAGATGACCGCTTCAAGAAGCGGTTGTGTGTGTACTCCCTATAGCGTGGGCAGGCGCCCAGTACCCTGAGTTGCGATGCGTAATTCACTGCGCAGTTGCTGTTGAATCTCGGTGTGTTTGCCCAGCAGGTAAAGCGCCCAGGCCAGGGTGGTCGAGGTAGTGTCCATGCCGGCGGCAATCAGTGCCACAGCATTGGCAAACACTTCGTCTTCGCTCAGGGCTTGTGCAGGTTCTTCGGCCAATTGATGCATCAGCAACCCATCGAGCAGGTTGTCGGGTCGGTGGTTCTTGGGTTGTTCCCGCAACTGCTCAAGCGCGGTGGTAGCGCGTTGCGTGATGTCACGCCGCAGGCGGTTTTTAACGCGTTCAAATGCCCGGTCTTTGGGTAACTTGAACCATTTCCAGTACTCGATTGGCGCAACAGTTCGACTGGCCAGTGTGTTGAAGATCAAGCTCAGTTCGGTGGACAGTTCGTCATTCTCCGCGGTTTGACGAAAGTCGTCTCCAAACACCAGGCGAGAAATGATGCCCAGTGAAAATTGCTTGGAATGTGGCAGGAAATTGATGGGCTTTCCAATGGAGGCTTTGATTTGCTGATCCATTCTGTCGAGCCTGCGCTGGACTTCATGAAAAATCATGTCCTCGGCCTTGCCAAGGTTGTGCGCGCTCAGCGATTTTGCAATCGCCTTGCGTTGCTTGCGCCAGTTTTCACCCTCGGCAGCAAACAGGTTGTTGACCAGGTCAATGGAGCTGAATGAGCGGGCAATCATCGGTGGACGCTCAACACCTTCGGGCCGATTTTCAAACAAAAGCTTCGACAGCGCCATGTTGCTTGAAACGATGTAACTGTCGACGCCAATCTTTACGTGAAACAGGTCGCCGTATTTTCTGGCCCATCGCTGCATGACGGCATAAAACCGATTGGGGTTCCCGATGAGGAACGCAGACCCCACGAAGGGAAGGCTGGGTGGACCGGGCAGGCGCGTGGGCACATCCGTGTTTTGCCAATAGCTTGTTGTGCTGCTTGAAGTCATTGTGTTGCTGTTCGAAAATTTATTGTGTCTGGGGATCAACTTACCAAACTTGTTGTCACAAGCCGGTATGCGTGTGCAAAACACCTTACAAAATGGAACTGTTGTTACGCTTTCATGGGTTACACTTTATAAAAAATATTCCAATCAGAACAAGGAGACAGAGACGATGTTGAAACCCGGTTTGATGATGAAGCAGGAGATGCTGCTTTCTTCAATTCTGCTGCATGCAGAACGTTTTTATGGTTGGCAGGAGGTGGTAACCCGTCGGGTTGAAGGCGACTTGCATCGCATCACCTTCAAGGCTCTCGCTGCACGTTCAAGGCAATTGGCCAACGCCTTGCACGGCTTGGGTGTTGAGCAGGGCGAGAACATTGCCACGATTGCCTGGAACAGCCACCGGCACCTTGAAATCTATTATGCGGTGGCAGGCATGGGCGCAGTGACCCACACCCTGAACCCACGTTACACCCCGCAGCAGTTGATTTACATCATCAACCACGCGCAAGACACCACCATCTTTTTTGATCTGACCTTTGCGCCCCTGATCAAAGCAATCGCTCCGCATTGCCCCACCGTGAAGCGCTGGGTGTTACTGATTGACGAAGACAAGATGCCTGCGGAGCCACCCGTTAACGGTTTGCTGAACTATGAAGCATTGCTGGCGGCGCAGAATGACACCTATGTATGGCCGGAGTTCGATGAAAACTCGGCCTGTACCCTGTGCTACACCTCGGGCACGACAGGTAATCCGAAAGGTATTTTGTATTCCCACCGGTCTACGATGTTGCACGCCATGATGTCCAATTGTGCCGATGCAATTGCCTTGACCCGCAAGGACACCATTCTCCCCGTGGTGCCCATGTTCCATGTCAATGCATGGGGTTTGCCATACGCGGCTTTGATGACCGGTTGCAAACTGGTCATGCCAGGGCCGCAGCTGGATGCCCCTTCCATTTACAGTCTGCTTGAAAACGAGCGAGTCACTGTGGCTGCCGGTGTGCCCACAATCTGGTTGGGTTTGATCAACCATGTCCTGCAAAACAAACTCACATTCAGCACCTTGAAGCGGTCTTTGGTGGGCGGGTCAGCCGTTCCCATCAGTTTGATCAAATCCTTCGATGAAATGGGAGTGGAGTTGATGCAAGGGTGGGGTAGCACTGAAATGTCTCCTCTTGGAACAGTCTCCAAGTTGTCAGGTGACGAGCGTGATTTGCCCAAGCAGGAGCAGTATGAAATTGTGGCCAAGCAGGGGCGAACCATTTTTGGTGTGGACATGAAGCTGCTGGCTGAAGATGGCACCGAGTTGCCCTGGGATTTCGAGCAAAGTGGTGAACTTCACGTGCGGGGTCATTGGGTACTGAATGAATACTACGGTGGAGATGGTGCAAAAGCCTTTAGTCACGACAAGGATGGAAAGCGCTGGTTTGCCACTGGCGATGTCGCGCGAATGGCACCGGATGGTTTGATGCAGATCACCGACCGCACCAAGGATGTGATCAAGTCGGGCGGTGAATGGATCAGTTCGATTGATCTTGAAAACATTGCCATGTCTCATCCGGCTGTATTGCAGTCTGCAGTGATCGCCATCCCCCATGAAAAATGGAATGAGCGCCCGCTGTTGATCGTGGTCAAAAAACCCGGAAGTGAGGTCAGCAAGGAAGAAATCCTGAAGTTTTACGAGGGCAGCATTTCCAAAATGCACATTCCGGATGACGTTGAGTTTGTTGATGCGATGCCGATCGGTGCCACTGGTAAAATCCAGAAGTCGACACTTCGCGAGCAATTCAAAGGTGTGCAATTTGCCAAGTAGTATCTAATGCAAAATCGGAAAAGCATCTCTGTTTAACCTTTTGCTTGCAGTGGGGGTGGTCTATGCTGTCCACCCCCGTTCTTTGGAAAGAAAAAATGACTTTGCGTTCCATTTTCCTGGTTTCTTTGATGTTGTTGGCTGGTTCACCAGCCCACGCGCAGCAGCCGGTTTATCGTTTTTCACCGGTGAATCAATGGGACATTCCAAAAACTGCGGCCTATTGGAACCCGATTATTCAACACGTCAGTGAAAAAAGTGGGGTCAAGCTTGAACTGAAAATCGGGCGTACTTCCGCTGACACCACAGCTTATGTTTTGGCTCAGGAAGTAGAGTTTGTGTTTTCCAATCACCTGTTCAGTCCTGAACGTGACAAGCTGGGCTGGAAAGTATTCGGTCGTCGCACTGGGCCTGCTCTGCAAGGTCAAATCGCCGTCTTGGACAACTCACCCATTCGTACCCTTGCCGATCTGAACGGGCAGGACATGGTATTTGCTGGCCCCGAGGCGTTCATAGGCTACCGCGTTCCCCAGGCACAGCTCATCAGTCAAGGCATCGAGGTCAATCCTGTTTTTGCAGGCAACCAGAATGCAGCATTCGCGCAATTACTGGCTGGGCGCGCCAAGGCGGTTGGCAGCAATTCGGTGTTGATTGACGGTTTTACGGAGAAGCAGGGCACCAAGTTTCGTATTCTTTGGACTTCGGAAGATTATCTTGACCTTGCTTTGATGGCATCCAATAAAGTGAGTGCCAAAGATGTCAGGGCTGTGGCCAATGCGTTCACCAACATGCACAAAAGCAAAGAAGGCGCGTTGATTCTCAAACGTGCCTCCGAGTCCGTGGGTCTCGATACGGACAGCCATTTTCTGTCTGCCACCGACAAGGACTATGAAAGTTACCGCCGTTTTTATGCGTCAGCCCCAATTGCTGTGCGCTGAGGTTTTGCAATAAAAATGAGCCGTATCCGTTTGTTGCCCTCATCCCTGATCGGACGGGTATTTCTGCTGTATACCATTGCACTGATGCTGTTTGTCAGTATCAGTTTCGTGGCCTTTTCCCGTTTCCAGTACCACAGCACGCTGGAGGAGGCCCAAGACTCGGCCAACATGATGATTGAAGTGGTCGCCCAAACTGTCTCTGACAGCGCAGTGATCGGCGACTACGACACCATTCAACGAACCCTGAACAAGGCGATTGCAGGGTCTCGTTTCGCCTCCGCCAAGTTCATTGATCTTTCGGGCGGTGTCATCAAAACCCAGAATTCACAGATCACCAAAAGTACTTCACCCCTTTGGCTTCGTGAGCAAGTTGCCGAACAACTTTATGACGTGAATCGAGCAATCAACGCGGGTGGTTATGATTACGGCGTACTGCGATTTACATTTGCGGTGGATGCCATTGCTGACGGCTTCTGGGGTTTGATTGGGGTGGCCATGGCCAGTGCTGTGGGTGGTTTGATTGGCGGCTTGCTGATTATCTGGTTCCCATTGAAAAGCTGGTTGGGTGCCCTGGAGCGGGTCGATGAATTCGAACATGCGCCTGTAGCCAAACCTGGAAATGAGCCTGATTTGCGAATTGAAAACTTGCCCACCGAGTTTCGCCCTGCCTTTGAAATGCTGAAACGAACCACCGAACATCTGGATGGTGAGTCCCGGGCCAAAGAACTTGCTGAAAGTGCTAACCGGGCAAAAAGCCAGTTTCTTGCCAACATGAGTCATGAAATTCGCACCCCATTGAATGGCATCATTGGTATGACCGAGTTAGCCCTTGAGACCCAATTAACAAAGGCACAGCGCGAGTTTTTGCAGGTGGCTCACGATTCGGCAAATACGCTCCTGGTGATCGTCAACGAAATTCTCGACTTCTCCAAAATTGAAGCCGGCATGATGAAGATCGAGAAAGTGGTCTTTGATCCACGCCGGGTGTTCGAGCAGGCGATCGGGCCGATGATACCCAAAGCGGCTGCAAAAAACCTGTCTCTTGAATGCACGTTTTCAGATGCTTGCCCCAATCAACTGCTAGGTGACCCGGTGCGTTTGTTGCAGGTACTCAACAACATGGTAGGCAATGCCATCAAGTTCACGGAGCAGGGCGGGGTGGACATTCGCGTGGATGCAACGCGTGACAACCGCGGCTTGCACAAGCTGGTGTGTTCCATCCGTGACACAGGCATTGGTATCCCCCTTGAAAAAATGGACGCGATATTCAAACCATTCGAGCAGGCCGATTCATCCATCACACGCAACTTCGGCGGCACAGGGTTGGGCCTCAGTATTACAAGCCGGCTTGTGGAGTTGATGCAGGGAGAAATCTGGGTGGAAAGTGAAGTGGGTGTGGGTAGTACATTCCACTTCACTGTCATGGATTTGAAAACTGTTTGACCGACAACTGCTGTCGGCCGGTTTTGCACATTACCTGCTTGCCTTCGGTCCCCACAATTCTTCCAGTCGATTGTCACGACCACAGCCGCTTCGGTAGTACCCGTAACGCACTGGGTTCTTTTTGTAGTAATCCTGGTGGTATTCCTCGGCCGGGTAGAATTTGATCGCCGGGGCCACTTCAGTGTGGATGGTCCTGAACTTGCCACTGGCCTGCAATTTGGCCTTGCTCGCTTCGGCTACTTTCTTCTGTTCATCGTTCAGGGTGTAAAAGCCGGTGCGGTATTGTGTGCCTGCATCACAAAACTGCCGGTCTTTCACAGTCGGGTCTATGGTTTTCCAGAAGAACTCAACCAGTTGGCTGTAGCTGGCCTTGGTGTCGTCGTAAGTGACTTCAACAACCTCGGTGTGGTCGGTGCGGCCCGCACTGACCGCCTTGTAATCCGGGTCTTTGTACTGCCCGCCTGCGTAACCTGAAATTGTTTTAAGTACGCCTGGCACTTTGTCAAAATCAGCTTCAACACACCAGAAACAGCCACCTCCGAAAATGGCGGTTTTGGTTTCCGCCTGTGCGCTTGTGACTGCCAACACACCCAGTGCAACAGCCAGCGTCGACTTCAATTTAAACAGTGTGTTCATGTTCATGCCTTGCGCAAAGTCGGAAGGGCCTTGCCTTCGGGTACAAAATTCAACGCCAATCCGTTGTTGCAATACCGTTTGCCAGTGGGAGCAGGGCCATCATCAAACACGTGACCCTGGTGTCCACCGCAGTTGCTGCAATGGTATTCCGTGCGAGGTAATATCAGTTTGTAATCGGTTTTTGTATTCAATGCGCCTTTGTTGGCATCAAAGAAGCTGGGCCAGCCAGTGCCGCTGTCGTACTTGTACTGAGCCGGAAAAAGTGGCTGGTTGCAGGCCGCGCACACGTAGGTGCCCTTGCGTTTCTCGTCGTTCAGCGGGCTTGAGAAGGGGCGTTCAGTGGCTTCCTTGAACAGGACGTTGAATTGATCCTTGTTGATGATCTTCAGCCATTCCGCTTCAGATTTGTTCAGTTTGTTCATTCCGGCAATTGAGCTCATGGGTTTTGCGATCATCAGACCTGCGCCCAAGGCAGCAAGACTGGCTAGTACTGTACGACGTTGCATTGTATTTTCCTTTTTTCAATCCACTTTTAACTACACCGGGCCAAGGCCCCTGTTGCATTCAATGCCTGAAGCACGGTGTTGGATTCACTGTTTTCCACGATGACACCAATTCCCACATTCTCTTGATTCCAGTCGGCTGGAATGGTTTGTGTGAATACCCTGACACTGTCAGCACTCGATACTGCCACAGCTTGGCTGAGGTGTCTGACCACTCGGTCATGCCGAAGCAACTCACCCCGGTTCTCGCCGGCTTTAACCTGTTGACTCAATTTGTCTTCATACAAGGCAATAAACATTCTGCCTGCCTTGTAACGTTCATCGAGCCAATCTGCTTTCACCTTGATTTCGACCTGATTCGCCTGTTTTCGTTCCAGCGACATGTGCAATGAAATCGGTGCCTTGTCCTGTTTCATGGCTGCCAGTTGTTGGGGAATCAAGCCTGCCTGTCCCCAGCGGCGCACTTCACGGTTTGAAAACACGTACTGCGGGGTATAAATCTGGCTGACGTTACCGCGGCTTTTGTGCGCATACTGGCGTTGGGTAAACTGTTTGCTGGAATAGGGGTCTTGCCAGCCAATGTAATTCCAGTAATCCACGTGAAAGGACAAGGCGAGGATACTTCGGGCGCGTTCTGGCGTGGTAAGTTGGCTGCTCAGCCAGCGGTCTGCCGGCGGGCAGCTGCTGCAACCTTCCGAGGTATAAAGCTCGGCCACGATCATGCGTTCAGGCGTGCTGGTCCAGTTGCAGGTGTTGGCCAGTGCACCGGTGGGGTTCAGTACCACACCGACTGCAAGCATTAAACCTGACTGTTTGGCATTAACCTTCCATCGATTTTCCATGTTGAGCCCTCGTCACTTGGCACAACCGGTGTGCCTGCGGGAAGGTATTCGCCACGAGTGAATGAAAGGTTACATGCAGGGTTACATCCTGGCTTTAATCAAGCCGGGCTTACCTGGGCTACAGGGAATGTCATTTCGAAACGGGTAATTTCAAGCGCAGTGACCACATCGCCAATGTCCAGGTCAGGAAACGCCTCGCCGAGGTTTTTCAGCAGGTGGACTTTGGCAAAGCGGGCTTTGCCTTTCGCACTTGGACTGTAGACAAATTCCTTGCCTTGCCAGTGTTGACCCAGGGTTTTCATGAAACCCGGCACCAGGCTGGTGTGAATAGGGAACTGAAAGCCTCGCGAGGAATAGGCCAACTCAAATTGGGGCAGGTTGTTTTGATTCAGGCTGATCTCCTGAACACCTTCTGGCCCTTGCGCCACCTCAAACTCACACAGATTTTTTGGAATACCCCAATTGATTCGCCCATTTTTTACACTGCTTGCGCTGCTCACCACGATGTTGCTGATGGTGGGCCGGCGTTGGCCTGTGAATTGCGCGGTGCCCGGAATGTAAAGCAATTCCTTGTAAGGACCTGCGTTGGAATGGGTGTAATCCACATACATCAATACACTCAAGGGTGTTTTGAGTGTGTCACGAACGGTTGCAGGAATGCGCAGGTCGGCCCGAAGCTTTTCGGCTTTGCTGCGCATGACCACAATCAGGCCCTTGCCATGCAAGGTCCAGGGCGCAGGAACATTCTCAAAACATGCAAATTCGTCTGTGGATGGATCTGAAATCGAATCAACTGGGTTCAATTCATTAACCTAATTTGTAAATGTTCATCTTGTGGCCTTCCGGTGTGCGGAAGTAGGCCGCGTAAAAGCCGGGCATGCGTTCACCGGGTGCGCCTTCACAGGTGCAGCCGTGTGCTTTGGCGTGGGCGTAAAATTCATCCACCTGGGCACGGTCTTTCGCGACCAAGGCCACCATGGTGCCGTTGCCCACATTGGCGGGTTGGCCATTTGCTGGCTTCATCAGGCCAATGAAGGGGTTGGCCAGGCTGGAGCCCCAGAAAATACCGTGGGGCACTTCCAGAACCCGCTTGGCACCCAATGGTGCAAACAGCTTGTCAAAATACTCGCCACTTTTTGGCAGGTCGTTTGTACCAATCGTTACATATCCAATCATCGTACTTCTCCGTGGATTTTTGTGTTCAGGTTCTTGCGGGCAGGAATTGCCCGTAACCCATTTCTTTGCCGAGTTCGGGGCGCACGCCCTCGTCCTCGACCGCTATCTTGCCATTGATCAGCACATGTTTCACAACACCTGGGTTGCGATTCACCAATCGTTGCAAACCGAAGTTTTCCATCTCTCCCCAGGTGACCTGTTCCAGGTTCTGGTTCAAGGCGTCCGGGTTCAACACCACCAGGTCGGCCCTGTCGCCCACCCTGATTTTCCCTGCATCAATGCCCAGCCAGTCGGCCTGTTCACCAGTCAACCGCCACACCGCATGTTCCATGCTCATGATGGGTTTTCCTTCGTCAATGGTTTCCTTGATCAGTTTCAGGAAACGCAAAGGCAGGTTGTAAAACGCCATGTTACGGATGTGTGCACCCGCATCACTGAATGTAATGAGTGTGTTCTTGTCCTGCACCAGCTCGCGGATGACTTCGCGCTTGTGGTTGCCCACTGTGGTGTACCAGCGCAACTGCTGACCAAACTGCACCACCAGGTCCAGGAACAGGTCGACCACGTGCACCTTGCGCGTGCGGGCCACTTCGTCGAAGTTCTTGCCCACCAGGTTGGCATCGGGGCACTCTAGGATAATGGCGTCGCCAAAGTCGCGTTGCCAAACCCGCGGGCTCAATTTCTGGCCATAAAACTTTCGAAACTGTCGGCGGTAGTCTTCGTTTTGCAACAGGCTGTTTCTTTCAACTTGGGTGCGTAGGTCCAGCGCCATTTCACCAGCACCGAACTCTTCGAAAAACACGACGTCGATGCCGTCGGCATATACCGTGAAGGGGGTCGGTAGCAACTGCCAGCGGAAAGCGCCACCGAGCCAGTTCACCAGCCGGCTGGAAATCTGGGCCATGGGGCGAACGGTTTTGTTGCCTTTTAAATCGATCAGCGCAATCAGTGTGGTTTTAAGCGGTTTGCGAATCCAGCCCAGTGTTTCAATCAGGTATTCGAAAATTTGCAGCGGGTTGGCGGCATTGGGTGCACCTTGGTGAACACGGCGATACTTGCGCAAAATCTTGTTCAAGCGGCGTAGTTCGCTCCAGCGTGCGTAGGTGCTGGGCAGGCTTTTTGACCAGGCTCGGTCACCGTCAATTTTGTCCCATTTGAGGCACATGGTGGACAGGCCCAGAAAACCGGCTTCCATGGCCTCGGTCAGTGTGGCCTCCATTTTCTGCATTTGCGTTTCGGTGGGTTTCACCTTGCGGTCTGTGGAGTCCAGCAGGCCCATGGTGCCCACGCGCAAATCACTGTGGCCGAGAAAGGAAATCAGGTTGGGGCCTAATGGCTGCTTTTGCACGAACTCAACCCACTGTTTCGGCGTATTCCAGGTTTTCTGTTGTTGAAGAATGGGCAGCACTTTTTCACGCGGCACTGTTTCTACGCGGGTGAAAATATCGGATGCGTCTTCGGCTTCGCTGCATATCATGCTCAGCGAGCAACTGCCGACCAGCACGGTGGTCACCCCATGACGCACGGATTCTGACAGGCTGGGCGCCACAATCATTTCAGCGTCGTAGTGGGTGTGGGTGTCCAGAAAGCCCGGTGTGATCCAGTGGCCTGCCGCGTCGATTACCTTTGGCGTACCGTCGTAAAGCAGGGGGGTTTCACTGACCGCTGCAATTCTTCCATCCTTGATCCCGATGTGCCGAATGGCCGAAGGCCCACCCGTGCCGTCAAAGTAACGGCCGCCCGTGATGACTACGTCGAAAGTCGATGCTGCCATGTTTTGTCTCCAATTTTCATTTTTTTCAAATGTAACAAGAAATCTTGTCTAATTGGAAATTTTTTTATCGACGGCTGTAAATGACGTCTTTCGACCCGGCTGGAAGGGTGATGAAATCGCCGTCTTCGCCAATGCGGAATGGACCCTTAAAAATTTCTGGCGCCTTTCCAAGAAAGACTTCCCGCAAGGGTGGCAGGGGCAGTGGGGGCACAATGTGGCTGAGCACCACATGGCCCACACCGGCTTCCTGGGCCAGTTCAGCCACGTCGAGCGGGGTAGCATGGTAGTTCGGGATGTCCGCAAAAATCTTGGCCAGCTTGCTGCGCTTGTTGTTCAAGGCGGCTTCCTGCAACTTGCCTACCAATTCCGGGCTCAAGGCTTCATGAATCAAAAGGTCCGCATTGCGTGCTGCGTCTTTCACCTGTTCATCACCGGTGGTATCACCACTGAGTACCACGGTGCGGCCTTTGTAATTGATTCGATAGCCCACGGCCGGGCTGATGGGCTGGTGATTTACTGCGAAAGCTTCAATCAGAAGGTCTGGTTGCTGCAACACGGTGGTGTACTGGCCTTTTTGCACTGAAAATTCATTGACATCTGCCCCAGCCAGTTCATTGGGCATGATGGCTGCGCCATGGTGGGCTGTTCGGTAACCGGTGTCGGCCGTGTAGGCCTGCTTGAAGCCTTGCAGAACATTTGAAATGCCGTTGGGGCCATGCACGGTAAGGCGTTGCCCTTCGGTGTGTTGTGCCCAGCGGGTCATCAATACTTCGCCCAGCCCGTCGATGTGGTCGGAATGAAAGTGGGTGATGAAAACGCCTTTCAACTGCCCGGTGGAAAAACGCATGATGCTGATCTGCTTGGCGGCGGCGCTGCCTGCGTCGAACAAAAACATGTCCTTGCCAGCAATCACCAAGGTACACGGTGCAGCGCGGTCGGGGTCAGGAAACGGCGAGCCTGTTCCGCACAGACCTACGTGAAGCCCATCTTCCAGTCGCGCCAGCGGGTCTTGCATGCGCTCGCCCACAATTTTTTCAACCAGTGCCATGGCAATCGGGGTGCGTTGCAGGTAGGCAATGCCGCCGCCCAGCAAGATCAAGGCAATGGAGGCAAGTAGCAGTTTTCTGAACATGGGTTTGTCCTGTTGTTTTTATTTGATGGGATTAACGGGTCTTGCCTTCAACCCAGATGGGCGAACTCCACGCGCGTTCCTGCTGGGTGATGAACCGGAAGTCGCCGCGGAAAGAACCGGGTTCCCCTTCAATTCGGCAGCAGCCCTCGTAGCCCGCAAAACCGCTTTGCGCACTGAACAGGCCGTTGCCCGGCTGAAGTGCTTCGCATTGAACGCCCTTGGCGGTACACATCTTGGTGGTCCAGCGGCAGGAATTGTTTTCAAGCGCGCGGGCGTAGTAGCTGGCCCCGGTGTCGGCGTTGAACTGTGTGTCGTGAAAAACAGCGCACATTTGTTCCGGCCCTTGTTGCTGAATGCTGCAATCTGAATTGGGCTGCGGTGCGCCGGCATTTTCTGCCAGCCTCAACACCTGTTGTTTCAATTCACCGGCCTTGTCAGCCCAGGTTTTGATCAGTTCAAGGCGTTGCAATGGTATTCCGGCCTCGTCCCCACCCGGGTCCTGAATGGCGTATGCCACGATGTAGGGGCCAGTGCCAGTGGCTTGACCATTTAGATTCAGCGTGCCACCCATGGGCACACCGTCCACCAGGCCTTCTTCAATCGGGCTTCGGCCTGAAGCCAATTGCTCGCAAATATTACCGGGTAAGGGGGTTCTTGACGCCAGTGTACGAATTCGCATGCGCGAACCCGAGGTGGCAAAGGTTTCCCTGCGTTTCAAGGCTGCAAAAATCTCCTTGCGCGTGTTTTCGCGTGCCCAAACGCCAGCCAATCCACCCGGCGTGAAGTTGGATGCAACCGGGTTGAATACGCGGTCGGCGCAGCGGTTGGGGTCGCTGGCTGATTCCACACTGAACGGTATCTTGAACCCAGTGATGGAATCGGTGGGCAGGGGCTGTTGCCTGCATTCCCAATTGCCCAGTGCTTCATTGGGTTCGTCATCCAGTACGCCACCA
Organism: Limnobacter thiooxidans; assembly: GCF_036323495.1. NCBI lineage: Bacteria > Pseudomonadati > Pseudomonadota > Betaproteobacteria > Burkholderiales > Burkholderiaceae > Limnobacter > Limnobacter thiooxidans. The sequence continues at coordinate 1,947,048 of NZ_AP028947.1, read as the reverse complement.
TGCCCGGAGTTTTTCGCAAATTTCGTTTTATCGGTGTTGCCTGCAATGCCGTTGTGGGTGTCGCTGGAACCGATGAAGCCATACTGGTAAGGGTTCACTCCCAGTTTGCGTTCAATCACGCTGCCTTCAGGCAGCACGTTGCGGGCGTAATCAAGGGGGCTGGTACAGTCGCCCGGGGTGGACCCACCGATGTCACTGTTCGTGCAAGCATCAACGGCATGAATGCTTTTGCCTTTGCCCTGCAGCCTGTTGACCTGGCAAAAAAGTGGATCGTTGGCGCTGCCTTTGCACACTTTGGCACATTCTGCAGGGTCGTCTGCTGCGCCTTTGCACAGCGTTTTCCATTCTTCAAATCCGCAACCTGATTCTTCACCACCTGTCAGCCCCTTGCTGAAACCGGTGATGCATTCACTGGCCCCTTTGTGCTGAACAATTTCAAACAGGCGGTCCAGTGTATTGCGCAGGGTGGCGTCTGCTGCGGTCAGCGTGGCGTTGTTGCGGGCCAGTGGCAGGCCGGTATCCGCTTGTCGTGGGCGGGCAAACCGCCCATCGCTTTGATTGGTGCTGTGGGGGATGGTGACCACATCGCAGCCATCCACATCGAGGCATTCAGTTTTAAGCCGGTCAAAAAGATTCCACTCGTCATTGGTGTTGTTGGTGGTTGGAATCAGGGGGGTTGAACTGATCACATCGGCTGGTACCCTGGTACCCGCGAATATCACATTGCGATGCAACACCTGTCCGCCCTTGTTGGAAGAAAATTCATAACCATTGAAGGTAGTGAATTTGCAGGGCTGGTTTTCTTCGTTGGCAATGGCCTGAATTTCTTCCCAGGTGCGTGTGCTGGGCACCAGGCTTCCAGCACCGGTGACCACCTGCAAATACAAGGGCACGTTACCCGTGATGAATACGGACACATTGTCCCGAATCACCTGACCAAGCACACTGCAGGCCGGGTTGGTACCCGCTGGCAAATTGCCTTGAAGTTCGCAAATATTGGAGAAGGTACCCAGTTGTTCCGCGTGTTCGGTCACTGCGGCAAAGTCGAGAGGGCGGCCAATGTTGATCTGGCGCATGGGTGTGTCAGGGTTTTCACCTGAAGGCAGAAAAGCATTCTCACCCTTGGCAAACTGGTAGGCTTCGCGCGGGCCGTTGATGGAATTGAAAAAATACGCATCAAACGACAGCTTGGTGTGAATATGCAAATCGCCAAAAAAAGCTTGCTTGCGTACGCTGCTGCCCACGCATTCCGCATCTTTTGGCCGTTCCGCCGGTGTGACCGGGGCGGGGGTGTTGTTCTGTGCGCTGCTGTCTGGTTCAGAACTCAGGCAGCCAGTCAAAAGCCCTGTCACCAATAACGCTGGCAATACCTTGTTCACCCAAGGCTTGTATGAATCAAACATAGCCGTGAATCCTTTCAACAGTCCAGTAAAGTGCGGCACCGCCGACAAGCAGGGTGAGGGCATATTGCGCAAGGCGAGTCCAAGTCGGGTAATGTGCTTTTTCAAGCAATGCGAAAGCAGTGGCCAGTACAGTAACAATCCACAATTGGCCAATTTCAATGCCCAGGTTGAACAGCAGCAAGGTGAACAGCAGGGCATCTTCTGGAAAGCCACGCTCTTCCATTGAAAGTGCAAAGCCCGATCCATGCAGCAAACCAAACGCCGCAATCAGGAGCAAATGCGACCAGCCAGCCTTGCTTGCAGGGGCTGGCCGAATCAATTCCCAGGCCAGCCAAAACACGCTGAGCGCGATCCAGGCTTCAATAGCCCGAGTGGGCACTGCGATCAAACCCAACACCAGCATGGCCAGGGTCAGGCTGTGTCCCACGGTGAACAGGGTGAATTGCCCAACAAGTTGAGGCACGGTCTGTTTGCGGCGCTTCCACAACAAATACAAACCGGTGACAAACAGCACATGGTCCCAACCAAACACAATGTGTTCAATGCCGATGGACAGGTATTCGAGTGGTGCGGTGGTGTTGGCGTGGCTACCCAGCCCGAGACTTGTTTCCTTGGGGGTGAGTACGGTATGAATGCGTTGGGTGTTCAGGGGGGTGGCGAGCACAATCAAATCAGGTGCCAGGCGGGTGAATCCCGTTGCCAATACATTATGTTGCTTCAGCGGCGCATTGCAGTGAAAACTGCCGCGTTGAATCACCTCGAGGTTGTCTTCCCATTCCGTGTTGATATCACGCAGTTCACAGGCGGGCTGAAACTGGAAGTCGATTGGAGGAACCTTGCCGTCAGCAGCCAAGGTGCGTTTAAAAACCAGTTGACCCGAACCTTGTTTAGTTTCGTGCAGCAGCAGGGCGGATGTACCCATTTCGTGCGCATGCACGTGCTGCCCTATTTGCCCTGTTTGCCCTATGGTCAACAAGACAAGTAGAACAGCCACGTTGCGCCACCATGCTTTCATGGCACATCCTTGATGGTGTACGTGGCGCGCAGTGCAGCAAGACCGGCTTCATTGACTTCTTTGCGTTGAGCAGCCATGAGGTCGGAACGCAATTGGCTTCCTGCTTCGTCCACTGTCATGGTGCGGCCGGAGTTCCGTTCCTGCACCTTGAACAGGTGTAGACCCAGTGCCGAGGAAATAGGTGTTGACCATTGCCCAACAGGAAGCTCAAACAATGCATCGCTTGCTTGCTGACCTATTTCTTTGGTCACACTTTCCATGGTGAGCAAGACGCCAACCTGCAAGGGAAAGGGGTCTGCTGTGATGGTTTGACCTTTCATCAATTCATCACGGGCCGCACTGGCTTGATAAACTGAATCATCGCCCCGTTTTCCACGACTGAAAAAATGATGATCAAACAGGATGGTCTGTTCGGTTTGATACTTTTGCGGATTTTGGTCCAGCCAGGCTTGTAACTGTTCCGCAGTAGGGGGAGCAATGGGTGTCATGTCTTCCAGCAGGAAGCGCATTTTCTGTACCACACGTCGTTTAACGATGAGGTCGTCTTTCTCAAGACCCAGCTTCAGGCCTTCGCGGTACAAAATTTCTTCGTCGATGTAATTGGCCATGGCTTGCTCATAAGTGCTCGTTGCCGGCCCTTGCGCGCCAGCCTGCAACACTTGTTCACGCACAAAGGCACGCTGCGACTCCGACAAAACAAGTTCATTGCTTGGCGGACTTTGAGCGCTTTGCCATTCAAGCAAGCCAATGGCTGCTGCCACGATCACAAAACCCAAGGCTGACCAGGAGGTCTTCATCATGTGCATTTACTTCATGTAGCGCCACACGCCGGAAGGCATGTTGGCCAATAGCGGTTTCAAAATTTTCCAGGGGTAGCCGGGTACCACGCCCACTGAGCGGCGCTTTTCAATGTGATTGGCCATTTCCTTGGCGGCTTGTTCTGCCGACACCAGGAAAGGGTACTGCTCCATGTTGTCCACAATGTCGGTTTTCACAAAACCGGGCAGAATTTTGGTGAAATCGATCTTGTATTTCTTCAGCTCAATGGCAGCCGCATCGAGATACATTGAAAAGCCTGCCTTGGTTGCGCAATAGGCGGCCTGTTTTGGAATGGGCGTGAGCGATGCCAGCGATGAAATGCCCACTACATGCCCGCCACCGTGTTGTTTGAACCATTCAACCGCCGCATTCACGGTGGCCATGGCACCCAGCAAATTGGTTTGCATCAGGCCCAACTCGTCATCCAGTTGACCTTTGCCCACTCCGGTCAACTTGTTTACACCCGCATTCACCACCACCACATCCACTTGTCCTAATGCGCCGAACAGCCCTTCAAGAACTGGGCCTACGGTTGCCGTGTCGCTGACATCCAGTGCCGTGATTTCAACTTGCAAATTTTGACCCCCAGGCAGTGCTGCGATTTCAGCGCGAAGCGCTTCCAGCCTGTCGATTCGGCGTGCGGCCAACCCCAGGTTGTAGCCTCGCTTTGCGAATTCAAGTGCTAGCGCCTTGCCAATGCCCGAAGAGGCTCCCGTGATGACTGCTGTCCTGTTCAAGCTGCTTTCTCCATGTGTTGTTTGGGCAATGCGGTGACTGCCACGGTTAGTGCGCGCCGCTCTACGCGGGGCAGGTTCATGTTCAAAATGTGTTCAGCGTTGTGACTGGCCAGCCACACACGAACTGCTTGTTGATCGCCCTGGGGCATGGCATCCAAGTGATCCAGTGCCCGTTGCATCATCCAGATCATGTAGGGCAGGGCGCCGCGTTTGAAGGGCTGGCCTGCCATGGTGGTGGTGACCTCTCCAATTCGACGTGGCAGGCGTGTGTTCAAACCGTGTTGCTGTGCATGCGCAGTGGCCAGTTCGCCAATTTTCGCCACCATGGGAACGAACTCCTGAAACACCGATTCAAATACCGGGTTCAGCGTGGCGGGTATTTCATCATTGGGCATCAGCTTGTGTTTTGCAAAGGGGGCCGGGTTCTTCATCCGTTCCAGCCACTCGTTCAGATTTGTTCTTGGTTCAATCAATTCACGTTTGGGCCACGGATCGCGCCCCAGGTGACCGTACATGGTGCCCACCAAACCAAAGTCGCCGAGGCTGGGGCGAGCGCCCAGCAGGAAAGGATATTCTTCGAAATGCTTGTCCAGCGCATCCAGCATTCGAGCAGTCCACACATTCATGGTGGCGTATTGGTCGGGGACAATGCCCACGTGGGGCAACATGCCAACCAGCATTTTTGCGGGTCGCAAGGCAATCTTTTTTTGCAGAAAACCCGGTGCCCAGGGCAATAGCGCCTTGCCTGCTTCACGCTCGAATAGCGCGTAGTTCTCGGGGTAGTTCCAGCGTGTGTGCATGGCAATTGGCACCCACCATTCATCACCCCACGCTTCCAGCAACAATGATGCAAACTGCTGAACGGGTGTGGCAGGCATCACCGGGTTGTTGGGGTGCACAGACTCAATGTAATCGATGATTTCAGTGGTGTCCTGAATCCATTCGCCTGCAGATGTTTTCAACACGGGCATGACCGCTGCCCCGGTTTTCTTTTTGATGGTGCGGGTCAGCGTGAACAGATTCACGGCCTTTAAGGTGTGGCTGGCTTGCTTGTACCGCAAATAGCACAAGGCTTTGCCCGTGAAGTAGGAAAGGTGCCAGCCGTACAGTGTGTAGTTTTGTCTCATGATGACCCTTTTTGTGGGGTTCGAATAATTCATTAAATCACTAATATTTACAGTGTGTCAATTTGTTTGGTGGTGTGGCATACTGAGATCCACATAACCCGAGATTGTATTTGAATGACCAAAAGCACCCCTGTCGAGAAACGCCCCTATCTAGGCAAAGACGACCGAAAAAAAGCCTTGCTCAACTGTGCGGCCGAATTGGTCGAAGAGGCTGGCTGGGGAGTGCTGAACATGAGTGCGCTGGCTGATCGCGCGGGCGTAAGCCGACAGTTGGTGTACCAGCATTTTCCAAATCTCGAAAGTTTGCTGGGTGCCACAGCGTGGGTTGTTTTCACCGACACCATGGAGGGCACTGCCCAGGCCATTGCAGGCCACCCCGATGATTTGAAACAAGCTATACGTGCCGCCGAACTGGTGTCACTGGACATGCCGGTGGGGCGTGGCGATGCGCTTTGGCAATTGATTGCAGGCTCAGGCCTGAATTCTCCTGAGCTTGAAACCATTCGACTGGGCATTCGGGATGTCATCCTGAAGCTTTGGGTGCCCGCAGTGCGAAAAGAAAAGAACCTCGACAAGGCTGCTGCCACCAGCCTGGTGTGGATGGTGATTTTGTCTTTCTGGGGTATTCGGCAATTGATTCGGGATGGGCTGGTCAGCCGGGAGCAAGGCATTGCGCAGTTTGATTCACTACTTGACCGACTAATGTAAGCGCCCTTTGGCCTTTACTTCAATAGCTGTTCGACACTGCGCTGCAGCACCTTCTTGGCTTGTTTGACACTTAGTTGCTGATCATTGCGAAGTCTCAGCCAGCTTTCAAAACTCAAGATCAGGTCCAGTGCTTCGAACAGAAACTTGTCTTTCACCACTTCCGCGGGTAGGAATGCACGCAGCAAATGCCGCTGTAATTCGACCGTACGCACCTGCTGATTTTTCAGAAATTCGGATTCATGCAAGTGAACCAGGCTTGCAGCCTGAATGGGTGCGAGCTTTTCAAACATGTCCGCGCGCCGCTCAATGGCGTGCATCAATTTTTCCTGCCAGGTGTTTCCTTTAAGTGGTGTGGCCAGCACTGGCGCCACAATTGAATCCACCTCGCTGGTAATTTCACGATACAGCGTTTCCATGTCCTTGAAATGCCGAAACACGGTGCGCAACCCTACACCGGCACGGGCCGACACCATTTCTGCGGTAGGCGATACATGGCCCTCACGAATCAATGCGATCAAAGCCTGCACAATCTGCCGTTTGTTTTCCTGCCCACGTGTGGTTCGTCCGTCTGTTTTTACCATGTTCTGCCTTTCATTTTCGAGGGGCTTGAGATCGGCAAGCCTGCGATTCGACATTCGATGGGTGTCAGTATAGGCTTGTTCAATTGGGCAGCCAGTTCAGGAAAGTGCGCATTCAGTTCGGCTTGTGTGGATTGATCCAGTGCCTGATAACGCGTTCTCAAGCGTTGAAAGCGCCAGGCTCGGTAACGCTGCACTGGCAGCTTGAACAAGGTGCCTTTGCTGTTGAATTCAAAGCGCGATTGCCTGTTTTCAATTGCTTTTTCATTGGCCAGCATGTAAGGAAAAAACTCTCCTGTAACAATATTCATCAGCGGTACCAGTGCAGCGGGGATGTCATTTTCAAATGCGACATCCGCGTAGTTTTCAAGCCGCGTGTTCCATAGGCGTGCCACCCATTCGTGCACCGCTGGTGCACGCAGCCGCATGATGCGGGCTGGCGTGGGGTCACAGAAGAAATGGCGGAACATGCTGCCATACAGGCCGTAGTCTGCAAGGCTGGGCTTGTGGCCCAACACGAAAGGTGTTTTTTTCAAAATGTTTTCAAGTGCATCCAGGGTTTCAAGAAAGTGTCCCTCCACCCGCTTTGCCGTGCCTGGACGAACGCCGTCCTGCCAGAGGAAAAAAAAGCGCTGCCTGTTCAAGATGGCCCAGCGTCGCATGAAGAAGGGCAGGGGTACGTCGCTCATCATGCCGTCTGCCAGCCGGTGGCTCATCAGCCGTGCATCCTGTGAATTCGCCCAGCGGTAATACAGGGCAGGCCGCCACAACCACTCATCCCCAAAATCTTCCAGCAGCTTGGCCATAAAGCGCAAAGCTGGTTTTTCCGGCAACACGCTACTTTGAGTGTGCAAGGTTTCCAGAAACTCGATGATCAGGGTGGTGTCGCTCAGCCATTGCCCGTTGGCCCATTCCACCTGCGGCATTTGCGCCACCCCGGTGGCTTTGCCACAGCGTTTGAAATCGCGTGTATCCATTTCGATCAGTTCGTAGGGCAATCCTTTGTTGCGCAGGTAGGCTTCCAGCTTGCCCGTGAAATAGGACAAGTCCAGGCCATGCACTTTCAGTACCTTTGGCTGCTCCATTGACACCCTCCTTGAGAATCGGTTTTCTTTTGGTTATAGTGACACAAATAGTGTCACTAGTTAACAGGCACAATCAAATCAAAAATACATGGGGACAGACATGGCACACCAAGACGACTCGCACAATGAAACCGACAAGCCTGAAGACCTGTCCCCCAAGCGCTTGAAGCGGCGTGCTTTCCTGTCAGGTCTGGCGGTGGGTGCCGCCACAGCCGGTGTGGCGGCCACTGGCGCCCATGTGGCCAGCACCAAAGCCCGTTCGCTGATGACCCCGAAAGCCTTGCCCGAAGGTGAAGCGGCACAGGTGGGTTTGTCGTTTCAGGATTCGCGGCCAGCCAGCACTGCCCGGCCCAAAGCCAAAGAAGACTCACCGAATGTGGTGGTGATTTTGCTGGACGACTGCGGTTTCTCCGACCTGGGTTGTTATGGCAGTGAAATCAGAACACCCACCATTGACGGTTTGGCCAAACAGGGTTTGCAGTACACCAACTTCCGAACCTGTTCCATGTGCTCGCCCACCCGTGCGTCATTTCTCACGGGCTTGAATCACCATTCCGCCGGCTTGGGTTGGTTGGCCGACATTGATGCAGGTTATCCCGGTTATCGTGGCGACCTGACCCACGAGGCGGCCACTCTGGCCGAAGTGCTGCAAGGTGCAGGCTGGTCCACATTTTTAAGTGGCAAATGGCATTTGAACAATGCCCACACCACAGGTGCCAACGGCCCTTACGACAATTGGCCAACCCACCGCGGTTTCGACCGCGCCTACTGGTTTCAAGGGCATTCCACCGATTACTTCAAACCCTCTGAACTGTTTGATGGTATTGCACCCGTCGAGCCGCCTGACACCCCCGATTATTTTGTCTGCGATGACCTCACCGACCGTGCAATCACCTACATTAGTACCCAGCAGGCCCTGGAACCCGGCCGTCCTTTCTATCTGCACCTGGCCTACCCCGGCCCACATTCACCCTTGCAAGCGCGCGCACGTGACCGCGATGCCTACAAGGGGCAGTACGACAAGGGGTGGGACGCAGTGCGGGCGGAGCGCCTTGCACGGCAGAAAGCGCTGGGTGTCATGCCTGACACGGTGGAGCTTCCCCCGCTTTCTTTTGGTTCAGGCAGTTGGGACAAACTACCCGAGAATCACAAGCAAATTACCGCGCGCTACATGGAAGTGTATGCGGGCCTGATGAGCAACATGGATTCCAACATTGCGCGCCTGCTGCAAAGTCTGGATGAGTTGGGTGTGCGAGAAAACACCATCGTGGTGCTGTTTTCCGACAACGGTGGTTCTCCGGAAGGCACACCCACTGGAACACCCAATGTGTTTGCCCCGGCATTCGGGCGACCCATTCCGGTTGAAGAGGCCGCCCAGCTGTATGACGTACTGGGCGAAGAGGGCACCTACCCGCATTACCCCATGGGTTGGGCCAGTGCGTCCAACACGCCGTTCAAGATGTACAAACAGTATGCACACCTTGGTGGTGTTGCAGACCCGCTGATTGTGAGTTGGCCCAAGGGCATTGCTGCACAGGGTGAATTGCGCAGCAACTTCGTGCATGTGGTTGACTTGATGCCCACGCTGTTGGAGGCCGCTGGCGTACAAAGGCCGACCGTTTACAAAGGGCAGGTGCAAAAGCCATTTGAGGGTCAAAGCGTATTGGCCACATTCAGCCAGCCACAAAGCCCCACGCGAAGTGAGCAGTATTTTGAACTGGGAGGCAACCGTGCTTACCGGGAAGACAACTGGCGTGCAGTGGCCCGCCACACCCGTGGAAAACCTTTCGAAGACGATGTATGGGAACTCTATGATTTAAGCCAGGACCCCGCCGAGGGGCGCGATGTGGCCAGCCAGTTTCCGGACGTGGTCGAGCGTTTGAAATCCAAGTGGTTACAAGCCGCGCAGCAATACAATGTGTTGCCGCTCGATGATCGCAACCTGGTGTTGAGGCTGGTGCAGGACAGGCAGGAAAAAGGCTTGCGCGCCCGGTGGGATTTTCACCCGCCTGTTGAGCGGCTGGCCCGCGACGTGGCTCCCATTGTATGTGGTTTGTCGCACACCATTGAGCTGGAATGTGAACGCACGCAAGCGGCCGGGGATGGTGTGCTTGTGGCCCAGGGGGCCAAGTACGCAGGCTGGGTGCTGTACATTCAAAATGGCAAGCTGTGTTACGAGCAAAGCCTGGTGCCCTATGTGGAACGCATGGAAAGTAGTAAACCGCTTCCGGAAGGAAAATTGCGCATCAAGTACCAGCAGCGCATGACTTCGCGCCCTTTTGATGGGGAGGGCACCCTGTTTGTCAACGGGCAAGAGGTGGCCAAACACACATTCAAGCGCGTACTGTTTTCCACCAGCTACGATGGTTTCACTTTGGGTGCAGACCTTGGCAACCAGGTGTCAACACGTTATTCGGGACCCAATCCCTTTCAGGGCAAACTGGGAAAGGTGAGCATTGATGTGGACACCAGTAAGGTGAACCCGGTTGAAATGCTGCGCTTCATCAGCCAGATGGGTTTGAATGTCTAACTTGCCGGGTCAGCCCTTTCAACCTCTTGAACCCGCACGTGTGCATCTCGGTGCGGGTGAATTTCTCATGGGGTCCAATGATTTTTACCCCGAAGAAAGGCCGCAGCGCCCCGTGCAGGTCAATGCTTTTCAAATTGACAGCCTGCCGGTGCGCAATGGCGATTTCGCGCGTTTTGTGGATGCCACCGGTTACGTCACCCAAGCGGAACAGCAGGGCCATTCCCATGTGTTTCAGATGAGCCAGAGCCCGGTGCCCCTGAACAATCCCGACCTTTGGTGGAAGGCAGTGCAGGGCGCAAGCTGGCGGAATCCGCGTCCCGGTGATCCCTTGCCTTCAAATTTCGATAGCCATCCTGTTGTGCACGTGGCCCTTGTTGATGCGAAGGCTTATGTGGCCTGGTGTGGCGGGCGTTTGCCTACTGAGGCCGAGTGGGAATATGCCTGCAAAGGTGGCATGGGTCCAAGCCGATTTGCCTGGGGTGATGAATTTGCGCCTGAAGGCCAGCGTATGGCCCACGTGTGGCAAGGTGCCTTCCCCTGGTACTACGCGCCCGGCGGGCAGCCTGACACTTCTCCGGGGACGGTCGCAGTGGGGCAGTTTCCAGCCAACGGATTTGGGCTGTTCGACATGATCGGTAACGTGTGGGAATGGACCCAGTCTGTTTTCAACAACACGGCCACCTGCTGTTCGTGCAGCCCGGTTCAGGATGCCCAAATCTTGTTCACCCTCAAGGGTGGTTCACACCTGTGTGCAGCCGAATACTGCCTGCGTTACCGACCAGCCGCCCGCATGGGTTTGGCCGGTGCCAGCAGCACGTCACACATCGGTTTTCGGTGCGCCTACAACACACCGATGTAACCCTCAGCCCATCCAGAATTGAATTTTTTTGACGCATCGTAGTCCATTCCTGTTCAAGAACAAAAACTGGAGCTGTGAATGAATTCGAAAAGCCTGATTGACCAACTATTGAAAGCCGGAACCGAGATGATGCAAGGTGGCGGCAACTCCGGTGTAAAAACCGGTGGAAAAACCGTGGGTGGCATGCAGATGAAGGACATGCTGGTGGGTGCGGGTGGCGGTGCCGCTGCTACCGCAGCCTTGGGCATGTTGCTGGGCAACAAGCGCCACAAGAAAATGGGTGGCAAGGTGCTAACCTATGGTGGTCTTGCTGCCTTGGGTGTGCTGGCCTACAAAGCCTATGGTAATTGGCAACAGCAACAGGGCAATATTGCAGCAACCCAGGAACCCCAAACAGTGGATCGCCTGCCTGAACCGCAAGTGGAGCAGCACAGCCAAGCCATTCTTCGCGCCTTGATTGGTGCAGCCAAAGCCGATGGTCACATCGACATGAAAGAACGCCAGTTGATTGATGGTGAAATTGCCAAATTGACCAGTGATCCGCAGCTTCAGCGCTGGTTTGACCAAGAAATGAACAAACCATTGGACCCTGTGGAAATTGCAGCCTACGCCACCACGCCTGAATTGGGCGCAGAGATGTTTCTAGCCAGCGTACTGGTGGTCGATGAGGAAAGTTTCATGGAACGCAGTTATCTGCAGGAATTGGCCAAACAACTTAGGCTGGACCCAGCGCTGGAACAGGAACTTCGCATGCAAGTGGAGCAGGCGAAAAAAACGGTCGCTTAAAGCGACCGTTTCAAGTTACTGCTTGAGAGGTGTTTTTACAAACACTTAGAATCGTTGAATCAAACTGAATGAGTAGAACTCGGCATCCAGGTCGGCCACGCCCTGGAACGAGCCGCCAGACACTTCAACCGGCGTGACTTGCTTGTTGTTGCCCACTTGGCCCGCATCCACGTCCAGCAGTTGGTAAGCCACTGAAATGGTGGTGTCACGACTTGGCGAGAAGCTTGCACCAATGCCATAGAAGCGGCGGTCGTTGTCCGGCAAAATCGGAATGCGCAAGTCGTCGCCCACCGCGCCATTTTCTTGTGCATAGCCCGCATGCAGGGTCAGGCGCTTGTACATCTTGTAATTCAAGCCAATGCGATACGACTCAGTAATCTGGAAGTTCTGCGGAACGTCCTGAATAACCCGACCATTGCTGACACGCTCATACCGCAGGAATGTGTCGGTGTAGTCCTGGTAGGTGTAAGTGGCCATCAAGTCCAGCTTTGGGCTGTAATGGTGGAATAAGGACAAGCGAAACTCGTCGGCAAGCGTAATGTTCTGGCGTGCCTGTTGTTGAGGTGCCAAATCACCAGCGGCAGTTTGTGCGTCCACGCCCAGCAGCGGACCACCGACACCCAGCAGCGGGCTGGTGGCCAGGAACTCTCTGAAAGCTGCAGTTCGCCCGTTTTCATTGATGGTCAGCTCGCCCTGGTTGCCATCAAACTTTGACTTGGGTCGATACGACACGCCGATGCGCGTTTTCTCAGTTGGCTCCCAAAGCAGACCCGCCTGCAGGTTGAATGACTTGCCAAAAACCCGCAGCTTGCCGTCGGTTTCGTCCGGCACTTCGGCTCGGGGGTCCAGCAAAGCCAATCCATCGAGCAATGCTGCAGTGTCCACACCATCCGGCCCAAGCTTGTTCACCGCATCACGGAAGTTCACACGCAGTTTGATGGACTGGAAGTACCGTTCAACCGAACCATTGGCACCAATTGACAGGGTCGGGGACAGCTTGTAACCGAAGCCCAGGTTCACACGCGTGATTTTCAAATCACTTTCACGGCCTGAACCACGGCCAGGGAAGTTTTCTTCGTAACGGGTCAGCAAACCATGGGAACCGGATGCACTGAAACCCACAACCAATTTGGGTGTTACAGGCACAGCCACGAACAAGCCCGGAATGAACAGGGCTGAGTCATAACCATCTTTTCTGGAAAAGAACTGCCCTGCCGATCCGCGTGTACCCGCATCGGTGGGGGGGCCGTCGTTGTTCTGGCTTGAGGTGTAGTCGTTCTGGAAAGTGGCAATACTTGCCACGTTCAAGACTTCAATCCGCTTGAAACGTGTAAGTGCCGCCGGGTTGAAGAAGATCACTGCTGCATCCGACGCTTCCGCAGCCTGGCCTGCGCCCGCTGTGGCGATACCCATTGTGCTTTGGTTGTCGTTGGCGGTGGCACCCGCGAATGCTTGTTGGCTTAAAGTGAATGCCGTCATTGAAAACGCAACGGCACACGCTCTCCGAAGGGAGCTTTGCTGCAAAAACACCATTTGTCTGTCTCCTGCCTCCGACGTGTCGGGTCGCAGTGCGCCCAACTTGAGTTGTCGTGAGTTTTTTGCTGGTCGTTTTTAAATTTCAAACCGCCTGCCAGCTTGTGTTTTTATTCTGGCAGACGTCTATGTTTACAACGTTTAACAATAATACTGCCAAAAATGTAACTCAGATTCAATCAATCGTTCAAATTTATTTTCATGATTGCAATAATTGATCTCAGGATGGGGCTTTAGAAGGCAGCCTGATACAGTGCCTCCCCGGCCAGCAAGGGGTCATTGCTTTGTTCATATGCCGCAATCCAGGCTGGGTAATTGTGAATCACTGCTTGCTGGTTGGGGTGGAAACCTGGTTTGTAATAATCCAGCAGGTTGGGCAGCATGCTGGAGAAAACACCTTTTCTCGGGCCGAACAGCCAGGGCAGATTTTTCAAGTGCATGGTCAACCGTTTGCCCAGCTTGAATCCATCTGCCACCAGCATTTCATCCGTCAGTTTGTACAGGGCAATGAACACCTTCACCACAGCCAGAGTCATGGCCATGACCCGCATCCAGTAACCGCCTTTTGCTGCTTTTTGATATACATCGAATGCCACTGCACGGTGTTCCATTTCCTCAATGGCATGCCAGCCCATCAAGGCGCGAACACGGGGATGAGCGCCCGCCATGACGTCCTTCCGTGCAAAGAATGTTTCCGCCATCAACGCTGTGAAATGTTCAAACGCAGCGGTCAAGGCCAGGTTGAATCGTGGTGAATACTGTCGGGTCATTCTGTCAAGGTTGCCTTTTTCACGCTTCAAGATTTTCTCAACCGGCATGCCCTGTTCAGCGAGTACCTTGTTGAACGCAGTGTGCATCATGCCGTGTTGGCCTTCCTGTCGAATAAAGCAACGAATGTCTTCCTGGAGTTGCGGATCTTGAACCATGTCACGGAAAAATCGGACGCTGGTGATGAAATAGCGTTCGCCTTCCGGGAAGGCCAACTGGAAACCATCCACAATGCGGGTTTTGTAAGCGTCCCCACGGAACCAGTATTTTGGAATTTCATTGTTCAGCTTGAAGTCCAACTGTTCACGGGGTTTAATGTCGCTGGTGATATTTTGATTGATTTGCATGACTTGCTCCTTTTGAAACTTCACACCAGTGTAGGGAGTCACGACTTGCGAGTCTGTAACCCCCTGCGCCAGCAGGGTACCCACCACGACAACTTGAAGAACTGCGTATGCCGCCTTTTGGCTCTCTGAGTATTTACAGCTATTCCCGCCTTTCTGCCGCAGGCTTGAAATGTGGCTTTTCAACCGATGCCGTGCTCGCCAGGGCGGGGGTTGAGTTCGACATGCAGCGCAGGGTGGGTTATGACCTGACCCTGGCCAACATCGTGGATTTGTATACCTCAGCCATGGCGGCCAGCACCCGCGCTTACTTTCCATTGGCCATGGCCGAGAATTTCAGTTTTGATTTTTTGCCGGAAGTGGAAGCGTTTTTGTCCACCAGCCCCACACTGGAAAGTGCCGCGAAAATCATTGACTGGCTGCCAGCTTTGCTGGTGCCCGAGTTTCAGTTTTCAGTACAGCCCAAGGGCAGCCAGATTGCCTTTCAGGTCAACATTGTCGGCAACAATTCAAGCCGCCCAGCGTTGAATGGCATTGTCGACACCGTGGTTGGCAGCGCAGTGTTGTTCCTGCGGAAACTGTTGCCTTCCAATGCAAATTTTCAGGCTCATTTTGCCCACTCAGCTGGCGCCAGCAACAGCGAGTACAGCAGTGTATTGGGGCAAGTGCCAGTGTTTGAATCCGACTTCAGCGGCTTGTTAATTCCTTACGCAGAACTCGGCAGGCCCATCGCCAGGGATTCCGCCCGTGTCAATGCCCTGACAGCGCTGGCCATCGAGGACACCATTCGCACCATGTCGGGCGGTAAATCTGTTGCCGAGCTGGTGTTGAAACACTTGATCAGGCAGGTCGATGCTTCGGTGGTTGATGTGGCCCGTGCGCTGGACGTGCCTGCGCGAACCTTGCAGCGTCGTCTCAAGGCAGAAAATACGTCTTTTCAGGCCCAGCAAAACAAGGCGCTGTCCAACCTAGCCACGCAATATCTGGCTAATCCGTCACTGGATGTGGAAGCCATTGCATTGAAGCTCGGTTTTTCCGACCGTCACAGTTTCAGCCGGGCATTCAAACGCTGGACAGGACAAACCCCCAGCAATTGGCGCCAGAAAAAATCAACAATCTGACCGAAGGTTGTCGCAATCGTGGGCTTTGCCGCTTCGGTCGCTGAAATAGCGAGCCGACCTGTAATGCCAGCTCATGTTGGCAGCACCGGTAAGGGGGTTCCCGTTGTCTAGCAGACGCTGATCTGCTGTATCAAATCCTTTCTCGCCTTGTTGTTTCAGCCAGCGATCAAACCATGCGACCGTGTAATGTTCCGCCATGCGGATCACCCAGCCGCTGTCGCACACTTCCTCGGAATTGCTTGCGCACCAGCTTGAAGAGGGCAGAAGAAGGCCTTGCGAGTATTGCGTGTGCGTGGATGCATGGGGCACCACCACCATGGCGGGTTGTCCGTTGTCCCGCCAGAAGCGGTTGGCTGTGAGGTACCTCTCCGGGTTTTTGCCCAAAAGGTAAGGTGCTGAAAAAACACCGTAGTCGCTGGGCAGGTCCAATGCGGGTACGCGTGGAATGACCGCTGGGTAGGGCGTAGCAGTCAGGTTGTACACCGGGCCTGCATAGTTTCCAAGCCCCAGCGTGAAAGTTCCGCCGTTGGCGTTGATTGGTGAATCCGGGTGGCCTAGTGCATCCCAGGCCACGATGACGTCAATGGGATTTTCCTTGCTAATTTTTCCCGGCCAGGGCTTTGCGCCCTTGGCCCCGAAAGACTGGGCGAAGGTGGCGCCAGCGGCACCGAAGGAATGCCCTGCGACACCCAGCCGTTCCCTATCCAGAAAGGCATGCAGCGGGTTGAATGCGTTGGTGCTCGCCGTTTCCGCACACAGATCTTGCCAGGGGTGGTTTTTCGAACGGCTGCTGTGAAGGAAGTCAATCGCATCCACCAGGTTCAGCCAGTACACCGACGGGTCGATGTTGCTACCAATTTCACCTCTTGCGCCGAGGGTGTCAGACCTACCCTGGCTTCGCTGGTCGAAAGTCAGCACCATGTAACCGGCACGCACCAGTGCCTGGGCGGCCCAATAGTACAGCGGTTGGGTACCCACCAACGACCCATTGTTGATCACCACCGCTGGAAGTTTTGTGCCTTCGGGGGTGTTCTGCGGCATCCAGACTGTGCCGTCCAGTTTGGCGCAGGTGTGGTCATGAAAAAGTACGGGCACCACATCGGCTTCAGTGTTGTAAAACCTTGCGCCATTCGGACCGTTTGAGTTTGGGTAGCGAAACGGGTCACCTACCAGGGTCAGGCCCCAGTAAGCACTGGGTGAGAGCAGAGAAGAGATTCGATCCGGGTTGTTCAACACCTGTGCAAATGGCACCGGGGTGTTGATGGCGGATTGGGTGATCACCGCTTGTTGCAAGCGTGTATTGCTCAGCGATTCTTCAAAGCCTTTGCGCAGCAGCGCAAAACTGGCTGCTTCGCACTGAAACCAAAGTGCGGTGTAAGGGGTGCTGGTGTCGCAAGATGTGTCCAAGCCCAAGGCCTGTGTGGTTGTTGCAGGAACCTGTTCTGCGCCTTGAACAACCGTAGACTGCTGACCTGGCACAGAGTTGTTTTCTGTTCCATCCGTCTGGCAGGCGGCCAATATGACACTGGCCAGTAACAGGATCGGCAGCAATATAGGTCTTGAATGTTTGAGCTGAATCAAATCGGAGTCTCCTGTGCGATCTGATTCAGCTTAAGGTGTCAGGCTCACCATGCATGTAGCCGGATGCGCCAACAGGGGGCGATAGGCGCCACCATCTGGCCTTTAGACTATCAAGCCAGCGCCAGCCTTTCCTTCCACAACTGCATGGGTTCATCCATATTGGTTTGCATGGGATGAAAGTCACGTTTGTAAAACAGGGCAAGGTCGGGAATCATTTTTCGAAAGATGCCCTTGCGCCCGAAATACAGGTCGGTGAATTTCAGCCAGGACTTGGCGTTGAGTAATTCGCCGTCCTGCTTCATGCAGCTCAGCATGGCGGCGAGTACCACCGGCCCGATACCAATTGAAACAATCGTCATTGCAATAGCACGTTGGGCATAGGTTCCACCCACTGCCTTGTGCGTATCGAAGGCCACTGCACGGTGTTCGCTTTCTTCCATGGCGTGCCAGAAAATCAGATTCTTGATCTTCGGGTCCACGATCATTTTGTGAAAGCTGTCACTTTTCATCAGGTGCTCGGCCATCACCGCAGTGTAGTGCTCAACCGCTGTGGTGCCGGCCAACCTGGCCTTCACGGGCAGCAGTTTGTTGAGTTTCTTGCGGGCCCAGCGGGCGCGTGCATCCCAGCCGTACACATTGATGCCTTGCCTTTTCAGTTCGGCATTGGCCTCCAGGTGTTCTTTGCCGTGCATTGCTTCCTGTCCAATAAAAGCGCTGATTTCGCGCAACAGGGCTTCATCTTTCACGTATTTTTTGGCATCGCGTACAGCATCAACGAAAAACTGTTCGCCTTCCGGAAAGTAGGCCTGAAAAGCAGTCCACACATGGCTGCAGGCCGGGTCGTTTGCGAGAAAGTGTCGATTGATGTTTGAAAAATCAAAATCCATTCGACGCACCGGAAAGCTGGAACCTTTCTGGTGGATGGAAGTGGGCTTCTTGATCGAACTGGACAGGTCTGTGCTCATTACGGTCTCCACATTGTTCTGCATCATTAACATCAATGACGTTGACAGTTGTGAATGTAATATTACAGATCGCTTATAAAAAGTAAAGCAGTGTAATGAGCTGCTATTTCAGATCACTTCTTCGTCTTTCAATATGCGCAGTTGCAACTCGCGCCACACCCTTGTGCCCGTGTCATCAAAGCGCAGCACGCTTTCAAAGAATTGCTGCCGTGCAGCAGCGTCGATCCATTCAGCAGGCAAAAGGGGGTCACGTCGCACTTCATAAATGGCCTGGCTACCCACCAAATAGGCATCCCGGGCAGCCTTTTCCAGCTTCATGCGGCCATATCCCTGCATCCAGTCATTCAGTTTTTTGGTGTGGCTTTGATAGTGTCTTTCCAGTTTCTTGAGATCCCAGAGTTTCTGAAGTGTCTTCGCTTGTGCAGGGTTTTTAGGAACCAGCTCGAAAGTGATCAGTTCTTTTTCGACGCCTTGTGCCAGCAGCCTGTTGTGCACACCGTCAATACCCATGCTCAAGTTGGCAGGGCGTACAAACAGCCCTTGCTCCAATTCACGAAAGCCCATCAAAAGCAGCGCTTTCTCGCGCACCTGAAGATGCTTTCGGTTGCTGCGGCCCAAGTGGGAAGTGAAAGCCGCATAGAAGTGGCCATTCCAGTCGCAAGTGGCGGTGAGCCTGTCGTTCCAGCTTTGAATGTCTTGCCCGGTGAACACCGCCTGTTTTCCCAAGGTGTAAATGCCACGCCCGGCTGATTTCAGCTGGCCTTCTGCAACCAGCCTGGCCATGGCCACCCTTGCGCTGTTTTCAGACACACCGAACAAGCTGCAGGCCAGCACCATGTGTGCGGCTTTAACCTGTCGACCTTTGGCGGCCAAAATCAGGCCGAGAATTAATTGTTTTGGAGAAGCGTTTGTTTTCACGGGAAATTTTTGAAAATTGGAAGCAATAGTCTAACTTGTTGTGGGGCAGGGTGATCGGGGTGGGATGCTGCCTGTCGCAAATTCGCTATATTGGGGAAATAACAAAAGCAGCACAGATCGTATTTCGCTGTCACATTCGGAGACCAAATGCCCATGAACCCCATTCAGTACGTGGCTGAGAAAGCCGTCCGCGCGACACTGCGCAGCACCTTCAAAACACCTGGTAAATTGCCTATCCCGCTCAGCTGGCTTGCTGCCACCATGAATGCCGGTGCACCTTTGTTCAAGGTGCGCCATGATGCCCGTGTTGAATATCTCGAGTTAGGCACTTGCATGTGCGCCATGGTTCGCCCGGCCAATGCGCACACGGACCAGGTGCTTCTGCACATGCATGGTGGAGCCTTTTTTGCAGGCTCACTGGAAACGCACTTGCCATTGGCCAGTGAACTGGCGGTGCGCTGCAACGCCCGTGTTTTTCTGGTGGATTATCGCCTTGCACCGCAGCACCCTTACCCCGCAGCCCTGGAGGATGGGCTGGCTGCCTACCAGGCCTTGCTCGACCTGGATGTTGACCCGGCCCAAATTACCTTGGTAGGTGATTCTGCAGGCGGGGCACACATATTGGCGATGGCCGTGTTTGCACGCAACGAAGGCATGCCTTTGCCGGGTGGCATGGTCATGATTTCTCCGTTCGTGGACATGACCTTGACCGCGGAGTCCATACAAAGCAAAGCCAAAATTGACCCGATGTTGAGTGTGGTGCCCCTTCAGCGTGGCGTTCAGGCTTACTGTGGTGAGGAGTTGGCCAGCGATCCCAAAGTGTCGCCTGTGTTTGCTGACCTCGACGGTTTGCCACCCATGTTGATTCAGTGCGGCAGCGACGAGATTTTGCTGGATGATGCGCTTTTGCTTGAACGCGTGGCGCGGGAAGCAGGCGTTCAAGTGGAATGTACGGTGTATCCGGGCATGTGGCACAATTTCCAGATGTTCAATGCGTTTGTCGAGAAGGCAGACCGAGCTTTGTGGGCCATTGCCGATTTTGTAAGAAGAGGGGAGTCACAATGAAACAATGGGCATTGGTTACCGGCGCATCGTCCGGTATTGGTTTGCACCTGGCTGAATGTTTTGCGAAAGATGGCATTTCGTTGGTGCTGAGCGCACGCAACGAGAATAAGCTGCAAGAGTTGGCAACCCACTGGCGTCAGCAGTATGGCGTGGATGTTGTAGTGATTCCATCCGATCTTTCCAAACCAGGTGAGGCCGACCAGTTGATTCAAAAGGTCAAGGCCAATTCCATTGAGCTGACTTACCTGGTGAACAACGCCGGTGTGGGCACCTATGGCCTGTTCAAAGACACGCCGGTGGAAGCGACCACCAGCATGCTTCGACTCAATATGGAAGCGCTTACAGTGTTGTGCAGCGGTTTCATGCCCGATTTGCTCCGCACACGCGGCAAGATATTGAATGTGGCGTCCACCGCAGCGTTTCAGCCTGGCCCTTACATGGCTGCCTATTACGCCACCAAGGCCTATGTACTCAGCTTCAGTGAAGCGCTGGCTGAAGAGCTTGCAGACAGTGGTGTGGCAGTATGCGCCTTGTGCCCCGGGCCCACTGCATCAGGATTTCAGGCGGAAGCCAATATGCAGAAATCTGCACTGGTGCAGGGCAAACGCATGCCCAGTTCGGAAGATGTGGCCATCAAGGGTTACAAGGCCATGATGCGCAACCAGCGCGTGTACATTCACGGTGCCTTGAACTGGACCATGGCGCAAAGCATTCGCTTCACACCCCGCAGCTGGGCCACGGCGGTGGTGAAGTTCATCTCCAAGCCTGTTTAAGCCCGTTTACTTGAGGAAGGTCGCGAAATGGTTCGCGACCTTCGGGTAGCTTTCCACTTTGATGTGCGGAGGTAGTTTGCGCAGCGTGTGTTTGAACAAGGTGTGCAGCACGTTGATCACGCCGTTGATGGTCTTGCTGATCACGAAGTTGAAGCCCATCAAGTCCTTGGGGGTGTAAACCAGGGGCACCAGCGCGGTTTCAATCGCTTCAATCAGCAATTCCACACCTTCTTCCATGCGCGTGGTGTCCTTGTTTTTCAATGCATCCATCACGTTGCGGGCCTTGTCGGCGTAGGTGGCAGTCACCGGGATCAGAATGCAGGGTTTCATGACCCCGTCGATTTCTACAAGGTGAACAATGTCATGAAAATGATGGATGACCGGCGGCACGCGCTTGTTGGCGATGAACTTGATCAACCAGCCGATGTAGTGCTGGGCTTCGCTTTGTACCTTGTGAATCACTTTGGAGGCGTCCAACAACATTTTGTCGGGTTGGGTTGAATTCAGATCGTCGAGCAAATGGGTGAAACAGGTGTCCAGCAACTGCACATAGGTTTGCGCAAGCAGGTCTGCGCCCAGCGCCTTGTCTTCGTCGCTGATGGGCTTGGCTGCGCGCACGTGTAGGGCTTTCATTTCCGCATACACATCTTCTTTGATTTGCACAGCAATGGTGGGTGTGTTCATGGGGGTGACCTGTGTAAAGAGTTGCCGCCTAGTTTACACAGCGTTACACCCGGTTTCGCAGCAGCGATGTGCCTGCAGGCTCAAGGCAGGTAGAATTTCGGCTCGAACAGCAAAAAGTCCACACCCCATGCAACACACCGCACCCATTGAGTTCACCGATGAAATCAAATCCCTGTTTGTCGACAAGAAATTGTTGCAGGCCCGCGAGCGTCTGCTTCAAACCCTGAGTAACAACTGGGATGGACATTGCAATCTGATTGCTTTCACTTTCCTGTATGCGGAAGGTCGCAATGAAGAGGATTGCGTACAGGCCCTTCATTGGCTTGAACAGGGCGTTGCCCGAAACGAGGTGGATGCCAAGGTCATTCTGGGCCGTTTGCTGCTTTCGGGCGAGTTGGGCCACCAGGATTTTCCACGTGGTTTGCAATTGCTGGAGCAGGCAGCGCAGGCCAATGTGCTGATGGCGGTGCTGACGCTTGCGCAAATTCACCAAGGTGGTGTTGAAGGTCAACTTGAGGCCAATCCGATACTGACTCAGCGTTACGTAAAACAGGCAGCTGATTTGGGCGACCCGAATTCAGCCTATCGTTTGGCGCTTGACCTTGAACGTGGAGAAACCCCTGACCTGCTACAAGCCTTCAAGTACTTTGACAAAGCGGCGCAGGGTGGTTTGGCACAAGCCATGCACAACGTGGGTGTGTATTACCTGCACGGCAAGGGCGTGGTCAAAAATATTCACCTGGCGTTGGCTTACCTCACTGAAGCAGCCAAACTGGGGTCGCCTTTGTCGCTGTTGACTTTGTCGCTATTGCATCTTGATGGGGTGGAGGTGGAGAAGAACAGGGGTGTGGCTCTGAGCTGGCTTTACATTTACCAGGTACTTTTTCCGCAAACCGACATTCCAGAGCAGTTGCAACTGTTGCTGGACGATGTGTCCACTGAAGAAGAAAACTTCGCGCGTGTGGCTGCGCAGAACTTTGTGAATCATCAACTGAATAAATCCCCTACAGGAACCGTGCATTAACCCTTGTTGAAATGTGGGAATACCTGCAATATTGCGTCAGGGATTTTTCCCTTTACTCCATGAGGATCACCATGACCGTTTGCCCTATCGCAATCGCTGTTGGATGTCAAAAATGTCCCGCATTTAAAATTTGTCCTGCCAAATCGATTCTGGGTGATCAACCCAAAGCCGGCGAAAAGCAGCCAGAAAAGAAAAAGTAAGCAGCCCGCTTTTTCTGCAAAACCCCGACCTCTGTTCGGGGTTTTTTGCTAAATTTTACAGAGTTTTACCGATTGTTCTGTACTTTGCCGCTATGATACGGTCCCTCTAAAGCAGTCAAACGCTTGTCGATAACACACGATTTTAGGAGCAGCAACATGCCCCGTGTCACCCGATTCAGCAGTATGAAGTGCAGTGTGATTGTATTGATGCTGTCAGTTTTACCCGGTCTTGCAATGGCCAATTCCTCGATGGAGGAGTCCTCCAGCCTGCCGCCAGTTGAGTATTCCTACAGCACCGATTTGCAAAATGCCCTCTTGGCCCATTATTCCAATTGGGCAGGTACCCGCCACAAGCTGGGTGGAACCACAACACGGGGTGTTGATTGTTCCGGCTTCATCCAGATTCTGTTTCAGGACAAGTTCAAGTTTGAACTGCCACGCAGTTCGCGGGAACAAATGACCGTGGGCGAACGCGTGGACATGACGGATCTGCGCACGGGTGACCTCCTGTTTTTCAGAACAGGTCCCACTCGCCGCCATGTGGGTGTTTACATGGGCGACAACCGGTTCATGCATGTGTCCACCGTGGCAGGCGTTGAAATTGCCAAATTGTTCAGTCCATATTGGCAACGCCATTTCATCACCGCACGCCGGGTGGCCCTTGGGGCACTTACACCTTCAAACTGAACGGCGTGAAACGGGTATCCCTGTCGTAGTAGTCTTCATTCTCGGCGCGCTTCAATCGGGCCACGATCCAGTAAGTCAGGGGAGTGGCCAAAATCTCCCAAGCTGTTTTCAACACATACTGGGTAAGCGCCACAGTGATGATCTGGTCGGTTGTCATGATTCCCCAGAAGGCGATGGTGTAGAACAGGCTTGAATCAATGAATTCACCCACCACGGTTGAGCCGATGGTGCGGGTCCACAACCACTTTCCTTGCGTCCAGATTTTCATTTTGGCCAGCACATAGCTGTTGACAAAACTGCCGCTCCAGAATGCGATCAGTGAAGCCAGCACAATGCGCCAGGTGTTGCCGAATACGCTTTCGATGGCGGGTTGCCTGTCGGCCCAAAAAGGCGCTGCGGGCAGGTTCACCACTGTAAACGCCATGAAGGATGCAAAAATCAACGCGCCAAAGCCTGCCCACACTGCACGCCTGTCGCGGCCATAACCATACACTTCCGTCAGAATGTCACTGAAAATGTAAGAAATTGGAAAGAACAGAACACCGGCGGCAAAAGTTACGGTGCCAATCAAGGGCAGGTTGAGCTCGGCAATTTTTGCCGGTCCAATCAGGTTTGAACACAAAAGCACGGCGACAAAGGCCACCAACACGAACTCGTAATATTTGTATTGCCTCATGGCGATTTGAATGCTGCGGGTTAGAATCATTGAACCTTACACCACATCGGATGAATCATGGCAAAACCCAGCGCTTCTGTGCCCCAAGACCTTGCTTCGCAACTGCTTGAGGCAGAGGTGGCCTTTTGGCTTCAGAACCTGAAAGGCAAGAAGTTTCAGGCCATGCTTTCCGAAGAGGTGGGTTATTTTCTGGACCGTTTTGAACACATTCGTTTGCGCGATGCGGTGAGCGAAAAGAAAGTGAAGGCCACCGCGCAGCGCTATGCGGTTGAAATGGAAATCGGTGGTGCAATTCCCGAGTTGTTCGGTGAAATTGCCAACCGAATTTTTGAATTTCCAGCCAGCCGCACGACCAAGGTAGGTGAGGTGGTGTCCGATTCGATTGCCACAGAATTCATCGAGAAAATCTTCGAAAAGGAAGGCGTGCTTGATCACGCGGTCACCAACATTCGGAACAGCACGCCGTTCCGGCACTTTTTATCCGATGTCATTTTCACGGTGCTCAAGGGTTATGTGTTTGAGCAAAACAACCTGATGAAATTTTCCACTGTGGCCAGCAGTACCCGCAAGGTGCGCGAGTGGCTCAGTTCAAAGGCCCCTGATTTGTCAGAAGGGCTGGAAGACCGTGTGCGCAACCTGATGGAAAGCGGTGTAAAAAGTTCGCTTGAAATGGTGGACGAAACCCTGGACAACGAGCAGTACCGCGAAACAGCGATGAACAGCGCACTGGCCTTTTGGGATGTGGTGCGTGAATGGCCTTTGACAGCCTATCGCGACTATGTCACCGAACAGGACCTGCAGGAATTCATGGTGCTGGGGTACGAGTTCTGGCTTGAGTTCAGAAACACCGATTACCTGAAGTCGTGCATTGATCTGGGTGTGGACTTTTTCTTTGAAAAATACGGTGAGCAGTCGCTTCAGGATTTGCTGGATGATATTGGTGTCACTCGGGAAATGATCATGGACGAACTGGACAATTACATTCCAGACCTTGCAGCCTTGATCATCAAGGAAGGTGTTGCAGAAAGCTTTCTACGACGCAACTTGCAACGGTTTTACAGCAGCAAGAAGGTACAAGACCTTCTTGCTTCGTAAGCTTTACAGATTTCCGGTGCTGGTGCCTGCTGGCAGGTTCAGCGTTTTGCCGTTGCTGAATTTCAGCACCACTGGGCCGTCGGAATTGACGGTGTATGCTGCGCCGTTTTGCAGGCAGCTGGCCACCGTGTCCACGTCAACTGAGGCCAGGTTGCTGAATGTGGCCGTAAAGCGGTTGTTAGAGGCGGCTTGCACAGGCAGGCCAGCCAGCCTGCGGAATGTTTGAACAAAGGGCACCGGCCCGTTGCCCAGTGTCTGCCCATTCTCGAAACTGAGGGTGGTGCGTGCGCAGGCAAAGCTTTCCACATCCATTGAAATGTCGCCCTCACCACGGCCCTTGATGTTGCTTAACCAATAGGCCTTGTCGTGCTTGATCTCGTATTCGGGAAATGCAAAGGCTTCGTTGGTCTTGTAGGTGATCCGCCCCGGGTTTTTGACGCGCTTCAGGTTGCGGGTGAATTCCGCTTCCTTTTGCCAGTCGTCCAGTGCAATCAGGGTGAGGTGTTCGGCCACCAGGTGCATGTAAAACTCGTAAATCACGCCATCGGTTTGACCCAGTTTGAAAGCCCAATCCAGGCCGGTGTTCACCTGCACCAGTTCATCCAGTGCGCCGTAAGAATGCGTGCCAGGAATGTGGCGCAAATTGCCCAGGTAGTTGCTGATGTTGCCCAGGCCACCAATACGGCTGTTTACAGGTAGCTTGAAGGGCAGGGGTGCTGTCAGCGCGTCTTCCACCTGAATCAGCGTGTCACCCAGCAAGGGCGTATTCAGAATGCTGCCGGTGAAGCCCACCCAGTTGCTCAAGCCCGCAAAACGGTCTGGATACAGCGCTGCAAGGCGGGTTGAGCCATAGCCACCCATGGAGTAGCCGCCGACCAACACCCGCTCTTCATCAATATTGAAAGTGTTCAGCGCATCATCCAGTACGTCCAGTACATCGCGTTCAGACAGGTCGGAAAAGAAACCATACGGGCCACGGCCCAATGGTGAGACCAGTACCCGATCAAGCTGATCACCGAACTGGGCTTGCATGCCTGGCTGGTTGATCTGGCTGGCGTGATTGGCTTCACAGCCGTGCATGATGACTTGCAGGCTGCGCTGGTCATCGAAGTTGCCGTTCTTGGGAATGTATACGCCGTAAGGTTGGTATTTGCCCACGAAGTGAAAGGTCTGGCCGCAGAATGTACTTTCCAGTTTTTCCCGACCCAGTATGCCTTGCAGCACCATGCCTTCGCCGGTTGAGTTTGGAACCGTGTATTTCGAGGTGTACACGCGCTGCTTGAAGCCTGCATCCACTGCTGCTTTTTCGGTGATGCCAGGGGTCAGTTTGCCTGTGTCTACCTGTGCGAAAAATTCGCTGATGTCGCCCGCGCCCAGCGCGGCAGCCTGTTTGTCTTCCCACCAGTTGCCCTTGTTGGGCAGTACCTGAGCGGGAATGGTGCCTTCAGCACCTGCCTCTTCATCGGCGCCCCGGAAGGCCACATTCATGACTTCGCGGTCTGCCTTGGCAGTGACAGCCCACATCTTGAATGTGTTGCCTGCCGGCGCGGGGAATGTGCCGGTGATCAAGTTGTTTTGCGGGTTACCAGTGTTGAATTCATACACCACATCAGCCCCGGTCACCTGGAGACCCAAGAGTGTTTTGTCGCCTGTGGCAGGGTTGTTGTCAGTGTCCACTGCAATGGCTGCGATGGTTTGACCCGCTTCATAGAGGGCATTCATCTCGAAGCTGGCAGTGAAGGTGTTGCCCTGTCTGCTCAAGCGAAGTTCTACCAGGTCGGCGGTGCTTTCAGCACCTTTCGGGTAGCGTGAATCACCTGCCGTGGGAGACAACAAACCTGGGGTGTTGGCCAGTGGGTTTCCAAGTTGACCGGCGCGCGTGGCCAGGTTCAGCAGGGCGGGGCTGGGTGAAATCAGCCCGGTGTCAGCGCCATAATCGTCGTACACATAATCCCGGTACACCAGCACGCCATTGCATATTTCGGTCACACCCCCAAACCAGGAGTTTTCATTGCACTGGGCTGTTTCCTGTGGGTTAACGGGTGTGCCCGGGTTGCCAGTCGAGGGGGTGTTGGTCAGTGAGTTGTCTTCGGTGCCGCAAGCGGTTAGCAATACTGACAAGGTCAGCGCGATCAGTGTCTTGTTCGGATTCTTGTGCACAGCAGGGTGTCCATGTGAAATTCAGTTCAAGGAACTGATACTCGCTTGAACCCTGCTGTGGATTCAACTGCACTCAATCATTTCTAGCCAGGATCTGGAAGTCTTCAGCCCAGCCAGCCGCGCGTTCAGCGGCCTTGTTACGCTGGTCTACAGTGGCGGCATTCAACACATTCACAACCAGGTCGATCGTGACCTTTTGTCTCTTCTCATTGTCATTTCTCTCCGCGCTGCTGGCCGATGTTTGCCAGGCGTTGAGCAAGCCGGCGATTTCCTGGCTCAGGCTGCCCGCATCAATTTGCTGGTTTGACGCTTGCTGCGCCAGGCGCATGAACTGCTGTTGGCGCTCCACTCGTTTTTGAAAATACTCACCAGCTTGATTGATGTCGTTTCTTGACCAGGTCGCAATCAAAGTTTTCTGTGCTGGGTTCAAGTTGCCAAGCCAACGCTCGAAGCGCTCGGTCATTCTTTCTGCCGATGCTTGTGCCTGCTTGGTGGGGCTCAGCTGGATCCGTTCTGCCTGGTATTCCTTGTTGGACTTATCAAGTGCCTTCTGAATCTCCTGGATTTGCGCGGGGGTGAGTGTCAGCATATTTTTTGCAATCAATGGCGCTGCATGGTCTGCTGTGCGTCGAAGCGAGTCGCGAATGGCCTGGTTCAGTGCCTGAACCTGCTCAGAACTTACAGGTACTACGGCATTGCCGTTCGCTGCCAGCGCCACACGGGCTGTTTCAAGTTCACGCGCCAAGGTTGGCAATTCATTGCGGCGATGCCACTGAACAATTTCCGCCAGGCTGGTTTTGATCTGGCTGGACTGTTCGGCCGAAAAATCGACCTTGCTGCTCAAGTACGTGTAGGCGATCGTGACCGAGTTGTTGTACCCCAGCTTGATTGCGCTGCAGGAGGCAAGCAGGCCCACACTGGCGAGAACCAGCAAACCTGTTCGTAATCGGGTTCCAAATTTCATTGACCGCAGTTACCTTGAAAAATCACACACAAAAAATAAGACTACACCCTGCGTGATTCGTTCATTGAACGAGGAAGCATTCCGCCCACTCTGGCAATTGTTCTGCGAAGGTTTGAACCTGCTCACCTTGAATACGAAGTATTTTTCTGAATGGATCAGTGGCACTGGAATTGTCGAGTACCCACAGGTCATCGCACAGGGGGCGGGCGGCCAACACATTTTGAATTGTTCTTGGAATACGGCTTTCAATTTTGTCGTCGGGTACTGTGTGTCCACCCACTTCCATGCGTTGTTGAACCCGGGCCTTGTTCAAACCAGTTTGATCCAGGTGCACAAACACCATGATCACGGCATATCCTGCCGCTTTGGCCTTGGCGACAAAGTCAATTTTTGACGGATGTGAAAAAACAGTTTCAAAGCAGAAATTCTTGCCTTGATCCAGCAGGCTGTTTCGAAGATTCTCTGCTATTTTTGCAGCCTCGTAACTGTGGGCTTCGGGTGATTGCGAAAACACATCACGCGCAATGTCGTCCGCATTCACAAACGGCATGCCCAGCGGTTTCAATTGAGTGCGGTAAAAAGTGGATTTGCCCGCCCCGTTTCCGCCAACCAGTAACCAAAGCTGTTTCATGCCGGCTTGATGGGTTTGAACACGCCGTTGTCAAACTGACCAATCCTGATTTTGCCTTTTGCGTCGATTTGTTCCAGCAAACCTGGGTGGCTGCTGCTGGCCTGGTAGCGCACCTTGTTCTGGCTGACTTCGGCTTGCAATTCACCGGTGCTGCGTTTCATGTCGAGATTGCCAAATACGAGATCAGCACTTAAAGGCGGCGCATTGACCTGTTCCAGTTTCAGGCGGAGCAAACCCGCCTTGATTTGAAGCAGGCTTTCAGGATCAAGAAGGCTTTCGACTTTCTGGCCGATGCTGGCCCAGTATTCGATCTGTTCCGCCGCGCTGCGGTGGTGGAGTTTGCCAAGCGCTGTGGCATTGCTCATCAAATCCGATTGAATTCGTATGGGTGAAGACGCTTTGGCCATGCTGAACTCCATTGATTGTCCTGTGAGTTGTTGAATTGTAGCAAAATGCTACAAAATCAGCAAATCACAAGAACGGATGTTCGCCTCAAATGTTGCGTAACACGAATTCCTTGATGGCCTGCGCGCAAGGGTAGGGGGTTTCAATCATGGGCAAGTGGCCCACGCCATCAAACAGACACATTTCTGCACGCTTGATCAGCCGTTCGAATTCATAGGCGCAGCTCAGGTGAAGCACTGCGTCTTCCTTGCCCCACATGACCAGGGTTGGGGCAGTAATGTCCTCGAAAGTGGCCTTGGTGTAGTCTGGCCTGCGGCTCAACATTTCCTGAAACAGGAAGCTGTTGACGTCTTTTCGGTGAATCAACTCGGTTGCCGAGAAAAATGCGGCCGAGGCTGCCAGCGCCCGGTTGTGAAACACCAGGTCGGTCAGTTTCATGACATCCATGGGTGCGCGGGGCACCAGGCGGTTTTTGCCACGCAACACTTCGCGGATGAAATCGGTTTCTTCATTGCCGGGCAAACCGAGGGCATCCATCAGCACCAAGCTGGTGACCATTTGCGGAAAGCGGGCCGCAAGAAGGCCTGCCAACGCGCCACCCATGGAATTGCCCACCACGTTGACCTTGTGCACGCCGATTTGCGTCAACCAGTTGTGTAGGCGTTCTGTCTGGTCTTCAAGCCCATAGTGATGCTCGGGATTGAATCCACTTTCTCCCCAACCCGGGAGGTCGGGAATCAGGATGCGGAACTGCCCAGCGAAAAAAGGCAGCAATGGCAGCCAGTGTTCCTTCGCTGCAGCAAAGCCGTGCATCAACAGCAGGGCTGGGCTGGCTTCATGCCCAATTTCCAGCCACACCAGTTTGTCTTTGCCTGCACCTATCCGCTTGCGGTGCACACCAACCAAGCCGCCGTACCAAGGGTTCAGTCGGGTAAAGCTGAATAGTTTGGGGCGCCAGTCCCTCAGTTTGTCGGGTGATATCTCGGGAGCATGGCGCAGAAACGCTTCCCCCACGTGATCGAAATACTGATCGACGAGTTTCGCTCCTTCGCTGATTGGAGGAATTTCTTTGCCTTTTGTTTTGCGGACAGGTTTGGTCAAGTTGCACCTTTTTGTTTTTAATATTTGTACAGGATTGTTAAAGCATACTTTGAATAATTACAAACATCAGTGGATTTTGC
This sequence comes from Limnobacter thiooxidans, assembly GCF_036323495.1. NCBI lineage: Bacteria > Pseudomonadati > Pseudomonadota > Betaproteobacteria > Burkholderiales > Burkholderiaceae > Limnobacter > Limnobacter thiooxidans. Next base: position 1,916,626 of record NZ_AP028947.1, on the reverse strand, counting down.
AAAAGTCAATAATCTAAGTGGGGGGTATCCAAGATCATTCGGGGCTTTGCTTACACAGAACTTGCAGTTTTTCCATGTTTCAACAAGAAGACCTGTCTTTTAGTGTGTGTCCACTTTTGGCTTTTCAATCCTTTTTTCAGCTTCAACAGTACAAATTACAGAGACAACGAAAAGCACAGGGAAATGTAATGAAGCGCCGCGACGTATTGAAGGTGATTGCAGCCACAAGCCTTGTGGGCTGTGGTTCGGATGGAAGCATGCTGGGTGGCAATACCGGTTCCCCGGTGAATCCTTCTGACCCGGGGCCCGGCGCACCCATTGCCAGCAATGAATTCGAGCAGGCCTTGCCGCAACCGGGATTCGAGCCTGCCGGTTTTGACTTTCCCATGGTGTTGGCCATGCCGTTTGCGCATGGTGTGGCCAGCGGCGATCCACTGGCCGATCGCGTCATTTTGTGGACCCGCGTCACTTTGCCGGAGTACCCGCCGCAGGGTGTTCAGGTCCGCTGGATCGTCAGCAGTACAGCCGACATGCAAAATGTGGTTCGGCAGGGCACACAACGTGTTGTGGCCACACACGATTACACCTTGAAAGTGGATGCCCAGGGTTTGCAACCCGCCACCACCTATTACTACCAATTCATTACGGGGCCACACAAAAGCATCGTGGGCCGCACGCGCACGGCACCCGCTGAAATGGTGCCTGCAATACGCCTGGCCGTGGTGTCCTGTTCAAGCTATTGGTCGAGCACCTGGAGCGGTTACCAGGCCATTGCCCAGCGCGATGACCTTGATTTGGTGATTCACTGTGGCGATTACATTTATGATTTTGTGGACGAAGATGAGCAGGTGCGTGCACGAAAAAACATCGAGGACACAGCCTATGTGGATTACCGCGACTGGCTGAATCTGGATGAGTGTCGCAGGCGGTACGCCCTGTTTCGTTCGGACCCTGCATTGATGGCTGCGCACCAGCAGCACCCGTGGTTCATCACCTGGGACAATCACGACATTGACCCTGGGTTTGGCAATGAGCTGCCCACCATGCTTCCCGCTGGCGTGAGCTCAACATGCACGCTTTCAGACACCACACGCGCTTTTTGGGAATGGACACCTTCACGCCCTGTTAAACCGGACGGCAGTGGTGAATTCATTTTTTATCCTGACTCAGAATATCCCGCGCCAGTTGATCCTTTGCTGGTGTATCGCAGCTTGAATTACGGTCCATTGGCCAGCATTCGCGCGCTGGATACGCAAAGCTTCCTGCCGCGGTATGAATTGCAGGCCGATGCGTCGCATTTGCCTGAAGGCACGCCCACCCTGTTCGGCAAGACCCAGTTTGAATGGCTTTTGGCGCAGCTTCGCAAAGACGAAAGTGACGGCGTGGTGTGGAAGGTTTTGAACAACCAGACCTGGATTGCACCGTGGGTGGTTCCCAATGTGGTGGGCTCGCCGGTTGTGCCTTTGCCGGTCCGTTGGAGTGATTACAACACCGAACGAAATTTGTTGATTTCTCAATTGCGAGGCAGTGGCGATGAGCCTGCAGTCAATGGCACGGTGTTTGTGTCCGGTGACATGCATGGCAACTGGATTTCCGACGTGGTTGAAGACTCGCAAACCGCCTTGTTGAATCAATATCAGGTTGCACCACCCGTACCCAATTTGCGCCAGGGTACGTCCCCTGAAAATATCGCCGCGGGTTTTCATCGCTTGGCCACAGCCAACTTGCCGGGCGTGAATTTGCGTGCTGCTTCCGCCGCAGTGGAATTTGCTCCCTCTTCAATGGGGCGGGGTGGTGCCGACGAAATCGTGGCCAATGCCTTGCCGGGAAGCCCGTTTGCCGTCCAAGTGGCAGCAAGCCGGGCCATTGAAACTGCCACCATGCTGGGCAACAAGCATGTGCAATTCATGGAGTGGGTAGAGCACGGATACGGCATTGTGCAACTTCAGGAAGACAAGGCCATTTTTGAATGCTGGTGGCAAAACAAAGTGCAGGACAATGCGCCCGACGTACTCGGTATCCAGATGGTGAGCTTCTCCACCGATGAACCGACGCGGTTGCCCACCGCACGATTCAGGAATCAGGTTGATGCAGTAGCGCTGCACGGCATGTCTGTCAGTCCTTCTTCCAGCGCCCGCAAAGCACCTTTGGCACCGATGCCCGCGCAGATCCTGCCTCGATAGTGCCGTGCCACTTTAACCCTTTGGTATGGCGTTTGCTTGTTGGGGTGGACTGACGCCTGTCGGCACCGACCTGGTGCATGGACAAAAGTGCGCCCAACCGCCTGATTGACAAGCAATGACCGCATCCCAAAGGGTGTTCAAGGTTCGCCGCCACTACAACAAGTGGGTGGCTGACCAGACACTGGAAGATTACGCACTGCGCTTCACCGCCCGCAAGGGGCGGCACATGTCCATTCGCACCATTGGCCATACCGCACTGGGTGCGACGGCGTTTTTGGCATTGGAGGGCATTGCCGCAGCGGTCACCCTGAACTACGGATTCGTGAATGCAGTGGCTGCAATGCTGGTCGTGTGCATGCTGTTTTTCGTCACCGGTTTTCCAATTGCCTACCATTGCGCAAGGCATGGGCTGGACATTGATTTGCTCACCCGGGGCGCCGGGTTCGGGTACATGGGTTCTACCATCACGTCGCTGATTTATGCGTCCTTTACCTTCATCTTCTTTGCCATTGAGGCGGCCATTCTTGCTTCTGCGTTGCAAGCCTTGTTTGGCATACCGATGCCTATTGGTTATTTCCTCGCAGCGGTTGCGGTGCTGCCGATAGTTACTCACGGAATTTCAGCCATCAGCAAGTTCCAGATGGGCACTCAGCCAGTGTGGCTGGCCTTGCAAATTGCTGCACTTGTTGTTGTGGTGGTGGCCGAGTTTCAGGCCTTGCCGGACTGGACCCGATATACGCCGCCTTCTTTACCTGAAGGCGAAAGTTTCAATGTATTGCTGTTTGGTGCAGCAGCTTCCGTGTTGTTTGCGCTGGTGGCGCAGATTGGTGAGCAGGCGGATTACCTGCGATTCATGCCCGAGAAAACCCGCGACAATGCACGCCAGTGGTGGTTCTGGCTGGTACTTGCCGGGCCTGGGTGGGTGTTCATGGGGCTGTTGAAAATGCTTCTTGGATCATTCCTCGCCTACCTGGCCATTCAGGCGGGTACCGGTGTGGTTCAGGCCAGTGATCCCACCTACATGTACCAGCGTGTTTTCACCTATCTCACCCAGTCCCCATCTGTCGCCTTGATATTTGCCGGGGTCATGGTGGTCGTGTGCCAGATGAAGATCAATGTCACCAACGCCTATGCAGGTTCAATTGCGTGGTCCAATTTTTTCTCCAGGGTCACACACAGCCACCCCGGACGCGTGGTGTGGCTGGTCTTCAATGTGTTGATTGCACTGATCCTGATGGAACTGGGCATTTACCAGGCACTTGAGGCCATTCTGAGTATTTTTGCGATTGTGGCTGTAAGCTGGCTCGGTTCCCTTGCAGCTGATTTACTCATCAACAAACCACTGGGGTTGAGCCCTTCATTCCTGGAGTTCAAGCGCGCCCACCTTTATGACGTGAACCCGGTTGGTGTGGGGTCAATGGTTCTCGCCACCATTGCCGGCCTGCTTTGCTACCTGGGTGTATTTGGTCCAGTGCTGGCCACGCTGTCGCATTTTGTGGCCCTGGGTGTGTGCTTTCTGGCAGTACCTGCTTTGGCGGTGCTGACAAAAAGCAAGTACTACCTGGCGCGCCAATCGCACCAGTTGATTCCGATTGTTGAAGAAAAGGTGCGCAATCAAGATTCTTCTTTGGGGCAGTACCGCCGGCTGACCTTGAAGTGCGTCATTTGTGAAAACGAATTCGAGCGCGAGGACATGGCCTACTGCACGGCCTATGACAATCCAATTTGCTCGTTGTGTTGTTCGCTGGATTCCCGTTGCCTGGACAGTTGCAAACCCAAAGCCCGGTTGAGCGATCAGGTGATCGAGTTCCTGTCCCTTTTCCTGTCTCCGCGATGGGTTCGTCGGGTCAATTCCAGGTTCGGACGTTTTGCAGGCTTGTGGGGATTGCTGGCATTCATCAATGCTGCAGTGTTGTCATTGGTTTCCCAGCAGTTAAAACCTGTGGGCGTGGCTGAAACAGCCTTGTTGTCCCAGGCTATTTTCATGATGTACTTTATCTTGCTGATTGTGTCGGGCGTGGTCTCGTGGCTGTTCATTCTGGCACACGAAAGCAGGTTGGTGGCACAAACGGAATCGAATCGGCAAACCCGAAAACTGGTTCGGGAAATTGAGGCACACAAGGAAACAGACCGCGCATTGCAACAGGCGAAAGAATTCGCTGAGCGATCCAACGATGCGAAAAGTCGTTACCTCAGTGGGATCAGTCACGAGTTGCGAACACCGTTGCAGTCCATTCTGGGCTATGCGCAGTTGCTGGCGAACAAAGTGGATACGCCGCCCAAACACCAGGAAGGGTTGGCCATCATTGAGCGCAGCGGGCAGTACCTGACTGACCTGATTGAGGGTTTGCTGGATATTTCCAAAATCGAAGCAGGGCGGCTGATGCTGAATCGCGACGAAGTGCGAATTCGTGAACTGATCGGCCAGTTGACCACGATGTTCGACCTCCAGTCGCAACAGAAGGGTGTGTTGTTTGAATGCCGGGTGGCGGATACTCTGCCCGATTGTGTCAGTACCGATGAAAAGCGCCTGCGGCAAATTCTGATCAACCTGCTGTCCAACGCGGTCAAGTATACCGAGCATGGCAAGGTATTGCTTGAAGTGCGCTATAGAAACCAGGTGGCCGAGTTCATTATTTCAGACACGGGTGTGGGCATTGCGCCCGAACACCGGGAGAGAATTTTCCATCCCTTTGAACGTGTACGAAACACCCACACTGCACACATGCCGGGCACTGGCCTTGGGCTGACCATCGTTCGACTGTTGACCGACATCATGGGTGGTGACTTGAAACTGGAAAGCACCGAGGGGAAAGGCAGCCGCTTTGCTGTAAGCCTGATGTTGCCCTGGGTGCAACAACCCGCGTCGATTGCTGACAAACCACTGCGTATTACAGGCTATGCAGGACAGCCGAAGACCATTTTTCTTGTCGATGATGATCCGGTGTTGCGTGGTTTTCTTTCTGATTTGCTCACGCCTTTGGGCTTTCTGATTCTGGAAGCTGGTCATGGGAAGGATTGCCTCGTTCAACTCGATCATGTCTCTGGATCCGCGCGTGTGGATCTGTTTATTCTCGATGTGGCGATGCCTGTCATGGAAGGCCTTGGCCTGGCTGCTGAACTCAAGCGCCGGCAGCACCCTGCGCCAGTCCTTATGCTGTCGGCCGATGCGCAGGAACATCATCGAGCCCCGGAGGAACAACAGCTGTACACGGATTACCTTGTCAAGCCGGTGGACAACCAGAAATTACTGGACAAGCTGGCCCACCATCTTCAAATTGAATGGACTTATGACGCGGGCAGACCGGATACCGATCCTGCGAATACTGTAGTGTCCGTTTCGCGGGCGGATGTCGTGTATCGTTTTCCGCAGCACCCCTTGATTTCTGAATTGAAGGCCTGTGCAGAAATGGGCTTTCGCAAAGGAGTGGCTGAGGTGCTTGAGAAAATCGAACAGGCGCAACTTTTGCCCGGACCTGCCTTGAGTTTGCTCAAGGAGCAGGCAAAAAATTTCCAGTTTCAGAAACTGGCAGAACAACTGGAGACGCCATGAATGAAAACCAGCGTCGGGATGTGGTGCTGGTGGTTGATGATTCACCTGACACACTCACACTGATCAACGACACCCTTGAGTCTGCCGGCATGGATGTGTTGCTGGCGCTGGACGGAAAGCAGGCTTTGATGGTCGCCAAACGCATTCAACCGGATGTGGTGTTGATGGATGGCGTAATGCCCACCCTGGACGGGTTTGAGGCCTGCCGGTTGATGAAGGCCGAGCCTTTACTTTGTAACATTCCGGTGATTTTCATGACCGGCTTGAATGACACCCAGGACATTGTTCGTGGTTTGGAAGCAGGGGGTGTGGATTATTTGGTGAAGCCCGTGAAACCTGACGAGTTGTTGGCGCGTATCAAGGTTCACCTGCGCAATGCGCGGGTCAGCAACACAGCACAGGCCGCACTGGATCACGCAGGCCAGCACTTGATGACCGTGAATGTGCTGGGGCAAATCACCTGGGCCACGCCACAAGCCCATGCACTGCTTGCGAAGGCCCAGGTCAACACCCCAGCCAACATGGATTGGCAGCAGAGCCAGCTGGCTGCACAGTTGCGACACTGGCTTTCCCAAACCCCCGATGCACAGGCCCAATTGCCTTTGCACGGTTTGGCGGTTCCAATCAGTTTGCGTATGCTGGGGCGCGAGCCCAATGGCCAATGTCTGATTCGTCTTGTTGATGAAGTGCCCGCCAACCTGCGCGTTAAAAACGCTGCTGTATTGAAACAGGAATTGGGGCTGACAGAACGCGAATCGGAAGTGCTGTACTGGATTGCCAATGGCAAAACCAACCGCGAAGTGGCCGAGATTCTGGGTATGAGCCCGCGTACCGTGAACAAGCACCTGGAGCAGGTGTTTCCCAAGCTGGGCGTGGAAAACCGCACCGCTGCCGCAGGCATTGCATTGCGTTGCCTGGACAAGGACTACGTCAAATGACGTAGTTGATTAAGTCAATTCGCTTATACCGCAATGCAGCACGCTGCCCAAGAATAGGACTGTCATCTCCGTTCATCCTATTCGAGGGCAAATTTCATGAAATTAAAAACACTGGCTTTGGGGCTTGCCTTGGCTGCAAGCAGCACCGTGGCCACACTGGCGCAAGCCGCAGACACCATCAAGGTGGGCGTTCTTCACTCCCTTTCCGGCACCATGGCCATTTCAGAGACCACGCTGAAAGACACCGTGTTGATGATGGTGGAGGAGCAAAACAAGAAGGGCGGTTTACTGGGCAAGAAGCTGGAAGCCGTGGTGGTTGACCCCGCATCCAACTGGCCCCTGTTTGCAGAAAAAACACGCGAACTGTTGACCAAGAACAAGGTGGATGTGATTTTCGGTTGCTGGACTTCTGTGTCTCGTAAATCGGTATTGCCCGTGGTGGAAGAACTCAATGGCCTGCTGTTTTACCCCGTGCAGTACGAAGGCGAAGAGTCGTCCAAAAACGTGTTTTACACAGGCGCTGCACCCAACCAGCAAGCCATTCCTGCTGTTGATTACCTGATGAAAGACCTGGGCGTGAAACGCTGGGTGCTGGCAGGAACGGATTATGTGTACCCACGCACCACCAACAAGATTCTTGAGGCATACCTGAAGTCCAAGGGCGTTGCGCAAAAAGACATCATGATCAACTACACGCCCTTTGGTCATTCCGATTGGCAGTCAATTGTTTCCGACATCAAGAAGTTTGGCAGCGCAGGCAAGAAGACGGCTGTGGTGTCCACCATCAACGGCGACGCCAACGTGCCTTTCTACAAGGAACTGGGCAACCAGGGCATTTCATCGGGCGACATTCCTGTTGTGGCCTTCTCCGTGGGTGAAGAAGAGCTTTCCGGCATTGACACCAAGCCACTGGTGGGTCACCTGGCCGCCTGGAATTATTTCCAGAGCGTGAAGAGTCCTGAGAATGATGCCTTCATCAAGCAATGGAAAAAATTTGCTGGTCCCAAGCGCGTCACCAACGACCCCATGGAAGCCACGTACATCGGCTTCAAGATGTGGACCCAGGCCGTGCAGAAAGCCGGCACCACCGATGTGGCCAAGGTTAGCGCTGCCATGATTGGCCAGAAAGCCAAGAACCTGACTGGCGGCACTGCAGTGATGGGCAAGAACCACCACCTCAGCAAACCCGTGCTGATTGGTGAAATTCAGGCCAACGGCCAGTTCGAAGTGGTTTCAGAAACCAAGGGCCTGGTTGAAGGCGACGCTTGGTCTGATTTCCTGCCAGGTTCCAAAGACCTGATTGCCGACTGGACAGCCCCAATCAATTGCGGCAACTACAACACCAAAACCAAGAAGTGTTCCGGGCAGAACTACTAAGCCCTGCGACACAACCCTGGCCAGCGTGGCCGGGGTTGTTGTTCATGTCCAATTGAATTCAGGATAGCCCCGTGAAATTTGTCATACACATCCTTTGTTGTTGGTGCCTGCTGCTGAACGCAGCCTATGCGCAAAGCGGTTCACCAGAACAGTTACCACCCAAGTCAGTTGAAGCGCTGCTTTCCGAGCTGGCCAAGGCCAGTCTTTCTGAAGCACTGCCCATCTTGGAGCAGTTGGAGCAAACGGGTTCCGAAACACTTGTGCCTGTGTTCAACGCCATGATCAGCGGTGATCTGTATGCCAATGAAGAATCAGGACTGGTTCTGATTGAACTGCGCAAAGACGGCGCGACCACCTACCTTAATCCTTTGAGCAACAAGTTGGTTGGTGATGAGCTGACCACGAGCCTGAACAAGATACGCGTCAACAACCGCTTGCGCACTTACCTGCGCGGCGCGGTTGCACGCATTCAAATTTCCGCAGCCAGCGCCACCACCCGCGAGCAGGCTGTAGTTTCACTGCTGGGGGATTTGACGCCCGACACGGTGGTGACCATTGAAAAAGCGCTGCTGAAAGAAAGAAACACCGATGTGCGAGCTGCTATGGAAACCGCTGTGGCGATGAACAGGGCGCAGGCATCCACAGACCCACTGATTCGAATTGAAGCGGTACGTACCTTGGGCGAAAGCCAATATGCCGAAGTGCGCAACCTGTTGGATCAAATGAAGCAAAGTGAAGAAGATGCTGCACTGCTGACAGCGATCAATGAGTCTCTTCGCAGCATGAAAATGCGTTCCGATTTCTACGGTGTGGTGGACCAACTGTTTTTTGGATTGAGCCTGGGTTCCGTGTTGTTGCTGGCTGCAATTGGCCTTGCGATTACCTTTGGGGTGATGGGTGTGATCAACATGGCCCACGGCGAAATGATGATGCTGGGTGCCTACACCACCTACGTGGTGCAATTGGCCATGCCGAACCTGATTGATTATTCCCTGTGGGTTTCAATTCCCCTGGCCTTTTTGGTGGCAGGGTGTGTGGGTGTGTTGATTGAACGCTGTGTAATCCGCTTTTTGCACGGCCGCCCCCTGGAAACCTTGCTGGCAACTTTCGGCATCAGCCTGATTTTGCAGCAGGCAGTCAGAACGATTTTTTCACCGCTGAACAGGCAGGTGTCACAGCCCTCCTGGATGAGCGGTTCTGTTGAAATCAATCCCGAGTTGTCCATCACCTTGAACCGTCTTTACATTTTTGTGTTCGCGCTGATCGTGTTTTTTGTACTGCAACTGATCTTGAAAAAAACCTCGCTGGGCTTGAATGTGCGCGCCGTTTCTCAAAACCGCAACATGGCGAAATCCATGGGCATTCGCACCGGCTGGGTGGACGCGATGACATTCGGCCTGGGTTCCGGCATTGCGGGCATTGCCGGCGTGGCCTTGAGCCAGCTGACCAACGTGGGCCCCAACCTGGGACAAAACTACATCATTGATTCTTTCATGGTGGTGGTGTTTGGCGGTGTGGGCAATCTGCTGGGCACACTGGTGGCGGCATTTTCACTGGGCATTGCCAACAAGTTCCTGGAGCCGGTCACTGGCGCTGTGCTGGCCAGCATCATCGTGCTGGTGTTCATCATCCTGTTTATCCAGAAGCGCCCGAAAGGACTGTTTCCACAGAAAGGGAGGGCGGCTGAATGAACTGGCTGACTCAATTATTTTCAAAAACGCGCGAACCGGGCAGTTCGGTCCTGCCATTCGTGGTGGTGTTGGCAGTTCTCACCGTGTTTGCAGCTTTGTCCAATCTGCTGATTCCCGTGGATTCCTTTTTCCATGTCAGCACCTACACCATCACCTTGCTGGGCAAGTACCTCAGCTACGCGATGCTGGCTTTGGCCGTGGATGTCATCTGGGGTTACTGCGGCATTTTGAGTTTGGGGCATGGTGCATTCTTTGCACTCGGTGGCTACGGCATGGGCATGTACCTGATGCGCCAGATCGGCGAACGTGGCGTGTACGGCAACCCCGATTTGCCTGACTTCATGGTGTTCCTGGACTGGAATGAATTGCCTTGGTACTGGCTGGGCATGGACATGTTTCCCGTGGCCATGTTGATGGCGCTGGTGGTGCCCGGTGTGCTGGCCTTTGTGTTTGGCTGGCTGGCTTTTCGTTCACGGGTGACGGGTGTGTATTTGTCCATCATGACCCAGGCATTGACCTATGCCTTGATGCTGGCTTTCTTCCGCAACGAAATGGGTTTTGGTGGCAACAACGGCCTGACCGATTTCAAAGACCTGCTGGGTTTTGACTTGCAGGCTGACACCACCCGCGTGGGCCTGTTCATGGTCACGGCGCTGTTGCTTGGGCTGGTGTATGTGTGCAGCCATTCGATTTTGAAAAGTCGCTACGGCAAGGTCATCGTGGCCATACGCGATGGCGAACCCCGCGTTCGTTTTCTGGGCTACCGCACCGACCACTACAAGGTGTGGCTGTTTGTCTATTCGGCACTTGTTGCAGCAATGGCGGGTGCCTTGTACGTACCGCAGGTTGGCATTATCAATCCGGGTGAGTTCTCTCCTCTCAACTCGATTGAAGTGGTGATCTGGGTTGCGGTGGGCGGGCGCGGCACCTTGTACGGTGCCGTCGCCGGAGCCTTGCTGGTCAACTATGCAAAAACCCGCTTCACCGCCATCATGCCCGACGCCTGGCTGTTTGCGCTCGGTGCCTTGTTTGTACTGGTCACCCTGTACCTGCCCAAAGGCTTGGCCGGTGTGTTCAACCAGTTGCTCGACAAATATCAGGACAGTCAGAAGTCAGGTTCAAACGATTCGTTGCCGCAGGAGAAACATGCATGAATGCCTTGAACACCTTGCGCGACAAAGTATTGCACCAGGCCCGGTTTTTCCCCAGGGCGCCCGAGCAGGAAGAAATCGACATTTCGCACGACCTGATTCTGTACGTGGAAGGGCTAAGCGTCACCTTCGACGGCTTCAAGGCCTTGAACGACCTGAACCTGTACATCAAGCCGGGGGAACTGCGCTGCCTGATTGGTGCCAATGGCGCAGGCAAAACCACCTTGATGGACGTGATCACTGGCAAAACAAAACCGGATGTGGGCAATGTGTATTTTGGCCAGAACGTGAATTTGCTTGAGCGCAGCGAACCTGAAATTGCACGGCTGGGAATTGGCCGCAAATTTCAGAAACCCACCGTGTTTGAAGCGCACAGCGTGCTGGACAACCTTGAAATGTCACTGAAGGACAACAAGGGAATCTGGTATTCCCTGTTCGCCAAACTGACACCGGCGCAGCAAGACCGGATCGACTCCGTACTTCACACGATCAACCTTGCATCACAGGCCCACATGCTGGCAGGTGCCTTGTCGCATGGCCAGAAGCAGTGGCTGGAAATCGGCATGTTGCTGGTTTCCGACCCGCAGGTGTTGCTGATCGACGAGCCAGTGGCCGGCATGACCGCACAGGAAACCGAACGCACAGCCGAGTTGCTCAATGGCCTGGCCGGTGACCACACCGTGATCGTGGTGGAACACGACATGGAGTTTGTGCGAAGCATTGCACGCACAGTCACCGTGCTGCACCAGGGCAGTGTGCTGGCCGAGGGCACGATGGAACAGGTTCAAAACAACAAGGACGTGATTGAAGTGTATTTGGGAGAACCGGCATGATCCACATGAACGCGGTGAATCAGAAATACGGTGGAACCCAGATTTTGTGGGACCTGAACATGGACATTCAGGAAGGCTCCTGCACCTGCATCATGGGCCGCAATGGCGTGGGCAAAACCACCTTGCTGAAATGCATCATGGGTTTGCTGCCCGTGGCAACAGGTGAAATTCGCCTGAAAGAAACGGTGCTGAATTCACAGGCCGCCGAGAAGCGACCTTACCTGGGTATTGGCTATGTGCCGCAGGGCCGTGAAATTTTTCCCATGCTGACCGTGGAGGAAAATCTTCGCCTGGGCCTGCCTGTTCGCAAAGACAAGGCCACACAAATTCCTGACAAAATTTTTGAATTGTTCCCCGTGCTGGCCGACATGCTTCACCGCCGCGGTGGAGATTTGTCCGGTGGGCAGCAACAGCAGCTTGCGATTGGGCGCGCCTTGGTGCTGGACCCCAAGGTGTTGATCCTGGATGAACCCAATGAAGGCATACAGCCCAACATCGTGAAGCAGATTGGTGACGTCATCCTGAAGCTGAATGAGGAAGAGGGCATGACCGTCATCCTGGTGGAACAGAAGCTGGGCTTTGCACGCCGCGTGGGCAAGGAATTCCGCTTGATGGAAAAAGGGCGCGTTGTAGCCAGCGATACCATGGACAAACTCAGCGACAAGTTGATTGCCCAGCACCTGGCGGTTTAGGTGGCCACGCTTTGAATCATCCACTGGACCTTCGCCTACTGCCTTCTACCTGGCATGCCTGCCTGCGGCTGGGTTTCGAGCTTGGCGCGCGCGGTACCGTGCTGCGGCATTGCACCCACACCGGGCCCTTGTATTTGCAAAAGGCTTTTTACCCGGAAGGCCGGGATGTGGCGCATGCCTATCTGCTGCATCCGCCTGGGGGCATGGTGTCAGGCGATCACCTGGAGGTGTCGGTTTCTGCTGCACCCCAAAGCCATGTGCTGGTGACCACACCGGGTGCCGGCCGTGTGTATCGGGCTCGCGCTGACCGAAGCCTGCAGCACTTGCACAATCACATTGAGGTGGCTGAACAGGCTTCTGTGGAATGGCTGCCGCTTGAAACCATTGTGTACCCCGATGCGCAGGCCAGTTTGAATACTCACATCAGCTTGCAGGCAGGTGCAAAGTGCATTGCCTGGGATGTGATTTCACTGGGTTTGCCTGCGTCAGCACAGCCATTCAGTTCCGGCAGCTTGCAGCAAACCATGCAAGTGAACATTCAAGGCCGCCTGGCGCTGCGTGAACGCATGCTGCTGGATAGGCAAAGCCGCGACACCCACGCCGCCATGGCTGGTTTTCAAAGCAAGCCGGTGGCCGGCCTGATGATTGCCGGGCCTTTTGACATTGCCCTTTTTAACACTGCACCCGGCGAAGAACTGGAAGCGGCATTGCAGGCCCTGTGCAGCAGCACCTGTGAAGGCGATTTGGCCGCCAGCACCGTGGTGGGGCAGTTTGTGGTGTTGCGCTACCTGGGCCACTGCAGCAACCGGGCCCGGCAGTTGTTCACGCGTTGCTGGCAGCACCTGCGCCCGGCCTTGCTGAACCGGCCTGCCTGCGAACCCAGAATTTGGCGAACCTGATACCACACAAAAAAACAGAGGACTGCGATGGAATTGTTACCCCGCGAAAAAGACAAGTTGATGATATTCACAGCCGCACTGCTGGCCGAACGCCGCCTGAATCGGGGTCTGCGCTTGAATTACCCGGAGGCGGTGGCCTACATCACCATGGAAATCATTGAAGGTGCCCGCGACGGAAAAACTGTGGCTGAACTGATGGGCTATGGACGCACCTTGCTGACCACCGACCGTGTCATGCCCGGTGTGGCAGACCTGATTCAGGAAGTGCAGGTTGAAGCCACATTCCCGGACGGGACCAAGCTGGTCACTGTTCACCATCCTATTGTTTGATTGAGGCCCGAGATGATTCCAGGCGAAATACAGGTGGCCGGCGGTGCCATTGAATTGAACGTGGGGCTGGAAACACGCAGCCTGCGGGTGGAGAACACGGGCGACCGCCCGGTGCAGGTGGGCTCGCATTACCATTTTTTCGAAGTCAACCCGGCCTTACGGTTTGACCGCAGCCAAGCCCGTGGTTTTCGGCTGAACATTGCATCGGGCACTGCAATACGCTTTGAGCCCGGCCAAGGCCGCGAGGTGCAACTGGTGGCCTATGCAGGCCGACGCCATGTTTACGGTTTCCGCGGAGAAGTCATGGGAGCACTTGATGACAACAATTGACCGCACAGCCTATGCGCAAATGTTTGGCCCCACCACCGGCGACCGCGTTCGCCTGGGCGACACGGCACTGTGGATACAGGTGGAAAAAGACTTCACCGTGTACGGTGAGGAAGTGAAATTTGGCGGTGGCAAAGTGATTCGTGACGGCATGGGGCAAAGCCAGGTGTCGTGCGCAGACTCTGTCGATCTGGTCATTACCAATGCACTGGTGCTGGACCACTGGGGCATTGTGAAAGGCGACGTGGGCATCAAGAGCGGCCGCATCTTCAAGGTGGGCAAGGCTGGCAACCCGGATGTTCAAAACGGCGTGGACATTGTGATTGGCCCGGGTACGGAAGTGATTGCCGGTGAGGGCTGCATTCTGACAGCCGGCGGAATCGACGCACACATTCACTTCATTTGCCCACAACAAATTGAAGAAGCCTTGATGAGTGGTGTCACCACCATGATTGGTGGCGGCACGGGACCTGCCACTGGAACCAATGCCACCACCTGCACACCCGGCCCCTGGTACCTTGCAAAAATGATGCAGGCCACCGACTGCATGCCCATGAACCTGGGCTTTCTGGGCAAGGGCAATGCCAGCCTGCCACAGGCCCTGGAAGAACAACTGGAAGCCGGTGCCTGCGGCTTGAAACTGCATGAAGACTGGGGCACCACACCCGCCTCGATTGACACTTGCCTGAGTGTTGCCGAAAAGTACGATGTGCAAATTGCCATTCACACCGACACCCTGAACGAATCCGGTTTTGTGGACGACACACTGGCTGCTTTCAAAAACCGGGTTATTCACACTTACCACACCGAAGGGGCAGGGGGCGGGCATGCGCCCGACATCATCAAGGCCTGCAGCCTTCCGAATGTGTTGCCTTCATCCACCAACCCCACACGGCCTTACACAGTGAATACCGTGGATGAACACCTCGACATGTTGATGGTGTGCCACCACCTGGATTCCAACATTCCGGAGGATGTCGCCTTTGCCGATTCGCGCATTCGCAAGGAAACCATTGCGGCCGAAGACATTTTCCACGACCGTGGCGCGTTCTCCATGATTTCTTCCGATTCGCAGGCCATGGGCCGCGTGGGCGAAGTGATCACGCGCACCTGGCAAACTGCCCACAAAATGAAAGAACAGTTTGGTTTGCTGGCCGAGGACCTGGCACTTGGAGCGGACAATTTCCGCGCCAAACGCTACATTGCCAAGTACACCATCAACCCGGCCATCACGCATGGCATTTCACATGAAGTCGGTTCAATCGAGCCCGGCAAGCTGGCCGACCTGGTGTTGTGGAAGCCTGCTTTTTTTGCAGTCAAGCCTGCCATGATCATCAAGGGCGGCATGATTGCCGCTGCCCCCATGGGCGATCCCAATGCATCCATTCCCACTCCCCAGCCGGTGCACTACCGCCCCATGTTTGGCGCGCAAGGCTTGGCTGCTGCAAAAACATCGGTCACCTTCACCTCGCAAGCAGCCATCAACAACAAGCTGGCTGAAAGTCTGGGAATACACCGCACCTTGGTGGCCTGCAAGAACACCCGCAACATCAGCAAGCACGACATGGTGCACAACAACTGGTTACCCTTTGTCACTGTTGATCCGCAAACCTACGAGGTGCGTGCCGATGGCGAATTGCTGACCTGTGAACCCGCCAAGGTATTGCCCCTGGCCCAACTCTACAGCCTGTTTTAAGGAGCAACCCATGCTGGACATTTATGAACGATTGGGCACCCATTGCCATGCCAAGGTGAATGCCACGGTGGTGTTAAGCCATGAACAGCGCGAACGTGGCCGCCTTCGCTTGCACAGCACGGAAGGCATGGAAGTGCGCCTGTTCCTGGAACGCGGCAAGCCGCTGAAAGTGGGGGAGTATTTGAAAAGCCAGTGCGGGCAGATTGTGCGCATTGAAGGCGCTGTTGAAGACGTCATGATGGCGCAGTGCACAGACTGGCCAACCTTTGCCCGTGCCTGTTACCACCTGGGCAACCGCCATGTGAAAGTGCAGGTGGGTGAACTGTGGCTGCGAATTAAACCCGACCACGTGCTGGGCGACATGCTGGCCCAATTGGGCCTGACCGTACACCTGCAGCAAGCGGTTTTTGTGCCGGAAAGTGGGGCGTACGCCAAGGCGGCTGCGCATCACCACCACCACGATCACGACCATGGTCACCACCATGATGACGCGCATGACCACTAAGCCTCTCGAATTGAACCCGATGGAACTGGTGAAGCTCATGCACCTGTGCAGCGTCAGTTTGCCGGTGGGCGCGTACTCGTTTTCACAGGGCATGGAATACGCCATTGATGCAGGCTGGGTGAAATCCACCGACCAGGTTCACGACTGGATTGAATGCCAGTTGCTGTTCAACCTGGGGCGCGTGGATTTGCCGCTGCTGGCCCGCTGCATGGCAGCCTTGAAGCAGAACGACATTGCACAGCTTCAACAGTGGAATGATTACCTGATTGCCTGCCGTGAAACCCGTGAATTACGAATGACCGACTTGGCCATGGGCGAGGCCTTGAAACGCTTGTTGCCCACCCTCGGCGTGGCGCCCGTATTCACGAAGCCCGAGCCCGTCAGTTTTGTCACCCTGTTTGCAGTGGCCTGCAGCGAATGGAAAATTTCCACCCCTGCAGCCTGTTTGGGTTTTGCCTGGGCCTGGCTTGAAAATCAGGTGGCGGCTGCCACCAAGCTGGTACCCCTGGGCCAAACCCAGGCACAAACCCTGGTGGCCCGCTTGCAGACCACTGTGCCTGAAGCCGTGGACCTGTCGACCACCGTGCATGACGAGCAACTGGGCAGTTGCCTGCCCGGTCTGGCCATGGCCAGCGCACTGCATGAAACCCAATACTCCCGACTGTTTCGATCCTGAGGAAAACACCATGACACAGACCAAACAAACCTTGCGCGTTGGCATTGGCGGCCCAGTGGGTTCCGGCAAAACTGCCTTGCTGAAATCACTGTGCTATGCCATGCGCGACCATTACGACATCGCTGTGGTCACCAATGACATTTACACCAAGGAGGATGCCAAGTTCCTGACTGAAAACAAGGCCCTTTCAGCCGACCGCATTATCGGTGTGGAAACAGGCGGCTGCCCCCACACGGCCATTCGCGAAGACGCTTCCATGAACCTGGCTGCCGTGGATGAACTGATTGAGCGCCATGGCCCGCTGGATGTGGTGTTTGTTGAAAGCGGTGGCGACAATTTGAGCGCAACCTTTAGCCCCGAACTCAGCGATTTGACCCTGTACGTGATTGATGTGTCCGCAGGCGACAAGATTCCGCGCAAAGGCGGGCCCGGCATTACGAAATCGGATTTGCTGGTCATCAACAAGATTGACCTGGCACCCATGGTGGGTGCATCGCTTGAGGTCATGGACCGCGATGCCACCAGGATGCGTGGCACCAAGCCTTTCATATTCTCCAACCTCAAGGTGGCCAAGGGCCTGGACGATATCATTGCCTTCATCGTGAAAGAGGGCATGTTGCAGGTCAAAACCTTGCCACCAGCTGTAGCAGTTGTTTAAAAAAATCAACTTACAGGATTCAAACCATGAAGCTCAAAAATACCTTGTTCAGTCTCTTTCTATCCGTGTTTTGCGTGTCCACAGTGTTGGCGCACCCCGGTCATCATGAACATTCCGACCTGGCTGACGCATTCATCCACCACGTCACCAGTGTTTACCACTCGCTGATGTCGTTGGCGGTGTTGGGTGGGGTCATGCTGGTAGTCGGTTTGGTCGCTAGCTTCACGCGGTCAGCACCGGCTGGCCAATTGGCCTCATTGGCGCAAAGGCTCATGGGTGCTGCGCTTTCCATGGCAGGGGCAGGCCTGTTGCTGGGCCAGCTTTAACGGCGAGTCAAAAAGTCATCCAATAAGCAGTCCAATCAGCTGTTTGTCACAGGAACCAAGGACATCTGTTGTTGTCTACAAAATACCGATAAAATGCAAACGTCTTTAAGCTGTATCAAAGGTGGTTCAAAATGAAATTAGTCAGTGTGTCTTCGGTTTTTGTGATTGGATCAGCGTTGTTGTTAAGTGCCTGCGCGTCAATGTACAGTGTTCGTCCCGTGATTGCTGAAAGTCAGGTTCCTGTTCAGAATCAGGGTTTTGAGTCTTTAAGTTCGACCAAAAAGCACTTGGTGCAGGTGGGGTCTGCCTACAATTCACAGCGCCAATTTGACAACCCACGCTTTAACGTCACCTTTGTCAACAAGGGCAAGTTTCCGGTCGAGTTTTCAACCGAAAATGTCACGGTGACTTTTAATGGCGAACCGGCCACAGTGGTCAGTTATGAAGCCCAGATTCAGGATGTTCAAAACCGCTTGGCTTACTATGGCATGCGTGTGCCCATCTTCTACAGCCCGTTTTATCACCAACCCTTTTTCAAGGGTAGCCACGGTGGTTTGATGTTCAGAACCGATTTCAACGACCGGGTGGATGTGCAGCAGGCTTTCGCCGACTTTGAGCGCATTCAACAATTCAGCCTGAAGCCGAAGGTTGTTCGTCCCGGTGAACAAACCCAGGGCCAGGTCGTGATTGCCAAAAAACTGTCAGCCAGCAGCGCGCAGAACATTACCGTGACGGTGCGTGTTGATGATGACACGCACAACTTTGAATTTGGTTACTTGCAGACCAATTGATTGTCAGCTCGGCCACCTGCAGGCAGTTCAGTCATTTTTCGGAACTCCTGCAGCTTGGTCTGCAAAAACAGAATCATGGCATCCCTATGGTGCAGTTCAACATTCAAAAACTCCACCACCGTGTTGAGTTGCTCAACTTCGGCAGATCTTTTTTGAATCAGCTCACTGGCCCGTGCTTGAAGCGAAGCCAATTGCCTGCACAAGGCATTGTTTTCTGACAGCAAGGCATCCACGGATTTGTTCAGGCACGCCGCCGCTTTCATTGTTAACCCCCCAGACTTAGTGCAAAGCGCCGCCTTGGCAATTGCGGTCCTGCGTGCTTAGGGCAGGGCGATTCAGGGCCTGGTCGATTCTCTGAATTTCCGCCTGCGCAAAACCCATCATGCCCAGCAAGTCCCGAAATGCAAGGGCTTCAAACCGCAAGGTCATGTAGTGCAATGACAAAGAAACCACGTTGGTGGTCTGGCAGTAGTACACCGATCCGTTTTCGTTTCCAGCCAGCCATTGGCCAAGTTGGGTGGCGCAGTTCTGCTGCAACATGATGAACTCCCGAATAATTCAAATGAGAACTTATCGTAAATGATAGTTATTATCATTACAAGAGATTTTCAACAATGCACCTCACAATGGTGGGGTGCGTTGCGAATGATTCATCGGGCAGCTGGCTCGGGTTAATCCGAGAGCAATTCGAACTTCAAGCCAGCATGCTGTTGCAAACGGGTAAGGAGTGGTTCTCCCATCAGCGAAGCGGGTGTCCAGAAACCACCTGCTTTGTCACCCACATCTTTGGCCAGGCAAACAGCGGCTTCACCCAACATTTTTCCGGTGGATCCATAGCCTGGGTCCATGTCCCCAGTCACTTTTGCAGACAAGGTGTTCTCCTTGCTGGTCTTGCCATAAAACCTGAGGTCGTAAGATCCGCGCTGTTGTGAAGTCTCACTGGGCCCTTCACCAGGTTTTGGGACAACAAACTTTTCCAATACCCAGCGAGTAGGCGGCAAGGCGGCACCCACCAAAAATCCAGCCATGCCGCTGGCCAGGCCCATTGCTGTCAATCGACCTTTCAAACCGCTGCCGGTCATCATCGCCTCGTCGTATTTGAATTCCTTGCCATAACCATAGCCCTGCAAGGCATTGCTGCGGTGAACCACGCGGGTATTGATACCCGCCATCACAAACGGGGCAAGCCAGCTTTTTGCAACCGGATCAAATTCAGCGAAACTGACGTTTGGTTGCCTTGCGGGCAAACGGTTGGGTGAAATCAGATACGGGTTCGCCAGCTTTTTGGCCAAAGCTGGGTCAGCAGCAACTTCACGAGTCACATTGATCATGCTGGCCACTGTACCGCCAGAAAATTCGCCTTTCAATTTGCGAACCCGCATGCGTATTTGTTGGCATGGTTCGCCGAATCTTGAATTCGCCGCCTTCTGAAGGAAATAAACACCGAGATCGGAAGGAATAGAGTCGAATCCACAGCAGTGCACAATCCGTGCACCAGTTTTGCGCGCTGTTTCTTCGTGTTGCTCGATCATTCTGGCAATCCACTGTACTTCACCGGTCAGGTCGCAATAGTCTGTGCCGGTTTCTGCACACACCTTGACCAAGGGTGAACCATACAGCGCGTAAGGTCCCACGGTGGACACCACAACCCTGGTCTGCGCACAAAGCGTCTGCAATTCTGTTTCGTTAGATGCATTGGCCAGCAGTGTGGGCAAAGTACGTGCCTTTTCACCCAGCCGGTTTTTCAGTGTGGCCAATTTGCTGGCGTCCCGACCGGCAATAGCCCATTTGACCTCTCCCTCCAGGCCGTGTCTCTTCCACAAATACTGGACAAGAATTTGGCCCACAAAACTGGTGGCGCCAAACACGATCAAATCAAATTCTCTTTTTTTCATGGCTTGTTGTCTCCCTGTTTGCCTTTGTTTTGTCTGATTCTCTCACACTCGATAAACCTTGTATGGGTATTCGGAATTGTGACTTTGTCTATTCCGATCGAGTGATACATGTGACCGGAACTTTAACCCGATCGGGGGGACGCAAACTGGATGTGAAATATTTAAGGTGAGTCCATTACCCGGAGAGCCACATGTCCACCCCTTCAGCAATCAATTTGCTTGCCGAATCCACGACTCATTTACTTCCCTTCTGGATCGCGAAAGCGGAAACCGATCACGAATTTGAACTGGCTGCCAAAGCGCGTCAACTCGCTTATGGTAGACACCTGCCGCAGCTTGGTGAAAAGTTGGGTGAACCCGATGACGACGACAGATGCGATGAGTTTGCGGTGCTAATCGCCTATGCCAAACTGGATGGCAGTTGCATTGGCACCGTCCGCATCCAGATTTCCCGGCATCGTCCCTTGGCTCTCGAGCATTCATTTGGTTTGCCACCAGCCCTCCGTGAAGGAAGAATCGCCGAAATTTCACGATTGGCAATTCCGGCGAGGTCCAATGGTTTGGCCCTGCGCCTCATGTTGATCAAGGCTGCTTACTGGTATTGCCGATCGAATCTTGTTGATCGTGCTTTTCTGTGTGTCCGGCATCCCGTGGACCGCCAGTATCGCCGGTTCGATCTGGAGGATGTTCTGCCTTCCATCGAATTTATCCCGATGGCCCACATCGGGATGATTCCCCACCGTATTTTCTGGTTTGATGTTTCTGACATTGAGGCACGCTGGCTCATGAACGCCAACCCTCTGCATGCACTGTACATATCGACCTCCCATCCTGATTTGTTGAGCAATCTGCAAGCGCGTACCTTATTGCATGAGACCCGGGGTCTCTTGCGTTCTCACGGATAAAAAACATGTATGCAGTTGTTGCCCCTGCAAAACTCTTCAGATTTTTGCAAAACTTTCAGGATGCACCGTGGATCCCTTTTTTTTCCGGTGTGCTGCTGGTCTGTTTCCTCCTCGTGTCCTTTGTGAATCTGTCTGTTGTCGATCACCAGACCAGCGAGGACCTGCCCGTGCGTTTTTCCGTTCTTGCACGTGATGAAGTCAAGGCCTCACTTTTTGAAATCATCGACAAACTTCAGGTGGTTTCGCCACAGAGCATATTGCGGACCCATCTGAACGAAGAACCCTACTGGGTGTATGCCAAGCTTTCCAGCAGCGTGTTGTTCAACAACAATCAAATGTACTTTCGTTCTCGTCACCTGGTGCAATCCAGTTGCTGGCGACATGATGAGCAAGACAACCTTATTCAGCTGATCTTGAAATCGAATCAGGGTCGCTTGATCTCGGCGGATCTCAATGGCAAGGTAGACAGCTTGGGAGTGTTGTGCCAGTTCAGTTTCATCGGCCCGGCCAGTCTTGAAATGGGTTTGCAAACTGGCTCAAGTTTCACCGAAAGTACCTTGGACTTTGAACGGCGCCAGGGCTTTCTGGAAGGGGTGTTGTACCTGATGATTGGTCTAGTCGCTTTGGCTGCCATCATGACCCGCAGTTCCCTGTTCATCTGCTATGGTTTCTGGTTGTTTGCCAGTTTGCGCCTGGTCGCCTTGTCAGAGGGGTGGGACCATCACTTGTTTGGAATACAGCTGACTTCAGCAATACTTCCGAATGCCCGCATGATGGCCATGGCCATGTATTTTGCGTCCACACTCTTGATGTTGTCGCAGCTGTTTGAAAATGTTCGTCGAGAGTCATGGCTCGGTGTGATGCGCGCTTTGCAAGGTACCAGCATCATTTTGCTCTTGCTGGCCCTGTTTTCCTCTTACAGCACTTTCCTCGAGTTGCTTTGGCCCATGAGCTTGTTGGGGGCTTTTGTGGTGGTGTGGGTTGTGGTGCAATATTTTCTGGAACGACGTGACAGGGTAGCCATTTATTACATGGCTGCCATGATCGCGACCTTAACCGGGGTTGTTGCTGAAATACTGGCCGCGTGGTTTGACCAGACATTTTTGCTTCAATTTTTCAATAGCGCTTCGGTGACTGTGTTGGCCAGTGTGATGACCGCCGTGGCGCTCGCGGAGTTTCTTCGCAACGCGCACCGTCAACAACAGGCGGCTGCACAGCAAATCGAAGCGGCACACGAGCGCCTGGAAAGCGTGTTCGATATTGCGCCGTCGTCCATGTTCACTTGCACCAACCGTGGCCAACTGTTGACCTACAACAAGCAGTTCGCCGATTATTTCCTGAGTCGAACCGGGCAACCCACTTTTGATTTTCTCCAGCCTCAGCATCTGAATGCCTTGTTCAATCTTCTGGAGCAGCCAGGCCGCTCGTCACGGCGTGAATTGCCGGTGGTGGTCGGGGAGGGGCAAACACGCTGGTTCGAACTGGTGGTCAGCCGCGACCAGCATCAGTTGGTGGGGGTGGTGAGCGACTTCACCATACGCAAGGACCGCGAACTGGCCTTGCAATATCAGGCCACGCACGACGAGCTAACTGGCGCACTGAATCGTCGCGGTTTGCAGAACTGTATCCACACGATCTTGCAAAAGCGGACAGCCAGCTTCACTTTCTTCTGCCTTGAAATCAAGCAGTTCACCAAACTAATTGGCGCCTACGGCGTGACAGTGTCTGACCAATTGTTGAAGTCATTTTTCACCGAACTGTACCGTTACATGAATACACAAGGGGAGGTGGCCCGTTTGCATGTGGACCAGTTTGTGGTGTTGGTTAACCAGAATGAAACCTTGGCCGCGGAGGAAACTTTCACCCTGTTTCTGGAGCGTCTTTCGGCTGCTCCGTTTCTTCTTGAGGGCCGAAGTATCCAGGTGTCAGTGCTGGCCACCATTGTAGTGCAGGGCATGGTGGACAATGTGCTGGACGTGATGGATACAGTGGAAGTGTCCATGCAGGAGTCTGGTTCCAAGGCCAAGCGCAATGTCAGTTTGGAAAAAGTGGTGTTCGAGCAGCAACAGACCCGAAAGCTGCTGGAGCAATCCCGAACAATTCGCGGTTTGCGTGACCAGAAATTGCCCGAGGGCCTGACGCTCGCCTGGCAACCGATTTTTCCCTTAGACACCGTGGATGGGCCGCTTTACGCCGAGGCGCTGTTGCGGATACAAGCCAAGGATGGTTCATTGAACTCAGCCGGGTTTTTACTCGAGGCGTGCGAAAGGGACGGTCACACCGCATTTTTGGACAATTGGGTGCTAACCCAAAGTCTGAGTTTTTTAACTGAATATGCGGATCAGCTCCAGAAGTTGAGTGTTCTCAGCATCAACGTGTCGCCAGGGTCGTTGAATGATGAAATTTTTCTGCAGGATACCCTGGCCTTGATTCGGGCCCATCAGCCCCAGGCCGCCAAGTTGTGTCTTGAAATCACCGAGGTGGGTTCTGTCATTAATCTGCAGGCGGTTCAGCAATTCATTGAACAGGTTCGAACCCTGGGTGTGCGAATTGCCCTTGATGATTTTGGTGCAGGTTACAGCAACTTCCGGTATGCCATTGACCTGCATGCCGATGTCATCAAGATTGATGGTTCAATCATCAAGAACATTTGTCACAGCACAGAAAGCCACGCAGTAACCGCCGCCATTGTAGGCTTGGCGCACGACCTGGGTTGCAAATGCGTGGCCGAGTGGGTCGAGGATTTGCACACCCTGCGTGAAGTCAAAGAGCTGGGTGTGGATTACATACAAGGGTACTTGATTTCACCCGCTGTCAACTGCCACAGATTTCTGGGCCTGAAAAGCCCTTTCGATTTGTCGCAGGACAGCGACCGAACAAGACGCATTCAGGAAATCGTCGAATCTGCCACTTGCTGATTGCTTGCGCCCGCCGGCACATGTGGCACCAGTTCGACATACTCCACCCAGAATCGCTTGACGATTGATTTCTCAAGATGGCCGCGTTTGCTCAATGGGCAGGCAAACCGCAAGGTCATGCGAAGGCATTTTTCGTCCACGCTAGCCCAGAACACTTCGGGCCTGGCCTTGGGCAAATCAACAAAGTTGTCGCGTTCCACGGCTGTGAAATGTCTTTCCGCTTCTTCGATCCAGTGTTTGCCAGCTTCATTGGCCAGGCGCAATGCCAGGGTTTCTGCGGTTTGTATTTTCACAAACTTGTCAAAATTGAAATCAATCAAGTGAATGCCATAAGAGCCATACACCGAAAGGTTCTTCATGGCCTGTGTAAAAACAAGGCTGTTTGGCAATGACAACAGCCTGCCTGTCTGCTTTTTCGAGGGGCCGATTTCAGCCAGCTCGAAAGTAACAAACCCGGTATTCACCAGCTGCCCTGTGAACTGGCCCACTTCGATGGTGCTGCCAATTCGCAGGCTTTTGTTCAGCGAAATGATCAGGGCACCCCACAGGCACAAAATGAATTCCTTGCTGACAATCAGCAAGGCACCGCCAATTGCAGCCAGTGAAATCAGAAACCCTGTGATTTGTCCTGACCACAAAGCCAGTACCAGCAGCAGGGCGGTGACCCAGACAATGTTCTTGCGGCGTACCCAGGTTGCGCGGAAATTTCCTGTTTGTGGCTGTACTGCCCGCGTTTCCTTCAACAGCCGCCAGTGCATGAACCGGTTCACCAGCGTAGCCAGCATGAGCAAAGTCACAGACAGGATCAATTTGCCCAGGCGGCCTTCCAGAAAAGTAAAGACCTGTTCAACAGCGGGTTCAAGATCCTTGAAAAATTGTATAAATTCCATGTCAGCTTCTGCTTGTTACCTGTTTGTCTTGCTGGAAAATCGCTTCCAGTTCTTCGCGGCCCTGTCGACCAATTTCGATGACCTTTTCGCTGTCACCCAATACCTTGGCCTGCTTTTTCAACAAACCTTCATCGTGCAATTTGAACGCTTCCGCTTTTTGCATGGCTTGGCCGTCGCTGTAACCCAAGGCGTGAAGGGCTTCGGTTGCTGCTTCCAGTGCGCCAGCAAACACCTCTCGAACCACCGAATGTGCACCGGCTGCTTTCAAGGCCAAATAATCATTCCGGTTGTGGGCGCGGGCAATGACCGTGATTTTTGGGTAGTGATGAACAATAAACTCGACGATGCTTTGCGTCATGGTGGCATCGTCAATGGCCACAATCACAGTGCGTACTTTTGAAATGCCAGCGGCTTCAAGCACTTCGCTGCGGGAAGCGTCGCCGTAATACACCTTGTTGCCGAATTTCTTTACAAACTCAATGTGGTCTGCATTCTTGTCCAGTGCAGTGAAGTGAATTTGATTGGCCGCCAGAATACGGCCGGTAACCTGTCCGAATCGACCAAAACCCAATATCAGCGCTTCCGATTCCTGTGCGTCAAACTTCTGCAGGTTTTGAGGCGCTTTTGCAATCTGCTTGTCGGTGAATTTGTCAAACCACAGCACTGCAGGGGCTGTCAGTGCCATTGAAATGCCAATCATCAGGTTCACCATGCCCGACGTGCCTTCGCCGAGCAGCTTCAATTCCATGGCTTGTGCCATGATCACGAAACCGAATTCGCCGCCTTGGCACAGCATCAAGCCCAGCATCAAGCCGCGTGGAAAGGGCACCCCCGCCAACATCACCAGGCCAATGATGACCACTGCCTTGAGCGCCATCAGGCCGAGCGTACCGAACATCACCGTCAGTGGTGAATCTACCAGCAAGGCGAAATCAAGGGTCATGCCGATTGATATGAAAAACAGGCCGAGGCTCAAGCCCTTGAATGGTTCAACGTCTGCCTCAAGCTGGTGACGAAACGAAGAATTGGCCAACATCATGCCCGCCATGAAAGCACCCAGGCCCATGGACAAATTCGCATGTTCCATCACCACGGCCGAGCCCAATACAATCAGCAGGGTGACCACAGTCATGATTTCGCGGCCACCATAGCGAGACAGGAAATTCAAGGCTGGGTTGATCAGAAAGCGCGCAAAAACGATCAGGCCCAACACAGCTACCGGTGCCAACCACCATTGGTTGGGGTCGGTGTCCGGCTCGACGGGTGCCATGGCCTGGACCACGAACAGGATGGGTACCACGGCCAGGTCTTGAAACAGCAGAATGGAAAAGCCGCGCCGGCCGTCTTCATTACCCAAAATACCCTTGTCCGCCATCAACTGAATGGCAAAGGCAGTGGACGAAAGGCCCAATGCCAGGGCGATAACCAAGGCGGCATTGCTGTTCATTTCAAACAGGTAGGCCAGCACGCCATAAATGATGCCTGCCGTGATCAACAACTGGCCTGAGCCCAGCAGCAACACCTGCGCCCGCATGGCCCACAGTTTCGCAGGCTCCAGCTCCAGACCGATGACGAACAGCAACAGGATGACGCCAATTTCAGAAAAATGAAGTACCTTTTCAGGGTCGTCGATCAGCCCCAGGATTTCAGGGCCGATGACCACGCCGGCTACCAGGTAGCCCAGAATTGCACCCAGGCCCAATTTCTTGAACAAGGGCACAGCCAGGGCGGCGGCCAGCAAAAAGTAAACAACACTTTCCATGTAGCGTCTCTCGTTTTTTTAGATCAATTCAATCGCCAGGGCCGTGGCTTCGCCACCACCAATACACAAGGCAGCCACGCCAGTTTTTCCACCTGTTTTTTTCAACGCGCCAATCAGCGTGCACACAATGCGCGCACCACTGGCACCAATTGGGTGGCCCAGTGCGCAGGCACCCCCATGAATGTTGACTTTGTCCGCTGGCAAATGAAGGTCGGCCATGGCCGCCATGGTGACCACGGCAAAGGCTTCGTTGATTTCAAACAGATCCACGGAGGCTGCGTTCAGCCCTGTTTTTTCAAACAGCCGTTGTAACGCACCAACTGGTGCCGTGGTAAACAGGCTGGGCTTTTGTGCGTGGGTGCTGTGTCCCAGTATGCGCGCCAATGGGGTCAAGCCCAACTTCTCTGCTTGGCTTTGTTTCATCAGTACCACGGCCGCTGCTCCGTCGGAAATGGATGAACTGTTGGCTGCAGTAACCGTTCCCCCCTCTCTACGAAACGCCGGCTTCAACGTGGGTATCTTGGCAGGGTCTGCTTTCAGGGGTTGCTCATCGGTGCTGACAAGTTCCACGCCTTTGCGATTGGGCACTTCTATCGGGGCAATTTCCCATTGAAAGCTGCCGTCTTCCGTGGCCTGTTTGGCGCGTGCCAGCGAACGAATAGCGAATTCGTCCTGGGCCTGCCGGGTGAAACTGTATTGGTCGGCGCATTCTTCGGCGAAGGTGCCCATCAGGCGACCTTTTTCATACGCATCTTCAAGGCCGTCCAGGAACATGTGGTCCATCACCTGTCCATGGCCCATGCGCATGCCGCCCCGTGCCTTGGGCAGCAGGTAGGGGGCATTGCTCATGCTTTCCATGCCGCCGGCCACAGCCACGTTGGTACTGCCCGCCAGCAGGCTGTCATGCGCCATCATGATGGCTTTCATGCCGGAACCGCACATTTTGTTGATGGTGGTGCAGGCGCTGCTCAAGGGAAGCCCGGCAGTCAGTGCAGCCTGGCGTGCAGGCGCTTGCCCCTGGCCTGCGGGCAACACGCAACCCATGATGACTTCATCGACTTTTTCAGACAGGGTAGGGTGGCCGGCGCGCAGTACGACTTGCTGAATGGCATGTGCACCCAGCTCAGCGGCTGTAAAGCCGGACATGCTGCCTTGAAAGCCGCCCATGGGGGTGCGCGCGGCCGATACGATCACGATGGGGTCGTGGTTCATGGTGTGGGGTCTCCGGGAAAGTAGGTGTTATTCGTCCTATTTTCCCGTGGCCCCGGGGGTTTTGGCCCCCATCGCAGCAATTATGCTGCAGTTTTTTCAGCCTTGTTTTGAGTCTCAAGTTCGCAGCGCAACTGCTCGGTGGCTTTCACCATGACTGTGAGTGCTGCCTCCGTTTCCTCCCAGCCTCGCGTTTTCAAGCCACAATCCGGGTTGACCCACAGATTTTCCGGTGGAATAACCTGCGCAGCCTTTCTGATCAGGCGAACAATTTCTGCCTGCTTGGGCACGCGGGGGGAATGAATGTCGTACACGCCCGGGCCAATTTCATTGGGATAATCGAATTCACCAAAGCCACGCAGCAACTCCATGTCGGAACGGCTGGTTTCGATGGTGATCACGTCCGCATCCATTGCCGCGATGGCCGGCAGAATGTCATTGAATTCCGAATAGCACATGTGGGTGTGAATCTGCGTGTCGTCCCGAACCGGGCTGGCCGAAATGCGAAATGCCTTGCTGGCCCACTCAAGGTAGTCGTTCCAGCGGGCTTTGCGCAGCGGCAGGCCTTCCCGGTAGGCAGGCTCGTCAATTTGAATCATGCCAATGCCCGCCTGCTCAAGATCGGCCACTTCGTCCCGAATGGCGTAAGCAATTTGCAGCGCGGTGGTTGCACGTGCCTGGTCGTTGCGCACGAAGCTCCACTGAAGAATCGTCACTGGTCCTGTCAGCATGCCTTTCACCGGCTTTTCGCTCAAGCTTTGTGCAAAGGCTGCCACATCCACTGTCATGGGTTTCGGGCGGGCTACATCGCCAAACAATATCGGCGGTTTGACACACCGCGAGCCATAACTTTGAACCCAGCCATTGGCCGAGAAGGTAAATCCTTCCAGTTGCTCGCCGAAGTACTCCACCATGTCGTTGCGTTCGGCTTCACCGTGCACAAGTACATCCAGACCGATGCGTTCCTGAAAGTCGATGGCCTGGCGGATTTCCTGGCTGATGTGTTGCCAATAGGTCGCTTCATCAATCTCGCCTGTTCTGAACCGGGCACGCAGGTTTCGAATGTTCCTGGTTTGTGGAAAAGAGCCGATTGTGGTGGTTGGGTAGGCCGGCAAGTTGAATCGCTCCCGTTGCAACTGTTGGCGCACGGCGAATTCACTGTGTCGCTGGTCAGCTGTGGGCGCAATGCTGCTTATTCTCGCTTTGACCTCCGGGTTGTTCAACAAAGGGCTGTTCCTGCGCTGCTTCACCAGGTCCTGGTGGGTATTCCAGATATTGGCCAATGCACCTGTCAGTGATTTTCCCTGCAATTGGTTTTTGGCAGCCTGCTTCAGCAATTCAATTTCTTCCAGTTTTTCAATGGCCCCGGCCAGCCAGGGCAACACCTGCAGATTCACACGGGTGTCATTGCTGAATCGGTATGGCACATGCAACAACGAGCAACTGGGCGCAATCCACACTTCGCCCTTGCCTGCATCAAAAGCCTTGAGAATGTGCTGAAGAGCCGGGTTCAAATCGGTTTTCCAGATGTTGCGTCCATCCACGATGCCCAGCGACAACACCTTGTAGTTGGGCAACCAGTCAATGATGAGGGGCAGGTCTTCTTCAGCACGAACACAATCCACGTGCAAGCCATCTACCGGCAGTTTGCAAGCGATGCTGGTGTGGCCCTGAGTACTTGAAAAGTAGGTGGCCAGCAAAATTTTGACACCACTGGTTTTCAATTGCAGGTAACTGCGCTCATAGGCGGCCAGCCAGGGGCCGGGCAAATCAAGCCCAAGAATCGGTTCGTCCAGTTGTACCCATTCCACGCCTTGTAACTTCAAGGTGCTCAGAATTTGGCCATACACGGGCAGCAGTTGATCCAGCAAATCCAGTTGATCGAACCCGGCCTGCTTGCTTTTTCCCAGGAAGAGGAAAGTCAGTGGACCAATCAAACTGACCTTGACCGGGTGGTTCAGTGTTTTGGCTTGCTCAAGTTGTGCAAGCAAGTTGCCGGCGTGTGCTTTGAACTGTGTGCTCGCATTGAATTCCGGCACCATGTAGTGGTAATTCGTGTCGAACCACTTGGTCATTTCAAGTGCATGGGTTTCTTGTGGATGTAAGCCATGTGCGCTCGAACCATGCGCGTGGTTGCAGCCACCGTGGTTTTCAGCTTTTCCGCGCACCATGGTGAAATAGCGCTGCAAGGGAGCCTGTTCATTGGCGAACGCAAAGCGCTGTGGTTCGCAGCCCAACAGTTGAATGTGATCGGCCATTTGATCGTAAAAGGAAAAATCGCCCACAGTGATGAAATCCAGCCCGGAATCTATTTGGGCTTTCCAGTGCTTCAGGCGCAAGGTGGACGCGGTAGCCTGCAGGCTTTCTTCGCTCGCGTCCCCGCGCCAATAGTCTTCCAGTGCAAATTTGAGTTCGCGGTTCTCACCAATTCTGGGAAAACCCAATGTGTGTGTCTTGATCATGATGTCGGTTCTTTCGCAAGTAAAACATCATGATCGGCTGAAGAGTAGTATTATTCAAACGAATAATATTACGAGAAATAGTGAATAAAATTCATGTCGAAAAGTATTCTTGAATTGCGCCACCTGCGCACATTGAAAGCAATTGAGCAGACAGGTAGCTTAAGCCGGGCTGCCGATGTGCTGTGTATTACCCAAAGTGCGGTGTCGCATCAAGTCAAGGCACTTGAAGAATGGTTTGGCGAAGAGCTGGTGTACAAGCAGGGCGGGCAAAGCCGCTTCAGCCTGGTGGGGCAGCGTTTATTGCAATTGGCCGGGCAGGTACTTGGGCAAGTTGACCAAGCCGAGCTGGATATTCTTCAAATGAAGCAGGGTGCTGGCGGCCCTTTGCGGGTTGCTGTGGAATGCCACACCTGTTTTGACTGGCTGATGCCCTCGATGGACGTGTACCGCAACCGGTGGCCGGAAGTTGAGCTGGACATCGTGTCGGGTTTTCACGCCGACCCGGTTGGCCTGCTGCACAAGGGTGAGGCTGAACTGGCCATTGTGTCCGAGCTGTGCGAAGAAGAGGGCATTGTGTCCTTTCCCCTGTTTCGCTTTGAAATGGTGGGCGTGGTGCCGGTGGATTCAAAACTGGCCAAGCGTGCGTACCTGAAGCCCTCTGATTTCGCTGACCAAACCCTGTTGACCTACCCGGTGCCCGACGACATGCTCGATGTTATCAAGCATTTCCTGACACCTGCCGGTGTGCAGGTTAAACGCCGCAGCAGCGAACTGACCGTGGCCCTGTTGCAGTTGGTGGCCAGCAAGCGCGGCCTGTCGGCCTTGCCTGCCTGGGCTGTGAAAGGTTACGTGGACCGGGGATATGTGGCGCAGGTTCCCTTGGGTAGAAAGGGTTTGACATCAACCCTGTATGCAGCCTTGCCTAAAGCCATTGCAGGCAAGCACTACACCGCAGATTTTGTTGCGGTGATGCGTGAAGTTTGCGCGCGGGAACTGGTGGGGATTGAGTTGTTGGGGTGAAGTCATGTTGTCCACGCAGTGCAAGGTGCGCAATGAAACCGGAGCGGGTTTCGCCAGCGGCTTTAGCCGCCTGGCAAATCAGGAACTACAACACCAAACACGCTGTCATTTGCCTGCTTTATTGAGATGGGATACCTCATTGAAGCTTTATTTCGTCAATGAAGACATTGCAGTAGCTCAATCTGAGCTTTCCATTTTCAAGCCGATTTACGTATCGGCTGGTATCCACTGCAACAATCAAAGGCGCCACGTTTCTATCGACTTTGTTCCTGATTTTTTCCAACAAATCCCATCGAGCTTTCTGAGTAACTGATGCCATGTTGTTGAGAGGTTCTATTCCCTTGAATCTTATCTGCACGGTCTGTTTACAATTTGGTGCGTCAATTGGAAATTGATCTTTGGGGACCAGAATTTCAAATTGAGACCAGTTTCTGACAAACGATTCCAGTGTAGATGGGGCTTCCTCGTTTACCGTCAAGTCGTGGGTGTTTGCGAAATAAAGCACAGGTTCATTCAGAAACTTGATTTGTTCTGCAAGTATTGGGTGCGGTGGGAGCAGAAACAGACTCACAACTAACAGGCTTTTATTCAACATTGCAAGTCAGCTCCCCGACAGTTTGATTCCAGACTTCAATGTATTTGTCTGGAAATCCTTTACCAAGCATCGTGTTGTAATATTTTTTCCAGTAATTCGCCATTGCCTCAATATCACCGGATTCTGGGATGCCTTCTCGAACTCTGGCGTAATGCACTCGCGCCATGGCAGTTCCATACTGATCATTGTTAATCAGTTCATGCTCTGGGTCTGCGTCATGTGCTGTCTTGAATTGCAGAACCTTGTCTGCAAGGGGTTTTCGGAAGGCCAGGTAATTGTTCCAAATGTCATCGTGCGTGGCCATCTCCATTTGGTACAGGCCTCTCGCTGGCCCGTTAGCCATTTGCTTTCTCCAGGTTAATCTACTTTCCACCAACGCAGTTCCAAGTAACAGTTCAGCGATGTTGTCCCCGCCCATCTTCATGGTTTCAAGGGTTGGAAGAATAATATCTCTGTGAAAGTGATGACAGATTGCCTTGGTTGGCATAAGGGTTCCAATGAATTGCGATCATGGAAATCTATTTGATAGGGATTCAGACAACAAGTTTAGGTATGCGTGTTCACTTTTTGTGATTAGCCAATCTGCACCCCCGCCCACTGCACATAAACCGGAATACCCACCAGAATATTCAAAGGAAAAGTAATGCCCAACGACAACCCCACGTACAGGCTGGGGTTGGCTTCCGGAATGGCGTACCTCACCACAGCGGGCACTGCAATGTAAGATGCACTGGCCGCCAGCACCATCAGCAGGGCAGTGTCACCCACACTGGCACCAATTGCCTGAGCCAGTAACCAGGCCAAGGTGGCGTGGGCCAGCGGCGCAAGCACCGCGTAGGCGATCATCCACTTGGACACGGCTTTCAACTTCGGCAGGTGTTTGGCTGTGGTAAGGCCCATGTCGAGCAGAAAGAAAGCCAACATGCCTTTGAACAGGTCGCCGGTGAAGGGTTGCATGGCTTCCTTGCCGGCACTGCCGCTCATGAAACCGATCAGCATCGCGCCCAGCAGCAACAGTTGCGCACCTTCCGTGAACGATTCCTGCAGCAGGTGGCCAAATCCCTTGCCTGGCACAGTTTCAGCGCCAGCGCCTTTGGCCTGCTTTCTCGCCATGTTGGCGAATAGCACCGCGAGAATGATCGCAGGCGACTCCATCAGCGCCATGGCTGCCGCCATGTGCCCGCCGTACGCGATTTCGGATTTTTCAAGAAATTGCACCGCTGTAATGAATGTCACCGCACTGACCGATCCATAGGTTGCTGCAATGGCTGCTGCATCAAACGCCGAGGTACAACGTTTCAAAATCGGGTAGCTGATCAAGGGAACCAGCACAGCCAGTACCACCGCCGCCCCCAGGCCGCCCAGCACCTGGGTGTTGAACCCGGATTCGTGCAAGGCGAAGCCACCTTTCAAGCCCAGGGCCATCAGCAGGTACAGGGACAAAAATCGGCTGACCTGCGCTGGAATTTCCAGGTTTGATTTGACCAGCCCACTGAAAATGCCGAGCAGGAAAAACAGGATTGCGGGGTCGGTGAAGTTGTTCATGGGGTCTGCCTTGATGAAAGTGCGCCCATGCTAAGCAAATGTATTTATCATGTAAAATCAGAAAAATACGATTAATCATCATCAAAAGATTATGAATCTGACCCTTCGGCAGTTGCACCTGTTCACCGCGCTTGCCCGCCTGAAAAGCCTCACCGCGGTGGCGCGGCATTTTCATGTCACGCAGCCCACGGTGTCCATGCAGATGAAAGAGCTGTCTGAGTCCGTGGGTTTGCCTTTGTACGAAGTCATTGGCAAAGCCATCTTTCTGACGCCTGCAGGTATTGAACTGGAAGCCACAGCGAGGGCCATGCTCAACGAGCTGGAAGGTTTTCAGCAGCGTATTGACGACATCAAGGGTTTTCGGCGCGGCAAGTTGACCGTGGCCGTGGTCAGTACGGCAGAGTATTTTGTGCCGGGCTTGCTTGGTGACTTTTGTGCCAGGTATCCCGAGGTGGACATTGCACTTGAAGTATTGAATCGCAACGGTGTCGTTCAACGGCTGGAACACAACCTCGACGACCTGTACATCATGTCCAAACCCCCGGCCAACCTGGACGTGGAAGCCAAAGCCTTCATGACCAATTCATTGCAGGTGGTTGCCCCCTTGGGTCATCCTTTGGCGCAGCGCAAACGGATCAAGCACACCGAGTTGACCCGCTATCCCTTCATTCTGCGGGAACGGGGTTCAGGCACTCGCCTGGCGTGCGATTCTCATTTCGAACAACTCGGCTTCGAACCGGTTGTCAGGCTTGAACTGGGCAGTAATGAGGCAATCAAGCAGGCAGTACAGGCGGGTATGGGCCTGGCGGTGTTGTCGGAGCACGCTCTGAATGCGGGGTCGGCAACCCAGGATTTGACGACCTTGAATGTTCAAAGCTTCCCGATACATGCCAACTGGTACACTGTGCGGCCCAATGGCAAAAGGCCCTCGCCGGTGGCGGCCGACTTCTGGCGCTACCTGAATGTCGAGTTGAAAAAGGGCAGGTCACAAAAAAATTAAAAAACGAACGTTCGTTCGAATCTGCTTCCCTCCAAGCCAACTCATTCTGCGTTAATCTACTGTTTACTTTACAAAAACAGCAGTCAAGGAGACTTTCAATGAATTTGAATAATTTGGTGGCCGTGGTCACGGGTGGTGCGTCTGGTTTGGGTTTGTCAACTGTTGAGCAGTTTGTTGCTGCCGGTGCCAAAGTGGCCGTGTTTGACATGAACGAAGATGCGGGCAAAGCTGCTGAAGCGGCACACCCCGGCAAAGTGATTTTCCAGAAAGTAAACGTTGCCGATGCGGCTTCGGCACGTGCTGGCATTGATGCAACACTGGCTGCTTTTGGCGCCATTCATATTGCCGTGAACTGTGCTGGTGTGGGCACTGCTGGCAAAACGCTGGACCGCGACAGCAAGGCATTGCCGCTGGAAGCCTTTGCAAAAACCATCAACATCAACCTGATTGGCACCTTCAACATTTCCAGCCTGGCTGCTGAAGCCATGGCCAAGAATGCACCTGATGAAGATGGTCAGCGCGGCGTCATCATCAACACCGCATCTGTTGCAGCCTTTGATGGCCAAACCGGCCAGGCCGCATACTCCGCCAGCAAGGGCGGTGTGGTAGGCATGACCTTGCCCATGGCCCGTGACCTTGGCCGTTACGGCATTCGCGTGATGACCATCGCCCCCGGCATTTTCGACACCCCGATGATGCAAGGCGTTTCTGAAGAATACCGCCAGCCACTGATCGCCATGGTTCAAAACCCCAAACGCTTCGGTGCACCTGCAGAATACGGCCGCCTGTGCGTCAGCATTGTTGAAAACAACTACCTGAACGGCGAAACCATCCGTATCGACGGCAGCATCCGCATGCAGGCCAAGTAACAAGAGCAATTGAACAAAGGAATCATCATGGGCGCAATAGACCAATCCGTGAATCAACTTCAGTCCGCTGACAATGAAGACATCACCCTGTTTCGGGACATGCTGTTGCGTTGTCTGGAAAAGGAAGTGATTCCTCATTACGACCAATGGGAAAAAGACGGTTGGATGCCCAAGGAGGCCTGGCTCATGCTGGGTGCCGCCGGCATGCTGGGCCCCGACATGCCCGAAGAATTTGGTGCAGCCGGTGCGCCATTTGAAGTCGCCCTGATGATCCTTGAAGAAACCTGCCGGTTGAACCTGCACTCATTGAGCACGGCACTTAACGTGCATGCCAACATCGTGATGCCCTACATCAACAACTTGGGTACCGCTGAACAGAAAGCACAATGGCTGCCCCGCATGGTCACTGGTGAAGTGGTTGGTTCCATCGGTATGACCGAACCGGGCGCAGGCAGCGACCTGGCTGGCATGCGCACCAACGCGGTTCGCGATGGTGACGAGTGGGTCATCAACGGTTCCAAAACTTTCATCACCAACGGTCTGCATTGCGGGTTGATTGTGCTGGCTGCCAAAACCGACACCACCAAGGGTGCAAAGGGCATCAGCCTGTTTTTGGTGGACAGCAGCTTGCCGGGCTTCAAGAAAGGCAAGGGCATCAAGAAAATGGGCCAGCATTCCAACGACACGGCTGAACTGTTTTTTGACAACCTGCGTGTCCCCGCCAATGCACTGCTGGGCGAAGAGAACAAGGGCTTCATTTACCTGATGCAGGAACTGCCCCGCGAGCGACTGGGACTTGGTTCTCAAGCGATTGGTGCCTGCGAAGGTGCCATGGCGATTACTGCAGATTATGTCAAACAGCGCAAAGCCTTTGGCAGCACCGTGGCGCAGTTCCAGAACACCCGATTCAAAATGGCTGAACTGCGGGCCCAGCTTGAATTGGCAAAATCCTATCTGAAACAGTGTGAAGCGCGTTTCAAAGTCGGTGCAATGACCACTGAAGAAGCCTCTATCCTGAAGCTGACCTCCACCGAGTTGCAGGTAAAACTGACGCACGAGTGCCTGCAGTTATTCGGTGGATATGGCTACACCGAGGAATACCCAATTTCACGTTTCTTCACCGATGCACGGGTTCAAACTATTTATGCGGGCACTTCGGAAATCATGAAGGAAATGATTGCGAGAGGCGAGTTGGGGCGGTGACTCCGCAACTTTGATGATGAGCCACCGCGGAGTGGCTCGCCTGAGTTTGCAACATTGCTTATGAGCCACCTCAGCGTGGTTCCCCAGATTTCGCACTGAAAACAGCTGATCCCTTTTTGAACCAAGGCTTTGCATTCGCATAGGCCCGACAATAAAGCGCGGTCGGGCCACTGCGTCGCCCCTTGGGCGACCATGCAAGCCAAGGTTCAAACGGGGCAGTTTTCTGAATGTGCGAAACAGGCGAACCGACCGCCAAGGTGGCTGAATCACCAGCGCCTGCGAGCATCCAACCTCTCCGGGATTGAACAGGTGCATGATCAGACAACAGCCGCTCGTTTATCACAGGTGCGTGGCGCAATCAGCAGCGATGTCCCAATCGTTTCGCCTTCAAGAAAACCTGCCCATTTGAATTCACACGCCACGATCGGCCAACGGCCGACACCGAGCCTCGGCTCGCTTTTTTGCCGAGCGAGGTGAGTCAGGGTGAATTTCAAAAAGGGATCAACAGGTTTTCTGGCGAATGATTGGGATTCGCGCTGATTGAAGCAGACTCGCGCTAATTGAGGCAAAGTCGCGCAGTCGTGCAAGCGACCCGAAAATTGTTTCGACATAAAACCGCAACACCACGCTGGCATAAAGAGAGGTTAGCACTTTTTTAAAACTCTCTTTATGACAGACCACATGAAAAAAATCTTCGAGACTTTGCACGAACAGCGTTGGGATGACCACCGTTACTACCACCACAGCCGCATCAATCAAAGCCTGCACTTGCTGAGTGCCTTGTCCTTCCTGTTTGGTTATGTCTTGTTGTTCATTGACCCAGTGTCTGCTGCATTGGTGGCTTGGCTCGTTGCCATGACGAGTCGTCAGATCGGGCATTTTTTCTTCGAGCCCAAAACATACGATTACGTCAACGACGCCACGCACGATCACAAGGAAGACATCAAGGTTGGCTACAACCTGCGTCGCAAAATCGTGCTGCTGAGCATTTGGGGTGCACTGCCGATTCTGATCTGGTTCAGCCCGGCCACTTTCGGCTTGCCACCCACGGGTGCCGACATGACAAGTTTTGTGCGCAGTGTGGGTGAATCGTGGTTGTGGCTGGGCTTGGGTGGTTTGGTGTTTCGAACCGTTCACCTGTTTTTCATTCGTGACATTGAAACAGGTTTGGTTTGGGCCTTGAAAATTATCACCGACCCATTCCACGATGTGAAGATTTACTACAAGTCTCCTTTCTACTTGCTCAAAGGCCAGTTGATTGATCCCATGGACGACGTCAAGGCCCGCCAGGTTTCCTTGAGTACACGACGCTGAATTTTCTTGTTGCTGTTGCAGGCCTCGCCGGTTTCCCACCAGCCATCGGCCTGCATGCAGCGGGCCGCTTCAATGAAGCGGTCGCTGAACACATCAAAATCAATGTCCGAGTAGTTGTGGCTGAATATCATTCTCCCGGAACCCACCCAGCTCAGCATCACACCCGCCTGTAGCAGGTAAAACTGGAACATCCAGTTGAATCGCGATGGCGTGTTGTACAAAATCGTGAATATGGAAGTCATGTTTTGCACCTCCACGGGCAATTCCAGTTCGCTTAACCGTTTGTTCAAGGCAGCGCGCCGGCTGTTCCACAGGGTATCTACGGTTTGATACATGCGCTCAACGTCCGGGCTGTCAATGTGTTTCAAGAACAGGTTCATGGTTTGCATCACATAGGGTTGTGAATTGAACGTGCCCCGCGCAAAACAGATGTCAGCAGGTTTGTCGGTTCGGTAACGCTTCATCAACTCGGCCTTGCCACACAGCACCCCGACAGGCAAACCGCCTCCCAGTGTTTTGCCGTAAGTCACCATGTCGGCGCGCACACCAAAATAGTCCTGTGCACCCCCTTTGGCCAGGCGGAAACCCAGGAACACTTCATCCAGAATCAGCACAATGCCATTGGCGGTACACACCTGCCTCAACTGCTTCAGCCAACGGGTGTAGGCCTCCTTGTCATAACCTGCCTTGCGGCCGCTACTGATCAAAGCCGAATCACCCGGTGCATTGGCATTGGGGTGCAAGGCCTGCAGCGGGTTCGCCAAGACACAGGCAATGTCTTTGCGGCTGGCCAACACC
Source organism: Limnobacter thiooxidans (assembly GCF_036323495.1). Lineage (NCBI taxonomy): Bacteria > Pseudomonadati > Pseudomonadota > Betaproteobacteria > Burkholderiales > Burkholderiaceae > Limnobacter > Limnobacter thiooxidans. The sequence goes on along the minus strand of NZ_AP028947.1, from coordinate 1,877,615 downwards.
TGCAAGGTGCGCTGGCTCATTTCCTGCAAGGTCAGGGTGCGGTCGGCGCTCACCGGGTTGCCAATGCCGGGTTGTACATCGCCCCACCAGCCATGGTATGCACCTGCAAAACGCACAATCCGCTGTTTTCCAGTGTGGTACTGGGCAAGTCGAACCGCTTGCATCACGGCCTCAGTGCCGCTCATGTGGTATGAAATTTCATCCTGGCCCGCCAAGGCCAGAATTCTGCGCGTGTTGTCCAGCACCACGGGGTGGTATGGCCCAAGCACTGGCCCCAGTTCATCCATGTCCTGCGCGGCCTGGCGAATGAAAGACTTGTAAATGTCATAGCCCAGCAGGTTGGTGCCATATGCACCTGTCACGTCGATGTATTCGTTGCCATCCACGTCCCACAGTCGCACACCTTCCGATTTTTTCAGGAACAGGGCAGGCAGCAGGTGTGCATTCACCATGGTGCGGAATTGAAAAGGCACTCGATAACGGTGGGTGAATTGTGCATCTGAAATACTGGAAATGGCCTGTTCAAGCAAATGCTTGCCTTGTGGTGAACGCTGCAACAGGCTGGCTGACAGGCGATGAAAGCCGTCATGACGCTTATTGGCAATCACTGTGCCGGCATTGTCGCAGTCAAAAAACGCATCCCCTTCAAGGCTGTAATGCGGAATCAGCTTCGACACACGCTTGGCCATGCGCACATGGCCGCTCAAGCCGGGGTGTTTTGCCCGGGACAATTGCAGTCGCCGATGGGCTTTCAATACGAGGTAAGCGCCGGCACTGGCGCCAATCATCAAGGTCAGGTTGTCAAGGTTCATACACATTTCTGTCAAATACAACAGGTATGGTTGTACGCCATCTCGGTGACAGGCTGATTAAATTGCACAAAAATCCTCAGGTACATTCTTCTATTCAAACTGCGCGCGTTCAATTGCAGGAAAGTGTCAATTTCATGTTGACCAATCGCATTCCGCGGCTGTTCAGTTCCTGGTTGATGGGCAAAATCAGCAAGATCCAAAACCCGTGGTTTGCCCAGCCCGCTTTGTGGTTGTGGAAGCAGTTTACTGACCTGAATTTGCAGGAAGCCCAGAAGAAGCAATTCAATTCCATCCACGACTGCTTCACCCGTACCTTGAAGCCAGGCGCACGTCCAATTGATTCAACCGCATTGGGCACCAGCCCCTGCGACGGCATTCTGGGGGCACACGGCATTGTTGAAAATGGCAGGCTGTTGCAGGTGAAAGGCTTTGCCTACGGCATTGAAGAACTCTTGGTGAACCCCGAATTGGCCTTGAAATTTCAGGGCTGCCGCTATGTCACCATCCGAATCACAGCGAGCATGTACCACCGCATGCATTCGCCGCTTGATGGCGTGATCAATCAAGTGGATTACATTCATGGCGACACCTGGAATGTCAACCCGGTGGCCTTGAAGCGTGTTGAAAAGCTGTTCTGTAAAAATGAACGTGCCGTGTTGAGTGGCCACACTGTTCAAGGCGAACCGTTTGCCATCGTGCCGGTGGCCGCCATTCTGGTGGCGGGCATTCGCCTGCATTGCACCGGGCAGGTGTTCAACCAGAATTACACGGGCCCACAACGCGTAAACACCCACGCACCCATCCGCAAGGGTGAGGAGTTGGGCTGGTTTGAACATGGCTCTACCATCGTGTTGTTTGTACCCCCAAGCTGGAAGCTGGTGCCAGGAATGGAAGAGGGGGGCCAATTGCGCATGGGGCAAGCGCTGTTTGAATAAACAGGCGAGTAAAACAATCCGCAAATCAGTTATTCTTGCGCCCTATGGACATACTGATCAGCGAAGAAAAAGGCGTTCGCCAACTCCACTTTGGCAGTGACTGGGTGCAGGGCGCCATGCGCATTGCTCGTCCCTATGCGCTTGAACTTGAATACACGCGGGAAATGATGGCACCGCTGTTGTTGAACCCCGACCCCAATTGGCCCCGCAGTGCCTTGTTCATCGGCTTGGGTGTTGGAGCTTTGCCCAAGTTTTTGCACAAGCACCGGCCCAATTGCAAAATCACGGTGGTTGAAATTTCCCATGCCGTGGTGGCTGCTGCGCAAATGCATTTCAAGTTGCCCCCATTCACCCCCAATTTTCAGGTCGAAGTGGCGTGTGGTGCCGATTTCATGACCACCAGCACACGCCAGTTTGACCTGATCATGGTGGATGGTTTTGACGGCAAAGCCAAAGTTGGGCCCCTGAATTCCACCGCGTTTTATCTCAACTGCAAGGCACGTCTGAATGAACAAGGCTACCTGGTTGGCAATCTGCTGAGTAATCAAAAGGATTCTGCGCAAAGCAAACAGCGCTTGCTGGATGCCTTTGATGGTCATGCAATTGCCTTGCCCCCATGCACCAGCGGCAATGTGATTGCGCTGGCCCATGTGGGTGCAGGTTTCACGTCTGCACAGGCCGATTTGCATGCCAATTGTGCTGTGCTGAAAGAAGAAACCGGTTTGAATTTGTCCAATACCGTGGCCAAACTCATCGAGGTGTCTCCCAAAGTCTGATTTGCATGCCTAAAATGGAAAACAACCAAACCCAAGAGACACCGCAGCATGCAAAACGATCAGCAACCTATCTGGTTTTCCACTCCTAACCTGGAGCACATGAATGCCATGTGCAAAAACACGGCCTGCGAGGCCATGGGCATTCAAATCACCGAAGTAGGGCACGATTTCATTCGTGGCACCATGCCCGCCGACCAACGTACGTTTCAGCCCTTTGGGCTGGTACACGGCGGGGCCAACGTGGTGCTGGCGGAAACACTGGGCAGCGTGGCTGCCAATCTGCTGGTGGACAACAGCAAGTTTTACTGTGTGGGGCAAGAGGTGAATGCCAACCACGTGCGTGGCGTGCGAAGCGGCAAAGTCACGGGTACCGCCACGTTGTGGCACGCTGGTAAAAGTTCGCAGGTCTGGAACATTGAACTGCACGACGATCAAGGCAAGCTGACTTGTATTTCCCGCCTCACCATGGCTGTCGTTCCAATTCCCGGGTCAAAGTAAACCATGCCAAATGTCACTGAAAAGCAGGACAAAAATGTTCTGGGCGGACCACTGCTGGCCTGTTCCTATTCGCCCCTGACCGGTTTTCTGCGTGACGGTTGCTGCAGCACCGGTCCAAATGACGTGGGGCGCCACCTGGTGTGCGCCAAGGTCACCCAGGAGTTTCTCGAATTTCAATTGCGCATGGGCAATGACCTGGTCAGCCCCCAGCCGCAATACCGCTTTGTCGGTTTGAAACCTGGCGACCGCTGGTGTGTCTGTGCCTCACGGTGGCTGGAGGCATACAAGGCAGGTGTGGCCCCACCGGTGTATCTTGAGGGGACCAACGAAACAGCGTTGCAATTTGTTCCCCTGGAAACTCTGCTTGAACACGCACTTGCCTAAAGGTGGTCGCCTTGGTTAAAAATATCGCCTCGCAGTGGTTGACTGCTGCCCGCATCAGCCCTACAGCCTTGTACACAGGGCAGGTCTGGCAAAGCAGTGGCCGATCAATCCCGGAGTTGAAGTCCATGCCGGCCAGCGCCTTGCACATTGCATTGGCACCTTCCATGTTCCTTTCCAGAAGTTTGGGTGGCCCCACGCTGGAAGATTTTTTACTGGCTCGTCACGATCTGATAGACCATCACCTGACCGAGTTGATTGAGTCTGGAAAGGTGAGCCAGGTTGTCGAAATTGCAGCGGGCCTGTCGCCCCGTGGCAGCCGGTTTGTTGAGCGCTATGGCGACAAAATCACGTACATCGAAGCCGATTTGCCCGGCATGGTTGCCCAGAAAAAAAAGCTGTTGGCCCAGCGCCTCAGTGTCTGCCCCAATCATCATGTGCAAGTTGTGGACGCCTTTGCAGACACAGGTCCTGAAAGCCTTGATGCGCTGGTCGCCCAGCTTGATCCGAAAAAAGGCTTGGCCATCGTGACTGAAGGTTTGTTGAATTACTTCGACCAGGATTCCGTGTTGAATCTTTGGGCGCGCATTTCACACACCCTGGCGCAGTTCAAGCACGGCGTCTACCTTTCGGATATTCACTTGCAGGCCCAGAACGCAGATCCACTTGCTCAAGCCTTCGTGGCAGGTTTGAGTGTATTTGTCAGGGGCAGGGTGCACCTGCACTTTGAAACGGCAGGCCATTTGCAGTTGGCCATGGAATCCCTGGGGATGGCTTGCCAGGTGTTGAAGCCCAGCGATTACGCTGCCCAAATACCCGCTTGTTCTGGCAAAGGTGCTGACTTTTGCCGGGTTTTGTTTGCGCGCCCCGCCAGTGCGGTAAAGTAGACAAAACACCAAATATAAGCAGGAGACAAAATGCAGTCGATGTTATTGCGGGGCCTTGCTGCCTCAGTGGTTTGCCTTGTGTTGGGCAGCAACAGCGCCTGGGCTCAAGGTCCCAAGATCAATGCCTTGGGTGCTGAAATGGCCGGCAACGCGGCGGGTACCATTCCGGAATGGACCGGTGGCTTGACCAAGGCACCTGTGGGGTTTGATCCCAAAAAAGGGTATCTCGACCCATTTGCTGCAGAAAAGCCTTTGTATACCATCACGCAGGCCAACCTTGCGCAATATGAGAAGTTGTTGCCGGCAGGGCAAATCGCGCTTCTCAAACGCTATTCCAGTTACAGCATCCCTGTTTACAAAACCCACAGAACCGCCGCTTTTTCTCCTGAAATGATGATGAGCATCGACATGGAGGGCAACAAGCCGAAGCTGGCTCATGGTGGCCTGGCCGTGGAAGGGGTGCAGTCTACGAGCGTGCCTTTTCCTGAACCCAAAAATGGTCTGGAAGCCGTGTGGAATACGCTGTTGCGCCGCCCGGCCCAAAGCATGCGCTCCCATACAGCCAGTTTTGTGGCAGGCAATGGCACCAAGCCCCTGGCTTTTGCCAGCAGCCAGACCATTGCCTGGGCACCCGCCATTGGCAAGGCAGGCACAACCTTGCTGTTTGGTCTGATTGGCGAATCAACCCGGCCCTCTGCACAGTCGGGCGAAGCCTTGCTCGTGATGGACACGCTCAACTTCAAGGACGATGCACGCAACGCCTGGGTTGTGAATTCTGGCCAGCGCCGCGTATTGCGCGCGCCGGAACTGGTTCATGCTGCGCCTGCGGGCAACAGCGATGCGCTGCGTACCGTGGATGATATTTATGGCTTTAACGGTTCACCTGAGCGGTTTGAGTGGAAGCTGTTGGGCAAGCGAGAAATGCTGATTCCCTACAACAACTACCGGCTAAGCGACAAAAGCCTCAAGTACGAGAACATGGTCAACGATGCTTTTCTAAAGCCTGAGTTGACCCGTTTTGAGCTGCACCGTGTTTGGGTGGTTGAAGGCACCCTGAAGCCGGGTGCGGAACACATTTATTCCCGCCGCACCATGTACATCGATGAAGACAGCTGGTACGTCGCCCTCATGGACCAGTACGACACCAAGGGCGAGCTTTGGCGCGTCAAGATGTTGTACCTGATGCAGGCATATAACGCCCCCGGCCTGTACACCTCAGGTGAGGTTCAGCATGACCTAAATGCAAGACGATCGGTGTTCAGTGCATTTCAGAATGAAGAACCACCCACTGAATTCAATGTGTCCGTGCGCCCCGGTGATTTCACTCCCGGTGCCTTGCGCAAGCTCATGAAGTAGTTGGCATTAGAGTGATTTTTCATCAGCCAGGGGCAGCAAGCCCCTACAATGTGGCCCAACCTAATTTGTAATCGCAAGGATTTTCTCAGGCATGGCTGAGCAGGACAAACCCGACAATTCGGACGAGAACACACTGGATCGCATCAAGACTGGTGCTTTTGAGCGCAACGTGGCCTTGACTCGCATGGGTGTTGGGGCGGGTGCCAAAATTGCCGGCCACACAGTTCGTAACTTCTTCAGGAGCGGTGAATCCCGCGATGAGGCCAACCGAAACTTCTACCGGTCCCAGGCTCGTGAACTGGCTGATGAGTTGGGCCGCCTGAAAGGCAGTGTCATGAAAGCCGGTCAAATGTTGTCCCTGTATGGCCAATATTTCCTGCCGGAAGAGGCTGTGGAGGTACTTGCTTCCTTGCAAGACAACACACCAGCCGTGGCGTGGTCATTTGTTGAGCCCCAACTGATTGATGCCTTGGGTGAGCGAACCATCGCAAAGCTGGACATTCAGCGCAAGCCAATTGCCGCTGCATCACTGGGGCAGGCCCATTTGGCGACCATCAAAGCCACCGGCGAGCAGGTGGTGGTCAAAATTCAATACCCGGGTGTGGCAAGTGCCATTGACACTGACATTCGCACCCTGTCCCGTTTGATATCCGCCACTCGGCTGGCGCCAAAGGCACTGGACCTAACCGATGTGTTCAACGAATTGCGCGATATGCTGGTGCGTGAATGTGATTATGTCCAGGAACGACGTTTCACCGAGACTTTTCACGAGCGCCTGTCGGGCAATCCCCGTTTCATCGTTCCCAAGGTGTACCCGGAATTCTGTGCGCAACGGGTATTGACTACCCGCTATGAACCCGGATATTCCGTGGCCTCCAAAGAAGTTCAGGCCCTATCACAGGCTCGCCGAAATGCTCTGGCCAACGCATTTGCGGAATTGTTTGTGACCGAGTTTTTTGATTGGAAGCTCGTGCAAACTGACCCACATTTTGGCAATTACCGGGTACGGATTGATCCAGAGGGTGAAAACGATCAAATCGTTACCCTGGATTTTGGGGCCACCCGAAACTTTCAAAACAGTTTTGTCGAGAGCTACGGCAAAATTGTCCGGGGGTCGCTACAGGGCAATCGCAAGGAAGTGGCCCAGGGCGTACTTGAAATCGGCTTGATGTCCGGTGATACGCCACGAGATTTCCTCGAGGGGTTTGCAGATTTGACCGAGTTGATTGTAGAACCTTTCCGTAAGCCTTTCGACCCTCTTGTTCCGGAACGCTTGTACACCCCTGGTGGCGCTTATCGTTTCGGTGACACGGATCTGCCTGCCCGAGTAGGTCAAACAGCCGCACTCAAGATGATGTCCAGGCATTTCAGGATACCTCCGCAGGAAATCATTTTCCTTCACCGTCGAATTGGTGGTGTGCTGGTCACCCTGAAAACTCTTCGAGCCGAATTGCGTCTGCACTCGCTTTTAAAGCCGCATCTGGGTTTGAGCTAAGCCGCCAGCAGTTTGTCCGGAATTGTCAATGTGTTTTCCTGTTTCCAGATAAAACGGCTTGAACCTTTGCGCCCGTAATGTCTCAAACTATGCGTTAATAGTTATCGCAGCCATCATTGTGTTTCTTAATTGAGCACATAGTGTAATTTAGGTTGCTCGCTTCATCGGCTTGTGGTGAAATGCTAAAAGTTGTCCTAGACAAAAAAGGCGAACAAATGGCAGCAGCTCAAGATTCAATCGGCGTAGTGGTACTCGAACCCAACAAGCAACTGCTGGATAAGCTGTGTGCGTCTTCAGAACGCGTGTGGGGCCAGCACGAGGTCTTGCCACGCCAAACCGGCAAGGAACTGGCACTGGCTGCTGAAAACCTGAATGTGGGTCTTGTGGTGGTGCGTTCCAGCTTCCAGCGTTCAAGCGCCTTGGTGCAAAGCACCTTGCTTGATTTGTACGCTGCCGGCACACAGATCCTGGTTGTACAGGACACGCCATTCAGGGTGTCTGAATCTGCTTGGGCCACTGTGGCCGGTATTCACTTTCTTTCAGACCGGGCCACGGACGACCAGTTGCATGATGTGTTGACCATGGCGTTGGTTCGCCATTGCATGCCGCAACTCAACAAATTGATTTGACCTAGACAAAGTTTTCTTTTTTTTACATTTGTTGAGGTCAAGTCACTTCAGGTCAATGGTGTCGCCATGGCCCAGCAAGCGGAAATCAGATTCAGCAACCCCTTGTAGGGTCAAAGCCTTCTTCACATCTCCGATAGGTTGGTCAAGTGGCTCATCGGTCAGCTCAAACGTTCCCCAATGAATGCCCATGGATTGTTTCGAGCCCACCTCTTTGTGGATCTTGACTGCCTCGTCAGGGTTGATGTGCTGAGCCTTCATGAACCAGCGTGGTTCATAGGCACCAACGGCAATTGCACTGAAATCGAAAGGCCCCAAGCGTTTGCCTATTTCCTCGAAATCTTTGCTGTAGCCGGTATCTCCTGAAAAATAAAAGTTGAGGGCTGGGTTTTTCAGTGTCCAGCCACCCCACAGGGATTTGTTACGGTCTGTCAGGGTACGCGCCGACCAATGGTAAGCAGGAACGAAGGTGATCTGGTTGTTTCCAATCGAGTAGGTGTCCCACCAATCCAGTTCCTTGACGTTTTTGATTCCCCAACTTTTCAGCAGTTTTTCCAGTCCCAGTGGCACCAGAAAAACCGTGTCAGGTTGCTGGGCCGCCAGCTTGACCACCGTGTTGTAATCAAGGTGGTCGTAGTGGCTGTGGCTGATCACCACAGCGTCAATTTTGGGCAGGTTTTCCACGCGCGCTGGTGAGCGCACTTTTCGGGAAGGGCCCATCCATTGAACCGGAAAAGCCCGCACTGAAAAATGAGGGTCTGTGAGCAAGGTGAAGCCATTCGCACGCACCATGACCGTGGCATGTCCCAGCCATGTGGCTGTTTTGTCCGAATAGGCGTCTAACTGACTTTGGTCAAAGGATTTTTGCGGAAAGTCATCGTAGCTGGCCACAAACTCGCCAGGCGGGGGAGGTAGTTCCTTGCCGTAGCGTTCCTTGTACCATCGCAAAAGGTCAGAAAGGGGTTTTGAAACAGTAGTGCCGTCTGAGTTGACGAAGCCATCAGGCCTGTGGTGAGGCTTACTTGAATCGTAATCCGGGTTAGATGCGGCACAACCCTGTATCAACATACCGGCTGCCACTGCTGTCAAAACTATGGCTAAATTGGGTACTACACGCTTCATGTTCAAAGACGACCAAAATCAAAGTTCCTTCCACTGCGTCGCCAGATACACTATAGCGGGCAGACCGAAATACAGCAGACAGAGTACCCTGAAATGGTCCATTGATTCTACCGCAGCAGTGTCATATTCCGTCAAACCCAACCCGCCAACCTGGGCAAGGCTTTCACTGAACGCCACATCAATCATTGCGCCTGTTTCAAACAGGGGGGCAATGAAAGCCGGTTCCAAAACAAACGCACAGCCCAACACCCAAAGTACGAAAAACATTGTGAATCGTTTGATACTCATCTTGATTACTCCTCTAGCTGTTTTTATGTCGCCCTGAAAACAACTGTACAATAAACACTGTAACTCTGTACAGTATTTTGTGAGCGTGTGGTTTTTTGTTGTCAGCAAATCATCTGTTGAACAAAATCAGCCTGTTACAATCCAGAATCCACTTGTATTACCAAACGGAGAAGCGCTTTATGCAGTCCCAACGAATCTCGATCAATTCCAAAGATGGTGGCCAGTTTGATGCTTATTTGTCTTTGCCGCCTACGGGCACCGGTCCTGGAATCGTTCTGATTCAGGAAATTTTTGGTGTGAACCAACACATTCGTGATGTAGCCGACCAATACGCCAGCGACGGTTTTGTAGTGCTCGCGCCTGACGTCTTCTGGAGACAGGAGCCGGGGGTTGACATTGGTTACGATGAAGCCGGGTTCCAGAAGGGTTTCGCCCTGATGCAGAGCATGGATTTTCCCAAAGCAGTGGAAGACATCTGCACTGCGGCTCAGGTGTTGAAAAATCGTCCGGAGGTCCAAGGCAAAGTGGCCAGTCTGGGCTATTGCATGGGTGGCATGTTGTCTTACCTCACGTGTACTACGCCTGGTGCAGTGGATGCCAGTGTTTGCTATTACGGTGGGGGTATTCACACAGCGCTTGATCGTGCTCCACAGGCCAAAACTCCAATGCTGATGCATTTCGCTGAAAAGGATGGTTTCATCCCGATGGAGGCGGTTGCTCAAATCAAGGCTGCATTTGCATCCAATTCTGATGTGCACATTCACACCTACCCGGGTGTTGATCATGGTTTCAATTGTTGGGGGCGCCCCATGTACCAGCAAAAGGCCGCTGCTTTGGCACGTGGTCGCACGCTTGAGTTTTTGTCAAAAAACCTTTCGGTCTGAGCCAAACCATTGAAAGCCAATTCATCCAAAACACCGTCCGTGTTTCTATTGGTGTCCAATCTGTTCAAGGAGACGTGGCAGGCTCGGCCATTGCTGTGTCTTTTGCTCGGATTTGGTGTCGCGGGCTCCATGGTGTTTTGGACCCAATTGGGCGAGTTGGCTTTGTTCGGTCAATTGTTGCTGGTTGTTCTCACGGCGGGGCTTGCCGCTTTTTTGGGCAGTGCCTTGACCAAAGCCTGGATTGAATTCAGGCTTCGAGAGCGTTTGCATCAACTTGGTGAGGCTGATCTGCAAGAACATTACCTTGCCAATTCCAATTTTTTTGAAACTCTGGCCAATGCTTTTCATCGACTTAATCAACAGAAAACACTGTTGTCCAATGGCTTTGAGGAAGAAAAGCGCCGCTTGCTCAGTGTAGAAAGTTGCCTGAATGGATTTGTTGTTGAATTCACTGTGACTGAGCATGGTCGGATTCAAGTCGAAAATGTCGACACGTCGATCGAGCGCTTTTTTCCAATGACCCGCGCCGAGTTCATTGCTGACTGGAGCAACGTACTAAAACACATTGATCCCAAGTACCACACGGCATTCAAAACAGTTCTCGCGCGCCCGGAGGCCTTTCCCAATCGGGAATCCTTGGTGTTCTCGACTTTACGCCGCAGCGGGGGCGAGCCCCAGTACTATCAACTTACAGTTCAGAGAGAGGCCAAACCTGCGGGCGTCGGTCTGTATGCAGTTTGTCTCGACGTCAGCGACCTGGTGCTGGCCAAAGAACAGGCGGAAAGTGCCGATCGTGCAAAATCGGAATTTCTGGCCACAATCAGCCACGAACTGCGCACGCCCCTGAATGCCATTATCGGTTTTTCCAAGATGCTGGAAGAGCAGCTAAGTGACTCAGAAATGCGCGGAGACGCTCGCAACATTTCCAGTTCTGCAACCAGTCTTCACCTGATACTGAGTGATGTTCTGGAGTACTCACGCATTGAAGCCAATGGCTTGAAACTTGACGCGTCTCCCTTCGATCTGGACGATCTGGTCAGGCAAGTGCATGCCTTGAATCTCAACCTGGCTACCAAGAAAAACCTGGAGTTCACGGTTTCAAGCGAACTTTCGGGCCCCACTGTGGTGCTGGGTGATTCAAACCGGGTTTTGCAGATTGTTCAAAATCTTGTCTCCAACGCGCTGAAGTTCACTGACAGCGGCTATGTTCGAATGAAGCTGTTCACCAGTCTTCCGAGTCAGGGCCGCGTGGAGGTGTTCCTAGAGGTCGCCGACAGTGGCATCGGAATCAGTCAGACTGCCTTCCAGCGGCTGTTTCAGCGGTTCAGCCAAGCCAGCCGGGAAATTCATCGTCAGTTTGGTGGAACGGGGCTGGGTTTGGCCATATGCAAGGGGTTGGTCGAGCTGATGGGCGGGCGTATCGATGTCAGTTCTGAACTTGGCGTGGGGTCGGTGTTCACGGTCAGTCTGAATTTGCCGGTGGCCCAGCCGCTTGTATCCGCCAAGGCTGTAAAGCCCATCCACCAAGCGGCACAGGCCTTGAATGTGTTGGTGGTTGACGACCATCCGATGAACATCAAGTTGCTTGACCGGTACTTGGGCAAGCGAGGACACAAAGTAAGCTCAGCCACAGGGGGGAGGGCGGCGGTCGATCTTGCGCAGGCAGAGTATTTTGACTTGATCCTGATGGACATTGACATGCCCGACATGGATGGGCATGCTGCAACCCGCCTGATTCGCAGCAATTCAGGTTGCGCATCACGGCAAAGCTTTGTGTGTGCCTTGTCGGGTTTGTCGGATGATCAAAGCATTGCACAGTCAACTGCGTCAGGTATGAGTTTACACCTCACCAAGCCCGTGTCGTTTGACAGGTTGGACCAACTTATTGATGATCTGTCACGTAAGGTATTGAAGGAAAAAGCAAACAGCGTTCACTGAATGCCCATTTGCTTTTCCAGGTAAGAGCGCGATTTTTCAAGCCAGATGCTCAAGGCGGCCAGCAAATCACTTTGACTGAATGAACAGCTTTCGCCCCCGAACATGGCGGTGCTTTCCAGGCGCTCCAAAATACTTTCCAGTGCACCTTCAAACACGGCAGGCAGTTCCCGAAGCAGGTCTTTTTCCTGGCGAAAGGTAAAAATCAACTCGGTGGTGTTTTCAAATTCATTATTTTCAAGCGAATCTGAAAGTTTTTTGATCCGCAACAGTGGATCTGCTGGTATGTTACTCATGAGTATTATTTATCAATCAACTGTGCCGGCTAGTGTACTCCACCCCCGTGGACACTGGCTGAAATAAGAGGAGAATTCGAAATGGACAGCAAACTATCCCTGGACAAAACAGCAAGTGCAGCCCTGAACTACGAGGCCGTGCTGGCTGACCTGGAGTCCATTGAACCTTTGATTTCAATTTTTCCAAAACTTGAAAGTCTGACCAAGGTCGGTCCAAATGCCTACGAGTGGAAGCTCAAGCCTATTGGCGCCATGGGTGTTTCACATGCTGTCCATTATGCAGCCACTTATGAAGTGGACAAGGCCAAAGGTCGATTGAGTTTCAAGGCCAAGGAAGGAGTGGGCAATGCCAACCTGTCTGGATATTTCCAGTTCAAGCCGAATGGCGACAAAGTTGACATTGAGGTGGAAATCAATGGTTTGCTGCGCGACATAAAAGTACCCATGCTATTGAAAGCGGCCACACCTGGTTTCATCAAAACCATGTTCGATGGTTTGGTCGATCGCTTCATTGAAAAGTTGGGAGAGAAGTATGGCAAGTGAAAAACCGGCTAATTACGATGCGGGCAAAGCCATGCGCACCAAGGTATTGGGTGCCGACTACGTAGCAAAGGCTGTTTCCAATCCGGATGATTTTGCAGCACCTTTGCAGGACATTGTGACCTCGCATGCTTGGGGTACGGTGTGGCCGCGTGAAGGCTTGGAACCACGTATCCGAAGCATTGCAACTGTGTCCATGCTGATCGCGCTCAATCGCCCCAATGAATTGAAGTTGCACATGCGGGGTGCGATCAACAACGGGGTTACGCCAAACGAGCTACGTGAATTGATCATTCATGCCAGCGTATATTGTGGTTTCCCGGCCGCCATGGACAGCATGCGCCAGGCCAAGGCCTTGCTTGAAGAGCTCGAAGCCGAAAAACAGGCTGTAAAGTAAATCCTAGGTTTACGGGCATAAAAAAACCGGCTGCAGGTTATCAAGACCTGCAGCCGGTTTTTTATAGGTACAGAGAATTATTTTTCGACGAATGCACGCTCGAACACATAATCTCCGGGTTCGCCCACACCGGGAGATACCACAAAGCCCTTGCTGTCCAGAATGCTGCGAATGTCTGCCAGCATGCTGGGGCTTCCGCAAATCATGGCGCGGTCTGTTTCGGGGTTTAAGGGTGGCAATCCCACATCCTTACACAGCTCACCATTTTCCATCAAAGTGGTAATACGCCCCACGTTTTTGAATTCTTCGCGGGTAACCGTTGGGTAATACACCAGCTTGTCGCGCACCATGTCGCCGAAAAATTCGTTGTTGGGCAGTTCATCGCTGATGAATTCGCTGTAAGCCAGTTCGTTCACATAGCGCACGCCGTGAACCAGAATGACCTTTTCGAAGCGCTCGTATACCTCAGGGTCTTTGATCAGGCTCATGAAAGGCGCAAGGCCTGTACCAGTACCAAACATGAACAGGTTCTTGCCTGGTTTCAGGTCGTCGAGAATCAGCGTGCCTGTTGGCTTTTTGCCCACCAGCACAGAATCGCCCACCTTCAAGTGTTGCAGTCGGGATGTCAGCTTGCCATCCGGCACTTTGATACTGAAAAACTCAAGGTGTTCTTCGTAATTGGCGCTTGCAATGCTGTAAGCCCGCAACAATGGTTTGCCTTCAACTTCCAGGCCGATCATCACAAAATGGCCATTGTGGAAACGCAGACCCGGGCTGCGGGTTGTTTTGAAGCTGAACAGGGTGTCGTTCCAGTGGTGAACTTCGGTGACTTGTTCTTGAATTAGATTAGACATGGTTGCAGCGTGTGGTCTCGCGAGTTTTTCAATCGGCCCAATAATAGCGCACTGCACCGAAAAACGCTGTAAGTCGTTCTATTTTTTAGTTATTTGCTTATTTGGAGTTTCCACTCTAACCCGTCTGCAAGAATCGGCGTGCAATGGGGGTTATAAAGGTGCAGAGCAGCACGTTACAACATCCAATAAGGGCGAACCCCATGACAGAGACAAAAAACAAACAACGACTGAAAAACCAGATGACCGTGCGTTCAGGCGACATTGATCTGGCCGTCAACAGCCACGGTGAGCCTCACAATCCAACCATTGTGCTGGTTCATGGATATCCCGATTCCAGTAGCGTTTGGGACCCGGTAGTCGATATTCTCAAGCACCATTTTCACGTGGTTACCTATGATGTGCGTGGCTGTGGAAAGTCTGCTGCCCCATCAAGCATGTGGGATTATTCCCTGGCCAAGTTATCCGAGGACTTGCAGGCGGTGATTCGCGCCGTGTGCCCAACTCAGCCTGTCCACCTTGTGGCCCACGACTGGGGTTCAATCCAGACTTGGGAAAGTGTGACTGATCATCGGCTCAAATCGCGCATTGCCAGCTATACCAGTATTTCCGGGCCTTGTCTGGACCACATTGGCATGTGGATCCGCAATGGTCTTTCGGCTAACAACCGCAATGCCTTGGGCCCGGTGTTGGGGCAGATGTTGAGCTCCTGGTATGTGTATGCCTTTCAGCTTCCGTTTTTGGCACCCACATTCTGGAAGCTTGGGCTGGACAGGGCATGGCCTGGCATTGTCAGGAAAATGGAAGGTGTAGCACATGCAGTTAACCCCACCCAGCGCAAAGACGGCGTGAACGGTATTAATCTGTACAGGGCCAACATGCTGCCTCGTATAGGCAAACCGCGTTTGCGTCAAACCGATGTGCCTGTGCAGTTGCTCGTGCCGACCAAAGACAAGTTTGTGACACCTCAACTGGTGGAGTCGTGCTATCCCTATGCACATCACGTGTGGCGCCGAGACATCGATGCGCACCATTGGGTCGTGCAAAGCCACTCGGAGTGGGTTGCCAATTGTGTGTCTGAATTTGTGGAGTTTGCCGAAACAGGTCGCGAAAACCCAGGTTTGGCCAAGGCGAAAGTGCAGGGTTAGTTTATTGTAATGAAATCAAAAAGCCCCGCGAGGCTTTTTGATTTCAACTGAGGATGGTTTAGATGATGCCCAACTTGATCATCACCATCAATTGACCCTCACCAACCAGGCCGCCCAAAATGGCGCCCGTCATGATCAGAATCCATTCTTCCTGCTTGAATACGGGGCGCAACAAGCCCTCGAACTCAAGTGGCGTCATCGCCTGCATTTTCTTGCCCACCACATTTTCAATGTCCAGTGAGGTTTGAACATAGGATTCTGCGTGCATGATGACATCGGCCAGGCGCGCCATCAGCATTTCAGAAGTGTCCTGTTTCATGCGCTGGAATGATTCAGCACCAACAGCCATCACCACAAACGGTTTGACAATGCTGGCCTTGCTGTCGACCATTTCCCGCACACGCTCATCCACCATTTTCTGTACACGTTCGGACAGGGGACCTGCCACCATTTCACCAATGATGGTTTGAGGGGTCAGAATGTCACGGGCAATAATCTTGGCGTAGTCCGCTGCCACTTTCTGTTGACGCTTCAAAAACAGTCCCTGAATGGTGTACGAACCAAACGGAATAGGCTTTTTGGGCTCGAACAGAATATTCAGAGCAATCCAGTCGGAAATGAAGCCAACCAGGAAACCGAACACCGGCAAGATCCATGGTTCTTTGAGCAACACCCACAACACCATCTGTACCACACCGATCATGAAACCGAAATACAGACCGGATACACCAAAGAACTTGAATTCTTCGCGACCCACTTCCTGAAAAATCCGGTTCAGCAGATGCTTGTCTTTCATCAAAATGCGAATGACCAGTGCTTTAAGATCCAGAATTTCATCAATGTTTCCCTTGATGTCTTCCATGACGCTGGCAATCACGCCAGGCACGTCTTTCTTCACCCGATCGATCAGTTTCTTTTGTGCAAAGTTGGGAAGGCTTTCCCAAAGTCTGGGTTGGTGCTTGGACATCACTTCACGAATGATGGTCTCAATGACTTCCATTGCCGGACCTTCAAGCTCTTTGCCCAGGCGCTCAGAGTCAAGCTTTGAAACCACCTCGTTGACTGAAACCAATTTTGTGGTGATGGTATCGACTGCAATGGATGCCATGCGCAGCGCATTGCGCGGCACAATACCTTGCCAGCCGAAAAAGGGTCGAATGCCCACAAACTTCATGGGGTAAAACATCATTTTCACCGCTGCAATTTTGGTGATGTAGCCCAAAAAAGCCGCCACAACCGGGATCGAGAGGTAGAAAAGGTAGTTTTGCTGGACATCAGCGTAAATAGTTGCCCAATCCATTAAAGGTGTCCCCTTGGAATTTTAATTTTTGTTGGTAAAGTGTGTAGATGTATAGCCACGAATATATTTTTTCGATGGCCAATTCTAATCTGTGTTGTCTCCTTTGCCAGTATAACGATCAATCATGTCCCTTACAGGGCCGTAAATTAGATCAAATATTTTAATAATTACTTCAGGAACAGCGTTTTGGATTTTTCCTTTATTCATCTGGGTTTACCGCTCTGGGCTGTTTTCATTCTAATGGGCCTGTCTGGTGTGCTCCTGGCGTGGTTTTTCCAGGCTGCCGCATTGTGGTTGATGTTCAATCCCAAGGAGTTCAAAGGCTGGCGCATTCCCTTGTTTCGAAAACTCGGCCTGCACCAGTTGGGACTTGAAGGCCTGGGCTGGCAAGGGTTGGTGCCGCATCAAAAAGCAGTGATGGCTGAAATTGCAGTTCGTCTGATGACCCACAAGTTGTTGCCGTTGGACGAGATGATCAAACGCATTCCTGCTCAGGGCCTGTCAGATCGTTTGACACCACCCATGCAGGAAACAGCGGATTTCGCCTGTCGTGAAGTCATGCTCAAACACAAGCCTACCTTGTGGGAAAGCCTGCCGAGTTTTCTTCAGAATTCGATTATTTTCAAGATAAGGGCCATTGTTCCAGAAGTGTCGCGCCAAATTATCCTCGACCTTCAGAAGAAACCCGCATATTACTTAAGCCTCAAAACCTTGGTGTTGGAAGTAATAACCAGCAAGCCCTTTCTGGTGGTTGACCTGTTTAAGAGTGCGGGCAAAGATCCGATGGCTTACCTGATCAGGTTTTCATTGTTAGCAGGCCTCGTGGTTGGCCTGTTGCTGGTGGTGGCTTCTCTGTTCGGACTGCAATGGTACTGGTTGCTGGTACTGGGCGCAATCGCTGGTGGGTTAGCCAATGAACTCGCGCTTGAAAGTCTTTTTTTTCATCCCGATCATGGCACTGTTCGACTTGGAAAATTCACGGGCTTCTTTTTCAGGGATCAGCGCCACATCTCCAAATTGTTCGCGCAAACAGCGGCACGCGATGTGTTGACCACTGAAAATATCGTGTTGGCGTTGTGCCGTGGGCCAAATTCTAAAAATCTGTCCTCCTTGATTGATTACCATGTTCAGCGGGTCATGGACATGGAGTCCAGTGGAATCAAACCTCTGCTGGTTGCCATTCTTGGTGCCGAGCAGTGGGTTGCCATCAAACGAGATGCCGCTTCAATTTTTGCAATGAAACTGGAATCGCATTTAATGGCCGCTCGCGTTTATCTCAACGATGCCTTGAGAATTGAAGAGGTGATTGTTGAGCGTTTGTCGGCTTTGCCCGCACTGGAGTTTGAGAAGGCCCTTCGCCCTGTCTTTTCGCGCTACGAATGGATGATGCCTTTGATAGGTGGCGTTTGGGGCACATTTTTGGGAGCCGTGCTGTTGGTTCTCCTTTAAATCTGGATTTTTGAATCCAGCCGGTGCCGCTTAGAGTATTACTCACATCCCTTTGATTATAAAAAAACAGTTTTTGGAGGCAACATGTCCAGTCAAGTAATTGGTTCAGTCAATGATTTAGAAGGTCCAGTAAGCCTAATGCGCGACGGTGAGACCCGGTCGCTGGCACGCGGAGATTCCATATTGGCTGGGGACGTGATCACGGCCAGTGACTCTGGACGCGCGTCAATTGTGCTGTCCAACAGCTACGGAGAACCAATTGGCAACCTGTTGGTTGCACCCACAGGAAGCGTGATCGCTGACACCACAACCAAGAATGGACAAACAGCATTTGTATTTGAGGCACTTTCTGACGATGGCGTGACTCTATCGAATCTGGACCCGGATTTTGCCAACCTGGTTGAACTGCAGGGTGTTGGGCTGGCCGGAGAACAAGGTGGCATGTTTGGACTGTTCGGTGGGGCTGGCTTATTGGCGGGAGGATCCATGGGCGGGACTGCAGCGGCTATAGGCGCAGGCGCTGTTGGATTGGGCTTGCTGGCCTCCAGTGATGACGAGGGCTCAGGCCCAACCAGTTCTGCTGGCGGCGGTACCGTCGGTGGCAACGACGGTGGAACAGATACAGGTGGTGGTGGCACCGACATGGGTGGGACAACTGGTACTCCCCTTGATGCAGTGCTTGATCCAGTCTTGGGCGCTTTGGCTGGCACGCCACTGGCCGTCATTTCAGAACCTTTGGCTGATGCGCTGGGTATGATTGGTGGAGCGGCAGGCGGCGCAGGTGGTGGAACAGACGGCCCAACAGGAACACCGCTGGATGCGGTACTTGGCCCATTGGCTGATGCAGTAGGCGGCGCAGGTGGTGGTGCTGGTGGCCCGACAGGAACACCATTGGATGCGGTACTCGGCCCATTGGCTGATGCAGCAGGCGGCGCAGGTGGTGGTGCTGGTGGCCCAACAGGAACACCGTTGGATGCGGTACTTGGCCCATTGGCTGATGCAGCAGGCGGCGCAGGTGGTGGTGCTGGTGGCCCGACAGGAACACCATTGGATGCGGTACTCGGCCCATTGGCTGATGCAGCAGGCGGCGCAGGTGGTGGTGCTGGTGGCCCAACAGGAACACCGTTGGATGCGGTACTTGGCCCATTGGCTGATGCAGCAGGCGGCGCCGGTGGCGGAACAGACGGCCCAACAGGGACCCCGCTGGATGCAGTGCTTGGCCCATTGGCTGATGCAGCAGGCGGCGCAGGTGGTGGTGCTGGTGGTCCAACAGGAACACCGCTGGATGCGGTGCTTGGCCCATTGGCTGACGCTGCTGGTGGAGCAGGTGGTGGTGGTGCGGGTGGCCCAACAGGAACACCGCTGGATGCGGTACTTGGCCCATTGGCTGATGCAGCAGGCGGCGCAGGTGGTGGTGCTGGTGGTCCAACAGGAACACCGCTGGATGCGGTGCTTGGCCCATTGGCTGACGCTGCTGGTGGAGCAGGTGGTGGTGGTGCGGGTGGCCCAACAGGAACACCGTTGGATGCGGTACTTGGCCCATTGGCTGATGCAGCAGGCGGCGCAGGTGGTGGTGCTGGTGGTCCAACAGGAACACCGCTGGATGCGGTGCTTGGCCCATTGGCTGACGCTGCTGGTGGAGCAGGTGGTGGTGGTGCGGGTGGCCCAACAGGAACACCGTTGGATGCGGTACTTGGCCCATTGGCTGATGCAGCAGGCGGCGCAGGTGGTGGTGCTGGTGGCCCGACAGGAACACCATTGGATGCGGCGCTTGAACCTTTGATGGATCTGGCTGCAAATACGCCTTTGGCTTCAATCACAAGCATGGCTGATCCAGCCCTGCTGACCGATGCCTTGGGTGGTGGGTTGCCGTTCTAAGAAGCAATTGTTCCGCCCTGCGTGCGGTTGATTAATCATGACCGAATCGGGCAAGTCAAACTTGCCCGATTTCATTTATGAATCTGATCGATATTTCTGGCCTTCCTGCCTGGGGTCGGCTAAGCAGCCTGCCTGATCGCATCAACTGGGAACAGTACGATGCACGCAATGCCATGGGCAAACCTCGTAAGGCATGGACCAAAAGTTTCCTCTTCAAGCACTTCGATTTTTACGGTGCACTGGGTGAAAATTTCACTTTCGGTTGCGGCATGGTGCGCCTGGGTTCGCTGAATTCAACCTTTGCTTACCTGCACAGCACTTCGGGATTGCACCGTGTGCAGTTTGACATGCCCTTTGATCTTGGGTTTCAAAGCGATTACAAGCCCTTGGGTCGTACAACCTGGGTTCATCCTTTCAAGAAAAATCACAGCGTGTCATCAACACGAGATGCCCAGTCCCGCGAACTTCAATTTCAGTTTGGCAAGAATTTTTACGGACATGTTCGGATTGATTGCGATCGCTCCGAAACCCTGGCCTTGAATACGCCGATTGCAAACACCGGTTTTGCCTATGCCCAGAAAAGCAGTGGTGGCAGCGTGTCAGGGGAAATATTTCTTAATGGAAATAAATACACGATTCAGCCAGAAAAAGACGGCTGCTACCACGACTGGACAGCCGGCTTTCTGCGACGGGAAACCTTCTGGAACTGGGCGTGCGCGAGTGGCCGGACAGCGCCTGATCAGCCTTTGATTTCGCTGAATGTGGCCCGTGGAGTGAACGAAACCAGTGCCCACGAGAACGTTCTCTGGGTGGACGGTGCCATTCACGACTTGCCACTGGTACTGTTTGAATATGATCGGGACGATATTCTGAAACCCTGGCAGGTTTATTCACAGTGTGGCGCTGTTGATGTGCAGTTCGCGCCCGAGGGCAGTGTCGATGACCACCGCAACATGATTGTAATGGCTAGTCGATTCAACCAGTGCTTTGGCAAATTCACCGGTACTGTGAAACTACCAGCCAAGGGACTTGCGTATTCAGTTAATGGCTTGGCGGGATGGTGCGAAGACCACTACGCCAAGTGGTGACAATGCCGGAAAAGCCCAGATCTTAAACTTCAACCATTTCAAAGTCGCTTTTGGCCACGCCACAATCCGGACACAGCCAGTCGGCGGGTACGTCAGCCCACAGGGTTCCAGCCGGAATACCTTCAGAAGGCATTCCAGCGGCCTCGTCATACACCAACCCACACACGATACACACATACGTCTTCATTGGTAAATCTCCAAAGTGTTTGATTTTTGTCGTGCAATGCTATCAAGTTGTGCCCTTAAAAAGTTGGAGTGACTCTCGGGTCGTTGTAAACATTTGTAGTCTGACCATGCAAGGCTGCTCGAAGGCTTTAGGGTAAACGACAGGCATGGGAAGGGCTTGCTTTTCTGCAGCCGCAAGCCACGTATCAAAAAACAGGCTAAACTCGCGCCTATACCGAAAAATACAGCATCAGACAAGATTTGAGGAGAGTGTGTATGTCAGTGACTATCGATACCGTACGCGACGCTTTGCGCGGTGTGATTGACCCCAATTTGAACAAAGACTTCATCAGCGCGAAGTTGATCAAGAACATTCAGGTAGACGGTGGTGATGTAAGTTTTGAACTTGAGCTGAGTTACCCCGGAAAAAGCCAGCTTGATGGTCTGCGTAAAGCGGCCATTGCGGCCGTACGTGCTCAGGTGCCTGGCGTTGAAAACGTCAGTGTCAACGCTACCATCAAAATTCAGACGCATGCTGTGCAGCGTGGCTTGAAGCCCATGCCCAATGTGAAGAACATTATTGCGGTGGCTTCCGGCAAGGGCGGTGTGGGCAAAAGCACCACTGCGGTCAACCTGGCTTTGGCTTTAGTGGCGGAAGGCGCACGCGTTGGAATGCTGGACGCAGACATTTATGGCCCGTCACAGCCCACCATGCTGGGTATTACTGGTCGCCCACAGTCTGATGACGGGCAGGTTATCGATCCGATGGAAGGCCATGGTGTTCAGGCCATGTCAATTGGTTTTCTGATTGATGAAGACACGCCCATGGTGTGGCGTGGTCCCATGGTCACCAGCGCGCTTGAACAACTGTTGAAGCAGACCAACTGGAAAGATCTGGATTATCTAATTGTTGATATGCCACCTGGCACGGGTGACATTCAATTGACGCTGTCGCAGAAAGTGCCAGTAACAGGTGCTGTCATTGTGACCACCCCCCAGGATATCGCCTTGCTGGATGCTCGCAAGGGCCTGAAAATGTTCGAGAAGGTGGGTGTTCCGATTTTGGGGTTGGTTGAAAACATGGCCATCCACGTTTGCACCAACTGTGGTCATCAGGAACATATTTTTGGTGATGGTGGTGGCCAGAAAATGGCCAAGGACTACAACATCAACTACCTGGGTGGTTTGCCGCTGGACATGCGAATCCGAGTACAGGCTGACTCCGGTAAACCCACTGTGGTCGCTGATCCTGATGGTGACTTGGCCAAAACCTACAAGGAAATTGCCAGAAAAGTGGCCATTCGAATTGCAGAGCAGTCCAAGGACATGTCCTTGAAGTTTCCATCGATTGTGGTACAAAACACCTGAGTTTGCGTTTTGCGCAGCGCCTTGGGGGCATCTATTGCCTAAAGAGAACCTGTCCTTTTCAAAGTTGGCCTCGCCATCCCCGAAATCGGGGTTGGCTGGGGCTTGGTCACGCCCTCAGGCGTTGCTTGATTTGGGTGGGAATGTGGCTGTCTGGGCAGAGCAGGGCAATGCCAAGGCACTCAGCCAACCTTTAAGACCTTCTCCGTGGCTGGTGCTTCATGGTGGCCCTGGTGGCAGTTTGAGTGCGTCCCATGTGGCACCACTGCGTTATGCTGGCTTGCCTTGGTTCGGCTTTGATCAACGCAACAGCGGGTTGAGCGAAGACCTCGATTTAAGCGTGATTGACTTGCAGCGTTACATTGATGATGCACTGGATGTCGCAGACACCCTGGAAATCAAACAGTTTCACATACTGGGTGGATCCTGGGGGGCAACGCTGGCCCTGGCCTTGGCTGCTTATCGCCCGGAAAGGGTCGTCAGTGTCGTTTTGCGGGCGCCGTTTGTTCCCCTGCGTTCCAGGGTCGATGCCTTTTTCGAAGCGCTTGAAAATGTTGCCCCTGTCTATTTTGCGGACCATTTCGGGCCAGGTGCCCGAACATCAACTGTGTGTGAATGTTTTGACGTCGCCACGCCAGAACATCTGGTCGAACTGTCTATAGCCTGGAGTCGTCTTGAAACAGCTTTGCTGACCGGTGAACCTCTGCAGAATTCGAAGTCGGGCTTTCTCTCGGACACCCAAGAGCTTGGATTGGTCAGAAAGTATCGGCTTCAAGCCCATTTCCTGAAGCACGATTGCTTTCTGGGGGCTGCGGATTGGGACAAACTGGTGGCTGAATGTGCGCAAGCTCCGTGGAAGCTCAGTATTGTGCAAGGTCTGGCTGACAGGGTTTGTCCGCCCGGTGGGGCACGCATGCTCTCTGAAAGTATCCTTAGGACCTCCTTGATTGAACTTCAAGGCACAGGTCACCTGGCACAGTCGGGTGCGATGTTGACGGCACTCTCGGAGGCTGTGAGCCAACATCACCTTCCAGCCTGAACGGAATAACTTTGGAACCTTTGTTGAAACCACGTCTACTCAATTGTGGTTGCAACCCAAACGAGGCACTCCAATATGAATTTCCGTCCAGGTCAGTTCGAATCGAAGCCAAAGGGTGCGCCTGCTGCTTCTGCGGCTACAACTTCCACCAAGCCTAAAATTCTCGTAAACGGTTTTACCCCCGCAGAATCAATCCTGCTTCACGATGCCATCCAGCTTGCAAAAATGCAGTGGTTTGACGGTGAAAACGTCGTTATGGGTAAAAAAGAGCAGTTTGAACTGTCTTTTCGTCCTGGGGAGTCCGCCCAAACCCGTTGGGTGGTCATGGCCTTCCCCCTGTACAACATGAACGAGCCTAATTCAGCTGAAATTTGCCTTCATTTTTTGGCTGAAGCGTTCACGATGATCCACGTGCTTGATTTTCAATATCAGGTGGGAATCAACATGGACACGGAGAATCTTGAATTTTTGATGCAACTTCCCTTGACCGGGGTGACGGCCGCCCAGTTGGCCGAGTTGATCCGTGTTTTCTTTGATGCCCTGGCCAACTCGGTGATGCAGGAATTAAGCCAGATTCTTGAAGAGATGAATCAGTGATGCCCTTGCTCATGTAACATTCGGGAATATTGAACTTCCACGAAAAAAACCCAACATGAGCATTAAATCTGACAAATGGATTCGTCGAATGGCCGAAAGCACGGGCATGATCGAGCCATTCGAACCCGAACAGGTTCGCTTTTCGGGCGACACACGAATTGTGTCCTATGGAACCTCGAGCTACGGGTACGATATTCGCTGTGCCAACGAATTCAAGATTTTTACCAACATCAACAGCACCATTGTTGATCCCAAGAATTTCGATGAAAAAAGTTTTGTGGATTTCAAGGGTGATGTCTGCATTATTCCGCCCAATTCATTTGCTTTGGCTCGCACGGTCGAATACTTCCGCATCCCCCGTAACGTGTTGACCATTTGTTTGGGGAAAAGCACCTACGCACGTTGCGGAATCATCGTGAACGTTACTCCATTTGAGCCCGAATGGGAGGGTTATGTAACCCTCGAGTTTTCCAATACCACGCCACTGCCTGCTAAGATTTATGCGGGTGAAGGTTGTGCCCAGGTCCTGTTCTTCGAAAGCGATGAAGTTTGCGAAACGTCTTATCGTGACCGGGGTGGCAAATATCAAGGCCAGGTGGGTGTGACTTTGCCAAAAACCTGATCGCCTTGAATGGCGGTGATGTTGCCTTTCCAGTCCTGAAACAGGTGAACATTGGACTTGGCCAACAACAATGCGACCAAGGCCACCCCACACACCGCCGCAGCCACAGTTGAAATGCCCACCAGCAGGGGTGACAGCGGGATCGACAAGCCCGCGGCAAGCCCCACACCGGCAGTCAAGCCCAGCCTGCACCCAAGAATACTCCCGGTTTTTTTCGCCAGCAGGCGTTCGCCAATGGCTGTTCCGAGGTGTTTGTCATAAGACACCAGTACCTTGTTGATGAATTGAAAGGTGAAATACGCGAAATGCATCAACGCACGCGTAACCGGACCGTACTGGTGAAGATTTTTCCACATGTAGCTGCAGTGGCCTTTCCTTCTCTGTGGATCATTTGAGCAGACCAGGGAGTGGCCACGATGCAGATGTCTCGCCCATTGCCGAATAGCCGACACCATGACCGAACCCGACCGTTGCTCCAGTTTCCTCAATAGATGACCCAGGACCGTTTCCTTTCCCTTCAACAAGGTGTTTGCAACGGGCTCATACAATCGAATAGGTCGGGATTTTTCTGCTTTTAACTCAGCCATTTCAGCTTGACTGCGCAGCGCCCCAAGCCTGGTTTTGGCAAGCCCCCAGGTAGCGAGACTGAGCAAGCTTGAGAGGGCGTAGAGCGAAGCGCCGGCAACTTTGTGCACTGCCATGCCAACCAGGTTCATCTGCCCGGCAACTATTCGCCCCACCGCAGAAGCCAGGACCAAGGCCAGGTCGTTCTTGTCACCCGACGAAATCATGTACCTGACCAGCCGTTCTGCAAGTCCAGAAATGTCAGCGCAGCTCTCGGCAATCTCTTCCATACAATCGCAAACATGAACCAAACCCCGCATAAGCGGACTTTTGTATTGTTCCGGCGTGGTCAGCTTTCGATCGATGTAATGGCAGTTCCCGGGTGAGGCCTGCATTGTTTTGCGAACCCGTGCCATGCGTTCAAATCCTGCTTCGTTTCTGTCCAGATACGTGTCCACTCGCCTTGTGAAATGCTTGATTGCCTGGAATGATTCTTTTGTGAAGGAAGCGTGATGGGTTTGCGCATTAAGACTGATTCGCATGGTTCTTCGAATGGCTCTAAAGGGGGCCATTGAACCCGTTGAATGTGACATTTCCGTGAAGTCACTACATCGAGGGATAATTGAGCGACAATAGGACTTGGTGCAGGGCACCACGTAGTGGATAATGCAGGCTTGTTGTGGCTTTGGCGTGTTTGATGCCAGCCCGTTTTAAACCCCGATCACAGGAAGATCAATGAAATTTCGTTTTCCCATTGTCATCATTGACGAAGATTTCCGCTCCGAGAATGCATCTGGTCTCGGCATTCGCGCCTTGGCTGACGCAATCGAAAAAGAGGGCGTTGAAGTACTGGGAGTGACGAGTTATCACGATCTTTCCCAGTTTGCCCAACAGCAAAGCCGCGCAAGCGCTTTCATATTGTCGATTGACGATGAAGAATTCGGCTTGGGTAGCAAAAAGGAAATTGAAGACGCACTGCAAAACCTGAATAATTTCGTTCAGGAAATCCGCTTCAAGAACGCAGACATTCCAATTTATTTGTACGGTGAAACCCGCACATCGCGACACATTCCCAATGCCATTCTGAAAGAGTTGCATGGCTTTATTCACATGTTCGAGGACACACCGGAATTCGTGGCCCGTCACATCATTCGTGAAGCCAAAAGCTACCTGGACTCACTGGCGCCCCCGTTTTTCCGCGCGCTTGTACATTACGCGCAAGATGGTTCCTACTCTTGGCACTGCCCTGGCCATTCCGGCGGCGTAGCGTTTTTGAAAAGCCCTGTGGGCCAGATGTTTCACCAGTTTTTTGGCGAGAACATGTTGCGCGCTGACGTTTGCAACGCGGTAGATGAACTAGGCCAGTTGCTTGACCACACAGGGCCTGTGGCTGCCTCTGAACGCAATGCTGCCCGCATTTTCAATGCTGACCATTGCTTCTTCGTGACCAATGGCACGTCCACTTCCAACAAGATGGTGTGGCACGCCAACGTGGCGCCAGGCGACATTGTGGTGGTTGACCGCAACTGCCACAAATCGATTTTGCATTCCATCACAATGACAGGCGCCATTCCGGTTTTTCTGACCCCAACTCGCAACCATTTGGGCATTATTGGTCCCATTCCGCTTGAAGAGTTTCAGCCAGAAAGCATTGCCCGTAAAATTGCAAACCACCCGTTTGCCAGCAAGGCCAAGAACAAGAAGCCCCGTATTTTGACGATTACGCAAAGCACCTATGACGGTGTGCTGTACAACGTGGAAATGATCAAGGAAGTGCTAGGTTCTGAAATTGACACTTTGCACTTTGACGAAGCCTGGCTGCCACACGCCAGCTTCCACCCCATGTACAAAGACATGCATGCGATTGGAAAAGACCGCCCGCGCACCAAGGATTCCTTGGTGTTTGCCACGCAGTCCACTCACAAGATGCTGGCTGGCTTGTCGCAGGCCTCGCAAATTCTTGTGCAGGAATCCGAGAACCGTAAGCTGGACCGCCATATTTTCAACGAAGCCTATTTGATGCACACCTCGACCAGCCCGCAATACGCCATTATTGCCAGCTGTGACGTGGCTGCAGCCATGATGGAGCCACCCGGTGGCACCGCTTTGGTTGAAGAAAGCATCATTGAAGCACTGGATTTCCGCCGCGCCATGCGCAAGGTGGATGAAGAGTTCGGTGACGACTGGTGGTTCAAGGTGTGGGGCCCTGACGTGTTGAGCGAAGAGGGAATGAGCCCGCGCGATGACTGGCTCATTCACACCACTGACACCTGGCACGGCTTTGGCAAAATGGCCAACGGCTTCAACATGCTCGACCCCATCAAGGCCACCATTGTGAACCCGGGGCTGGATGTGAACGGTCAGTTTTCCGATGCGGGCATTCCAGCTTCGATCGTGACCAAGTACCTTGCCGAGCATGGTGTGATCGTGGAGAAAACAGGTCTGTATTCCTTCTTCATCATGTTCACCATTGGCATTACCAAAGGCCGCTGGAACACGCTGGTGACTGCACTGCAGCAGTTCAAGGATGATTACGACAAGAACCAACCCTTGTGGCGCGTGATTCCCGAGTTTTGTCAGGCCCATCCCCGCTATGAACGCGTGGGCTTGCGCGACCTGTGCAACACCATTCACGACATGTACCGCAAGAGTGATGTGGCACGCTTGACCACTGAAATGTATTTGAGCGACATGCAACCCGCCATGGTGCCGGCAGATGCCTACGCCAAAGTGGCTCACCGTGAAATCGAGCGTGTCGCAATTGACGACCTGGAAGGCCGCATTACGTCTGCGTTGTTGACACCTTATCCACCAGGTATTCCTTTGTTGATTCCGGGTGAAATATTCAACAGCACCATCATGGACTATTTGAAGTTTGCTCGGGATTTCAACAAGCAATTCCCAGGTTTCGAAACCGACATTCATGGTTTGGTCGAGATCGAAGACGAGAATGGCAACGTTAGCTACTTCGTGGATTGCGTGAAGGTATAAGCATCGCAAGCCATGTTCGGCGTGCGTTGCGCCGGCCTTTGAGTCGGTGTTCGATGCTGCTCAACAACGCTTTTGTTGAGCAGCCTTTGAGGTGTTCATTGCTGCTCATCTCGCCTTGGACAAGGCCGATTTCCCGTCTCGTTGATTCTGGCTTGGGGTATGCGACACGCTAAAGCGTGCTCGCATCGATTCCTCTCGGAATCGCCCCGCGCTGCTAATCAGCCGGGAAGCCTTGCCCTGAATCGGCAAGATGATGCAGCAAACGAACACCTCGCTCAGGCTGCGAACTTGCGCTGGTGAAAGGGCTGGTGATTCACTGAACGCCGCAGGTCGCAGGTCGCAGGTCGCAGGTCGCAGGTCGCAGGTCGCTTTCAGCGTGTCACAGGCGCTGTTCTTCGAGTTTGCGAAGGCAGCGTGGCCCTCGCACCGCCATTCAAGAAAGCCTGCCCGTTTTGAATTCACACGCAACGTTCGGCTGCAAGCCGACACCGTGTTCGGCCATGTGTTTTGCCGAACCACGGTGAGTAAGTGTGACATTCAAAAAAGGGAAATACAGGCTTTCGGCGGAAGAGGGTATGCGCCTGCGTAAACGAATCAATGGATAGGCGTATTACGACATGCACCTTGCAGCCTGAAAGGTCAGCGTCTTGCAGCCTGAAGGGTCAGCGCCTTGCAAGCAGACAAAGAAACCGGCGCGTGTAGCTTAAACTGCAGCCTCAATCGCCTGCATCAAGTCCGCGATCAAGTCTGCCGGTTCTTCCAGCCCAATCGCCAGTCGAAGTATCTGCCCGCACACGCCATCGCTTCCTGCCAAATGCCGCTTGCGGCTTTCAGGAACATTGACAACCAAAGCCAGGCTTTCCGGGCCGCCCCATGAATAAGCAATCTTGAAAAGCTTCAGGTTGTCGACAATTTTGCAGGCTTGTGCGTCGGTGAATTCAGGTTTCAACACCACTGAAAAAATACTCGCAAAACCGTTGAAATCACGCTTGTAAAACGCATGGCCGGGGCATTCTTCAAACTCAGGGTGCAGCACCTTTGCAATTGCTGTATTTCGGCTCAATGCCTTTGCTACCTGCAAGCCACTTTCAGCTTGTTTGGCATAGCGCAATGGCAGCGTAAGCAAGCCTCTCAACACCAGGCTGCAGTCGGTGGGTGAAACACCCAATCCCAAAATCCGGTTCTTTCTTTCAACGTCTGCAAAGGCTGCGGTGTTGTTGCTCAATACTGCGCCCATCAGCACATCCGCGTGGCCACACTGGTACTTGGTCAACGCCTGCACGCTGAAATCAAAACCGTGTTCAAAGGGTTTGTAGGCAATACCTGCGGACCACGTGTTGTCGATGCCTGTTCGAATGCCTTGTGCCTTGGCTGTAGCCAGAATTGATTTCAAATCAGGCACTTCGAAGGTGAGTGAACCGGGCGCTTCTGTCCAGATCAATTTGGTATTCGATCGGATGGCCGATTGCACAGTATCTGCATTGCAGGGGTCGTATTCAGAAAACTCGATACCGCAATCTGCCAACAGATTTCGCGCCAGCGCTTGAACCGGGCCATACACATTTTCTGGGATCAACCAGTGGTCGCCAGTTTTAAGGCAAGCCTGTGCAACCAACACAATGCCAGTCAGCCCGGAAGGACACACCAGTGCATGCACGGTGCCTTCGATTTCAGCCAACCTTTTGGCCAGTGTGAATTGGGTGGGGTTGCCATGCAGGCCGTAGCTGTAATCCAGCCCTAGGGGGTCCACTGCAGCACGTTGTGCCTTAGTGCTTTCGAAAAAAGTGCTGGAGCCACGATATACCGGCACGGGCAAGGCTGAAAATCCGCTTGCGCTGACCGGTTTTGAATGAACAATCTCAGTGCTCAGGCCATGGGCAGAATCGTGGTGCTTGAAGGTGCTCATGTGGCATCACTCCGGGAGTCAAGGCAGGGTGAATTCACAGGGTTTTAATCATCACCTGGGATTTTCTGTTCCAGTCGTAGAGGCGTTTGCGTTCAATGGGTAGCTTGTCCACATCGCCCACCACGAAGCCGCGCTTCAAAAAGAAGTGGGAAGTCTGTGTGGTCAATACAAACAGCTGTTTCAAACCTTGCTTGCGCGCATCGTGTTCAATTTTTTTCAGCAGGCGTTCGCCATCACCGGTACCTTGCCAGGAGGGGTGTACCACCAGGCAGGCGAGTTCTGCCAAACCTTCGGCGTGGTAAGGGTACATGGCCGCACAGCCCCACAAGATGCCGTCGTGTTCAAGCACGGTGAAATGGTCAATGTCACGTTCAATGCGGTCGCGTCCGCGGCGAACCAGAATGCCCGCCATTTCAAGCGGCTCAATCAGGGTCTTGATACCGCCAGAATCATCCAGCGTGGCGTGTCGCAGGCTTTCAAGGTTTTCTTCCGATACCATGGTGCCCACGCCATCGTGCGAGAACAGCTCCAGCATCACGCCACCATCCAGGTTCAGCGGCACAATGTGGGCTCGCCCCACACCGCCTTGAACGGCAAGAATGCAGCACTCCAGGTAATCTTTGGTCAGCTCGGGCAGGTCGTGTTGCAGCATGATTTCGCGTGCGCGGTCCAGCTCCAGTTCTTCCAGCAGCTTGCCATTCTTGTCAAATATGCCTTCAATCTGGCTGACGAAAATCAGCTTGTCCGCCTTGATGGCCCGCGCCGTGCTGGTCGCTACATCTTCCATGCTCAGGTTGAATGCTTCGCCGGTGGGCGAAAATCCAATTGTGGACAGCAACACGATGGCGCTGCTGTTCAAGCTCATCTGAATTGCAGGCACATCTATTTTTCGAACCAACCCCGTGTGCTGCAAATCCACTCCATCCAAGATGCCCATGGGGCGCGCTGTAATGAAGTTTCCGGAAATGACACGCATGGACGAATGTGCCATGGGCGTATTGGGCAAGCCTTGTGAAAATGCCGCTTCAATGTCCAAGCGCAATTCACCTGCGGCTTCTTTCGCACACTCCAGTGCGCCTTTGTCGGTAATTCGCCAACCCTTGTGAAACGCGGGTTGAATGCTTCGCAATGCCAGCTGCTCTTCAACCTGGGGGCGTGACCCGCAAACCATCACGATTCGCATGCCCATGGCATGCAAAAGTGACAAATCCTGGGCCAATGAATTCAGGTAACCCTGGTGGGCCAATTCGCCATCCACGGCCACCACAAAGGTTTTTCCGCGAAATGCGTGAATGTAGGGCGCAACAGTTCGCAGCCATTGAACAAAGGTCTGGCTGTTCATGGAAAGGTCGTCGTTGCTGGGGGCGTTGCTCATTGGCTTGGGGGCTGTCCTGAAAAAAGGGAATACACTGTGGGGCAGCCGCAGCCGCTCGTCCGATTGATTATAATTTCCGATCGCGTCCCGTCCAGTGTTCTCGCTGTTTTTCCCCGATTTGATCGGATTTTGAACCCCATATTGGTTATTTGTGTTGTCAAAAGAACAAATTCTTCAGCTCCCACCCGAAATTCGATATCCCGAAGAGTTGCCGGTCTCCCAGCGCCGTGAGGAAATCAAGCAACTGATTGCCCAAAATCAGGTGGTTATTGTGTGCGGCGAAACAGGCTCGGGCAAAACCACGCAGCTACCCAAAATGTGCCTGGAATTGGGGCGTGGCTTGAAGGGACAAAGCATTGTTCACACGCAACCGCGCCGGTTGGCGGCCACGGCCACGGCCAAGCGCATTGCGCAGGAACTGAATTCCGAGATTGGTCAATGGGTGGGTTTCAAGATCCGGTTTCAGGATGCATCCAATGCAAACACAGCGGTCAAGCTCGTCACCGATGGTATTTTGCTGGCTGAAAGCCAGACCGACCCGCTGTTCAAGAAATACGACACCATCATTATCGATGAAGCGCACGAGCGTAGCTTGAATATTGATTTCCTGTTGGGCTACTTGAAGGATGTACTCAGCAAGCGGCCTGATTTGAAACTGATTGTGACCTCGGCGACCATTGACGCTGAACGGTTCTCAAAGCACTTTGAAAACGCAAAAGGCCAGCCAGCGCCTGTGATTGAAGTGTCCGGACGTTTGTACCCCGTGGAAGTGCGTTACAAAGACCCCAACGATTTCGACACCAGCCGACGTAAAAACGCACCAGTCAATCTGGCGGATGAAGTGGATGAAGATGCCTTTCAGGCCGCCACACTGGATGCCGTCGAAGAGTTGTGCCGCGAAGGGCAGGGCGACATTTTGATGTTCCTGCCCGGTGAGCGTGAAATTCGCGACATGGCCCACTTCCTGACCAAGAACATGCGCCAGCAACTGGAAGTGCTGCCTCTGTTTGCAAGGCTGACCGCCCAGGAACAGGAACGCATTTTCAAACCCAGCGGGCGAAGGCGGATTGTGTTGTCCACCAACGTGGCGGAAACATCGCTGACCGTGCCCGGTATCCGATACGTGATCGATTCCGGTGTGGCCCGTGTCAAACGCTACAGCTACCGCAACAAGGTGGAAATGCTTCAGGTTGAGCGCATTTCCAAGGCGTCCGCCAACCAGCGAGCCGGGCGTTGCGGGCGGGTTGCCAATGGTGTGTGCATTCGCCTGTATGCGGAAGCTGATTTTGCGGGCCGCACCGATTACACCGATCCGGAAATTCTGCGTTCCTCCTTGGCTTCTGTGATTTTGCGGATGAAAAGTCTTCACCTGACTGAGGTGGAGGACTTTCCGTTTTTGCAGCGCCCCATGGGGCGAGCCATTGCCGATGGCTATCAACTGTTGAGCGAATTGAATGCGCTGGATGATGCGGGCAGGCTCACCAAGATTGGTCGAGCCTTGTCAAAGTTGCCGCTTGACCCCCGAATAGCCCGCATGCTGTTCGAAGCCAGCCAGCGCGCCTGTTTGAGCGAGATGCTGGTGCTTGCCGCTGCGCTTTCCATTCAGGACCCGCGCGATCGCCCGATCGATGCACAGGAAGCCGCAGACAACGCCCAGCAGCAATTTGAAGACACAGAATCCGATTTCATGTCTTTCCTGAAACTGTGGAGCTTTTATACCGATTTGAAAGGCAAAAGCCAGACAAACCGCGAAATCAAGAACACGCTGCAACGCAAATTCCTGTCAGCCAACCGCCTTCGCGAGTGGGGGGAGGTTCACCAGCAACTCACCTCCATGGTGAAAGAGCAAAAGTGGCACCTGAATGACGCTCCGGCCAATTACGATCAAATCCATCTGGCCCTGATGTCTGGCCTGTTGGGCAACATCGGGTTGAAACACGAAACCGATCCGGTTTATCTGGGTGCGCGAAGCATCAAGTTTTCCATTCATCCTGGGTCCAACCTGTTCAAGAAGGGCGGCAAGTGGATCATGGCGGCTGAACTGGTTGAAACAACGCGGCTGTACGCGCGCAATGTAGCCAAAATTCAGCCCGACTGGATTGAGAAAGTGGGCAGCCACCTGGTGAAACGCAACCACAACAACCCGCACTGGGAAAAGGGTTCTGGCCAGGCAGTGGCCATGGAAACCGGCACCATCTACGGCTTGCCAATTTATTCGCAACGCCGTGTCAGCCTGGCCCGCTTCAACCAGGCCGAGGCCCGCAGGCTAATGATTCACGAAGGCCTGGTGCCGGGGCAGGTGAAAACCAATGTGCCTTTCTATGTCCACAACCGCAAGCTTGTTGAAGACCTTGAAAAGCTGGAACACAAGGCACGCCGACAAGATATCCTGGTGG
Organism: Limnobacter thiooxidans; assembly: GCF_036323495.1. NCBI lineage: Bacteria > Pseudomonadati > Pseudomonadota > Betaproteobacteria > Burkholderiales > Burkholderiaceae > Limnobacter > Limnobacter thiooxidans. The sequence continues at coordinate 1,843,653 of NZ_AP028947.1, read as the reverse complement.
ATGAAGGCCTGATCGCCCAGTTTTACGACGAAAAATTGCCTGCGGGTGTTTACAACCAGCAGACTCTGGAAGTGTGGGCCAATCAGGCCAGCAAAGACATGCTGGCTGCACTGTACCTGAGCAAGGAAGATTTGCTGAGCAAAAAGGCCGGCGACATTACCACCGAGTTTTATCCCAAAAAACTGGAAATGGGTGGGCTGGCCTTCGACCTGAGTTATCACTTCGAGCCAGGCAGCCCGCGAGACGGTGTCACATTGACCATCCCGTTGATGCTATTGAACCAGGTGAATGTGGGGCGCACCGAGTGGTTGGTGCCGGGCATGCTGAAAGAAAAAGCACTTCTGTTGCTTAAAAGTTTGCCGCAGAAAATTCGCCGCCACTGCGTGCCTGTACCCCAGTTTGCAGAAAAGTTTGCCGAGGCGCATTTCGACCCCAAGCTGTACGAAAAGCCTTTGCTTGAGCGCCTGCGTGACTTCGTAGCCAGCGAGACACCGGCCCGCCCACTGCTCAGCGATTTCCGCATTGAGACACTGCCCCCGCATCACTTCATGAATTTCAAGTTGCTGGACGAGCACGGCCGGCAATTGGACATGCAGCGCAGTCTGTCTGCACTCAAGGCAGAGTGGGGCAGAAAAGCCCAGGAAAGTTTTAAAAGCTCAGCGGTGGTGGAGCAGGTGCGGGCCCAGGTGGGTACTCAATCCAGTTCTGTCGGTGCGGCGGCTGGCAAAGTGAGCAGCAAGACGCCAAGCAACGCGGCAAGTAACACCGCCCCAGGCGCTGCGTCAAGAGCAGCTGAGAACAATGGCTTCACCGATCAACCGATTACAGACTGGAATTTTGGCAACCTGCCCGACATGCTTGAAATCAAGCGCGGGGGGCAAACATTTTTTGGTTACCCAGCCCTCAAAGACATGGGCGAGCATTGCATCATCGAAGTGTACGATGAGGAGGAAATCGCCCGCAAAGTGCATCTGGATGGTGTGCTTCGCCTGTTCAACATTGCATTGAAAGAACCGCTGAAATACCTCACCAAAAATTTGATTGATTTTCAGAAAGTGGCCATGTTGTACATGCCCTTGGGGTCTTCCGAAGAGCTGCAATTGCAATGGATCAAGTTGACGCTGATGCGCAGCGCTCTGGCAACTGGGTTGCCCACTACGCAGCAGGAGTTCACAGCCAAGACACAAGAGGCCAGGGCACGAATGAACTTGATTGCACAGGAAATTGGCAAAATCCTGTTGGTTATCCTGAATGAGCACAGCGCTCTCAGCAAAAAGCTGCAGGCCTCGGCCAAGTCATTCCCCGATTGTGTGGCAGACATCCAAAACCAGCTCAACTGGCTGTTGCCCAAAGGTTTTCTGCTGAAAAAACCCTGGGAACAATTGGCCCATTACCCCCGCTATTTGAAAGCCGCTCAAATTCGTCTTGAACGTGTTCGCAACTCGATTGACCGAGACAAGCAATTGATGAAAGATGTCACGGATCTTCAATTACACTGGATCCGTGCCAGTTCGCAGCTGAAGGGACAGGAAGATGAAAGCCTGAACCAGTTTGCCTGGCAGTTGCAGGAACTGCGGGTTTCCTTGTTTGCCCAAGAGCTTCGAACACCCATGCCAGTGTCTGTGAAACGTTTGCAAAAAGCTTGGGAAACCATGGCTCGCCGTCACCAATAGGCCTTCAACTACAGGAAGCTGTATGAACAGTGCAATGTCGATTTTATTCAATGCTTTTATCGATTCCTTTCGACCTAAAATGTTGATGTTGACCCTGGTCTCCGTGGCCATTGCTTCTGTGTTCTGGCTCGTGGTGATCTGGTTGTCGGTCGACCCTCTGGTCAATGTGGCCATGTGGGCCTTGTCATTCATTGGTCTGGACTTTTCAGCTGAAGCGGTTGCCACCGATGCGGCCTTTCTTGGCTGGCTCAAAGTTATTTTGGTGCCGCTTGCCGTGTTTGGCCTTTTGTGGCCAATCGTGGCCACATCCGCCGTGCTGCTGGCTGGGCTGTATGTCACCCCACCGGTAGTCAACTACCTGACCGACAAAGAATTTCGTGGTATCGAAAAAAAGGGTGATTCCGGGTTTGTCATGAGCCTTTGGGTCACCCTCAAAGCGGTGATCGTTTTCCTGATTGCATGGATAGTTACCTTGCCCTTGTGGTTGATACCTGGAATGGCCTTTGTATTGCCTGTTTTGCTGACGGCGTACCTCCTCATGACTGTGATGCGCTTTGATTCGCTGTCAGGCCACGCCACGAAGCTGGAAATGGTCGAAGTCAAAAAACGAGATAGCACCTCCGCATGGCTTATCGGGCTTGTGTGCGCTTTCCTGAGTTTTATCCCACCAATCTTGTTGATCATGCCCGTGATGTCAGCCCTCGCTTTCACTCGCCATTACATGGGCACACTTGTCCAGGTCAGGCAAAGCAAAAAAATTGATGCACCCGTGATCCAGTCCTTCTAAATTCAACAGCAGAGCAGAAAAATGGCAGTACCTAAAATTGGCTTAATCGTGGTTGGCGATGAAATTTTGTCGGGTTTGCGGCAGGACAAGCACATTCCCGCCACAATTGAGCGGCTCTCAGCTCGGGGGCTTCATTTGTCCTGGGTGCAAATGGTGGGCGATGATCGGGAGTTTCTGACTGAAACCTTGAAGCGATCTTTTGCAAGTGACCACATCGTGTTCAGTTGTGGTGGCATTGGCGGTACGCCTGATGACCACACACGCCAAGCCGCGGCCCAGGCTTTGGGGCGCCCGATTGTTCGTCACCCTGGGGCTGTGGAACTGATTCGCCAGCGCTGCGAGGAGAGCGGTCAGCCCCTGGACGAGTTCAGGCTACGAATGGCAGATTTTCCCGCTGACGCAAGTTTGATCCCCAACCCTTACAACCGCATCGCAGGGTTTTCAGTGGGTCGTCATCATTTTGTGCCTGGTTTCCCCGTCATGGCCTGGCCCATGATTGAATGGGTGCTGGACACGATTTATCCTGAATTTCACCATCAGGAACTGGAATACAAAAAAGCATTGTTGCTCTTCAATACGCCAGAGGCCCGCATTACTCCGGTCATGGAGCAGCTTGAATCCAGTTTTCCTGATTGCAAGTTGTACAGCCTTCCCAGCGTGGGCGACAACAAACTGGCCCGGCACATCGAGTTGGGTGTGAAAGCCCGGGGCGGTGTTGATAAAAAGGACATCGTGTCACAGGCTTTTATTGAACTACTTAAAATTCTGGAAAGCATGCAGTGCAAATTCGAGTTGATCGTTTGAATTACTGAACGTCAATTTCAGATAAAAAAAAAGCCTGCCACAAAAGAGGGCAGGCTTTGAGAATTCGTTCCAGGAGGAACGAGGAGACACCTTTACATGCAAGCGCTTGATTTAAGCGGCTTTGCGGGCCTTTGAAGAGGCTGTGTTGGCGGCCTTGATGGTTGCGCTTGTGGCGGCATCCATGTTGGCTTCTGCCATTTCAACAGCTTGTTTTGTGGCCTTGCTTACGCTGTCGTAAGCGGTATTCGCTGCGGTCAAAGCAGACTTCATCAGTGCAACGGCACCTTCAGAACCTGCTGGCGCATTTTTGCTGGCTGACTCAAAGAGTTCAACGAATTTCTTGTTGCTTTCAGACACTTGCTCTTCAACCAGTTTCGCTGCTTCAGAAACCATGCCTGAAGACAACGCATACATGTCCTTGCTGTAGGACACGGCTTTCTCGGACAATGGCTGGGCCACTGAAGAAGACACGGCCATGAAGTCTTGAATGTCTTTGGCGGATGACAGTGCTTTTACAGCTTCAACGCTGTCTTCCATGTATGATTTAACGGCATTGAGGTGCAACTCAACAACCTTTTCGACGTTGCTGAATGATTTCTGGCTCAGACCCAGGATTTTTTCAAGGTTGGATTTTTGAACGTCAAGAATTTGCTCGGGGGTCATCATCATTTTTTGCTCCGTCAGGTTTTACCGCTAGGTTATTATGGCGTGGTTTCGTTTGGATCCCATCACATCTCTGTCACCGTTTGATGCGGTGCACAAATTGAATTCTACCAAATTAAATTCTGCTGTCAACAAAAATGTTGCAATGCAATAAATTGTGTTCGTTCTGTTGTATTAACCATGATTGAAGTTTTTTATACCGATGAGTTTGTACTGCCATTGCCACCAGGCCACCGCTTTCCTATGCAAAAGTATCGGATTCTTCGCGATAAGGTGATGGCAAGTAATTGTTCTGGAACGCTTTCGGTTCCTTTGGCAGCTACTGCCGGGCAACTGGCCTTGGCCCATTGCCCAGCTTACGTAGCCAGAATAGAACAAGGGAACGTTTCCGCCGATGAACAAAGGGAAATCGGCTTTCCCTGGTCCACTCAAATGGTGGAACGTTCTCTTCGTTCGGTTGGGGCCACTGTTTCTGCTTCGCGGAGTGCGTTGCAGCATGGCGCAGCGGTAAATCTGGCAGGTGGAACTCACCACGCCAAGCATGCCAAGGGTGGTGGCTTTTGCGTGTTCAACGACCTCGCTGTCGCTGCAAGGGTGTATCAAACAGATTACATTGCAAACGTTGTGAAGCACGCGAAGCGCCAGATTCCGAATGTGCTGGTGATTGATCTGGATGTGCACCAGGGAGACGGCACAGCTGAAATATTGGAAAACGATTCCAGTGTGTTTACTTTTTCCATGCATGGCGAGAAGAATTACCCTTTCACCAAGGCTGTCAGTGATCTGGATATCGCACTGCCTGATGGAACTGGGGACGAGTTCTACATGACTCAGTTACAAGCCGCTCTAAACCAGATTGAAAATTGCTTTAAGGCGGATCTGGTGTTGTACGTAGCGGGGCTTGATGTGCATCATGCTGATCGTTTGGGCAAGTTGGCGCTGAGTGATGAGGGTATTAAACTGCGTGACCAGATTGTGCTGGACTGGGCTGCAAAACAAAGATTGCCGGTGGCCGCTGTCATGGCTGGAGGGTACTTCCCCGACCTTGAACACCTCACAGATTTGCAGTTGGGCGTGGTGAAAAGACTTGCAGAATATGGCGAACACTACGTCAGGCAGGTATATTCAAGAAATAGCTCGAATTAGACGGCATAAAACCTTGTTATTATTGGATGGAACACCTTGGCGGCCTGTTCCATTCTGCGTAGAATTCACTCATTGTTAGCGACTATAAAAATACATAAACACCATGACTCTCAAAGCATCCGCAATCAAAGGTTTTTTAGTTTGTTCCATGGTGTTTTGTTCGCTGGCTAACGCGGGCCCCAATGGGGTGGAACGCGCAAGCCTGAAAAGTGCACACGACCCCTTGTCGTTGAACAGTTCGGTGGCACTCGTGGCTGATGCAGATTCCCTCGAAGTGTTGTATGCCAAAAACCCATCGGCGGTTTTGCCGATTGCCTCCATCACGAAACTCATGACGGTTGTGGTCACCCTCGAGGCCGATCTGGACCTGAACGAAGTGATCACCATCACCAATGCCGACATTGATTATTACAAGAACACAAGCTCACGCCTGCGGCCTGGCAGCGAATTCACCCGCCGTGAATTGATTCATCTGGCCTTGATGGCCTCTGAAAACCGTGCAGCCTCCGCCTTGGGCCGAAGCTACCCCGGTGGCCTTGCCGCTTGTGTGGCTCAAATGAATCGACGTGCCGCCAGCCTGCGCATGATCAACACGAATTTTGCGGAAACAACTGGTTTGTCTGTGGAAAATAAATCCAGCGCGAACGACCTGGCTCGAATGGTATTGCACGCACAAGGTTTTCCTTTGATTCGCCAGTTTTCAACTGATCCTCAGTTTTCAGTTCAATCGGGCAAGGGCCAGCTTAACTTTCGCAATACCAATCGGCTGATCAAGAACAAGGAATGGGATATTCAGGTTCAAAAAACCGGGTTTATCAATGAAGCAGGGCGTTGCCTGGTGATGAAAGCGCGTGTGGGCGATCGAAACTTGGTCATCGTGTTGCTGGATGCATTGGGCTCGCAAGCCCGTTTTGCCGATGCAGAGCGAATCAGGGAATATGTAATGGCAGTCAATTCACAAACCCCGACTGCCCCGACTACCCCGATAGCCAACTATGCGGCTGTGAAATAACACAGCCCTTATATTCTGAAACGCCCGCTGGGTGGAATAACCCGCCCCTGCCAGCCCAATGAGGCGCTAATGCGCTGGGCTGTGTGAATCAGCTCCTGCAACCAGTCTTCTTGAATGCGGTCCGCCGGTGCTGAAATTGACAAACCGGCGATCAGCTTCGATGAGTCGTCGTAAATGCCCGCTGCCATGCAGCGAACACCCATTTCCAATTCTTCGTTGTCGCGGGCAAAGCCTTCAGTCCTCACCAAAACCAATTCTTTTTCCAGTTTTTCCAGCGTTGTCAGGCTGTTCAGCGTGGTGCCACGCAAGGTGGTTCTGTCCGCATAGAGCTTCAGGGTGTCGTGGCTTTCAGCTGCCAAAAACAACTTGCCGGTGGATGTCAAATGCAGTGGCGCACGGCCACCAATGGCGCGAACCACCTGCATGCCAGACCGTTCACTGTAAGCGCGGTCCACATACACAATTTCATCGCCTTGCCGAACTGACAAATTGACGGTTTGCCCGGTGAGTCGATGCAGTTTTCGCATCAATTCCAGCGCTGCATCCCGCACGTTCAAGCGCGCTTTCACCAGGTTGCCCAGTTCAAGTAAACGCATGCCCAAACGGTATAAGCCGGGGTCTGTGCGATCGACAAGTCGGCAGGCCACCAGATCATTCAAAATTCTGTGCGCAGTGGATGGGTGCAGCTTGGTGTCACGTGCCAGGTCCTTCAATGCAACGGGGTCTTGGTGTTCAGCCAAGGCGTCCAGCAATTGCATCATTCGTTCAATCACCTGAATACTGGTGCGGCCAACTGACTCTTCACTCATATGGGGTAGTTCCTTTTCATGCAGTGAGAAGTTTAAACCATATTGTGAAACACGTCACTCGTTATGGTTATCACTACTGGCTGGAAAAGGGCGTGCTGCATACACTTGAGAGGTTTTCATGCACTTTGGGGAAATGCCTTGCGTGTTGGTTTGTTTGTAACTTGTCTGGTGGAGTCCATGAGGCCATCCATCGGGTTTGCGGCACTTGATTTGCTGGAGTCGGCTGGTTGTGATGTCATCGTTCCTCAAGCTCAAACCTGTTGCGGGCAGCCAGCCTGGAATTCTGGTGACATGCCCAGCGCGCACAAGCTCGCACAGAAGTGGCTATCCGAGTTTGAACAGTTTGATTACGTGGTGGCACCCTCCGGGTCTTGTGCAGGCATGGTGAAAACACATTACACGGCGGTATTCAATAATGACCCTGATTTGAAGATGCGTGCCGCACGACTGGCTGAACGCACCTATGAGCTGACTGATTTTCTGGTGAATGTGCTGGGTATCGACCAAGCGAAACTGGGTGTTTCCGAGTTGAGCCAAGTGACCTACCACGATTCCTGCAGTGGTCTGCGTGAGTTGGGGATTCAAAAGCAGCCCCGTGATCTGATCCAGAGGATGGGTGGCGTTGAGATCCTGGAAATGAAGGACAGCCGTCAGTGCTGCGGGTTTGGTGGCACATTCGCCTTGAAGTACGGCGAAGTTTCCAGCGCAATTTGTACCGACAAGTGTGAGCAAATACAGGCCACAGGCGCACAAGCCGTGGTGCTGGGCGACCTGGGGTGCATGATGAATATTGAAGGCCGCTTGCGCCGCATGGGCGACAATACCCAGGTTCTTCATGTCGCTGAGTTGTTGACTGGCCGCAAGCCCGGCCAAATTTAATTAAAGGCAGTAAACACCATGCAAGTACAAAGCATGTTTTTCGAACGCAAGGCCAGCGAGAAGCTGAACGATCCGCGTTTGCAGGAAAACCTCAAACGCCTGTCCAGCAAGTTTGTGAATGCGCGGGCAACCAGCATTCTCGAGTTGGATGATTTCGAGGGAACCCGTTCAGCCGCTGTGGATATTCGTAACCGAAGCATTCAAAGCCTGGATGTGTGGCTGGAGTTGTTTGAACAAAAGGCCACAGAAACTGGTGCCCGTGTTTTGTTCGCCCGAACACCTCAGGAAGCTGCGCAACTGGTGGTGAAAATCGCTCGCAAGCACGCTGTAAAAACAGTGATCAAGTCCAAATCCATGGTCACTGAAGAAATGGCTCTGAACAAGGCACTTGAAGCCGATGGCGTGAAAGTTCGTGAAACGGATCTGGGCGAATACATTTTGCAGATCAATGACAACGAGCGGCCCAGTCATATCATTGCGCCAGTGGTTCACAAGGACAAGGAGCAGGTTGCAGATCTGTTTGAAAAGCATCACCACCTGCCCCGGAAAACCGATATTGCGGAAATGACACGCGAAGCGCGTGAAATTTTGCGCCCCCAGTTTCTGGCAGCTGACATGGGCGTGACGGGTGGCAATTTCATTATTGCCGACACAGGCTCCGTTGCGCTGGTCACCAACGAAGGCAACGAGGGCATGTGCACCATCAATCCGCGTGTGCACGTGGCCATCACAGGTGTTGAAAAGGTGGTGCCCACACTTGAGGATTTTGCAACGCTGATGCGCCTGTTGCCCCGTTCAGCCACCGGACAAAGCATCTCGAACTACGTGTCCTTGTTGACAGGCCCGAAGCGTGTAGGTGACCTGGATGGACCTGAACACATGTATTTCGTGATTCTGGACGGGGGGCGCACAGGCTTGTTGGGCGGGGAGTTTGAGGAAATGCTTCGCTGCATCAAGTGCGGCGCCTGCATGAATCACTGTCCGGTTTACCAAAAAATTGGTGGCCATGCCTACGGTTGGGTTTATCCGGGCCCAATGGGGTCTGTGCTTACGCCCAGTTACACCGGAATTGAGAAAGCGCTGGACCTGCCGCAGGCCGCCACCTTGTGTGGTGAATGTCACGTGGTGTGCCCAGTTAAAATTCCATTACCTGATTTGTTGCGCAAACTGCGTGAACAGCAGTTTTCACGCGGCCTGCGCCCTTGGCAGGAAAAGGCAGCTTTCAAGGTCTGGGCTTTTGTGGCCCAAAGGCCTGCGCTATACCGCATTCTTTCCCGCGCAGGCATCAAGGCGATGGCCTGGTGGGGAAAGCGCAAGGGGGTAATACACAGCCTGCCCATGGCCAAAGGCTGGACCGATCAGCGCGATTTCCCTGTGCCTACAGGAGAAACTTTTTCAAGCCTTTATCAAAAGCGCAATAAAAAGTAGGGGTTTGAATTTCGAGTTCCCACGTCCCGGCTCAAGACAGGCCTGGCACGTGGGTCATAGACCTTCAATCAAGTGCGGTTCGCATGGGCTTTTCTTTTGCAATTCAAGCGAATAGTGGCCGCACATTCAGTGACCAAGGCCGGGCCTTTGTAAATCAGCCCTGTGTAAATTTGAACCAGCTTTGCACCAGCACGGATTTTTTCAACGGCGTGTTCACCACTTGAAATGCCGCCCACGCCGATGATTGGAACGTCATCGCCCAATTCCGAATAAAGACGCTTGATCACATGCGTGGATTTTTCGAGCACTGGTGCGCCGCTCAATCCTCCCTGCTCATCGCCGTGTGCAAGGCCTGAAACACTGCTTTTGTCGATGGTGGTGTTGGTGGCAATGACACCGTCAAATCCAAAGTGGGTCAGGCGCTGAGCAATGGCATCGATCTGTGCGTCATCCAGGTCGGGTGCAATTTTTAGTGCCATGGGTTTGTAGAGGCCATGTTCATCTGCCAAGGCTTTCTGCTTTTCTTTCAGAGAACCCAGCAGGATATCCAGGCTGTCGCCACCCTGCAGGTCGCGAAGGTTCTTGGTGTTGGGCGAAGAGATGTTCACCGTGATGTAGGTTGCATAGGGGTACACGGCTTCAAGGGCTTTCAGGTAATCGTCTGCAGCCTGTTCCACTGGTGTGGCTGCATTTTTCCCGATATTGATACCCAGAACGCCGGGGTAGTTGCTGGCTTTCACGTTGCGAATCAGGGTGTCCACCCCCTCGTTGTTAAAGCCCATGCGGTTAATCAATGCATCCGCTTGTGGCAAGCGAAACAGCCGTGGCTTGGGATTACCCGGCTGAGGCTTGGGCGTTACAGTGCCTACTTCCAGAAAACCAAATCCCATCAGCCCAAGTTCGCTGATGTAAGCTGCGTCCTTGTCAAGGCCCGCTGCCAAGCCCACCCGGTTGGGAAACTCTATGCCCATGACCTTCACCGGATCGGAAACCGCGCTGGGTGATAAGGCTTTCAGCAAACCAACCTTGCGCAGCATTTGCAGATTGCTGAAGGTGACGTGGTGCGCCTTTTCCGGGTCAAGGGCAAACAGGGCGGGGCGAATCAGGGAGTAGGGCAGCAGCATGGTCAAACAGGGCCAACAAGGCCAGCAAGAGAGAGGAACAGCCCGAATTGTAACGGGTATTGCTTGCGCTTATTCGTGTCGAGGCTCAGGCAACGTTTGCCACACATTGTCCTGCAACACTTCAGCGGCTGAAAACTTGGCCTTGTAAGCCATTTTTTCGCTTTCCCGTATCCAGTACCCCAGGTACAAGTAAGGAAGTTCAAGGTCGCGGCACTGTTCAATTTGCCAGAGCACGCCATACACACCCAGGCCACTACGTTCCTCGGGATCGAAGAAGGTGTACACCGAAGACAAGCCATCGGTGAGAATGTCGATGATGGACACCATCACCAGTTTGCCTTCCGGGTTGCGAAATTCGACCAGCCGGGAGTTCACGCGGGTTTGCAATAAAAACTGGGAGTATTGTTCGCGGCTGTCTTCGTCCATACCGCCGCCATGGTGCCGGGCTGACTGGTACTTCAGGTATAGCGAATAATGCTCCAGGTTGAAGTGCAGGCGTTGCACACTGGGTTTCAAATTAGAAAACGCTTTGGCAGTTCGCCGTTGGCTGCGATTGGTTTGAAACTGGCTAATCTTCAGCCGCAGCGGCTTGCACGAATTACAACCGTCGCAATGCGGTTTGTAGGTAAACAGCCCGCTGCGACGAAACCCCATTCGCACCAATTCGCTGTACACATCGGCATTGATAAGGTGGCTTGGCGTGGCCACTTGCGAGCGAGCCAGACGGTTGTCCAGGTAGCTGCAAGGGTAGGGCGCAGTTGAATAAAACTGCAACGTGGAAAAGGGCAGTTCCTTAGGTCTGGTCATACGTCCATGTCAGTTCGCGTGGTTCCCAATTCAAGGTGGGCTGCACAATGGAATTCGCCATTTCAGTTTCAAACACCTTTCGACTCACCGTGCGGGCTCCCATGGACATTAAATGCCCGGTCGCCTGCTGGCAATCAATTATGTGCACATTCTGCGATTTTAGCCAATACACAAAATGGGCAAACGCCACTTTAGAGGCATCGGTCTGTGTGGAAAACATGCTTTCACCGTACACCATTTTTCCCATGGCTACACAGTACAGGCCGCCTATCAGTGCATTGCCATGCCAATGCTCAACTGAGTGTGCAAATCCGCGGTGGTGCAGTTCCACATAAGCTGCAATGATTTCTTCCGTGATCCAGGTGCCATCCTGTCCGGGCCGTGGCGCGGCACAAGCGCGCATGACCCGCTCGAATGCCGTGTTGAGTCGAATTGCGCGTTCCGGGTCAAGGGCGATTTTTTTGACTGCTTTGGCCAAGGACCTGTGCAGTTTGAATTCTGCAGTGAACAACACAGCACGGGGGTTTGTACTCCACCAAAGAACGGGTTCATTGTTGGAATACCAGGGAAAAATGCCCTTGGCATAACTGGCCTGCAGCCAGTCAGCATTGATCTGGTGGCTGGCTGCAAGAAGGCCGGGCGGGTATTGCAATGCCTCGTCAGTGGGAGGGAAATCGGATGGAGAGTCGATCCAGGGAATAGTGGTTCTACTCATCGTCCGGTTCAGACCTTGAACTGCGATGCGGCCCAGTCGGTGTGGTCGTACACATCGCCCGTGTGCAAAGTGTATTGCCCGGCTTTTCTGTCCGCGAAAAACAGGCTGAGTGTTTTTGAAACGGTTTTAAAAGCCAACTCGTCCCAAGGAATTTCTTCCTCCGAGAACAACTTTACATCCAGACTTTCTTCGCCCGCACAAAATTCTGCTGAGGACATTTCTGCACGAAAGTAAATGTGAACCTGCTCGGCGCGAATCACGTCGAACATGGTAAACAACGGACCCAGTTTGATTTTGGCGCCTGCTTCTTCCCAGGTCTCGCGTTGCGCACCTTCGTGGGTGGTTTCATTCAGTTCCATGAAGCCGGCAGGCAGGGTCCAGAATCCATAACGTGGCTCAATGGCGCGCTTGCAAAGCAGCACCTTGCCTTCGAAGGTGGGTATGGAGCCAACGACAATTTTCGGATTCACATAGTGAATTACGCCACATCCCGGGCAGCAACTTCTTGGTCGGTTGTCACCTTCGGGTATGCGAAGCTCGAGGGGGGTGCTACATGTGCTGCAATATTTCATTTGTGATGTGCTTCTGTTTTTTTGTAAAAATCACTTGCAGTGTAACCGACAAATATGTGTATAATTCGACCTGCTCAAATTGCTGAGGCAATGCAGGCAGAAGGCGATAAGTTTTAAAAGTTTTGTTTAAATTTAATCAACAACGTGTTGACAAGTTAATCAAAATAGTAAATAATATTGGTCTTCGCTTCGGGGGTATAGCTCAGCTGGGAGAGCGCTTGCATGGCATGCAAGAGGTCAGCGGTTCGATCCCGCTTACCTCCACCAAAGCACACAGTTTTAGGTCCCCATCGTCTAGAGGCCTAGGACACCGCCCTTTCACGGCGGTAACACCGGTTCGAATCCGGTTGGGGATGCCAGTTACGGCAAAAGGCAGTGATTTCAAGAAGTTGGAATCGCTGCCTTTTTATTTGCCCCTTCGATTTGTATTTGTTACCAAAATCGAGGTAACAGTGTTACAAGATTGAGGGGATGACAAGCGCGGTCAGGCTACTTTGCAATGCAGGAAGTAGGCAATTCACACAGATTCCCTCAATAGTTCTTCCGAGGTTCAAGATATTCTTGACCGTGGCATTTCCGAGCACACCCTCCCCGTAAGTTTTGAAGTCGAAAAGTGAACTTTGCGCGCTTGCAATGAATGCCTGTCCTTTTCCGCTTAAGCATCAGGCGCCAGCAAAGATCTTCGCTCGCTCAACCCCTACGCCACCTGATGTACGAACCGAGACGCAGTTTGTCTGAGTTTGGCCGAGGTCTCTAGCGCACTTGGTGTACCGGAACGTTCATACACTATAAGCAGCTCCGTCGATACGACCTTCAACTTTGGGTGTTTGTTTAAACAGAGCTTAAGTCTGCGCGTGGGCCAGGCGTAAGTTTCGCCGGCAAGTTAACAGTCAAAAAAAGAGTATCAGGCCTTAGACGCAGGCATAAAGGAGGAAAGATCGATGATGTTTTTCATGGCCTGAAAGTCCAGTATGCGTCCCGAGGTACCTACCTGACTACTGTTCTCATTTTTCCATTTATTTGCAAGCCAAAGTCTCGCAGATTTTTTGCTTAGCTTATTTATTTTCTTGATTTCCAAATGACGAAAAGAGACTGTTTACATCCGTTTTTTTACTCACATTAGTTGGGGCACAAGCGGTATCTTTTTGGACCATATATTCGAACGGTCTCTCATGGTATCTCCTCGCCTTATCGCAAAAATTGAATCTGAAGAGCCCGCTTCACGTCTTGCTGTACTGATTGATGCAGACAATGCGCAGGCAGCGGTGATAGAGCCCATCCTCGCGGAGATAGCCAGATTTGGTGAAGCTACGGTAAAGCGTATTTACGGGGATTTCACCTCGTCAGCCAGTGCAAGTTGGAAGAGGGTACTTCAGAAGAACGCTATCAAGCCGGTTCAACAATTTGCGTACACGATTGGCAAGAACGCAACTGACAGTTCACTCATCATTGACGCCATGGATTTGCTATACACCCGTAAATTCGACGGTTTTTGCTTGGTGACCAGTGATAGCGATTTCACCGGCCTTGCCATGCGCTTACGTGAAGAGGGGTTAACAGTTCTAGGGTTTGGTGAGAACAAAACCCCTGATGCATTTCGCAGCGCGTGTCATAGATTCATACTGACTGAAGTTCTGCGTAGCAACCAGAGTGAGAACGTAGAACCTCTTGCCATTAATAAAACCAACCAGGCAGAAACTGAGCTGAGTCCCTCTACGCCAAATATCGTCTCAAAATCGCTGCTTCCTACTCAATTTCTCGTAAGCGCACTTGAGCAGTCCAGCGATGAGTCTGGATGGTCGCATTTGGGAACATTCGGAAGTTATCTGACAAAAATCAAGCCAGATTTCGATTCACGCGCTTACGGTTTTAAAAAGTTGTCTGAGCTGGTGAAATCGCGAGTCGACCTTTTTCTGACTGAAGAACGCGTACCTTCCGGACAACAAAACAAGCAGCTTTATTTGAAGCGCAAAAAATAGCCCATGCCCGGGTGATTTGATACTTACGCTTAAGGATATGTTTCATGGCTTCATACAAGGTGGTCGATTGTGAGTTTGAGTTTAAATGCCCTGTTCAGTGGCGGTCACTACAGAAAACTCCATTTTCTGATATTAGGTTTTGCTCGCATTGCAACCAAAATGTCTGCAAATGTCGAACTGATGAGCAGCTAAAATGGGTTAGAGATAACCGTTTATGTTGTGCGATAGAGTCTGAAGGTCCGAACGACAGAGATACTGTAGTTCATACTTTGGGACTGCCAATACTCTCTTCGGAGTAAGGTTTTTGAATCACGTTGTTTCAACAGGGTAGTGACTAGGCAGTGATTTCATGGTCTAACACCCCCCGATTGGTTTCAATCCAACAAAAATTGCAACCTATTGTTAAAGACCTGGATGTTGGTTTAAACCCTCTAGCAACTTCAATCAATCTATCCCCTCAACTGAACCCGCAGGGTCGAGGTCTCCAGCTAATTTGGAGTAAATCCTCTTCATTCTTTTTGAATCTGTCGCAAGCAATTACAAGTAATACCGACAACACTAGCTAATTTACCGAGGAATCATGGCGCAAATTGTAATCAAAGCAGGAGAACTTGCTGTATCCCGTGGAGAGGAAAAGGTTTTACTTGGACCTGGAGAGCCTGTGCTCTTTGGTGATGAAATTCTGAACCAAGCCAGTCAAGATGCGGTTGTTGAAATTGGCTCGTTCGTACAGGGGCAAACTCCTTCAACCCTGACGCTTCAACCGGGTGCCAGCGCTAAAATTCAACGCAAGGTCGACGAGGCCACAGGCATCGAACAGGCTGAGGTCGTACCCACCTGCGAGCAAGGTGTTCTTCTGGACAACGAGGAAGACGAGCTTGCCTCTGGCGTGCTGGCTCAACAGCAAGGTTGCGGAGTTTTCGGATTGGTTGGTGGCGGTCTTCTCGCTGCGGGCAGCGGGCCATTGGCAGCCGCTGCTGCAGCCGGTGGCCTGTTGCTTCTCTCAGATAACGACGATTCCACGGGAAGTTCAGACACTCCATCCAATATGGGTTCGGTTCCTCCCTCTCAAGCGGACCAAGCCAACGGTTTGGCTGGAACTGTAGACAGTGTCAGTGAGGGTGTAGCACAAACGCCTGCAGCCCCATTGACTCAAGTATTGGAGCCAGTCGCCCAAGCGTTGACAGACGTTGGCTCAGCACTGGATGGCGTAGCAGAACAAGACCCCACTGGAATCGTTGATTTGGTGTCCGAGGTGGTTGGTGTTGCTCAACCAGGCAGCGGCTCTTCTGACAGTGGTTTAGTGGGTGGCGTAAATGGACTCGCTGCGGCTTTAGATGCCGGAACCAAAGATACTCCGTTGGCGCCATTGGTCGAACCTTTGGCCAATCTTGTAGGCTCAGACTCCGGGAAGACAACAGGTGTGGCCTCTGCTCTGGCCGGGCTAGGTTCCGTATTGACCAATGACGAAAGTGCGCTCAACCCATTGACCTCTGGCTTGTTGGGTCCAATCGTGGGTGGTTCTGGTTCAGCAAATCAAGGGCTTCCTTCAACCTTGAATCAGGTTACTGACGGTCTGGAGTCTTTGACTTCAAGCGACAGCGCATTGGCACCACTCTCGCCTGTCACATCAGGTGTATCGGAAGTGGTGAATACCTTGGCAGATGGCCTGTCGCAGGTAGGCCAAGCTTTGGACGAAAACAAAGATGCTGACCCGACAGGTGTTGTCGATTTGTTGGCGGAAGTGTTCGGGGCACCCGTGGAAGCTGGTGCAACACCTGAAGGGTCACAAGTGGATGAATCAACAACTGGCCTTGCAGGCTTAGTTGGTGATGTGGATTCTGCCTTGGCTCAAACGCCACTTGAACCTTTGACCGCACTGACTAACCCGGTTGCTGGAGTACTTCTGACGGTGGGAGATGCAGTTGCAGGCGTTTCTGAGCAGGACCCAACAGGAATTACCTCATTGCTTGGAAATGTCGTAGGTACAAATGACACAAGCAGTTCGACAGACTCAGGGCTGGTTGGTGCGGTAAACGCACTCGCCACAGGTTTGGACAAGGGTACAGCGGGCACACCTCTTGACGTGCTGGTTGACCCGTTGGCTAGAACTCTGGGCAGTGACGAAGGACAAACAAGTGGGGTCGCGCTTGGGCTCTCAGAGCTTGGTGGTGTACTCAGCGAAGATGTCAGCCCCCTGGCTCCCTTGACAGCCGAGTTGCTCGGTCCTGTGGTCGGAACTCACGACGGCTCATTCAATGGCCTGCCAGGTACGTTGGACGGTGTTTCATCGGGGCTTGAAGAACTAAGCAATCAAAGCGCCCTGGAGCCCCTGAGTCCACTCACCGACGGTGTAGGTGCCTTGTTGGCAACACTTTCTGATGGCATTGAAATGGGCGGAGACGCACTTGCGGAAAATGCCTCGGTTGACCCAACAGGCACACTTGGCCTGTTGGCTGAAGTTTTGGGCGGGGACGTAGTCAAATCTGAACCAACTCCACAGCCTGAAGGACAAACAACAAACGGCGTAGCCGGCTTGTTGGACGATGTAGGCACAGGCTTGATTCAAACTCCACTGGCCCCCGTTGCAGGCATTACCGATGCCTTGGCCTCTGGTCTGGTTCAAGCGGGAGACGCACTGGGGGGTGTAGCTGAACAAGACCCCACAGGACTGGCTACGTTACTAACCAACATATTAGGAACCACCGATACGAAGGCCAGCGAAGACACTGGCCTGGTTGGAGGCATCAACTCACTTGCAACTGGCTTGGATGAAGGAACGACGGGTACACCCTTGGAAGGTCTGATTGACCCAGTAGCTGATTTACTGGGTTCGCAAGAGGGAAGTACATCCGGGGTGGCTGCCGGAGTAGGCGCACTGGGAACAACTCTCGCCTTGGATTCTTCTCCATTGAGTCCGCTGACAAGCGGTCTTCTTGCACCCATCGTTGGTCAGTCTTCAGGAGTTGAGAGCGGCTTGCCAACCACTCTGGATAAAGTTGCAGACGGACTCACCGACTTGACGAGTGACAGCGCCCTGCAACCACTTGCGCCAGTGACAGAAGGCGTGAGCACCGTGGTTAAAACTGTCTCTAATGGTTGTCGTGGAATTGGCAGACAGGTCAGCGAGTTCGCACAAAACGACCCCTCCGATGTTTCTTCACTGGTCGGTGACTTATTGGGTGGCAGTCGTGGCCGTGGCCGTTCAATTGGACGTCGCGATGCGGACAGCGATTTGTTTGACTCCGATTCGCTGGGACTCGATTCCTTGATTTAAGGCGTTTAATTCAAAGGGCTCACTCTAAGTGAGCCCTTTTTGCTGCTAGCAGATGCTCTTGTGTTTAAAAAAACCTGACCCATCAAAACCAATCGTTTTGAGAGCCCACAAGGCTAAAGCGTTTTTTTATTGCTGTCTTGCTTGCACTTGATCTGGTTACGTGTAGCATAACCCTGCCAATATTGGCCCATTGCATTTTTTCTGTGCGTACCCATGAGCCCGACGCCCCACAAACTCATCGCATTTTCAGTTGCCCTCCTGGCACTGCCTTTGATTGAAGGCTGTGCTGTGGCCAGCGCAACTGCAGGCGCTGCAATTTCAATCACCGGTGCAGTGGTTTCCACGGGAATCAAGGTCACTGGCGCAGTTGTCGAGGCAGGCATCGATGCTGTCAGTGATGACGATGGCGACGATTAACACCTTTAGTCCCATTTAATTTCCGAACTTAATGCCCGCGCGCGGGTCTGCAAGCAGGTACTGTCACGCGTGGTAACCTTCCACGTGAATTTTGCTGTGGGGTCCTGGCTTGTTTAAACGTATTGCTTACCTTCTTGTATTTATCCTTCTGCTGGGCGCGGCCTATGCCGTGTCGCAAACCGCGATGGTAGGAGAGGCTGAGCAACAGCCTCCGCAGAGCAACAAGGGCAGTGCGCCCAAAGTTCTGGTTGAGCCGGTGAAGCTTGAGTCCACCGCAAGTAATTTTGGTGCTGTTGCAACCGGGTGGGCAGACAAGTCTGCTGAGATGTACGCTGTGGTTGATGAAAAGGTCACCAAGGTCTTCTTCAAACCCCAGCAAAAGGTCAAGCGTGGCGATTTGCTGGTTCAGCAGGATGATCGGGAAGAACAACTCGCCCTGCGTCTTGCCCAGGTACAGTTGGCGAACACGCAAAGTCTGCTGGATCGCTACCGGCAGGCGGTAGACAAGGGAGCCGTGCCGCAAACCCAGGTCGACTCCGCACAAGCTGACCTGGATGCGGCCAAGGTTGCAGTTGAACAGGCGAAGCTGGCTATTTCAAATCATCAAGTTCGAGCTCCTTTCGACGGCGTGGTTGGAATCACTGACATTGATCCTGGCCAGCGCATTGCGCCTGGCGTATTGATCACCGGCGTTGATTCACGTGAAATCATGTACGTGGACTTTGATGTGCCTGAAGCCGTTGTCGGGCAACTCAGCCCGACAAACATGAAACAGATTGAGGTCAAGGCGAGCACCCCGGCTGTGCCCGGACGCTCGTTCAATGCGGAAGTGGTTGCGCTGGATAGTCGTTTGAATGCTGAAAAGCGTACCTTGCGAGTGCGGGCAAATATTGCGAATCCTGATGATCTGTTGCGCCCCGGCATGTCTTTTTCTGTACAAATGGCGGTAAAAGGCCAACTGCTTCCGGCTGTTCCTGAAATAGCCCTGCAGTGGGATCGGGAAGGGTCTTATGTATGGCTTGTTCGAGATGGCAAGGCAGACCGCGAAAATGTGCAGGTAGCCGATCGCCGCCAGGGTAGGGTGTTTGTGGTGGGCAATGTTCGGGAAGGCGAAACCGTGGTGGTGGAGGGGGGCCTTCGACTGGCTGAAGGCACCGCCGTGGAATTGGTCAAGGATCCCTTGCAATGAGCCGCGCCACCGAGGGTTTGACCGCGCTGGGTCTCAAGCGCCCGGTGCTGATCGTGGTGCTGAACCTGTTGATCATGTTGGCTGGTGTCGTGAGCATGTTTGGGGTCGAGGTGCGAGAGCTTCCGGACATTGATCGACCTGTTGTCGTGGTGCGCGCTGTCTACCAGGGTGCATCACCAACCACCATGGATGCGGAAGTAACCTCCAAGGTGGAAGGCGCAGTAGCCAGGGTGTCAGGGGTGCTGCGCATACAAAGTTCCAGTGAAGAAAACAACATGCGCGTCCGCATGGAATTTTCCCCTGATATTGATGTGAACGTGGCCGCCAACGACGTGCGTGAGGCTGTCAGCCGAATCACGGGTCAACTGCCTGCCAATCTGGATCAATTGTTGGTGATCAAGGCCGATGACGATGCGCGGCCTGTGGTGCAACTGGCAGTGGTTAGCAATACCCTTGCCATGCAAGACCTGGCGGAACGGGTTGAGCGGGACCTAGTGCCCGCTTTCGTGTCTGTAAATGGTGTGGCTGACGTGCCTTTGAATGGAAGCCAGCCCCGAGTGTTGCGGGTACTTCTGGACCCCGCCAAACTGGCCAGGTACGGCATGGCGGCAACCGATGTATTGGCCAGTTTGCAAACCATGAATCTGGATGTGCCGGCTGGCAGTTATTTGTCCGGAAAGCAGGAACTTCTGGTCCGGGCGAACGCCTCCACGATTGACACCGAAGCAGTCAACGCCATCCTGATCAAAAATGGTGTTCGGGTGGGCGATGTGGCCCAGGTGTACTACGGCCCCATGTCGGCTGAATCCTATTCACTGCTCAATGGCCGCGCAGTCGTGGGGATGGGTGTGTTGCGGCAGGCGGGTGGCAATACAATCGCGATTGCCAGCGACATCAAAAAGCGCATGGCTGAAATCAATGCCCAGTCCAAAGATTTGCAGGTGATCCTGATCTCCGACGACTCTGTGTTCATCAAGGGCGCATTGCAGGAAGTTCTGACATCGCTAGTCATCGCGGTACTGGTGGTGCTGGTTGTGATTGCCCTGTTTTTGGGGCAGTGGCGGGCGGTGTTGATCCCCGCAGTCACCATGCCGATTTCACTAATTGGCACCCTGGCTGCAATCTGGATGGCAGGGTTTTCAGTGAACATGCTCACCTTGCTGGCACTTGTGCTGGCCACGGGGCTGATCGTTGATGACGCCATCGTGGTGCTAGAAAATATTCAGCGACGCAAAAAACTGGGTGAGTCAATCACCGTGGCATCGGTCATGGGCACTCAGCAGGTGTTTTTTGCAGTCATTGCGACCACGGCTTCTCTGGTGGCTGTGTTTTTACCCATTGCCTTTTTACCTGGGGAAACTGGCAGACTGTTCCGTGAATTTGGAATGGTGCTTTCCATGTCGGTGATTATCAGCACCTTCGTGGCACTGAGTTTGTGCCCCATGCTGGCAGTTCGGCTACTACGTGACGACATTCCCCTTACCGGTCGTTCAGCGCGTTTCATGGGCGTGATGGAAAGCTTCGGCAGCCGTGTTTCCAATTTCTATTTTCAGACCCTGGACAGGTTTTTAAAACACCGGGTGATTTTCCTGTTGGTTTTCGTAGGTATTGCAGTTGCGGGTGGCTGGACATTTACCTTGTTGAGCCAGGAACTGGTACCACCTGAAGATCGCGGACGTCTGGTGGTCGACTTCACCGGGCCAGACGGAGCTTCCCTTGAATACAGTGGCCGCCAGGGCCAGATCGCAGAAAACATCATTCGGCCTTACCAGGAAAAGGGGCTGATTACAGACATGTTCACGATCGTAGGGCGATACGACAAAAACCGTGTGGCCATTCAAGCCAATCTTGCGGACTGGAGTCAGCGCGACACGACCCAGCAGGAACTTGCGGCAAAGCTGAGCAAGGAATTGTCCAGCATTCCTGGTGCCCAGGTGCGGTTTCAGAATGAGAGCAGCCTCAATATCCGCGGTGGCGGCGGAGGGCTGCAAATTGCACTGTTGGGCGATGATTACGACGTGCTTGCCAACAATGCGGATTCGCTGGCCGATGCGTTGACGGAAAGAATTCAGGCAGTTCAAGACGTGCGTGTGCAATATGACACCTCACAACCTGAATTGGGTTTTGAAATTGACCGGGAAAAAGCAAGTGACCTTCAGGTGCCTGTCAGTCGAATCACCCAGACCTTGCAAATCATGGCGGATGAATACCGCCTGCTCGATCTGAGTGTCGGTGATCAGGCGGTACCCGTCATGCTGGGGGCAAGTGGTGGAAGCCTGACGTCACCCTTTGATTTGTTGAACGTTTATGTCAGCAGCGAGACAGGGCAGCTGGTGCCACTGGCCTCCATGATCACGGTACAGGAACGTGGTGTTGCCGCTGAGTTGGACAGACATGCGCAAAGGCGCGCTGTTGAAATGAACATTGGTATTCCGCCTGGCACAGACTTGGGGCGCACCATGCAGGAAATTCGCGCAGTGGCTGAAAATGTGCTGCCCGCGACTTCAACCCTGATTTTTCTGGGTGAAGCGGCTACCCTCGAGGAAACTTCGAATGAAATGTTCATCACCTTTGCCGTGGCATTGGCGGTGGTTTTCCTCGTGTTGGCTGCTCAGTTTGAGAGTGTAGGAAGTGCTTTGGTGGTGATGTTCACGGTACCTTTCGGACTTGCTGCAGCGGTGTTCGCCTTGTTGGCCACCAATCAGTCCTTGAACCTGTTCAGCCAGATTGGCTTGGTTTTATTAATCGGCTTGATGACCAAAAATGCAATTTTGCTGGTCGAGTTGATGGACCAGTTGCGTGATGAAGGCCACAGCATCGAATCGGCCGTGCGCGAAGGTGCACGTCTGCGTTTGCGCCCGATTGCAATGACCGTGATGTCAACGCTGCTGGGTGTTTTGCCGCTTGTGTTGACTTCCGGCCCCGGGGCTGAGGCACGAGAAGCTATAGCCTGGGTGGTGTTGGGAGGTTTGGGGTTGTCGACCTTGTTCACGCTTTACCTGGCGCCAATGGGCTACACCTTTGTTGCGCCATTCATGAAGCCCAGGGCACATGCTTCAGAGGAACTGGATGCTGAAATCAATGCCTACGAGGCCAGTTTGAATAAACGCAGGGAGGAGTCATGAACAGATTCACACCTGTTGCTGCTGTCATTTGTTCCATGCTGCTTTTTACAGCTTGTGCCACAGCTCCAGTGAACGAGGTACCTGTTCAATCCATGCCAACTCCCGAGGCCTTCGTTGCACAGGATATTTTGCAAAACCTGAGCGGGGTCAGTGAAGCGGGTGTTGCCAGCGTGCGTTGGTGGGAGGGTTTTAATGACCCAATTCTCGACCAATTGATACAGACCAGCCTTGAAACCAATTTCCAGATCGCGGCAGCTGCTGCCAGCGTGAGGGAAGCCAAGGCGCTTTTGGCGCTCAGCGACACCGGAAACTCCCTGTTGGTCGAGCTGGATGGGCAACTCACGGGTCAAAGGACCGACCGCAGTAACTCTGCATCGAACACGTCAAATTCTACAGGCAGTAACAGTCGCAATGAACGCAACGCTGTGATTGGATTGGGCTTCGCTTTACCGGTTGATTTGGCGGGCAAGGTGGATCAGGAAGTTCGCGCTGCTGCGGCTAATCTGATGGCTGTTCAGGCTGGCTTGCGCGCACAAATTATTTCGACCAGCACGGACGTAGCGCAAGAATACCTGCGTTTGCGCGGCAACCAGAAGCAACTGGCCATGCTGCGTGATTCTGTTGCCTTGCAGGAAAAAACGCTGGCCATTGTGCAGGCACGTTTTGAAAGTGGATTGTCACCTGAACTGGATGTGAGGCGAGCCGAAACATCAGTTGAAACCTTGCGTGCCAGTGTTGCGCCATTGGAGCAGGCCTTGCGCCGTTCCATGCATCAACTGGCTACCTTGGCAGGTCAGTTTCCGGGCGCTTATGATTCCTTGTTGACTCCGGTGGGCGACTTACCACGCTACAGCCTCGGTATTCCACCACGTTTGCCTTTGCAAGTATTGCAGGCTCGTCCCGATGTGCAATTGGCTCAAGCGCGCTTCGCGCAGGCCGCTGCGGAGGTGGGTGTGGCACAGGCCGATTTTTATCCGAGTCTGGACCTGATGGCAAACATTCAGGTCGGAAGTTCGGTACTGAACTCGAACCCCGCCACCGGCATTCTGATTGCATCGCTTTCGGCTGTGCTTGATCAGGTGATCTACGACGGCGGTGCCCGCGATGCCCGTCTGGATGCAGCAAAAGCTCGTGCCGAAATAGCACTGGCTGATTATGAACAGGTGCTGCGCACAGTGACGTTGGATGTGGAAAATGCTTTGTCGGCTATTCAGGCGTCTGTTGCGCGGCAAACCGCCTTGAACAAAGCCGTGGTATCAAGCAAACGCAGTTTTGAGCAAGCAGATGCTTTGTATCAACTTGGGCTGGTCAGCTTCCTGGATGTAGTGGATGCCCAGAGGGTGTACGCCAACGCTGAGCAGGCTTTGGCCACCGAACAAACCAGCTACGCAACGCTGGTTGCCAGTTTGTTCCGCGCCTTGGGGGTGCAGGCTTGATGCACCTGGAAATTTAGAACCGTTCGGTAAACCCGACTCCAAAAAAATGAGTGTCGAGTTGCACGTTGCCTTGAAAATCACCGCCGCGTACCTCTTCGGGCCGTATTCCCTTGTTGGCCCCAACAGGTGCAGGGTCAGTGTCCAGTTTTTGATAAGCGAAGTGGATACTGGTGTCTCGACTCAGGTCAAACTGCCCGCCGAATGAAAAGTACTGGCGATCACTGTCCGGCAAAAATGTGACCCGTGTTGCATCGTCAACGGCGCTGTTTTCCACTGCGTAGCCAGCCCGCAAGGTAAGTCGTTTGTACAGCTTGTAGTTCAAGCCAACTCGGTACGATTCGGTGGCCACGAAGTTCTGGGGAATGTTTTCCAGCGTACGGCCGTTTCTTTCACGCTCAAAGTTCAGTTTGGTTACCGAGAAATCCTGGCGGGTGTAGGTGGCCATCAGATCCAGCTTTGGCGTGGCATGGTGAAACAAGCTGACACGCAGTTCATCGGGAAGGGTAATTTCCTGCTTGATGACTTGTTCTGATGCAAGATCGTCCGCAGCCTGGATGGTATCAATCCCTTGAAGCGCGGCGAGGCCAGCGTTTGATCGCAGGCTGTCCTGAAACCCAGCCAGTTGAGGGTCATTCAAAACAAATTTGCCCCTGTTCCCGGTGAACCTGGTTTTTGGTCGGTATGAAACACCAATCCGGGTATTTGCGGTGGGTTCCCACAGACCACCTACCTGTGTATTGAATGCCCAGCCGAACATGCGCAACCCACCATTGGCTTCACCTTCTGGCGTTTGCAAAATCGCATTCGCCAAGTCTGGGGTCAATAAGCACAGGGTTGTACAATCGCGTTCCACGATGTCCGCAACCGCTTTGCGGTAATTCAGTTTTAGCTTGAGTGATTGAAAATAACGTTCATAGGAACCGTTCATACCCAATGACAAAGTGGGCGTCACTTTGTAACCAAAACCCAAATTGAGACGGATTACCTTCAAATCGAAATCTCGACCCTGATTGCGTCCAGGGAAGTTTTCGTCGTAGTGAAGCACCAATCCGTGAGAGGCTGCAGCGCCAAAACCCATCACGAGCCTTTCATTGACTGGAATGGCAATGAACAGATTGGGGGCCAAGGCTGCTGAATCAAAGCCGTCTTTCCGGCTGAATACTTGCCCGTTCTGACCTTGCGGTGCACCCGAACTGGCACCATCGTTGTTTTGTGTCGAGGTGTAATCTGTGCCAATCGTGATGATTGCAGCGCCTTGGGTCAACTCTGCGCGCTTGAATCGGGTCAATGCAGCGGGGTTGGCGAACAGCACTGAGGCATCGCCGGCTTCTGCTGCCTGACCGGCAGAGGCGTTACCCATTGCACTGATACTGTTGGCATCAAAAGCTGTACCACCAGCGTAGGCCATGGAAGACACCGCACTCAAAATCACGGTGGTAGAAATTCTTTTCAATAGAAATTGGGAAGTCGTCTTCCGGACGGAAGAATGCATGGTTTTTGTCTCCGAAAAACGTGGCTGGTCACTGGCTCGGCTTGATTAGCTAGAAGTAGTGACTTTTTTGTAGTCATTTCAGTCTATCACCAAAGTTCAAAAATGTTACTTTCAAGTGTCGAACTAGGTGAGGCACTCTAAAGTGCTTGCCAAGCTTGACTCTCAAGGAGAAACCTGAAATTCCACGCGTTGCGGCTAGTCCATTCATGCGATTGCGGAGAATGTTAAAAACACCGTCAATGGCTGTAAGTAATTTGCTGTCAGTACAAGGGGTCAACATGTTGTTTAGCTTGAAAAAAGGCAGTGCATTTTTTGCAGCAGGCGTACTCTGGGGAAACTGGTTTGTTCCGGCCTTTGCCATGGCTGAAAGTCAGCCTGACAAACTAATGTTGAAGTCTTCTGTTCAATTGGTTTTGAACAAGGCCATTGATGCAGATAAAAAGCTGGGCAAGGTACAAGCAACCCGATCAGTGCTTGCCAACCTTGAATTGTTTCGCGGGGTGACTGTGGATCTGGATCCACCAGCCCATGCAGAAATTAAGGACCGTGAGAACCGGGAGTCCACACCATCCGCAAAAAGCAACTCGCCAGTCAAGGCACTGTACGGCGGCTTGCAAATTGCGCTGAAAGACAATCTGAGCCTTGTTTACTCACCGGGACGCTTGTCCCGGGAGGGGTTTGATGCAAGTAGCCAAGGGTTGTACTTGTTGACGGGTGATGGTGGCCATGCCAACTGGTTCGTGGGTGTGGAATCAGTGAACAATTCAAGGTCTTCAGACATTCGGCGCAATGCAAATACTGCGCAATTTGGCGTTATTGTGAGCCTCGACTAAACCGTTTCTCCGTGGCGACCCAGCCCATCCTTGAATGCAGTGGCGCCTTCGACTGTTTCACCCGAGGTCAGGGTGTTCAGGCCGAACTCAAACTCTTCTTCAAGAGCCTCACGCTCACCAAATCCCCACTGCGTCAGCACGCTTTGCCGATCATTTCGCATGCAGGTTTGTGGGTGTTTGCTGAGCAATACCGCCAGTTCGATTGCTCCTTCAAGCGCGCTTCGAGTGGTTTCACGCCGATTGGCCAATCCCCAGGAAAAAGCCTCTTCGGCAGCAATAGGGCGGCCGGTCAAGATCATGTCCAGCGCCCGGCTTTGCCCAATCAATCTGGGTAAGCGCACCGTACCGCCGTCTATCAGTGGTACGCCAAAGCGTCTGCAAAACACGCCAAAAACGGCTGTATCATCTGCCACGCGCATGTCGCACCAAGCGGCAAGCTCAAGGCCACCGGCGACACAATAGCCCGACACCGCAGCAATAACCGGTTTGCTCAATTCCATCCGACTAATGCCCATGGGACCTGCGCCGTGGCGTTCCATGCGGTTGACCCTGCTCGGGTCTCCGGATGCAACAGCCTTCAGGTCAGCACCGGCACAGAAGTTTCCACCTTCCCCAGTCAAAATCGCCACTCGGGCAGCGGCGTCGGTCTCAAAGGCCTGAAATGCCCGTTCGAGTTGATCCGCGGTGTAACGATCCACGCAATTGCGCACCTCAGGACGATTAATCGAAATGGTCCAGATCTCGCCTTGCTGTAAGATCTCGATGTTGACGGGTTCTTCTGCTTTTTTGTCCATCATGCGTTTTTTGTCTGACTTTGAATTGAATACAACACCCAGCATACCGCGAGTTCGGTCTGCATTTTTGCCGGCGCGGTTCGTCAGTACACGGACAGGTCTCTTTTTTGAATGGGGTTTGCGTCGACGCGTGAAGCTGCAGGAAAGTTGTGCCGTGCTGCTCAGTGATGAAGCAGCGTGGAATTTGAAATCAGAATTGATGCGCTCTGTGTGGCAGCCACCGCCCAGCATCTGCATCCCGGATTCTCTGGCCGATACACGGCTAGATTTGGTGCTTGAAGCAACCAGTTTGCAAGACATTCAGCGCGCCTGGACCGCTGCGATCAAAAAACGTTTTGGCATCGACGTGTTCAAGATAGCTTTGCGCATTATTCCTCGCAACACAAGTCTGTTCGACTTAAGTCGCGTGGCTGCGTTTAAAAGCGTGTTAAGCAAGCGGTTGTGTGAAAACCCAGCCCTGGCGCCTTTGTTGGCGCAAGATCCCGGCATGTGGAGCAACCTGCCCAATTGGCGCGTGGTCAAAAATCGCATGCTGGCCCAAGGCCTGAGCCAACAAACCTGGCGCTGGTTGGCTCGCCAGCGCGCAGGGTATGTGGCGCGAGTCAACTGGTCGCAATTGAGTCACCTGAGTTGGGTTAATTTTCATGCGGCACTGGGTCGCGACATGCCGATTTCCTGGGTGGACAAGCAAACGGCTGCATTGCTGGGTTTTGGCGGCTTGGGAACCTGGCTTCGACGAAATCATGAAAACCTGGGCAACGATGCAGCGTTGAATATTTTGCGTGCGGTGCGATTGGCTTTGCAACGGCGTGAATCCATGGGCAAGGCCGAACATCAGCATGAACTTGCCCAGCAGGAGTTTCCCTTGATAGCTGACTGGTTGCTTGGCAGTGCCGCCAGCTCAACCAAGCGGCCAGTGGTGATTTCAAGGCACTGGACTTACGACACCTTGATGGCAAGACAGGCGCATTGGCATTTGGTTGAGCACGACCTGGACATGGGTCGACCCAATGTGTTTTGGCCCGAGGTACTCGGAATGGGCAGCCTGGGAAACAACGTCGATTTTATTGAATTGAATTCCTTGAATGCCTTGTTGTCAGAGGCGAAAAAAATGCACCACTGCGTGCCGTCTTACATTGATCGATGCATGGCTGGCGATGTGTGCATTTTCCACCTGCAGATCAAGGGACATGCACCGCAGCGGGGTACCTTGGAGTTTCAGCGCCTTGGCCTGAATGGCTGGCAAATTAGCCAATTGAAAGGCCCTTGCAATGCGCCCGTTTCAAGTCAATTGTGGAGTGCAGCGCACCTGCTGTTGAGCCGAATTCACTGAATTTTAATCAATGAGTTCAAGCGGCTTTGTGCTGTTGCTGGGGTGTGAAAGCAGACTCCGCATCTTGCAGGGCCTTTTTGGCTTTGCCTGAAAACTCAGACCGAGGGATCTGGTTCATCTGAAACAAGATCATGTGTGCATACACTTCTGCCAAACTGGCCGCTTGCGGACACAAGGTCATCGTGTCGCGTGCAGAAGGGATTTGCTGGCGCCAGTAATTGATGGCGCGCTCAAGGTCTGCAATAGACACATATTGGTTTAGCTGAGCTGACATGTTTGGACCTGCATAAAAATCGCTTGGGTTGATTATAAACCAAAAGCTGTTTTTTTATACAGTATATTTATGGTATTTAACCCCGCTTTTGATTTGTTCAACAGGGTTTGTGGCTCAGTTGCTCACAGCACTTTCTTCAGAAACTCTGCAATTTCAACGACTTCCTCACCGCACACGGAATGTGCCATGGGGTAGGTGTGCCACTGCACAGCAAATCCTTTTTCTCGCAACAATTCGACTGCCTTTTCGCCGCGTTCCATCAACACAAT
The DNA here is from genome assembly GCF_036323495.1 of Limnobacter thiooxidans. Taxonomy (NCBI): domain Bacteria; kingdom Pseudomonadati; phylum Pseudomonadota; class Betaproteobacteria; order Burkholderiales; family Burkholderiaceae; genus Limnobacter; species Limnobacter thiooxidans. Next base: position 1,814,816 of record NZ_AP028947.1, on the reverse strand, counting down.
GTTGTCTTGCTCGCCATGCGCGGCTAGTACTGGCGTGTCTATGTTAACCGTATTCATTTCAGTATTCAGGCTGCTTTCACAGGGCAGGTAAGTGGACAGGGCAATCAAGCCCGCCAATTTGTGCGCAGTGCGCACACCCGTTTGGTAAACAATGGCGCCACCTTGGGAAAAGCCCGCCAATACAATTTGACCCGGTTTAAAGCCCATTGCGATCTGGTCTTCGATCAAACTTTCCAGTGTGGCCTGACTCTGGCGCACGCCAGCTTCATCTTCCTGACGCTGCAGGTCCACGTTGCGAATGTCATACCAGGCGCGCATCACATAGCCGCCATTGATACTCACCGGAATTTTCGGCGCATGCGGAAAAACAAACCGGGTGCTGGGCAAGCCCAATTGTTCCAGTTCTTTCACAATCGGCACAAAGTCATAACCATCCGCACCCAGGCCGTGTAGCCAGATCACGCAGCCACTTGGGTTGGGGCCGGTTTCCACGACAACGCATTCAATATCCGTGTTCGGCTTGGTGCTCATTACGCATTTCCTTGTGCAGGTTTGCGAATGGCTGATTTGGGCCGAAACGCGTTGATTACTTCAGGATTGGTTTCCAGATACGGTCCGCCAATCAGGTCGATGCAGTAGGGCACAGCGGCAAAAATGCCTTTCACCAGACTGTTGCCTTCCTTGTCCTTCAAGCCTTCCAGTGTTTCGGCAATTGCCTTGGGCTGGCCTGGCAAATTAATGATCAGGCTTTCACCCCGAATTACCGCCACCTGGCGCGATAAAATGGCTGTGGGCACAAAGTGCAGGCTGATCTGGCGCATCTGTTCACCAAATCCCGGCATTTCCTTGTTAGCAACAGCAAGGGTTGCTTCAGGTGTTACATCGCGTTTTGCAGGGCCTGTGCCACCCGTGGTGCAAATCAAATTGCAGTGGTGTTCGTCGGCCAGTTTCTTCAAGGCGTTTTCAATGTCTGCCTGTTCGTCGGGGATCAGGATTTCGACAAATTCAATCGGGTTCAGCAGAGCAGCTTGCAACCAGGTTTTCAGACTAGGGATACCCTGGTCTTGATACACACCGGCAGAAGCACGGTCGCTGACCGACACCAGTCCGATTTTCACGGCATCGAAACTCATGTTTCGTCTGCCTCGGCCTTTTCTTCAATGAGGCGGTAAATGATCTGGAACAATTGCCGGAAGTTTCGAGGCGCTTTTTTTGCAGCCCGTTCCTGAACGGCTTGACGAATGATCGGATTCAAGTTTTCACGGGCCGCCGCCGGATAACTTTCGATGAAGGTGGCAAGAAGGCCAGGTTCTTCAATCAGACGGTCGCGCCATTGTTCAGCTGCATGCAGGTGAAGCACCTTGAGCTTTTGCTCCACGGTTTCGCCGTTTACCCAGGCTTGTACTTCCTCGTGCTCTTCATCACGCATCAGCTTGCCGATGAACTGCATCTGGCGCTTTTTGGCACCAAATGACTTGCATTTGTGGAATTCTGCGATTTCGATCAGCAGGCGTTCGCCGATCGGTGCCCGCTTGACTTTGTCATAGGGCATTTCGCACAGGGTTTTACCCAAATCCTGCAGAGCCAGCATGTCGCGCTTGACGGCAGACTTGCTGGGGCGATCATATTCTCCAAACTCGCCCTGATTTTCGTTTTCTGGTTCCATGGGCTGTATATTAGCCATTTTTGGCAGCATTTTTCGCAGGGCAATATGGGCTTTAGCTTTAAATCCGAGACATTTCAGGAATTAACCGAATACGCACTGAAAAAAGCCAAGTCGCTGGGTGCCACCGATTGTGCGGTGGACATCAGCGAGGCGGTTGGCCAGTCGGTCAGTGTGCGCATGGGTGAAATCGAAACCATTGAACACACCCGCGACAAAAGCTTTGGTGTCAGCGTATTCAAGGGAAAAAAAAGAGGCAATGCCTCGTCCTCTGATTTTTCAATCGAGGCCATTGATTTAGCAATTCGTGCCGCGCTTGACATCGCCAAGTACACAGCGGCAGACAAGTTCGCTGGCTTGCCTGAAGAGGCCAACATCGCCAAGCGACACCGAGACCTGGACCTGTATCACCCCTGGAATCTGAGCACCGCCAAGGCGGTCGAAAAGGCCCTGGTGATGGAGCAGGCTGCATTTGATGTCAGCAAACAGATTCGAAATTCCGATGGCGCCAATGTGTCCACAGAATCAGGACATTTCTTTGCGGCCAACAGCAAGGGTTTCAAGGGTGGCTACCCGTATTCCCGTCATTCCCTGTCCGTGTCACCTATTGCACAGGCCAAAAAGTCGAAAGACAGCCCCATGCAGCGTGACTACTGGTATTCCTCCGAGCGCAAGGCCAAAGACCTCGCCAAGCCTGCAAAAATTGGGGCCTATGCTGCCGAGCGTGCACTGGCCCGCCTGGGTTCCAAACCAATTTCCACCCGCAATTGCCCGGTTATTTTTGAAGCGCCGATTGCCGCCAGCCTGGTCAGCCATTACGTGGGTGCCGTGTCGGGTTCTTCGTTGTATCGCAAAACCAGCTTTCTGCTGGACTCTTTGGGCAAACAGGTGTGGGCACCGCACATCACCATCAAGGAAGATCCGTTCATCGAAGGCGCGCACGGCAGCTCACCTTTTGATGAAGAGGGTGTGAAAGTGAAAGCCCGCACCGTGGTTAAAAAGGGCGTGTGCAACGGCTACTTTTTATCAAGCTATTCGGCCCGCAAACTGGGCATGGAAACCACGGGCAATGCCGGTGGCACCCATAACCTGATTTTGAGTTCAAGCAAAACCGTCAGTGGCGGCCTGGATGGCTTGCTCAAAACCATGGGTACGGGTTTGCTGGTCACCGAGATGATGGGGCAGGGCGTCAATGGCGTGACCGGCGATTATTCTCGCGGTGCATTCGGCTATTGGGTGGAAAACGGCATCATTGTTCACCCCGTGGAAGAGATCACGATTGCTGGCAATTTGAAAGACATGTTGGCCAACATCGTGGCTGTAGGCGACGACGCTTACTGGCGCGGTAGCAAGCATGTGGGCAGTATTCTGGTTGAATCCATGACCGTTGCCGGAACCTGACAATACCAAGGAGATATCGATGGAACGCCGTTCCTTCCTGAAAAACGCGGGCATTGCTGCTGCGGCAACAGCTGCTGCCCCCGCACTTGCAGCAGACGGCCCCAGCGTGCGCTGGCGCCTCACTTCAAGTTTTCCGAAAAGCCTGGATGCCTTGTGGGGGGCCGCACCGCAACTGGCCAAGCGTGTGTCGGAATTGACTGGCGGAAAATTTGAAATACGTCCCTTCGCTGCCGGTGAAATTGTGCCCGGCTTGCAGGTGCTGGACGCTGTTCAGCGCGGCACTGTCGAATGTGGCCACACGGCCGGCTATTACTACGTCGGAAAAGACGCCACTTTTGCGTTCGAGGCGGGTTTGCCTTTTGGTTTGACAGCGCGTCAGCAGAATGCCTGGTTGTACCATGGTGGTGGTTTGCAAATGACACGCGATTTTTTGAAGGAATACAACGTCATCAACTTTCCTGGTGGCAATACGGGAACACAAATGGGCGGTTGGTGGCGAAAAGAAGTTAAAAATTTGAACGACCTCAAAGGCCTGAAAGTTCGAATTCCAGGGTTTGGCGGCAAGATCATGGCGGCTTTGGGTGCCGTGCCACAAACCATCGCAGGCGGTGACATCTACCCCGCGCTGGAAAAAGGCACCATTGATGCTGCGGAATGGGTTGGGCCTTACGACGATGAAAAACTCGGTTTTCAGAAAGTTGCCAAGTTTTATTATTATCCTGGCTTTTGGGAGCCAGGGCCTACCCTGAGTTTTTACATCAATCTGGACGCCTGGAACAAACTGCCGAAAAGCTACCAGGCGGCACTGGAAGTGGCTGCAGCTGAAGTCAATGTCACCATGACCGCTGAATACGATGCAAAAAATCCGGCTGCCTTGAACCGATTGATACAGTCTGGCGCGCAACTGCGAATTTATCCACGCGATATTCTGGATGCTGCCTACAAGGAAGCCGAAAAACTGTACGCGGACGAGTCAAAAAACAACGCCAGGTTCAAGAAAATATTCACTTCATGGAATCGTTTCCGCAACGACCAAAACAACTGGTTTCGGGTTGCAGAGAATTCAATGGCATCCTACATACCCAGATCGAAGTAAGTTTTTGACCTACTCCTGACGGGTCAGATATAAAGAGCGGCTTGAGGGCCGCTTTTTTCGTTTAATGGAACCAAAAGCCCGCCACAAGTCACCTAACGCAGTGTCGCCCCTATCGGGGTTGTACGCATTTCTTTTGGCTGTCGTAATGAAAACCGTGGACGCTACACACACTACGGCGACAGTTTCTGGCACTTGACTTGTATGGGACAACTCTATGTCAACTCCTAATCAGCTACGCGTTTTTATCATTGATGATCATCCAATCATTGCAATGGCTCTTCGCGACATCATGAATTCACGCTACACCGATCTGGAGGTCAAGCTGTTCAGTCGAATCGGCCCCGCCTTGGAACACAGTCGGTTTGAACAGCCAGATCTTGTTTTACTCGATCTGGGCCTGCCCGATATGGCTCCTGAAAAGGTGCTTGAAACCGCTTTGGAAACCTTCGACTACAGCCGAACACTCGTTATTTCCGGCAATGAGGAAATTCTGGGCGACATGGCCGACGACTATCCCGAAACCGAGTTTGTGTCCAAAGGGATCACCCAAGACCGCGTTCTCAGTGTGTTGGACAGCATGGTTTTGCGCCTGCGTCGCAACAACTGGACCGACCAGATCAGCCAGAAAAGCCAACATTCCAATGGCTTCACAATTGGTCAGCGCATGGCCCGCATCACCGAGCGGCAAGTGTCGGTGTTGTATCGAATTGCCAAAGGCGAATCGAACCATGAAATTGCTCAAAACCTGGGGCTGTCCCCAGAGACTGTGAAAACCCATGTGCGCAGTATTCTGGCGCGTTTGAACGCCCGTAATCGCTTGGAGGCAGCCATGTTGTACCGGGCCTGGCAAGAGCAAAAAACAGACGAGGTGTATTCCGATTAAATACATCCGCATGAAACACTTCAACCGGCTAAGCGCCTGGATTCAGCAGCATTACGACGCCTGCCTGTTGGCGTCGCTGTGCCTTCTCCCCTTGTCTTTTCAAATTGTGGGTCTGGAAGCCGGTGCGCAGGCCCAATTGGCTTACATTGCCTTTGTCAGTGCGTGTGTGTTGAATGCCAAGGTGTGTTGCCGGCGTGCCTTTCGTGTTCCTCCCACCGAGAAGCTGTGGTTCCTCCTGTTTGTTTCATCTTTCGGTGGCTGGATTTTGTCGCTTTCCTGGGCGGCCATCAGCTTTTCCGTGCTGTGTTGGGTGACCCCTTTCACTTTGCTGGCTGTGTTACTTGAACGCCAGCACCGGTACAGCATCGCAAAGCAGCGAATTCAGAAACGGCGCATTCAGCAGTCACGCTGGCGCAAGGCCAAACACGCAGTGCTTAGCGAATGGAAAGACCGTCTGCGTTGGCTGGCGGGTGTTCAGCACGACATGCGGCAGCCTTTGCATGCACTTGGGCTGCTGGTGGGCCATCCTTCACTGGATATGCATCTGCAAAATCCGCAATCCAGCCAGGTTATTCGCCAGATGACCAGTTGCCAGCGTTGGTTGCATGACTTGGCAGAAAACATGCTGGAAGCAACCCGCCTTGAATTGGGTGAGCAACGCGAGAAGCGGATTGAGTATGTGTCGAGCACTGAACTTTGCAAGTCGCTGGAAGGCTGGATGGGGCAGTTGGCAGAGACCAAGGGCTTGACCTTCAAAGTCGACGTCGAGGAATGCCTGATACACACAGATGCACGCCGGTTAAAACGCGTGATGGGAAATCTGGTTTTCAATGCTGTTGAACACACCCACGAGGGTGGCGTATTTTTCTCATACAGGCGTCACGGTGGTGTTCACCGCTTCACGGTGAAAGATTCAGGCCCCGGCATACAAGATGACGTATTGCAAACCGGAGCGGACCGATCCTCTACCTTTGGCAGCGATTTACCCAAAACCGGAATCGGCCTGTACGTGGTCAAACGGCTGTGTCAGGAGATGGACTGGAACCTGTCCATGTGCAATGTCAAGGAAGGCGGTACGGTGTTTGTGCTGGAACTGGCGGATCGCATTCCGACCAAGGTAGGCGGCACTACAACTTTGGTGAACCAGAAGGCAGGTTAAATCTACCTGTTTACTGATTGAAGCTGGGAACAAAAGGCTGCAGTTCACCTTGGCTGCTGTCTCCTCCATAATTTTCAACAGGCAGTTCAAGCTGCAGCGGTGTGTCCTGATATTCCACTTTTTTGTCCCTGCTGACTACGTTAGGAAACATGAAAATGACCACAACCATGAACAGCTGCAGGGCAATAAAGGGCATCGAGCCTTTGTAAATTTCCACCGTCTTTACAAATTTGGGCGTCACAGATTTCAGATAGAACAGTGAAAAGCCAAATGGTGGTGTTAAAAACGAGGTTTGCATGTTCATGGCGATCATGACACCAAACCAGACCAGATCGATGCCGAGCTTGTCCGCAACCGGGACCAGCAAGGGAATCACGATAAACGCGATTTCAAAAAAATCCAGAAAAAATCCAAGTACAAAAATCAGGATTTGAACTGCGATCAGGAACCCGAGCTCGCCACCGGGTAAATCGGCCATCAGGTGTTCTACCCACAAATCGCCCTCTACTGCACGAAATGTCAAACCAAACACCGTTGATCCAATCAGGATGAACAATACAAAGCACGACAGCTTGGTGGTTGAATCCAGCGACTGTTTAAGCAATTCAAGATTCAGGCGTTTTTTAGAGGCTGCGATCAGCAAGGCTCCCACAGCGCCCATGGCACCGCCTTCGGTCGGGGTGGCAATACCCAGAAATATTGTGCCCAGTACCAGAAAAATCAGGGCCAAGGGTGGCAGCAGGACGAAAACTACGGCTTTGGCAATTTGCATACCCTGACCACTTCCTCCGTAGTGCAAGGCTTCGGTCGGCAAAGCGGGCAGGGCGTTTTTGTTCAATCGTGTGATTGCAAACACATACAGCATGAACAACCCAACCAGCATCAAGGAAGGGAGCAGTGCCCCCTGATACATGGCGCCTACCGACACGCCAAGTTGGTCGGCCATCACAATCAGTACCAGGGAAGGCGGAATGATTTGGGCCAATGTGCCTGAGGCTGCAATAACTCCGGTGGACACCGATTGGCTGTAACCGTATTTCAGCATGATGGGCAATGAGATCAAGCCCATGGAAATGACAGAGGCGGCAACTACCCCCGTTGTGGCAGCAAGAAGGGCGCCAACCAGTACCACCGCGTAAGCCAAGCCGCCCCGAACCTTGCCAAACAGTTGGCCAATTGTTTCCAGCAGGTCTTCCGCCATGCCGCTGCGTTCCAGCACCAGCCCCATGAAAGTAAAAAAGGGAATGGCGAGCAGGGTGTCGTTGCTCATGATGCCGAATACCCGGTCAGGAAGCGCCTGCAGCAAAGCTGGGCTCATCAAGCCCTGTTCTATTGCCACGTAACCGAACAGCAAGCCATTTGCAGCCAATGCAAAGGCTACCGGAAAGCCGCTGACCATGAATACCAGCAACACAACAAACATCAATGGAGGCAGGAGCTCGACAGGAATTGCATTCATGGTTTGGCATGCCTGTTCAAGATGGCCACTTTCTTGATAATTTCGGAGCAGACCTGAAGCCCAAGAAGCATAAATCCAATCACGATCAATGCTTTGGCCGGCCAGCGAATCAAGCCGCCGGGGTCGGGAGAGTGCTCATTCACCAAAAAGGATTCATGAGCGAAATCCCAGCCTGATACCACCACAAAGCCGATCAGCGGCAAGGTGAACAGCACATGCCCTGCGATATCAATCCATGCGCGGGTGCGCTCCGAGAAACGGTTTGAAACAATGTCGATTCGAATATGTGCATCTTGCTGCAGCGTATAGGCAGCACCCAGTAGAAACACGGCCGCGAAGAAATACCACTGTATTTCAAGCAGGCCATTGCTGCTGTAATCAAAAGCCTTGCGTGCCAGTGCGTTGTAAGCAGAAACCAATGTGGTCAGCAAGATCAACCAACCCACAGTTCGGCCGACCTTGATGCTCAGCCAGTCAATGCATTTGGCAATGGCAAGCAAGGCGTTCAAGTTCATAGGCCTAGGCGTTTACGTGTTTCTGCCGCTGCAGCTTTGACTTGCTCCGGGTTGGTGCCGCCAATGTGGTTTCTCGCCTGCAGGGACCCTTCAAGGGTTAGTACCGCACACAGTTCATCGTTCACCAGTTCGTCGCTGTAACCCAGTTCGGCCAATTTCAATGCGTCTTGCAGTTGTGCCACCGTTAGTTGTTCCAGCCCGCATTGCTGCACATCGCAATAGCGTACGGCGCGTGCCACGGCTTCGTGGGCATCGCGAAAGGGCATACCGCGTTTCACCAAGGCATCGGCCAAGTCTGTTGCCGTCGCATAGCCTTCCAACGTGGCTGCACGCATGTTCTCCGCTTTCACCTGAATGCCTTCCACCATTTCGGCAAAAATGGTCAAGGTGTCCACCACGGTGTCTACCGTGTCAAACAGCGGCTCCTTGTCTTCCTGGTTGTCCTTGTTGTAAGCCAAGGGCTGGCCTTTCATGAGGGTCAGCAAGCCCATCAGGTGACCAAACACACGGCCGGTTTTGCCACGCGCCAGTTCGGGTACGTCCGGATTTTTTTTCTGCGGCATGATGGACGAACCCGTGCAGAATCGATCGGGCAAGTCGATGAAGGCGTATCGCTGGCTCATCCAGATGATCAGCTCTTCCGACAAACGGGACACGTGCATCATCAAAATGCTGCTGGCCGAACAAAATTCAATGGCGAAATCGCGATCGGAAACGGAATCCAGACTGTTGCGTGTCGGTGCATCAAACTCAAGCAATTCAGCAGTGCGGTTTCGGTTGATCGGAAAGGTGGTTCCGGCCAGCGCGGCGGCACCCAAGGGCAAACGGTTAATACGCTTGCGGCAATCCTGCATGCGTTCCAGGTCGCGTTCAAACATTTCCGCGTAAGCCATCAGGTGGTGGCCAAAGGTCACAGGTTGCGCCACTTGCAGGTGTGTGAATCCGGGCATGACGGTGGCGTGGTTGCGTTCAGCCACGGTAACCAAGGCCTTGATCAGGTTTTTCAACAAGTCTTGAATACGGTCGGTTTCATGACGCAAAAACAGGCGGATGTCGGTGGCCACCTGGTCGTTGCGAGAACGGCCGGTGTGCAGGCGCTTGCCGGCATCGCCCACAAGCTGGGTCAAGCGGCGCTCGATATTCAAATGCACGTCTTCCAGGTCCAGTTGCCATTCAAACTCACCAGCCTTGATTTCACCCAGAATCTGGTTCATGCCGGTTTGTATGGCCTGCAGGTCCGTGTCAGCAATGACACCCGCCTCAGCAAGCATGGTGGCGTGGGCCAGAGAACCCTGAATGTCGAATTCAGCCAGTCGCTTGTCGAAAAAGACAGACGCAGTGTAGCGTTTGACCAGCTCGGACATCGGTTCGTTGAATCGGGCTGACCATGCTTCCTGTTTTTTGGACCATTGGTTCGACATGGGGAATCCTTTATGCACTTTGGAACAGGGGCCAATTATAAGGGTTTGGCGTGCTAGACTTTCGGCATGAATGCCTTCTCGCGGCCTTGCCGTGGGGATTTGGCTGAAATTTCTCAACCGAAACGCGACCTGTCAGTCGTTACACTGAATGAAAATTAGAATTGCATCAAGGGAAAGTCGCCTGGCCATGTGGCAGGCTGAGCATGTACGCGACCGTCTGCTGGCTTTGCCCGAAGTGAGCGAAGTAGAAATCGTGGGTATGACCACCAAGGGCGACCAGATCCTTGACCGATCCCTGGCCAAGATCGGTGGCAAAGGGCTGTTCATCAAGGAACTTGAACACGCCTTGCTCGAAGGACGAGCCGATTTGGCCGTGCATTCAGGCAAAGACATTCCAATGGATCTTGATCCCGAGTTCCAGCTGGTGGGGTTCATGACCCGGGAAGACCCACACGACGCTTTCGTCTCGAACGACTATGCCAGCCTGGCCGAACTGCCTGCTGGTGCAGTGGTGGGCAGTTCTAGCCTGAGAAGGCAAGCCCAGGTGCTTGCCCGGTTTCCCCACCTGAAAGTGGAACCCTTGCGGGGCAACCTCGATACCCGCTTGGGCAAGCTGGATTCAGGGCAATATCAAGCCATTGTGCTCGCTGCTGCGGGCTTAAAGCGCCTTGGCATGCAATCCCGAATTCGTGGTGTCATCTCTTCCGAAGACATGTTGCCCGCCGTGGGGCAGGGTGCCTTGGGGCTCGAAATTCGCGCAGGCGACCATGCGTTGGCTGATATTGCACGCCAACTGGTGGACCCTGTGTGTACTGCATTGGTTAGTGCTGAAAGGGCTGTGTCCAAAGCATTGGGCGGGAGTTGCCAAGTGCCCATCGCCGGATACGCCACCCTTGGCGAAAATACCCACTCATTTGCCTTGCGAGCACTCGTGGCCAGCCCGGATGGAAAATCTGTCATCGAGAAGCGTGCCAGTGGAAGTCTGGAAGCCTGGGAACAAGTTTCCAGCCAGGTCATTGACGATCTTTTGGGAGCTGGAGCCCAGGCACTGATCAATCTTGCAGTTCAAGAATTCAAGGGATAACACTTCACATGACCTACACCTTGGTCGTTTGCAAACCCAGATTGCCTGAACAATACCTGACTCAACGTGTTGAGCTTAAAAGTGCGCTTGATCAGGCCGGGCACTCAAATATTCTGTATTTCCCGGTTTTTGAGCTGATACCTGATTTTTCTGCCATGTCGGAAATTGGACACTGGCTGAAACAGGAAGCTCCTCAGCCCAATCGCTTGGTGGTGTTTGTCAGCCCTTCGGTGCTGGAAATTGTCCTCACCCACTTGGGTGGCTGGCCTTCGAATGTTTTTTGCGGGGTCATGGGCAAGCAAAGCGCGAAACTTGCTTTGGATCTGGGTGTTCCCCAGAGTCAGGTGATTGCACCCACTGGTGACGGCCCTGATGAGTCTGAAGACTCCGATGGCCTGGCCCGTTTGCTTGCCAAGCAATTCGAGGCAGGAACTTGTGATGTATTGGTCTGCAAAGGGCCCCGCGGTCGCGTAGAGTTTCCAGTGAAGCTTGAGAACATGGGGCACGCAGTGAAGGTGCTCGAGTGCTATGACCGACGTGTTATCGAGCAGTCCGATCTTCAAAGCAATTGCTTGTTTGAACTGGGTGCAAGTGCCGCACTTTGGGTCACCAGCAGCGAAACCATTGAGGTTCTGGATCAGCAGTTGGCATTGAAGTCGGACCCCAGATTGACTATTCTTCGAGAGCAGTCCACCGTCCTGACCACCCACCCCCGCATCGCCGCCAAATGCAGGGAATTGGGATATGCCCATGTTGTGCAGATTGCAACAGGGATACAATCAGTCAATTCATGGCTTAAATCCAACAAGAAGAGCATGGACAACAACAAACCGATTACGGCAACACTGCCCCCAGTTTCACCTTCAACAGCAACCGCTCAGCCTGCCAGTCAGTGGTTGGGCAAGGCCGCTTTTTTCATTTCAGTGCTCAGTTTTGTGTTGATCCTCCTGATTGCTTTTGCAGGAAAGAATCAGATCGAGAAAACCCGCATGGCTTTTGGTGAAAGGATCCAGAAGGAATCCACGACGCTGGACCTGGTGAAAGAAGACTTCGGCAAGTCGAGCGATTTGACCAAAGACCTGAAAACCCGGTTTGATCTCCTTGAACTGGCACAGAAAGAGGAGGCCAGCCAAAGGGCCAGCCTTGAAGAGGTCTATAACAGCCTGCTGGCCAGTCGTACCGAAGTGTCCTTGAGCGAAGTTGAACAACTCATTTCGATCGCCAAACGTCAGTTGTATTTGTTGGGTAATGTAAAAGGTGCTTCGATTGCCTTGTCTCAGGCCATCGAGTTGCTGGAGGGGACAGAAAAGCCGTCTCTGTTGAATTTGCGCACAGCACTGGAAAAGGACTTGTCTGAAATCAACGCCTTGCCCACGGACGATTTGTTGAAGTTGGCCATCTCCCTGGATTCAGTGGTGAACTCGGTAGAAAGTCTGCCCATGCTTTCAAGCGTGCAGGCCACAACAGACCAAACCCTAGCCGAGTTGACTGAAGAGCCGGCAACGAACCCTGCTGCGGCTCAAACGGAGTCTTCGGCCAACGGCAGCGCACCTTCCGAAACCAATAGCAGCTTTAGTTTTGAACAGGGTTGGACCGTTGTCAAACAGGTGGCGAAGGCTGTTTGGTACGACATCAAGTCACTGGTAGAAGTGACCAAAGTCAACAGTCCTGAGGTTTTGCTGCTGTCGAGCCGTCAGGAAACCGACTTGCGCAACACCCTGCGCTTGTCGCTGCTTAACGCCAGAATTTCCTTGCTATCAAGGCAGGCGACCTTGTTGAAATCTGATCTGGAGCGCTCCGCTGCCTTGATCAACACCTATTTCGACACACAAGCCTTGCAGGTTCAGCGCGCGCAGTCCGTGATCAATGAGATCAGTGAGGTACAACTGGACCTTGTGCTGCCTGAATTGCAGGCCACAACCGCTGCCTTGCGCCTTGCGGTGGCTGGTCAGCAGGGGGAACGTCAATGAAGCAGTTGATTGGCTTGTTGCTGGTGGTCGTGGTGGCAGTGGCCGTGACCTTGATGGCACAGGGCAACGCCTCGAAGGTGCTCGTATTCTTTGGTCAATACCGCATCGACATGTCTCTGAACTTTGCTGTGGTCGCAATACTGCTGCTGTTTTTCGTGCTGCACATCACTTTGCGCACTTGGCGAGCGTCCAGCCAGCTGCCGGGCAAGTTCAAGGAATACTGGATGAACCGCAAGCAGAACGCCTTGCTGAAAGCAAATACCCAAGGTTTGATTGCACTGATCACCGGCGATGAGCAAGGTGCACAGAAGGCTTTGAATCAAGCCAGCAAAACAGGCATTGAAACGGATTTGAGCTATTTGATCCGCGCCATGTCTGCCATTCAGGCCGACCGGTTTGACGTGGCAGAAGACATTCTCAATCAGGAGAAGGCCAACGTGGGTGAACATTCCCATGCATTGGTGGTGTTGCGGGCCAAGGTAGCCCTGTTCAAGCAAGACTTTACCGGTGCGTTGGCCATGCTGGAAGCCATGGATCCTTTGGCTGCACGCCTGCCCCAAGTTCAACGCCTTCGCATGTTGGCACTGATTGGCTTGGCGCGTTGGCAAGAGGCTTTAATCCAGTATCGGGCCTGTGTATCCGCCTCGGCACTCACACAAAGCGAAAAGAATGAAGCCCTCATTCGGATTTACTCAGGCTTGTGTGATGCTGCCGGTCAAGATCCTGGCCAAATGCAACAAGTGCTGTCGAACTCAAAAGCAGCCGAGCTTGAATTGACAGGAGTGCTGCGCGTATTGGCTGCAGGCTTGACTCGATGTGGCTTGATTACTGCTGCACGAAACATGCTTGAGACTGGCTTGACCCAACAATTCAACAGAGAACTTTTGCCTGTCTATCACGCAGTGGCTGTGCTGGAGCCGAGGGAATCTTTGCCTCATGTCGAACGTCTGCTGGCCCAACAGCCAACAGATCTGCGTCTGCTTGAACTGGCTGCCGATGTTTGCGAGCGTGAGCAGTTGTGGGGCAAAGCCATTTCCCGATTTGAAACCGTGTACGCCAGCCAGCCTTCGGCCCATGTGGCGGGCAAACTGGAGCGGCTGTATGAAGCAGCCAACCAGGGCGAACGGGCCAAGGTTTGGCGTGAAAAACTGAACCATCATCTTCAGAACGACCGTCAGCTTGCTTAAAGCATTATTCGATACAATACGACCAAATTTTTAAACTCTAGGACTGATCAGCATGGGCTACGACAGCATTTCCCCCGGTAAGGACCTTCCCAACGACATCAACGTGATCATTGAGATTGCAGCGAATTCCGACCCCGTCAAGTATGAAATCGACAAGGAAAGTGGTGCCTTGTTTGTGGATCGCTTCGTCGGTACGTCCATGCAGTATCCTTGTAACTACGGCTACATTCCACAAACCCTGGCCGCCGATGGCGACCCCGTGGATGTGTTGGTAATGACACCTTACCCACTGCAACCTGGTTGCGTGGTTCGCGTGCGTCCCATTGGCATGCTTAAAATGACTGATGAGTCTGGCGGTGATGCCAAGTTGCTGGGTGTGCCCGTTGAAAAGTTGCTGCCGCAGTACAAGCACTATCAAAGCATTTCAGACGTACCACAGGAATTCCTGGCCCGCATTCAGCACTTCTTTGAACACTACAAAGATCTGGAAAAAGGCAAATGGGTCAAGATCGAAGGCTGGGGTGACATGGCCGACGTCGAAAAAGAAATTCGTGATGGCGTAGCCAACTACAAAGGCTGATCCACACCAAAGGCGGTGGCCAGATCGGATTCTGGCCCCTGCCTGAATGCCACATGTTCGCTTAACTCAGTGGCATACGCCAGCAAATGTGCCTTTTCTCGGCGCAGAAAATTCTCGATCGGCAGTTTGAATCCATCATCGTGCACATAGTGCGCGCTGATCATTGTTTTGGGGTTCAAGCCTCGGGCCATTTTGTGTTCTCCCTGCGCACCTCCCTCAAACCATTCAATACCCTTGTCGATTGCAAATTCAATGGCCTGGTAATAGCACAGTTCAAAGTGCAGGCATGGCAGATTTTCCAGGCTTCCCCAGTAGCGCCCATAGAGTCGTTCTTCGCTGAACAGGAAAAATGAACTGGCCACAGGCACATCGTTCAAACTGGCTTGAACCAGCAAGACCTGTTCGCCCATGGTTGTACACAGTTGCTTGAAAAACTCCAGGTTCAGGTAGGGGTTGGAAAAATGTTCCAGGTAAGTGCGTGAATAGCACTGGTAGAAAAACTCCAGTTGCTCGGCTGTGGCCTCATGGCCTTGAATGCGCTCAATCTGCAAACCTTCTACCCGGGCCTTTCTGCGCTCCGCCCGAATGTTCTTTCGTTTTTTCTGGTTCAGGCTTTCAAGGAATTCATCGAAGTCGTGAAATGGTTTGCCTGTTTGCGGGCTTTGGTTGTGCCAGTGAAACTGGACCACATGCCTTTCGCTGCAATTGAGGCTGGTGGCCTTCCCAAGCAAAAGTTCCTGGTCTTTCGCTGTCAAAAACAGGGCATGCAATGTAGACACACGTGTACCCAGCAGCTCGGTATTTTCAGCTGCTTGCCTGGTCAGTTGGGCAAGGCCCGCGGCCAGTGCTTGCGCGGCCTCGAGGTTGGCAAACAACACTTTGGGTGCCAACACGGGCGTGAATGGAATGGCACACAGCAGTTTGGGGTAATAGGGTTGCCCATTGCGCTCGTAGGCTTGTGCCCAGGCCCAGTCGAACACATATTCGCCATAGGAATGTGATTTGAGGTAAAGCGGCATTGCTGCCAGCAGTTCACCAGCATCGCCATGAATGGCCAAATGCAATGGTCCCCAGCCGGTTTCAGCAGTGGCGCAGCCACAGCTCTCCAAAGCCAGCAGGTATTCATGCCGAAGGGCCGGGTGAAGCACACCGGCATTGCTTTTCAGCACCAGTGAATTCCATTCAGCTTGTGCGATCTCGCCAATGGATTGGCAAATCTGCATGCGATAATTCATAAAGGCTACAACTACTATGCAGGTACCCCGTGAGTTTATCCCGAGTCCGATTGGCCATTGCGCAGTTGAACCTGACTGTGGGTGATTTAAAAGGCAATTGCGCAAAAATTCTCGACTATGCGCACCAAGCTGCCGCGCAAGGCGTGCGGATTTTGCTGACCCCCGAGCTTTCAATCACGGGTTATCCACCAGAAGACCTGTTACTGCGTCCCTCATTTCAGCGGCAAACTGACACTGCCTTTAATCAATTGCGCATGGATCTGGCAGCACTTGACCTGTACGTCGTCGTGGGCTTGCCAGTCAGCCGCGAAGGTGAGTTGTTCAACGCTGCATCCGTTCTTCACCGAGGTGAAGTAATCGGCACCTACTACAAGCACGATTTGCCCAATCGGGAAGTGTTCGACGAGCAACGTTATTTCACGCCTGACAATCGCCCCTTGGTGTTTGAGGTAGACGGCATACGATTTGGCATCAATATTTGTGAAGACACCTGGAACCGTTATGCGCCAGAAGCCGCCGCCGCGGCTGGGGCCGAGGTGCTGCTGGTTCCGAATGCATCGCCTTATCACATGGGCAAGCAAAGTATTCGACATTCTGTGGTGGCTCAGCGTGTGCAGGAAACCGGCATGGCGATCGTGTATGCAAACATGCTTGGCGGTCAAGACGAACTCGTATTCGATGGCGCTTCTTTTGCCATGGATGCAAAACAGCGCGTAGCCCTGCGTTTGCCCCAATTCAAGGAGAACCTTGCTGTACTGGAGGCCCTGACCAGCCCTGGTGAACCCACCGTATTGCAAGCCCATCAGCCGTGTACACCTGAACTTGAGTTGACTGCACAGGTGTATGAAGCCCTGAAAATGGGTGTGCACGATTACGTGACCAAAAACAGGTTTCCTGGTGCCATTATCGGTTTGTCAGGCGGTGTCGATTCTGCATTGACACTGGCGATTGCCGTGGACGCGCTGGGTGCTGACAAGGTGCGCGCCGTCATGATGCCTTCGCCTTATACGGCTGATATTTCGCTGGACGATTCCCGCGACATGGTCAAACGCCTGGGCATTCAGTACGACGAAATTTCAATCCAGAATTGCATGGCCGCTTTTGATTCAAGCCTTGCACCGTTGTTCAAAGGACTGGCCGCTGACACCACCGAGGAAAACCTCCAGGCACGGATTCGCGGCACCATGCTCATGGCCATTTCCAACAAAACCGGTCGAATTGTTCTAACAACGGGTAATAAAAGCGAAATGGCCACTGGCTACTGCACCTTGTACGGGGACATGGCAGGTGGCTTTGCGGTCATCAAGGACATTTTCAAAACGCTGGTGTACCAGCTTTGCGAATATCGCAACAGCCTGTCGGAGGTAATTCCGACAAGGATCATCACACGCCCCCCCTCAGCCGAATTGCGACCAGACCAAGTGGATCAGGATAGCCTGCCGCCCTATGAAGTGCTGGATGTGATTCTGGCCCGCTACATGGAGAAGGACGAGTCGGTTGAAAACATCATTGCAAGCGGTTTTAAGAAAGAAGACGTATTCAAGGCTGTTAAACTGCTTCGTATCAACGAGTACAAAAGAAGACAGGCGCCCGTGGGTATTCGGGTCACGCACCGGGCTTTCGGCCGTGACTGGCGCTATCCAATTACCTCAAAGTTCAACGATTTAGAAGGATTCCAAGAATGAAACTGATCAGCGCAATCATCAAGCCCTTCAAGCTGGATGAAGTACGGGAAGCCCTGTCCGAAGTGGGTGTCAATGGATTGACCGTTACTGAAGTCAAGGGTTTTGGCCGGCAGCGTGGGCACACTGAACTGTATCGTGGTGCTGAATATGTGGTTGATTTTTTGCCCAAGGTAAAAATTGAATTGGTTGTGGATGACAAGTTGGTCGACCAAGCCATTGAGGCCATTCAAAACGCGGCGCGTACCAACAAGATTGGTGACGGGAAAATTTTTGTGACCAATGTTGAACGGGTTATCCGAATCCGCACAGGTGAGCAGGGCGAGTCAGCAATTTAATAGGCCTGCAGACCCAACCGAGCTGGTTGAGTATCTGGAACTTCAGTGGATGAGTTGATTACACAGGTCCACATCTCCAGATTCTTTTGATACACCATGCTCACCAACATTTCTTGTCGTTCCTGCGATGCTATTGCAGACCCCGGCCCGGGTTGTGAAGTCACAGCCTGGTTCACATTTCTTTTATTACCCCATCTAACTGGCACCGAAGCGAATTCGACACCACCGGTTGCTCTGATCGGGCCTTCCACGCACCAGAAAAGCTGAAACTTTAACCTGCTACTTTTAAACGGGGGGTAATCCTTTGCGTGCCAGCCATTCACCATCTACCTTGCTAGAAGTCACATCGCAAGATCTACGCTCTTCCTCAGTATTCAAATCGGAGAAAAGCAGGTTTTCCATTGCAGCGGTTCGTTTGTGGAACTCTATTTTTGACAAGGCGCCCGCAGTTGCGCACAAGGTCTTGTCGACACCTCTTAGACCAAGCAACGTGAATCGTGTCATCAAACCTGAAAACACAACCCTAATTCTTGAGCTTATTGGCAGACTTGATCCTCAGGCGCAGGCACAACTTGCAGAAGCACTTGCCAGTGAATATGACTGGAGCATGCACCCTGATGTTCTGATTCAGTACTTTCAGGCCCGTCAGGTTGAACAATTACCAGCAGCAGCGAAGGTTCTGGATTGCTTTGGTTTGAAAAATTCTTTTCAGGGAAATCCGGCATCGATAAAAGAACTGAACCGATTGATTCGACAAGTCATCCTGCCCATGATGACCAGTCGTGAAATCAGTCGCCCCAACAGAGCTGAGCAAATGACAAACTGGATCTGCGATCTGTTAGGGCAACCGCCCGGCAGACCAAGCCTTGAATCATTGAAAAGTCTGGACGTGCCGGTATTGATGAGCTTTGAGAAAATGCTAAGCAGGTCATCTTCCTGCCGAAAACTTTCCAGCCACAAAGCACTTGTTGCACTGATTCGTAAAGCTGCCTTGATCAAGCAGGTGATAGAGGAGGGTTCTGAAACAGTGAGCCAAAACTACTGGCGACTGGACAAAGTGGCTAAAAAAGACAAAGACATGGCTCTTGCGGTGTGTGCCTGTAATGGATTGATGCTGGAAGAAATACACGAACCCCTGCGTCGAGACCGTGACGTGGTGATGGCCGCGATGAACAGCAATGGCGAGGCCTATTCGAATGTGCTTGAGCCACTTCGATCTGACCGGGAGGTATTGTTGACCGCAGTTCGCAGCAATGGAAATGCTTTGGCGTATGCCAGTGAGGCTTTCAAAGCCGACAAAGAGGTTGTGACCGAGGCCGTGAAACGACATGGATTGATGTTGCTGTCGGCCAGTGCAGAGCTAAAAGCTGACCGTGACGTGGTGCTTGAGGCTGTGAGCAACACTGGTCTGGCCATCCTGTATGCCAACAGCGATTTGCGTGCGGATTACGATATAGCCTTTGCAGCAGCCACGCAAGATCCTTCGGGCTTGTTTGTAATTGCCGATGAATTGAAAGACGATCGGTCGATCATACAAAAGGCGGTCGCTCGGAATGGGGCCGCTTTACAGGATGCGAGTGCTCGATTGAAAGATGATCTCGATATTGTCATGTTGGCGGTCGCGCAGCGCGGAATGGCACTTCAATATGCCAGTCCGCGACTTCGGGGCCATGAGGCTGTGGTCAAAACAGCGTGTCTGCAAAACCCCAATTCGATTCAATACGCCAGCAATGGGTTTAAAACTCCCACGACTCAACCCAGGGAAATTCAAGTTGCAAAATGACTGTGAATGATTTCAGCGAAAGTGGGCGCTAGGGGTTCGGGCAAATCGTGGCCCAGTCCCTTGATCAGATGAAGCCGGGAATTCGGTACCAGTTTGGCAATGCGTTCCGAGCAGGCTTTTTTCAACAAGGGGTCGTCCAGGCCGTGGATTACACAGGTCGGCACCTTGATGGCTTTGGTATATTCTTCAATTGAACCGGTGGCCACCACGCAATGGGTTTGACGCAATACACCGGCCGGCTTGTAGGCGCGGTTGTAGGAAAGTCGGGCCCGTTCACGCAGCTTGATCGGGTCTGGCGGGAAGCCAGGGCTACCAATCGCAGTAAACACTCGCTCCACGTGTTCAACCACATCTTCAATTTGCGTACTCTTGGGCTTTTTCAAAAACATGTTATGCAGCACGTTTGGTGTGGGCATGGGTAATTTCGGATGATTGGTACTCGACATCAACGTCACCAGCTTGCCCACTTTTTCTGGGGCCTTGGCTGCAACAATTTGGGAAATCATTCCACCCATCGAGATGCCAAGCAGGTGAGGGCGTTGTAAACCTAGCGCATCGATCAAACCGATGGCATCGTCGGCCATGGTATCCAACTTGTAGTTGGTTGGTGTTCGAAGGCCCAGCTTGTTTCTAAGAAAGGTGGCGGGCACATTCACTTTCATGTTCGTGGGGTGTTGGTCGGTCAAACCGATGTCTCGGTTGTCAAAGCGCATCAGGCGATACCCACGCTCAAGCAACGGCTTACAGAAATCATCGTTCCACATGGTTAACTGACAACCCAGGCCCGCTACCAGCAAAATAGTTTCGCCGTCAGTCGGCCCTGCACTTTCCCACGCCATATTCAGGCCGGTGGTGGTAGATCGCGCAAAGCCTTGCTGCCACTCTATGGGTGGATTGCTGTGTTTCATGTGCTTTTGTCTCCGTTGTCTTTTTTTATTGTCGGGCTTTCAAGATAACCAGTAAGGCGCCCGCTCCGCCATCACGGGGCGGTGCCTGGCAAAAAGCAAGTACTTCGTCTTTTTGCACCAACCAGCGCTTCACTTTTTCTTTCAGCACGGGCTCTTTTCCGATTGAGCCCAAACCTTTGCCGTGAATGATTCTTACACAACGAATATCATGTTTTACGCTGCTGCGCAAAAATTCGCCCACGGCGGTGCGTGCTTCGTCAGAACGATAACCATGCAAATCAATTTGAGCCTGAATGACCCACTGGCCTTTTCGAAGCTTCTTTAGCGCTTCAAGGCCTACACCGTTTCTGCGGTAGGAGAGTTTGTCGTCTGTTTCCAGAAAACGCTCCACGTCCATTTCGTCGGAAATGCTTTCCCACATCACGGCCTCATCGTCGAGTTCACGCTGATAGGCAATGGGTGCAGGCTTTTCAAGCTCGTGTAATTTGCGATTGATGTCGGGTAAGGGGGTTACATCCTTAACCAGTTTCTTGAACAGATTGGCTTCTTCAAGCACCTTTTTTTCATGGGCTGCTTTTATTTTTGCCTGGCGCTCATCTTCCAGGCGCTGCTCTTTGAGCGAGCGCCTGATGCCTTCCAGATCGGCCATGGAGGTCAACTTTTTCACTTCTTAAAGCAACCTTCTAAAACGTGACGGAAAAGCGATTAACCTTCCTGCGACTCCAGCCAGCGCTGGGCATCCAGTGCAGCCATGCAGCCTGTACCTGCGCTGGTAATCGCTTGGCGGTACACATGATCTTGCACGTCGCCTGCAGCGAAAACGCCTTCAATGCTGGTCATGGTGGCCAGTCCATTCAATCCGCTACGCGTGGTGATGTAGCCATTCTTCATCTCGATTTGGCCCTCGAAAATATCGGTGTTGGGCTTGTGGCCAATTGCGATAAACACACCCTGCAAATTCAAGTCTTGGGTTTCACCAGTTTTGGTCGATTTGATGCGCGCGCCGGTTACACCCATTTCGTTGCCCAGCACCTCATCAAGGGTGTAATCGGTTTTCAGTTCGATTTTCCCTTCCTTGACCTTGTCCATCATCTTGTCAATTAGAATGGCTTCAGCCTTGAACTTGTCACGGCGGTGAATCACAGTGACCTTTTTTGCAATATTGCTCAGGTAAAGCGCCTCTTCAACGGCCGTGTTACCACCGCCGACCACGCACACTTCCTGGTTGCGGTAGAAAAAGCCATCGCAGGTAGCACAGGCCGATACGCCCTTGCCAGCAAAGGTTTCCTCGGATGGCAGGCCCAGGTACATGGCGCTGGCACCTGTTGCCAGAATCAGCGCATCGCAGGTGTACACACCCGAGTCACCCTTTAAGGTGAAAGGGCGTTGATTCAGCTCTACGGTGTGAATGTGGTCGAAGATGATTTCGGTATTAAAGCGCTCGGCATGGGCCAAAAACCGGCTCATCAACTCGGGACCTTGCACACCTTCAGCGTCGGCAGGCCAGTTGTCTACATCTGTCGTGGTCATGAGTTGGCCACCCTGTGCCATACCCGTGATCAATACCGGGTTCAAATTGGCGCGGGCTGCGTAAACGGCAGCGGTGTATCCAGCGGGGCCAGAGCCCAAAATCAGTACCTTGGCGTGGCGGGGTGTGTTAGAACTGGTCATTGCTACCTCTTTTGTGCTTCAAATGGTGTCTGTCCGAGATATTTCTCCCGAACTTTGTCAGAATACAGACTTCAATTATATGCTGCATTGCGGGCGACTCTTATTACAGTGAATTCCAGGACCACACAAAATGCAGGCACTTTACGAATCAGCAAATTGTTGCTGGAAATTCGCTGGATGTGCCTGCTTGTCTTCTCGATCTACCTGTTTTTGATTCTTGTGTCGCACAGCGGTGCGGACGACAGCTTTTCTCACGAGTCTGGCAACAGCGCGGTGCGCAATTTCGGTGGCGCTGTGGGTGCGCATTTGTCTGATTTGCTGTTTTTCATTTCGGGTTATTCGGCCTATGCCTTGCTTGGCTTGTCGTTTTTCATGTTGTGGCGGGCACGCCGGATGGTTGATGCCATCGATTTGCCAGGTTTCAACGAGCCTTTGCCCAAATGGATTGCCTGGGTTCGTCCAATTGGCTTCATGGTTCTATGGCTTGGTTTGATGGGGCTTGAATCCCTGTCTATATTCAAAGGTACTGCTTTGCCAGCCGGTGCTGGCGGCGTGGTGGGCCAAACCATCTCTGGTGTGTTTCAGCAGCTTTTGGGCTTGTCTGGGGCGGTCATGTTGCTGTTGCTTTGCACGGCAGCGGGTCTTAGTGGATTATTGGGCTTGAGCTGGGCTGTGATGGCCGAGCGCGTTGGTGCGGGCATCGAGAATCTGCTCTTCAAAGGCCAAGAACTTGTTTCGGCCTACTTTGACCGCAAAGAAGGTAAGAAAGTCGCCTTGGCCCGTGTGGAAAAAGTAGAGCAGAAGCGCGAGAAATTTGAAGAGCACAAACCCATTCGAATTGAACCCGTGGCTGTTGCAGCCGAGCCGTCTGTCCAGGCCATCAAGGAAAAACAGCAACCCCTGTTTGCAGAACTCACTGAAACTGAATTGCCGCCCCTGGGCTTGCTTGATGACGCGCCGGCCGCCATTGAAACCGTGTCTGCCGATACGCTGGAATACACCTCGCGCCTGATCGAGAAGAAACTCAGTGACTTTGGTGTTCAGGTCCAAGTGGTGGCCGCCCAGCCGGGCCCGGTAATTACCCGTTTTGAAGTCGAGCCTGCGGCTGGTGTCAAAGGTTCACAGGTGGTCAACCTGGCCAAAGATCTGGCGCGTGCGCTCAGTTTGGTGTCCATCCGCGTGGTGGAAACCATTTATGGCAAGAACCTGATGGGCCTGGAATTGCCCAACCCGCGCCGGCAGGTGGTCAAGCTGACTGAAATTCTGGGTTCGCAAGTGTACAGCGGCAACAAGTCGCCAGTGACCATGGCCTTGGGCAAAGACATCGCCGGCAAGCCGGTGGTCGCAGATTTGGCGAAGATGCCCCACTTGCTGGTGGCCGGTACAACCGGCTCAGGTAAATCCGTGGGTATCAACGCCATGATTTTGTCGCTGCTTTATAAAAGTGGCGCAGAAGAGGTGCGGCTAATCCTGATTGACCCAAAAATGCTGGAAATGAGTGTCTATGAAGGCATTCCACACTTGTTGTGCCCAGTGGTTACTGACATGCGCCAGGCCGCCAATGCCTTGAATTGGGCAGTTGGCGAGATGGAGAAGCGCTACCGCCTGATGAGCAAAATGGGCGTACGAAATCTGGCCGGCTACAATGTAAAAATTGCCGAAGCGAAAAAGAGCGGGCAGAGCATCCCAAACCCCTTCAGCCTGACACCCGATGCGCCCGAACCGCTGGACACCTTGCCCATGTTGGTCATCGTGATCGACGAACTGGCCGACCTCATGATGGTGGTGGGCAAGAAAATCGAAGAATTGATCGCCCGCCTGGCCCAGAAAGCCCGTGCGGCTGGCATTCACCTGATTTTGGCCACACAGCGCCCGTCAGTCGATGTAATCACTGGCCTGATCAAGGCCAACATTCCTACTCGAATAGCGTTTCAAGTGTCGTCCAAAATCGACTCCCGAACCATTCTGGATCAAATGGGTGCAGAGGCCTTGCTGGGGCAGGGGGACATGTTGTTCCTGCCACCTGGGTCGGGTGTGCCGCAGCGTGTGCACGGTGCTTTTGTGTCCGATGAAGAAGTGCACCGTGTGGTTGAATACCTGAAGGAGAAGGGTGGCGAGCCCAATTACATCGAAGGCATTTTGGAAGGCGGTACGGCAGAAGAGGGTGGCAACGCCAGCATGGACGCCACTGCAGGCAGTTTCGATGGTGAAAAAGATGCCCTTTACGATCAAGCAGTGGGCATTGTGTTGAAGCACCGCCGAGCCTCAATCTCTTTTGTACAGCGACATTTGCGCATTGGATACAACCGCGCAGCCCGGTTGCTTGAAAGCATGGAGCAGGCTGGTCTGGTGTCGGCCATGCAGTCCAACGGCAACAGGGAAATTCTTGCCCGTGCCGAAGCAGGACAAGACGAGGAATAACTCAGTTTTTGATACGCCCTGAAGCAAACATGTTTACCCACAAGCGGCGCATGCGTTATTCAAGGTGTTGTGTTCAACAAGGATATACAAGTCAATGCGTATTCAACAGTTTCTGTATCGTACCGGTTTTGCCTTGGCTTTAATGGCCGGTACCAGCTCAGTGGCCTGGGCTTCTGCCCAGGATGCACTCAGCAACTTTGTCAAAAACAGGGGTTTTGCGGAAGGCCAGTTTTCACAAGTGGTCATCTCGCCCACCGGGGCTGTGAAGCAGCGCGGCACAGGCGAGTTCAGTTTTTCCCGACCTGGCAAATTCCGCTGGGAAATCAAGAAGCCCTATCCATTGCTGCTGTTGTCGAATGGCACTGTCGTTGTTTCTTTCGATGAAGACATGGGCCACGCTACTCAAAAGCCGATCGGCAATGCAATGGATTCCACCCCTGTGGCTTTGTTGTTTGGCAGCAAGGATGTGGACAAATTGTTCAACCTGAAAGACGAAGGCAGCAAGGACGGCAAACAGTGGCTGGTGGTCAAGCCCAAGGACAAAGACAACTTGTTTGATTTCGCGCGGATAGGCTGGAAGGATGGCCTGCCGGTCAATCTTGAAATTCACGATGCACTGGGGCAGGTCACTCAACTTGAATTGACCAACTGGCGTTTTGACAAACAATTGCCCGCCAGTTTCTTTGAATTCAAGGCGCCCGCTGGCGTGGATCTTATTCGCACGCAATGACCCCAGACCTGTTTGGTGACGATCCTTCAGCCACTGATTCGTCGTCCAAAAACGCGGCAGGAGTTCAGAGTGCCGCCCCGGGTTCTGTGCCCCTGGCAGAACGCATCCGGCCAGCAGTACTTGGCGAGGTTGTTGGTCAAACACACCTGCTTGGTCCTGGCAAGCCGCTCACCTTGCTCTTTGAGCAGCAACATGTTCATTCCCTGATCTTGTGGGGCCCGCCTGGCGTGGGTAAAACCACCTTGGCCAGGCTGTTGGCCGGTGCTGCGAAGGCGCAGTTTATTGCCTTGTCAGCGGTGCTTTCAGGGGTTAAAGAGATTCGCGCGGCAATCGAGCAGGCTGGAGACCATGCGCGAACAGGCAAGTCCACGATTCTCTTCATTGACGAAATTCACCGTTTCAACAAGTCTCAACAGGATGCCCTGTTGCCCTTTGTCGAGTCAGGCTTGGTGACTTTCATTGGCGCCACTACTGAAAACCCGTCGTTTGAGGTCAATTCCGCGCTGTTGTCACGTTCGCAGGTGTACGTACTCGACAGTCTGAATTCCGACGACTTCGCGCGATTGCTCAACCGTGCGCAGCAGGAGCTGAACACCGAAATCACCGTAGAGCCCGATGCCTTTGATGCGCTGTGTACCTATGCAGACGGCGACGCGCGCCGGTTTTTGAATTTAGTGGAAATTACCCTGTTGCAGACACTCGCACAGGGAAAAAGTACGCTGGATTTGCCTGCATTAAAGCAGATTGCACCCTCGCAAATTCGCCGTTTCGACAAGGGCGGGGATGCGTTTTACGATCAAATTTCAGCATTGCACAAATCGGTTCGCGGATCCGATCCCGATGCAGCGCTTTACTGGTTTTGCAGAATGCTGGATGGTGGGGCCGACCCGCGCTACATGGCGCGCAGAATTGTACGCATGGCTTGGGAAGACATCGGCTTGGCAGACCCCAGAGCTTTCACCATCGCCAATGAAGCGGCTCAAACGTATGAACGCCTGGGCAGCCCGGAAGGCGAACTGGCCTTGGCACAATGTGTTCTCTATCTCGCGATTGCTGCAAAAAGCAATGCCGGTTACAACGCCTACAAACAGGCCATGGCCCATGTGAAGCAAAGCAGTTCACTGCCCGTACCGATGCACCTGCGAAATGCTCCCACCAAGTTGATGAAGGAATTGGGGCATGGTTCCGGTTACCGCTACGCACATGATGAAGAAGCCGGGCATGCTGCCGGTGAAAGTTATTGGCCCGAGGGTATTAGCGATGATTCTCCTCCCAGGTTTTATCAGCCCACCGACCGTGGGCTTGAAAGCAAAATTGCTGAAAAAATGAACTGGCTTGCCGAACGCAACGCCCAGAGGCGTCAAAAAAAGTAAGAAGCTTCTGCAATTCGCTTCAATGAGCTTGCAGATTTAGTACCATCACCGCTATTCACACCATTTGCAATTCGAGAAAACTCCATGCTAGACATTCAACTGCTTCGCAAAGACCTGACAACCGTTGCTGAACGGTTGGCCCAACGTGGCTACAGCCTCGACACCGAGCAGTTTAACCAACTGGAAAGCAGGCGCAAGCAACTCCAAACCAGCACTGAAGAACTGCAAGCCAAGCGAAACAGCCTGTCCAAGCAAATTGGGCAACTTAAGGCCAAAGGTGAGGATGTCACACCGGTCATGAATGAAGTGGCTGGTCTGGGCGATGAATTGAAGCGCAACGAGGCTGATCTGGCAGTACTTCAAGAGCAGGTCAATGCGTTTTTGTTGAATATTCCCAACCTGCCACACGAATCAGTTCCAGTGGGCAAGTCAGAAGACGACAACGTTGAATTGCGCCGCTGGGGAACCCCCGGGCAGTTTGATTTTGAAGTGAAAGACCATGTGGATGTTGGCGTTAATCTGGGTCTAGATTTTGAAACGGCCGCTAACCTGTCTGGTTCACGTTTCGCGGTGTTGAAAGGGCAAATTGCAAAGCTCCACCGCGCTTTGGCGCAGTTCATGCTGGACACCCACACCGAGCAGCACGGTTACGTTGAACACTACACCCCCTATATTGTGCGAGGCCAAACCCTTCAAGGTACCGGCCAATTGCCCAAGTTCGCTGATGACTTGTTTTCAGTGAAGAAAGGTGGGGAAGAGGGTGTTTCTGAACCTTTGTATCTCATTCCGACAGCCGAAGTGACCTTGACCAATCTTGTTGCCGATCAAATTCTGAAAGGCAGTGACTTGCCAATCAAAATGACTGCTCACTCGCCCTGTTTCCGTTCTGAAGCCGGCAGCTATGGTCGTGATACCCGTGGTTTGATTCGCCAGCACCAGTTCGACAAGGTCGAAATGGTACGCATTGAAAACCCCGAAAACTCCTACGCGGCCTTGGATGAAATGACCCAGCATGCTGAGAATATCTTGCAGAAACTGGGTTTGCCGTATCGGGTCATTGTGCTGTGTACTGGGGATATGGGTTTTTGTTCTACGCGCACGCATGACATTGAGGTTTGGTTGCCAGCCCAGAATACATACCGCGAAATTTCTTCTTGCTCGAACTGCGAGAGCTTTCAGGCTCGCCGAATGAAGGCGCGTTTCAAGAATGAAGCCGGAAAAACCGAATTCGTTCATACCCTGAATGGCTCTGGCTTGGCAGTTGGTCGTACTTTGGTGGCAGTGCTTGAAAACTACCAGCAAGCCGATGGTTCAGTCAGTGTGCCAGAAGTGCTACAGCCATACCTTGGCGGAAAAACTGTGCTGAAAGCTGGTTGATTGGTTTAGTTGAGACCAATGAAAAAGGCACCTTGGTTTCAAAGTGCCTTTTTTAATCCATACAAGAAAAAAGCCGGAATTACTGAGCGCCAACTGTCGCCTTGATGGCCGCTATAAATTTCTCGCTCTGAGTAATATTACTGACAGTGGCTTCAAGTCCGTGGCGTGCCGAGGCCAGACGAATAAAACGTTCCATGCGGCGCGTTTCATGTTTGTTCCAGCGTACAGTGAAGGACAACACCCTGTTGTTGTCAATCCAGACATTGCTCGGTTTCAAGAATATGAAATCGCCCAGCGCCAGTTTTGGTAGACCTGGGTGTCCATTCGCATCTGCCCCAGTGAACTGCACCAGTAGCGGTGTACCGTTCTGCAGCCAAGTGTTGTTTTCAATCGCATCGCAGAAAATGGAACAGGTTGACCAAGTCAAACCGCTGTAGCGAACCATGAATGCCAAGCGCGATTCTTCAAAACTGTCTGTTACATCCGAACCTACCGCAGCCAGATCCTCAGGTTTAACTTTGAGTGACAACAGCTCTTGTTCAAGCGCACTGTAGGCTACGCTGGCCCTGATCTGGTCTGGGATAGGTTTCACCTGCAGCCAGTGAAACAAGCAGTAAGACCTTGTCAAACGCTCTGCAATCGAACTCATCGTGAACTCCTGTTAAAACAACCTGCAATGTCACATTAATACTGCAAATCAGAACTTTTAGATTCATTGCCTCGGTTTGAGAAAACTCATTCTTGGCATCTCAATCTCTAAGTGTGTAAATTTGCAACAAAGTTTCACAGTCATCAACGCTCGAAGTTCAAATTCGATGACATCACCTTAATAGGGTGATTATCAGGCTGCTTTTTCCTGCTGCTTGATATTCTGATCATTGTTCTTGCCAGTGTGTTCCGCGACGAATTGTGGCAAAAGGTCAACCCATTCAGGGTTTAATGACTCAATCAACAACAGGCGCATGTCTCTGGGCCAGTTGCGTACCCGCCTTAGCCGGGCAACAAACTTGTCGTAATCATTCCAGACCTCAAAGTACACCAGACGGTCAAGGCGGTGATAGTGCGCGTAATCCCTGCGCACGCCCGCATGGTGTTCATTCATCCTTGTGTACAGGCAAAGCGTATCGCCCAGATACAGCGGGCCATTGGGCTTGCTGTTGGACAAAATGTAAAGCCAGTACTTCTCTTGTTTGCTGTTGCTGTTGGGCAACCCGTTGTCCTTGTTCATGCTCAATTCTTCCTCCACGCCAATCGGGTTAAAGATTGATAAATCAATGTAAGTAAAATACATACGGATTGTATGTTCATTGCGATGGGGGAGTGATTAATTCTCCCTCTTAATGGGTGGGGGCATCGCTATTTTTGACGCCTATTCGGTGTTAGTATAGTTGTGGAGAATTATTTATCTTACCAATCGCCATTCTCTAAATTTAATTTTTTATATATTTATCAAGGGCTTATATGCTTACAGCGATCCTTGTAGATGGGCCGTTTTTTATCCGGAGAATTCGTCAGATCTTTCCAAGTTCGGTTCACTACGATGCCAAAGTGATGGCCGATCTCGTCTGGCGTCTATCAGCCGCCCATTTATTTGAGCGAAATCAACCGAAACGCCATCTTTTCCGGATTTTCTTCTACGACACCCCCGTGTTCACTCAGCGTGTCACTCTGCCGGTATCCAAACAGCAAATTGATCTATCGAAATCTAAAGAAGGTCAGTTCAGGGTTGCTTTTCAAAAGCAGTTGCAGCGAAAACGAAAGTTGGCTGTCAAACTGGGTGAGGCGCGGGAAGCTGACCACTGGAAGCTGAATGAAGATGCACTCGCTGATCTGCTGGGTAAACGCATCACGGTTGACGAGCTGGCCGATGAAGATTTCACGCCCGATTCCTATCCCAAGGGTATTGAGCTTCGTATGGGTGTAGATCTGGCGTCCCTGGCCTACAAACGGCAGGTTCAGCAAGTTGTCCTGTTGACTGGCGACGGTGCCTTTTCCAGTGCGGCTGAACTTTTGCGTCACGAAGGGGTGGACGTGGTGCTAGACCCCATGTGGCAGAATATTTCTGAAGATTTGTTTTCTTACATTGATGGTTTGCGGTCGACTTGCCCGCCAGCCGACCGCGCGGCGGAGTTTCTCGCGAGGATAAGCTCGGACAACTACGAACACGAGGATGTGTCGGCCTAAAAAAAAGCCCATTGTCACAATGGGCTTTTTTCATTGCTGCTGACCTGTGCTTAATCGCCCATGCCTTCCGCGTAGAGATCGTTGATCCTGTCCTTGAACGCCTCCAGTACTTTGACTCTTTTTACTTTCAAGGTCGGTGTCAGGAGACCATTGTCGACTGTCCATGGATCTTGGGTGGTAATGATTCTGCGCACGCGAATGTAACGCGGCAGGTGCTGCAATCTTTCATTGGCTCGTTTGATCAGTTCCTTTTCATTGGAATTTGCAGTGACCGCGATCATGCCAATGAAGGGCTTGCCTTCACCGATCAGAACGATTTGCTCGAAAACTTCATCACCAACAATGGCCATTTCAGCATCTTGGGGCGAGAACTTTTCACCGTTGGAAAGCACCATGATGTCCTTGATCCGACCCCGAATATAAATTCGTTTGTCCTTGATCTCTGCAACATCACCTGTGTGCAGCCAGCCATCTTTGTCAATCACAGTGTTCGTAGCCTCTTCGTTTTGCCAGTAGCCCAGCATGATGTTCGGGCCCCTGGCCAACAACTCATCATTCTCGCCCAACTTCACTTCAACATTGGGAAGCGGTGCTCCAACAGATTCAGGCACATTGCCTTCGGGTCGGTTCACTGAAATAACCGGGCAGGCCTCGGTCATGCCATAACCATGAAGAATGGGCAGGCCCATGGCAATAAATGATTTGGCAATTGTGCTGTCCAGTGCGGCGCCGCCCACCACAGCCAGTCGCAATTTGCCGCCCAATCGCTCCAGAATGGGCTGAGCAACCTTGGCTCGTAGCAAAGGCAGCTGGAAGTGGTCAACTATGCCACCTTTGCCTTGTTCCATGCGCCAGCCCACATCCACCAGCTTTTCAAAGGCCTTGCGCTTGAACCGGGAGTCTTTGACCGAACTTTGAATGCGCCCGTAAAACTTCTCGAAAATTCGTGGCACTGCAAACAATACCGTGGGGGCCTGTTGGGCCAGGTCTTCGGGTAACTGGTTGATGCCGCGTGCGTAAATGACCTTGGCGCCCACACGCAGGGGGAGGTAATAGCCTCCTGTGCGTTCAAACATGTGCGACATGGGCAAAAATGACAAAAAGGTGTCTTCGGGTTTGGCAATGTCGAGCTGAAAGCAGCTGTCCACGTTTGATATCACGTTCCGGTGAGACAACATGACCCCTTTGGGGCGTCCCGAGGTTCCAGAGGTGTAACAAATGGTTGCCAGTGTGTTTTCTTCGAGATCTATCAACTCGAATGACTCAAGCTTCTTGTCCACGGCCTTGAGTGCCTGAAGGGCATTGTCAACGCCATCTGCGCTTTTGTCGATATCCGATTTCAGGGATAACACGCGTGTATCGGTGAGCCCTTCTTTCAACAGGTTGCGGGCAATCCTGTCGTTCTCGGCCAGCACTACCCTGGATTGGGAGTTTTGAATACAGTAGGCAATGTTGCTGGCATTGTCGTCCACGTATAAGGGAACGGATACCAAACCCATGGCCACTGCAGCTTGGTCAAAGGCAACCCAGTGCACGCTGTTTTTCAGGCAAATGGCGACTCTGTCCCCGGGCTGCAGGCCAATTGATCGGAAGTAAGCCTGCCAGCTGCGGGCAAGGTCAATCATTTCCCGGGCTTTGAAGTCAACCCACTCGTTGTCGATGAATTGTCGGTAAAGGACACGATTGGGGGTGTCCTCATGCTGAAACAAAAAAGTGGCGATGTTCGCCATAAGTAGGTCTCCCGAGTCTCTGTTTTTATTGAATTGCCCGTAGTTTACTGAACTGCCACCGCGCTGATAAGAACACTTCTTCTACTTTTGCGATGTGCTTTCTGCGTGTCCTTGAACAGAGACATCTTTGTTCATTTCAATTGTGATGCCATCTGTCTACCACGTTCGTGTTAGGACATTTCAAGGATACCTCAGCTTGCATGACCTTGAGTATTCTTGAGCTTGCCGGAACGTTTGGACTGCGAGAAACCATGATCATTTCACTGTTTGACAGATTGATTTCAAAGCACAGGCTTGTCAAAGCACTCGGATTGCTGCTTTGCTCACTGTTTTACAGTGCGGGTCATGGGTTTGAAATAGGCAATCCTGCGGGTCTCCAGCAAATAGGTAAAAGGCTGGATCTGCAAAGCAACGTGACGGGGATACCTGAGGGTACCGAGTCCCAATTGCGATCAACCTGTCTCAAAGCCCGGGCACGACCAGCTGGTCGGGAAGGGGTGGATGCGTTTGAAGGTCAAGGCAATGACGATCTGCATGTCGATTTTGTACCCACCATTCGCCAGGGCGGCGTCATTCAGTTCAGATCAAGTGCAGCTGTAGATGATGCATTGGTTGAGCTTGAATTGATTTCAGATTGCCCCTTGCTGGCTTTTAGAAGCAGCTGGATGCTGATCATGGAGCCTGAGCAGGCCAGGTTTGCCCGTGCACAGGCGAATATGCCCGAACCAGATGGCAGCACCGCATTTGACCTGCGCAATTCATCGCTGTTGAAGGCTTCACGCGTTGTTCCAAAGCGCGCAACGCTGGCCGTAGCCTCACCCATTCAGCCTGAGCCACAAGTGCAGAGTACACCTGCGCATGTTGAGCAGGGCACGCCCGCCAACGTTGAAACGAGTGATTCGCAAACAATCGGGGTTGAGGAAGAGCCTGTTCAGCTTGCTGCAATTGATCCCGGCTTTTCCGAGCAGGGTTTGATTGAAAGCAGGCCGTCTCAAGTCTCGCCCGAGATTGCGTTGCCCGATGAACACGGCGCCCTGTGGATGGGTTTTGACCCCACATCACCTGCAATCTGGGTATTTCTGGTGTCCATGGCCATGTTGCTGGTGGTCACATTCGCATTCGGCAAGTCTCAATTGAAACAATTTCGGGCTTCAAAAACCCAAGTGATCAAGGTGGAGCCGTCTCGGACATCTGCACAAGTGTTGTTCAAGGAATATTCTGAGCACCCGGATATGGATAACCATGTGGTAACCGATACTTCTGAGCCCACCCCAGCCTATACGCAGGACCGTGTGCTGGAAAGTCTCATGGGTTCAGAGGGCCAGGATTCAGACGTGTCGTATGACAGTTTGAAACCCGTGAACAACCTCGAAGTCACTGATACACAAAGCCGAACTTCCTTGAGTGTTTGTCTTGAACTGATCAACAAGGCAGATATTCGGATGTGGAATTTGCCCGAGGCCTACCAGGGGTTGGTTGCAACGCGCAACAAATCCCTGGATTTGCACCGAACAGTTGATGCGCTTTTACTTCGGTGCCAGGTGGGTTTGGTGGAACTTGCCTTTCAAGAAGCCAGAAAGAACAGGTGTTTGCCCGATGAAGTGGCCCAAGAGTTGTTAACAGTGGTGATCGGAAAGCATGAATTTGACCTGGATGCATCCCCCGCACTGTGCGTACCGGATGTGGTTAAAAGTCATGTCAGGGCCAAGATGTGCGAAATTTCCGGTGCAGAAAAACGAACCCTTCTGCAGGAAAATCTGGTCAACTTGAACACGCAGGTTTCCAATCCGGGTTTGTGCTTCAGCTCAAATGCCTGGCGTGAGTTCTTGAGCGAAGAGGGCATTCTGGAATAGAAAAACGGGGCGGCATGACAAAAAGTCACCAGTGCACTTGGGCACTGGATGGCTTTAGACTCCCAATGCTTCTTCCAGCGATTCGATCTCGACCATTGCATTCAGCAACTCGTTTTCCGCCAGCTCAAGGCGGGCTGCAATTGCGTTGCGTTCTTCATGTTGCGACGCGGCTTTTTTTGCAGAATCGGGGTTGCTGTAATCACAGCCAGCCAGCGAGGCATCCAGCCCGATCAGTTTAGGTCGATCGACCTCAATTTGTTTCTCGAGCTTTTTTACCTGGTTGTTCAGTTGCTTCAAGCGTTGGCTGACCTGTTGGCGATCCACTGGTGGGGCTGCTTGCTCCACTTTGGCGGGCGCTGCCTTGCCACCATTCTGTTTGTTTTTCTGGTTTTCTGCGCTGGTTTCCTTACGCAGCAGTTCTGCGTAATCGTCCAGATCACCATCAAATTCCGTGACTGCACCCTGATGCACACGCCAGAAACGGTCCGTGATGGATTCCAGCAAGTGCCTGTCGTGGGAAACCATAACCAAAGCACCTTCAAACTCCAGCAAACTGCTGGCCAAGGCCTGGCGTGTGGCGATGTCCAAGTGATTGGTGGGTTCGTCCAGCAAGAGCAGGTTAGGGCGCTTGTAGGCCAGTAGCGCAAGCGCCAGGCGTGATTTTTCTCCGCCCGAAAAACTGCCTACCAACTGGCGCACCTTGTCGTCGCGGAAATGGTAGCGGGCCAGGAATTCGCGTGCCTTCTGTTCCGACATCTGCCGTTCAAGCCGGGACATGTGCTGCAGTGGCGTGGCATTCATGTCCAGCGATTCGATTTGGTCTTGCGCGAAGTACCCGTACACAAGACCTTTGCCTTCAACCCGGTCACCACCCAGCATGTTCAGTTCGCCAACCAGTGTTTTCACCAGAGTGGTTTTGCCGTTGCCGTTCGCACCCAACAGGCCAATTCGGTCGCCTGGTCGAAGTTCAAGGCTGATGCTTTTCAGGATGGGCGCCGCGTTTGCATAGCCGCAGTCGCTGCGGTTTAGAACCACCAAGGGGTCGGGGCTTTTGTGGGGCTCCATGAACGGAATGGACACATGCGGTTCGACCTGCAGTGTTTCAATCAATTTGATTTTTTCCAAGCGCTTGACCCGGCTTTGTGCCTGCTTGGCTTTGCTCGCCTTGGCCTTGAAACGATCCACAAACTTTTGCAGCTTTTCCATTTCGCCAGCAGCCTTTTTATTGGCTTGGCTGACCTGGTCGGCCCGTTCGGCGAATGCGCGCTCAAACGCAGAATATCCACCGGTGTACTTGGTCAGTTTTTCATTGTTCAAATGTACGGTGTGGGTGCACACTTCGTCGAGAAAATCGCGGTCGTGTGAAACCAGAATCACCGTGCTGTTGACCTGTTTGATCCATTGTTCAAGCCAAACCACTGCTTCAATGTCCAGGTGGTTGGTCGGTTCGTCCAGCAGAATAAGGTCAGCACGAGAACCTAGTACCTTGGCCAGGTTCAGGCGCATCTTCCAGCCGCCGGAAAACTCGCCTACCTTGCGTTGCAAATCTTCAGTTTTAAAACCCAAACCATGCAGAATGGTGGCCACACGGGCTTCTGCGGTGTAGCCATCCAGATTTTCAAGTTCTTCGTACAGGTGACCCAGCTGCTCCATGTCACCGCTTTCTTCCACGGCGTGAATTTTCTGGCGGATGTCGTGCAAGGCCCTGTCACCTTCAAGCGCAAAATCAATCACGGTGAGGTGGTTGGCGGTAACTTCCTGATCAATCCAGGACAGTCGCCAAACTTTGGGCAAGTCAATGCTGCCCTGGTCGATGGGCAGTTCGCCCAGAAGTGCACTGAGGAAGCTTGATTTGCCGGCGCCGTTGTGGCCAATCAGACCGACCTTTTCCCCGGGAAAGAGGGTCAGTTCCGAATTGGTCAAAATGGGCTTGCTGCCCCTTGCAATGCTGAGGTTGTTGATTTGAATCATGGGAAAGGATTAGACCAAGTCTTCTTTGTTGAGCAAAAACACCTGTTCGTCACCTGCCGAGGTTTCAAGCCAAATGGGATTTAAATGCGGAAAAGCGGCTTCAAAATGCAATCGTTCATTGCCCAGTTCGACCACCAGAAATCCACCGTCTTTCAAGTGTTTTGGGGCTTGGGTCAAAATGTCCTGAATCAGATCCATACCGCTGTCTCCTCCTGCGAGAGCCATGCGAGGCTCATGCAGGTATTCAGGAGGAAGCTTTTTCATCGACGCTTCATTCACATACGGTGGATTGGTCAGAATGAAGTCGTATTGCTTGCCATTCAGGCTAGTGAACAGATCCGATTCAATGGCATGCACGCGGTGTTTCATGTCGTGCAACTGAATGTTCTCGCGGGCCACAGCCAATGCGTCCGTGGACAAATCGACTGCATCCACCTCGGCATTTTCGAAAACATGCGCAGCCAGAATGGCCAGGCAACCAGAACCCGTGCACATGTCGAGAATGTCAAAAGGCATTTCGGGCGCATTCACCCAAGGGGTCAGTTGGTCAGCGAGCAATTCTGCAATGAATGAACGGGGAATGATGACCCGTTCGTCCACTTTGAATGCGTGACCTTGCAGCCATGCTTCACCCGTGATGTAACTGGCTGGCTTGCGGTCAATGACACGTTGATTGATGAACCGAACCAGGCGTGTTGCTTCATTCGCAGTCACACGGGCATCCCAGAAAGGGCCAAGATCGCCGACAGGTAGATTAAGTGCTGACTGCACCATGTAAATGGCTTCATCAAATGCGTTGGTCGATCCATGCCCGAAAAAAGCATGCCCGCGGCGCATTTCTGACACAAAAAACCGCACCCAGTCTCGCACGGTGTGCAGCTCTTTGGGATCGACTGCAAGGTGCGCGGATTGGTCTTGACTCATGAATTGTCCTTGGTGAAATCGATTTGCCCGATGCTGAGTTGACCATTGTGATCAACCACCGGGCGCTTGATAAGGCTGGGGTACTCAAGCAGCAGCGCTTTTGCACCTTCTGGCGATTGCGCCTTGTTTTGCAGGCCTTCGTCCAGGCTGCGCCAGGTGGTTCCCTTTCGATTGATGACTTTGTCCAAGCCGAATGCGTCAATCCACTCATCAAGAAGTTGAGGGGGTACGCCATGCTTCTTGAAATCATGGAAAAGAACTTCAATTTGGTTCTCTTTCAGCGAAGCAATGGCTTTTTTAACGCTGGAGCAATTCGGTATTCCGTAAACCTTGGCAGTCATCCTGTCGAGTTCTCCTTAATCTGCGTTGCGCAGCAATTCATTGATGCCGGTTTTGGCGCGTGTTTTGGCGTCCACTCGCTTGACGATAACTGCACAATACAGGCTGTATTTGCCACAGGCACTGGGCAATGAGCCGCTGACCACAACTGAACCGGCCGGGATGCGACCGTAAGTCACTTCGCCTGTTTCACGATTGAAAATCTTGGTGCTTTGGCCCAAGTAAACGCCCATGGAAATGACCGAGTTTTCTTCCACGATCACGCCTTCCACCACTTCGGAACGTGCGCCAATAAAGCAGTTGTCTTCAATGATGGTGGGGTTGGCTTGCAGGGGTTCCAGCACGCCGCCAATGCCCACACCGCCGCTCAGGTGAACGTTCTTGCCGATTTGCGCGCACGAACCCACGGTGGCCCAGGTGTCAACCATGGTGCCTTCATCCACATAGGCGCCGATGTTCACGTAACTAGGCATCAGTACTACGTTTTTGGCAATGAAGCTGCCACGGCGTGCAACGGCGGGTGGTACCACGCGGAAACCGCCTTTCTTGAAATCTTCTTCGGTGTAATCCACGAACTTGGTGGGCACCTTGTCGTAAAACTGCGTGAAGCCACCGGCAGCCATGGGCTTGTTGTCTTCCAGGCGGAAAGAGAGCAACACGGCTTTTTTGATCCACTGGTGTGTGATCCATTCGCCATTGTCTTTGGAACACACGCGAAGTTCGCCGGTGTTCAGTTTTTCAAGCACGTCACCGACTGCTGCGCGAACATCGGCAGGCGCAGAAGAAGGGGAGATGTCTGCACGGTTTTCCCAGGCGGCTTCGATGATGGATTGGTGATTTGTTGTCATGATAGGTTCCTGTGTCAGAGACTGTTTCTAATTAGATGTGCGATTCGTTTTGCGGCTTCATTGCACTCATCCAGGCTGGCGACCAGCGCAATGCGCACGTGATTTGTGCCAGGGTTCTGTCCCCCGGCTTCCCGGCCCAGAAAGCTTCCGGGCAACAGGGTAACATGGGCTTGTTCAAACAGCGTTTTTGCAAACTCGGTGTCACTGCGGCCAAGGTCTGCCCAAAAGTAGAAGCCGGCTGGTGGTATGTGCAGATCAAGCGTGCCTTGCAAAATGGCTTGGAAAGACTTGAATTTTTCAGTGTACAAGCGACGGTTTTCAATCACATGTTCTTCATCATTCCAGGCCGCGACGCTGGCCATTTGAATGGTCGCTGACATGGCCGAACCATGATAGGTGCGATAGCGCAAAAAGGCCTTGATCAGGTCCGCGTCGCCCGCTACGTAACCTGAGCGCAATCCCGGTGCGTTTGACCGTTTGGACAGGCTGGAAAATACAACCAGGTTGTTGTAGTCGGACCGCCCCAAGCGACTTGCTGCTTCCAGGCCGCCGATCGGAGCCTCTGTACCATCCAGATAGATCTCCGAATAGCATTCATCAGATGCAATCACGATATTGTATTCGTCGGCGAGATCAAACAGCTTTTGCCAGTCTTCCAACGTGTAAACAGCACCAGTCGGGTTGTTCGGTGAACACACGTACATCAGCCTGGTTTTTGCCAACACGTCCGGGCTTAAGTTGTGAAAGTCGGGCAGACCGGTGGTGGCATCAATATTGACAAAAACCGGGCTGGCACCGCCCAGGAATGTTGCACCTTCGTAAATCTGATAAAACGGGTTCGGGAAGGCCACGTGGCTACCCGCCTCGCACCCATCCAACACCACCTGCGCAAAGGAAAACAGCGCTTCGCGTGAGCCCAGGATAGGCAACACCTGCGTTTCGGCATCCACTTGTGCATCAAAACGGCGAAGAATCCAGTCCGCAATTGCCTTGCGCAGAACAGGCAGCCCCTGTGTCCCGGGGTACACCGCCAAACCGTCCAGGTTGTCGATCAATGCCTGTTTTATCAACGCGGGTGTCGGATGTTTGGGCTCGCCAATTGACAAATTGACGTGTTCAAGACCGCCAGTGTGCTTGGCACCCGCGAACAGTGTCCGCAGGCGCTCGAAGGGGTAGGGCTGTAGTTTGTCGAGATTTTTCAATGGTGTCACCGGAATTGCTGTTTTGCCGCGCGCTTTTTAGCCACGAGTGGGGTTCATCGTGGAAATCTGGTCCAGCTCCACCTTGGGCAAGGGTTGAAAGTTGGCATGGCGGTGTTCGGCCACCACCGTGGTGTATACACCACCCCGTACATACCACTTGGCAGTCAGTTTCATGTAGCGCGGGTCTGTGGCTGCAACCAGGTCGTCCAGGATCTTGTTGGTGACGGCTTCATGAAAGGCGCCTTCTTCCCGGTAACTCCACATGTACATCTTCAGGCTTTTCAATTCCACATTCTTTTGATTGGGCAGGTAGTCAATCACCAGGGTTGCGAAGTCCGGTTGCCCGGTCAAAGGGCAAAGACAGGTGAATTCAGGCACTTCAATGTGCACGTGGTAGGGGCGGTCCGGGTTTGGATTTGGAAAAGTCTGTAAATCGCGGCTGGGTTTGTTACTCATGCTTCTCTCTCTGGCCGGCGGGGCGAAGGCCCTCATGGCGTTAACAACTGAATCATCCTGCCAACTAAGGG
Source organism: Limnobacter thiooxidans (assembly GCF_036323495.1). Lineage (NCBI taxonomy): Bacteria > Pseudomonadati > Pseudomonadota > Betaproteobacteria > Burkholderiales > Burkholderiaceae > Limnobacter > Limnobacter thiooxidans. The sequence goes on along the minus strand of NZ_AP028947.1, from coordinate 1,775,302 downwards.
CTGGAGCCCGGCGTAAAGCTCAAAGGCTTTGCTATTATAAGGTCAGCGGGTTTTCAAGATCCCGTGGGTTGAAGTTTTTATTCGTTCTATTGGTCTCATTTCCACCTCATCGTGCGATTAACACACATTCGTTTAGCGGGCTTTAAGTCATTTGTCGAGCCGACGTCCTTTGCCGTGCCCAGCAATCTGGTTGGCGTGGTGGGTCCGAATGGCTGTGGAAAATCAAACATCATTGATGCCGTGCGCTGGGTCTTGGGCGAATCCAAGGCCTCGGAATTGCGCGGTGAATCCATGCAGGACGTGATCTTCAATGGCTCGACCAACCGAAAAGCCGCTTCGCGTGCCAGTGTGGAACTGGTATTCGACAATGCGGAGGGGCGCGCAGGTGGCAGCTGGAATCAGTACGCCGAAATTTCCGTCAAGCGCGTGTTGACCCGCGACGGAGCGTCCACCTATTACATCAACCAGCAGGCAGTTCGTCGCCGCGACGTTCAGGATATTTTCCTGGGTACCGGCTTGGGACCACGCGCCTACGCGATTATCGGGCAAGGCATGATCGCCCGAATTATTGAAGCCCGCCCGGAAGAATTGCGCATTTTCCTAGAAGAAGCTGCTGGCGTATCAAAGTACAAGGAACGCCGCCGTGAAACTGGTAACCGCTTGGCCGACACACGCGACAACCTGACCCGTATTGAAGATATCCTCCGCGAATTGACCAGCCAGATCGAACGGTTGGAGCAACAGGCGAAGGTCGCCCGTCAATTCAAGGAACTTGAAGAAGCCAAAAATACCAAGCAGCGCCTGCTGTGGTACATCCGCTATGCTGAATCGCTGGAACAGAAAAACACCGGTCAGGCCAAACTTGAGCGGGCCAAGGCCGAGCTCGAAGCCATTCAAAGCAAGTCGGTGAGCACCCAGACCGAGCTTTTCTCGATTCGGGAAAAGCAGGTGGACGCCCAGCAGCAGCTTGAAAATGATCAAAGTCAGTGGATTGAAGCCAACCGCCAGGTTAGTCGGCTTGAAGCGGATTTGCGCGTGATGGCTGAATCCAGAACGCGATTGGCGGCCCGTGTCGCCGAACTCGAGCTGGAAATTCAAAACTGGACTTTGCGCGAAGAGGACGCCAAGGCGCGCCTTGATGAAATCAGCGGATCCAGCGAGGAGCAGCAGGCCGAGCTTGAAGAGCGGTTTATCGCACTGGAGGAAGCTGAACTGGCCGTGGAGCCTGTGGAGCAGGCCCTCCAGGCAGCCCGGTTTGCCGTGGATCAGAAACGTGCCGGCGTGATGAAGATTCAGCAGGAATTGAGCCAGGTTTCATCTCAGCAAGAGGCTGCAAGCCGAGCCGAGAACACCATTCAGGTCAAGCTTGATCGTCTGGATGCAGAGCGCAAGCAAATCGCGGCCCCTTCAATTCATGAATTGGATCAGCTGGTTTCTCGGGTGCAGTCACTGGAAACCGAGTTGATAGAGGCCACGTCTACCCAGACGGAGTTGGAGGGCAAGCTGACGTCAAGCGGCCTAGAACTTGAACAAGTGCAGCTTGTATTTAACAGTGAACGTGACAAGCACGCCAACGCGCAAGCGCAATTGCATGCGCTTGAAAAGCTGAATGAACAACTGGCAGAAAGTGCAGAACTGAAGCCCTGGATAGCCAGCACTGGCCTTGGGGAAACGCCCCGCCTGCTGGGAAAGTTGCAGGTGGAGCGGGGTTGGGAACGAGCGCTTGAATCTGCATTGCGTGAATCACTGGACAGTTTCCAGGTTCGAACACTGGACATCGTGGAAGGCTTTGCCAGACAGCCTCCCCCTGCGCGAGTGGCTTTTCTGGAGTCGGCGACACCAGCTGCAGCTATTCCTGTAGGGCCAGATGATTTGGCCAGCCTGGTACGGAGCTCAGATTCTTCCATACAGCAATCCATTGTTCAGCTTTTGTCGGGTTATCTTTTGGCGCCCGATTTGCCCACAGCGCTTGCCAAACGCAAAAGCCTGAAGCCGGGGCAGCGTATTTTCACTCCTCAAGGCCATTGCGTCAGCGCCTCCGGCGTGTCCTTTTATGCTGCGGACAACGCCCAAAGTGGAAGGCTTGAGAGGCAGCAGCAGATTGACGCATTGAGAACCGAAGTACGCGCATTGGAAATGCTGAAGAACGAGTCCATGACCAAACGCGATCAGCTCCAGTTGCGAACCGGCGAACTGAAGGCCAATGCGGTGCAAGCACGTGCCTTGGTGGAAAGTTTGACCAAACGGCAGCATGAGGCTCAGGTACAGTTGATTCGTCTGCAAGAACAGCAGAGCAGGGCAGACAGTCGTCGGGAACAAATCGGACTGGACTTGGCCTTGTTGGAAAGCGAACTCGAAGAGCAGCGTGCAATTCTTTTGGAGTCGGAAGACAAATACGCTGCACTTGACGAGCAGCTTGCTGTGTCCAGCGATGCGCTGGAAGCACAGAAAGACCGCGTGACCGAGGCGGAACAATTGCTTCGCGACAAGCAGGCCCAGGTTCAAAATGCGATGCGAAAGAAACAGGACATTGAGTTCGCGATCCGCAACCAGGAATCAAGGCAACGAGAATGCGAGCGGGACATTGCTTTTGCCAACACGCAGATACAGCAGATTCTGCAACGCAAGCAGCTTGCCGTGAATGAGCTGGATGGCTTGTCTGAAGTTGAAGGGCAGGAAGCCCTGCAAGCGGCCCTCGAAGATCGGGTAATCGCAGAGGAAAAAGTTGCTGTGTCACGAGATGCACTAGAGCAGATCATGAGCAAGGTTTCCGAGCTTGAGCGTGCCGAGAAGGAAAGCGACAAGCTGGCAGATCCACTTCGGGATGTTGTCCAGGATCTTGCATTGAAAATTCAGGCTGCTGAACTGACTATCGAGCAGTATAAAAACCTGCTGGACGAAGTGCAGGCCGATGTAGATGACTTGGGACGCCAATTGTTGGCGATGGATATTCCACCCAAGGCTTCGGTTTTGCAAGCAGAGGTTACCCGCCTCACCAATGCCATGCAGGAGCTGGGAGCGGTTAACCTTGCGGCGCTTGAAGAACTGGCGGCTGCCTCAGAAAGGAAGTCTTTTCTCGACATGCAGGCCGGCGACCTTATGGAAGCCATGGAAACCCTTGAGGACGCGATTCGCAAGATCGACAAGGAAACCCGGGAATTGCTCTCGGAAACTTTTGGTGTGGTCAACGGTCACTTTTCACGACTGTTCCCCAAATTGTTTGGTGGCGGGGAAGCGCGATTGGTCATGACCGGGGACGAAATCCTGGATGCCGGTGTTCAGGTTTTTGCTCAGCCCCCTGGCAAGAAAAACGGCACCATTCACCTTTTGTCGGGTGGTGAAAAAGCGCTCACCGCCACAGCCCTGGTTTTTGCAATATTCGAATTGAATCCAGCACCGTTCTGCTTGCTTGACGAAGTAGATGCGCCGCTGGATGACGCAAACACCGAGCGCTTTACGCGTTTGGTCAAACAAATGTCTGAACAAACCCAGTTTTTGTTCATTTCTCACAATAAAATCGCCATGGAAATGGCGCAGCAGTTGATTGGCGTCACGATGCAGGAAAAAGGTGTGTCTCGCATTGTGGCTGTGGACTTGGCTGCTGCTGAAAAAATGGCAACGGAAACCGTATGAACGATTTACAACTAACTTTGCTGATCGTGGGTGGTGGAGGCATTGCCGCCATGATTGTTTACAACTGGTGGCAGGATTATCGACTGCGCAAGCAGGCAAAGGAACGTTTTGGTGAGTCCGATCAAGACCCTTTGTTGAACGTGGGGCACGGTAACACGAGCTACCAAAGAACTGAACCTGGATTCGAATCGGATGCCCTTGAGTCTTCTGATCTGCACGACACCACAAGTCATCTGAACCACCCAGAGCATGATTCATCTGATTTCAGTTTGAAGAATGTTCCACAACAACCAATAGACAAGCGCATCTTCGCCGATTTTATTGTTCAGTTTGAGGAAGGCAAAGACGCAAACACTTGGAAAGCCTTGACGGATGGACTGGAACAGATCAATCGAAAACGGATTGTTTACTCGGTCAGTCCCGAGAGCTTTGGTACAGCCAGCGAGTCATTCTGGTTCAAGGCCAGTCCGTATGCGGGCACAGCCCGATCATTGAAAGCAAGCGTGCAGATTGCCAATCGCAAAGGGCCACTGAGCTCTATCGAGTTTTCAGAGGTTCTGGGCAAATTGAAGCGATTCGCTGACGATCACAATGCAGACCTTGAGTTTCCGGAAATGAAAGAAGTGGTCGCCAAAGCTGAAACGCTGGATCAAGCGGCCGCAGCGCTAGATACCCTGCTGGGTCTTCACTGTCTGCTGCCGGACACAGTTCAGGAAAGCACGGCTGTGGACATGTTAAATCAGGCCGGTTGGGTTCAAAAAGGGCATCAGTGGTTTCTGTCTGATGAGACAGGTTTGCTCGCCAGCATGGTGATTCACAACGCGCCGGGCAAGCGCCTGCTCAGTTTCAATATTGATGTCCCCAATTCACCAGAGCCCGTAAAAGCTTTGGGGGATATTGTGACGGTGTGTCACGGCATGAATGAAAAATTTGGTGCCCCGCTCATGGATGATTCTGGCAGAACCCTCAGCACACAGGCCATTGAAGGCATCTACAATCAGCTCATTGAGCGCGTCAGGAACCTGACCGACTCCGGCTTCAAACCTGGTACCCCGGTTGCACGCATCTTGTTTTCATGATCAACCTAGACTTGTTTGATGACGGCGGGGAAGAGGGTACTTCAGCCGATGCATCCGTAGAGGGTCCCAAGCAAGAAATGCGGCGATTGATCGAGCTTCTGGAGCGTTGGGAATATGCCTATTACGTTCTTGACGCGCCTGAAGTTCCCGATTCGGAATTTGATCAGGTCTACCGCACGCTTCAGAAGCTTGAAGAAGACCATCCAACGCTAATCCAGGCTGACTCACCCACACAACGGGTAGGTGGAAAGCCATCCGATGGTTTTTTACAGGTCAGGCATAGGGTTCCCATGCTTTCCCTCGGCAATGCCTTTGAAGACAGCGATGTACTTGCTTTTGACCGCAGGGTTAAGGAGTTGGCTGATTTGCCTGCCGATGCCATCGTTGGTTATACAACAGATCCGAAATTCGATGGTTTGGCCATTTCCATTCACTATCAGGATGGCAGGTTTGTGCAGGCTGTGACTCGAGGTGATGGCACCGTGGGCGAAGACGTTTCGGCCAATGTCAAAACCATTCGAAGCTTGCCACTCAGGTTGAAAGGCGATCGAATTCCTGCCAGTCTGGAGGTTCGCGGTGAAATCTTCATGTTCAAGAAAGATTTCGCAATGATGAACCAGCGCCAAGCCGAACTGGGCCTGAAAGTGTTTGCCAATCCGCGCAATGCCGCAGCAGGCACAATTCGGCAACTGGATCCAAAAATTGCAGCCAGTCGACCCTTGCGGTTTTATTGTTACGGCGCAGCGCTTGATCGCGAACAACTGCGTGATCTGAAAACCCAATCGGCTCTCATGAAATGGCTGGGTGATATGGGTTTACCGATTTCAACACTTAGTCAAACTGCGCAAGGTGCGCAAGGCCTGTTGAATTTCTATAGGCAGGTCGGCGAGAGTCGCACTGAATTGCCGTTTGAAATCGATGGTGTCGTTTACAAAGTGGATTCGTTTGATCTTCAAGACCAGCTCGGTTATGTCGCCAAGGCACCGCGGTTCGCAGTGGCCCACAAATTTCCACCGGATGAGGTGCTTAGTCGTCTGCAAAACATTGAGGTACAGGTGGGTCGAACTGGCTCAATTACGCCGGTGGCCAAATTGGAGCCTGTCAAAGTCGGCGGTGTGGTGGTGTCTTCGGCTACTTTGCACAATCTGGATGAAATTCAGCGAAAAGATTTGCGCGTAGGCGATCAGGTACTGGTCCGCCGCGCAGGTGATGTCATCCCAGAGGTCTTGCCATTTTCTGGCAATGTTCGCAGTGCAAGCAGTATTCCTTTTGTCATGCCCACCCATTGCCCAGTTTGCAATTCACTTGTACAGAAGGAAGAGGGCGAGTCTGCCTTTCGTTGTACTGGTGGGCTGGTTTGCCAGGCGCAGTTGACACAATCCATCATTCATTTTTCTCATCGGCGCGCAATTGACATTGAGGGCTTGGGCAGCAAACTGGTTGAGGTGCTCGTAAGCAGGCAGTGGGTCAAAACGCCGGCTGACTTGTTTCGCCTTCAATTTGAAGATTTGGTTCAACTTGAGCGAATGGGGGAGAAATCTGCTCAAAACTTGCTCGATAGCATCCACAAAGCCAAGCACACAACATTTGGTCGATTCTTGTTTGCGCTTGGAATTCGTCATGTGGGCGAAGCCACTGCACGTGACCTGGCCCTTCATTTTCGTGATGTCAACAAGTTGATGTCAGCCAGCGTTGACCAGCTACTGGAAGTCAACGACGTAGGCCCGGTTGTGGCCGAATCAATTCGCCAGTTTTTCAACGAACCTGCCAATCAGGATGTGGTGCACGAGTTGATAACGCTCGGTGTCTGCTGGCCTGAAGACCAAGTGAAAGAAACTGATGTTACCCATCCTTTTTTCCAAAAGACATTTGTGTTAACAGGCAGTTTGAGTCAGTTCAGCCGAGATGAAGCAAGTGCACTGATACTGGCTCGTGGGGGCAAAGTGGCGGGCTCAGTGTCCAAGAAAACCGATTTTGTACTGGCTGGCGAGTCTGCCGGAAGCAAACTCGACAAAGCAGCCAGCCTTGGCATTACCATTCTGGATGAACAAACATTTCAGGGTATGCTTTAGCATAAATTAACACTAATTTTCTATTTCTTTATTGTCGAGAGCAAACCAATGAGCAGAGTCAGAAAGGCAGTATTTCCAGTTGCAGGCATGGGTACCCGTTTTTTGCCGGCCACCAAGGCCAGTCCCAAAGAAATGATGCCAGTGGTAGACAAGCCACTGATTCAATATGCGGTTGAGGAAGCGCTTGAGGCAGGTTTGACTGAACTGGTTTTCATCACCGGTCGAAGCAAGCGGGCCATTGAGGATCATTTCGACAAAGCCTATGAACTGGAAGCAGAGCTTCAGGCCAGGGGCAAAAGTGCCTTACTTGAGCTCGTAAAGAACATCGTTCCCAGCCATGTCAACTGCATTTACATTCGCCAGATGGAGCCTTTGGGATTAGGGCATGCGGTGTTGTGCGCTGAGCCTGTTGTGGGTGCCGAACCATTTGCTGTCCTTCTCGCTGATGATTTGATGGACGTTGACAAGGGCACGCCGTCGGTGACACATCAAATGGTCAAGGTCTTCGAGCGCGAGCACGCCAGCGTTTTGGCTGTTCAAGAGGTGCCTCTGGAGGACACCAAATCTTACGGTATTGTGTCCAGCACTCCCTGGAACAACAGGTCAGAGCGCGTCAACGCCATTGTTGAAAAACCGGAACCCAAGGACGCGCCGACCAACCTGGCTGTCGTTGGTCGTTATGTGCTCAATTCGCAAATCTTTGACCACATTCGAAAAACAGGCAAGGGTGCCGGTGGTGAAATCCAGTTGACTGATGGCATTGCATCCTTGCTGGAAGATCAACCCGTGCTGGCTTATCGTTTTAACGGAACACGTTTTGATTGCGGATCCAAAATAGGCTACTTGAAAGCCACGGTTGAACTGGGCTTAAAGCATCACGAGGTGAGTGCGGAGTTCTCCGATTACTTGAAGAACAGAGGCTAAGCGATGTATGCAGTGTTGGGTGGCAGCGGTTTAAGTCAACTTCCCGGTTTCGAAGTGACGCAACGCAAGGTTCAGCGCACACCTTACGGTGAGCCTTCCGGTGCGCTCACGATCGGCCGGCTTGCTGGCCGTGAGGTTGTTTTTCTCGCTAGGCACGGTTATGGCCACACGATTGCTCCGCATGAGATCAACTACAGGGCGAATATCTGGGCCCTGTCGCAGCTTGAAATAGACGGTATTTTGTCGGTGGCGTCCGTAGGCGGAATTCGTCCTGACTGGAAGCCTGGCCAGTTGGTGGTTCCTGATCAAATTCTTGACTACACACATGGCCGTGCTGCGACATTTTTTGAGGGCGATAGTCAGGCTGTGCAGCACATTGATTTCACCTGGCCTTATGACTCATCGTTAAGAGCGGCCCTTTGTCTGGCGGCCGATGCGGTGGGTGAGCAGGTGGCGCAAGGTGGATGTTATGCATGCACACAAGGCCCCAGGCTGGAAACAGCCGCAGAAATCAAGCGCCTGGCCAGAGACGGGGCAGACATTGTGGGCATGACCGGAATGCCTGAGGCCTCCCTGGCACGTGAAATGGAAATACCCTACGTTCACCTTGCCTTGGTGGTGAATCAAGCCGCAGGGGTGGGTGACAGTGCCAAGGAAATTTCCCACGCTCAAATCAGTACAACCGTTCAGGAAGGCATGGGCAGGGTAATGGGCATCATCAAGTCGATGGTTCAGCTGCAAGACGAATAATTCGCCTTGCAGCCAAGTCCCAGCAGTGCTGTCAAATGGACAACAGTTCCAGCAGGTCTGTTTCCAGTTGAATTTGCAGTTTTTGTGAGTTCAATGACTGGCCATAGAGCAGGAAACTGTCTTCGGCCCGTTCTCCCAAAGTCATGATTTTCGCGGTTTGCACACTGACCTTGTACTGTGCAAGCAACTTGGTGATTGAATACAGCAAACCGGTTCGATCTGTGGCTGAAATGGTCAGCAGATACTGGTTTCCTTTTTCATCGGGCATCAGATCAACTGTGGGGCGAACCGGAAAGTGACGAGATTGCCTGGACATGCGTCCAAACACAGGGGCCTCAAGTGGCAGGCGCTTGACCAGCCTGTCTTGAAGTTCTGCTTCAAGCAGGGACAGCGTTTCCCGATAAAATTCGGTTCCACTGTCATGTTGAATCAAAAACGAATCCAGGGCATAACCATGCAGGGTCGTGTGAATTTTCGCATCCAGAATACTTAGATTTTTGGAGTCAAAATATCCGCAAATTCGGGCAAACAGGTCCATTTCGTCGCGGGTGTACACCAGCAGCTCAAGACCTTCGCCGATGGGAGACAGGCGGGCCTTCACGATCGGTTGTTCTGCATTGACCCGCCAATACAAATGTCGACTGTGCCAGGCAATGTCACTCGCACCTTGGCGCAGAAAATATGACACATCCAGCTGCGCCCACAACTTGTCCTGAACATTGTCCGAAAGCGCATAAAGTCTCAGGATACGTTTGGCTTCAGCCTGTTGCTCTGCCAGCATTTGACGACGGTTGGGTGCCTCACCGCCTAGAAACTTCAAGCTCAGCCGGTAAAGGTCTTCCAGGAGCTTGCCCTTCCAGGCATTCCATACCTTTGGACTGGTGCCCCGAATATCAGCCACGGTTAAAAGATACAACGCGGTCAAGTTTCTCGGGGTTTTCACAATCTCTGCAAATTCCCGAATCACATCGGAGTCCGAGAGGTCCTTCTTTTGTGCCGTGTTGGACATGGTCAAATGGTGTTTGACCAAAAAAGCAACCAGATCGGTGTTTTCCTGATTCAAGCCGTGTTCTTTGCAAAACTTGCGCGCATCCACTTCGCCCAACACGCTGTGGTCACCGCCCCGGCCTTTGGCTACGTCATGAAACAATGCCGCAAGGTACAGCAACCAATGGTCATCAAAGTTGGCCATCAACTGGCTGCAATACGGATACTCGTGGGCGTGTTCTGCCATCGTGAAACGACGCAGGTTCCGCACCACGGTCATGATGTGCTGATCCACGGTGTATACGTGAAAGAGGTCGTGCTGCATCTGACCAACGATTTTTCGGAATACGGGCAAGTATCGACCAAGAACGCTCATCTCGTTCATCCGCCGCAATTCATGAACGATCCCGCGAGGTTGTTTGAAAAACTCGATGAAAAGCGCTTTGTTGGCAGGGTCTTTTCTGAACTGGCTATTGATCTTGACCCTGTCATGCCAAAGTTGGCGCAAGGTGCGCGCACTCATGCCCTTTAATCGCGGATTCTGCTGCATGACGATAAACGCGCGAAGCATGGCTGAAGGATTCCGCGTGAACACAGCGTTGTCCCGGATGTCCAGCAAGGAGTCGGTTTCCTGAAACTCATCGTCGATTGGAACTGGTGCCGAGTTTGAACCAAAAATGGAAAGCTCAATGTTCTGCAACAGAATGGTGTTCAGTTGCATGACGGCTTTGGCTGCGAGGTAGTACTTCTGCATCAATTGTTCACTGGATCGCCTGCCAGTTGTAGCCTGGTAACCCAGTGACTCGGCCAATTGGGTTTGTACGTCGTAAACCAGCCTGTCTTCCCTTCGCCCGGTTGTTACATGAAGCTGATATCGTATCCTCTTGAGCGTGCGTTCATTGTTGCGCAGCTTTGCGGCTTCAAAAGGTGTGATCAATCCCTGTTTCGCCATTTCTGCCCAGCTGTTGCCCAAGTTGGCAGCACGACTGACCCAGGAAATCACGTGCAGATCACGCAGGCCACCTGGGCTTTCCTTGCAATTCGGCTCAAGGCTGTAGGGTGTTTCATGGTACTTGGCATGTCGCTGCCGAAGTTCAAGTGTTTTCTTGCGAAAAAAGGTTTTTACATCCAGTATCTTTTGAAGATTGTCATTTAAATCGTTGAAATATTTGATATTTCCGAATAGAAGTCGGGCTTCAACAAGCGCAGTTTGCACGGTGATGTCTTTGGCGGCTTCTTCCACGCACTGAGCGGGTGTTCTCACGCTGTGCCCGATTTCCAAGCCGATGTCCCAACCAGAACCACAAAAGGTCTCCAGTTTTTCCGTGTTCTGTCCGTCTGGTTCACTGTCAATCAAAATCAGAACATCAACGTCAGAGAATGGAAACAACTCTCCACGCCCATAGCCTCCCACCGCTATCAAGGCGTAAGTCGCTGGCATATCCAGAGCCTTCCAAATGGAAAGTAGCGCATTATCAACAGCTTTACATCGTTTTCTTAAAGCCGTTTCTACCGAATTTGCCGGAGTGTCTTCAGTAAATGGTGTAAGCCATTGATGGGCCAAGGTTTTCAGCTCAGATTTAACAGTCGCTTTGAGCTTATTAAGGTCTGTTTGCGATGTCACGCTTTCCATTGGGCCAGAATCCGGAGTCAAGTCAGGCCGCCTGCGATTTCAAGCGGGGGTTTGCGGGAGTTCCACTGGACACCGTCAGTACTTCGTAGCCATCTGCCGTGACCAGCACAGTGTGTTCCCATTGTGCGGAAAGGCTGTGGTCCTTTGTGACGATGGTCCATCCATCCGGCATTTCCTTGATTTCGCGTTTTCCTGCATTCAGCATTGGCTCGATGGTGAAAATCATGCCTTCTATCAACTTGACCCCAGTGCCAGGACGTCCATAATGAAGGACTTGGGGTTCTTCGTGAAATTTGGTCCCAATGCCGTGACCGCAAAACTCTCGAACCACTGAGTAGCCAAAACCTTCTGCAAATTTTTGTATCGCTGCACCAACATCACCCAGTGTGGCGCCAGGCCTGACCTGCTCGATGCCTAGCCACATGGCTTCAAAAGTGATTTCACACAGGCGGCGTGCGGCCAGAGATCCTTCGCCCACGATGAACATTCGGCTGGTGTCGCCGTGGTAACCGTCTTTGATCACTGTGATGTCGATATTGATGATGTCGCCATTTTTCAGTTTCTTGGGTCCTGGTACACCGTGGCAAATCTGGTGATTGACCGAAGTACAAATGGATTTGGGGTAGGGGCTGTAACCCGGAGGCGCGTAGTTCAGCGGGGCGGGAATGGTATCCTGCACATTCACCATGAAATCGTGGCAAAGCTTGTCCAATTCCTCCGTGGTCACACCAGCCACCACATGTGGACCGATAAAATCCAGCACTTCTGAAGCCAGTCGGCCGGCTACACGCATTTTTTCAATGTCGTGCACATCTTTAATCACAATATTCATGGTTTTGTTAGGTTCCTGCTTGAGCTGAAGTATTTTAACCGAGTATAATCACTGGCTGCTCTGGGATCGAGTTTAACTTGCGAAGTTAGTCCGAACTCAAGAGTAAATCTTAAGGTTTGTGCGACAGGGTGCTTGAACATTTCGTTGATAAGCGACGTTCCAGCCCAGCGCAAACTTTTTCAACCCTGTCTATACTGGAGAAATTCATGGCAGCATCAATGCGCGAAATGCTGGAAGCTGGTTGCCACTTTGGCCACCAAACACGCTTCTGGAACCCCAAAATGGCCCCTTATATCTATGGCCATCGCAACAAGATTCACATTATCAACCTGGAAAAAACTGTCGTGATGCTTGACGACGCGCTGAAGTTTGTCAAGCGCCTGTCTGCAAACCGCGGAAATATCCTGTTTGTTTGTACAAAGCGTCAAGCCAAGGAAATCATCGCCGAAGAAGCAGCACGCTGCGGCATGCCCTTTGTAGACCAACGCTGGTTGGGCGGCATGCTCACCAACTTCAAAACCGTGAAAACTTCAATCAAGCGCCTGAAGGACATGGAAGCCATTATCGCCGACGGCGGTACAGAGCGTATGTCCAAGAAAGAAGCCCTGATGTTTGCTCGCGAACTCGAAAAGTTGAACCAGTCCATTGGTGGCATCAAAGACATGCCAACCTTGCCTGATGCAATCTTCGTATGTGACGTGGGTTACCACAAGATTGCAATCACTGAAGCCGAGAAACTGGGCATCCCAGTGGTAGGTATCGTGGACACCAACCACTCACCCGCTGGTGTTAGCTACATCGTGCCAGGTAACGACGATTCTGCACGTGCGATTCGTTTGTATGCCCGTTCAGTGGCTGATGCTGTATTGGCTGGTCGTGACCAGGCTGTTAACGACGTAGTCGATGCCATCAAGAGCGGTGACGATTTCGTTGAAGTATCTGAAGAGGGCGTAGAAGGCTGATCAGGCTTTCTACTTCCAACGGGGCGACAAGTCGCCCCTTTTTTTTATGTCATTCAGAATTCGATAGTTAGGAGAAGATCAATGGCTGAAATTACAGCAGCAATGGTGAAAGTTCTGCGCGAAAAAACCGACGCGCCCATGATGGAATGCAAGAAAGCGTTGACCGAAGCCGCAGGCGATATGGACAAAGCTGAAGAACTCCTGCGCGTAAAGCTGGGTAGCAAGGCTGGGAAAGCCGCTGCACGCGTAACCGCAGAAGGTCTAGTCGGGATTTATATCAATGATTCCAATAAGCTGGGAACGATTGTTGAAGTAAACTGTGAAACAGACTTTGTTGCCAAGAACGATGACTTTTTGGCGTTCGTAGCCAACGTGGCCAAGCTGATTGCGGACAACAACCCCACTGATGTGGAAGCGTTGTCTGCCTTGCCTTTGGGCGAGGGCACAGTTGAATCAGTTCGCGCAGCCTTGATCGGCAAGATTGGTGAAAATATGTCTGTGCGTCGCTTCAAGCGCGTAGAAGCCAAGGGAAGCCTGAGCTCCTATATCCACGGCGGCCGCATCGGCGTTCTGGTGGATTACACAGGCTCAGACGACAATGTGGGTAAGGATGTGGCCTTGCACATTGCTGCAACCAAGCCAAAAGCCTTGCATGAAAGTGGCGTTCCCCAGGAAGACATCGACCGCGAGCGCTCAGTGGCCAAGGCCAAAGCGATTGAATCTGGCAAGCCTGCTGATATCGCTGAAAAAATGGTCGATGGTTCCATCAAGAAGTATCTGAAGGAAGTGGCGCTGTTGTCCCAGCCTTTCGTGAAGGATGACAAGTTGACTGTTGAAGCCATGCTGAAGTCCAAGAACAGCGAAGTGAACAGCTTCGACCTGTTCATCGTGGGTGAGGGTATTGAGAAGAAGGTTAACGACTTCGCTGCTGAAGTTGCTGCACAAGCTGCTGCCGCTGCCGCAGGCCGTTAATTTTTTAGTGCAGACAGGAGGGGTTTCTCTATCGGGGACACCCCTTTTTATTTGTGTGTCTACGAAGTTTCGGGCTTTACGTTATAGAATCCTGACAACGACCAACCTAGAGGCATGAATGGCAGCATACAAGCGCGTGTTACTTAAATTGTCGGGTGAAGCCCTGATGGGCGACGACTCCTACGGCATCAATCGCCAGACCATCGAACGGATGGTGGCAGAAGTTTCTGAAGTGTCAGCCTCCGGAGTCGAGCTGGCTGTTGTAATCGGTGGCGGAAACATTTTCCGTGGAATTGCCCCCGGGGCTGCTGGCATGGACCGGGCAACCGCGGACTACATGGGCATGATGGCCACCGTCATGAATGCGTTGGCTTTGCAGGATGCATTTCGGCGTGCCGGGGTTGAAGCCAGGGTGCAATCCGCATTGAATATCGAGCAGGTCGTGGAACCTTACATCCGCCCAAAGGCGATACGTTACCTTGAAGAAGGGAAAATCGTCATTTTTGCGGCTGGTACAGGCAACCCGTTTTTCACAACAGACACTGCCGCTGCGCTGCGTGGATCTGAAATTGGTGCTGAGGTTGTTCTGAAAGCCACCAAGGTGGATGGCATTTACACCGCAGATCCAAATAAAGACCCGACAGCAACGCGATACGAGACAATCTCGTTTAACGAAGCAATTTCCAAAAATCTCGAAGTGATGGACGCTACAGCGTTTGCGCTATGTCGTGACCAGAAACTTCCCATACGGGTGTTTTCCATCAATAAGCCAGGCGCTTTAAACCGCGCGGTAGCTGGTGAAAACGAGGGCACCTTGGTGCACATGTAATTAATCGTTCAATGCAGTGAGAATTCAACTATGAGCGTTGCAAACATTCGAAAAACAACCGAAGAAAAAATGGTGAAATCCATTGAGTCTTTGAAGACCGATTTGCAAAAGGTGCGCACAGGCCGTGCGCATACTGGCATTCTTGACCACGTGCAGGTGGATTACTATGGTTCCATGGTGCCCATTTCTCAGGTTGCTAACCTGAGTTTGGCCGATGCCCGAACCATTGTGGTTCAGCCATGGGAAAAGAATATGGCCAATGCTGTGGAAAAGGCAATTCGGGAATCTGATCTGGGCCTTAATCCTGCATCGATGGGCGAAACCATCCGTGTTCCCATGCCTGCGTTGACGGAAGAGCGTCGCCGTGAGTTGACCAAGTTCATCAAGGGTGAAGGTGAGCAAACCAAAGTTGCAATTCGCAACCTGCGCCGAGATGCCAATGAGGCATTCAAGCGCTTGGTCAATGACAAGGAGATCTCGGAAGATGATGACCGTCGTGCACAGGCCGAGATCCAGAAACTGACTGACAAGTTTGTTGCCGAAGTGGATCAGGTGCTTCAGGCCAAAGAAGCTGAAATCATGACGGTGTAAGCCAACTTAATGACAAATCACACCAGCTCAACTCTGGATGTTCCGCAAACATCCAGCATTCCAAAACACGTTGCAATTGTGATGGACGGCAATGGTCGTTGGGCGAAAACCCGCATGATGCCACGCGTAGCGGGGCACAAGCGTGGAGTGGACGCTGTAAGGCGCACCGTTCAGGCTTGCTGTGAGCTCGGTGTAGAACATTTGACCTTGTTTGCATTTTCCTCGGAAAACTGGCGCAGGCCAGCCGAGGAAGTGTCTCTTTTGATGAGACTTTTCATTCGGGTTTTAAGAATTGATGTTGAATCCATGCACAGGGAAAACATCAAGCTCCAAGTAATTGGCGACACCAGCATGTTCGAACCCGAATTGCGTGCGGCAATTGAATCCGCGCAGGATCTGACCAAGAACAACACTCGTTTGCATCTGAACATTGCTGCCAATTACGGGGGGCGATGGGACATTTTGCAGGCTACCCGAAAAATGATCAGCAGTAATCCGCATTTGGCTGCAAACCCGAATTTGATTACTGAGCAGGATTTGGCTCCTCATTTGTGTCTGCAAAATAGCCCTGAGCCGGACTTGTTCATTCGCACAGGGGGAGAGCAAAGGGTGTCAAATTTCTTGCTTTGGCAGATGGCGTACACCGAATTTTACTTTACAGAAAAATTTTGGCCCGATTTTGGCAAGCCCATGCTGCTCGAGGCCATTGATTCCTATAACAACAGAGAACGTCGCTTTGGTCGTACTTCGGAACAGATCCAACCCCCATTGGTTCAAGTTAGACAGTCTGCCCAGTGAATCGATTCTCAATCGAGACATAAATCATGCTTGGAACGCGCATCATCACGGCTGTGATACTGCTAATTGTCTTGCTTGCTGTTCTCACGGCAGGCGGATCCTTGGGCTGGAACATTTTTGTGTTGGTCTTCTTGGTCGGTGCTTTCTGGGAATGGGCAAAACTGGGCAGGCTGGGTGCAGTACAGTCGATCACTTTTGCAGCCTGTGGCGGGGCAGCCTGTGCTTCAATGGCTTGGCTGCTTGATCTCCAAGTGCACGCTTACCCTGTTTTGGCTTTGTCGTGTGTATTTTGGGTTGCCTTTGCACCGTGGTGTCTAAGAAAGGTTTCCTTGGGTGTTTTTTCGAAATCGCTGCCTTTTCTTGCGGTCGGGTTTGTGTTGATCTCGGCGGCAGGTCTGGCCTTGATTCTTGCTAAATCAAACGGCGTTGTCTTTTTACTAAGCACTGTTGCGATTTGCTTTGCTGCTGATATTTTTGCCTACGTTTTTGGTAAAACGCTTGGAAAACGCAAGCTGGCTCCTTCCATTTCACCTGGCAAAAGCTGGGAGGGAGCAATTGGAGGCGCTTTGAGTGTACTTGCACTCAGCTGGCTAGTTGTATTCATGGCCAACGATTTTCCCTTACTTCAGTCTTCTTGGCAGGTCGTGGCACTTGAGCGCTGGCACCCTGTGATCTTTTCGATTTGGCTTTTGATATTGAGTGCTTACAGCGTGGTAGGTGACCTGTTTGAGTCCATGTTGAAAAGGCACGCTGGTGTCAAAGACAGCAGCCAACTGTTGCCTGGGCATGGTGGCATTCTGGATAGAATTGACGCCCAATTGCCCGTGTTGCCTTTGGCCATGCTATTAGTGTCTGCTGTTGCAAGTTGAGCCAAAACATGAAACCGCAATCCTTGCTTGTATTGGGTGCAACCGGCACGATCGGTGTCAACACACTGGATGTTGTTGCCCGTCACCCTGGCCGGTTTTCGGTTTACGGTTTGGCTGCAGGTGCAAATATCGATTTGCTGTTCAAACAAGCTTGTGTTCACCAGCCTGCCATTGTGGTTATTTGCGACGCAACAGCTTTTCAGAAATGGCATGACAATGGCTACGATAATCGATTGTTCCAGGCACTTGGCTATCAACCCGAGGTTGTAGGTTCAGGAGAACTTGCACAACTGTGCGCGAGTCCCGAGGTGAACACGGTGGTGGCTGCCATCGTTGGCGCCGCTGGCTTGAAACCGACGCTGTCAGCCCTGAAGGCTGGTAAAAAAGTGTTGTTGGCCAATAAGGAGTCGCTTGTTTTGGCTGGGCAGTTCATGATCAACGCTTGCAAAGAATCAGGGGCTACAATCTTGCCTGTCGATTCGGAGCACAACGCGATTTATCAATGTTTGCCTCAAAACTTTGACGTTGCACGAGCAGACTCCTTTGGCATCGAACGACTTATTTTGACTGCGTCTGGTGGACCTTTCCGTAAGGCAAGTCTTCAAGATCTTCAAAAAGTAACACCAGCCCAGGCTGTGGCTCACCCTAATTGGGTTATGGGCCGGAAGATTTCTGTAGACAGTGCAACCATGGCCAACAAAGGTCTGGAGTTGATCGAAGCGCTGTGGATGTTTGGCCTGCCGGCAAACCAACTTTCGGTATTGATTCACCCGCAATCGATTGTCCATTCGCTCGTAGAGTACATGGACGGCAGTCTGCTGGCGCAACTTGGTTGCCCGGACATGCGCACGCCCATTGCCCATGTGCTGGGTTTGCCAGACCGGATCAGTTCCGGTTCTCCTCGGTTGAATCTAGCCCAATTGGCACATCTGGATTTTGAAGACCCTGATTTAAGCCGGTTTCCAATGTTGGGCCTGGCCTTCAAGGTACTGGAAAATCCTGACACCTTGGCGCCTGTATTCAATGCGGCCAATGAAGTCGCTGTAGACTTGTTTTTGCGTGAAAAAATTGCATTCATGGACATTGTTCGGATGACCGAAGCTTGTTTATCCAAATTTGCCGGGCGACCCATCTCGACTCTGGATGATGCCTTTGCCCTCGATTCTGAAGTTCGCTCGCACGCCTTTCAGTTGACTGAAAAGTTTTAATGTAGGTTGTAAATGCTCAATTCAATTGTTTCGTTTTTGGTCGCTTTGGGTATTCTGGTGTTTATCCACGAATACGGACACTATGCCGTGGCGCGTTTCTATGGCGTCAGGGTAATTCGTTTCTCTGTTGGCTTTGGGAAGCCAATTGTCCGTTGGGTGAACCAGAAAACCAAGGTGGAATGGACCATTTCCTGGATTCCATTGGGTGGCTACGTACGAATGCTGGACGAGCGTGACCCGGATAGCTTGAAGGGCCATGATATTGATTTGTCGGAATCATTCAATAGAAAACCTGTCGGGCAACGAATTGCAGTAGTACTCGCCGGGCCCTTGGCAAACCTGATTCTGGCAGCGCTGATCTATGGCTTTCTCGCCTACATGCAACCCCTCGGTCTCGCAACACGGGTAGCGCAACCCCCGCCCAACAGCCAGGCTGCCGCAATTGGTCTGCAAATGGGTGACACTGTCATTCGAGTGAACGGAGAAGACACCAAGAATTGGAGCGAAGTGTCGTGGGCTTTGGTCAAGGCCCGACTATTTCAGAATGATGTGTCCGTTCAGGTTAATCGTGACAATACCCTCGTTGATCTTGCACCGGTGTCAGGCGATCAGTTTGATGTGGAAATTGGCCCAAACCTGATTCGTGAGCTTGGATTTAATCCCGTTGAGAAAAGCGTACTGGTCCGCGCTGTTAATGAAGGCAGTCCTGCTGCCGTGGCTGGCTTTCAGTCGGGTGACATCCTGATTCGCGTGAATGACGTTCCTGTTGAAACGTCTGCTCAATTCACTGAACTGGTCAAGCGCTTTCCTGAACAACAAATTGCGATAGAAATTCTGAGAAATCAGGAACAATTGATGTTGTCTGCGGTGCCGCAGGCCTTTCGCGCCGAAAACGGTGAATCTGTCGGCCGTCTGGGTTTGTCAATTGGGGGTGAGTCATTCACCGTCAACCACCCGTTGACTGTCCTCGAGTCTTTCACGGAGGGTGTCGGTCGAATGGTTGAAGTCAGCGTATTTTCACTCGCCGCGTTGGGTAAGATGGTCACTGGCGATTTGTCCTGGAACCACTTGAGTGGCCCGGTGTCTATCGCCTCTGCTGCAGGTGAATCTTCGAGCTTGGGAATTCTGCCATTTTTCGGATTTCTAGCCATGGTTTCTGTTAGCCTAGGCATTTTGAATCTTTTGCCAATACCTCTCTTGGACGGTGGGCACTTGATGTATTATTTGGCCGAAATCGTCAGAGGCAAACCCGTGGACGAAATTTGGCAGATCAGAGGTCAAAAACTGGGAATTTTGCTCATTGGCGTATTGACCGGTGTTGCTTTTTTTAATGATATTCAAAGGCTGCTGTAGTTGGTGCCTTCATATATTGGTTCCAGCCAATCGTGGCTGGTAGGAACGATCTGAATGACAATAAGAAGTACTCTGTTTCCCGCGAGATTGGTATACCCAGTCGTGGCAGTCTGCGCATTGTCCGTGAGCGTGGTCCATGCCCAAGCCAACCAGTTTGTGGTAAAGGACATCGAGGTTGAAGGTCTACGCCGGACAGAAGCAGGAACTGTGTTCAGTTACCTGCCAATTCGTGTTGGTGACACTTTCACGGATGAGAAGGCACTTCAGGCTATTCGGTCCCTGTTTGCCACTGGTTTTTTTGAAGATGTCAAAATTTCAGCCAAAGGCGATGTTTTGGTGGTCACCGTTGTTGAACGACCAGCCATCGCCTCCGTGGAAATTAACGGTACTAAAGAATTTGACAAAGACACCTTGAAAGAAGCACTGAAAGGCGTGGGTATCGGTGAATCACTGATATTCGACCGCTCCTTGCTGGACAAGGCAGAGCAGGAATTGAAGCGCCAGTACCTGTCCCGTAGCAAATACGGTGCGCAGGTTCAAACACGTGTTGATCAACTGGCTCGCAACCGCGTAGGCATCACATTCAATGTGGATGAAGGTGAATCGGCTTCAATCAAACAGTTGAAAATCATCGGAAGCAAAGAGTTTACCGAGAAGCAACTGCTTGAAGAATTTGAGTTGAGTACCGGTGGCTTGATGTCTTGGTATAGCAAAAACGATCAATATTCCCGCCAAAAGCTAAGTGGTGACGTTGAAAAGCTGCGCTCGTTTTACCTGAATCGTGGTTATGCAGATTTTAGTATTGAAAATACACAGGTTCAGATTGCGCCGAACAAGCAGGATATTTTCATCACCATCACCATCAAAGAAGGTCAGAAATTTACCTTTGGTGATGTGGAGCTAAGTGGCCAGCTACTTGGACGTGACGCAGAGCTTCGTGGCTTGATGCAGGCTAAAAAGGGTGAAACCTTCAATGGTGAAGCGTTGACGGACACCACCAAGTCCATTCAGGACCGTTTGGGTAACTACGGCTATGCTTTTGCCAATGCAAACGTCATTCCAGAGCTGGATCGTGAGAAACGGGTGGTGAATATCAACATCGCCGTTGACCCGGGCAAGCGTGTTTATGTTCGCCGTATGAATGTGGGTGGCAACACTCGCACCAAGGACGAGGTGGTTCGTCGCGAATTCCGCCAGTTTGAATCTTCTTGGTACGATTCTCGCAAGATTCAGTTGTCCAAAGAACGAGTGGACCGTCTTGGTTATTTCTCGAATGTCGACATTGAAACTCAACCTGTCCCCGGTACGTCTGATCAAATTGACGTGAACATGCAGGTCGAGGAAAAGCCAACAGGCAACTTGTTGCTGGGTGCTGGTATATCCAGTACTGACAGCCTGGTTCTGTCCGCTGCAATTCAGCAGCAAAACCTGTTTGGTACGGGTAAAACAGTTGGCCTTGAGCTCAATACCAGCAAGGTCAATCGAACCATTTCGTTTTCCCAGACAGATCCTTACTTCACAATTGACGGCGTATCCCGCAGCTTTGAAGTGTATAACCGTCGGACTGACCCTAGTTCACTGAATCTCGGCGACTACATCATTGAAACCACGGGCGCCGGCATGCGCTTTGGATATCCTATCAGCGAATTCGAGCGCATTTCATTTGGTGCGGGCTATGAAGGTACCGATCTGGAAGTCGGGCAGTTTAGTCCCGCACGATTCCAACGTTATGTGAATGATTTCGGGAACTCCAGTTATGCCGTGCTTTTGAATGCGGGCTATTCATATGACTCCCGTGATTCAGCAATTGCCCCAACCCGGGGCCGCGTTACTCGCCTGACAGCCGAGTATGCAACGCCGTTGGGCGATCAGGAATTCATTCGAACCACCTACCAGGAACAGTTTTACTTCCCGATTGGCAAGCTTTACACACTTGCTTTGAACGGTGAAGTGACCGGTGGCTTCGGGCTGGGCAATTCACCCTACCCAATCTTCCGCAATGTGTACGCGGGAGGTATTGGCACGGTGAGGGGCTATCGCGCGTCAACACTTGGTGATCGTGATGCGGACAACGTACCTATTGGTGGTTCAAAGCGCTTGATCGGCAATGCGGAATTCTTCTTCCCAATTCCCGGCATGACGAAAGATCGTACGTTCAGGGCATTCACATTCCTTGACGCGGGCAATGTGTTCCAGAGCAACGAAAAAATCAGTTTTGGTGATTTGCGGTATTCAACTGGTGTAGGTATTTCCTGGTTGTCGCCAGTGGGGCCATTGAAGTTCAGTTTGGGCATACCACTGAATAGTGAGTCTCAGGATGAAACGCAACGTGTTCAGTTCACGATTGGCACCGGTTTCTAAAAATCAAGTATCAATTCAAAGT
Organism: Limnobacter thiooxidans; assembly: GCF_036323495.1. NCBI lineage: Bacteria > Pseudomonadati > Pseudomonadota > Betaproteobacteria > Burkholderiales > Burkholderiaceae > Limnobacter > Limnobacter thiooxidans. The sequence goes on along the minus strand of NZ_AP028947.1, from coordinate 1,753,427 downwards.
GGAGAAATGTTTTGAATAGTGTGAAAAAATTGTTGGTTGGTGGGGCATTGTCCTTGGCCATTATTCTTCCAACCATGGCGCAGGCACAGGCTGCCACAAAAATCGGGTTTGTGAACACTGAGCGGATCCTGCGTGATTCCAAGTTTGCTGTCGAGTCGCAGAAGAAGCTGGAACGCGACTTCGCCAAGCGTCAGAAAGAACTGGAAGATCTGGCCAGCAAGGTCAAGGCTGAAGCCACCAAGCTGGACAAGGATGCAATCACATTGCCAGAAGCTGAAAAAGTTCGCCGTCAACGCGACTTGGCTGAAACTGATCGAGATTTCCAGCGCAAGCGCCGCGAGTTCGAAGAGGACTTGGCTCAACGCAAAAACCAGGTTGTGGGTGAGTTGGTTGAGCGTGCGAATCGCGTGATTCGTCAAATCGCCGAGAAGGAAAACTATGACATCATTTTCCAGGAAGCGGTTTACGCCAACAAGCGCATTGACATCACTGACCAAGTGCTTGGCAGCTTGGACAACGCCAAATAAAGCGCATCAATGAATTTCGTTGAAACGAAGCTTGGCGACCTTGTCGCCACATTTGGTGGCCGTCTTGCTTCGTTTTCCGGCGATAACTCGGCGTCTTCCGATGTTTTGCTGTCCGGAATCCAATCTCTGGAGAAAGCAGGGCAGAATAATCTCGGCTTTCTGGCCAACCCCAAGTTTCGCGATCAATTGCTCACATCATCGGCGGGCGTAGTGCTGGTTCGCGAATCTCAATTCATTGAGCTTCAACAATATCTGAAGGCCAATCGAGCTGACGCGGGCCGTCTGCTGGCCTGGCTGGTCAGCGACCCTTATCTGTATTACGCAAAAATTCAGCAATGGTGGGTATCCCGCAGTGAATTCAAGCCAGAGCCCGGGGTGCATCCCAGCGCTGTGGTTGACCCCACAGCCGATGTGGCACCAACAGCCAGCATCGCAGCCAACTGTGTGATTGGCGCCCATGCCAAAGTAGGAGAGGGCAGCCGGATTGAAGCAGGGGTGGTGCTGGGCAATCATGTCGAAATCGGCGCCTTCAGTCGAATTTATCCCAATGTCACCGTGTACGACGAAAGTCTCATCGGCGACCATTGCATCATTCATTCAGGCGTTGTCATTGGTGCAGACGGCTTTGGTTTTGCCAATGAAAAAGGGGCATGGGTCAAGATTCCGCAAGTGGGCCAGGTGATTATCGGTGATCAGGTTGAAATCGGTGCCAATACCACCATTGATCGTGGAGCGCTGGATGACACACTGATTGGTTTCGGCGTGAAACTGGATAATCAGATCCAGATCGCTCACAATGTCACCGTGGGCGACCATTCTGCCATGGCCGGTTGTGTGGGTGTGGCCGGCAGCACAAGCATTGGCGCGCGTTGTACCGTGGGAGGGGCGGCCATGATTTTCGGTCACTTGAATATTGCCGATGGTACCCATGTATCGGGTGCCTCGGTGGTCATGAGCAGTATCAAGGAACCTGGTGCCTACACGGGTATATTCCCCTTGCAGCAGCACAAGGACTGGGAGAAGACCGCAGTGACGCTCAAACAACTGGTCAAACTTCGCACTGAACTACGCGAATTGAAAAAACAACAATCCTAAATTTAGAACAAGTGTGAACTCAGAAGCTATGAATACTCCAGTTATGGACATCAAAGGCATTTTGGAAAATCTGCCGCATCGTTACCCCTTCGTGCTCGTGGACCGCGTACTGGAACTCGAACCCAATGTGCGGATTCTGGCCCAGAAAAACGTGAGCTACAACGAACCTTATTTTCCTGGGCATTTTCCCGTGCACCCAGTCATGCCTGGTGTGCTGATCATGGAAGCGCTGGCACAAGCAGCCGGTTTGCTGTCATTCAAATCCATGGAAGCTGCGCCTGACAAGAATCTGGTGTACTACTTCGTGGGCATCGACAACTGCCGCTTCAAGAAGCCTGTAGTGCCTGGTGATGTTTTGATGTTGGACGTTCGGGTTCAGCGAGTGTCTCGCGGCATCTGGAAGTACGAAGCGAAGGCGCTGGTGGATGGCAATGTGGTTGCGCTTGCTGATTTGATGTGCACGGCCCGCGAAGTGTAAGGATCCTTTCCAATGCCCATACATGCTTCTGCAATTGTAGATCCCAAAGCTGAACTGGACAGCACGGTTGAAGTTGGACCGTTCTCCGTGATTGGTCCCAATGTCAAAATTGGTGCTCGCACCAAGGTAGGGCCGCACATGATCATCAGCGGCCACACCACGATTGGTGAAGACAATGTTTTTCATGGTTCTGCCACAATCGGTGGCGATCCTCAGGACAAGAAGTACAAAGGCGAGCCGACCGAACTCATTATCGGCGACCGCAATACAGTGCGCGAATACTGCACCTTCAACACGGGCACTGTGCAGGATGGCGGAAAGACCACCATGGCCAATGACAACTGGATCATGGCCTATGTACATATTGCGCACGACTGCCACATTGGCAGCAACACCATCATTGCCAACAGTGTTCAACTGGCTGGACATGTGATTATCGGTGACTGGGTCATTCTGGGCGGCATGAGCGGTGTTCACCAGTTCATACGCGTGGGTGACCACGCCATGACTGCGTTTCAAACCAAACTGACACAGGATGTGCCACCTTTTGTCATGGCAGCTGGATACCCGGCTGTGCCTGCGGGCATCAATTCCGAAGGCTTGAAGCGTCGCGGTTTCTCACCCGATGCCATATTGAACATCAAGCGTGCCTACAAGGCGATTTATCGCCAGGGTTTGAGCATTGCAGATGCCAAGGAAGCCATTGATGCACTGGCTGTGGCCGCCCCCGAAGATGCAAAGCCCCACCTTGCTCACATGAAGGTGTTCCTCGACCAGGCCACACGCGGAATTGTGCGCTAATTCATGTTCGCTAATTCATGTTTGGTTCATTGACCCCTTATCCTGCAGACCCCGCGGACTTGGCCATTGTTGTGGGTGAAGCCTCGGGCGACTGGATAGGAGCGCTTGCAATTGAACAACTGATCAAGACGCAGCCGCTACAGAACCCGCTGCGCCTGGAAGGCATTGCGGGTGCCAAGTTGCGAGAACTGGGTGTAAAGGCCTTGCACCAGTCGGAAGAGCTGTCGGTGCGGGGATATGTGGAAGTGCTTCGCCACCTGCCGCGTTTGCTGAACATGCGCAAAAGCCTGATTCAACACTGGTCCACCGTTAGCCGCCCCAAGGTGTTCGTCGGGGTGGACGCACCCGATTTCAATTTGAATCTGGAATTGGCCCTTCGCGAAAGTGGCGTACCTACAATTCAGGTGGTGTGCCCCTCAATCTGGGCATGGCGCATGGAACGCATTCACAAGATCAAGGCAGCCTGCAGCCATGTTTTGTGCATTTTCCCGTTTGAGCCTGAAATTCTCGCCAAAGAGGGCATACCTGCGACCTACATTGGCCACCCAATGGCTGCGCTTGTACCCAATGAGATTGATCCTGCTTCTTATCGAAACAAGCTTGGTTTGCAGATGGATGGTCAGCTTCTGGCGGTGCTGCCCGGCAGCCGTGGGGCTGAGGTCAAATACATTGGCCCGGCTTTTGTGCAGGCTGCAATGGCATTGGTGGAAAAAAAGCCGAATTTGCGCTTTGTGACACCCATGCCGCCTGGCAGTACTTTGCTGAATCAGTTCAAGGCGATGATTCCGCCGCAATTGCTGGATCGATGGACCCTGGTTGAAGGCCATTCACATGAATGCATGGCCGCTGCAGATGCAGTGATGTTGGCCAGCGGCACCGCCACGCTGGAGGCGATGATGTATCGCAAACCCATGGTAATTGCGTACAAAATGCCGTGGCTGAGTTATCAAATGATGAAAGGCAAGGGTTACATGCCCTTTGTGGGCCTGCCAAATATTTTGTTGAATGAATTTGCGGTGCCCGAATTGCTTCAGGACGACGCCACCCCTGAAGCACTGGCCGAAAAAGTACTTTTTCAGTTGGACAACGATGCCAACCGCAACCGTTTGGAAAGGCTGTTTGCCGAGCAGCACCAACGCCTGCTTCAACCTTCAGGTGACATAGCATGCCGGGTGATACAACAGGTGATGCATGGCTGAGCGGCCCAAAAGGGCAAGCTCTCCTCAACGTGTCAAAGTAACCAGACCCCTCCAGGAGTGGCACGAGATTCAAGCCTATGCATCAGAGAATGGTCTGCATGTGATTGGAGTGGATGAAGCGGGTCGCGGCCCGCTGTGTGGCCCTGTTGTGGCAGGTGCAGCTTTGCTGGCCACGCCCAACCCGATTGAAGGTTTGGCGTGTTCCAAAACATTGAGTGCAACGCGGCGTGAAGCATTGGCAATGCTGATCCACGAAAAAGCCCACGCCAGTGCGGTTTCGCAGGCCACAGTGGAAGAAATTGACCAGCTCAATATTTTGCAGGCCAGCTTGCTGGCCATGTGGCGTGCAGTGGATATCGTTGTTCAGCTGGCTGGCTTGACGCCAGAACAATGCCTGATTGCAGTGGACGGCAACAAGCTGCCAAAATGGCCATACAAGGCCATTGCCGTGGTGAAGGGCGACACCAAAATTCCAGCCATCTCTGCTGGGTCAATTCTGGCCAAAGTGGCGCGTGATGAATGGTGCAAAGCCCATGCGGTGCAATACCCACTTTACGAACTCAATGTTCACATGGGATATCCCACGCCGCGCCACATGGCCTTGTTGCGGGAACATGGCGCAACCCCTGTGCACCGAAAGTCTTTCCGCCCTGTGCGTGAGGCGCTTGAACGGGCGCAGCAACAACTGTCGTTTTAAACAAAGAATCCATGAGCTACGAACGCAATTTCACCTTGATCGAATCAGCACAGAATGAGCGGCTAAAAAATGCAATCCGCTTGCTGGCTTCCAACAATGCTCTGCGTCAAAGTGGTCTGGCTGCGGCTGAAGGTTTGCACTTGGCTGAAAGCTTGCTGCATTTACCGGGGGTGAACATTGAATCCGTCTGGATTCCGCAAAGCCTTCTGAACAAACCCGAGTGGCTCACACTTTCTGCATTGAGTGACGTGCTGGAGAATGGACTGGTGCGTTGCTTTGTACTCAGCGATGCCTTGTTTTCAAAGCTCAGCAAATTGAAAACGCCCACGGGTCCGATGATTTTCTTCGAACCAGAGAATGCAAGCACAGGCATTGATTTGAGCAAAGACATCGCCCTGCTGGACGGTATTCAAGACCCGGGCAATGTGGGTACCTTGTTGCGCAACTGTGCTGCGGCTGGTGTGCAGCAAGTGGCCTTGAGCGACCACAGCGCCTGGGTTTGGTCAGACAAGGTGCTGCGTGCCGGCATGGGCGCCCAATTCAGCCTGCACCTGTTTTCTGAAAGCGATTTGTTGAAAGCCCTTGGCGCGTCAGCAGGCAAGGTGACCGTGCGTGCCACAAGCCTGCACCCAAAAAGTGTCGATCTTTTTGACGCCGACTTGAAGCCTGCTGGTATTTGGGTTTTTGGAAGTGAAGGGCAGGGAGTCAGCCCTGCATGGCTAGACCGCGCCAGCCACTACATCCGCATTCCACAAAGCCATCACATTGAAAGCCTGAATGTGGGCAGCAGCAGCGCGGTGTGTTTGTTTGAACAATTCAGGCAACGGCGTTAAACTCAAATACACTGTACAATTAAACAGTGGTATTTGAATTGTGAACGCATGCACCTGCACCTTGTTTGGCTGAAAAAAGACCTGCGCTTAAGCGACCATGCACCTTTGCACTTGGCTGCAGAGGCTGCGCGCAGCACGGGCGGCGCTTTGGTGTTGCTGTACTGCCTTGAACCCAGACTGATCAAGCAGCCTGACAGTGCGCCCCAGCACTTTGAGTTCACACGGGAATGCCTGCAGGAGTTGGCCACTGCTTTGCCCGACTATGTGCCCCTCTTTCTGGCCAAAGCAAATATGCCGGTGGCACTTCAAACCCTCTTGATGTCAGGTGTCGAGCAACTCTCGGTTTACAGCCACGAGGAAACTGGAAATTGGGCCAGTTTCGAGCGCGACAAAGAGGTAATGCGCTGGTGCAAGGCCAGGGGTGTGGATTGGCAGGAATTCCCCAGCAATGCCGTGGTACGCGGTCTGAAAAATCGCGATGAATGGGGTAAGCTGTGGCTGGAAACCATGCGCAAACCGGTGTTGCCTGTTCCTGATTTCACGCAGTTGCCGCAGGCGCTGCAATTTGATTTTCCAGATTCCTTGCATGCCAACTTGCAAGACAACGGCTTGCCCTGTGAAATTCTCAACACCACGCCGTGGCCCACGTGGGCAAAATTCGAGCATTTCTACAGCCGGCACCAAGTCGACAAGCCGCAGCGCCAGCGCGGTGGGCGGCTTCACGCGCAAGCTTGCCTTGCCGAGTTCCTCAGTGAACGCGGCATGAACTACCGCTTTGAAATGTCCAGCCCCTTGAGCGCTGAATCCGCATGCTCGCGTATTTCACCGTACCTGGCGTTTGGGGTGATTTCCATTCGTGAAATTCTGGACATGTTAAGCCGGGCCCGCGAGCAAATTGCGCAAAGCGAACTTGCACCCAAAGCCCAGTCTCAGTGGAAGCAATCATTCAAGTCGTTTGAAAGCCGTTTGCACTGGCATTGCCATTTCATTCAGAAACTGGAAAGCGAGCCCGAGCTGGAGTTTCGGTCTGCCCACCGCGGCTTGAATGGCATGCGCAATGCTGCAGAACTAAGCACAGAGGAAAAACACAGGCTGGCCACCTGGATTGAAGGTCGCACAGGCTACCCCATGGTAGACGCCTGCATGCGCATGCTGAAAGCTACAGGCTGGGTCAACTTCCGCATGCGCGCCATGCTGGTGGCATTTGCTTCGTACCAGCTGTGGCTCGACTGGCGGCACACTGCGCCCCTGTTGGCACAGGAGTTTCTGGATTACGAGCCCGGCATTCACTACCCGCAGTTTCAAATGCAATCAGGGGTAACTGGCATCAACACCCTGCGAATTTACAACCCCGTGAAGCAAGCCAAAGACCATGATCCGCAAGGCGTGTTTATTCGCCGCTGGGTGCCTGAATTGACAAATATTCCAGACGAATGGATTGGCGAGCCCTGGAATACACCCTTGTTGATTCAGCATGAATGCGGCTGCCTGATTGGCACGCATTACCCCTGGCCTGTTGTGAACCCCGACACAGCCATTTCACAAGCCCGTGCCAACATCACCGAGTTTCGTCAAAGCAAGGGCTTTGTGGAAGAATCCAGGCGGGTGTATCAGAAGCATGGTTCGAGAAACCCGAACCGAAATGGCACCGTGAAAACCAGATCGGTCAAAACAGGTCAAGGTAAGCTGAAGGAAAATGCGGATCAGCCTGTGGTAGTGGACGACCCGCAACAAAGCCTGTTTTAGCGCGCTCAATGGTTTCAGTAAATGGCATCAATAAAAGGCGCAAACAAACAGCTTCAATAAATCGGTGAACCCAGGTTCAGCTGTTGCAGAATGGTTGTCGATATTTCTTCAATCGATTTGCTGGTAGAACTTAACCAGCTAATGCCCTCGCGACGCATCATGAATTCCGCAGCCTTGATTTCCTGCCTGCAGTTTTCAAGCGAAGCATATTTGCTGCCTGGTCTGCGTTCGTTGCGAATTTCACTCAAACGCTCGGGTGAAATCGACAAGCCGAAAATTTTGTCCTTGAACGGGGGCAGGGCAGTTGGCAGTTCACCTCGCTCAAAGTCCTCCGGGATCAAAGGGTAGTTGGCTGCCTTGATCCCATATTGCATGGCCAGATAAAGGCTGGTCGGTGTTTTTCCTGATCGGGAAACTCCCACCAGAATCACATCGGCTGCCTGCAAGTCCTTGTGGGTTTGTCCATCATCATGGGCCAGGGTGTAATTGATGGCCTCAATTCGGTTCTTGTATTGCTCATTGTCTGCAATCGTATGTGAGCGGCCAATTCGGTGCGTACTCTTGATGTTCAGCTCTTTTTCCATTGGTTCAACGAAGGTCAGGAACAGGTCCATGAACACGCCGTCGGCCTGTTTCACCACGTTGTTGATGACCGAATTCACCAAGGTACTGAACACGATGGGTTTTTGACCGTCATATTTGGCAATGTCGTTGATTTTCTGGCGGGCCGAAATAGCCTTCACTTCTGAGTCAATAAACGGGATTCGAATCTGCTTGAAACGGATGCCCTCAAATTGGGAAAGCACTGAGTGGCCGAGGGTTTCAGCAGTAATGCCGGTACCATCGGAGACAAAAACCACTGTGCGTTCCTGGCTTGCGTTTTCTGACATGAATCAATCCTGTGTGTATCGCTGGCAAAAGGTCGGGTAACAGTTACAATCATAAAAAGAAATCAGGGGAAATAGTCGATGCGCGTGCACCCAAATCGCCGCATTCACTATTTCTTTTGAACTACAAGGTGAATCAATGTCAACAAATCATGGAGTTAGCCCAACCGCTCTCGTTGCGCCATTCGAGAAGCTTCGAATGGAAGATGTGGAAACAGTGGGCGGCAAAAACTCGTCACTGGGCGAAATGATCTCTCAGCTTGCAGAAACCGGTGTGCGTGTACCTGGTGGTTTTGCTACCACAGCTTACGCTTTCCGCGAGTTTTTGAAAGCCAACAACCTGGTTGAACGAATCAACTCCAAGCTGGATGCCCTGAATGTGGACGATGTTCGTGCACTGACCCAGGCTGGCGCTGAAATTCGCCAATGGGTGGTTGACGCCCCACTGCCTGCTGATCTTGAACAGGAAATTCGCACCTTTTATGCCGACATGATGGCGCAAAGTGGCGGTGACATTTCTGTGGCTGTGCGTTCTTCCGCAACGGCAGAAGACTTGCCGGATGCGTCGTTTGCTGGCCAGCAAGAGTCTTTCCTGAACGTGACCGGCATTGACGACGTGCTGGAAAAAATCAAGGAAGTGTTTGCCTCGCTGTACAACGACCGCGCCATTTCATATCGGGTGCACAAGGGTTTTGCCCACGCCGAAGTGGCGTTGAGCGCTGGCGTGCAGCGCATGGTGCGTTCCGACAAGGGTTCGTCTGGCGTCATGTTCACACTCGACACCGAAAGCGGATTTGACCAGGTTGTGTTCATCACCTCCAGCTATGGCTTGGGTGAAACCGTGGTGCAGGGTGCCGTGAACCCTGACGAATTCTACGTATTCAAGCCAACCCTTGCAGACGGCAAGTACCCCATTATTCGCCGCCAGATCGGATCGAAACTGATCAAGATGGAGTTCGATCTTCAAAAGGAAACTGGCAAAAGCGTTCGCACCGTGGACGTACCCGCTGAGCTGCGCAACCGCTATTCCTTGAATGACGATGATGTGATTGAGCTGGCCAAGTACGCCATGATCATCGAGAAGCATTACGGCCGCCCCATGGACATTGAATGGGGCAAAGACGGGATTGATGGCAAGTTGTACATCTTGCAGGCTCGCCCAGAAACCGTGAATTCCCAAAAGGGCAATGATGTTCAACTGCGCTACAAGCTGAAAGGCAATTCAGCCATTCTCAGTTCAGGCCGTGCGATTGGACAAAAAATCGGTTCCGGTTCCGTGCGGGTGATCAACGATTCGTCCGAGATGGACCGCGTGCAGGCTGGCGACATTCTGGTGACCGACATGACCGACCCCAACTGGGAACCGGTCATGAAGCGTGCCGCTGCCATTGTCACCAACCGTGGCGGGCGCACATGCCACGCGGCCATTATTGCCCGTGAACTGGGTATTCCTGCTGTGGTGGGTTGTGGCGATGCGACAGACAAACTGACAGAAGGCATGCTGGTCACGGTCAGCTGTTCGGAAGGTGACACCGGCTACATTTACGAAGGTCTGCTGGAAACTGAAATCAGCGAAGTGCAACGTGGTGAATTGCCTGAGATTCCGGTCAAGATCATGATGAACGTGGGCAACCCCCAACTGGCCTTTGAATTTTGCCAACTGCCCAACAAGGGCGTGGGTTTGGCTCGCCTGGAATTCATTATCAACAACGCCATCGGCATTCACCCCAAGGCGATTCTTGACTATCCCAATGTCGACCCTGACCTGAAAAAAGCGGTTGAAAGTGTGGCCCGTGGCCACGCAAGCCCGGTAGCGTTTTTCGTGGACAAGTTGGCCGAGGGTGTTGCCACCATTGCAGCGGCTTTTTATCCCAAGCCCGTTATTGTGCGCATGTCCGATTTCAAATCCAACGAATACCGCAAGCTGATCGGTGGCAGCCGCTATGAACCAGAAGAAGAAAACCCGATGCTGGGCTTCCGTGGTGCCGCACGTTACATTTCAGAAGAATTTGCAGAATGCTTTGAAATGGAATGCCTGGCTTTGAAACGTGTACGTGAACAAATGGGTCTTGACAACGTACAGATCATGATCCCGTTCGTTCGTACCCTGAATCAGGCCGCCAAAGTGGTGGACCTGTTGGCACGCAATGGTTTGAAGCGTGGCGAGAAAGGGCTGAAGCTGATTATGATGTGTGAAGTGCCGTCCAACGCGGTATTGGCCGATCAGTTTCTGGAGTATTTCGACGGGTTTTCAATCGGCTCCAACGACCTGACCCAGCTTACCCTGGGTCTGGACCGTGATTCAGGCCTTGAAATTCTGGCGGCTGACTTTGATGAACGTGACCCAGCTGTGCGTGCCCTGTTGAGCAAAGCCATTGAGGCTTGCAAATCCAAAGGCAAGTACGTGGGTATTTGCGGGCAGGGGCCTTCTGATCACCCGGACTTTGCCTTGTGGCTGGCCGGAGAGGGCATTGAATCCATTTCGTTGAACCCTGACACGGTCATCGATACCTGGCAAAAACTGGCTGACCGGTTCAAGAAAAGCTGATCAGCCGATACGGAGCAACACCATTGAGCAATTTTTCACTGTGGCTGGTTTTGGCGGGCATTTTATTAATTGCTGAAATCACGACTGGCACTTTTTATTTGCTCATGGTGTCGCTAGGGGCGGCTGTCGGTGCGCTGATGGCCTACCTGGGGTACGGACTTGAAATTCAAATTGCTGCCGCGGCCGTACTGGCCGTGGCAGGCAGCCTTCTGCTACGCAATCGGTCCATCAATCGAAGCAAAACAGACAAACAACATGATGTACTCGACATTGGCAACAAGCTTCAAGTGACAAGCTGGGATGCCAATGGCCGAGCCAGTGTTCAATATCGCGGCGCAACGTGGGCGGCTGAAAGCATTGACAATACGCCCGTCACAGGCCTTCATCAAATTGTTGATGTTCAGGGCAATATTCTGAAAGTCAAAAGCGTGTCTACCCACGCATAAAAACGGTTATGCCTTGTCCCAAGGCATGCTGATCAAAGGAGAGTTTCCATGGAAGTTTCAATTGTCATATTGGTTCTGGCAATCGTATTTGTCAGCCAAGCCTTGCGGATTGTGCCGCAGCAAAGTGCCTGGGTTGTTGAACGGCTGGGCAAGTACGACCGCACCCTGCAGGCCGGCCTGAACTTCCTGGTGCCCTTTATTGAACGGGTGTCCTACAAACATTCATTGAAAGAAATTCCGCTGGATGTGCCCAGCCAGGTGTGTATCACCAAGGACAACACCCAGCTTCAAGTGGACGGCATTTTGTACTTTCAGGTGACAGACGCCATGCGGGCCAGCTATGGCTCCAGCGACTACATCAGCGCCATCACCCAGTTGGCCCAAACCACACTGCGTTCAATCATTGGCCGCATGGAACTGGACAAGACCTTTGAAGAACGCGATTTAATCAACGCGGCCATTGTGAATGCTTTGGATGAAGCAGCCATGAACTGGGGCGTAAAAGTATTACGTTATGAAATCAAAGACTTGACGCCACCTCGTGAGATTTTACTTTCAATGCAGGCGCAAATTACGGCTGAACGTGAAAAGCGAGCCTTGATTGCCGCTTCAGAAGGTCGCAAACAGGAACAGATCAACATTGCCAACGGCGAGCGCGAATCTGCCATTGCCCGTTCTGAGGGTGACCGAATTGCAGCGATTAACCGCGCGCAAGGTGAGGCAGGTGCCATCAAGGAAATTGCGGATGCCACTGCGGAAGCTTTGCGCAAAGTGGCCTCGGCCGTGGCTGAGCCAGGTGGCATGGAAGCCGTGAACCTGCGGGTTGCAGAGCAATATGTAGATGCGTTTTCCGGTGTGGCCAAGGCAGGTACTACCCTGATTTTACCGGGTGACCTTAGCAACATGGGTTCCATGGTGGCGGCAGCCATGCAAGTGGTGAAACAAGGCAAATAGGGCCCTGCGCGGGGTGGTGCTTTAAAAGGAACCATTGCTTCTGTCGAGACACAGAGACATGTAAAAGTCCACTTTATAAGCCTGCCTGCGCCATGAAAGAAACTGTCAACTTCAGCGCTTCAATCGACAAAACGTTGTTGAAGCGCACCAAAATTGCTGCCGCCAAGCTCGGGGTGCCCATCAATGTCCTGATCAGTCAGCAATTGGCGTATTTCATTGAAAAACATGAAAACGCCGAGGCGCAGGGTAATGAGAATTTCCAGATACTCGCTGAATTCTCGCTTGGTCTGCGGTCTGCAACTTCCACGATGACATCACTTTCGATTGCTTCTCATGCAGAGCTAAACAGCTTGCTGAAAGCAGCCAAACTGCCCAAACCTACACTGCCCGAGCCCATTGTTGATCAAATGGTGGACGACCTTCGTGCGCTTGCGCTGGATTAAGCGGAAGGAGACGCAAATTGGAAAAGAAGCCTGAACACATTATTTTGATCCCTGACAGCGGCCCCTTGCTGGAACTGCTGCGCAGCAACAGCCTGGACGAGCTTTTTGTGCCCTTCGCATCACTGGCTGTGCCCGATGCAGTGCTTCACGAATTGTTGAGAAGCGCGAAAGACGAGGGCCATGCCATCGCGGTGTGGGTGAAAGACAACAACATTCCTATTTTTGATACCCGAACTTTCGCTCATGGGCAATGCAAGGAATTAAAAGAATCAAATCTTCCACAAGGTGCAGTGGTGGACCTTTGCTTGCAGGAAATCATGAATGAAATCAACCTGTCGGCTGGTAAGACCGCCGGAATCTTCTTGCTGGAAGAGCACAAGTGCATCGGCAAGCACACATTTTTCTCGGGCAGGAACTGCAAGAACGTGACCCTGAAAGCATTCCGGAAGTTTCTTGCTGGTATGACAGTGGCAGAACCACAGGCAGCCCACGACAACCCATCCAAGGTCGAACCGGACGCGGTTATGTCTCTGAAAGAAAAGCGCTCATCGAAAACGAAAAGACCTTCAAAATCCGTGCCGCTCGAAGAGGCTGCGCAGAAGACTCAGGATTTCACTCAAAACGCCACACAGGATTCCACCCCAGACGTTGATAACGGGCCAAGCAAGGTTGTCGTCCCGGAGTCGCCCAGGCTGGGGGGCGGTTTCCTGACTGCCATGGAGGCGGCAAACCCGAAGTTGATTGAAAAGCGACTTCGTGAACTGGCTGGCCAAACCACCAGCGTAAGTCGAAAAACAATTGAAGCATTCAAGGCCCGGGCAACCAGCAAATCGCCCGCAAACCTGAAAACGATGCCCGACTCCCAGGCTGTGGAGCAATTCCGTAAAAGCCTGATGTGATATCAAGCTGGTACGGCAGGTGTATGGGATCAGGTCCGGTGCACTTTCATCAGCCGTTCCTGTTCACGTTTCCAGTCTTTGTCTTTCAACGTGTCGCGTTTGTCATGCTGTTTTTTGCCTTTCGCCAAGGCCATGTCCACCTTGATTCGACCATTCTTGTAATGCAGGTTCAGGGGCACAAGCGAATAGCCCTTCTGTTCCACCTTACCAATAAGTCGGTTAATTTCCTTCTTGTGCATCAACAGCTTGCGCGTGCGCGTGTTCACTGGGCGCACATGTGTAGACGCACTGTTCAAAGGCGAGATGTGGGCGTTAAGCAGCCACAGTTCGCCATTGCGAACCACGATGTGGCTTTCCTTGATTTGAGCGCGGCCATCCCGTATTGCTTTGACCTCCCAGCCCTCCAGCACGATACCTGCTTCGTACTTCTCTTCGATGAAGTAATCAAAACCCGCTTTTTTGTTGTCAATAATGCTCATGAATTCTGTGAATACGTCCCTTGGATGCGGCGCTGCGTGAAAAACGCTAAAATAGAGAGTTTAATCCTTTCTCCCCGCGGGAAACAAACCCAGCAGCGTTCATGGCCATTGTAGAAAAGTCAGTCCTTGTTCATTTTTCAGTGCAACAGATGTTCGATCTGGTGCGGACTGTCGGTGACTATCCCCAGTTTTTGCCGTGGTGTGGTGCCGGGCATGTGGAGCAAGTCGATGAAAATCTCGAGCGTGCCTCGGTTGAAATTGCGTTCAAGGGTGTGAAGCAAAGCTTTTGCACAATGAACAGACTTCGCCCCCATGAAGAAATACACATGAGCCTGGTTGAAGGGCCTTTTGCGCACCTGGAGGGCACCTGGAGTTTTCTGGAGCTCACAGCCGACGCATGCAAGGTCAACTTTCGCCTCGAATATGAATTTTCAAGCAAAGTGCTCGAACAATTGGTCGGCCCTGTGTTCAGCAGTGTGGCCAACAGCTTCGTGGATAGTTTCATCAAGCGTGCCGAAGCCTTACACAGCACCGGGGCAGGGAAGTGATCCACATTCAATGGCTGGAGCTCAAGCCGCGGGATGCTGGTGCGCTGACCGCACTTCCCGAAGTTCTGCAATTGCCTACTCACAGCTCGGTTGGGCAGGCACTACTCGCCATTGGTCTGGATCCCGTTCGAATTCAAAACCTTCTGGAGCAGCGTGCGGTGGCGGTTTTTGGTCTTTACGCAACTGAAAACACGGTATTGCACGACGGTGATCGACTGGAAATTCTCGATGGGCTGAAATTTGACCCGATGGACAGTCGCCGCAGGCGCGCGCAGCACAAAGTGCTGACCAAACGCCAGAAAGAACTGGCCCGCTACGAGCGCCGCAGCCGCAAGCAGGGCAAAACACCGCTTTAAACCCAAATTCCATGGTTTTTCTGTTTGTCAGGCAAATCAGGTATGCCGTGGATCCTTTATAATTCGCTTTTGCGCAAGGAGAAATTGCATGCGTGTCACGCAAAAAGCGTTAACGTTTGATGATGTATTGCTGGTTCCTGCGTTCTCAGACGTTCTTCCAAAAGACACATCCCTGTCGACCCAACTGACCCGAAACATCAGTTTGAATATTCCACTGGTGTCAGCCGCCATGGACACGGTGACCGAAGCCAGACTGGCGATTGCCATGGCCCAGGAAGGTGGTATTGGTATTGTTCACAAGAACCTGACTGCAACGCAGCAAGCGGCCGAAGTGGCCAAGGTAAAACGACATGAATCCGGGGTCCTTCGCGATCCGATCACCATCGAACCTGAACTGACGGTTCGTCAGGTCATTGCTTTAACTCAGTTACACAATTTTTCCGGCCTTCCTGTTGTCAAAAATGGCAAGGTTGTGGGCATTGTGACCAACCGCGATTTGCGCTTCGAAACCAAGCTGGACCAGCCTGTTTCCAACGTGATGACACCACGGGAACGCCTGGTTACAGTCACGGAAGACTCCAGCCTTGAACAGGCCAAAACCCTGATGCACAAGCACCGCCTGGAGCGTGTGCTGGTCATGGGTGCGGACAATACCCTAAAAGGCTTGATCACAGTCAAAGACATTCAAAAAGCGACAGAACACCCCTTTGCCAGTAAAGACGTACATGGCAAATTGCGCGTTGGCGCGGCTGTGGGCGTGGGCGAAGGCACTGAAGACCGTGTTGAGAAACTGGTTGCAGCAGGTGTGGACGTGATTGTTGTGGATACCGCCCACGGCCACAGCAAGGGCGTGCTTGAACGCGTTCGCTGGGTAAAACAGAACTATCCGCAAATTGATGTCATTGGCGGCAACATTGCAACCGCCAGCGCAGCCTTGGCCCTGATGGAACATGGTGCAGACGGCGTGAAAGTGGGCATTGGTCCCGGTTCAATTTGTACCACGCGTATTGTGGCGGGTGTGGGTGTTCCCCAGATCAGCGCCATTGCCAACGTGGCCAAGGCCTTGCAAGGCACTGGCGTACCTGTGATTGCAGACGGTGGCATTCGTTATTCAGGCGATATTTCCAAGGCACTGGCAGCGGGCGCAAGCAGCGTCATGATGGGCGGCATGTTTGCGGGCACCGAAGAAGCGCCAGGTGAAGTGGTGTTATTCCAGGGCCGCAGCTACAAGGCTTATCGTGGCATGGGTTCTTTGGGTGCAATGACCCAAGGTTCAGCTGACCGCTATTTCCAGGATCCTGCCAACAACGCTGACAAACTTGTTCCAGAAGGCATCGAAGGCCGCGTGCCCTACAAAGGCTCAGTTCTGGCCATTATTTTCCAGTTGGTGGGTGGTGTACGCTCATCCATGGGTTATGTCGGTTGCAAGTCGATCGCTGAAATGCACGAGAAGTCCGAGTTCGTGGAAATTTCATCGGCGGGAATTCGCGAGTCACATGTCCATGATGTACAAATCACCAAAGAAGCACCCAACTATCACGTGGATTAAGTCCTTCTGAAAGCCGGTTCGCATGCAAAAACCAGTTCTGCCGATCAATGAAGACGAAAGAAGCCGTGCCATCCAGAAACTGGGAATGATTTATTCCCCTTCTGAGGCACGGTTTGACCGCATCACGCGCCTGGCTTGCAGACACTTTGACACCGATTCAGCTCTGCTCACCATCGTCTACAAGGAAACCCAGTGGTTTAAATCGCTGCAGGGCCTTAGTGTCTGTTCAACGGATCGGGAAATATCGTTTTGCGGTCATGCCATTTTGAACGAGGACGAGCCTCTGGTTGTTGAAAATGCGCTTCAGGATTCGCGCTTCGTCGACAATCCCTTGGTGATGGAAGGCCCGAAAATCCGCTTTTATGCAGGTCAACCAGTCAAAGATTCCTTTGGTGTGGTGATCGGCACCTTGTGCTTGATTGATAGCGTGCCACGGTCCTTTTCAAAGGAAGACAGACAAGATCTTCGTGATTTTGGTCGTCTGGTTGAAGCCGAGATAGCCCAGCCAATGGAAGACAGCGTGTTATCGAGGTTTGTGTTTTCCCTGACCGAAAACCAGAGATCACTGTTGATTGACCCGATTATTGGTTCGTGGAACAGGCGCGGGCTTGAAGCGTTGCTGCAGCTCGAATTGCAACACGCGTCCCGAAAAAACGAAAACGTCAGTCTGATCTGGGTCAAGTTAAGTTCTTTTGATCTATTGCTGAACAGGTTTGGCCACGAACGGATCGTTGATTTCAGCAAGTTCACAGCTTCGATCATTAGGGACAACCTACCCAAAGGTGCGGGTATCGGTTCTCTGGGTGCAGACTCGTTTGTTGCGGTGTGTTCTGGAATGCCCGCAGACCTTGTTAGTCGTCTGATCGAACAGCTCAAACTGCAATTTAGCCAACTGACCCTTGAAACACATGGTGTCAAAGCGTTGGTAGACGTTGAAATACACTATTTGACTTTGTCAGGGCAGGACCTGAAAGGGACTGCGGTTCAAGTGGTTGACAAACTTCTGACTCTGGTTTGAACGCCTGCAGCTTAACCTTTCTACAACTTTTTAGAATTTCAAAGACAAACCTTCATGAATCATCAAAAGATATTGGTACTTGATTTCGGGTCGCAAGTGACTCAGCTTATCGCCCGGCGAGTTCGTGAATGTGGTGTTTTCTGCGAAATTTTGCCTTGCGATGTAGATCCTCAACGCATCAAGGATTACGGCGCCAGCGGCATTGTACTGTCGGGCAGCCACCAGTCAGCTTATGAAGAAAGCACGGACAAGGCGCCTGCCCTGGTGTTTGAACTGGGTATACCTGTTCTCGGAATTTGCTACGGCATGCAAACCATGGCCATGCAGTTGGGCGGCAAAGTGGAAGCGGGGACGGTGCGCGAGTTTGGACATGCGCAAATTCGGGCCCATGGCCACACCCGCCTGTTTGACGGCCTGCAGGATGAAACCAATGAGCAAGGCCACGGCCTGCTTAATGTGTGGATGAGCCACGGCGACAAGGTCACCGAGCTTCCACCCAATTTCAAGCTGATGGCCTCAACACCGTCCTGCCCAATCGCGGGTATGGCCGATGAAGCGCGGGGTTTTTACGCGGTTCAGTTTCACCCCGAGGTAACCCATACCAAAAAGGGCAAGGATATTCTGGCCCGCTTTGTGCGCGAGATTTGTGGTTGCAAAGGCGATTGGTCCATGCCCAGCTTTGTTGATGAAGCGGTGGAAAGAATTCGCGCCCAGGTCGGTACCGATGAGGTCATTCTTGGTTTGTCTGGCGGTGTGGATTCTTCCGTTGCTGCAGCCCTGATTCACAAGGCCATTGGCGACCAGTTGACCTGCGTGTTTGTAGACCATGGCTTGCTGCGCTACAAGGAAGGCGAACAGGTCATGGAGACCTTTGCCAAGCATTTGGGTGTGCGCGTGGTGCATGTCAATGCCACCGAAGAATTCATGGGTCAATTGAAGGGCGTGACCGATCCGGAAGCCAAACGAAAAATCATCGGCAAGGCCTTTGTGGATGTGTTTCAGCGAGAAGCAGGGACACGAGCGAATGCCCGTTGGCTGGCCCAAGGCACCATCTATCCCGATGTGATCGAATCGGCTGGAGCCAAAACAGGCAAGGCCACGAGCATCAAGAGCCATCACAACGTAGGCGGGTTGCCCGACACCTTGAACCTCAAGTTGCTGGAGCCCCTGCGCGATTTGTTCAAGGATGAAGTACGCAAACTGGGCGTTGAACTTGGGCTTGACCCTGAAATGGTGTATCGCCATCCATTCCCGGGCCCAGGCTTGGGCGTTCGTATTCTGGGTGAAGTCAAAGCGGAATATGCAGAAATTCTGCAACGCGCAGATGCTGTGTTTATCGAGGAATTGCGCAACACCAAGGCAACCGCAAAAGATGCCGCGGCTGAATTGTGTACCGAGGACCAGGTTGGTAAATCCTGGTACGACCTGACCAGCCAAGCCTTTGCCGTGTTCTTGCCGGTGAAGTCGGTAGGTGTAATGGGCGATGGACGCACTTATGAATACGTGGTGGCCATTCGTGCAGTTCAAACTCAGGATTTCATGACTGCGCATTGGGCGCACTTGCCTTATTCGCTGCTGGGCCGTGTTTCAAATCGCATCATCAACGAGGTAAAAGGTGTGAATCGGGTGGTCTATGATGTATCCGGAAAACCACCTGCCACAATTGAGTGGGAATAATCTGCCCTTATGCGGGGTAGCGTACAGCCAAATATTCAGTAGAGAGTAAGGTAGGCCGAAGCACCTGAACACAGGTGATCGTTTGCGACTTGGCGCACTTGATGCTGACTTGGATGTTGCGTTGAAAAAATTTCCGGTGGTTTGCATTGGTGGTTCTGCTGGCGGTCTTGATTCCTATATTCGGCTGTTGCAGAACTTTCCATGTGACATGGGTGTGGCCATTGTTATCGTCAATCACATCACGAAAGTGCCCACACAACTTCATGAAGTGCTGCCGCGCTTCACCACAATGCCAGTCCACTTGATTACGGAAAACCTGCGGATCGAACCAAACCGCGTCTTCATTATTCCAGCCAATCGGGATTTGCATGTCGAGAATGGGGAGTTCAATCTCGAGCCTATTTCCAAGCCACATGGCTGGCCAGATGTCATTACTGTGTTTCTGCGTTCTCTCACCAAGCACTGGGACGGTACTCTGATTGCCGTTATTGTTTCCGGCTACGATGGTGACGGTGCTGAAGCCCTGTGTGAAATAAGGAACATGGGTGGTATTACTTTTGCGCAAATACCAGCCACAGCAAAGCAGCCTGACATGCCAAATAGCGCGATTGGCAGCGGCTGCATCGATCTGATTTTATCGCCCGAAGAAATAGCCAAGGAAATTGTGCGGATCGCTCGTGCAAGCTAGGCACGACAAACAGAATTTCTCCGACTTGCAACACAAGGAGAAATTGATCTCTCATCAATAAAGCTCCTGATTGGACTTGCCTGAGGTTTGCCCTAATTCCCCAATAAAAATCCACGTGCCAACATCGTTCTGAAATTAAATTGTTGTGCCATCCGGCATGAAGCAATACAACGACAAATCAACATGGAGAACCCATGGCAGAAGTGGTGTTGGAGACAAAGGCGCTGACCAAAGAATTCAAGGGATTCACGGCAGTCAGTGATGTGAATTTGAAAGTGCAAAGGGGGCATATTCATGCACTGATCGGGCCAAACGGCGCCGGTAAAACAACCTGTTTCAATTTGTTGACCAAGTTTCTGACACCCACGTCAGGTCAGATCCTGTTCAATGGCCATGACATCACGCGCGCCAAACCCGCTCAAATTGCACGATTGGGCATCATTCGATCCTTTCAAATTTCCGCAGTATTTCCTCACCTCACAGTGCTTGAGAACGTACGCATTGGTTTGCAACGGTCGATGGGCAATTCGTTTCATTTCTGGAAAAGCGAGAAGTCTCTTTCTGTACTGAACGACAAAGCCATGGAATTGCTGGTCCTGGTTGATCTGGGAAAGTTTGCCGACACATTGACTGTGGATTTGCCTTACGGGCGAAAACGCGCACTTGAAATTGCCACCACCTTGGGCATGGAACCTGAACTGATGCTGCTGGATGAGCCCACGCAGGGCATGGGGCACGAAGACGTTGATCGGGTGACCCAGCTGATCAAGAAAGTGTCAGTGGGCCGAACCATTCTTATGGTGGAGCACAACATGAATGTGGTGGCTGGCATTTGCGACAGAATTTCAGTGCTACAGCGCGGCGCCGTGCTGGCCGAAGGCAGCTATGCAGAAGTATCCGCCAACCCCTCAGTGATGGAAGCTTACATGGGCTCAAGCACCGCCATCCTGGAGGGTGCACACGCATGACAGCCACTGCACTGGAAATTAATGGTTTGAATGCCTGGTACGGCGAGTCGCACATTCTTCATGACTTGAGTTTGAGCGTGAAAAGCGGCGAAGTGGTTACCCTGCTTGGCAGGAATGGGGCAGGGCGTACCAGCACACTGCGGGCTGTCATGGGGTTAACAGGTGCGCGCAAGGGCTCGGTCAAAATCAATGGGGTAGAGGCCATCAACATGCCTACCCACAAGATTGCGCACCTTGGTGTGGGGTACTGCCCCGAGGAACGCGGCATTTTTTCTTCCCTGTCAGCGGAAGAAAACCTGATGCTACCCCCCTTTGTGTCGAAGACAGACAAGGGCATGAGCGTTGCTGAGATTTACGACATGTTTCCCAATCTTGCAGAGCGTAAAAAAAGCCAGGGAACCCGCTTGTCAGGTGGCGAACAGCAAATGCTGGCCGTGGCACGAATTCTGAGAACCGGGGCCAAGCTACTGCTTCTGGACGAAATTTCTGAAGGCTTGGCCCCCGTGATTGTTCAGGCCTTGGCCAGAATGATCACGACCTTGAAAGCCAAGGGCTACACCATTGTGATGGTTGAACAAAACTTTCGATTCGCCGCACCGTTAGCCGACCGTTTTTACGTGGTGGAGCATGGACAAATTGTTGAAGCATTTGCCGCGCCCGAACTGAATGAAAAAATGCCCGTGCTGCATTCCTTGCTGGGCGTATAAAAAAACCAACCTTTCCAGAGGATTGGCCTTAAACCAAAGGAGAAGATGATGAAACTAAAACCAATTGCAACCGGATTGTTGTCAATTTTTGCACTAGCCGCAGGTTCTGCGCAGGCACAATTCTCTAACGACACCATCAAGATTGGCGTGATCACCGACATGTCCGGACTGTATGCCGACATTGACGGGCCTGGCGGTGTGGAAGCTGCAAGAATGGCCATTGCCGATTTCGGCGGCACTGTGAATGGCAAGAAAATCGAAATTGTTTTTGCAGATCACCAGAACAAGGCCGACATTGCAGCGAGCAAGGCCCGCGAGTGGTTTGACCGCGAAGGCGTGGACATGCTGATTTCCGGGACGAATTCAGGCACCGCATTGGCCATGGCCAAGGTGGCTGCTGAAAAGCAGAAACCCAATTTTGTCATTGGCGCAGGCACCGCCCGCATTACCAATGAAGAGTGCAACCCCTACAGCATTCACTATGCCTATGACACGGTTGCCATGGCGAAGGGCACAGGCTCTGCAGTGGTGAAGCAGGGGGGTAAAAGCTGGTACTTCCTGACAGCTGATTATGCATTTGGTACTTCCCTCGAAAATGACACCACCGCTGTGGTGAAAGCCAATGGAGGCACCGTGAAGGGCGCAGTGCGTCACCCTTTGTCGGCTTCTGATTTTTCATCGTTCATGCTGCAGGCCCAAGCGTCAGGTGCTCAAATTCTGGGCTTGGCCAATGCAGGTGGTGACACGGTGAATTCCATCAAGGCGGCCAACGAATTTGGTGTCACAGGCACGATGAAACTGGCAGGGCTCTTGATGTTCATCAATGATGTTCACGCCTTGGGTTTGGGCCAAACCAAAGGCATGTATTTGACCGACAGCTGGTACTGGGACCAAAGCGATGAATCTCGCAAATGGGCGCAACGCTTTTTCGACAAAATGAAAAAAATGCCCAGCAGCCTGCAGGCGGCTGATTACTCTGCAACCTTGCAATACCTGAATGCTGTGAAGGCCGCGAGCACGGACGACGGCGCCAAAGTGATGGACGCATTGCGCAAGCAAAAGGTGAATGACATGTACGCCAAGAACGGCTATTACCGCGCCGATGGCAGCATGATTCACGACATGTTCCTGATGCAGGTGAAAGATCCAAAAGAGTCCAAGAAGCCCTGGGATTACCTGAAAGTGGTTCAAGCCATTTCGGGTGAGCAGGCTTTCACCACCAAAGCGGAAACCAAGTGCGCTTTGTGGAAGTAAACCGCCAGGTACCGGGCCCTCTTTACCTTGTGTGAAAGAGGGTCTGATCAAGCACTCCTCATGGACCTTTCGTCATGGAAATTTTTGGCATTCCCTTGCAGGCCTTTTTGGGGCAATTGCTGCTGGGCCTTGTAAACGGCTCGTTCTACGCCATGCTTTCGTTGGGGCTGGCTGTTATTTTTGGCCTGCTCAACGTGATCAACTTTGCGCATGGCGCGCTGTACATGATGGGTGCGTTTCTGGCCTGGATGGGCATGGCGTATTTCAACCTGAATTATTGGGTGATGTTGATTCTGGCCCCGTTGTTGGTTGGGGCATTTGGAATACTGATTGAAAAAACAATGCTGCGCTGGCTTTACAAGCTGGACCACCTGTATGGCTTGCTGTTGACCTTCGGCATCACCTTGATGCTGGAAGGCATATTCCGATCGGTGTACGGGGTTTCCGGTCAACCCTATTCAGTGCCTGAAGCACTGCGGGGTGCCACTAACCTGGGTTTCATGATTTTGCCCAACTACCGGGCCTGGGTGGTCGTGGCTTCGCTGACGGTGTGTTTTGCAACCTGGTTGATCATCGAGAAAACCAAACTGGGTGCGCTGTTGCGCGCGGGCACGGAGAACCCAAGGCTTGTGGAGGCTTTTGGTGTAAATGTGCCCTTGATGGTCACGCTGACCTACGGCTTTGGCGTGGCACTGGCGGCATTTGCTGGTGTGCTGGCGGCCCCTGTCATTCAAATTTCCCCGCTGATGGGTTCCAACCTCATCATCACCGTGTTTGCGGTGGTGGTCATCGGTGGAATGGGTTCGATTCTGGGTGCTATTGTCACCGGTTTAAGCTTGGGGGTGATAGAAGGTTTAACCCGTGTGTTTTATCCTGAACTGTCTGCAACAGTGGTGTTCATCATCATGGCCGTTGTGCTCATGATTCGGCCAGCCGGTCTGTTTGGTCGTGAGAAGTAAAAGGAGCCCCACATGATGAAAAAAAATACAATTCTTGCCCTGTTGGCGCTGCTTGTGGCAGTTGCAGCACCCTTCGTGATGTACCCGGTGCTGTTGATGAAGTTGTTGTGCTTTGCGCTTTTTGCCTGCGCCTTCAACTTGTTGATTGGTTACACGGGCCTGCTGTCCTTCGGACACGCTGCTTTTCTGGGTGGGGCAGGGTACATCGCGGGTTATGTGATTCGTGATCTTGGTTTGCCCTTTGAAATCGGGCTTTTGGCAGGGGTTGCTTTCGCTGCGTTTGTGGGTTTGATCATGGGTATGCTGGCGATACGCAGGCAGGGCATTTATTTCACTATGATTACCTTGGCACTGGCTCAAATGTTGTACTTCATTTTTCTGCAAGCCCCATTCACAGGTGGGGAAGACGGTTTGCAAGGCATTCCGCGCGGCACCTTGCTGGGTGTGATCGACTTGAGCAACGACCTGACACTGTACTTTGTGGTGCTGGCCATTTGCATTGCCGCCTACGGCTTGATTGTGCGTACGGTGCATTCACCTTTCGGGCAGGTGCTTAAAGCCATCAAGGAGAATGAACCCCGTGCCATTTCACTGGGCTATGACGTGGACAAGTACAAGCTTCTGGTGTTTGTATTGTCTGCTGCTTTGTCTGGCCTGGCGGGTGCAACCAAGGCCACAGTGCTCGGCTTTGAAACACTGACCGATGTGCATTGGAGCATGTCTGGGCTGGTGGTTTTGATGACCCTGGTGGGAGGTTTGGGCACCTTGGTTGGGCCGATTGTGGGTGCCATCGTTATTGTTGCGCTGGAAAACCGTATCGGTGAATTTGGTGCCTGGATGGCTGTGACCACACAAATTGACTGGTTCCGTTCATTGGGTGAACAAGTGACAATCGTGACCGGGTTTATTTTCATCGTGGTGGTGCTGGCATTTCGCAAAGGCATTGTGGGTGAAGTGATTGCCTGGAATGAAAGGAGGGCGTTGAAAGCCAAGTGAAGTAGACCAGCAGCACGAGATCACGCGCCTGTTTTTTGTGTCAAACTGGCGCGATTGAATCCCATCTTATTGCGCATGGCTTCCAGCAATACCAACACCAAGTTTCCCGTAACAGCGCATGTGGCCCAGGCTGAAGATTTCCGCTGGATGAAACTTGCACTGGACCAAGCGGAGAATGCGGCGGAAGCAGGCGAGGTGCCCATTGGTGCCGTGATTGTTTCAAACGGACAATTGATGGCCAGTGCGCACAATGCGCCCATTTCCAGAAACGACGCCTGCGCGCATGCGGAAATTCAGGCAATTCAGCAGGCATGTCAAGCCAGCGGCAACTACCGTCTTGGTTCAAATGCCACCCTGTATGTGACCTTGCAGCCCTGCCTGATGTGCTTGGGCGCGATATTGCATGCCCGCATTGGCAGGGTGGTAGTGGGTTGTGCCCAGTCCCGCTACAACGACAACCTGGAAAACGCCTTGCAATTGTTTGAACAGTCGCAAGCCTGGCACCCCTGCCAGTTCGAAACAGACTGTATGGCTGCTGAATGCGAAACCGTGTTGACGCAGTTTTTCAAAGCACACCGCAAGCAAAGGGAAGAAGCCGTGCGCGACCTGGCCAGCTTGATGAACCTGCCCAACGTCAATAAAAATACGGTGGAGATACTTGGGCAATTGGGGTACCGGCAAGCGGAAGACATCCTGCAGCGCGGTCTGGAACAGGTGGTCGGCGAATTAAAGGTGCACAGCGCCAAACTGCTGGTTGCTCAAGAGCGCCAACAGGCCGCCATTCTGGCCAGTTTGTGCGATTATTTCAACGGTGAACCTGTTCGTTCGTGGAAGCAGTATTTGTAATGTCGGAGACTTTGTGGCCAACGCGCTGAATCAAATCGTGATGTTTTCACCCAGCGGTGCGTTGATGGACGAGGCACTGTTGGACCGTGCCTCAGCGCAATTGGAATCACTTGGGTTTTCTGTGAATGAGTTGCCCCAAGCCCGCTTGCGGGTGCAGCGTTTTGCTGGTGATGAAGCGGCGCGTTCAGGCGGTATTGAACAGGCGTTTTCACAGCTTGATCCTGCTGTGTTGCTCGCCACACGCGGTGGCTACGGCTTGAGCCGCCTGCTGCCCAGCCTGAATTTTTCGCAACTGGCCTTCCAGTTGAACACCCAGAAGCACCTTTTGTGTGGGCACAGCGATGTCACCAGTTTGCAGCTCGCGCTGCTACAGGCCGGGGCCCAGCCCGACACTCTGTTGCACGGGCCCATGGCCTGCTTTGATTTCGGACCAGAGCAAGGTGCAGACCCGTTAAGTACCGAGCACTTCCTGCGTGCGGTGCATGAAAAACAAGTGAAGATTCAATGGGCGGCCGAGCCATTGGACTCAACAGGCCAACAAGCTGGCTTTCAGTTGCAAGGTCCGGTATGGGGTGGAAATTTGACCTTGATTTGCAGCCTGTTGGGCACACCTTGGATGCCCACCGTGGTCGGTGGAATTCTGGTGCTGGAAGACGTGAATGAACCCGCCTACAAGATTGAACGCATGTTGCTGCAATTGCTGCATGCAGGGGTGTTGGTCCAACAAAAGGCGGTTGTGCTAGGTAATTTTTGTGAACCCAAACCCGGGCCTCATGACAACGGCTACACATTGAAAAGCGCGGCCGAGTTTGTTCAACAACAATTGGGGGCCTCTGTGCCGGTGTTGATGAACTTTCCCTTCGGACATTGCACACCGAAAGCCTGCTGGTTTCAGGGTGGGGAAGGGCGCTTGCAGGTCAACGCTGACATGTCTGCACAGTTGACGCAAAACCTGCGCTAGAGGCGGCTTCCAACGCACCTGCATATTCGGCATGTATAATGCCACCTTCGTTAAAAATCACTGAATTTTCCAATACTTATGCTCACCGCAGCCAATATCACCATGCAGTTCGGCGCCAAGCCGCTTTTTGAAAACATCAATGCCAAGTTTGGCGACGGTAACCGCTACGGTTTGATTGGCGCAAATGGCTGCGGCAAGTCCACATTCATGAAAATTCTGGGTGGCGATCTGGAACCCAGCAGTGGCAATGTAGACATTGAGCGCCACATGCGTCTGGGCAAGTTGAGCCAGGATCAGTTTGCTTTTGAAGAGTTCCGGGTGCTGGATGTGGTCATGATGGGCCACAAGGAAATGTGGGCCGCAATGACCGAGCGCGACGCACTGTACGCTAACCCGGATGCGACCGATGACGACTACATGCGAGCGGCCGACCTGGAAGCGGTGTACGCCGAATTCGGTGGTTATGAGGCTGAATCCCGCGCGGGTGAGTTGCTGTTGGGTGCAGGCATTCCGTTGGAAAGCCACAATGGCCTGATGAGTGAAATTGCACCAGGCTGGAAATTGCGCGTGTTGCTGGCCCAGGCCCTGTTTTCAAAGCCTGACGTTTTGCTGCTGGATGAGCCAACCAACAACCTGGATATCAACACCATTGCCTGGCTTGAAAACGTACTGAACCAGTACGAAAGCACGATGATCATCATCAGCCACGACCGTCACTTCCTGAACGAAGTGTGCACCCACATGGCCGACCTGGATTACGGCACGCTGCAAGTTGTGCCCGGCAACTACGACGATTACATGCTGGCTGCAGCACAGGCGCGCGAGCGTGCCCAGGCATCCAATGCCCGCGCCAAGGAACGTATTTCAGACTTGCAAGACTTTGTGCGCCGTTTTGCTGCCAACAAGTCCAAGGCTCGCCAGGCTACTTCACGCCAAAAGCAGATTGAGAAAATCAAGTCAGACACAGTGATTTTGAAGCCCTCTTCACGCCAAAATCCGTTCATTCGATTCGAGCAAAAAAAGAAAATGCACCGCCTTGCAGTGGAATTGGACAATGTCAGCCTGGCCTATGGCGACAACAAGGTGATTCGCGATTTCTCGATCATGGTGGAAGCCGGCGACAAGGTGGGTATTGTGGGTGCCAACGGTATGGGCAAAACCACGCTACTGAAGCTGCTGGCCAAAGCGATTGAGCCGAGCTACGGCGAAGTGAAGTGGTCAGAAAATGCAGACCTGGGCTACATGGCGCAGGATGTGAGCGATGAATTTGACGTCCAGCTGAATTTGCGCGAGTGGACAGAACGCTTTTCGCAAGAAGGCGATGATGATCAAGTCATTCGCGGCATTCTGGGCCGATTGCTGTTTAGCAACGACGAAATTTCCAAGCAGGTGAAAGTGTGTTCAGGTGGTGAAAAAAACCGTTTGGTTTTCGGCAGACTAATGCTGGGCCGTCACAACGTCTTGCTGATGGATGAACCAACCAACCACCTGGACATGGAATCCATCGAATCACTGCAGTATGCAGTCGAAAAATTTGAAGGTACCGTGTTTGTGGTGTCGCATGACCGCCAGTTCGTCTCAGGCATTGCAACCCGTATTTTTGAAATGCGGGAAGATGGCATTACGGATTACCGCGGCACCTACGAAGAGTATCGCGAAAGTCTTGGGTTGGAGTAAGGTTTCTCTGCGTCAGAGTCGCAGGATGCCGCACAGCCAGTCTTAATCAACTGAGTCTTCTGGCTTTGCAGATTACCGCTCATCCTGCCTTGATCAAGTCGAATTCCCCTTCCTGATTCTGGCTTGGGGCATGCGAAACGCTTGCGCGTCTTCGCAACGATTGCCAAGGCAATCGCCCCTCGCTGTGAATCAGGGCGGGCGTCTTGATCTTGAATCGGCAGAACGATACGGTAACTCTGCAAATCCTCGAAGCCACGGTGACTCGCGGGGCATGCTGACTCAATCGCTGCCGAAGCCGAAGCCAAAGCCAGAGCCGAGCTCCAAGGTTTGTGCCGGCAGCATTGCCCTCGCATCCGCCCTTCAAGAAAGCCTGCCCGTTTGAATTCACACGCAACGTTCGGCTGCAAGCCGACTCCAATGCTCGACCATCTTTTTTGTCGAGCATTGGTGAGTCAGTGTTAATTCAAAAAGGGGGTTTCAGGCTTTTGGGCGGAAGAGGGCATGCGCTGGTGCAATCCTTGCCATGCGTCGGTGCAAACTTCGGCATGCGCTGGTGCAAACAACTGCTTAGGCAACCGGCTTGACCTTCGCCGCAGCCCGCTTGGCTTTCGCCCGAGCTTCCTCGACATCCACATCGCGCGCCAAAGCCACACCCATTCTGCGCTTCAGGAACGATTCAGGTTTGCCAAACAAACGCAGGTCAGTGCCCGGTTCAGCCAAGGCCTCTGCAATACCTTCAAAAGCAATGCCTTCCCTGTCCATTCCACCATAGATAACCGCGCTGGCACCCGGTGTTTTCAGGCTGGTGTCCACAGGCAGACCAAGAATGGCGCGGGCATGCAATTCGAACTCGTTTTGCCATTGGGTAATCATGGTGACCATGCCTGTGTCGTGGGGGCGTGGGCTGACTTCTGAAAACCAGACCTCATCGCCATTGACGAACATTTCTACGCCAAACAAACCTGTGCCACCCAACGCTGTGGTCACCAGGTCAGCCATGCGTTTCGCTTCATCCAAGGCTTTGGGGCTCATGGTTTGAGGTTGCCAGCTTTCCACATAATCACCGCTGACTTGAATGTGACCAACCGGTTCACAGTAGCTGGTTTCAATGGCTCCGGTTTTCGGGTTGCGACTGCGCACCGTCAACAAGGTAATTTCATATTCAAACCGCACCACTGATTCAACAATGACACGGCCTGAGTTCACCCGTCCCGCACTGGCGGCGTAGTCCCAGGCGGCTTCAAGTTCTTCTGGCGTATCCACCTTGGATTGACCTTTACCGGACGACGACATGACTGGTTTTATAATACAGGGGTAGCCAATTGGCTCGCGCCCGTCAATTCCTTGTTCAGTGGCCTTACGCAGGGTATCCAAGTCGTCTGCAAAAGCATACCTTGAACAACTCAAGCCCAAGTCCTCTGCAGCAAGCCTGCGAATGCCTTCACGGTTCATGGTCAGCCAGGCTGCATTGGCTGTTGGCACCACACGTACCACACCGTCGGCTTCCAGTTCCTTCAATGCAGGGGTGGCGATGGCCTCGATCTCCGGTACCACAATGTGCGGTTTTTCCTGCAAAATCAGGGCCTTCAATGCGCTTGGGTTGGTCATGTCAATAACATGGAATTTGTGGGCAACCTGATGGCCTGGGGCATTGGCATAGCGGTCCACTGCGATAACCTCCACACCCAGCCTTTGAAACGCAATAATGACTTCCTTGCCCAGCTCGCCGCTGCCCAGCAACATGACTTTCAGGGCATTGGACGTCAAAGGAGTTCCAACGCGGGTTGGAAAAGAAATTTTGGTCATGAACAGCTCACAAATTCGAATTAATCAATTGATGGATTCTGGGGTGTCGTGGTGGTGGGCATGGGAAGCTTCATCAAAAAACACAACCAACAACACCAACAACACAGGGCCGATAATCAAGCCAACAATACCCATGGTGATCACGCCACCAAACACGCCGAAGAGCACTGCCAAAAAGGGCAAATGGGTTCCGCCTTGAATCAACAGGGGCCGAACAAGATAGTCAGCCACCAGCACCACCAGCATACCGGCGATAACCAGTACCATGGCTTCTGCACCATTGCCGTTCAAGAACAAAATCATACCCAAAATTGCGAGTAATCCGGGCGCTGCCATGGGGATAAACGCAATCAATGCAGCCACGGTGCCCAGCAACACGGGGGCGTATACACCGCAGCCAGCAAAAAGCAGGGAAAGAATAACCGCTTCGGCAAAACTGACAATCACCAGTCCGTTGACTGCGGCGCGCAAGGCTGGGGGCATGTGAGACACATAGGGCTTCCAGCGTTGTCCCAACCAGTCAGTGCCAATGCGGTTCATTCGTATGCTGATGGACGAGCCATCCCGGTACAAAAAGAAAAGTACCCACAGGGCGAAAAACAGGGTGGCTACCCGTCCCAGAAGTTCGAGCAATATCGCGGATGCCGTGCCTTGCACGTCTCCAAGTCGCTGAGTGAGTGTTTCACGCAGCAGCCCTGAAATCTGCTTGGGTACGCTGAGGTATTCTCTCCAGCTGGCCACGAGCAAGTCGCCAAGCAATGGAATTTTCGGCAGCCATGCCGGAACTGCAACGCCTGAATCGTCAGCCTGTCGAAGGAAGTTGGTGATTTCGAGTACGTCCTGCACCATGAACACAATCAGACCAATCATCGGCCCAACCAGCAGGAATGCAACCACAAGAGTGGTCAGAAAAGCAGCGCCATTGGGCTTGCCAGGAAAACGCCCCCGGATACGACAATGCAATGGCCAGAAAGCAGTGGCGATGATTGCAGCCCATAGAATGGCCAGCAAAAATGGTGACAACACCACAGCAGCCCCCACCAGGATCAGGACTGTAAACAGTGTGCTGATCAGGGACTTCGGTTGTTTCAGGTGTTCTGCCATGTCAGCCAGTGAAGCGTTGTGCGCGTTACTTGAACGCTAGTTTGTGGTTCAATCATTGTAACAATGCCTGAATTGCAAACAGATTGTTTTGTGGTCTGGCAAACGCGCATGTTGAATTGCTGTCACTTAAACACCACCTTTATTCTTTTTTCATGAGAAAGCGAATGAAATTAACGAACGCCTTGCCAATCGTCATTCTTGGATCCAGTCTTGCATTGTTTCAACCCGTGGTTGCCCATGCAGACCTTTGTGAGAAAACGCCTGCTGTGAACCTGAACGCAGTCAGCAGCGAAGAGGTAGACAACGACATGGTTCGCCTGAACTGGCAGGTCCAGATTCAGGCAGCCAGTGCCAACGAAGCGATGACCGCAATCAATTCTGTGCTTGAAAAGTCGATTGCCAACCTATCGAAGAACAAGGACATCACCAAGCTGAAGAACAACCTTCAAACCTATCCGCAGTATGGGGAGAATCAGATCATCCAGACCTGGCAAGGAGTAGGTTCCCTGACATTCGAAATGCCCGTGCAGGCCTTGAAAAACCAGAAGGTTCTGAATGTGGCTGAAGGCCTGACCTTGAGCAACCTTGAGTATTTTCCAAGTGAACAACGCATTGAGCTAAGTCGTGAAAAACTGCTCGAGCTGGCCATGAAGGAGTTTCAGGCCAAGGCCTTGGTGGTCACAAAAGGTTTCGGTAAAACTGCGTACACCTTGGGTGAAGTGTCCATCAATGATGAAAACCAATCTTCACCGGGCTACCCGCGCATGTATGCTGCTGCATCGGACATGCGTAGCAAGGGTATGGAAGTTGCGCCTGCGGCCGGTTCAAGCCGCGTGAGCGTATCGGTCAATGGGCGCGTTTGTTTGAAGCCGTGAATGGAATCACCCGTGCACTGGGTTGTACGGGTGAATGGGCTTCTTTTGGCTCAAACAGGTCCTTGGCAGTTTGTTGAGCAGCATCGATATCGACCAGGCGCAAACCATTCTGTTTTAAAGGGGCAGGAGAAAGTTCCTTCTCCAGAATTTCCACCTGTTCACGCAGCTTGCCAAAAGATTCCCACATGAGTTTTGAAGACTCCATGGCTGCCTGCAAAGGGCTTTTTGAGCGCTGGCGAATCATCCTGATTCGAAACAGGGTCTGTTCGAGTGCCTGTCTGGCCTCTGGATCAACACTGGCCACATAGCCTTCCAAAACAGCCTCCCGACGCTGTTCGAACGCCACAGGGTCCACCTGGTACAAATCAGCCCATTCCTTGAAGTCAAAATTGGTCATGTCTGCTCCCTGGTTTGCTCGATCAGCCCTGCCACATTGGCATTCGGGTCATCAGAACCCATCAAAAACGCATGAACTGCCTTTTGCAGGGTTCTTAATCGCGTAGTTTTTAGGTTAAGCTCATGTCTTAGAGCTTCGTTCTCTTCCATGAGTCTGTCAACCAGCGCAAGAGTTTCAAATTTCTTCCCGAGATTTTCAACTTGATTGACTTCAATGTTTGAATGTTGACCCATGATGACTTGATGTGATGCTGTTAATTGTTGTACTGCCAAAGTTGGCAATTGGTTTTAGTAAACTCCTTCAGTCATTGCAATTTACAAATAAGAAAAGATGCCGATCACCCGCAGCCCATTGCTTTCGCTCAGATTCATTTGCTCATTCGTATTGCTTGCACCAGCGCTTGTGACACATGCGGCCGGGGTCAGCCCAAGCCGTTGTGAACAAAGTTTTGGCAAAGAAGTCGCCAACAGCACAATCGAAACATGCCGGCTTGAATTGACTAATTCGCTTACCACTACGAAGCGAATCGTAATTCTCGAAACCTTGGGCAAAGCTTACCTGTCGCAAAATGAGCCAGACTTGGCCATCACCACATGGAAAGAAGCCAGTCAGTACGCCCGACCAAGCCGCGAAGATGCCGTTTCATCTGAAACCTGGACCCGCCTTCAGGTATTGATTGCACAAACCCTTTTGCAGGCCGAACAGCCGCAAAAAGCCGAGGCGCACTTGAACCGGACCTTGAGCACAGTTGAGCAATCGATAGGACGCTATTCACTATCGGCTGGCATGGTGCAAGATACCTTGGGAACATTTTATGCGCTGCAAGCGAAGGCTGATGAAGCTGAAAAGGCGTTCAAACTTTCCCGTATTGTCTACGAAATTCGAATGGGTAAAACCCACCTGCGCACAATGGAAACTCGCATGAACCATGCAGTGGGGTTGCTGGACATGGGGCGAGAAACTGAAGCCCAAGAGCAGTTTCAGGTGCTTGCGGAAATCATCAATGCCTCACCGGCATACAAAAACGAGCCAATTCGAGCCGAAGTGCTGACATTTCTGGGCACATTGCAGATGCGGGGCGACAAATTGCTTGAAGCGGCCAACAATTACCAGGCTGCCTATGAAGTTCGACAAGCCGCATTTGGACCCAATGACATTAGAACGAGTCAGTCACTCAACAATTTGGGTGTTGTGCTGTACAGGGCAGGGGACTTGAAACGATCAGAGGTAGCTTTGAGCAAAGCCTACGTCATCCGAAGCGATGCGTTGGGCAGCCAAGACCCTTTGACGTTGAGTACCCAGAAGAACTTGCAGGCTGTTATTGCAGCGCAAAACGCCGCCAAAAACAGCCCGGTAAGGTGAATTAAAGCGTCTGGCTTTTAGCGCGAACCAGTCTGCGATTGGCCTTGAATGATTTGAATTCATACACCGCAACCAGTGCTACAGCAGAAAACAGACAGCCGATGGCGGCGAGAATGCTGGGGCTGGCTGCTTCGTAATTGATGTAGTCGACCAAACCATGAACCAGCATGGCTGCTGCAATCAACATCAAAATCAATACGCCAGGGTAGGAGCGAAGAGCTTTCATACGACACCTCTGAAAAAATTTACTGCGTGAATTACTGACCTCGAAGTCAGTAATCACACTTTATCATTGAGGACTGTCAAGGATTGGAGCTCTGCTTCTAACGTTGTTTAAAGCACAACATTGTT
This sequence comes from Limnobacter thiooxidans, assembly GCF_036323495.1. Taxonomy (NCBI): domain Bacteria; kingdom Pseudomonadati; phylum Pseudomonadota; class Betaproteobacteria; order Burkholderiales; family Burkholderiaceae; genus Limnobacter; species Limnobacter thiooxidans. The sequence goes on along the minus strand of NZ_AP028947.1, from coordinate 1,719,296 downwards.
GTAACAGGCCTGAAAATATCTATTTTGTCCTTTTAAAACAGCCTAGTAGGATTAACAGAGCAAAAAGTCCGAACAGCTGGAGTGCACCCCCACCCCCGCCTGAAGAAGAGCCTCCGCCCGCGGGAGGCGAGTCAGAACCATCGAGCACAATATTCCCGACGGGCGAAGAGGGCAGACCAATGCCGCTGCTGGCCCCGTTAATCAGGGGTGACAATAAACTCGCCAAGAGAGTAGGGGAGGTTGCCCCCGGGTTCTGAACCACAATCGAAGCAATTGCGGAGCGGCCATTGGCGACCTGTGCACGTAAATCAAAGCCCAATACGCCTGCAGTTGCAGCCACTTCAACTGTGAGACCAGTTGAGGTAAGGACAGGATCAGGGGCAGAACTGTCTGATTTCACAATGTTGATCAAATCGAAAGAAACAGCAGAAACTTCCTGACCAGTGGAATCCAAAGAACCTTCGGCTGAAAAAACACCGGAAGAACCCGGAGCGATGACATTGCCTGAATTGGAGAACAGATTGGTCAGACCGCCCTGTGCCACACCAGTAACAAGCCTGAACACATCAAGCATACCGGCCCCACATAAAGCAGTGGTGCAATTGCATTCCACACCAGGCGTGTTCACGCTGCATATCTGTCTATTGGAAAAAGAGAGAAAAGGGCGGGCACTGGACTTCAGTGCGGACTCAACTGTGGCTACGCTCGCAGAAGGATTCACAGACCAGTACAAAGAAGCTGCGCCTGCCACCATAGGTGCGGAAAAACTGGTGCCGATCTTGGTGTTGTAGGTGTTGCTCAAGGGGGTAGAAAATCCAGTATTTGAGGCACTCCAAATGGGAAAAGCCGCGTCGCCACCGGGTGCCACCAGTTGAATACTGGGTCCATAATTGCTGTAATTGGCTTTCAAGCCTTGCTGATCCAACGCCCCCACTCCAAATGCACCAGGGCAATTGGCTGGAGAATCAACGGAACCGCCATCATTGCCTGAAGCAACCACAACCAAAGCACCAGCCTGACGGGCAGCAGCAACTGCAGCACCTTCAATGGCACCGACGCATTCGCCTTCGGCACCCAGACTCAAATTGATAACCTTGGCAGGGAAGGGGTTGGCGGGTACACCAGGCACACTCAATCCAGCTGCCCAACGGATACCGTCAGCCAGGTCAGTTGAAAAGCCACCGCACTTTCCCAACACCCGCACGGGGAGAACAGCGGCATTCCAGTTCACAGGAAAGATACCTTCGGAAACAACCGGGTTACCAGCCAGCAAGCCGGATACAAAAGAACCATGCCAGCTGGACTGGCTGACCGCACCGCAAGCCGGGTCAAACAATAAATCTGCGGGCGTGACACCATCGCCAGGGTCAGTAGGATCTGCATCACGATCAGAACCGCTTGAGGCCTGCCCGTCAGCACCAATAAAGGGATCCGCTACAAAATCGTACCCAGACAACAAATGACCTTGAAGCATGGGGTGCGAGGGCAGTACACCTGTATCCAGCACGGCCACAACCGTTGGCGCAGTGCCGTGAAAATTGGCCCACAGTGTGGCCGAATTCATTGAGGCAGGTTGGGATGAAACCGCCTGATGAAACCAGGAACGGCTTTGGCGAGACGGGTCAAGCCCATTGAGCAAACCGATCAGCGGCGACTGCGCACGCAGGCGAATTCGACGGTCCAAGGCGACTGATTCAACACGTGGATCCGATTCAAGCCTTTGTCGAACCTGTTCCATGTTCCAATTCGATTCTGTTGGCAGCACCACAATGGCACCCTGATTACCAAAGGCACGAACCATCCTGAACTGGCGTTTGTGAACCTTCGAAAGTTCATTCACCAACGCGCCAATTTCCTGCTGCTTTTGCAACACTGACAGGCGGGATTGCCGGGCGTTTTCCTGAGCGGACTGGTTCTGTTTGAATTGAATAACCCATCGTTCGGAAGCTTTTGCTGTTGTTGCTGTGAACAGGCACAAGAAGGCGGAGACGAACAGCAATCGATTGCGGGTTAAAAACATGAGGAAAGCCTGAAGAGTATTGAATCGGGGTGTTGGAATGATACCTAGACAGGTGGAGGGTGGATTCATGCAAACCGGTAGTATTTGCCTGTCCTTGTTCGTTCTGCTGGAAAAACCGGCAGAGGGTACCCAACGGGATGCATTTGAACACGGATATTAATATTAGTTTACATAATACAAATTATACGTAACTAATATGGTTGATTCGAATTGGGTTAGCCAGAGTGAATCCCACCAAGTTTGGCGATGATTCAAACTTGGTTTTCACCCGAAAACATGAATGACCCCGCTCAATTCAGCCAGAGGCATTCATGTACAAATTCGTATTCTTTGCATTCGTGTTAAGTGCGGTCTATCCAGACTGGCCTACCGATGCAATCACAAACAGCCAAGTCATCATTTCTGATCTTCAGTCACGAATAATTGTGGTTGATCTCGAGTTGCCCGAATAAGCTTTCGATACTTGAAACTAAGGTCGATATGGGCCTCTATTACAGGTCTGTCATGACGTGAGTTTTTCGTACCATGCTTGGGTATATAGACCCTTCTGGTATGGAAAAAACCAAATGTCAAACACCGCCTCCACAGAAATCAAAGCGGAACTCAAAGGTCGTAACGCGCGAATGTCAGCGTCTACAAACGGCCCGGAACGCCTTTTGGACCCACGTGTCCCGATTGTTACCAAAACTGATTTGAAAGGCAAAATCACCTACGCAAACCCTGCATTTGTCGAAATTTCCGGATTTTCGCTCGATGAGTTGATTGGGCAACCGCACAATGTGGTCCGCCACCCAGACATGCCGCGCGATGCGTTCAAAGACCTTTGGGACACAGGACACCGCAACGAACCCTGGAAAGGCCTGGTAAAAAACAGGTGCAAGGACGGCGGTTATTATTGGGTGGATGCCTATGTCACGCCGTTGACACAAAATGGCCAGAAGATTGGCTACATGTCAGTACGTTCAAAGCCAACTGATGCGCAAAAGTCCCAGGCAGATTCCTTGTACCGCTCAATCAATGCCGGCAATGCCACTTTCCCGTTTACCAAGCCAGCCAAAGGCCGTCCTTTCCTAGTCGACCTCAGTGTTGTGTGTTTCTTACCCGCAATCATCGCCCTGCTTTCAATGTCAGGAATTTCCGCCGTGGTGTATGGCAGTGCCCTGGCTTCTTTTGTGGCTGCTGGCCTTGGCTTGATGTGGATCAAAGGTCGTGTTGAGCACACCAACCAGGCCATGATGAATGCCCTGTGCGCCTTGTCTGAGGGCAATTTCAAACATGAAATCCCGGAATCGGGCACCCGCGAGTTCAACAAGGTCCACACTGCCTTCAAAAGCATGCAGGTTAACTTGCGTGCCATTGTGGCGGATGTGGTGTCCAGTTCATCCGAGGTGAAGGGCAATGCAGAAGCACTTAGCCAGTTGGCTATTAACCTGATGACACGTACCCAGCAGCAATCAGACGGTATTAACGGTGTTGCAGCAGCGCTGGAAGAATTGTCAGTGTCGGTTTCGGAAATTTCCGAGGCCACCGGTGCAAGCTCATCCCATGCAAAGAATGCGATGGATGTGGTGGATACCGGTGCAGAAAGCATGGACAAATCCACACAAGCCACTCAAAAAGTGGCTGAGGTGGTTCAGGACGCCAAACAAAACATTGAGGAACTGAACCGGGCTGTGGTCAAAATCAGCACGGTGACACGAACCATCACTGAAATTGCCGAGAAAACCAACCTGCTTGCATTGAATGCGGCCATTGAAGCAGCACGTGCCGGTGAGTCCGGGCGAGGTTTTGCGGTGGTGGCTGACGAGGTACGCAAATTGGCAGAAATGACGCGACAATCGACCACAGAAATTTCAGCCACCGTGAAGGAAGTTCAAAGCGGTACACAAAAGGGTCTGGACACCATGAGCAGGGCTGTTGATGAAGTCAATGTCGGAACTACCCTGATTCTGGAGGCTGGCGAAAGTTTGCAAGCCATCAAGTTAGCCAGCCGTGGTGTGGCTCAATCTGCAAAAGACATATCAGCCATGCTGGAACAGCAATCCCAAGCCTCCCTGGAAGTTGCCAACAGCATGGAAAGAATGAGTGCCTTGACTGAAAGCAATGTGGCTGCGATTCACGATCTGGATGGTGCTGCCAAAAAATTGGCCTCCACTTCTGGGGACTTGCGAAATCTGGTCAAACATTTTGAAGCGAGCCTGTAAACAGACGCCCTACCCCTCACCCGCCAAGGGCCTCCCGGCATCTAATTGCCGGGGCTTGGCTTCAAAGGCGCTTTGCGAAGCGCCTTTTCTTTTTTCATGATCTCGAAAGCCAGCTCTTGTCGCTGAGCTTTCATGGCATATCCAGCCGCATTGTAGCCAGCCTGATTGGTGAGCGCCGGGTTGGCACCCAACTTCAAGAGTGCGCGGGCTGCTGTCTCCCTGCCCTCGCGCGCGGCCATCATCAGGGGGGTGGTGTCATTGGGAGAAAGCACATTGATGTTGCCGCCAGCCTTCACCAGCAGTTCAATTGCAGTGGATGAACCTGCAGCCGCTGCATTGTGCAAGGGGGTCCACTGGCCATCGGCGCCCTGCTTTGCGCCTTTGCGCAGCAAGGCCGAAACCCATTCAGGCTTGTTCAGCGTGCAGGCCACCATTAATGGTGTTTCACCTCGGGGGTCAGGCTGATCGGGGTCCAGTTTGTTTGATGACAAAAGCACGCGCACCGCATTTGGCGAGTCTTGCATCATTGCAAACACAAGTGCAGGAAAGCCTTGTTCATTAACTGTATTGGGGTCCATGCCCTTGAGCAGCAGCGCACGCAGGCGATTTTCATCATCAAACTTGATTGCGAGGAAAAAGTCTTCGAAGGCACCCGCGTGCGACAAGCAAGGCAACAGCAGTGTTACAGCAAGGCAGGCGGAGAACTGTCGTCTGTTCAAGCTGCCGCGTCCTCGGTTTGAACCAAGCCGAACAGTTTGTCGAAGTTACTTGAAGTTTGAATACCAACCTCTTCAATTGAAATAGCTTTTTCCATTGCAATTACTTTGGCCACATGGGGCACAAAGCTGGGCTCATTGGTTTTTCCGCGATGCGGCACGGGCGCCAGGTAAGGGGAATCGGTTTCAATCAGAATTCTGTCCAGTGGCGCAAACCGGGCCACTTCACGCAAATCGGCTGCATTTTTAAAGCTGACAATGCCCGAGAAGGACAGATACATGCCCAGGTCGAGTGCCTTGCGGGCAAAATCCAGTGTTTCGGTGAAGCAGTGGATGACACCGCCACAACCCTGCACATTTTCTTCCTCAAGAATACGTAGCGTGTCATCCCCAGCAGCGCGGGTGTGCACAATCACGGGTTTCTTGCACACGTTGGCGGCACGCAGGTGCACGCGAAAACGTTCGCGCTGCCATTCCAGGTCGCCTTTCAAGCGGAAATAATCCAGCCCGGTTTCACCGATACCAATCACCCGTGCGTGGTCTGCCAGCTGCAGCAGTTTTTCAACTGTGGGCTCGGTGATGTCTTCGTAATCGGGATGCACACCTGCTGTGGCCCACAAGTTGTCGTGGTTTTCGGCCAGCGCCAGTACATTTGGAAAGTCTTCTAGCTGGACTGAAATACACAAGGCGCGACTGACCTGTGCTGCTTTCATTCGGCTGAGAATGTCTGGGAGCTGCTCGACCAGACCGGGGAAATCAAGATGACAATGCGAATCGGTAAACACTACAAGGTTGCTGTTTTTTTCATGGAATTTTGCATTTTACCTATCATTTGCTCAATTGCCACGCGCGCGCCTTCGCCACTGTCGTCTTTCGGGAACTGCACCCCGATACCGCGGGCTTTGTCGCCCCTGGCATTTGCGCCGCAAATCCACACCACCTTGCCGTTGATCGGAAATTTCTTGGCGTCATCACCCACGGTGAGCAGCACAAAAACAGGGTCTCCAAGGTTGTACTCTTTGTCCGATTCAATGAAAACCCCGCCCCCCTTGATGAAGGGCATGTACAAACTGGCGGCAGTGTTCTTGTCGCCAAGCGTCAATGACAACATCCAAGGGCGTGTGGCCTCTTTCGCGTTGCGGGCATTGTTGATCGTTGGACTGTTCATGCTTCTGAAGACCTGCTCAAGGTTGAAACCGGTTTTAAACAACTACCTGGTCAAAGTTTGCCACTGTTGGCCCACATACTCCAGCGCCAAACGGGGGTTAATCGGATGATTTGCCAACCTGAATTCCTTTTGAAGGTTTTGGTACAGGTTGCTGAACCGTTCAATCCCAACCGATTTAACCCACATCAGCTTGGGTTGAAGCCAGGGAAAATTGTTGCCTTTCAGGCCATGGGCCTGGGCGACACAATCACTGCACAGGCGCATGGCCAACTCCAGAACAACGGGCAAGCCCACTTTTTCAAGGCCTGCGGGCGGGTTGGCATGCTGATCCGGGTTGGCCAGCCAATCCAGAAATTTCTTGCGCAAATCCAGTTGGTCTGCCGCCTGCTGCGCAAGGCTTAAAGCTTCGAAGGGATCATTCATGGCCACACCCAAGGCGATCTCGGGTTGGGCCACGCCCTGCCCCTCCAGCCACTTCAGGCACTCAACAATTCCGGGCATGGGCATGGTGAGTTCCTGACAGCGCGAACGAATGGTGGGCAGCAATTTGTCGATGCGGCTTCCCACCAGGACAAACCGCAATCCGTTGGCTGGCTCTTCCAGGGTTTTCAGCAAGGCATTGGCCGTGTTGGCGTTCATTTGATCAAACGGGTACACCACCACATAACGTGAAGCGCCCCGGCTTGATGCCGTATTGAAGTAATTCTGCAAATCCCGGACATCGTCAATTCGAATGTCGTGGCTGGGCTTGACGCCGCTTTTCACTTCCACGTTGAAGCCCAGTTCAAGTGCCACGGCTTGCGGCATCAAATACCGCAGGTCCGGGTGGTTGCCTGCCAGCCGCATGTGGCAACCGGGGCATTGCAGGCAAGGCTTTGTTGCCGCAACGTTTTCACACAGCTCCTCAGCCAGGTGCTGGGTGACCAGTTCATACAGGCCCTTGGGTTGGTGGCCGTGTACCAGAATGGGTGCAGTGGTTGCCTGCATCAGATTGCCCAGTTGTGTCTGGGCACGAAGCAGCCAGCTTGCCGTGCTCATGCCAAGCCCAGGTTCAAATGGGTACGCATGAATTTGTCCAGTTCAAGCAAAACGGCCTCACCCACTTCGGCTTCGGACGGTTGTGCATCAATCACCCGGATTCTTCTGGGGTTTAACTGAGCCCTTTTGATGAACCCGGCCCGAACCGCTTCAAAATAGTTACCAGGCTTGGCTTCAAATTTGTCCCCGTCACCTGCCCTGCCCTGAATTCGGGCTTGAGACACGGCAATGGGCAGGTCAAACAAAAAGGTCAGTGTGGGTTCGAAACCATTCAAGGCCCATTTGCTCAGCTGCTGGCAGGCTTCCCAACTGGCACCACCGGCGCCGGCCTGGTAGGCAAAACTGCTGTCCTCGAAACGGTCAGTGATTACCCACACCCCGCGATCCAGCGCGGGTTGTATGGTCTGCACCATGTGTTGCCGGCGGGCCGCATACATCAGCAACAACTCGGTGTTGATGTCCATGTCGTGGTGCAACACCAGGTCCCGGATTGACTCGCCCACGGGTGTTCCGCCCGGTTCTCGGGTTTGAAGGCATTCATACCCAAGCTGCTCGAGGTGCGTCTTGACACGGGCAATGTGCGAAGACTTTCCCGCACCATCGACTCCTTCGAAGCTGATCAAATATCCCTGCTTTCGTTTGTTCATGAATGAATCATCGTCCAAGTTGATATTTGCGAACAGCGTTGTTGTGCTCATTCAGATTCTTGCTGAAATAGCTGCTGCCGTCACCCTTGGCCACAAAATAAAAATAAGGTGTTTTTTCAGGGTTCAAGGCCGCAAAAAGAGCCGCCTTGCCCGGTGTGGCAATCGGCGTGGGCGGCAAGCCCGCGCGGGTGTAGCTGTTGTAAGGGGTGTCGGTTTGCAGGTGCTTGCGGGTCAGGTTGCCGTCAAATGCCTCACCAACGCCGTAAATGACCGTGGGGTCGGTCTGAAGCAGCATGCCCACGCGCAGGCGATTCACGAACACGCTGGCCACTTTGCCACGGTCGCTGGCCAAACCGGTTTCTTTTTCCACAATCGAGGCCATTTTCAGTGCCTCATAAGGCGTTTTCAAGGGCGACTGGGGATCACGCTGCTGCCAGGCCTTTTCAAGTTCAAGCTTTTGCAAACGTACAGCCCGTTCCAGCAGTTCCGACAGGCTGGAACCAGGCGAGTATTTGTAAGTGTCGGGATAAATCCAGCCTTCCAGGCTACCACCTTCAAGCTGCATCCGGGTGGCAATGGCGTGATGATCCAGTCCGGGGTAATCGTCGATCAGGTCGGGTTGGCTGCGCAATTTCAACAGCAAAGCCCGGGCTGTTTGACCTTCGATCAGGGCGATACTACTGAGCACACCCTGCCCTTTGCTCAAATACTCCACCAACCCGACCACACTGATACCCTCGGGCAGTTCATATCGGCCAGCCTTCAGTTGGCTGGCACGGCCAGTAAGCCTTGCCGCAAGCACGAACAGTGTCGGGTTGACTTTCAAGCCCTGTTGATTCAGCTCGTTGGCAATGCCGCGCGCGCCTTGTCCGCTGCTGACATGGGCATCCACACGCAACTGGTTCCGGTCAATGGGTGTAAGCATCAACCACGACAAAAGGGCGAGGCCTGCCACCAGCAAAACCACACCCGCAATGGCAATTCGCTTCAGCCAAAGCCATTGAAAATTCGTTTTCCTGGGTACTTTTCGTGATTTTTTGGCTTTGCGCACGTGTTTGCTTTACCTTGGGTTGCTGGAAGGCGAGACCTTACCAGAAGCCACTACAATGTGGGAATTGGTCCTAATCATAGCGGGAAACTTTTTCCGGTTGGTTTGGGCGTTGTTTGTTTTGATCAATACAAAGGGTTTGAGCATGTCTGCACTGTTTTTATCACGTTGGGGCGTCATTGGCGTGGACGGAGACGACGCCATTTCTTTTCTGCAATCACAATTGAGCAATGATGTGGCGGGCATGTCTGAAAGTCAGCTGCGCCTGGCAGGGCTTTGCACTGCAAAAGGACGCCTACTTGGCAGTTTTTTCATTCTGCGCCAAGGCAAACAGGTTTTCATGGTGTGCCGCAAGGAAATTGTGCCGGCATTGGTCAAACGCTTGAACATGTTTGTGCTGCGTAGCAAGTGCAAGGTTCGTGACAGTTCTGCCGAGTTCCAGGTAGCGTATGTGGCGGCCACTGATTTGGCGCGACCCATGCAGGTGGAATGGGACGAACACGGCAATGCCACGGGCAGTCTGCGGGCTTTGGGCGGTGTAACACCCGGTTTCAGCTTGATTGCCGACGAACAGGGCACAGCTGATACCCAGGCTGACGATGCCTTTGAATTTGCCTTGCAGCAGCTGGGCATTGCCTATGTGTCGCAGCCCACAGTAGAAATGTTTGTTCCTCAGGCCATTAATTTTGATTTGGTGGGTGGGGTCAGCTTCAGCAAAGGTTGTTATCCAGGACAGGAAATTGTGGCAAGAAGCCATTACCTGGGCAAGGTCAAACGGCGCGTGTTTAAGGCGACAGCCAGTGGTGACTTGGTGGTGGCTGCGGGGCAAGATGTCTGGCTGGCTGGCAAGGACAATGAACCGGCCGGTGTGGTGGCCACTTCAGTCAAATTGAATGGCCAGCAGCACTTGCTGATTGAACTGCCGGTTGACGATGCAGAACAGCCCAATGCGATTTTCCGTGTGAAAAGTGAAGCGGGTGAGGCAGTGTTGCAGGTTACACCCCCACCTTACGATGTGCACCAGAAAGGCAACGTGTTTGAAACAGCCTGACACCCATGGCCATGCAGCTTTTTGTTTATTACCGCATTCCCAAGGCTGACATTGCTCAGGGACTGGCTTGCGCGGGCGAATTGATCAAGGCGCTCGAGGGCGAAAACCTGGGCACCGCCAAGTTGTACCAGCGTGAAGAAGCAGACAAGCCCTATTTCACCTTGATGGAGGTCATTGAGCCTGCGCCAGTTCAGTCAAAGCAGATTGCAGATTTCTGCGAGAAGGTGCAGGAACTGGCCAAGCGCAGTTTTTCAACTTTTGAGAACCCGCCTGCCCGACACACAGAAATTTTCAGCGAAGTAATTGTGGGGGCAGCCAAGCCATGTGCATAGCAGCCTTGGCCTTGGGTGTTCACCCGGTTTTTCCATTCATTTGCGTGGCCAATCGGGATGAATTTCACAACAGGCCCACTGCCCCACTGCAAGTCTGGCCCGTACCCGGCGGCTTTGTGCTTGCCGGCAAGGATTTGCAATCGGGTGGCAGTTGGTTGGGCCTGAGCAGCAAAGGTGAGTTTGCCCTGTTGACCAATGTGAGAAACGCAGCGCTAAACCTGCCGGCAACGGCGCCTTCACGGGGTGAGTTGGTGCTCAGCGCTATTGAGAACGGCCAAGGGCCTACGGAAGAAATGTCGTTGAACTATGCCGGGTTTAATTTGGTTCATGGCAATTTGAATACGCTGACAATTCATTGCACCAGTAATCAGGGCCTCAAACTGAACAATGGTGTGCCATTTTCAGTGCTTCTGGAACCTGGGATTTATAGCGTGTCGAATGGGCACTTGGGTGCGCCTTGGCCGAAAACCCGACGACTTGAGGCTGGCTTGGAACATCAGCTTGTTCGACTGAACAACAGCAACACTGATCGCCGTCATTTCGAGCAGTCATTGCTTGAATTACTGGGGCACACCGGGTTGGCTGAAGACACTGAACTGCCCTATACAGGAGTGCCGCACGAGTGGGAGAAAATGCTGTCGGCTGTGAAAATTGTGTCGCCGCTGTATGGCACCCGTTCAAGCGCCGTGATCTTGATGGACACGAAAAAGATCGTGCAGTTTACCGAGATTACATTCAATCCGGCCGGTGATGAAACCGGCCGGGAAACACTTCAAATTCAAATCACTTCGTAGTCCATGCACTGCCGGGCACTGCGCACTTCCCCAATGAAGCTCTTGATGGCTTCATGCTGGGGGTGAACCTGGTAAGCGTCCAGCGCGGACTTGTCCTCAAACGTGGAATACAACACCACATCGTAGGTGCACTCAAGGCCGGAGCCGCCCAAACCTACTTCAAAGTCCACAATACCGGGCACGATGTCGGCGCAAGCCATCAGCTTTTCCTTCACCAGTTCCATGTTGCGGGCCTTGGTGTTGCCAAGGGCTTCATCTTTCAACTGCCAGAATACGATGTGCTTGATCATTGAACTTCTCAAAAAAAATTAATTGGGCAACTTGTAGTCCTTGAATTGCTCGCGCAACTTCAGTTTCTGGATTTTACCAGTTGCGGTGTGCGGCAACTCGTCCACAAACGCGACATCGTTTGGCAAACAGTACTTGGCCACCTTGCCCTCATAGAAATTCAACAACTCATCCCGCCCCACTTCGGCGCCGGGCTTGCGCACCACCACCAGTAGCGGACGTTCATCCCACTTGGGGTGATACACGGAAATAACCGCAGCCTCGTGGACTGCCGGGTGGGCCATGGCCACATTTTCCAGCTCGATTGAACTGATCCACTCGCCGCCCGACTTGATCACGTCCTTGCTACGGTCGGTGATCTGCATGAATCCTTCGTGGTTGATCTTCGACACATCGCCTGTGGCGAACCACTTCTTGCCGTCCTTGTCGGTCGTGAATGCCTTGGCCCCTTCACCACCGTAGTAACTGTCGATGACCCAGTGGCCCCGCACCAGCAAATCGCCAAAGGCTTCGCCATCCCATGGCAACTCCTCGCCATCGTCGCTGACAATCTTCATGTCCACGCCAAAAATGGCTGTTCCCTGCTTCTGCATGATCTTCTGTTTCTCTTCCAGCGATAAGTCCGCGTGTTGCGCCTTCAGGCGGCACACCGTCCCCAGCGGTGAAAGTTCGGTCATGCCCCAGGCGTGGATCACCTCCACACCCAAATTGTTCAGGGTCTTGATCATGGCTTCGGGTGCGGCTGAACCACCAATCACGGTGCGGTTGAAATGGCTGAATTTCAAACCGTTTTGCTGTACGTGGTTCAACAGGCCCAACCACACCGTGGGTACACCTGCAGAAAAATTCACTTTCTCGGTTTCCAGCAGTTCGTAAATGGATGCACCGTCCAGGGCTCCGCCAGGCATCACCATTTTCGCGCCTGTCATCAAGGCAATGTAAGGGATACCCCAGGCATTCACATGGAACATGGGCACCACCGGCAAAATGGTGTCGCGGCTGCTAAGGCCCAAGGCATCGGGTGTACAAGCCGCCAAGGCATGCAATACAGTTGAACGGTGAGAATACAGGGCACCCTTGGGGTTACCTGTGGTACCGGAGGTATAACACAGGCCGGAAGCCGAGTTTTCATCCAGAACGGGCCACACATACTGGTCTGAGGCGTCTTTGATCAAGGCCTCGTAATTCAGGCAACCTGCCACGGCCGGCTCGGCGGGCATGGCTTGTTCATCGCACATTTGCACCCATCGCTTCACGGTGGGGCATGCCGCTGCAACGGCTTTGACCAGGGGCGCAAAAGTACTGTCAAAAAACACCGTGGTGTCTTTGGCGTGGTTGATGATGTAAACCAGTTGTTCAGGAAACAGGCGCGGGTTCAACGTGTGCACCACCGCACCCATGCCGGATACGGCGTAGTAAATTTCAACGTGCCTGTAGCCATTCCAGGCCAGGGTTGCGATGTTTTCACCCCGCTGTACTCCAAATTCTTCCAGCGTGTTGGCCAGCTTTTTCGCGCGCTTGGCCACCTCACCGTAGGTAGTTCGATGAATGTCGCCTTCCGTGCGACGCGACACAATTTCACCATGCGGGTGGTGCCGCTCTGCATGTTCCATCACCGATGAAATCAACAGGGGCATATTCATCATCAAACCTTGCATTTGCCTACTCTCCTCCAGGTCAATCGTCTGTACGCGTGAATTCCCCGACTACAATGGTGGGGCTATTTAACGAAACTATACTTCAGGACCGAGCCTTGTTTCATAATCACGATTCTATTTTGGTTCAAGAATACGCAAGTTTGGGCAAGCCCTACCTGGCCGAAGTGCCCACTACTGCGTTGCGAACTCCACCGACGATGCTTCATCTGAATGAAGCATTGGCGCTTGAGGTCGGCTTGAATGTTGAACAGCTTGCCTCCACGCAGGGAATTGATGTGCTTTCAGGCAACGCACCCTGGCCTGGATACACCAGCAAAGCCAGTGTGTACTGTGGCCACCAATTTGGTGTGTTCGTGCCGCAATTGGGCGACGGGCGTGCCCTGCTGATTGCCGAGGTGCGCAAGGCAAGCCAGTATCGGCAACTTCAGTTGAAAGGTGCTGGGCCCACGCCCTACTCCCGCCATGCCGATGGCCGCGCCGTGCTGCGCTCTTCCACACGTGAATACCTCGCGTCTGAAGCAATGCACGCTTTGGGCATTCCGACCACGCGGGCGCTTAGCCTGACCGCCAGTGCCGACCCGGTTTTTCGGGAAACCACGGAAACAGCCGCCATTGTGTGCCGTGTCAGCGAAAGCTTCATGCGCTTTGGTCACACCGAATTTTTTGCCTACACCAACCAGTTGGACGCACTGCGCAACCTGTTGACTTGGCACATCGAGCAACACCACCCTGAAATTGACCTTGGCGACACCGACGCCAGCTTTCAAAACGGATTGCTTGAATGGCTGAATGTCGTAGTAGCGCGCACAGCGCACATGGTGGCCAAATGGCAGGCAGTGGGGTTTTGTCACGGCGTCATGAACACCGACAACATGAGCCTGCTGGGCTTGACCATCGATTACGGCCCTTATGGCTTTGTGGATGGGTTCGACATTGACCACATCTGCAACCATTCCGACCACCAGGGCCGATACAGTTATCGCAACCAACCCAGGATTGCACACTGGAACCTGTATGCGCTGGCGCAGGCCGTAAGCACCTTGCTGCCCGACGGCAAGGAAACGCTGCAAGGCCTGCTGGATGGCTTTGCAGATGTGTTCCACGAGCAGCACAGCAGCCTGTTTGCACACAAGCTCGGCTTGCTGATCGAGCAAGGTGAAACTGTGGACACATTGATTGAAAATACCCTGAAGTTCATGCATGAACACACGCTCGACTTCACCCGTTTCTTCAGATCGATTTCCGCATTGAACCCATCCGCCAGCGTTGAGCAGAATTTCGCAGCCTGGCAGCAAAGCCCCTTCTTTACATTAAGCTTGGGCGAGGAAGCACAGGTGGAAGGTGCAAAAATCTGGCTGGGCCAATGGCTTGCAGTAGCCGGCAAGTCCACCGTGCCGCTTGCCGATTGGCGCAATCAGCTTGACCGCACGAACCCGGCCTTTGTGCTGCGCAACCATTTGCTGCAGAAAGCCATTGAACAGGCAGAGCACGGCAATTTCGCTGAAGTGAACCGATTGTTCATTGCCTTGTCTGATCCCTACCAAGTCGATTCAATGCCACCCGAATTCATGGCTGAACCGCCTGATTGGGCCAAATCGCTGGTACTCAGCTGTTCGTCTTAAGGAGACACCAAAGTGGTTGAAAAAGTATTAAAAACAGAGGCACAATGGCGCGAGGAACTGACCCCGACCAGTTTTGAGGTAACTCGCAAAAAAGGCACCGAGCGTGCCTTCACCGGTCAGTATTGGGACCACCATGAGCCTGGTATTTACCGCTGTATTTGTTGCAGCACCCCACTGTTCGCGTCTGACACCAAATTTGATTCAGGCTGCGGCTGGCCCAGTTATTTCGCCCCACTGAACCCGGACAATGTGGAAGAACACATAGACCGCAGTTACGGCATGACGCGCACTGAAGTGACCTGTAAAATATGCGATTCGCATTTGGGTCACGTGTTTGAGGACGGACCAGCGCCAACGGGCCTGCGCTATTGCATCAATTCGGTCAGCCTTGCGTTCGAACCTTTTGCATCCGACTCTTCGGCATAACCCCACTACCACCACCACATGAAACTGTTACTCGACTTCTTACCGATTGTTCTATTCTTTGTCAGCTTCAAATGGGCGGGCAGCAACCCGGAACAGGCGCAATCGCTTCTGGAACCCGTTCTAAACAGTATTTCAAATGCGGAAGTGCAAACGGCCCAGTTGCCCATTCTACTGGCCACTGTGGTCGCCATACTGGCAACGGTTTTGCAGATCATTTACCAAAAGTCCACCGGCAAAAAAGTGGAAAACATGCAGTGGATTGGCCTGATCCTGATCACGGTTTTTGGCGGCGCTACCCTGATTCTTCAAAACGAAACCTTCATCAAATGGAAACCCACGGTGTTGTATCTCGCGATGGCAGCCGGTTTTTTGATAGCCTACGCGTTCAAGCGAAACCCCATTGAACTCATGATGAAAGGCCAGGTTGAACTACCTGCCCATGCGTGGGTGAATTTGTTGTGGGCTTGGGTCAGCTTTTTCGTGGTGATGGCCGTTTTGAACATTGCTGTGGCCTACTCCTTTTCCACCGATGTCTGGGTCGACTTCAAACTGTTTGGCTCACTTGGAGCAACACTGGTTTTTGTCTTTGGCCAAGGGTTTTACATGTCCAAGCACATGAAACAAAACAGCGAGGCCAAGTAAAACCATGGTCACCAGTGAAGACATTAAAAAACGGCTTGAATCCGCCCTGGACGCGGTGGTTGAAGTGACCGATGAATCGCACCTGCATGCAGGTCACGAAGGTGCGAAATCAGGTGGGCGACATTACCGGGTCAAGCTGAAGTCTGCCCGGTTCAATGGGCTGAGAACTTTGGCGCGCCATCGTCTCGTGTATGATGCTTTGGCAGAATGGATGAAAAAAGAAATCCATGCTTTGGCCATTGACTCCACAGAGGACTCCCTTGAAGAGAACTCTTGAGACGCATCTCGGGACAGCAGCCAGAAATATCGTATTAACTCTGAGACACAAGGTTATTTTGTTATGTTTAAAACCACATTGAAAGCAACTTGTCTGGCCGCCGTATTGGTTCTGGGCAACCCCGTGCATGCACAAAACGCAGCCATGGTGAATGGTCAGTCCATCCCTAGCGCCTTGGTTGATTTCATCATGGCCGAGCAGGAAAAGCGCGGACAGGCGGCATCACCGGAAATGCGTGCAACCATTCGTCAGGAACTGATCAATCAGGAAGTGATGAAGCAGGAAGCCGTCAAGAAAGGCTTGGGCAGCAACCCTGAAGTGAAATACCAGGTTCAAATGATGAACCAGGCCATTTTGGCCAATGCCCTGCGTGAAGATTTCTACAAAAACACCAAGCTGACCGACGCTGAAGTACAAAAAGCCTACGCTGAAATTGCAAAAATGATGGGCGGCAGCGAGTTCCGCGCCAGCCACATTCTGGTTGAAAAAGAAGACGAAGCCAAATCCATCATTGACCAGCTGGGCAAGGGCGGCAAATTCGAAGAGCTGGCCAAGAGCAAGTCCAAGGACCCAGGTTCAGCCCAAAATGGCGGCGATCTGGACTGGGCCAACCCCAACAGCTTCGTACCCGAGTTTTCCCAAGCCATGGTCGGCTTGAAAAAAGGCGAGTATACAAAAACACCCGTGAAGAGCCAGTTTGGTTACCACGTGATTTTGCTGGCGGATACACGCCAGGCTACAGCCCCGAAACTGGAAGAAATTCGCCCACAACTTGAACAGAAAATGATCAACGACAAGTGGGAAGAGTATCAAGGCAAGCTGCTGACCAGCGCAAAAATCAAGTAAGCAAATCAAGTACCTGCTGTCGTTTTCTAGGGCAGCATTGTGAAAAAGCCGCCGAACTTCAACAGTTCAGGCGGCTTTTCTTATTCTGGTTTGCTTATTGCAAGCGTTCAGATATTGGTGATGCGGTCAATAGCCGCCTGGTACATATAAGTTTGTCGCAGGCTTGCCCAGTCCAGCAAAGGGCCTGACAACAAGCGGCTCAAGCGGCGGTCCCGTACCTCCCTGTTTTCAAATGCTTCCGGTATCGGATTCTCGACAAGGCTGGCAATGTCCTCGAAATTGTTGCACACCAATACGGCATCACAACCCGCTTGAAGAGCCGCACTGGCGCGAGCGTGGATGTCGCCCTCCCCGTGCGCCCCCACCATGTCCAGGTCATCGCTGATAACTGCACCGTCAAAGCTGAATTGAACTCGCAAAACATCCTGAATCCAGAAACTGGAGAAACACGCCGGTTTGCTATCCACTTCCGAATAGACAACATGGGCCGGCATGATACTGGCCATGTTCAATGTGGAATTCAGTTGATAAGGCAATGCATCCACTTTCAAAATTTCGCTCAATGGGCGACTGTCCTGTGGCAAGGCAAGGTGGCTGTCCAGCTTGACCCAACCATGGCCAGGAAAATGTTTGCCGCAGGCTTGCATGCCGGCCAATGCCATGCCATTCATCAGGGCTGATGACAACCGCGCCACCATGCGTGCGTCTTTGCCGAAAGAACGGTCACCAATGATCTCGCTGTTGCCCCAATCCAGATCCAGCACCGGAGCAAAGCTCATGTCAATGCCACAGGCCCGAAGTTCAGCGGCCATCACAAACCCAGCTTCACGCGCCAGGGACATGGCATCGTCGAAATCCACTTCGGCACGCTGACCAATCTGTTTCATCGATGGAATGGCGGTAAAACCATCCCGGAACCGCTGCACTCGGCCACCTTCGTGATCAACGAAAACCGGTTTGTTCTGCCCACCATTTGCACGAATTGATTGAACCAGATCAATCAGTTGCGCCTTGCTTTCAAAGTTGCGCGTGAACAGGATGAGACCACCCACAGCAGGGCTTTTAATGCGCGCAATGTCTTCTTCAGACAAAGTCAAACCGGTTAAACCGATGATGAATGGACCTAACATGGTGAGTGAATTCCTTATTCTAAATTATTGTTTTTGAATATAAAATTACTGTTGACATCACATAGTGCTGCTCATCACTAATGGAGACTTTGGCAAAAGCCCTTCGGGATTCCAGCCAGCCGCTTAGCCGCTCGGAATAACTCAACAAGGGTCGACCAAGCTCATCGTTCAACACCGACAAATCCTGAAAGGAAAACTGCGCACCAATTCCTGTTCCCATGGCCTTCGAAAATGCTTCTTTCGCACAAAACCGCGTTGCGACATACAATCGGCCTCTATTGTCGGATTTAGCGGAACGGTTTTCAAACTCCGCCTGCTCTTGCACAGTGAGAACCCGTTTCACAAATCGAGCCTTGTCGTTGCCCAATAAGCCATCCAGTCGTGCCAGTTCAAGAATATCGCAGCCCAAGCCAAAAACATCGTCAATCATCGCTTATCTCGCAGCTAAACCAGCACCAAACCAGCACTATCTTGGCCTTATCGCTTCCAGCTTTGCAGTCACCATCAACTCTTTCATTTTCTTGATGGCTGCTTCCCATCCCATGAACACCGAATTGGCTACAATGCTGTGCCCGATGTTCAGTTCAGCAATGGTTTCAATCGCAGCAATCGGTTTGACATTGTCGTAGTTCAATCCGTGCCCTGCATTCACACGCAAACCTTCTGCTGCCCCGAAATTTGCGGCCTTGCGTATTCGGGCAAGCTCGTACTCGAATGTGGCTGTGTTTGCATGGGCGTAGCTTCCTGTGTGCAACTCGATTGCATCTGCACCGCATTTCAAGGCGGCTTCTATCTGATTCATATCTGGATCAATGAACAGGGATATACGCATGCCTTGGTCTTTCAAACGCGCAACAGCAGGTGCGATCAAATGAAATCCGCCAATCACATCCAAACCACCCTCTGTTGTCACTTCCTCGCGACGCTCAGGTACAAAACATACGTCTTGGGGTTTCACTTCCTCGACAAGACGAATCATCTCCTCAACCACCGCACATTCAAAATTCATTCTTGTGCTGATCATGGGTCGGATGCGTCGAACATCATCATCCTGCATGTGTCGGCGGTCTTCGCGCACATGCACGGTGATTGCATCTGCACCGTATTCTTCAGCAAGCAACGCAGCCTTCAAGGGATCAGGCTCATGCCCTCGCCTTGCCTGCCGAATTGTGGCCACGTGATCAATGTTTACGCCGAGTTCAATCATGTTCTTAACAAATGCTCCATCCAGACTCTTGACATCAAACCATTGGGGGCAACATGGGTCATCAACAATTTTCGGGTAATCGGCTTTAGCGCACTGGAAGCGGCTTTGGACCAAATTCCTTCCTGAATTTCAGCAATCCATTGACCTTGGACTACTTGTTCAACGCTACCGTTCTGCAAATTGTTTACATTTCCCCCGACTGAGGGAATCCATCCATGTTGGTCCAACCACACATACTCTAGGGCTGGCTCAATGGCCTCTCCCTTTGCATCATAGGCCCAATCCAGGCCGTATCCGAAGGCCTGTAACAAGCCTACTTCAAAACGCCGAATGCACACATTCATGTCTTCTCCTTCAGACAAACCCAACAAGGTTTGCTGATAAAGATCAAACAGTTCAGGGTGTGCATCTTCCCGGGTCAAGCCCCGCATCAACAGTTCATTGAGATAGTAAGCCGCGAACAAGGCCTTTCCATCGGGCGACATTAATCCACCCAGCCACTCAGCCTGTGTCAGTGTTTTGACGTCCGACTTGCCGGAAAAACGAACAGACAGCGGTTGAAAGCTCACAAGCACGGCACGCAGGGCCGAATGGGGGCGCTTTGCCCCCTTGGCGACCACTGGCATTCGCCCATGCTCCCTGCAAAATAACTCAACAATAAGACTTGTTTCCTTGTATGGCACACTGTGCAACACATAGGCCAGGTCGGAACCAGATCGTGGGTTATTCATACCCCAGGCTTTGCAGCAAACTGGCGTTGTCGGCCCATCCGCTGCGCACCTTCACCCAGGTTTCAAGGTGAACACTGCCGCCGAACAGGCGCTCCATGTCCTGCCTAGCTTCAGAACCGATCCGCTTGAGCTTTTCACCGCCCTTACCAATAATCATCGCCTTGTGAGAAGACCGATCAACCAGAATGGAGGCGTGAATAACCCGGCGCCCTTCTTCAATTTCAAACTTGTCGATCACCACTGTGCAGGTGTATGGCAATTCGTCGCCAACCAGTCGAAACAGTTTTTCCCGAATCCGCTCGGCCGCCAGGAATTTTTCTGGGCGGTCCGTCAGCGTGTCTTCATCGTAGAAAAAAGGTTGTTCGGGCAACAAAGCCGACACCGCCTCTTTAAGGCTGTCCAGGTTCTTGTTCGTTTGCGCGCTCAAGGGCACGATGGCATCGAAATTACGCTGCCCGCTTACCTTATGCAGGAAAGGAAGCACCTCGTTTTTCTTCTCCAGCAGGTCAACCTTGTTCACCACAGCCACAAGAGGCACGCCTTTGGGGCAAAGCTCAAGCACTTTCATGTCGGCTGGTGTCAACTTGCCCTGCTCAATCACCCACAAGATGACATTCACATCAGCCAAAGCAGTCAATACCGCGCGGTTCATGGTCTTGTTCAGCGCGTTCGAGTGCTTGGTCTGAAAACCAGGGGTGTCGACGAAAATAAATTGTGTGGGCACTTCTTTCACTGTTTCAGTCATCACACCCAGCACACGGTGACGTGTTGTCTGAGGCTTGCTGGAGGTGATCGACAAGTGTTCGCCAATCATGCCGTTCATCAGGGTTGATTTGCCCACATTGGGCCGCCCAACTACCGCAATGACGCCACATTTTGATTCGGCCATGTTCATTGCCTCCTGCTGGCTTGATTGGGGTCTGAATACTCCCGCTCAAGCAATTGAATAAGTACCGCTTGCGCGGCATGCTGTTCGGCGATTCGCCGTGAATGGCCTTGGCCCAACTTGACTATTTCAAGGTCCTGAACCGCGCATTCCACGCTGAATTCCGGACTGGCTGAAGTGCCCCCTTCCACCAAAACCGTGTAAACAGGCAACCTCAGTTTTTTACCCTGAAGCAGTTCTTGCAAGCGGGTTTTGGGATCTTTTCCCATGGATTCCACAGGAGTTTCAAGCATCACAGGCTTTAACAGCCGAATGACACAATCCCGTGCCGCTTCAAAACCTGAATCGAGAAGAATGGCCCCGAACAAAGCCTCCAGGCCATCGGCAACAATGCTGTCCTTGATGGTGGCTGCGCTGCGCAATTCGCCAGCCCCCAGTGAGAGATACTTCTCAAGTGAAAGGCTGCGACCCACCATGGCCAAACAATCCTGCTTGACCAAGTGCGAGCGCACCCGGGACATCTTGCCTTCGTCCATGTCGGGATGTGTCTGATACAACAAAATGGACGCTGCACAGTTCAAGACACTGTCACCGAGAAATTCAAGGCGCTCGTTGTGCTGGCTTGAAAAGCTGCGGTGGGTCAAGGCGACCCGGAGCAAGTCGGGGTTGCTGAACTCATACCCCAGCTCGGCTTCAAGACGGGAATACCTGGAACGGTCCATGAACAATCTCCTGCCCTGTCCTAGTGAAACAGGCCGATTCGGGAGAAGTCATTGAAGTTCATCCAGACCAGGAACGCTTTGCCAACAACCTGTTCGTCCGATACGAAGCCCCAGATGCGGCTGTCACTTGAGTTGTCGCGGTTGTCGCCCATCATGAAATAGTGGCCTTGGGGTACTTCGCAACGGAAACCATTGACGTCGTATTTGCAATTGTCACGGTTGCGGAATGACTGCGCACCAATTACAAAAGGTGGCGCTTCTTCGTCATTGATCACCAAGTGCTTTTTACCACCAAGCTCTTCCTGAAATTGTAGTGAATACGAGAAATTGTTGGGGTCGTAATATTTGTCCAGCTCGGTCACGGGCAATGGTTTGCCATTGATTGAAAGCTTCTTGTTCCTGTATTCGACAACGTCACCACCCACACCCACTACACGCTTGATGTAATCCAGCGAAGGGTCTTGTGGATATCGAAACACCATGACATCGCCGGGTTGCGGGTCAGACAGGGGAATGATCTTCTTGTCGATGATCGGCAAGCGTATGCCGTAAGTGAATTTGTTGACCAAGATCAGGTCACCAATCAGCAAGGTTGGAATCATGGACCCGGAAGGAATCTTGAAGGGCTCAACAACAAAAGACCGCAACAGGAAAACAAACAGGATTACCGGGAAAAAGCTTGCACTGTATTCAAGCCACAGCGGTTGCTTCATGTGCTGGTGGCGAATGCGTCGAACTGCTTCATCGCTCAGGTTTGGATTGGTTGCGCTACCCTCCAAGGCCTGCTCGGCAGCAAGTCTTCGCTTGGGTTTGAATACCAACGCATCCAGAGCGTAGAAAAAACCGGTAAAAAGTACCAGCAAAAACAGGATCAAGGAAAAATTCATTGTTATTTGTCTTCCACCTGAAGAATGGCCAAAAATGCTTCCTGCGGAATTTCAACGTTACCCACCTGCTTCATCCGTTTCTTGCCCGCTTTCTGCTTCTCCAACAGCTTTTTCTTTCTGGAAATGTCACCACCGTAACATTTGGCCAACACGTTTTTACGCAACGCCTTCACCGTTTCACGCGCAATAATGTTCGCACCAATAGCCGCCTGAATGGCCACGTCAAACATTTGGCGGGAAATGATTTCACGCATTTTGCCGGCTACTGCGCGGCCACGGTAAATGGAGTTTCCACGGTGAACCATGATGGACAAGGCGTCTACCTTCTCGCCGTTGATCAGCATGTCCACTTTCACGATGTCGGCCTGCCGATATTCCTTGAAAGCATAATCCATGGATGCATAACCGCGAGAGGTCGATTTCAGCTTGTCAAAAAAATCGAGCACAATTTCAGCCATGGGCATTTCGAAGGTCAGGCGAACCTGACGACCGTGATAAACCATGTTGGTCTGGTTTCCGCGACGCCCAGTACACAAGGTCATCACCGAGCCCACGTACTCTTGGGGCATCAGCAAGTTCACGACCACAATCGGCTCACGAATTTCATCGATCTTGCTCAAGTCGGGCATTTTCGACGGGTTGTCAACACGCAAAATGGTGCCGTCCCGTTGCTTGATTTCATACACCACGGTGGGAGCCGTGGTGATCAGGTCCATGTCGAACTCACGCTCAAGCCGTTCCTGCACGATGTCCATGTGCAGCATGCCCAGGAAGCCACAACGGAAACCGAATCCCAGTGCCTGTGACACCTCGGGTTCGTAGTTCAGTGCTGCGTCATTCAGTTTCAACTTGTCCAGTGCTTCACGCAAGGCTTCGTACTGATTGGCTTCCACAGGAAACAGGCCTGCAAACACTTGCGACTGTACTTCCTTGAAACCAGGCAAAGGCTTGTCAGCCGGCTTGCCAGCCAGCGTCACGGTATCTCCCACCTTGGCACTTTCGAGGAGCTTGATACCGGCATTGATATAACCCACTTCACCTGCGGACAGTGAATCACGCGCGATCGACTTGGGAGTGAAAACACCCACGTCGTCTGCAATGTAGGTGTCGCCCGTGGCCATCAGTTTGATTTTGTCTTTGCGATTCAACACGCCGTTGACCACCCGAACCAGCATGACCACGCCCACGTAGTTGTCGAACCAACTGTCGATGATCAAGGCCTGCAAAGGCGCTTCGCGACTGCCACGTGCGGGTGGAACCTTCCGCACAATCAATTCCAGCACGTCTTCAATGCCCAAACCTGTTTTTGCGGAAATGGCAATCGCGTCGGACGCGTCAATGCCGATCACATCTTCAATTTCCGACTTTGCATTCTCTGGATCAGCCTGGGGCAAATCAATTTTATTCAACACGGGCAGCACTTCAACACCCAAATCAAGCGCCGTGTAGCAGTTCGCCACTGTTTGCGCCTCAACACCTTGCGAAGCATCCACCACCAGCAAGGCACCTTCACAGGCAGACAGGGATCGACTGACTTCATAAGAAAAATCAACGTGTCCAGGGGTGTCGATCAAATTCAGCAAATAGGTGTTGCCGTCTTTGGCCTTGTAAGTCAAAGCCGCCGTCTGGGCCTTGATGGTGATACCGCGCTCGCGCTCAATGTCCATGGAATCAAGAACTTGGGAGTCCATTTCCCGATCACTCAAGCCGCCACAGTTTTGAATTAGGCGATCTGCCAGCGTGGACTTCCCGTGATCAATGTGGGCGATGATCGAAAAATTGCGTATGTGCTGCATTTGCATCATTAAAAAGGGGGCTGCTCGGCCCCCTGAAAATTTCGGTAACGTTGTATTTTACCTGATCAGGCCTTGCTTTACAGCATATTTCTCAAAGGCCGACCAGCATGTGAATTTCATAGAATCAAGGTGTGATCACCACGAAGAAGGAGTTCTCTCCGCGACGCACCAGCATGGGTGCCGCCTGACCTTTCGGAATGGCCTTGACCAGGTCGGCGAATTGCTTGGCAGATGTAATGTCAGTACGACCGACACGCAAAATGACGTCACCGGCGGCAATACCCGCACCGGCAGCAACGCCACCCGCATTGCGAACTACCACGCCACCAGTCAGGTTCAATGCCGTCTTTTCCTGAGCAGTTGGGTCGGTTACAGTAAGGCCAAGTTTGTCCGCCTCAACCGGCTTGGGTTTTTCAAGAGGTGCGGCGCTGGGCTTGGCAGCATCACTTTCAAATTCGGCTACAGTAATAGGCACCGTTTTTTCAGCGCCTTTGCGCCAGAGCACCATGTTTACCTTGCTGCCAGGCTTGGTTTCACCAACGATGCGCGGCAAATCAGATGCCTTGTCCACCTTCTTGCCATCGAAGCGCAAAATGATGTCACCAGCGATCACGCCTGCCTTGTCCGCAGGGCTGTCTTTTCCAACAGAACCTACCAACGCGCCAACAGCTGAATCAAGACCCAGGGCCTTGGCTACGTCTTTGTCCACTTCACCAATACCCACGCCAATGCGGCCACGGCTTACTTTGCCGCTTTCGCGCAATTGCTTGGCCACTCGCATGGCTTCATCAATTGGAATGGCAAAGGAAATACCCATGAATCCGCCTGTACGGCTGTAAATCTGGGAATTGATACCAATGACCTCGCCATCCAGGTTAAGCAATGGGCCACCGGAGTTACCGGGGTTGACCGCGACATCAGTCTGGATGAAAGGCAGGTATTCACCGGTGTCACGGCCCTTGGCACTCACAATACCCGCAGTCACTGAATTCTCGAGCCCGAATGGTGAGCCAATCGCAACGACCCACTGCCCTACTTTCGTGTTGTTGACATTGCCGATTTTCAGGAACGGCAGGCTTTTGCCTTCAATTTTCACCAAGGCCACATCGGTACGCTGATCTGAACCAATTACCTTGCCCTTGAATTCACGCTTGTCGGGGAAAGTCACAATAATGGATTCTGCACCATCCACAACGTGGTGGTTGGTCAACAAATAACCATCGGAATCTATAACAAAACCAGAACCTACACCACTGGGCACCTCACGGTCCGGGGCTTGCTTGCCACCTCGAGGTGGTTGTCCTGGCTGACCTGGCATCGGAGTACCGGGTGGCATGAATCGACGGAAAAACTCAAAAAATGGATCATTGGGATCCATGCCGGGGAAACCTGGCATGCCCTGTTGGTTTTGAGGCACTTTCTGGGTGGTTCTAATATTCACAACCGCCGGCCCGACCCGATCAACGAGATCAGAAAAGTCTGGTAAGCCACGGGAATTGGTCTGGGCTTCAGCCTGATTGATTCCCATACCAAACATCAAGACCAAGGCCAGAAAAAAAGTGGCCAATCCAAACCCAATGCGGGAATTCAACGCTTCAGATCTCATCTAAAAATTTCCTTGTTATTGAGACTTCCAACGAACAGATTTCAAAAATAGTTCTAAAGTTTTTTCAGGTACTTCGCCCAGCACGGTCACCATGTGTTTGCCCTGCGTGGCAGACATGGACATCACTGCACCATGACTCATGGGGACTTGCGGCATCGATTGCCCTGGCTGACTTTTCTGAATGAAAACAGACAGAGTCGACAACCCGTCCGAGTAAACAGTTTGATGAATTTGCTCTTCCTTGCCTTTTACTCGGCAAACCGTATCCGCCTTTTTGAATCCAAAGGCAAGGTCGGGTAAATCGTAGCTTAATTCATCCTTTCCCATAACGCGTACTTCCGTGCTGCTGCTGATCCACCCAGGCCCAGCCTTTTGAAGCGCAGGGTTTTCCAGCAAAGCGGGTTCAAACGAGATCTCTTTAAACCCAACATTCTCGAGTACTTCACCCTTTGGTGAATAAACTTCTGAACGCATCAAAAGTTTACTTTCCCTGTCCAGGTAGAGGCGATACTCGTATCGCAGATCGTCTTTGGGGCTAAGCTTTAGTACACGAACGGAACGCCCGGCAACACGCTTCCCTGGCAATTCGTTAATGTCATACAAACGGCCTAATGTATTCACCCCGTCCTTGGCGGCAAAAACACGGGGAAAGGCCACTGAAGTGTGTCGACGCTCCGTCAAAATCATTTTTCGATCGGGGATGACGCACTGAATTTGATCGTTGTGGCGAATCCACTTCGCAGGCTGACCGTCCAGACGTTCCAGCACCTCAAATTCGCCAGCTTCCGTGGCTTGATGAAGCAGCTTGCTGGTTTGAGAGTGTTTACCTGATTCGGTAATCAACAGCCCCGAATAGCTCAGCGTCTTGGCCTGATCGTGGCTGGCCCACACCAGATTCCACAAGGCTGGGTCAGCATGAACGCTGAAATTGGCAACAGCCAGAAGGAAACCACAGAGAAACTGTTTTGTACCGAAAACCGGGGAGTACATCTTCATCATTTAGCGACTGGACGAGACATAAGTAAATTTCACGCTGGGGTCGCTTGCATAAGAGGAAGGTTCCCAAACATTCATCCATTCCACCGTGTCGGTGTTGTTAACAATGACACGTTCGGTGTTGTCCATGGAGGGGCGGTCTGCCTCAACCCGGGCGATTGGTGAAACACCGGAAAGTCCACTTCGAACGCTGTTCTGTTGATGGGCCATGAAATACTCTTGCCACAAGGCCAGATCTGCTTCGGACACCTGGTTTTGCACAGGCTGGGTTCGAACCATTTGAACCTGACTGTCAGATGGTGGAATGGCCTGATTCAAAGCAAAACTGAAAAAACCGATTGCTGCAACAGATGCGAACACGCGCCGGGCCCGCCCTGCGCCAAGGGCTTTCTGTAAAGTGGATTCACGGGCAACCTTGGCAGCAATAACTGGTGCCACCACGGTGGGCTCTTCATTCAGACGCGCTGCAATCCTGTCGAGTAGAGGTGGTGAATGAAAAACGGACATTTCAGTGGAACGGATAAGATCACCCACGGCACTGTAACTCGTCCAGGTTTGGGTATCGTCGAGATCCATGTCAGACAACAACGCCTTCAGTTCGTCCTCACTGAGTTCGCCATCCAACATTGCAGAAATTTGTTCGTTTTTGCTCATCACTTTTTTCACCAGTTCACCAACGCTTGCTACCCTTTGGTTCTAACAAAGGCTTGATTTTTGCCGCAATCGACTCCCTTGCACGAAAGATTCGCGATCGGACGGTTCCGATTGGGCAATCCATTGCAATTGCAATTTCTTCATAACTCAACCCATCAATTTCCCGCATGACGATGGCGGACCTTAACTCTTCAGGTAGCGCAGCCATGGCTTCATTGACAGCTTCACCGATTTGCTTGGTCTGATACAAGGACTCAGGCGTATCGATGTTACTAAGAGCGGCATTGTCTTCAAAAGTTTCATTGTCATCATCATTTGCCTCCTTCAAGGTGGAAGGCCTTCTGCCTTGTGTCACCAGAAGATTTTTCGCGGTGTTGATGGCAATTCGATAAATCCAGGTATAAAACGCGCTATCACCCCTGAAATTCCCAATGGCGCGATAAGCCTTGATAAAAGTTTCCTGAACAATGTCTTCAATGTCTTCCTGGTTACGCACCATTCGGGTGAGCAACCGCCCTACCCGCCGGTGATACTTGTTCACCAGCAAGTTGAATGCCAACTTGTCGCCCGCTTGCACGCGCTGAACTATCAACAGATCATCGTCTTTATCGGAGGACATTCATCCTCCAAAAATAGGCAAGAAGAGAAGGTTTATCCGGATTATCATCCAGAGAAAGTCGATTCAAACACACCCGCAGCAACAGGAAAGCCTGAACAGATTCGGGCACGATGACCCAACGAGATGCGGATTTGGGCTCTACCGGAATTTGAAGAAAAATACAGAAGGGAGTCACCCATGCACGTTGCGGCTTTACAGGTATGGCGCGGGAATTCGATCCCTGGCTGACTATCTGAAAAAACCTGGGGTTGAACTTGATTGTCTCATCCAGCTCATCTTGCATCGAAAAACGAAACAAGACCCGTTGAGAATAAGCAGAGAGGGAGACTACATGGGCGGCAAACACAAAGTCATCAGGTGCGCCGCCCAAGCGTGTGTTTAACAAAGATAGCCCCGTTACACCCTCGCGATGGCCAAAGTACCGTTGGTACCGCCAAAGCCAAATGAATTGGACAACGCTAGCTTGATATTCAGGTCACGGGCTGTGTTCGCACAGTAATCAAGATCACAGCCTTCACCCGCCTCAAGCAGGTTGATGGTAGGGGGAGACACCTGATGATGAACCGCCAATGCAGTGAATACAGCTTCGATGCCGCCAGCAGCGCCCAGAAGGTGCCCGGTCATGCTTTTGGTGGAATTCACCACGGTTTTGTAGGCATGATCACCCAAGGCACGCTTTAACGCCATGGTTTCAGCCACGTCCCCCAATGGAGTGGACGTACCATGTGCGTTCACATAATTCACGTCCTCAGGGTTCATGCCGGCATTTCGCAGGGCTGCTTTCATGCAGCGGGCGGCACCATCGCCGTCTGCGCAGGGTGCAGTCATGTGACTTGCATCTGCGCTCATGCCATAACCTACGACTTCGCCGTAAATCTTGGCTCCACGCTTTTTGGCGTGCTCGTATTCTTCAAGCACCAACACACCAGCACCCTCACCCAGAACAAAACCATCGCGGTCCTTGTCCCATGGGCGACTTGCTGCAGCAGGGTCATCGTTGCGGGTGGAAAGTGCACGCATGGCAGCAAAACCACCGATTCCCAGAGGAGAAACAGTGGATTCAGCACCGCCGGCCACCATGACATCTGCATCGCCATACTCGATGATACGGGCGGCCTCTCCAATGGAATGTGTGCCTGTGGTGCACGCGGTGACCATTGCAATATTCGGCCCTTTCAAACCGTACATGATGGACATGTGACCAGAGATCATGTTGATGATGCTACCGGGTACGAAAAATGGGGAAATCCGGCGATAGCCTTTGTTGACCAAATCGGTGTGCGTGTCCTCGATCATTGGCAAACCGCCAATGCCAGAACCAATGCTGACCCCGATTCGTTCGGAATTCTGTTCGGTGACTTCCAGCCCCGAGTCTTTGAAGGCCTGAATACCCGCAGCCAAGCCATAATGGATAAAAGTATCCATCCGCGCGGCTTCCTTACCAGGAATGTATTCGGCGACGTCAAACCCTTTGACCTCTCCGGCAATTTTTGCAGTCAGGGCTTCTGTTTCAAAGCGGGTAATGCTTGAAATACCGGATTTGCCTTGAGTAAGGCTTGTCCACGCTTCGCTTACAGAATTACCCACTGGGCTGATGATGCCCAAACCGGTAATAACAACACGTCTACGGCTCACAAGCCCTCCTTTATCCATGTTTGCCTGAAATGACCAAGGCCAAGGCGATATTGATCACCTGTGGCCTTGGTTAATCAGCCATTAAGACTTAGAGTTTGTCTTAACGTAATCAATCGCTTGTTGCACAGTGGTGATTTTCTCGGCATCTTCATCAGGAATTTCTGTTTCAAATTCTTCTTCCAAAGCCATAACCAATTCCACTGTGTCCAAGGAATCAGCGCCCAGATCATCTACGAAGGAAGATTCGTTTTTGATTTCTTCTTCCTTAACGCCGAGCTGTTCGGCCACAATCTTTTTAACGCGCTGTTCAATGTTGTCCATTACGGAGCCTCCGTGGGTTTTTATAAAAAATCAAAAGAGTTTAGCAAGTCGATATGACAAATCATATTCCAAATGTCTTGCTATTATCCCATCCACATTCCACCATTTACGTGTAATGTGGTTCCAGTTACATACCCCGCTTGATCGCTGGCCAGGTACAACACAGCCGCAGCAATGTCCGTGACCTGCCCCATACGCCCCAGCGGGATTTGTTGCTTCAACTGATCCACCTGCGTTTCCGACAGGGCATCAGTCATATCAGTTTGAATGAATCCGGGCGCCACACAGTTTACAGTGATATTGCGGCTTCCCAGCTCGCGTGCCAACGCTTTTGTCATTCCTGTAACGCCAGCTTTTGCAGCGGCATAATTGGCCTGTCCTGCGTTACCGCTTGTTCCCACTACCGAGGTAATACTGATGATCCGCCCCGTGCGAGCTTTCATCATTGGTTTCATGGCCAGCTTTGACAACTTGAATACAGACGACAGGTTGGTGGCAATGACAGCATCCCAGTCTTCGTCTTTCATGCGCATGGACAGCTGATCGCGGGTAATGCCCGCATTGTTGACCAGAATGGTCAGTTGCCCAAGTTCATCTGCAATTCGGGTAAACAGGGGTTCAAGTGTTGCAGTTTCCGTGACGTTCAACACAGCGCCGAACCCTTTGATTCCAGCGTCTTTCAAACCTTCCGAGATGTCTGCCGCACCGCTTTCCGAGGTGGCTGTACCAACCACGGTTGCGCCAGCCTTGCCAAGTGCCAAGGCAATTTCCCGACCGATGCCCCGGCTTGCGCCAGTGACCAATGCAATTTTCCCAGTCAAATCAAAGAATGTCATACAGGCAATTCCTTATTGTTCGGCGGTCAAAGCCGCCTGAATACTGTCAGGGTCATAAATATTGACTACCGGAACATCGCTGATTCGCTTCACCAATCCGGCAAGCACCTTGCCTGGCCCGCATTCTACAAAAAGTGTTGTTCCAGCTGAAGTCATCGCCTGAATGGTCTCGACCCAACGCACCGGCCCATAAGCCTGACGCACCAACGCATCCTGAATTCGTGCGGGGTCGGATTCTACAGCCACATCAATGTTGTTGTACACAGGGAATGCCGCTGTCGAGAATTTTTTCTGACCCAATGCCGCTGCCAGTTTCACTGAAGCAGGCTTCATCAGGCTGGAATGAAACGGTGCAGACACAGGTAGTTCGAGTGCTCGTTTGGCCCCCAAGGCCTTGGCCGCCTCACAAGCAGATTTCACCCCATGTGCGCTTCCGGCAATAACGACCTGGCTTGGCGCGTTGAAATTGACCGCCTCGGCCACTTCGCCGTCAACGCTGGCTTGCAAGCAGGCTTGTTTGACCTGTTCGTCACTTAGACCCAAGATAGCCGCCATACCGCCCTGCCCCACAGGCACCGCTTCCTGCATGGCTTGTGCGCGGATTCGAACGAGCGCGAGCCCTTCCGACAAACTGAGTACCCCTGCTGCCACCAATGCAGCATATTCACCCAGGGAGTGCCCAGCGGCCAAATCAGGCGCGGACCCGCCGGCAGCAATCCATGCACGCAATACGAGTGTGTCAGCCAACAACATGGCTGGCTGGGTATTGACGGTAAGGTTCAATGATTCAGCAGGACCATTTTCAATAAGCTCACCCAGGTTCTGACCCAGAGACTGCTCGGCTTCCAACATGGCAGATGCGTACAGACCCGCCGTAGAAGGGGCAGTCTTGAATGCATTCAACATTCCCACAGACTGAGAGCCTTGCCCCGGAAACAGAAACGCGATTTTTTTGATCATATTGGAGGAATTCATCTAATTTTCAATTTGCGTTATTTTACATGCGAACAAGCACGCTGCCCCAAGTAAAACCGCCCCCAACGCCCTGTAAGAGCACGTTATGACCTTTTTTGATCTGTTTCTGCACAATTGCATGGTTCAGTGCCAACGGTACCGAGGCTGCAGACGTGTTGCCGTGCATCCCCACGGTGACAATGACCCGGTCTTCGGGCAACTTCAGTTTTTTGGCGACTGAATTCAAAATACGCACATTGGCCTGATGCGGCACCAGAAAATCCAGATCCTCAAGCTTGAAGTTCAGGCTTTCGAACAACTCAAGTGCGCTGTTTCCAAGAACTGATACGGCCTGCCGAAATACGGCCTGGCCGTCCATGCGAAGGAACGGATCACCCACAATGCGCCCGCCTTCAATTCGACCTGTGGTGTTCAAAATGCTACCCATGTTGCCATCGGAATGTAGCTTGCAGCCCAATATTCCGGGCTCGCTGCTGGCTTTCAGATATACGGCACCGGCGCCATCACCAAACAACACACAGGTCGTGCGGTCATTCCAGTCCATGAGACGGCTGAACACTTCTGATCCAATAACAAGGGCGTTGTTGACTTGCCCAGCACGGATCATGGAATCAGCCACGGTCAGTGCGTACACAAAGCCGCTGCAAACAGCCTGAATATCAAATGCGATTGCCTTGTGCGCGCCCAATTCGGCCTGAACAGCACAGGCCGTGGAAGGAAACACCTGATCAGGCGTTGATGTGGCGAGAATAATGAGTTCGACGTCAAGCGGAGTGGCGCCAGCAGCCTGCAAAGCCTGCAGTGCGGCCTTACTCGCCATTTCGCAATTCGTTTCATCGGGGTCGCAAAGATACCGTTGCCGGATACCGGTGCGCGTTTCAATCCATTCCGCGCTTGTTTCCACACCTTTTTCGGCGAGAAACAAGGTCAGTTCCTGATTTGAAACCGCACGTCTTGGCAGGCTCGCGCCTGTGCCAAGAATCGCACTGTATGGAGACATTAAATCACTTGGTCGGGTTTTGCCTCAACCGGGACAACGACTGCTTCCCCTGCACTTGAAGCCGCTGGCGCAGCCAAAGGTACATAGTGCGACATCGTAAGCCGAATGCTGTCCAACAAATTACCGTTGGCGGCATCGTAGGCTCGCTTGATCGCGTGGAAGAAGGCATAGGCGTCTGCCGAGCCGTGGCTTTTTATCACAATCCCCTTCAGCCCTAGCAAAGCTGCCCCGTTGTATCGGCGGTGATCCACCCTTTTTTTGAATCGGAGCAACACTGGCGCAGCAAACACCGCAGCCACCTTGGGCCACAGGCCTCTTTTAAACTCGGTTTTGATGATGTCGCCCAGCATCTGCGCAAGGCCTTCGGATGTTTTAAGGGCCACGTTACCCACAAATCCATCGCAAACCACTACATCGGTGGTGCCTTTGTAAATGTCATTGCCTTCTACGTTGCCGTAGAAATTCAATTCGCTTGCACGCAACAATTCAGAGGCTTTTTTAACAACCTCATTGCCTTTGATAACTTCTTCGCCGATGTTAAGCAAACCCACTGTGGGCCGGTCTATGCCTTCGATACCTTTGACAAAAGCCGAACCCATCACCGCAAACTGAAACAGATGTGACGGATCGCAATCGACGTTTGCGCCCAGGTCGAGCATCAAAGTGCCCTTGCCCTTCATATTGGGCAATGAAGAAGCAATGGCCGGGCGGTCGATGCTGTCGAGCGTTTTCAGTACGAAACGTGAAATTGCCATCAGCGCACCAGTGTTTCCGGCGCTCACAAATGCACTTGCCAACCCGTCTTTGACGAGATTGGCACATACACGAATTGATGAATCTTTCTTGTTACGCAAGGCTTGGGCGGGAGGCTCATCCATTTCCACCACTTCACTGGCGTGACGGATGGTAATTTGGGGGAGCTCCAATGCCTTCTTTTTGGCCAGGGCAGCTTCAATTTCTGTCTGCTTTCCTACCAAAACAAGCTGTACATCAGGGTGCAACTTGATAAAGCGCAAACAGGCCGGGATGGTGACCGACAATCCGTGATCTCCACCCATGCAATCAATCGCTATGCGAACCATCCGTTCTTAGACCTTTTGGTTTTCATGGCAACAGACTGCAGTTGCCTGGTTGATCAGTAAATAATTACTCGTCAGCTTTGGTCTTTACAACTTTCTTGCCACGATACATGCCGTTGGGGCTGATGTGGTGGCGCAGATGTGTTTCACCAGAAGAAGAATCAGCAGACAAGGTCGGCGCTGTCAGGTTCTGGTGTGAGCGGTGCATGCCACGCTTGGAAGGTGATTTTTTGTTCTGTTGAACGGCCATTTTAAAGCTCCATGTATAAAAGTGTTACTTTTTGCTGCCCTTGAGCAAATCGCCCAGGTTGGCAAAAGGACGCTGTACTTCCTGTTTTGTATCACCAGCAGTGTCATCCTGGTGATCATCAGTATCTTCGTCGGATTCGCTGTCCCGCCATGACCGCCCCGCAACATCCGAGCAAGCATCATGCTTTGGAAACATTGGACAAGCCAACAGTATTTCGTCTTCGAGCCAGTCGCGCAAGTTTATCGCACCCGGGCATGCAACCACATCAGTTTGCTCGTCAAGTGTCTCTTCATCGTAAACATCAGCTTGGGATTCTGAAGTAACCAGCACCAAATGACGATCAAAGTCGATGACGTGCTGCACGCCAGAACCACATACTACGCAAGAAAACTCGGCAGAAAACCGGCCTTGAAACCGGATTACGCTCTCAGACTTGGCGTTGATTCGCCCGGAAATTTCCCAATTTTCAACATGACTGGCTGATATGCTTTCGTCACCAGCCAGTCTGGGGAAGTCAAACTTCACTTCATCACTGCGAATGCGTTCGCCCGAGCGAGAAAACGACCATGCGTCGAATTCGTCAAACTGTTTTAGTGGGCCTTTGTGCCGCATGCGGATAAGAAAAGCAGGAAACGCGCGATAATACTCTGCCTAACGTTTTATGTCAAAGCCGGCATCCAAATCAAATGACCCGTTCCCTGTATTTAGCATCCAGTTCCAAGTACCGGCGTGAGCTTTTGGCGCGCCTGCAAATCAATTTCCGGTGTGAATCCCCCCAAATCGATGAAACCCCCAAACAGGGAGAAACACCGCTGGATACCTGCAAGCGCCTGGCGCGAGAAAAAGCCATGGCTGTGGCTGCCGAGCACCCCGCTTCGATTGTAATCGGTTCGGACCAGGTTGCAGATGTGGATGGTGTGGCGATCAGCAAGCCCGGCACACACGACCGCGCACGCGCCCAACTGCGCAGCATGAGCAACAAAACGATCGTATTTCACACGGCTGTATGCGTCTGCTGTGTTGAAACAGCCCAAACCATTGAATTCACAGTGCCCACCTCGGTAGAGTTTCGTGAATTGGATGCAGCCGAAATTGAACGCTATCTGATTGCCGAGGAGCCCTACGATTGCGCCGGCTCAGCAAAAAGTGAGGGACTTGGTATCTCTTTGCTAAAAAGAGTGGAATCCAGCGACCCAACTGCCTTGATTGGATTGCCTCTAATAGAAGTGTCCAGTGCCTTGAGACAGTTTGAAGTGACGCTGCCCTGAGATGCTTCACCTTGTTCCCAGCCCCTTAAGCCAGAAAACGCCCAAAGCCCCATTATTGCAGGCCGACTTGCACCTGGTTCAGCAATGCAAAGTCTGGCTGGTTGAAAATGCCAAGCCCGCGCGCGCTGCCTTGGGAGATTTCAACATGCCTGTGGCCATTCGGGATTTACAGATCCTGGAAATATCCAAACTTGACCTGAATCAACGGTCTGCGCTGATTGAGCAGTGCAAAGCGGGCGAGCCTATTGCAGTAATGAGTGATGCAGGCTGCCCCGGCGTGGCCGACCCCGGCGCTGAAATTGTAGCTTTGGCCCACAAGATGGGCTGCCCGGTGAACCCGTTGGTGGGACCCAGTTCAATATTGCTGGCCCTGATGGGCAGCGGGCTGAATGGTCAAAGTTTTCGTTTTCACGGCTACCCTCCTCTTGAGCCCGCCCAGCGCGATATCTGGATCAAGCAAACAGAGCGTGAGTCCAAATCCCAGAACTGCACACAATTGGTGATCGAAACCCCCTTTCGAAATGACAAACTGATTGAGGCTTTA
Source organism: Limnobacter thiooxidans (assembly GCF_036323495.1). Taxonomy (NCBI): domain Bacteria; kingdom Pseudomonadati; phylum Pseudomonadota; class Betaproteobacteria; order Burkholderiales; family Burkholderiaceae; genus Limnobacter; species Limnobacter thiooxidans. The sequence continues at coordinate 1,683,377 of NZ_AP028947.1, read as the reverse complement.
TTAAAGCAACTCTCAGACAGTACCTTGCTGTGTGTTGGGTGGGATTTGACTGGCGATGATCAGTTTATCCAGACCAAAACTGTTGCCAACTGGAGAAAGCAACCGCCTGCGCCGGGGAAACTGCCCTGTCTTTTCCTGTGGCTGGCCTGATTGGTGCAGTTGCCTACTCGGCGCGAGTTACCTGATTCGGCATACAGACCGTGTGCATGCCTACTCGGCGCGAGTTGCTTGATTCTGCACAGAAAACCGCCGATCCCTTCTTGAAGCAAGGCTTTCAATTCACCTCAGCCCGACAACACAAACGGTCGGGCTGAGGTGCCGCCATCGGTTTCACCGCTTGGCGACCATTGAAACCTTGTTCAAGTCGGGCGTTTTTCTTGAATATGCAGAACAAGCAAACACGCTGCCGAGCTGGCAAGACACTGGCTGCGATTCTAGCAACATGCCGCCGAGCAGGCTGAGCACCAACGGATGTTCAAGCAGCAGACAGAACCCACATATTTAGATGAATCCACCGCGCGATCAATTACCGACTGGTTAGCACCCAATCGGCAGCGATGTTCCATCGCTTCGCCCTCAAGAAAACCTGCCCGTTTGGTTCAGCCCACTGCGTATGCCCGAAGGGCGTCACAAACACTCGGCCATCTGTTTTGCCGAGTGTTTGTGAGCAGTGGGTTGGATCAAAAAGGGAAATGCAGGTTTTTGGGTGAGCGGTTGGAACTCGCGCCGAGTGAGTGTCAAGCGCCATGGGTACTAAGCGCTATGGATGCTAAATGCTATGGATGCTAAATCCGCTGGGCATTAAACCAGCGTCGAGCGATTTGAGCTCGCGTTATTGAAACCCAACCCGTTGACTGGTGCCAAATTCAGGAAACGCACTGCGAATTCCCATGCCGAACACCACACCCACCCGTTGCGCAAAACGTTCTGCGAAAGAATCCTGCTCGGTGTAATCCAGAATTTCTTCGGCCTTCAGGACATCACGGGCCACGGTATCAATGGAACCCAGTTCGTCCGCCAAGCCAAGCTCCACACTTTTTGCTCCAGTCCACACAAGGCCACTGAACAGTTCAGGATTGTTGGAGAGTTTGTCCCCGCGCCCTTCTTTAACAACAGCGATGAACTGCTGGTGGATTTCTTCGGCCATTTGTTTGGCGAATTCGGTTTGATAGGGGTCTGCCGCACTGAAAGGATCCAGAAAACCCTTGTTTTCACCAGCGGTGATCAGGCGACGCTCTACTCCCAGCTTTTCCATCGTGCCCGTGAAACCAAAGCCGTTCATGACGACGCCAATTGAACCCACCAGGCTGGCCTTGTCCACGTAAATCTTGTCTGCCGCTGCAGCGATGTAATATCCACCCGAGGCACACACCTCTTCAACCACGGCATAGAGTGGTTTGGCCGGATATTTGGCACGCAGGCGTTCAATTTCGTCATTGATTAATCCTGCCTGTACCGGGCTACCCCCGGGGCTGTTGATGCGCAGAATGACTCCAACAGACTGCTCGCTTTCAAATGCAGCGCGAAGACTGGAGTTGATTCGATCAGCGCTGGCGAGCGTATCGGTTGCGATGACCCCATCCAGGTTAACCAAGGCGGTGTGACGACTAACCTCTAGCCCGGGTGCGCTGGCCAACCCCATAACCGAGGCAATCAAGATACCTACATAAGCCACGCCGATGAGTTTGAAGAAAATACCCCAGCGGCGTTTGCGCCGTTGCTCGACCAAAGATTCAGAAGCCAGCTTTTCGAGCAACTTGCGCTCCCATTGATTGTTTTCTTCGCTCATTCTCTAGTCCTCAATGCCATCAGCGGGCACCGTAATTTGTTCGGAAGGGGTCCAGTACACAGCACCGTCTTTTTCTTCGATGGCCAATCTGACCAAAGGGTTTCCGCTGCAGGGGCCCCCAAGGCAGTTGCCATCAGTGGCGTCATAACTGGCGCCATGGGTTGCGCAAACAATGATTCGGCCGGAGTCATCGAGAAATTCGCCGTAATTCCAGTCTAGCTCAACGGGAACATGTGAGCAGCGATTGAGAAAACAGCGCACATCGTTGTCGACCCGTACGGCAAAGGCTGTGGTTTCCTCACCGTTATACAGCACCCTGAAACGGTAACCGATGCCACCTTCAGACAGGTCGCTTGATTGACATACTTGAATTTGAGACATGATCAGAGTCTTGAAGAAATGGTTTTCACCAACCAGGGCGCCAACTCGTTGATGGAATGAAAAGATTGCAGGTGAGGCACCTGGTTCAGCAATTTGGGCGGATGCGCGCCTGTTTGCACCGACAGTGCATGCACGCCGGCAGCGTTTGCCATGTTAAGGTCATGCGTGGTGTCACCAATCATGACGACATCGGCCGGATCCGTGTCAAATTCTTCCATCAATTCAAGAATCATTTGAGGATGAGGCTTGCTGTGGCACTCATCTGCACACCGGGAACCCATGAAGTAGCGACCCGTGTCGGAATGTGACATGGCCCTATTCAAGCCTTGTCGACTTTTTCCGGTGGCTACTGTGCAAATCACGCCCATTTCATTGAGCTGTTTCAGCAAGGGTATTGCGCCGGTGAACAACTCAAGCTCATGGTCGTTGCTCAGGTAGTGCCGCCGATAACTATCGACCAACATGGCAATTTGTTGCTCGCTTGCGCCAGGTGCTGCGTGACGCAGGGCGTCACTCAGGCCCAGACCAATCACATAGGAGGCGATTTCTGCGCCAGGATCTGGCAAACCGGCATCCACGCAGGCACCTTGAATGGCCCGAGTAATTGCGCCGGTTGAATCCAGTATGGTGCCATCCCAATCAAACACCACCATTTTGTAAGTCATTTGCGGTTTACTGCCTGTAAGGTTTGTAAAAAACTGTCTAATTCAGCGGCCAAAGGCGCCTCTATTACTATAGATTCATTTGTAGCCGGGTGTACCAGCTGCAGGCGTGCGGCGTGCAAAAACATGCGTTTTAGCCCGTGTCGCGCCAATTGCTTGTTCATCTCGAAATTTCCGTATCGGTCGTCCCCGGCGATCGGAAACTTGCTCGCACTGGTGTGCACACGAATTTGATGGGTTCGACCTGTCAGGATTTGCGCCTGAATTAAAGTGAATTCTGAATATAGGGACCTATAACATTGAATAGTCTTGAATTTGGTACAGGCGTTATCACCTGATGGGTCCACAAAAACACGGGCTTCTTTTTCGTTGCTTTGGGTTTTCAACAAGGGCAGATCGACCTGACGCAAGCTCTCAGGCCAATGCCCCAGCACCAGTGTTTTGTAATACTTTTTCCAGGATCTGGCTCGAAGTTGTTCCTGTAACTTCCTAAGAGCACTACGTTTTTTGGAAATGATCAATACTCCAGAAGTCTCACGATCAATTCGGTGGACAAGCTCGAGATCCTGGTGAGTTTCCGATCTAAGTGCCCGAATACATTCAATTAAACCAAATGACGACCCTGAGCCACCGTGAACGGCCATGCCGGATGGTTTGTTCACCACAAGCAGATGTTCGTCTTCAAAAAGGATGGGGATTGCGGCGGCGGCATTCAACAGCTGAACCTTGTTGAATGAAGCGCTTGAAGGCGTTGATTCAAGGCTTTGTTTTTCCACCACCTGAATGGGGGGAACCCGAACCACATCGCCAATGCACAATTTGGTTTTCGCTTCTGCCCGCTTTCGGTTGATGCGAACTTCACCGGACCGGATAATACGGAATACGTGGCTTTTGGGTACACCTTTGCAAACACTGCACAGGAAATTGTCGAGACGCTGGTCTTGATGTTTTTCGTCAATTTCAAGCAGAACAGCCCTGTCGGGGTTGGGTTTTTCCTGTGTTTTCAATTCTTTGTTTTACCAATTGGGCGGGTTCAGCATATAATGGGATTATCGCTTGGGAAGCGTCCGAATTCACTTCTGGATACGCCCCACAGCGATTTTATTTAGTGGGTGTGCCGCCTACCCTGGATGGTGGCAATGATCGCTGAAAAAGAGGCGCGCGGCTGAATGCCCGCCTTAAGCTGGAAACAAAGAATTTATACGCACCAGCGCGCACAAGAAGCGCTGGGTACTAACAAAAACGACGCAGGCCCACCTTACACAGGTGAAATTTGAACCAATATTTATTATTAAATATCAATGCCTTAGTGTGATCGCCGCCCTTGGCTAGACCCGTGCGGCGCTTTGTTGTATTCGTTTTTGATTTTCTTTGCTCCTTCCGCTTTTTCAGCATCTCTTTTCGCACTGCGGTGCCATTGGAGTGTGCATGAAGCGCATGTTATTTAACGCAACTCATTCAGAAGAGTTGCGGGTCGCCATTGTCGACGGCCAGAAACTTATCGACATTGACATTGAAACAGCAGGCCGTGAACAACGGAAAAGCAACATTTACAAGGGTGTCATTACCCGCGTAGAACCCAGTCTCGAAGCCTGTTTCGTCAATTACGGCGAAGACCGCCACGGTTTTCTGCCATTCAAGGAAATTTCCCGTCAGTATTTCAAGGAAGGTGTTGAAGCCGGCAAAGCCCGCATTCAAGACGTCGTAAAAGAAGGTCAGGAACTGTTTGTTCAGGTCGAAAAAGAAGAGCGTGGCAACAAGGGCGCAGCCCTGACTACCTTCATCTCCCTGGCAGGCCGCTACTTGGTGCTGATGCCCAACAACCCCCGCGGAGGCGGTGTATCCCGCAGAATCGAAGGCGAAGAACGTCAAGAACTGCGTGAAGCGCTGGACAAGCTGGAATACCCCAAGGGCATGAGCATCATCGCCCGCACAGCCGGTATCGGCCGCTCGGTTGAAGAACTGCAGTGGGACCTGAATTACCTGCTCCAACTGTGGACAGCCATTGACGGTGCTGGCAAATCGGCCAACGGCGCCTTCCTGATTTACCAGGAAAGCAGCCTGGTGATTCGTGCCATTCGCGATTACTTCAGCCCGGATATTGGCGAAGTACTCATCGACACCGACGAAATTTACGACCAGGCCAAGCAGTTCATGCAGCATGTCATGCCCGACATGATGAACCTGGTAAAACGCTACCGCGACGACATTCCGTTGTTCAGCCGTTTCCAGATCGAACACCAGATTGAAACGGCCTACAGCCGCATGGTTCCCCTGCCCTCGGGCGGCGCCATTGTGATTGATCACACGGAAGCGCTGGTGTCCATCGATGTGAACTCGGCCCGTTCAACACGCGGCACAGACATTGAAGACACGGCCTTGCGCACCAACCTTGAAGCGGCTGAAGAAGTAGCCCGCCAGTTGCGCCTGCGTGACTTGGGCGGCTTGATCGTGATCGATTTTATCGACATGGAAAAAGCCAGCAACCAGAAGGAAGTGGAGCAACGAGTCAAGGACAGCCTTCATTTTGACCGCGCACGCGTGCAAATGGGCAAAATCAGCCGCTTCGGCCTGATGGAATTGAGCCGCCAGCGTATCCGCCCTGCCCTTAACGAAGGCTCGCACACCACTTGCCCACGCTGCAATGGCACGGGTGTTATTCGCGATACAGAAAGCACGGCATTGCACGTACTGCGTATTTTGCAGGAAGAAGCCATGAAAGAAGGCACTGCCAGCGTTCACACGCAGGTGCCGGTGGATGTGGCCACTTTCTTGCTGAATGAAAAGCGGTCTGAAATCTACAAGCTGGAAGCGCGTTTGAAGGTCAACGTGCTGTTGATTCCAAACAAGCATCTGGAAACTCCACATTACGAGATTACACGCCTTCGCCATGACGATGAGCGCCTTGAAGACCCACGCCAGAGCTTCGAGCTGGCCACCTCCAAGGACGAGCAAAGTTACTACGACAAGAAAGTGGAAGGCGAAGCAGTAAAGCGTCAGGAAGCGGTAATCAAGGGTGTGATTCCAACCCAGCCTGCCCCGCCCCATCAGGAACGCAAGCCAAAAACAGAACTGGTTGTGGCTGCTGCTGCCCCTGCGGCACCGTCTTTGATTCAGCGCATTATTGCTTGGTTCAAGCGCGATACCAATGTGGAAGTACCAGCAGTGGTGATCGAGCAGAAAACCAGTGACCGTGGAGGTCGTGGCCAAGGTCGCCCACAAGGTGACCGCAACGACTCACGCGGTGGTCGTGGACGAAATCGCCGTCGTGGTGGCGGACGTGGACGCGAAGATGAAGCAACGGGTACAAACCCAGTTGCGGAAGACGAAGTCAAGGTAGCTGACACACAACAGCCTCGTTCTGCACAACAGAATCGTGGTGGTCGTGGCAAACCACGTGAGGACCGCGCTGCGGGTGCCGAAGCGCTTGAATTGAAGCCTTTGGCCGCTGTAGATGCAGTGGAAGGCGATGCAGCAGATGCTGCAGAGCAAAGTGAACGCACTGGTGGTCGTCGCCGCCGTCGTCGCGGCCGTGGTGGTCGCGGAGCCGGTGAAGGTGAAACAGGCTTGGCGGCTGAACAGTCTGCATTGCAGTCTGAAGACGCATTTCAGGCAGCCGATGCAGCTGAAGATGAAGAATTGGCCAACAAGATTGCCGAAACCATGTCATATGGCAGCGAAGAAGAAGCGGGTAGCGAAGAGCCGCGTCGCCGTCGTCGTCGCCGTGGTCGCGGAGGTAATCGGGATGGCGTTCGTGATTCATCGGACGCTGAACAAGCCGCTGAAGGCAGCGATTCAGTTGAATCAGCACCAGCACCTGAGATGGCTGAAACAGCTTCCGCACCCGCTCCCGTTATTGCAGCAACCGGCTTGAATGTCTCTCAAATGGGCTTGCCAGCTGAACCTACAGCAATGGGTTCTACTGAAAACAATCCCGATGAGTCGAATGTTCAATCGGCAGACGTGCAGGCCGTTCAGTCTGTTATCGCTGCAGTGGCACAAACTGCTGAAGTAGAGCCTGCAAAAACCGAGGTTCAACAGGAGGCCTTGGCGACCGAGCCAACCCCAGCTGTTGAAGCCGTGGTGGTTGAATCGGTTCAAAGCGCGCCTGTGGCTGAAGTAACCTTGGCTGCTGTAGAGAAAGTAGAAGCCGCGTTGGTGGAAACTGCAGCACCTGCTGAAATTGCTGAGCCTGCAGCCGAAGTAAAAGCGCCCGTAACGGCGCCAGCAGCAACAGTGGCAGCAACTGAAGCCAACGTTCAAAAGGGTGCACCTGCCCCAGCGCCAAAGCTGGACAGAACCTCACTTGAGCAAATGCTGAACAGTGCCGGAATGCTTTGGGTTGAAACCGACCACGAAAAGTGGTCTGTTGTTCAGTCGAAATTGAGCGAATCCACAAAGCCTGCTCGCGTTCCCCGGGAGCGCAAGCCTGTTGTTCAAATTTCAACTGAAAACCTGGTGTTGATCGAAACCAAGCCGGAGTTCAAGAGCAGCGCGAACTGAAGTAATGTTTGACAGGTGATTCGTCACCTATAAAAAGGCGCCCAAGAATGAAAATTCTCTGGGCGCTTTTTTATTGCCTACCGTTCAGAAGGCAGCAGCAGAACCGAATCGATTTTTGACGGGTTAACCTGCCCGGCGTACAACTTATTGGGCATTGTTTTTCAATGCGTCAACTACACCAATAGGGGATTGTTATGTCTGATGAAAAAACAGGTATGAGTTCTGCTCGATCAATGCGCGTCAAAGCCACTGGAGCCGCATTCCAGCTGGATGCACTAAGCGACAATTTGAAAGCTCAGGTAGCCAAGCTCGATGATGATGAGTTGGCGGTGTTAACCAGCATCAAGTCGAAGTTGAATTCAGGGCTGGACGAAAAGCTAAAGAATGCTGCGGACACTGTGGGTGGATTTGTTTGGTAGTTTGATCTGAACCCATTGTTCAATCGGGGCATTGGATGCAATTTGCTTCAATGCCCCACCCCTCCACCCGCTTGTCCGCCAGTGAATCACCATGCACCTTGTCGAAATGCTTGCTCGTCGTGCAGTACCCGCCGCCGGAGTTTCAGTTGGCATTACACGGCGTTGCCCCCTAAGCTGTGCCCATTGTTCAACAAGCTCGACCATGCAAAGCGAGCAAAGCCGACCCGAATTGTTCAATCGGTTTGTTGACACATTTACTGAAGCTTCTCACCCGGAATTCATGGCCATGTCGGGTGGTGAAGCCCTGCTTCGACCTGCACTGGTGAAAAATCTTGCGTTGAAGGCGCGCGCATCGGGCACCAAGTCCAGTGTGCTGTCAGGGCTTTTTTTTGCGCGAAAGCCTGGCATTCCCAAATCGATCAAATCTGCAATCGATGCGGTGGATCATTTCTCGGTCAGCATGGATGCATTTCATGAGCGTGAAGTTCCCCGCTCGAACGTGTTTACTGTTTTAAATCAATTATTGGATGAGGGAAAGCACTTGAGCCTGCACATCGCTGGCGAAAGAGAAGACGATCCGTACCTGGACGATTTGGTGAATCTCGTTCAAAAGCGCTTTGGCAAGCGCATCCCGATGCTGGTCAATACCCTGTCACCTTTTGGCAGGGCGAAAACCTTCTTCATTCAAACTGCATCACCAAGCACAACGACGGTAGAGGCAAGCCCCTGCACCATGGCGGCCTGGCCTGTGGTTGGTTTTGACGGGGTAGTGGCTGCTTGCGGAAATGACAATTTGATCGGGCGGGTTCCAAGCCATTTAAGGCTTGGGGATATTCGCATTCACAGCTGGGCGGACATTCGGTCGCGTTGCGTTGACAACGCCATGCAAATTGCACTGAGAACCTATGGGCCAGAGTACCTGCAAACCAAATTCGGCAGTCAGGGCAAGACGGGCTGCAAAGGCTACTGCGACACCTGCATCAACCTTGATGCACAGGATGCGATTCAAGTGGGCGTAAGTTCCCAAATGCTGAAACCGGGCGCAAGAATACTGGGCGATTCGGTGGTGGATTTGCAGCTTGAACTGGGCGCAGTGGGTTTTGCGAAGCGCTACAGTCACCCGCGTTTTGCGGAACTGGTTCTGTTGGGTGCCTGATGCCATGAAACACAACGACATTGAGATTGCACGGCGCACACGGGGGAATTCCGTTCTGTTGTTTATTACAGACCGTTGCCCGGTAGGTTGTGCCCATTGCTCGGTCGACTCCCGCGCAGACAGCCCAATGATCACGGATTTTGGCCTATTCGAGAACTTGCTTGATGGCATTTGTGGTGACCCCGACATTCAGGTCGTGGGCATTTCTGGCGGAGAGCCTTTTTCTGAACGGCGTGGGCTAACCAAGGCCTGCGAAGCAATGTCGGCCTGCAACAAATCGATTGTGATTTACACCAGTGGTGTTTGGGCGAAAAGTCCGGAGACTGCGCCTTGGATCAGGTCAGTACTTGAATCGTGCTGCACTGTGTACTTGAGCACAGATTCCTTTCATCAAAATGGTGTGCCCTCTTCTGTGTTTGTTCAAGCGGCCAGGCAGATTGCAGATGCCGGGGCCTGGATTGTGGTGCAGACCCTGGAGGTGAAGCAGACAAGACACTTGCTGGAACAAGCTTTCGGAAACAAGGCAGACTGTTATGCGGAAATTGTTCCCATTACGCCGCTTCGCAATGGCCGGGGGCAAGACGTATTTGAACTGAGTCCAGCCAGGAAAGCTGACACCATGGGAAACTGCACACTGGCAGTGACACCGGTTATTCGATACGACGGGGTATTGACCTCCTGCTGCAATGAAGAAGTGATCATGGGCAAAGGACCTGATCGATTCCGAACGCGCGTGAAGAATCGAGAGGCGCTGGATACAGCACTTGCAAGGTTCAAGACTGATCCGTTGATGCGATGCGTGGCCAGTGTTGGCTTGGGGGAGTTGGTCAAACACCCGCGCTTGCAGGCGTTAGCGGAGAAAAGATACATCAACAACTGCGATCTGTGCTGGAAAGTCATGGGCGAGTTTCCATCCTTGCCTGAAAGCGACCGATTGATCAATGTGATAGCGCAACTTGGAGAATCGCATTGAACACCCAGTTGAGTACCCCCACCAATACCCCTTTCACCCGGCTTATCGGCAAGCTGGAACTGGTTCAGCCCGCCCTGCAACATGAGGCCCAACAACTTTGGGCTGGCCCGGATGCCCATTCCATTTACCCTTTGTACCTGGAACAGATGCACATGGTGGTTCGCGCAGGCGTTTCACTGATGGAAACCGCAGTGTTGGCTGCCAAGAAATTACCCGCATCAAGTGCCTTGAAAACAAGCCTGATTGAATACCTGCACAAGCACATCGAAGAAGAACGGGGCCATGACCTGTGGTTGCTTGAGGACTATGCCGCCACTGGTCACAACCCCGAACATTTATTGGCCAAAATACCTTCCTGTGAGGTCGCCAATATGGTGGGGGCGCAGTATTACTGGATTTTGCACCACCATCCTGTGATGGTGATGGGCCATGTTGCTGCCTTGGAAAACTATCACCCACCCACCGGATTTGCCCGGTACTTGAGTGAATTGACCGGTTATGGTCTGGATTCATTCAGAGCCATTTCACGCCATGAAAAACTGGACCTGATTCACAAGGTTGAAATTCAAGCACTCATTGATGGTCTGAATCTTTCACCGCGGGATGAGGTTGCGTTGGGGGTCAGCGGCCTTCACACCATGCGCAGTGGCTTGGCTGTGTTGGAGAGCATTCGCCAAATGCACCATGAAAAAACCGCCATTCATTGCTGAAAGGCGGTTCTGTGTTGTCAGTGCTACGCTACTTGTTCAATCAGCACTCGCCACCTGCATAACAGCGCAATGCTGGCTCTTGCGTACTTTTGGGTTGCAAGGTCACTGATTGGGCGAAAGTGCTCATCATCTTGGTGGCGAAGTTGATTGGGAACATCAGCGGATCCACGCCCGGCATGAACGGAGTCAGGCACAGCCCTGGAGTGAGTGCCTGCAGACGTTCGACACTGGCGACACCAGGATGAGCCAAGGCATCTGAAACAATCGCGAAGCCCACGGCATCGGATGAACCCACCAAAAAGTGATCCGCCGTGTTGGTCAGGCAAATGTCCTGTGTTGCAATGTTCACCTTGTTGCCATCGCCTGTGCGCAAGCTGGATACACCGTTGGCCTCATCAAAGTTGGGTATTGCCACATCGTCAGTCCGGGTATAAATTTGCGTGTAGTCAATTCCGGCCAATGTTTCGCCGCCGGCGTTCAATGCATCCATCCACTTGGCACCCACTGCAATTTGTGTGAACGAGGTGATACATCCAACGACAGGTGGGGCACACAACAAGTTGGCTTCAATCAAGCCGTGGTTGGCTGCTGCGATACCAATCATGTCCTCCACCATGTCGCGTGTGTCTGGAAAGAATTTCAGTGACCAGCGAGGCATCACACCGCCCTGACTAAAACCGACAATCGCAATTTTCGTCTTGGTGGTGTTGAACATTTTGCGAATGGCGTGGGTGATGTATTCCGAAGAGGCCTGCAATTCACCTGTGTTGCTGTTGGGCAGATCCACTGCACACCATGGAATACCCGCTTTGTCGAAGGCGGGTATGTAGTTCCAGCTGAAATTGCTTTCAACTGTTTGCGTAGCACCTGGCACCAATAAAACAGCCCGCCCTGAATCTGGCCCGAATCCCTCACTGCATTTCACGGCGCTGTCCAGTTCCTGACTGGAAATTTCAAGCGGGGGTGCCGGCGTATCAGACGCCACAAATCCACTGGCGCCGACCCTGGATGCACTGGTTGGAGTTGATCCATCAGAACCGCACGCGGACAGGATGAATATTGACGAAATCGCAAAAAATTTGATTTTATTCACACTGATTCCTTAATCGAAACCTTTTTGCCGCAGTCACGTACCCAACATGGGACTCGTCAAGGCAAAAAGCGAGGAAGCATCGCATTCCCAAGGGGAGCGCCTCTGTCCTGATTAAAGGCAATATGCATACCTGCGAAGTGTTTTAATTGAAAAAAACTGGTTTATTCTTTTAAATACAACAGGTTGAATTAGATTGTTAAAAAGTGATTACGTCATATTACGATCGGAATAATTTGAAACAACTCCGATTGAGACAATGAATAATGTTGCACTTTTAAATGGCGTGATTATATTTAGTGCGCACTTTTATTGTGCTGTGCACCATAGACATGGCTTCAACAAACTTACACGCCAAAGAAAAAAGCCCACTCAAATTTGAGCGGGCTTTCAAGTTCTTGAAGCGAAATGGATTTGACCGTTCGTTTAATGAACCATTACCTGAGATCCCATGGCCGCTTCACCTTCTTTTGAACGAACAGGTGAAATCTTCCCGGATTTGATGTCGTCATACCAGGCGTCGTGGTGAGCCTTGGCCCAGGTTTCGTCCACATAGCCATCACGCATGGCTTCCAGTGCACCTTCCATACCGATTGAACCAATGTAGATGTGGCCCATCGACATGATAATGAACAACAAGGCTGCGCTGGCATGAATGACGTGCGATTGCTGCATCAACAGGCGTGGCTGGTCGAAGTTCGGAAAGTCAAGGATCAAGCCGGTGGTAGACACCACCAGGCCAAGTACCGTGACACCACCCCAAAACCAGATTTTCTCGCCCATGTTGAAACGGCCTGCTGGTGCGTGACCGAAAATACCGCCGCCTTTCTTGAGCCACTCAATGTCGTTCTTCTCAGGCATGTTGTCTTTGACATACATGATGAAAAACACAATGATGCTGACCGCGAAAAGTGGGCCCACAAAGTTGTGGATCACGATGCTGATGGAAGCGAGCCATGAATTGAGCGTGAGCCCCATCCAAGGTGCAAGCACGTGCTTGCCAAACATCAACAACAAGCCAGTCAACGCGAGTGCAACGAAACTGAAAGCCATGGTCCAATGGGCAAGGCGTTCAGCGGATGTGAAGCGCTCGATCAACTTTCCAGTGCGTGGTTCGGGCAATTTCACAGGGCCTTTGACCAGGTGCGCACCCATGATCACCAAGAACACCAGTGCAACTGCCCATCCTCCGATGAATGAAATCCAGTCGTTGCGCATTTCACGCCAGGTTTCACCGCTTTTGTTGATCAAAACGCCAGTTTCACGGCCCTTAGTCACCGTGGTGAAGGACTCACCTGAAGCGACACCTGACCAAACCGGTGAATTGTTCAAGGGCTGGGTTTGCTGTTTCTGAACTTGCGCTTGCGAGCGTTCAGAAGCGTCTTGCGCCATGGCCCCGACCGACCACAGTGCGCAGACAGCAAACACCAGTGCAGTGAACAAGGCCACTAGGGCATTGCTCAAGCCCGGCTTTGCCGCTGCCCGAATGGTTGAATGTGTCATGATTGACTCTCCTTATTGGGCCTTTGCCGAATCACCAGTACGCACGTACTCGTTTTGCGCCTTGGCCCGAACGTTCAGGTTGTCTGCCCAGCCTTCCTTGTCACCTGCCTTGAAACCGCCAGCGGTGAATTCACCGCCGCCTGTCTCAAAGGCGTGTGTGTCCGCCTTGCCCGCATAACCCTTGCCGTTGTTGGCGTTTTCCAGGGGTGAACAGCCGGTAGCCAGAACAAGGCCTGCAACCGCGCCGGATAAAATCAGCTTGCTGCGAAGCGCCATGATTACGCGCCCTCCTTCGCAGGCTGACCATAGGCAGAACTCCAGCCCCAAACTTCGGCGCCTTTGCCACGAACAACCACGCGGTTGCGGAAGATGTCGGAAACAACATCGCCGTCACCAGCCAGCAAGGCCTTTGTTGAACACATTTCTGCGCAAAGTGGCAGCTTGCCTTCAGCCAGGCGGTTGCGACCATACTTCTCGAACTCGGCTTCTGAAGTGTCTTCTTCAGGACCCCCAGCACAGAATGTGCACTTGTCCATTTTGCCGCGCTGACCAAATGCACCTTCCTGTGGGAATTGTGGTGCGCCGAACGGGCAAGCGTAGAAGCAATATCCACAACCAATACACAGGTCCTTGTCATGCAGCACAACACCTTCGTCGGTCTTGTAGAAGCAGTTCACTGGACACACGGCCTGGCAAGGCGCATCTGAACAGTGCATGCAAGCCACGGAAATTGAACGCTCTCCGGGTTCGCCGTCGTTGATGGTCACGACGCGGCGGCGGTTGATACCCCAAGCCACTTCGTGTTCGTTTTTACAGGCCGTGACGCAGCCATTGCACTCAATGCAACGCTCGGCATCACATAGAAACTTCATTCGTGCCATTTTGTTATCTCCTTTGCATCAAGTGCTTATGCCAACTTCTCGATTTGGCACACGGTTGTTTTTGTTTCCTGCATCATCGTCACCACGTCGTAACCATAGGTGGTTGCGGTGTTGACCGATTCGCCACGCACAATCGGTGCGGAGCCTTCGGGGTAGCTGCTGATCATGTCCTTTCCTTCCCAGTGTCCCGAGAAGTGGAAAGGCAAGAACACGGTGTCGTCACCGACGCGGCGGGTCACCAAGGCTTGTACCTCGATTTTTGCGCCTGTTGGCGTGGTCACACGCACCTGGTCACCGTGTTTGATTCCACGGTCATTCGCAGCCCGTGGGCTCAGTTCAACAAACATGGTTTGTTGAAGCTCGGCAAGCCACGGATTTGAACGTGTTTCTTCACCACCACCTTCGTATTCCACCAAACGACCTGACGTCATGATCAAGGGGAAGGATTTGCCAATGTCGGCATTCTTTTCCTGAACTGATTTGTACAGGGTTGGCAGGCGCCAGAAAGCAGCCTTGTCGTCATGCGTTGGGTATTTGGCCACCAAATCGGGCTTGGTCGAGTACAGCGGTTCGCGGTGCTTGGGTATTGGATCAGGGAAGTTCCAAACCACGGCACGGGCCTTGGCGTTGCCGAACGGATGGCAACCGTGCTTCATGACGACGCGCTGGATACCACCTGACAGGTCGGTTTTCCAGTTCTTGCCTTCGGCTTCGGTTTTCTCGGCTTCGGTCAAATCGTCCCACCAGCCCAGCTGCTTGAGCATGTCGGCTGTGAACTCGGGGTAGCCGGTTGTAATTTCAGCACCCAGTGAGTGTGATCCGTCTTCAGCCAACAGGCTGACACCGTCTTTTTCCACACCGAAGTTGGCGCGGAAGTTCCCGCCACCGTCCATCACGTGTTTGTCGGTCTGGTACAGGTTTGGCGAGCCAGGATGCTTCATTTCGGGAGTGCCGTAGCATGGCCATGGCAAACCGAAATACTCACCATCGCAAGGTCCGCCTTCTGCTTTCAAGGTGCGAACGTTGAAGGTGTGCATGTTTTTCATGTGCAGCTTCAAGCGTTCCGGGCTTTGGCCGGTGTAACCGATTGTCCAGGTGCCTTTGTTGATTTCACGCAGAATGGACTCGATCTCGGGTTGCATCATGCCGCCCTTGCCCTTGACCATGGTCAGGTTCTTGGTCAGCTCGGCTGCATAGCCCAGCTTCTCGGCCAGTTGATACATGATCATGTGGTCATTGCGGCTGTCATACAAGGGCTCAATGACCTGTTCGCGCCACTGGATGGAGCGGTTTGACGCAGTGATTGAACCTGATGACTCGAACTGTGTTGTCGATGGCAACAGGTACACTTCACGATTCGGGTTCAAACCTGCAGGGTCGCCTGGCATCGCGGCCATGGCTGCTGCTGCGGTTGGGTAAGGATCGACCACAACCAGCAAATCCAGCTTGTCCATGGCTTTTTTCATGTCCAGACCACGGGTTTGCGAGTTCGGGGCATGCCCCCAGAAGAACAAGCCACGCAGGTTGCCTGCTTTCTGATCGATCAGTTCCGGGTTCTCAAGCACACCGTCTACCCAGCGCGAGACTGTCATACCGCCCTTGGTGCTCATGCCTTCAGCATAGCGGCTCTTGACGTATTCGTAGTCCAGTCCCCACACACGGCACCAGTGCTTCCAGGAACCCTCTGCCACGCCATAGTAGCCAGGCAGTGAATCCGGGTTCGGGCCCACGTCTGTGGCGCCTTGAACGTTACAGTGACCGCGGAAAATGTTGGTACCACCACCGGAAATACCGACGTTGCCCAAGGCCAGTTGCAAGATGCAGGAGGCACGAACAATGGCGTTACCGATGGTGTGCTGGGTTTGACCCATACACCACACGATGGTCGATGGCTTGGATTTGGCCATCATTTCGGTGACCTTGTACAACTGAGCTTCGCCCACGCCACAAGCCTCTTCGACCTTGTCGGGCGTCCAGTTGGCCATCACCTCGGCCTTGATCTGGTCCATGCCATATACACGGTCATTGATGTACTTCTTGTCTTCCCAGCCATTTTTGAAAATGTGGTACAGCATGCCGAACAGGAATGGAATGTCACTGCCGGACCGAATACGCACGTATTCATCAGCACGGGCTGCCGTGCGTGTAAAACGTGGATCCACAACAATCATTTTTGCGCCTGTCTCTTTGGCATGCAACATGTGCAGCATGGATACAGGGTGAGCCTCAGCAGCGTTGGAGCCGATGTACAACGCACACTTGGTGTTCTGCATGTCGTTGTAGGAGTTGGTCATTGCACCATAACCCCAGGTATTGGCTACACCAGCTACCGTGGTGGAGTGGCAAATACGCGCCTGGTGGTCGCAGTTGTTGGTGCCCCACAGGGAGACCCATTTGCGCAGCAGGTAAGCCTGCTCGTTGCTGTGCTTGGAGGAACCAATGAAGAACAGCGAATCAGGGCCGTTCTCTTCACGCAGTGCCAACATCTTCTTGGTGATGCCGTCCAGAGCTTCGTCCCAGGTAATTTTCTGGTACTTGCCGTCAACCAGCTTCATGGGGTACTTCAGGCGGTGTTCGCCATGACCATGTTCGCGCAACGCTGCGCCCTTGGCACAATGTGCACCCAGGTTGATCGGGCTGTCGAATACAGGGTTCTGACGAACCCAAACGCCATTCTGAACCACTGCGTCTGTGGCACAGCCTACTGAGCAATGGGAGCAAATTGTACGCTTGATCTCGATTTTCCCGCCTGCAGTACCACCTTCAGCCTTGGCCTCGGCCTTGCGGACCATGCCAAAAGGCAAGCTGCCTGCAACAGCACCCGCACCCACGCCAATGCCTGAACGCTTCAGGAACGCGCGGCGGTCCATGGTGGCACCCAAGCGTGAACCGATTTTATTGAGCAGGCTGTGATTGTGGTTTGGAATCGCCTTGCCCACTGTTGTGTCTTCTCTCTTCTTTAACATTCCTGTCTCCCTGAATTACACCAGCAAGGTTCTGTAGTAGGTTTTTACATGCTCAGAGAGCTGATAGCCTTTCGATTGTTGTTCTGCGCCATCAGCGGCAGCTTGCTGCAACACTTCTGGTTGTGTGCTGACTATCAATGCAGCGCCGGCGGCGGCAACCCCTGCACCAGCACCCACCAGAAACTGGCGTCTTGCTAGCTTTGGCTGGTCTTGACTTATCATTTTCTTGGTCATCTCATCATCTCCAATCAAACGGCACTTTCAAAATCGAAAGACTGTGTTTCAACATCAAAAAACACGCGGGCCAGACGACCCACTGCTTTGTAAAAATCGGTATTGGCTGCTGCCTCAATGTCATCACACATGCGGTCGTACCAAATCGCCACATGGGACTGAAAAAAGGCACGCTGCTCTGCAAACGGCACAGGAGGGTCATCCGCCAAAATTAAGTAGCGCATGACCTCGCACAAAAAGGCGATGTGGTCTTCGGTCTCGACCAACGCTTCGTCCCGAGTCAACCCGAGCCTGGCCAAGTCATCGCGTAAGCCCACCAAAGGCTTCTCGTTCAAGAAACCCGACAGGAAATACGAACCGTAGAGCATCACTTCAGGGCGGCCTACGCCGATGAAGTTGTCGACAAATTCCTGGTTGACCTTTTTACTGTCAAACTGGCTGACCACTCGAAGCAGTTCCGAAAACTCAAAGCCAAGCGGAGTCGTGATGTCCAGCGATGCACGGTCAATCTCGCGAAACCGGGCCAGAAATTCATCGGTGACGTTGCCTGAAAACAATTGGGACAGCAGACCGTAAAAATCGGCACGCGCCCAGTCTTCACCGGCCAGCAACTGCTCATCGTGTTGCGCTTGCAAGGTCATTTCTTCACCTCGAAAATTGTCATTTCATCCTTGGCGCTGTACATGTCGGTCACGCGGCAATCGGCGCACATCTTCAAACGGTTGGCATTGCGTTCAAACATGCTGTGCTGGCTCAACTTGGCAAACATGTTGTCAATCATGTGCTTGGTACCGAAAGCCTTGCCACAGCTGATGCAGTGGAATGGCTGCGATTCGTTCAGCACACGCTTTTCACGGGCGGCCGCACCCAGCAACAACTGGGGTACCAGCTGCATGGCGTTTTCCGGGCAGGTTTCAACGCACAAACCACACTGAACGCAGTTGCGTTCGATGAATCGAAGCTGAGGCTTTTCCGGATTGTCGATCAAGGCCGACGCGGGGCATGCACTGGTGCAACTCATGCACAGGGTGCATTTGTCCTTGTTCACCACCACAGCGCCAAAAGGTGCGGCGGCTGAAAGCGCAATCGGCTCAGCGAAACTCAGTTTCGCGTGGGTTTGAGCATGCTCAGCCAAATGGTCAACCGCAAATTCCATGCGGGTTCGCTTGTTGGTAGACAACTCAAAACTGGCAGGTGTTACACCCAAAGCAGGCAAACTGACAGGCTCGAACAATTGCGATGTTTCGCCCATGTTCAACACCCGAACACGCGGCTGCATACCCATGGCTTCAAGCAATTCATTCACCCAACCTGCCTGCGCGCCCAAGGGTTCTCCGTAGTGGCTTGATTCCACCGCGGTTTGCAGCACAGTAATTCGGTCGGCACCAAAAGCCAGTGCTGAAAGCCACAAATCCGGGCCAATGCTCGCACTGTGGTTCAATTCAATTGGCAACAGACTGAAATCGGAAACTGGCGATTTCGGGGAAGCGGGTCTGCTTGTGCGTTTCGCAGCTTCCAGCCAGTTGTGGTCCAGGTCCGGGCCATGAAAAACCAATTCAAGCTTCTTTCCACCATTGGTTCGGAAAGCCTTGATGGCTGATTTGATTGAACGTCCCTGAATTGCAGCTGGACTTAATGCGAACTGAATGGCGCCAGTTGGACACACTGTGGTGCAGGCACCGCAACCCAGACAGAGGTGCGGATTGACTTCAATTTTTTCACCCGCTGACTTGATTGCCTTCGTGCTGCAGGCATCGATACAGCTGTTGCAACCGGTCTTGTTTGAACGGCTGTGCGCACAGATGCTGGACTTGTATTCAAAAAACTTGGGCTTCTCGAATTCACCCACGGTTTGAACAACATCCAGCATGGCTTCCAGCAGCAACTGCTCGCTGTCACCCACGTGCCAGTAGCCCAATGGCGCCTGGCGATCAGCAAACAGACCCGGCATGGTGCAATCGATGACCATGTCGTACTGTCGGTCTTCCGATGAGGTCAGGTCTGAAAATGAGATGGCCTTGAAATCACCGCAGGCCTTGATACAGGCACCGGTTTTGTCGCAGCTGTTCAGGTCAATCGTGAAAGAATCTTTGGAAATGGATTGGGTTGGGCAGGCATCCACGCAAGCACCACAACGTGTACATAACTCCATGTCAACCGGGTTGCTTTTGCGGGTTGTCAAGGTGAATGCACCCAGGTAACCGCTTGCCTTGTCCACTGACAAAGCAACAACATTCAGATTGCGTTTGGCTGGCAACACAATCGCCGATGGGTCTTTGACCAGCAAATCCACAGTGAGGTTGTTGGCAAGGGTCTGGGCATGTTGCAACTGCTTGTCGTTGTTCGCGACCATGGCCACACGGCCTTTGGATGTGAACAGTACAGCAGGCACTGGCTCAACGCGAAAGTCGGATTCGTAAGCGGCCAATGCAGCCACGGCTGCGGCTGCCTCTGGTGAAGTTTGCGCTGCAGGCTGCCCACGGAGCAATCCCCTCAGGTTCACGAACTCCAGGTTTTGCACGGCTGCACTGTCGGACACCGATTCAAAAACAGCCTGCTCCTGTGTACACCCTACGAAACATCGGGCACCACCGGTTCTGTTTTTGGCGTCAATCAATTGGGTAATGCCGTCGCGACAAGCGCGTTGCGCGGACACAAAGCGAATACCTTCAACATTCACGTTTTGCAACGCTTTGTCGACTGTCTCGCCGCTGCCCTGGCAACCACACACAAACACATCCGAGTTGGTCATTCTTGAAACTTCTGTTTTGGTTATTTGGCAATTATTTGCAAAACTTGTGCCAGAAGGCGGTTTGAATTTTTTTCTCGTGTAATCAATGCACTAGAAAAACAGCATTTGAACCGCCCACACCGGGTGGTTCATTTTGTCTGTATCAAACTGTGGGAGGGGTAGGACAAAAAGTACCAGTCAGGCTGAAATATCGCCTGGCTTTTCAAACGATCGATTTGCATCAATATTTTTAGAATCAATGCCTTGCATCGCATCAGGGATAACCCTGATGATTTCATGGTTTTCTGAATCCGGATGCGCAGAATTCAGGTTTTCAGACGGCTCATCCGGATCATGGCTTTCCATTTGGACATCCAAAAGATCCTGAGTTTCGTCGCCCACACCAGGTGGTAGATCCATCGATATATCCGGTTTGATGACCTCAAGATCAGGTCGACTCAACAACTGCTTGGACAACGACATTTTCCCGATGTCTTCCTGACTCAAGGGTGTGAACTTGTTGTAGTCATCGATGTAGATGTCAAGGCCGTCCATCAGGTTGAATTCTGGTCGCGAAAACAAGGCCTTGAATGCCTTGTTCTTCAGTTCTGGCGCCACCTTGTCAACAAGGAATGCCTTGATGTCACCGCCCTGCTCCACGGCCGCTAAATCCAGCTCAGTCGGTAGCGGCAATTCGGGCGCTGCCGAATCAACGGGTGCAGCAAGCGCTGAAGGACTATTCACGAAGTTATCCGCAGGCTGCTGTGCAGGTAACTGCGCCAGCGAAGGCTCTGCCACCTCTGCAACAGGCAAGCCCTCTTTCTCTTGCGCGCGAACCTCTATCTTGCGCCGTGACCATCGACTTAAAAAATTGTCACTCATGTGTATCTCGCCCCTTGCTGCAAATCATTGAATCAACCCCGATGTTCCGGCTTCAGAAATGACTGGGGACGCCGCCGTTGCTTCGGCTCCGGTTGATACTTTGCTTGCACCAGCTCAGCCAGCCAGCTTGCAACCGGGCTGGGCAAAGGCAAGGTTTGAACTTCTTCATTGGAATCCATCCACCGGGCTGCTTCGTCGTAACTGAAGGTCACTTCAAACACCGTGGGCCTCAAAGACTTGTTCTCATCGGGATAACGTACACACATGAACAGGTAGGGCGTGTCAGTGTCCAGATTCAGAAAGTAACCCTGCAATTCGTCATGGTAGACCTGGGCTTTAACCAATTGAACCTGCTCATCGGGGCCATGCGAGATCGGCGCATCAGCCGGACCCAGCTCCAACACTTGCCAGCGAAATGGCTGCCAACGGGAGTTCTGCTCCACTTTGCCAATTCGTACATTGAAGGCTGCTTCGCCCAACACCAAAAAATTTGCACTCAAAAAACACCTCTGCGAGTTGCCTGCCCCCGCCAGTGAGGGCACAATTCAGGTCATCAGATTAGAAGATACAGCACAAGTATCACAATAGGAGTTTGCCCCCATGGGGCGAGGGATTGAACAATGACAGACCGAGTTATTCAACTGGTCCAGGACAATTCGCGCGTAATTCCCTTGAATTTCAGCGCGCCGCTCAGCAGTGAAGTACCCGCAAAAGATCATTTCAATCGCAGGCTTCACGACTTGCGGATTTCTGTCACGGACCGCTGCAACTTCCGTTGTGTGTACTGCATGCCGAAGTCGATATTCGACAAGGACTATGCTTTTCTGCCGCACAAAGACCTGCTCAGTTTTGAAGAAATTGAATTGGTGGCCAAACAATTTGTAGCCTTGGGCGTTGAAAAAATCCGCCTCACAGGTGGCGAACCGTTGCTTCGGAAAAACATTGAAATCCTGATCGAACAACTGGCCCGCTTGCGCACGCCCAGTGGCAAGGCAGTGGAAATCACCCTGACAACCAATGGCACCCTGCTTCCCAAAAAAGCGAAAACCCTGAAAGACGCTGGCTTGAGCCGGGTCACAGTCAGTCTCGATGCAATTGACGACGTGGTGTTCAAGCGCATGAATGATGTGGAGTTTTCCGTCAATCAGGTGCTTGATGGCATCCAAGCCGCTCATGAAGCGGGGCTTGGCCCAATCAAGGTCAACATGGTCGTCAAGGGCGGCATGAATGATGACCAGGTGTTGCCAATGGCTCGGCATTTCAAGGGCACGCCGCATATTCTGCGTTTCATTGAATACATGGATGTGGGCAGCAGCAACGGCTGGAAAATGGATGAAGTCGTGCCCTCGGCCCGCATCGTGAACATGATTTCCCAAGGCCTCTCGCAACTGCAGATGCTGGATGCGAATTACACCGGCGAAGTTGCTGAACGCTGGAAATACAGCGACGGCAGCGGTGAAATTGGCGTGATTTCCTCGGTGACCCAGGCTTTTTGCAAAGACTGCACTCGCATCCGTTTGTCCACCGAAGGCAAGCTTTACACCTGCCTTTTTGCCAGCAAAGGGCACGACCTCAAACCGTTGATTCGTTCCGGTGACCCCGTACAGGGAATTGAAAAAGGCCTGCAAGATGCAATACGCAATCTTTGGGCAATTCGGGCAGATCGATACAGCGAAATTCGTACAGAGCACACCGCACAACCCAAAGACAGAATTGAAATGTCGTACATCGGCGGCTAATGAACCCACAATGGAACAAGCAATGCCCACTTCAATTCAAATCACCAACGCCAGCATTCCAAGTACTGTGGAAATTACGGCCACCAACGAGCATGGTGAACAGGTGTCGGTGCAAATTTCAGGCGAGCACCCTTTAACCCTCTATTTCGATAAAAAAGAGTTGCTTACCTTGATGACTCTTGGGGCACAGCCTGAAGCACTGGCATTGGGCTGGCTTAGAAATCAACGGCTTGTCAACGATCCCTCAGAAATTGCTGCAATTCATGTGGACTGGGAAACAGAAAGCGTTGCAGTGACATCAACAACACTTCAAGAAACTGGCTCAAGTATTTGGGAAACCACAGAAAAAGCACAGAAACTGGAGAAAAAAACCACAACCTCGGGTTGTGGCCAAGGTACTGTGTTTGGCGACCTCATGGAAGACCTCGACAAGGTTCAACTGAGCAACGCCTACAACCTGTCACAGGAGGTGTTGTACAGCGTGATGGACCAGGTACGAAAACACGAGTCCATCTACAAGCAGGCCGGGGCCGTACACGGTTGTGCGCTCTGTTCCAACAGCGGAGCAAACCGCGGGGAAATCTTGCTGTTTGTCGAAGATGTGGGCCGCCACAACGCGGTGGATGCCATCGCAGGACAGATGTGGCTGCACGGCATGTCAGGCGACGACAAAATTTTTTACACCACTGGGCGATTGACCTCTGAAATGGTCATCAAATGCGCACAGATGGGCATTCCCGTGCTGGTTTCCCGATCGGGCCTGACACAAATGGGCCATGAGATTGCCCAAAAACTGAACATCACCATGTTGGGCCGCTGCCAGGGCAAACACTACTTGCTGTACACCGGCGCCCACCGATTCAACACCTTGAATGACGCACAATACGCATGAGCATTTCTCTTGATGACATCACCGCCGTAATTTTGGCCGGTGGCATGGGCAGCCGCATGGGCGGCATTGACAAGGGCTTGCGCAACTTCAAGCAAGCCCCCTTGGCTTTGCACGCCCTGATGCGCCTTTCATCCCAGGTGGGCAGCACCATGATCAATGCCAATCGCAACATCGGCGTTTATGAAGGCTTCGGCATTCCCGTGATCTGCGACCAGCAAGCCGACTTCGCAGGCCCCCTGGCGGGTATGCAAGCCGCCTTGAACGAGGCCACAGTGCCATTTCTGGTCACAGTACCTTGTGATGTGCCGCTGTTTCCTCTTGACCTGGTTGCCAGATTGAGCGAGCCTTTTCTGAAAGACCCCACCCTGATGCTGACAGTCGCCGCCACAGGTGGGCGTCACCAGCCCGTGTTTTGCATGATGCGATCCGAAGTACTTCCCGGCATGGAAGAATTTCTGCGCAAGGGTGGCCGGAAAATTGATGCCTGGTATTCGAATATTCCCCATGCTGCTGTCGACTTTGAAGACGAAGCAGCCTTTCACAACGTCAATACACTTGAAGAACTCAGAGCGCTTGAACAGAAAGCCTGACGACCGGACCACACCCCATGCAAACCGATTTTCAAACTGTAGACCAGGCACGGCAAAATATTCTTGAACAGCTTGTACCCATCACAGGTACCCGAACTGTAGCCATTCGCGAGGCCCTTGACCAGGTATTGGCCGCAGATGTCCTGTCTCCCATCAATGTGCCGGCACACGACAATTCCGCCATGGATGGCTATGCCTTTCACAGCAGCACCATTCAATGCGCCAGCATCACGTCACTCAAGTTGGTTGGCACCGCACTGGCCGGAAAACTGTTTGATGGGCATTGCGCCCCCGGTGAATGTGTGCGAATCATGACAGGTGCGGTCATGCCAGCAGGCTGCGACACCGTGTTGATTCAGGAAAATGCCACGGTGAATGGCGACGTCATCAGCTTCCCACCAGGTGCCGTGTCACCAGGCGACAACCGCCGCCTTGCCGGTGAAGACCTGACCATTGGCAAAACCGCCCTGCCCGCTGGCAAATTGCTTCGCCCGGCCGACCTTGGTTTGCTGGCCTCACTTGGCATGGCTGAAATTGTGGTGCGCCGCAAGTTGCGCGTTGCCTTTTTTTCCACCGGTGACGAACTTCGTTCGCTGGGCCAAGCGCTTGACGAAGGGTGCGTGTATGACAGCAACCGATACACACTGTACGGCATGCTCACCCGCCTTCGCTTTATCGAAATCCTGGACATGGGTGTGGTGCACGACTCACCCGAAGCACTTGAGCAAGCCATGCTGCAGGCCATGGAACAGGCCGACGTCATCCTGACTTCAGGCGGTGTGTCCGTGGGTGAAGCCGACTTCACCAAAGATGTCATGGAAAAGTTGGGTAGCGTGAATTTCTGGAAAATTGCCATGCGCCCCGGTCGCCCCATGGCGTTTGGCCAGGTTCACAACGCTGCGAATGGCAACTCTGCGTTTCTCTTCGGTCTGCCAGGCAACCCCGTGGCAGTGATGGTAACTTTTTACGCGTTTGTCCGTGACGCGCTGTTCAAAATGGCCAGTGCCAACTCCCTGCCCGTGCCCATGGTCAGCGCAAGGCTGGCGCAAGACCTGCGCAAACGTCCGGGCAGAACCGAGTACCAACGCGCCAGGCTCAGCACAAGCAATGGCGGTATGCCCACTGCCCACCTCACGGGCTCACAAGGTTCCGGCATTCTGCGCAGCATGTCCGAATCCGATTGTCTATTGGTCCTGGAACATGCGCAGGGGGACTTGAAGGCGGGTGACACCGTCATGGCACTTCCTTTCGAAGGCTTGGTTTAATCGAAGTGATTACGCATATCGAGTGACACCCCGATTGGGCGGAGTGAGCCAAGTGAGTGATTTTCAGGGGTAGGTTCAAGCGCTACCATGGGCGCTCTCGAATTCAGGCCACCGTCATGCTGCAAGACCCCCGCCCAATCAAGCCGCTTCAACATGCGCTATGCGACATGCTGGAACAACTTGGCATCGAGTTCCTGCCCAGCCAGTGGCAAATGCAGGAATCTTTGCTCACCCCAGATGAACACACCGAACTGGCCCTGCTTCAAGGTTACCTGGACGCGTGCGGGGTTCCCCATCAAATATTCAAGCAGGTTGGCGCAGACGAAGTCAAACACCTGGGACCCTACACACTGGCCATGGGCCACAACGGTCAAACAGGCAGCCTTCAGGAATTGCTGAGCGGTCAAGACAAGAAGCCCTCATTGCTCTGGGCCCTCCAACTTGAAGGTGAAGGATTACAAACAGCTGCACCTGCACAACCTACCGAACCGCCACCTGTCAGTCTGCTGAACTTTTGGCGAAAATTACGTGACAGCAAATGGTTGCGGGAAGCCATGCAGTTTGACAATGGCAACTTCAAGCCCGTCGTGTATGCATCGCTGCTGATCAACATTCTGGCCCTGGCCGGCCCCCTGTTTTCACTTCAGGTTTACGATCGCATCATCCCTAACCAGGCTTATGCATCGCTTGCCGCTTTGCTGGCTGGTGTTGCACTTTGCCTAGGCTTTGAACACTTCCTGAAGCACGCCCGTCACCGCCTGATGGAATTTGCAGCCACCTCGATTGACACTCGATGTACAAGTCATTTGTCGCAGTCGCTGCTCAACGTGCCCGTGCACAAAACCGAGCCCAGCGTGCTGCTTCA
Source organism: Limnobacter thiooxidans (assembly GCF_036323495.1). NCBI lineage: Bacteria > Pseudomonadati > Pseudomonadota > Betaproteobacteria > Burkholderiales > Burkholderiaceae > Limnobacter > Limnobacter thiooxidans. The sequence continues at coordinate 1,657,146 of NZ_AP028947.1, read as the reverse complement.
ACACTTGCGATCTTTCGAGCAATTGCGTGAACTGATCACCGGTGTGTTCTTGCTGGCCCTGATTGACCTTCCATTTCTGGTGCTTTTTCTGGGTGTCATCACGCTGATTCATCCGGTGTTCCTGCTTGTTTCGGGCGGTGTCATTCTGCTCACCTTGCTGCTGGTTGTTCACTCGCATCGTTGCTTGTCCTGCCTTGGGCAAGAACAGATGAAACAATCCAGGCAAACACAAAGCCAATGGCTGGATTCATTGGCCTGTCTCGACAACATTCAGGCCCAAGGTGTGCAGCAGGCCCACAGCAAGCTGCTAAACAATCTGCAACTCAAGTCCCGCATGGGCGGCAATGCCGTCAGGGACCAACTGTTTAAGGTAAACCAGTCGATCCAGTTGTTGCAACAGGGCGGCTGGATATTCACCATTGCGCTTGGTGTTTACCTGATTGTTGAAAAACAGTTGACTGTGGGTGGATTGATTGCAGTGTCCATGCTCACCATGCGGTGTTTTGCACCCATTCAAAAACTTCAGGGACATCTTGTTCAAACCCATTCTGCGCAAGCCAGCTTCGAAGAACTGGACCAGTTTCTGGGACAGCAACCCAAAACTCAGGCCACTCGCGCAGCGCTCAAGGGCATTGAACACATCGGCATCGAGTCTGCCAGCGTGGTGAAACCGGGGCAAAGCCCTGAATCACGACAAATTGGCCATTTCATCCTTCGGCACATCACGCTTGAATTGAAACCAGGCGACCGTGTGGGCATCATCGGCCCAACAGGGTCGGGTAAAACCTCGATTCTGAAATTACTAGCCCGTCAGCTCGCTTGCGATGCGGGGCACCTTGCTGTCAATCACCTGGCGATCGATCATTACCACCCTGGTGAATACAACAGCAAGATTGGCTATGCCACGCAGCCCCCCTCCCTGATTCGCGGCACGCTGCTGGAGAACATCCGCTTTAACCGACCCCACATTGACACCAATGCGTGCTGGTCAATACTGGACGCGTTGGGGCTCAAGAAGTGGGTTGAACAACACCCGGATGGCATCCACATGCGCATTGAAAATCAGGGCAACAACCTGTCCTCTGGACAGAAACAGAGTATTTCACTGTGCCGTGCGCTGGTGGGGCAACCCGAGCTTGTCCTGCTTGATGAACCCACCGTGTGCCTGGACCAGTACATGGAAACGCGCCTGATCCAGTACCTACAACAGCTCAGCACCCGGCAAATCCTTGTATTCACCACCCACAAACTGAATTTGCTGAGCTGCGCCCACTCATTGATATTGATGAACAACAGCCAGATTGATACGCAAGGAGAAAAGGCCAAGGTACTTCATCAAGCCAACACCCTTGCCAAACAACGCGACCAACAACCGGGGGCTATTCAATGAGAATGACAGCTGTATTCAAGCGTTGGCTTAACTGGTTCAATGGCAAGGCAAGCCCCGATGCAGGCAACAATGGCATGCCCGAAGAAGCACCATTAAGCCACTCCAGGCTGTGGGCCGAGCAACAGCAACTCACGAAAAGACTGGTGCATCTGTGTGCATTCACCATGCTGGCCCTGCTCGCCTGGTCTGCCATTGCCACAGTTCCGCAAGCGGCGCATGGCGAAGCCCGGGTTGTTCCCTCACAACGCTTGCAGGTAATTCAGGCGGTGGATGGCGGCGTGATCACCGAAGTCATGGTGCGTGAGGGTCAACAGGTCAAAGCCGGAGACACCCTGGTACAAATTGACATCACGCGTTTCTCCTCAAGCCTGCGGGAAAAAGAAGCGATCGATGCTTCTTTTCAATTCCGTGAAGCACGATTGCTCGCCCAGCTCAGTAATACCGAGTTGAAATTGCCCGATGAAACCATCAAGCAACACCCTGAACTTTTCTTTCAGGAATCCAGGCTGCTTCAAAGCAAGCTGCAGGAATGGTCGGCCCAAACCCAGATTTATGAGCAGCAGCTTGACCAACGCCAACGCGAACTTGAGGAAGCGCAAAGCAACGCCACCGCAGCCAAGCGCAATCTGGAAATTTCCGAACAGGAACTGACCAGCATGCGGCCACTGCTGAAAAGCGGTGCCGTTTCACCCGTTGAAGTCATGCGCCTTGAACGCGATGTCGCCAAAGCGAAAGGAGATTACGAAGGGTCCAGTGCACAGACCAACCGCCTTCATTCCGCCATTCGTGAAGCTCGCCAGAAAATTGCGGAAATCCGGTTCAAGCAAATCAATGAAGCACGCACGGAGCTTTCCGAGGTCAAAGCCAGGCTGGCAAGCCTTGAACAAAACCAGATTGAGCTGAGCGACCGGGTGAATCAGGCCACCTTGAAAACCCCCGTCGATGGACTTGTACAACGTATCCTCTACAACACACGCGGCGCCGTTGTGCCCGCGGGCAAAGAAGTCATTGAAATTGTGCCAGCCGATGAAAAACTGGTGTTTGAAACTCGGATCAATCCAAAAGACATCGCGTTTATAAGGCCATCACAGCGGGCAACCATACGTGTTACTGCCTATGACTATTCCATTTACGGTGCACTAACCGGTGCTGTAGAAAGCATTTCCGCTGACAGCCTGGTGGATGAATTTGGCCGCCCTTACTTCAGTGTGAAAGTCACTGTGCCAAGAATGGAAGTTCATGAAAAGGTTCGCCTGATGCCGGGCATGGTCGCCAATGTCAGCATTGAGACTGAAAAGCGCACGGTTCTCTCCTACCTCACAAAACCAATCCTGCGTGGTTCCGTGGAGGCGTTCACGGAACAATAGCTACTTAGGGTTACCTCCAGCCCGGTCTGACCGAACCACCTGTTTGGCAAGCAGGTGAATTTGGAACCAAACTCGCGGATCGATCACTTATCAATGACATCGACCACGAGGATTAGTATGAGCGAAAAGCCCGTCGTAAACACCCAGAATTGCGACCCGAGTACCCTTGGTCTGGCCAGAAAGCCCCGTCCAGCCATGAAGAAAAAGCCCGCAACCGAAGTGGTGGTTCAGCTGGGCCCATTTACGGATGGTCAAATTACAGCCCCTGAAATGGTTCGCCCGCTTGAAGGCCCGACCGAATGGCTGATCAAACCCAACACCGGTGAAATTGTTCCATTCGAGGCAGGTACACCACCCGAAAAAGACGTTATCCGGAAGTACATCACCGTGGGTGCTCAAGACACCGACGTACCTGAAGACTTGCCCAAAATCGGCGATGGCTATGTGGTGGAACGGGTCAGTCAAGACCCCTTGCCCAGCATGGACAGCGTGGTTCGCCAGAATGGCACAGACACCGTTCGCGTGATCGAAAACGAAGGGCCTGCCGCCGTGGAATGCAAAGATCCACCTCCACCGCCAGTTGACGAAAACGAAGAACCACCCGTTGATCCCAACGAACCTGAATGTCCAACCTGCCCGCCTTGCCCACCAGTGTGCGAGCCGCCTGTTGATGAAGAGGAATGCCCCACACCACCCGTGTGCCCGCCCGTGGACGAACAGGAAGACTGCGACCCACCCGTTGAGGAAGAGGAATGTCCCACACCACCCGTGTGCCCGCCCGTGGACGAACAGGAAGACTGCGACCCACCTGTTGATGAAGAGGAATGCCCCACACCACCCGTGTGCCCACCTGTGGACGAACAGGAAGACTGCGACCCACCCGTTGAGGAAGAGGAATGCCCCACACCACCCGTCTGCCCGCCCGTGGACGAGCAGGAAGACTGCGACCCGCCCGTTGAGGAAGAGGAATGCACGCCACCACCCGTGTGCCCACCTGTGGACGAACAGGAAGATTGCGACACACCAGCTGATGCGGTGAATGATTGTGCAACGACTACAGCTGGTTGCCCGGTTGTCATTGATGTACTGAAAAACGACCTGGGCTGCGGCGAACTTGAAATCACCGAGGCCTGCGCAGAAAACGGACAAGTTGAAATCAAGGATGGAAAACTGCACTACACGCCGAACGAAGGCTTCTGTGGCGAGGATGTGATCAGCTACACCATGGGTGATGAAAACTGCATGAACGACACCGCGCATGTGTACATGAATGTCACCCCTGCCGAGTGTCCCCAGCCGTCGGGTGGATGCGAAGAAATCACTGAAAACGCGTGCCCCGTGGTGGAAGAAAATTGCGATACCGGTGGAAGCAACCATGTCAGGGACTACGAGTATTCATCGAGCAGTTACAACGAAACCCTGTTCTCCGAGCAAATGGACAAAGTCAACGAAATCCTTAACGACAAAATGGAGCACATCAACAACCTGATTCAAGGCAAATCGTCCTGGGCTTCCAGTTACGGTGCGGGCAATCAATTCGAATCTGCTGCCTGTGCGCCGGTTGAAGAGCCTGCCGCAGCTTGCTGATGCTTTTAATTAAACGAGTCAACATGAACACACAACACACGCCAAACACCACGCTGAAAGTTTTGCCATCGGCAATCCTGGTTGCCCTGTTTTCACTGTATACCCCAGTGAATTGGGCGCAACAGGACCTGGGGCTGCCTCAGGAAATACCGGAGGTTCAAAGCAGTTCCCCGGTTGAGAACGCTGCGCCCCTTGAAAATTCTCAGCCTGCACCTGCGCAGGCGGTCAACCCGCTGCAACAAAGTGTGATCAAGGGGCTGCAAAACAGTCCAGCCCTGGATGCAGATGTTCACGCGCTTGAAGCGCAAATGGAAGATGCCAACGTGGTGTTTGGAACCCTGTTGCCCACTGTAGATGCACGGGGCTCAACAGGTCGTGAGCGCACAAGAATTGAAGATGCTGATACACGCACCTACAATGCAAACTCGTACGGCATTGAAGCACGCCAAAACCTTTATAACGGGTTTGCATCGCAAGCCCGCTACCTCGCCGCTTATTCCGGTGCCATGCAAAGTTATTACCGCTACCTGAACAAAGCCAATCAGGTTGCGTTTGAAGCATCCAGTTCACATGTCGATGTATCCCGTTTTCAAGCCTTGACACGCCTTGCCGAGAACAACCTGAAATACCACCAGGACTTGATGAACCGGATTGAAGAAAAAGTAAAAAGTGGCGTAACGCGTCAGTCTGATCTGGAACAGGCCCGCAGCCGTTACACCTTGGCACTGGGCAACTTGGCCACCGAAAAAGCCAACACTTTTTCTTCCATGGCCAACTACCAGCGAATCACTGACACGGTGTGGCCGGTTAACGAAACAGGCGAATATGTGGTGAATGCCAATTTCGAGGTGGAGAACCGGGAACGTCTGGTATTTGCATTGAACAATCATCCGTTATTGAAGGCTGCGAATTCCTCGATTATTGGTGCAAAACAGGAAGTGACGGCTGCAAGCGAAGGCTTTCACCCACGAATTGATTTGCGTGCCAAAACCGATGTGTACAGCAATTACCTGTCCACATTTGATGAACGTCAAATTTCATCCATCGATTTGTTGGCCACCATCAACCTGTACCGTGGCGGTTCCGATAACGCGTCAAGAAATTCGGCCATCAAGCGCCGCTTGCGCAGCATGGACGACAAAATGGTGGTTTGTCGGGCCATTCGCCAGTCCACACAAACTTCCTTGTTCGATGTGGTCAGTTCGCAGAAGAAGCTGAACTATTTCCGTGAACAGGCTGCAGCTATTTCCAAAGCGCGCGCCGCGTATGAGCAACAATTTGCAGTGGGCCGACGCAGTCTGCTCGACCTGCTCAGCGCTGAAAATGAATACTTCCAGGCACAACGCGCCCTGATCAATATTGAAGCCGATCTTAGTATCTCCAAATTGAAGCTTCTTGCGGCAACAGGGCAATTGACCACGCTGTTCTCAGTCGATGAATTGGTCAATGCGGATGAACCTACAAAACGCGAAGTTCTTTTTTACAAAGAGCAAAGTCGGTCAGGTGCAGAAGCGGAAGGTTGCCCAGCCAGTTTGATCAACCTTGAAGACTTCGAATTGCCCAATATTGGGTTTGACGAGGCTTTGAAGTCAGTCAACGCCGACGAAACACCCAATACATTGGCGCCAATTGACATGCCCCCCATCGAGTTGGCACAACTTGGCACTGCCGGTGCTGCAGGCGGTACAGGCCAGCAAGTTGCATCATTTGGCGACCCGGCTGAAGTATCGAAAAGCCTGATCAACAAAACCAACTCGTGGGCCAAGGCATGGGAAAACAAGGATGTGAACAGCTACATCGCGTTTTACTCACCTGCATTCAAGCCCGAAGAAGGCAGTTATGAATCCTGGGTCAACAATCGCCGTGATCGAATCGCAAGAGCACAACAAATCGACATTGAAATTTCAGATTTGCAAGTGATCCCGAGTTTCGACAAACCCGATGAATATGAAATCAGTTTCATTCAAGACTACAGCGCCAAGAACTACCAGGAACGGTCCAAAAAGATACTGACCTGGAAGGAAAGCAAGGGAGTGTGGCAAATCATTCGGGAACAAAATCTGCCAGAAAGTACAGCCGGCGCTCAAGGCAAGAAGAATCTAAATTTGGCGTTGAGCACATCGATTCGATAACATCGATTCCAAGCAGCGTGAATATCAAACGACGCTGGAAATGAACATTGAAATCAGCAAGAAAGGCTGTGGGCTAAAACCCGCAGCCTTTCGCGCATCACACACTTGCTCAGGCTCAATTGACCTGCCTCAGAAAATACGCCTGCATGTTTGCTGCCTTTTGAAGCTTGGCCTGCAATGGCATTTGCACGGAATTCGTCCAGCGCATCAAATTCCCCACCCTGCTCTACACCGCCTTCAGCAACCCGGCTGGCGCGCACCACAGAAACTCCGTTGAGCATCAAGCGACGCAATACAGGAACACAGGCATCGGGAATGTTGCCGTGCCCCGGTGCAGCAACGATGACAGAAGCAGGCTTTCGCCCCAACAAATCGTTCAACTGCCTAATCGGCCCATTGCCAGGAACACAGTACACGACGGGCACTTCCAGAGCTTCGAACAGGGGTAATGAGATCGTGTCCGCATTGAACAGACTTGCGAAATCGCCCTGCTTTCCGAACCTTGCGACCAGTTCGGGCTGATCAAGAGCAACAGGCCAATCGATGTCCGCCTTGACAGAAAAAGCACCATCAAAGGCATCCAGGCCTGACGTTGTTCTTTTCTCGACAGCCGCTGCCGGGGTGTAAAGACCTTGCATCACCAAGCCAAACGGATTTTCTGCCTTGTGATTGTTTAACTTGTGACTGCTCAATGTTTGGCAAAGCAGGTCTACTGCGCAATTCAGATTATCGGGCCCATCGGCTTGGGGATGGTCGGAAGGCAACATGGCAGCCGTGAACAATATTGGTTTGGTCACGCTGCCTGAAGGCAATGTAAGGTGGAGGAAATACAGCATGTCCTCCATGGTGTCGGTACCATGAGTAATCAGGATGCCATCCACATCCGTTGATCCAAGCAGATGAAGAATCAGTGCCCGCAGTTGCAGCATGTGGCTTAACTCAAGATTCTGGCTGCCAATGCTATACGGTTGCTCAAAAAACCACTGGGCCCGGCGAAGTAAGCCCGGAACACCCATGAGCAAGCTTTGGCCACTGCGTTGCGCAGATTGATATTTCCAGTGATCCGAGTTTTCCACCAAAGTACCTGCGATGGTGCCACCTGTGGACACAAAAGCCAGGCGCGGCAGAGGGTCAAGTATTTGCAGGCTGCTGTTCGTCATCATCAAATGGCTCCGCCTTGGCGTCATTCAAACCGAGAAGGCTCATTGCGTCTTTTTCAGGCAATTCGTCAACACCCTTGAGCTTGCGGTGCATGGCCCGTGAACGAACTTCAGCACCTTCAATATTCTTGGCTGCTTTCTCAAGCGTATCGCGTGTTTTGGCCAGTATGTCACCAAACTTGCCAAACTCGGTTTTCACGGCACTCAGCACGGTCCACACTTCACTGGAACGCTTTTCAAGGGCTAGCGTTTTAAAACCCAACTGGAATGCGTTGAGCAAGGTGGTCAGGGTGATGGGGCCGGCCACTGTGACACGGTGAATACGCTGCAAATCATCGACCAGCCCCGGGCGTTTGACCACCTCGGCGTACAGGCCTTCGGTTGGTAGAAACAGGATGCCGAAATCGGTGGTGTAAGGCGGTGCAAGGTATTTTTCGGCGATGGTCTTGGCCTCAGCACGAATGGCCATGTCAAGCGCCTTGGATGCAGCGGCTACGCCATCGGCATCGGCCCGGTCGAAGCATTCGAGCAAGCGCTCGTATTGTTCTTTGGGAAACTTCGAATCGATCGGCAACCAAACGGGTTGGTCTTCTTCCTTGCCAGGCAGGCGCACCGCGAATTCGACAATGTTGCCGCTTCCAGGCACAGGCTTGATGTTTCTGCCAAATTGCGAAGGCGTCAGCATTTGCTCAAGCAAGGCTTGCAACTGCACTTCACCCCAGGTACCCCTGGTTTTTACGTTTGTGAGTACCCGTTTCAAATCGCCCACGCCTGTGGCTAGGGTTTGCATTTCACCCAGCCCCTTGTAAACCTGCTCAAGGCGTTCACTGACTTGCTTGAACGATTCGCCCAAGCGGGTTTCCAGCGTGGCGTGAAGTTTTTCATCCACGGTTTTGCGCATCAATTCAAGCTTGCTGGCGTTGTCGTCTTGAATGTCCTTGAGCTTTTGTTCAACCGACAAGCGAATTTGGGTGAGTTGATCCTGAATCAGGGTGTTGGTGCGGTGCAGGGTTTCAGAAAACTGGTTGAGCTTTTCAGATTGCAACTGGTTACCCTGCGTGAACTGCCCCACGATGACTTGCTGCAAGCCATGCGCGGCCTGTTGGCTTTCAGTGCGGGCCTGTGCAAAAGTTTGCTGCATGGTTTCCGCTTGCTTGCTTTGACGTGTTTCGATGTCCTGGTTAACCAGGCGCAGTTGTTTGGCCAATTCTTCGGAAACAAAACGCTGCTGCATTTGCGCAGCGAGAAGCTGCTCAAGACTGTTCAGCACCTGTTGTTGAAATTGCGTTTGTTCTTGCGAATTGGAAAGGCCGAGTTTTCTGTGGATTGCCCACAGCATTGCGAAAACAACAAGCAGCACAACCAGCAATGCTGGCAGCGCCCAAATCAGTCCAGTTTCCATTCCCGCTTGCATACCTTTACTCGCCCTTGATTGAAATGGTGTTTAACGACTTTGCACTGCCTTCGGGGTCGGGCCTGTTGCGCATGAAATCGGCTGTGCGAAAGAAGGACAACATCAGACCTTGTATAACTTTCTCGGGCAGCGCCATCGCTCGCAAGGCGTTGACCATGCACAGCAGCCACTGGTCACGGTCTTCGCTGGAAATCGGGAACGGCATGTGGCGCATGCGCAGCCGGGGGTGACCAAATTGCGGTGTATACAGGTCGGGGCCGCCCAGCCAGCCGGAGAGAAACAGGTAAAACTTCTCTCGTGAATGGGTCAAGTCACTAGGGTGCAGTTTGCGAATGCGATCGAAATGCGGGTTCTGGTCCATTTCATCGTAAAACAGATCAACCAACCTGCGCACACCCTGCTGCCGCTCTTCGGGCGAATTGCCGAAATAAAGAATGGGGGCGACAGGTTGATCGCCAGAAGCTTCGGTGGTGGGGTTGGTCATGGCAAACGCGAGCCTTGCGGCATTGAAAAGTCACAGGCCATATTGTAGCCGTTAGAGTGGCCGGAGCACCTCATATCCCGTTGCAACTTCTTCGTGATACTAATTTGATCCGGGTTTTCCTCACGACAAGTTGTTGTACTTTCCAGGATTGGACATGATCACACTGTATCGGAGCAGGGCAACGTGCCTTGCAACCCTGACAGCCGCGCTTCTGGGCACTGCACTGTCAATGACCAGCGCGCCTGCCCTTGCACAAGCTCCCAGCGGCACATGGACCCGTGTTGCGGGGCAGGATGGCCCCTTTAATGTTTCAGGTACAAAAACGGTTCGGTATGGTGCAGGCACCCAATGGGTATCGCGCTCGATGACAGGCAACAACCAGTGGTGCACGACACCGATGTTTGGTTCTGACCCGGCACCGGGTGTGGCCAATGTGTGCGAAGTGTTTGTACCCAACACCGACCCGTCCTACACCTGGAGCAGGGTTTCAGGTCAGGGTGGTACTTTCAATATTGCAGGCACAAAAACCGTTCGATATGGTGCGGACGTGCGCTGGAAGCAGCGCTCCATGACTGGCAATAACCAGTGGTGCACAGACCCGATGTTTGGAGGCGACCCTGCGCCCGGCATTGCAAACACCTGCGAGGTGTGGACCGGACCCGCTGGCACAGCGCCGCCCCCTGTCACAGTGACCCAGCCTACCCCACTGCCGCCTGTACCACCGCACAATCATGGCGTTGGCCTGTTGCCCTCGCCTTACACGGGTTTCAGTGAAGGCAGCGCCGAGGTTCGCTCCACTTACACGGGCAACCGCGCTGTTCCCAACTCGGATGGCACGGACGTTGGCAATTTCAGAACGGTGTGCGCGCCTTCACACATGCTGTATGACGACCCTTTGGTGTATCCAGGCCAACCCGGCATGGCTCACTTGCATGTGTTTTTTGGCAATGCGGCAGTAACAGCCAATTCAACAGCTGAAAGCATTCGTACCACCGGTCGGTCTACCTGCAGGGGTGGCATTTTGAACCGTTCGTCGTATTGGATACCTGCGCTGATCAACACCCAGACCAACCGGGCCGAAGTGCCAAGAACAGCCAACATTTATTACAAAACCGGTTTGGCTCACAATGAGACTTCGCACGCCATTCCGCGTGGCTTGAGAATGATCGCTGGTGACATGAACACCAGCAGTGAGTTGCCCTGGTGGCTTCAGGTGGCGATGTTTGAATGTTTCAACACACCGAGCATGGGCAAATTCCAGACCATTCCGAATTGCCCGGTGGGTGATGAGTTGATTGCTCAAATTGTGTTTCCGCAGTGCTGGGACGGTGTCAATGTAACAAGCGCCAACCACAAAAGCCACATGGCCTATGCCATTCGGGAAACAGGGCGCTGTCCAAGTTCGCACCCGGTTGCACTGCCTGAGGTTGCCATTCGTGCGCATTACGCCATTACATCGGCCAATCAGGCTGTGAATTTCAAATTGTCTTCCGACATGTACGAAGGCCCCGGCGGTCACAGCATGCACGGGGATTTCGTGATGGGTTGGGTTGAAGAAGCCATGGACTCGTTCGTGGACAATTGCCTGAATATTCGCATGGACTGCAAGTCGCACTTGCTGGGTGATGGTCGCGAAATTTTCTAGGCCTGAACCAGTGACTTAAGCAGGTGGGCCATAGGTGGGCCACGGGTGGGCAATTAGACGCCCACCTGTCTTAGAGTTTGCAAAACCGGTGCGCGGCACACGCTGTTCACCGACCAGGCGCCAAACAAAACCGACACCGCAGCACCAGCCAATACACCTGCCACAATGTGCGGCGGCGACAACATGTATTCAAATTCAAACACGAAGTGCGCCACACCCCACCCCAGGCCTTGTGCTGCAATGGCAGCAACCAGACCAGCCAGTGCACCCAGCACGGACAGTTCAAGCCAGGCTGCACGCAACAGTTGTGAGGTTGAGGCACCCATGGCGCGATAAATGGCCGCTTCGCGGGTGCGTGCACGCGCTCCTGTCATGACACAGGCCACCACCACCAAGCCACCCGCCATCACGGTAAACATGAACACGAATTGCACAGCCTGCCCCACCTGGCCCAGAATTTTTCGCAGTTGGGTGATGACCAGTTCCGTGTCCAGCACCGTCAGGTTGGGATATTGACGAACCAGTTCACGCGATACTGGTGTGGCCTTGTCGCCTTGCAGGCTGACTGAGGTGATCCAGGTTTGCGGATAGCTCGACAAAACCTGGGTTGGGAAAATCATGAAGAAGTTGACTTCCATGGAATCCCAACGCAATTCGCGGATGCTGGTGATTTCAGCAGTTAAGGGGGTACCAGCAATATCAAAGGTCAGTTGGTCGCCCAAACCAATACCCAGGCGTTGCGCCACACCGTCTTCAACAGACACTTCGGCTTTGGGGGCAGTCAAGCTGAACCAATCTCCTTCAGTCACAGTGTTGTGTGTGGGCAAAGTGTCGGTGAAACTCAGGTTCAGTTCCCGTTCAACCGTGTTGCGTGCCCGTTCATCCTGAAAGGTGTCGGCCGTGATGGTTTGGCCATTGATGGCGCTTAAACGCCCGCGAACCATGGGGTACAGGTTGACCGGGTTTTGGCTGGCTGTGTTCAGGGTTTGCTGAACGCCGTCAACCTGGTCGGGCTGGATGTTGAACACAAAGCGGTTGGGTGCGTTGTCGGGCACGGCTTCCTGCCAGCGGTCAATCAGGTCGCCCTGTACAACGGCCAGCATCAGCAGGGCTGCCAAACCCAGAGCCAGGCTGACACCTTGCAACACAAGGGTGCCAGAACGCCTGGACATGCTTTGAAACACGGCGATGTTGCTGCCCCTTGATCTGCCCTGCCCCAGCGCAGCGAGTGACTTCAGCAAACCCCAGAACAGCAAGGCAAACACCAGTGAGGTGCCCACGAAGCCTGCGAACAACAGCAAGGCCAATGTGATGTTCTTGACGATGAGCAAACACACTGCAATGGCGGTGAACACGCCAAACAAAACCGACAACACCAACTGGCCCCGGTTGCTTTTCAGGGTTTGCTGGCGAATTACCGCCACGGCAGGTGCGCGCAATGCGTACCAAGTGGGCACTGCCGCAAATCCCAGCAGCAACAAAGCCGACAACAACATGCCCATTGGAAGGTAATGCAAACCAGCCAGAGGCAAATCAACCCCCACCAGTTCAGCCAGCAGGGCCAACAAGCCCCAATGCGCAAGCCAGCCCAAGGCCACACCCAAAACACCTGCACCAAGGGTCAGCATACCCATACCCACTGCCCACATGCGCAGCAAGTGGCGGGGCGTATAGCCCAGACTTTTGAGTACGGCCAGTTCGCGGGCTTGCTCTTTGGCAAACAAATGGGCCACCAGCGCAATGCCCACGCAAGCCACCATGGTGCCAATCAGGGCGGCCATGGCCAGAAAATCGTTCGCGCGTTCAAGCGTGCCGCTGACTTCGGGCCGACCATTTTCCAGGGTTTCGATTTCTTCGACTGGCGACAACAAGGGCGTCAGTTCGGTGATCAGACCATCCACCGCAGGCTTGTCGCCGGTGAAATAGATTCGCCAAGTGGCGCGTGAACCCAGACCCAGCAGTTTTGATTCATCCAAATCGGCCGTGTTCATCATGACGCGGGGGGCGAAGTTGACAAAGCCGCCGCCGCGATCGGGCTCAACCAAAATGACGCGGGTCACGGGGCGAGTAATTTCCCCCACTTGAATGTTGTCACCCAACTCAATGTCGAGCGACCCCAGTACGCCTTGGTCGACCCAGAGTTCGCCTTTGGCAGGGCCCGAGGCCAGTTTTTCATCCTGCCCCTGCGCGTTGCGCACGGTCATTTGACCGCGCAAGGGGTACGTGTCATTGACTGCTTTCAATGAGACCAGCAAGTCAACCCGCTCTGAAGGCACCACGCTTGGAAACACCACGCTTTGCGCCTGCATCAGCCCGGCGTATTCGGGCTTGTCCAGTACGGACAACCAGGGCGCGGTTTCAACATTGCGTTTGGATTCAATAACAAGGTCGCCCCCCAGCATTTGGCTGGCGTCGCGCACCACGGCGGCTTCAATGCGGGCAGAAAAAACACCCACCGAAGAAATGGCTGCCACCGCCAGAACCAAGGCGACAAACAAAATGCGAAACGATGCGCGGCGGGACTGCCGTACCCAGTACTGAATTGACTGCATGGAGAGGGACACTTGCGAGATAAGACACCAGTTTAGGACAAGGGGCAGCCTTGCAGGTTCCCCTGCTTGTCGCAGTGCAGCACTTTCTTCGCGAATAAACACGCAAAAAACCGACCGATCGTGCTATTTTGAGCGTGAACTCCAACAATAAGAATTACTTTTCAGTAACATGATTCGATACATTACAAAAAACGACCGATTTTTAAGGAGACGGTAACGTGTCTGACGCATTTCCCCATTTGAATTCCCCACTCGACCTTGGCTTTACCACATTGCGCAACCGCATCATGATGGGATCCATGCACACCGGGCTGGAAGACAAATACAAAGACTTCGACAAGTTTGCAGCCTACTTTGAAGCCCGCGCCAAGGGCGGTACGGCGTTGATCGTCACCGGTGGTTTTTCCCCGAACCTGGAAGGCTGGCTGTATCCGTTTGCATCGAAGCTGAGCAGCAGCGGAGCCATCAAGCACCACAAAAAGGTCACTGAAGCCGTGCACAAGCACGACGGCAAAATCGTAATGCAGCTGTTGCATGCAGGTCGCTATGCCTATCACCCGCTGAGCGTGTCCGCTTCCAATATCAAGTCATCTATCAATCCGTTCAAACCGCGTGAAATTGGCGACTTTGGCCTGCGCCGCACCATTGCAGCTTTTGCGCGTTCTGCAAAAATTGCACAGGAAGCAGGCTATGACGGTGTGGAAGTCATGGGCTCCGAAGGTTATTTCCTGAACCAATTCATTTGCAAGCGCACCAACCAGCGGACCGACCGCTGGGGTGGCTCGGTTGAAAACCGTGCCCGCTTGTCGGTTGAAATTGTTCGCCGCATTCGTGAAGCAGTCGGCGAAAAATTCATCATCATTTACCGCCATTCCCTGCTGGACCTGGTGGAAGGCGGCAACACCTGGGATGAAGTGAGTTACATCGCCCGCGAAATTGAAAAGGCTGGCGCCACCATGATCAACACAGGCATTGGCTGGCATGAAGCGCGCGTGCCTACTATTGTGACTTCGGTGCCCCGCGCAGCATTCGCCGAGCTGACTGCCCGCCTGCGCAAGGAAATCAAGATCCCGGTGATTGCGTCCAACCGCATCAACAAACCTGAAGTCGCTGAACAGTTGCTGGCTGACGGAGCCTGCGACATGGTGTCCATGGCACGCCCGCTGCTAGCTGACCCGGAATTTGCAATCAAGGCCAAGGAAGGCCGTGCAGATGAAATCAATGTGTGCATTGCCTGCAACCAGGCCTGCCTGGACCACACCTTCAGCCTGAAGCGCGCTTCCTGCCTGGTTAATCCACGTGCCTGCCATGAAACTGAAATCGTCGACCAACCCCTGACCCGCAAGAAAAAAATTGCGGTGGTGGGTGCAGGCCCTGCAGGCCTGGCGGCAGCAACCGAGCTTGCGCGCCGTGGGCACAGTGTGAGCCTGTTCGACAAGGCCGGTGAAATTGGTGGCCAGTTCAACATGGCCAAGCAGATTCCAGGCAAGGAAGAGTTTCATGAAACCATCAGCTACTTCAAGCGCCAGCTTGAATTGAAACAGGTCGAAATTCGCCTGGGCACGGTGGTGAATGCGGAACTGATTTCTAAAGAAAAATTCGATGAAGTGATTCTGGCCACGGGCATCAAGCCACGCACGCCAGGCATTGAAGGCATTGACCACCCCAAGGTGATGAGCTACATCGACGTACTGTTGCACAAGAAGGAAGTAGGCCAGAAAGTGGCCGTGATTGGCGCGGGTGGCATTGGTTTTGATGTGTCTGAATACCTGACCCATGACTTTTCACACCCTTCCCCCACGCTCGACCTGGAAAGCTGGAAAAAGGAATGGGGCATTACCTTCGACCCGAAGAATGCCGGTGGCATTGATGGCGTACACGCCGAACCCCCCAAGCCCGCACGCGAAGTGTGGCTGTGCCAGCGCAAGGACGAACCCTTGGGCAAGCGTTTGGGTAAAACATCGGGCTGGGTACACAAGGCCAGTTTGAAAAGCCGCCGCGTGCATTTCATGCAGGGTGTGGAGTACCTGAAAATTGACGACCGTGGCTTGCATGTGATGTCAGCCAACGGCCCTGAAATTCTGGATGTGGACAACATCATTGTGTGCGCAGGCCAGGACCCGCTGCGTGAACTGGTTGAGCCGATCGAAGCACTGGGCGTGCCCGTGCACTTGGTAGGAGGTTCATCTGTGGCCGCGGAACTGGATGCAAAACGTGCGATCAACCAAGCCACTCGCCTGGCTGTAACCCTGTAAAGGCTGAAGAAAAATGACTGAAAAATCGATGTTGCAGAAGGTGTATGCGCAGGTTGACAAGCTGCCCACGCCCTTGAAAACCCGCGCATTCACATTGCTGTTTGGGCGTGCAGTGAAGTACTTCAAGACCAGCGGATTGAAATTTGAATGGATTGAGCCCAACCATTCCATCGTGGTGATCAAGAACCGCCCTTATGTGCAAAACCACATTGGCACCGTGCATGCGGTTGCCATGATCATGATTGCGGAATCGGCCACCGGTGCACTGGTAGGCTTGAACGTACCAGCCAACGCCATTCCCGTGATCAAGCGCATGGAAGTGGATTACCGCAAGCGCGCAGCCGGTGACATGAAAGCCGAAGCCATGCTGACGCAGGAACAGATCACCATGATGCAAACTGAAGAGCGCGGCGAAGTGGATGTGGCAGTGACCATCACTGACGGTGAAAGCAAGGAACCAATTTTTGTTCGAGCCGTTTGGGCCTGGACACCCAAGCGCAAAGCCTGAGGAGACACCCGCATGGCCCCGTTTGAATTCCGGACAGTGAACCGCATTGTTTGCGAATCGGGAAGCTCGATTCGCATGGCTGAATTGCTGTTGCCCCTGCTGACACAGAATAACCTGAAATCAGCGCGAATTTTCATGCTGGTGGACCCTTTCATTTCGGGCACCACTGCCTTTAAAACAATTTGCGAGAACCTGTCTGCGGCCGGGCATGCGGTATACACCTGCAACGATGTGGAACCCGATCCGCCCGAGGCCCTCGTGCACCGGGTGACCGCCTTGGCCATGGAATTCAAGGCCGACGTGGTGGTTGCCATTGGTGGCGGATCCACGCTGGACGTGGCCAAGTTGATCGCCATTCTGGCGCGTGGCAAGCAGGAATTGAAAACCATGTACGGCGTGGGCAATGTGAACAGTGACCGCCTGCCCCTGGTGCTGGTGCCCACCACTGCCGGCACAGGCAGTGAAGTCACACCAATATCAATTGTGACCACCGGAGTGGACACAAAAATGGGTGTGGTGTCGCCCGTGTTATACGGCGACCTGGCCGTCCTGGACGCCGACTGGACCTTGAGTCTGCCCCAGCATGTAACCGCCGCCACGGGCATTGACGCCATGGTGCATGCCATTGAAGCCTACACCAGCAAGCGATTGAAAAACCCTTATGCGGATTTCCTGGCCTGCGAAGCACTGCGCCTGTTGGCTGCCAACCTGCACGTTGTGTGCAAAGAACCTGGGAACCGCGAAGCTCGCCAGGCGATGATGCTGGGTTCCTGTATGGCTGGGCAGGCTTTTGCAAATGCACCTGTGGGCGCAGTGCATGCCCTAGCTTATCCGATTGGCGGGATCTTCCATGTGCCCCATGGCTTGAGCAATTCACTGGTGCTGCCGCATGTGTTGCGCTTCAACTTGCCCGCGGCTGAACGGTACTATGCAGAACTTGCAAAGGTATTGAATCTGGGTCAAACCGGCGACACCGCAGCGCAATTGGCGCAAGCCTTCATCGACTACACTGCAACCCTGTCACCTTCAACCAGCTTGCCAGTTGGCCTTCGGGACGTGGGCATTACCGAAAAGGATTTGCCGGTGATGGCCAGCGCCGCCATGCTGCAAACCCGCTTGCTCAGCAACAACCCGCGCGAAGTCAGCGAAGCGGATGCTTTGGCCATTTACCAGGCGGCTTACTGAACAAGCACTGAATTGAGCAATGAATTGCTAAAGAAATCACCTTTCGCCTGCGAGCACCGCAATGAGCAACGCAACAATTAACCCGATCGGCACCCTGCCCCATTACCCTGTTCATCAAACCGTTCAAACCCGATGGCATGACAACGACATTTACGGCCATGTGAACAATGTGGTCTATTACAGCTACTTTGACAGCGTGGTGAACCGCTTCCTGATCGAAGAAGGCGGACTGGACATTCACAAGGGCGATGTGGTGGGTTTTGTGGTGGAGAGCAATTGCAAATACCTCAAGCCCCTCGCTTATCCTGAAGCTGTCACCGCTGGCTTGCGCGTGGGCAAACTAGGCAACAGTTCCGTGCGTTATGAACTGGGCTTGTTCAATGCCCAAGGTGATTTGTGTGCCGAAGGCTATTTTGTTCACGTGTTTGTGAACAAGGCCAGCAACTCGCCAACTCCTATTCCTGAATCAATCAGGAACAAACTTCAGCAGTTGCTGCCAGCGCAATAAACTTAGCTTGGCATGTTCCGGCCTGGCAAGGTTTTAAGCCCGTTTGCAATGGTTTTCAATTCCCTCCAGCTCGTCGCTTTGCGCTTTTGAAGCATGGGCCACAACTTCAAAAGTAACTGGGCTGTCGCAAGCACATCAGCGGCGGCCTGGTGACGTTGCTCACATTCAATGCCATAGCGTTGCATCCACACATCGAGCGGCAGTTGGTGGTTTTCCTTGTGAAGTACAGCAGCCAGGTGTTCCAGGTCGAGCCAGTGCCGATGGGTTGAACGGCCCAGCACCTTGCGCAATGCCTTGTTGATCAGGATTTCATCAAACCAACTGTGAAAAGCAATCAAGGGCGAATCACCCACATAGCGCAGAAACTCGGCAAGCGCCTGTTCGGCTTTCATGCCTTTTTGCTGAGCGCCAATACCGATGCCGTGAATCAGAATATTGCTTTTGTCGATCGCCTCGAATTCGATCATTTCCACAATTTCAGGTGGCTGCTTGATGATCACCTCAAAGGTATCTGTCAAAGAAATGCGGGGCCTGCGCATGGCGTCAAATTCAATGGCGGAAGCCGCAATTGAAATCAGGCGATCTTTCTTTGGATTCAACCCCGAGGATTCCACATCGAGAACCACCCACCGATCGGGATTTGGCTGGGAGAAGTCCAGCGACTGAACCAACCGGTGCTGGATGTACTGCGCCCAACCCGGGCGAGGTATCAACTGATTTGGGGCTGTGGAACTCAACGCATGTGCTCCGTTTCAATACGCTGCTGCAAGCGACGTCCAACCCTGAAACACTCCTTCAAAATTCGACGGTCAATGTTGTCCAGCACATCGTAGTTCACGACATTCGGTTGATCAGGCAGATTGGGCACTGACACCCCTTCGTCCAGCTGAATGCGCAACCGCATCATTTGCAGGAATTCAAACGCGCTGACCCAGGCGTCGCGGCGTTGCTCCTCGACACTGAGGCGCTTGGCCACGGCTTCAAAGCGGCGGCGGGTGTTTACTTCGTCAATGCCAAACACCAGCGAGAAAAAACGGGCTGCATCTACAAACACAGCGGTGCCTTGCCGCTTCAAATCGAGTGTGCGGACATCTTCGATTTCCGTGGTGTCAATGCTGCCATGCCAGTTCAGGGGTGGACGAAACCGCATGATGTTTTCGGCCAGCAGGCGCAGGAATATCGTGGACTCCTTGGCGCGGGTCACGATGTAATTGCGCAGGGGTTGCGCCAGTTCCTTGTTACCCGCCAGTGGGCGAAGGTCAAAAAAGATGTTCACGCGCAGCAGGTTTTCCGGGGTGGCCACATCAATCCATTTACCGAATTTTTTCAACCATTCGGCAGGCGTCATGCAGCACTCGGGGTTGCTGGCCATGATGTTACCTTTGCAAAGCGGATAACCGCACTGGTCCAGGGTTTGATTAACTTCCTTGCCGAAGGCCAGCCAATGTGGACGGTCCACATCGGGTTGCTCACTGACAAACAGCAGGCCGTTGTCCTGGTCGGTCGCAATGGTTTGCTCTGAACGTCCCTCCGACCCGAAACTGAGCCAGCAGTAGCTGGAAGGGTCGATTCCCATCCGGTTTCCCACCACCTCAAGAATTCGTTCGGTCAACACATCGTTCAGGTGGCTGATCAGCTCGGTAAGTTGCTTGGCTGCAATGCCCTGCCCCAACAGGTTTTTGGCGAACGTGCGAATGTCGTTGGCACAGGCCCGCAGCATATCCGCATCTTGGGCAGAATGAATATTGCTGCTGATCTGTTTCAAGGACAAACGCTGCATGGCGAAAATGTCCCGTTCCGACACAATACCGCTGAGCTTTCCATCTCGCGTAACGGGCACATGGCGAATGCCAAAGCGCGACATCAGCAAGGCAGCATCTTGCGCTGAACACGATTCATCGAGCGTATGCACCGGCGTGTTCATGACCTCGGAAATCAGCGAGCTCAAAGGCTTTTCTGCCATGGCTACCCGTGACAGCACGTCTTGCCGGGTCAGTATCCCAGCCACCTTCATGCCCTCGTTGACCACAATCATTGAGCCAATGCGGTGCTCGTGCATCACTTCCAGCACGTGCTTCAGTGGCGTACTAGGCGAGCAGGAAAAAGGTTCATGCCTGCACACTTCGCGCAGGGGTTTTTCCAGGGTTTGCTCAGCCAGGGTTTGGGAAGAATACGCCACCTGGATGGCTTTTCTCGACAGGTCCAGAAACTGCATGGTGCGCCGCGTGAGGTAATCGGAAAACACCGGGCTTTTGCGAGCCAGGGCCTGCACTGAATCAAAGGTGAACATCAGGCAAAAGGTGTCTTCGCGGGCGCTGTAGGTGGCTGTGACAGCACGCTTGGCCAGAAATGCATTGACTGGGAACATTTCGCCCGCTTCATACTGAAAGCCGGTTGAGGACAAATCAGCAAGGCCCTTGCGGCCCACGGCCGAGCCCTTTTCCACGTAATACAGAAACTCCAGGGGGCCGTCATCGGGCCGAACAATGACCTCGTTAGGCGCAAAATAGGTTTCGGCGCAACCATCAAGCAGGCAATCCAGATCCTTCAGGGGAATTTCACTGAAAGGCGCGTGTTTGACCAAGCGTTGCTTGATGTAATCCAGCATTTGCCCAGATGGGGTGGTATTGGGCTGGACAGCCTCGGGCGCATTGTGCGCCCAGTCCGCTGCAGGCGCGGTATTGGGTCGGTTCACAGTCTCTCCATTTCCTTAGGCGTCAATGGTTTTTATAGTGGTTTTCCCTATTGTAGACGCAGTAACTTACAAAATACTTTTTTTGTAAGTACCAAGTGCCTCGCAAATAGTGCTTGATTTGCTGGCAGGCGAAGAATATATTCGCGCATCTTCCCCATGGCTGTTCTGTCAGAGGTCAAAATGCAGTCAAACCCACCCACCCTGATTACCGACGGTGCCGGCGTTGAAGCCTTGTGCCAGAGTTGCGGCGTATGCTGCTCAACATTTCGAATCAGCTTTTACTGGGGTGAAACCACTGCGGCAGAAGGCGGTTTTGTGCCGGTTGAACTGACCGAACAAATGAACCTGTACCGCAGTTGCATGAAAGGCAGCTCGCAGAGCAAGCCGCGCTGTATCGCACTGGCAGGAAATCTGGGTGAATCCGTGACCTGTACCGTGTACGAAAATCGCCCTTCACCCTGCCGTGAGTACGATGTGTTTGATGCGCAAGGGGAACTGAACCCACGCTGTAACCAGGCGCGTGCAAAACATGGATTTGAGCCACTGAACGTGCGGTTTGTACCCAAAACCACGGCCTGATTGATCAGGCTTAATCGGCTCCGCTGAACCTGTCCTGGTCCTGCTCAACCAAGGCTTCACGAACAAGCTGCGCATTGGCAAGCGCCTGGGGTGTATCTCCGTGGACACAGAGGGTTTGTGCCCGCACAACACGACTTGAACCATCCACGCAAACCAAAGGTCCACGCCGAATCAAAGACACGGCCTGTGCCTTTACGGCTTCCGGATTGTCCAACATGGCCCCAGCAAGGCCCCTGGGAGCCAAAGCACCATTGGGCATGTAACCCCGGTCTGGAAAAGCCTCCTCGACCACCACAAGACCGGCTGCGCGAGATTTTTCAACCTGGGGACTTTGCGCCAGGGCAAGCAGTTGTAAGTGCGGATAATTTTTAGCCAGGTCAATCAGCAGGGTGCTTTCAGCCTCCTGAAATGCGGCATCGTTGTACAGCTGGCCATGGGGCTTGAAATGCGCGGTGACGCAACCCGTTTGCGCTGCAATGTTCTCAAACAAATCCACCTGCCGTTTCAATTCACCCAGCAACTGCTCGGGCTTCATGTCTGGTTTTCTGCGACCAAAACCATCTCGGTCAGGGTAACTGGGGTGCGCCCCTACCTGCACATTGTGTTCCAGTGCAAGTTCACAGGCCACGCGAATACTGTCTGCATTGCCAGCATGCCCATCGCAGGCAATATTGGCCCAGTCGATCAGCTTGAACAATTCTTCGTCGCAAGAAAAACCTTCGCCCAGATCAGCGTTAATCCACATGACTTTCGCCACGGTTTGATTCAATAACATGGTGGTACCGCCTCAATTCAGTGCTGTGCCGTAGCTGCAAGCGTGTGGCCTGTGCAGCATCAACCACGACCCAGTGTACGCCCTGACCGGGCCTCAGTTGTGCAAACTTACCCAGCTCACTACTTAAAACACTGGCAAGTCGGGGATAGCCTCCGCTGACCTGTGCTTCGCAGAGCAGAACCACCGGCTGACCACTGGGCGGCAGTTGCACGACACCGGGGTGCACCGCATGAGAACGCATGGACACTGTGCCAGAAAGCTTCAAGGGTTCTTTTGTGCCTTTCAAGACATAGCCCATACGGCTGCTTTGTTGCCCCAAAGTGTAAAGTTGCTCCTCAAACAATTGGCGGGAGTGGTCAGTAAGCTCACCAAACTCGGGGCCTGGCAAGCAATGCACTGTCAAGGCACCGGAAGAATCGAATGTTGCCAAGGGCATGGCAAGGCGAATGTCCTCACGTAACGCTGGCTGAAATTCGTCCCCGGCCTGCAAGCAATCGCCGACCTGCAACACCCTGCCCTGGAGCCCGCCGAACCCGGCAGCAAGACAGGTGCTTCGCGACCCCATCACGATTGGTACATCGATTCCGCCTTGAACGCACAGCATGGTCCAGAGACCCAGGCACGGAGGCTCGATTGCCAGCACGTCGCCTTCCTGCAAGTACAACACCTGGCCACAATAAACCCGTTTTCCGTTAAGAACACCCTGCGCCCCCCGATTGGCCATAAACACCTTGCCAGGCTGGGTAGAGACAAACACGAATTTGCCCATCAATTCCAGACAGGCTGCATTGTCCAGGTTGCCCAGTGCCCGATTGCCCACGTTGAATGAAAATGAATCCAGTACACCGTCCACTGGCACGCCCTGGTGCTGGTACCCCCAACGCCCGGAATCGCTGACCAAGGCCTGGCCCTGTGCCTTGATGACCTTAAGCATCCTGTTCAGCCCGAACAAACTGGACCACATCACCCACCTGAAAAAAGGACTGACCAGTTTCATCCGATCCAAAGGGGTCAAACATGCGCTGTTCAACATGACCAATCAGGTGCCAGCCGCCAGGGCTACTCCATGGATACACCGCGCAATACTCTGCACCTATGGCCAAGGTACCCGCTGGTACATGGGCCCTGGGGTGGCTGCGCCTTGGTATCTGGAGGGGCTTTGGAAGACCTGTGAGATAGGCAAAACCGGGCAGAAAACCCAAAAACTGGACGGTATAAACAGCGCTGCAATGCAGGTCGATAACAGCTTGTGCACTGAGGCCAGTTTGCGCAGCGATCCAGTCCAGATCCTGGCCTGCTGCACCACCGTACTGAACAGGCACAAGATGATGTTGGCCAGTTTTTATCAAGGGCGACGTTTGGGCAGGCTCCGAGCCAAGTGAGTCAATGAATGCTTGTTTGAGTGAATACAAAAGGGCCGGAAGGATAGAACTCTCAAACACCAGGGTGATGGATCTGTCGGCCTGAATGCACTGAAACCTCGGCAAGGACAAAGCAGCAGGATGGTTACCCAAAGCCTGGGCTAGCATGGCAGGATTAACAGGCTGAGAGGTCCAGTCAATCTGGATTGCACGGTCTGATACGCAATAAATGTTGGGCATGCAATCGATTGGGGTCACAACAACCACCAGTTTAAACACGAAAAAAGCAGCACGAGGCTGCTTTTTTCGTAGAACGATACTCAGCGAGTATCAAGCTGCGGCTTGCGGCTTGTTTTCCGCTTCGATGGTACGAAGACTGGTGTCGCCAATCGGAATTCGACGGGCTTTCATCTGTTCAGGAATCACCTTCAGCAACTCGACCACCAACAGGCCATTTTTCAAACTGGCACCTTCCACCTGGACATGGTCTGCCAAATTGAACTTGCGTTCGAAACTGCGAAAAGCAATGCCCTTGTGCAAGTACTGTTTACCTTCCTCGTCGGCTTTGCGGCCACGCACGGTGAGGACGCCACGCTCCACTTCCAGTTCGAGTTCCTGTTCATCAAAGCCGGCCACTGCCACGCTGATCTGATAGCGGTTTTCTTCGAGCGCTTCGATGTTGTAGGGAGGGTATCCGCTGGATGTATCGGCACGCATCGCGGCATCCAGAATACTGGCCATGCGGTCAAAACCAATGGTGCTGCGATACAGGGGGGTGAGGTCAATTGTTGCCATGATTCAATCTCCAAAGAAGCAAAAAATCAGTTGTTAAACACAGTTCGGAAAACTCTCTCTGAGACATTTCCCGTAAACCTGATTTAGGAACTCCCTTGAAAAATTTCAAGGCCTTTTCATCAAAAAATTTCAGTTGTCGAACAAATCGCCATCAACATAAAACCATCTGCCCCCTTCAAACACGAAACGGCTGTTCTCGTGCAAGCGGCTTGCCGGGCCCACCTTGGCTTTGTAGCGTGCCACGAATTCAACCTCGGCTTTGTCACCTTGGGGCTTGTGTTGCTTCACAGTTAAACCAATCCATTTGCCTTGGTCCTTTTCCTGAGACAAATCCAACTGCTGTGGACGTGTGGACGCATGCCAGGTTGAAAGTACATAGTCGCTTAAACCCAGTGCATAGGCGCTGTAACGCGATTTCATCAATGCTTCGGCTGTTGGTGCAAATGCCAAGCCTGTGTGAAAAGCTTCACAGCACGTCGTATAACTGACACCGCCGCAGGGGCACGGGCTGGATTGATATTTTCGGACCATGTGAGGCAAACGCATTCATCAAGTGGAGGGTTTCATTTTAGACTGAAGTCAGAGACAGCCAACCTACAAAAAATCACAATGACCACGAAACACACTCGCCTGCATGCCTTTGATAAAAACGATGCACTGGGCCTGCACGATGCCACCGCACTGGGTGAATTACTTGGATGTGGTGACATCAGTTCAACAGAACTGGTACAAGCCGCTTACAAAAGACTTGAAAGAGTAGACCCTGTACTGCATGCAAGTGTGTGTTTGCAGGAAAACCATGCCTTGGCCCAGGCCAAACAGTTCGACCAGAAAAGCAGGCAAAACGGAAAATTCAAGACCTTTCAGGGCATACCGAGTTTTCTGAAAGACAACCTGGACCTTGAAGGTTTGCCGACTCGCCATGGTTCAGCAGCGATGCCCAACAAGATTAAAAAACAGACCAGTGCAGTGGCGCGCCAGTTCATGGACACTGGCCTGATTTTCCTGGGAAAAACCAAATTGCCGGAATTCGGGCTCACGGCCACCACGGAATACAGTGCATCGGAGGCGGCCCACAATCCTTGGCACACAAGCCACAGCACCGGTGGTTCATCGGGCGGTTCAGCAGCCTTGGTGGCTGCTGGGGTAGTGCCTATTGCGCATGCCAATGACGGTGGCGGATCCATTCGAATTCCCGCGGCCTGCTGCGGGCTGGTGGGTTTAAAGCCCAGCCGTGGCCGTTTGGCCATGAATGAAATGGCCAAGAGCCTGCCCATCAATATTGTCAGCGATGGTGTGGTCACGCGCACGGTACGTGACACGGCAGCATTTTTTGCACAGGCTGAAGCCCATTATAAAAACCCCATCTTACCCCCTTTGGGCCACATCACCATGCCAGGGCGAAAACGCCTGAAAATCGGACTGTTCACAAAGAAAATTTCTGGCGATGCAACCCACCCCGATTGCGTGGAGGCTGTTCACAACGCAGCGGCTTTGTGTGAAAGCCTCGGTCACGAGGTACAGGAAATTCAGATTCCCATACCGGCACAATTTGCAGACGATTTTTTGCTGTATTGGGGCATGCTGGCCGCATCCATTTCCTATGCGGGTCGGTTGGCGGTTGATCGCAGCTTGAACACCAGCAAGCTGGAACCACTGACCCACGGACTGGCGCGCCATTTCACGCGCAACCTGATGAAGTTTCCATTTGCATTGCGCAGGCTTTATCAGTTCGAAGCCCAATATGCACAGGCCTTCGAAAATGTGGATGTGCTGTTAAGCCCGACACTGGGCCACCCTGCCCCACCATTGGGCCACCTGGCGCTTGATTTGCCATTTGAAGAAGCCCGACACCGATTGGTGAACTTTGCGTCTTTTACGGCAGCACAAAACGTATCAGGCGCACCCGCAATTAGTTTACCCATGCATCACAACGCTGAAGGCATTCCGGTCGGTGTGCATTTCGCAGCCCCAATGGGCTACGAATTCAGGTTGCTTGAGCTTGCCCTTGAACTGGAACAAGCTCAACCCTTCAAGATGCTGGCATGAACGCCAAGTGCGCCTTGTAAACTTGCGAGGCCCTGTCCACCATGGGGCAGTGGCCTGTATTTTCCAGCATCAGGTCGTGAATTGCAGGCTGGGCCTGCTTTAACAAAGCCAAGCCGCTTGAATGCACCAACAGGTCTGAATCCCCCCACACCACCATCAAAGGCACCGGGGTACTGGCCACCATGTCGTTCAAGCTGACGTTGGCATCGGGAATCACAAATTCCATGAAAACCCGGTCAAGCAGGGCCTTGTTCTGGATCGACATACGGCCGAAGTATTTGCGCATAAAGCCTGGCATGGGCGGCGCCTTGCCGTTGAAACACAAATCAATGATGTGTTCGTATTCCTGGAATGTGGTTGGTGCCAGGATGATTTTTCCACTTTCAGCAAAAGCCTGTCCAATTGCCGTGTGTTCCGCCCCATTTACCCCTGCAGGGTTTAACAGGCAGGCGCTTAATACCCGGTTAGGAAAGTTGGCTGCCAGCGCACCCGCCATGTAGCCACCCATGGAGTTGCCCATGACGTGAAAACTTTTTACACCCAAGCAGTCAAGCCAGCGCACCACCCGCTCTGCCTGGGCGGCAATGTGGAAGCGTGCATTGGCAGGACGATCCGATTCACCAAAACCAATCAGGTCGGGAACCCAGACTGTGTAGTGGCGCATCAGGCGAGGCGCCAGTGCCAGCCAGTTTTCCTTGTTGGCGCCAAAGCCATGAAGCAGCACCATGTCTGGCCCCTGGCCACCCTTGAAATACACAGTGCGGCCATCCACCGTATCAGCGGCATGCTTGGTCAAACCCATTTGTTTGCACTTGGAATCGATCAGCTTGCGGCAAATCCAGTTCATCAATGAATCAATCATTTCTTGTGTCAGTCCTGTTGTCTGGTTTTTTCTTACATCGTCTCAAGCCACTTGCTGATCCTGTTTACAGCAACTGGCCGGCTTAGTTTTTTTTGCATCTCGATCACAATACATTCATCGGATTCGTTGTCTGTGGGAAGCGACGAAAACCTCTCAAAAAGATTGCTTGAATTGAATAGGAGGATGTTCAAAATGAAAGCAAATGAACTACTGGAACAAATTCGCGAAACCAACCTGTCTTACCTGCTGTTGGCCAAACAACTGATCAATGAAGACAAGGCCGAGGCAATCATTCGCCTGGGCATTGATGAAAACACCGCAGACCTGCTCGTTCGACTGACCACTGCCCAGGTGTTACGCATTGCCGGCAGCAATGTGCCCATGTGCAGCATCCGGTTTGAAGACCCTGCTGTTTGGAAATTACTCTCCGACCACGGAAAAGATCGCGCCATTTCTGGAATGCACGCCGCCATCCTGATGGCAGGCCGCAGCGCCCAGATCAACGCCTGATACAAACCGCCTAATTTGCGCCTGCGGGTGCCTTGGAGAGAAAAATGTCCAAAATCAAATCACTGGTTACTGAAGCAGAACAAATCAAACTTGCTTGCGAACTGATCAAGCTCGATGCCCGCTTACAAGTACTCGAAAGTGAAACCCAATTGTCGCGTGAACGCCTGATTCGCCTTTACAAGGAAATCAAGCACAAGTCACCCCCCAAAGGCATGCTGCCATTTTCAACCGACTGGTTCATGACTTGGCAACCCAACATTCATTGCTCGCTGTTCATGGGTTTTTACTCCGCCTGTATCAAGCACACGGACTTGGGCGACGGCGATTGCCTGGTGAAAGCCTACAAGCTGTACCGTGAGCAAATCACGACTTTGGGCTTACCTGAAGTGTTGTCACTGACACGCGCATGGCGGCTGATCAAGTTTTTTGATGCGGGCATGCTGACATCGGCGCCTTGTAAAACCTGCGAAGGCCAGTTCGTGGTGCACACCTACGATTTGGTCAAAGATTATGAATGTGGCCTGTGCAACATGCCTTCACGTGCAGGCAAAACGAAACAGAGTGCCGCGAACCGTTTTTTCAATGAAGAATGCGAACTGGAAGTTGCTTAAAGAATTGATGTGCAGTGCCGTTGTATGCAGTAGTAGTTTGTTTTTTGTCTCTCTCCCCTAGTCCGTAGTACAAGGACACTTGAATCGCCTGTGAACTTGATGTTCACGGGCGTTTTTTTACTGGGAAATGGGCATTGCTGAATGGAGTCATGCTGGGCAGATAACATTCATTCCTTGATCAGAAAATCCCTGATCAATGCTGCGGTCTCCGGCACATGCAACAAGCCAGAATGGGACGCGCGTAAGGTCGGGAATTGATCTTGCAAGTACAAGTTGGTCACACCTGGTTCATCGAGAAACTGACTTTCAACCGGTGTAACAACCAGATCATCTTTTGTGGCAAGTACCAAGGCTCGCAAACCACCCGGATTCAGCTTTCTATTCTGCAGATCTCTCATGAAATCAGACGCGCTACCCAGCTGGGTACATGCCGGGCAATGCGCTGAGGAAACCTTGGGGGGGATCCGGTCAGTGCCCCGCAGACTGGGAGCGACCGCGATGATTCGGTCTATCCTGTCCACAAGGTCTGGGGTATTTGAAGCAAGAAATGCCAACAGCCCACCTTGTGAATGTCCGATCACACTAACCTTGTTCGCCCCTGTCTCTTGCAAGACAGTACTGATAAACTCAGTAACTTCCAAAAGAGAAGACTGAATGTCAGCAGTTCCATTTACTCCATAGCCACCCTGTCTACCGTAATTCAAGGCGTACAAACAAAAGCCGTTCTGCTTCAGCACAGGTGCAACAGTCGAATAAGCACGGCGAGCATTGGCAAAGGTCCCATGCACCAATATCACTGGCGAATAATTGGAGTTTGCACAACTGACGTTGACCAGACCAGGCAAGCCCAGCGAATCATCAGGCATTGCGGCACCTGACTGCAACACACAGAGCAAACCCAAGCCCATCGCAAAACTTAACAACCGCAAACGAGTCCTCCAGTAATCAAATATCCCCAACCCCTGTTTTTGTGTTCGCCACTTTTCGTCGGACTTTTCCTCGCGCAACATCAAAACGGTTTGGCACCTTTGTTGGCCGACCTTGCGCTTTCAGAATCACGACCTGACCATTTAAAAATCAAGCCATAAACCGCGCCAGAATTTGCCGACTTCGGGCATCCAGTGCAAACATATCCTCGATAATGAATTGCATGCCGTTGGCGTGGGTCAGTACCAATCGGCTTCCGCCCAATCTGCGAATGCTTTCATCGGTGGGCAACTCGAACTTGCAAAGCCCCTTGTCGGTTTCCAGTGTCCACACACTGGGCGTGGAATAGGTGGACACAGAAGTGATACGCGACACAACAGGACGATATTCCCGAACAGCCAGGTAGTCCTTGAGCACCGTTTGAGATGCAGCATCCAGCTGATCCAACCGGTCCAGCCAAGCCATTTCGCGGCTGTATTCATCCACGATGGAAATACTTTCCTCAGGTGCTGAAAAGGGAAACGCCAACACAGGCATGACAGGGTCTGCCACCAGGGTGTCGCCTTTGAACAAAGCCAGCTTGCCTTGAGTCGATTCACGCAATTGCCAATCAGTCATATTGGGCCTGCTCCTGTTTCAGTTTTTCCTGCGCCTGGTGCAAATGCCAGAAGTGGGATTTAGCAGCCAACAGTTCATCGTGCGGGCCTTCTTCCACGACCTTGCCGCGGTCCATAACCACGATCCGATCCGCCTTTCTCAAGGTGGACAAACGGTGCGCAATCGCAATGGTTGTTCTACCTTTGACCAGGTTGTCCAGGGCCTTCTGAATTTCCTTCTCGGTTTGGGAATCCACCGAGCTTGTGGCTTCATCGAGAATCAGGATTTTGGGGTCAATCAACAGCGCGCGCGCAATCGAAATACGCTGGCGCTCACCGCCCGATAAACTTTGCCCACGCTCGCCAACAAGGGAATCGTAACCGTGCTGCAAGCGCAGAATAAACTCATGGGCATGCGCAAGCCGGGCAGCGGCAATAATTTCAGCGCGAGTTGCATCGGGGCGGCCATAAGCAATGTTTTCTGCAATGGTGCCGAAAAACAGGTACGGCTCTTGAAGCACCAAGCCAATGTTGCGGCGGTAGGTCAGCATTTCAATTTGCCGAATGTCGATGCCATCGGCCAGCACTGCACCATCGGTGACATCGTAAAAACGGCACAGCAAATTGACCAGGGTTGATTTGCCTGAACCGCTGTGCCCCACCAGGCCCACCATTTCACCAGGCTTCACTTTCAGGTTCACGCCATCCAGTACCTGCCTGCTGCCATAGCGGAAAGACACATCCCGCAGTTCAAGCGCGCCCTGCAGTTGTTCAATCTTAACGGGGTTTTCTGCTTCGGGAACCGATGACTTGTAATCGAGAATGTCAAAAATACGCTTGGAGCCAGCCGCCGCTTTTTGGGTCACCGACACAATGCGGCTCATGGAATCAAGCCGGGTATAGAAGCGGCCGATGTAGGCCAAAAAGGCTGTCAGTACACCCACCGTGATGTCATTGTTCATGATCATCCAGATACCGGAAGCCCAAATGACGAGAATCCCCAATTCAGTCAACAGGCTGACCGTGGGCGCAAACAGCGACCAGGTTTTGTTGATTCGGTCATTCACTTCCAGGTTGCGCGTATTCGCTTTCAGGAAACGGTCCGATTCGCGACGTTCTTGCGCAAAAGCCTTAACCACCCGAATACCGGGAATGGTGTCTGTCAGAATGTTGGTGACCTCACCCCACACGCGGTCCACTTTCTCAAAGCCGGTGCGCAGTTTTTCACGCACCAAGTGGATCATCCACCCGATCACCGGCAATGGCAGCAGAGTCAGCAAAGCCAGCTCGAAATCAATGTTCATCAGGATCACGGCGGTCATCACAATCATGATGACATCGGTAATGAAATCAAGCGCATGCAGGGAAAGGAACAAATTGATGCGATCGGTTTCAGCGCTGACCCGGGCAATCAAATCGCCTGTGCGCTTGGCGCTGAAATAATCCAGCGACAAACTCATCAAATGATTGAACGTGGTGGTGCGAAGGTCTGAACCAATCCGCTCGGAAACAAGTGCGAGCAAATACGTGCGTGCCCAACTCAGGCCAGCAGCAACCAGCGCGGAAATTAGCAAACCACCCAAGTAAAAAGTGGCCAGTTCGGTGTTCATTGGCTGACCGTTTTGAAACGGAATCAGCACCTCGTCCATCAATGGCATGGACAGGTAAGGTGCGACCAATGTAGCGGCTGTGGAAAACAAGGTCAGTATCAAACCGGCAAACAGGCGCCACCGGTAAGGATGTGCAAATCGCCAAAGGCGCAGCAGTGCGCGTGACGACACGGGCTCATCGAACCCTGTGTCATTGAGATCTTCATCGGCCAGCAATTGCGGCACAGGGTGTTGAATCTGCGCGACATGTGTTGAGCCGTGTTCAAACTCACGCAGCGCGCCTTCCAACAACGCCACAAACTCCTCCAGCGAACGGTGCAAACTGAAGCTGGCATAGAACCGAAATACAAGCCCATTTCTGGTTTGAACTGCAATCGTAGAAAGCCCGGAATGATCGGACATCGAAATCTTTTCGATGTCTGAAAAATCGACTTTGAATACAGGCACCTGCGTGTCCCTGTCTACCACAATTAGTTCATTGGCGTTAAAGGCTACAAGGCTTCGCGAAAACTCGCGCCGAGTATTCATGTCCGCCACAAATACCGCTCGAATAGGCGAATTGGCGGCCCAAACCTGTGAAAGGTGTTGCACCTCGTTTTCAGACGGCGAAAATCCAACGATTTTCAATGAGATTACCCCCTCAGTTCGCGAATTCGCTGATGTTACACCACTATTTCCAGCGACACGGAGTTAACATTGTTCGAAAATCCAATCCCGAAAACTAAACCTGCCGACAGACAGAATATGACCCAAAAACGCTTAGTAGTACTCCGAACCATGTGGCTGGATGGCCCCAACATCTGGACCTATCGAAGTTGCATTGAAGCGTTGGTGGACATTCAGGAATTGGAGCAGTTTCCTTCAAACCTGCTTCCCGGTTTTTACGAGCGATTAACGGCTTTGCTACCCGGTTTGGTTGACCACCGTTGTGGAATAGGCGAACCCGGTGGCTTTTTGCTGCGAGTACGCGAAGGCACTTATGCGGCCCACATGCTCGAACACATCGTGATCGAACTGCACACACAGGCCGGCCTCGATGTAGGTTTTGGCAAGGCCAGGATGACCAGCAAGGAAGGTGTTTACAAAATGGTGTTCCGCACCCCTGACCCCATGGTGGGCATGGCTTGTCTGGAAGCCGGTGTGCGCCTGTTGCATGCTGCCATTGAAGACACAGAATTCGACCTTCAGGCTGAACTGAAAATCATCAAGCACCATTGCGACATGCATGGCTTGGGCCCAAGCACCCAACATATTCTGGATGCGGCTTACGAGCGGCGCATTCCCATCGTTCGCCTGAATGACGGCAACCTGGTGCAACTGGGGCATAGCAACCAGCAACAACGAATCTGGACCGCGGAAACCTCAAAAACATCAGCCATTGCAGAAGGCATTGCTGCAGACAAAGACCTTTGCAAGGAATTGCTGGCCCAATGTGGTGTGCCTGTACCGGAAGGTGAAATGGCAAAAAGCCCGGAGCACGCCTGGGAAATTGCCAAGGACATCGGTTTGCCCGTGGTGGTCAAACCAGTGGATGGCAACTGGGGCCGTGGCGTATCGCTTGAACTCAGCAAGGAAGAAGACGTTAAAACAGCATGGCCGCTGGCAGACAAGGAAAGTTACACCGGCGTGATCGTCGAGAAATTCATTCGCGGTGTAGAACACCGTGTGCTGGTGGTCAACTACCAGGTGGCCGCGGTGTCTCGCGGCGAACTGGTTTATGTCATCGGCGACGGGATATCAACCTTGCAGGAATTGTGCAACCAGCAGATCAACATCGACCCTCGCCGTGGAGAGTCTGAAATTTTCCCGCTGCGCCCCGTCAATGTTGAAAAAAATCCAGCCGTCTTTCTGGAAGTACAACGACAAGGGTTCAACGCATCTTCCATCATTGAACAAGGTGTGAAGGTCCTGATTGAACGCAACAGCAACGCCTCCGAAGATGTCACAGACCTGATTCATCCGGAAATAGCACGGCTGTGCAGCATGGCCGCACGGGTTGTGGGCCTTGACGTTGCGGGCATCGACCTGGTGTGTGAACACATTGACCAGTCGCCCAAAGGTCAGTCGCTGGCCGTTGTGGAAGTGAATGCGGGCCCTGGGCTGTTGATGCACATCAAACCCGCCAAAGGCAAACCCCGCAATGTGGGCAAGCCGATTATTGAATCCCTTTTCCCAGGTGATGCCAACGGACGTATCCCCATCATTTCCTATTCGGGCGGACTTGAAATCGACGGATTTGGCCCTG
Organism: Limnobacter thiooxidans; assembly: GCF_036323495.1. NCBI lineage: Bacteria > Pseudomonadati > Pseudomonadota > Betaproteobacteria > Burkholderiales > Burkholderiaceae > Limnobacter > Limnobacter thiooxidans. Next base: position 1,623,344 of record NZ_AP028947.1, on the reverse strand, counting down.
AACTAACAGAAATTCTGGAAGACCAAGGGCACCGGGTCGGTCTGGCTTGTGACCAGGGCCTGGTCATGAACGGTCGAGTGATTACCATTACACCCTCTGCCAATTGGCAGGCAGGCCGAAACTGCCTGATCAACAAGAACCTGGACACGCTGGTCATGCAGGTCAAAGCCAGTACCATTCTGTCGGAAGGCTTGCCCTTCGACCGATCCAGCTTGGCCGTCATCACCAGTGTAGGTCCTATTCAAGGTCTTGATGAATGGGACATCCTGACCCGAGAACAACATTTCAATGTCATGCGCACCGTGGTTGATTTGGTGCTCGCCAGCGGACACGCCGTCATCAATGCCGATGAGGTCAGCCTGCTGCCATTGAAAGACCTCTGCGACGGCAAGGTAATCTGGATCAGCAGTACTGCAGACAACCCGGTGATCGACGAACACATCCAGAACGGTGGCATGGCCGTGGTATGCGAAAGCAGCACCATCCGCTTTTTGGGCACCCGGGCCGAAGCGGAATCGCGCACACCGATTGAACTGAAACAGCCGACAGAGAACCTCATCAAGGCATTGGCACTGGCCGCCACGGGCTGGGCCATGGATGTACCCCATCACCTGCTGCGCGCCGACATTCGACAGCGCTATTGAACCCATGTCCGCGACGCACTAACTAGGTAGAAGAACACAATGAATATTGAACGCATTCGCGCCCTGCGCGGCCCAAATTTGTGGAGCAAAAACACCAGCATGGAAGCACTGGTGTTTTGTGAAGAAAACGAACGCATCTACGACCGATTTGCCAACATTGAAATGCGCGTTCGAAGTGCCCTGCCCGGCATTGGCTCGCTGAGGGCAACCGGTTTCGAGCAAAACAACATCGCCCTGGCACACATTCTCAGCAGAGCAGCACTGCGCTTTCAGGTGGAAGCCGGTTCACAGGTGACCTTTGCCCACGTGTCCGACAACATCACTACCGGCTATTTCCGCGTGGTGGTGCAGTATGAAGAGGAAGATTTGGCGCGCGCAGCGTTTGAAGAGGCGCACCAGCTGATTCTGGCAGCCCTCGCGGGTCAGGATTTCGACGCCAAGGCAGCGATCGACCGGCTCAGCGAAATTTACGAGGACTGCAAACTGGGCCCTAGCACCGGCTCAATTGTCAACGCAGCCCTTCGCCGCGGAATCCCGATACGCCGACTAACACAAGGTAGCCTGGTTCAATTGGGCTGGGGATCCAAAGCACGTCGTATTCAGGCTGCTGAAACAGACACCACCTGCGCCATTTCGGAAGAAATCGCACAGGACAAAGACCTGACCAAAACCATCTTGTCCGCAGCCGGCATTCCCACCCCGAAGGGAAAACTGGTGAAAACATTTGAAGAGGCGCTTCAAGCCTTCCGCGAACTGACCCTAGCCACCAAAAAAGGCGTGGTGATCAAACCCAGCGATGGCAATCAGGGCAAAGGCGTAACTGTCAATATTGTGGATGAAGAACACCTGAAGGTGGCTTTCGACGCGGCCAAAAAATATGGCAGCGGTGTACCCATTGTTGAAGAATTCATCCCCGGCCATGACTACCGTTTTCTGGTGGTGGGTGACAAGCTGGTGGCTGCAGCCCGCCGCGAACCGCCTTCCGTGGTTGGCGATGGAGTGCACACCATCACCGAACTGGTCGAGATCGAGAACCGCAACCCGCTGCGCGGCGAAGGCCACGGCAGTGCATTGAGCAAATTGCGGATTGATGAAATTGCAATTGCACGCATCAAAAAGCAGGGGTTCACTGCAGACTCCGTACCCGATCAAGGCGTCCGTGTGGTACTGCGAAACAATGCAAACCTGAGCACAGGGGGCAGCGCAACCGATGTCACCGACAACGTGCACCCTGCCCTTGCGGAAATGGTGATTCAGGCCGCTCAGCAAATCGGTATTGAAGTGTGCGGTGTGGATGTGGTCTGCGAGCGAGTGGATGAATCCCTGGAAGCCCAGGGTGGCGGCATTGTGGAATTGAATGCAGCCCCCGGCCTGCGCATGCACCTGGAACCCTCCATTGGCAAAGGCCGCGATGTGGGTGCCGCTGTCATTGACCTGATGTTCGGTAAAAATGAAAATGGCCGCATTCCTGTGGTGGCGGTGACCGGCACCAATGGCAAAACCACCACAGTGCGCCTTATTGAACAGATACTTCGCTACAACAACCTGCGTGTGGGTTTCACGGGCACTGAAGGCGTGGTGGTCAATGGCCACCTTATCGACACCGGCGATTGCAGCGGCCCGAAAAGCGCGCACAAGGTTCTGGTTCACCCCGAGACAGATGCTGCTGTGCTGGAATGTGCACGTGGCGGCATGCTGCGAGAAGGCCTTGGATTCGACATGTGCGACGTAGGCATTGTCACCAACATCGGCGAAGGCGACCACCTTGGTCTGAACTTCATCGACAGCGTGGAAGACCTCGCTTTACTGAAAAGTGTCTTGGTACAAAACGTCGCACCGAATGGGCTTGCTGTCTTGAATGCAGACGACAAACACGCCGCCGGCATGGCCAAGCTGACCCCAGGGCGTGTGCTGTTTTTCACCAGCAACCCCGACAACCCCGTGGTCGCCGCCCACAAGGCAAAAGGTCGCCCGGTCATTGTTCACGAAGGTCGGGTAATCAACATCAGCTATGACGGCCTGGAAAAAACCATTGATTTGATGGAAGTCCCCCTGACCAACAACGGCCTGTTCACCTTTCAGGTACAAAACGTCATGTGTGCAGTGGCAGCCGCGCTGGGGTTGAATGTACCGTTCAACACCATCCTTGCTGCACTGGGCAGTTTTCAGTCAACCCCAGACACCGTGCCAGGGCGGTTCAACTTCTTTAAGCACAAGGGTGGCTCCGTCATTGCCGACTACGGACACAATCCGGACGCCGTGTCCACACTGGTCAATACCCTGAAAAATATTCCCGCGGTGAAACGCACGGTTGTCATCAGTGCCGCAGGTGATCGACGGGATCAGGACATTGTCGAACAAGGACGACTGGTTGGCAGTTTCTTTGACGACATCATCTTGTATGAAGATGCTTGCCAACGTGGCCGACCTGATGGTGAAACCCTGCAATTGCTACAGAAGGGTATCGCCCAATCAGCCTCAATCAAACAACCTCAGGTGGTTGAGGTACGTGGTGAATTCAAAGCCATACAAATGGCGCTGGATCAAACTGCGAGCGACCACTTGGTGCTGATACTGATCGATCAGGTCAATGAAGCCCTGCAATATCTGCAGGAAAACACCACCGGTGAAACGACCTCAACCTTGATTTGAAACTTAGTTGGCATGAACCCCTGCGACTGTTTTGCAGGGGTGGCTCAAATGAAGCTGTCAGGACTAGCCCCTTGCCGAGGCCTCTTGTTGCACGTAGGTAAGCAACTCGTCAATTTGAAACGACTTGTCAAAAAAGGCATGCGCACCCAGGCTTAAACAACGGTGCCTGATGACCAGGTTCGAGTAGTTGGAAAACACCACCACCTTCAAACGACCTGTCGTTAAAACCTGGTCTGTTTTTTTCAAAAACCCCAAGCCTGAGCCTTCCTGAAGTTCCAAGTCAACAATAGCCAGATCCACACCTGCCGATTCCAGAAATCGAACGGCTTCGGCTTCTCCATCCGCAATGGCGATCACTTCCACGTCGGGAATTTCGCTAAGCATGGCCCGCAACAAAGCCTGCAAGTCAGCAGAATCCTCAACCAGCAGAATTTTCAAGCGATCGTGATGACAATTATCTTGATTCACGGCATTTGTCCTAAAACCCCGCCATGCAACAGCGTGGCGGGGTCTCTGGTTCAACTCAATCAATCAGATATCAAGAGGCAGGAGCCACATCAATCTTGTTGCTGATGCTTTTTACACCTTCAACCTGACGAGCCAACTGCTCGGCGCGCTGCTTTTCATCAGCAGACTTGGCCTTGCCAGACAAAATCACCACGCCTTGCTTGGTTTCAACGTTAACGCCCATGGCGCTAACCAGTTTGTCTTCGGCATGCTTTGCCTTGACCTTGGCAGTAATGGTGCTGTCATCCACATACTGGCCTACGGAATTAGTGCGCTCTTTTTCTTGGTCGGCTGCATGAGCCGGTGCAAGTGCAGCAAAAGCAACGCTGGAAGCAATCAAAGTTTGAGCGATCAATTTATTCATTGTTGTACTCCTTAAAGTTATCGAACTGACTACTTACAAGAAATCAAGATCAAGGTATGTATTGATCAGGTTTCATGCGTTCAATACTACGGAGAGACGAAAAACCGATCTGTCCGACAAAGACGATTTGATTGTAGGAATAGTCTGGCCTCCGAATAACCATGCTGTACAACAGGAATATTTTCAGATGATTCGATTGGCTATAGTTGACGACCACGCCATTGTCCGCGCAGGTTTCAAAGAAATGTTGAGTGAAGAACTGGGTATGACGATTGAATTTGAAGCAGGCACTGCAGAAGAGGCTCAGGTGGCCCTTCGCACCCAACCCTGTGATGTATTGCTGCTGGACCTCTCCTTGCCTGACCTTAGCGGGATTGACCTGCTGCGCACCATCAAGCAAAGGCATGATGACATCCAGGTGCTGATCATCAGCAGTTTTTCCGAGGAACGTTACGCATTGTCCATGATCAGAAACGGGGCCAGCGGCTACCTGTGCAAAGACTGCGACCGAACCGACCTGATCAATGCCATCCATACAGTGGCACAGGGTCGCCGATATGTCTCCAAAAAAACCGCCGAGCTGCTTGCCAGCGAGATGGCAGGTGAAAGCAACAAGCCCGCGCATGAGCTGCTTTCTGAACGCGAACTACAGGTCTTCATGCGTTTGATCAAGGGTGACACGGTATCCACCATCGCCGAGGCATTGCACCTCAGCGTGAAAACCGTGAGCACCTATAGGTCTCGCATTCTGGAAAAGCTGATGGTGTCCAGCAACGCAGAACTGGCCACTTATGCCCATCAACACGGGTTACTTGTGTGCTAAAAACACCCTCACGCTGGCGCGGGAATACACACCTCGATGTGTGTTCCCTTTCCCAGCACTGAACGAAGCGTCAAGCTGCCGTTGAACATCTGGGTGCGATGCTTCATGCCAGCAATGCCATGGCCATGCGTTTCTCCATTCTGGGTTTCAAAACCGCAACCATTGTCACGAACAGACAACACCACTTTCCCTGCTTCCTCAGCCAAACCCAGCTTGACCTGGGTCGCTTTCGCATACTTTCGAATATTGGTCAGCGATTCTTGCGCAATCCGATACAAAGCCAGTGACTGGTCTTGCGTCAAATTGACATCATTCGCAGGAAAATCCATTTCAACCGGCACATCCAGCTGGAACTGCTCCCCCAGCGCACGCAATGCCTCCACCAGCCCCAAACCCTCAAGCAGCGGCGGCTGAAGATCATCCACCAACCTTCGTGTCAGCGTAATCGTGCTGCCAATGCTGTCAATCAGGCGCAGAATGCGTTCTTGTATGTCATCCCCAACCTGGGTACCCAAAGAACGTCTTAACCAGCTTGCATCCATTTTGGCTGCGGTTAACCACGCTCCCATCTGATCATGCAGCTCGCGCGCCATGTGCCGGCGCTCTTCCTCTCGGGCATTGGTCAAATGGCTGGCCAGCCGGCTCAATTCACGGGTGCGCGTTCTGACCATGTCTTCCAGCCGGGCATTTTCAGTTTTAAGCAAATCGTGAATTCGGGCCCGCAAAGCCACCTGACGCTGCTGAAAGGTGAACAGGCTCAAAATCAACAGCAGTGAGGCAAAACCCAACGCATAGCCCACATACTGAATATTCTCGCTTTGGTCCGCATAACTTCTTTCCAGCTTCTTGTGCGCCGTTTCACGCCTCTGCTTGAGCACAGCCAAGCGAATGCGGATTTCATCCATGAGCTGCTTGCCCATTTCCCCCCGATCATTCGACATGGCCAAAGGTGCACGCCCCTTACTGAGCATTTCGCCCATTTGCTGAAACTTGGCATCTACCAAACGCTTGAGGATCATCAGATCTTCATGGTCTTCCGAACCGGGCGGAATATCAAAGTTCATGGATGCCATCAAAGGCTCCAACTTGAATATGCTCTCCCGATAAGGCTCAAGATACAAATCGCTGCGCATCAGCAGAAAGGACAAGGCACTGGCTTCAGCATCCACCACAAGCACCCACAATTGGTCCAAGCGATCAATCCGCTTCTTGTTGATCTCGGACATGGCCATGATCTGCGCGTTCATACGTGAATGGGTGTAGGTAATCCCGAGCAAGGCAATAACCATGAGACAACCGAATGCAAACAGCCAGTACGGGCGGCTTTGGAGAATGCGCTTTCGCGCAGACAGGATTGAACGTTGAGTTGAATGTTTCAAGGTTTTCCAAAGCGCCAGCGGAAACGCAACAAGGGCCACTTAAAAAAGTGACCCTCATTGCGTTGGTTTGATCCGCTATCTAAACGCCAATCAGTGCGCTAGGTTTTGGACCTGACCAAGTTAAACACAAAGGTGACAGCTGCAAGAATAATGAAAACAAAAAATAATATTTTTGCAATTTCAACCGCTCCCGCTGCGATGCCACCGAAGCCGAACAAAGCAGCAATCAGCGCGATTACAAAAAATACGACAGCGTAATGCAACATAATCAACTCCTTGAGTGGTTAATTGGTTGACCGGTCAGTGGTTCTGACGCTCCCAGCTATCCAGATGTTTCTCGGCTTCGTCTTTGCCGTAGCCATAACGCTCCTGAAGTTTTCCGGCCAGCTCAGTGCGCTTGCCATCAATCACATCCAGATCGTCATCAGTGAGCTTGCCCCACTGCTGCTTTACTTTCCCTTTCAGCTGTTTCCAGTTGCCTTGAAAAATATCCTTGTTCATAAGCCTTCTCCTGTCTGTTGTTGAAGAGAGTTATCTATGTGAAAGATCACAATCTCAATTTACGACAGCAGAGAAAAAAAGTAGGTCAGGATATGCCGAATTGAATGTGGGCCTTGTCCTACATCGCGACAGCAGCTTGTGAGTGCAACTGGCTGACGGCTAGGACAATTTGGCGCTAGAACCCCATGGACACGGCGAGTTTAAAAAACAAAACCCCCAAGTGCCGTTCAGCAACTTGGGGGTTTGTTTTCATCTGGCGGAGACGAGAGGATTTGAACCTCCGATACCCTTTTGGGGTATGCTCCCTTAGCAGGGGAGTGCCTTCGACCACTCGGCCACGTCTCCAGAAGGCCGAATTATACACGTTTTCGGCCAAAATGTTGAATGCAGGCGCAAATCGCTTTCATGCAAATTGCTCTGCATTGCAGATGCTCAACTGTCAGTTCAGGCCGCCTCTTTTTCCAGGCCAAAGGCCTTGTGCAGAGCACGTACTGCCAACTCCATGTACTTGTCATCGATCAGAACAGACACCTTGATTTCAGAGGTTGAAATCATCTGGATGTTGATGCCCTCTTCCGACAAGGTCTTGAACATCAAACTGGCAACGCCCACGTGTGAACGCATGCCAATGCCCACGATGGATACCTTACACACATTGGTGTCACCCGCAACTTCACGCGCACCCACGCTGCCCTGGATCTTGTTTTTCAAGAGATCCATGGTTTTGTTGAATTCATTGCGATGGACAGTGAAGGTGAAATCGGTGGTGCCATCCGAACCCTGGTTCTGGATGATCATGTCCACATCGATATTCGCCTCTGCAACCTGGCCGAGAATCTGATACGCCACGCCAGGCTTGTCAGGTACGCCACGAATCGTCACTTTTGCTTCATCACGGTTGAAAGCGATACCGGAAACAACAGCCTGTTCCATATGTTCATCTTCCTCAAAAGTAATCAGCGTGCCAGACACTTTCTCGTCGTCCAGCGACATCATTGGATCGGTCAAGCTCGACAATACGCGGGTTGGAACACGGTACTTGCCCGCAAACTCAACCGAGCGAATCTGCAAAACCTTGGAGCCCAAAGAAGCCATTTCCAGCATTTCTTCAAAGGACACCACGCGCATGCGGCGCGCTTCTGGCACCACGCGGGGGTCCGTCGTGTAAACACCGTCAACGTCTGTGTAAATCAGGCACTCGGCAGCACCCATCGCAGCGGCAATGGCCACGGCCGACGTATCTGAACCGCCACGGCCAAGCGTAGTCTGGTTGCCCTGGTCATCAATGCCTTGAAAACCGGTCACGATCACCACCTTGCCGGCATTCAGTTCGGCCTTCACGCGCGTGTCGTCAATTGATTCAATGCGCGCCTTGGTGTGACTGCTGTCAGTTTTGATGGGCACCTGCCAGCCAGAAAAGCTGATTGCGTCCAGACCTTCGGCTTTCAAGGCCATGGCCAGCAAAGCCACAGAAGCCTGCTCGCCGGTACAGCACAGCATGTCCAGTTCCCGAGGATCGGGTTCTGCCTGGATTTCTTTGGCCAGCCCGATCAGGCGGTTTGTTTCACCCGACATGGCCGATGGCACAACCACCATTTGAAAGCCCGCGCGATGCCACTTGGCCACACGCTTGGCTACATTCTTGATACGTTCTGTGGACCCCATGGAGGTGCCACCGTATTTATGTACTATCAGTGACATAGTCAGATCGCCCTGCACAAATAAAAAGCGCGAACCATTTCGCGCTTTTATATCAATAAGTTGAGTATTTTACTCCAAGCACTGACTTAAAACTGACAAGTTGTAAAAATCTGGTGTGACGAAAGCAGCCAAAGGTCAAACAGGCCCTTGCGTCACCCCGAACAAATTACTGGTTGGCAGAATAACCCAGGTTCATTTGCAAACCGCCCGATTCAAGCACCTCGGGATGCTTGCGCATATATTCAAGACGATCCAGGTATTCCGTGGTCACGTCACCAGTAATGTAGTGGCCATCAAAACAACTGGCATCAAAAGTCTGGATCTTCGGGTTCAAATCGCGTACAGCGCGCTTCATGTCTTCAATGTCCTGGTAAAACAGGGCATCTGCACCAATTTCCGCGCAAATTTCGTCATCGGTACGGCCAGAGGCGATCAGCTCGTCGCGTGTGGGCATGTCGATGCCATACACGTTGGGGAAACGCACAGGTGGTGCAGCAGATGCGAAAATCACCTTCTTTGCACCGGCTTCACGGGCCATTTGCACAATTTCCCGGCTGGTTGTACCACGCACAATCGAATCGTCGACCAGCAACACGGTCTTGTTCTTGAATTCCACGGAAATGGCATTCAACTTCTGACGAACACTCTTCTTGCGTACAGCCTGACCGGGCATGATGAAAGTGCGGCCAATGTAGCGGTTCTTGATGAAACCTTCACGATACGGCACATCCAACTGATTCGCCAATTCTAGCGCTGCCGGGCGGCTTGAATCGGGAATGGGCATGACCACATCGATTTCACTGGGGGGCATGCTCTTGCGGATCTGGTCGGCGAGGTACTCACCCATTTTCACGCGGGCTTCGTAAACACTGATGCCATCCATCACTGAATCAGGACGCGCAAGGTAGACATATTCAAAAATACAGGGATTCAAGGATGACTTTTCTGCGCATTGCTGCGCGTACAATTTGCCATCCAGGTCCACAAACACGGCCTCACCGGGTTCAATATCGCGAACAAATTCAAAACCCATGCCCACTAGGGCCACGGATTCTGATGCAAACATGTATTCCGTGCCCTGCTCGCTTTCGGCCTTGCCCAGAGCCAAGGGACGAATGCCAAACGGGTCACGGAATGCCAGTAGACCGTATCCGGCAATTTGCGCCACGCAAGCGTAGGCACCGCGTGCACGGGCGTGAACGCCGGCTACGGCCCGGAAAATTGTAACCGGGTCAAGTGAATAACCCGACGCGTTGGACTGCAATTCGTGTGCGAGTACGTTCAACAACACTTCCGAATCGGAATTGGTGTTGATGTGGCGGCGATCATTCTTGAACAGCTCAGCCTTCAGGCGTTCGCTGTTGGTCAGGTTGCCGTTATGGGCAAGTACCAAACCGTAAGGCGCATTCACATAAAAAGGCTGGGCTTCATCTGAACTGGCAGCCGAACCGGCCGTGGGGTAACGAACATGCCCAATACCCATATTGCCCGGCAAGGAACGCATGTTGCGGGTGCGAAACACATCCCGAACCAGGCCGTTACCCTTGGACATTGAAAACGAATTGCTGTGCGCTGTGGCAATGCCCGCAGCGTCCTGGCCACGGTGTTGCAACAACAGCAAGCTGTCATACAAAACTTGATTAACAGGAGAAAAACCGGCGATACCGACAATCCCGCACATTGAAAGCTCCTAGTAGCGTACCCACTTGGCCACACTTTCCGGCAGATGCGGTTTGATTTCTCTCATCGCGTCCTCAGCCAAAGGGGACAACATGGCATTTCGCCAAAATGGCTGTTCCGGAAGCGAGGTGAATCCTGCCCCGGTGACCAGCACCAACACAATAAACAAACCACGTGCGAAGCCGAACGCCCCGCCCAAACCCCGATCAGCAAACCCCAGCCCGGCGGCTGAGACAATTTTGCCCAACAGGGAAATAAATATGGCACCCACAATCATGGTGGCAAAAAAAGCGACCGCACAGCCGATCAAGGCCTTCATCGGAGGGGTCAATGATTCAGCCCAGTCCATGTACACGGCAAGCTCAGCACCATAACGGTTGGCCACCCAGAATGCAATGACCCAATTGGCAAGTGAAAGCACCTCTTTGACCATACCTCGGAACAAGCCCAACAGCACGGAAAGCACTAAAACACCAATCACTACATAATCGAACAGGGTCAACGCAAGGGTCACTGCACCACCCTCCCGGTGGTGTAGCCCGCGGCACCCAGTTTCGCCTTGGTTTCATCAGCCTTGGCCTGTCCTGCAATCGGCCCGACCCGCACCCGATACACGGTGCCACCACTCGTGTTTGCAGACTCAACCCTTGCAGAATAACCTTTGCCACTAATTTCCTTGGCCAGCGAATCTGCGCGCGCTTTGTCGCTGACAGCGGCTACCTGAACCCAATAGGTTTCAACCTTGCTGGTTTCAGGTTTTGCAAAATCGGCAATTGGATCTTCCACTGCAGGCTTGGCTTCAGCTTTCGGTTCAGGCTTAGGCTCTGGCTTGAGTTCGGGCTTAGGCTCTGGCTTGGGTTCTGGCTTGGGTTCTGGCTTAGGCTCTGGCTTAGGCTCTGGCTTGGGTTCTGGCTTGGGTTCTGGCTTAGGCTCTGGCTTGGGTTCTGGCTTAGGCTCTGGCTTGGGTTCTGCCACAATGGGCGGAGGCTCAACGGGGGGCGCCACAGGCGCAACCGCACTGGCACGTTCCTGACCAGATTGCGGGGCTTCAAGTTTTGCTTCAGGGGTAACCTGTGAAGGCGGTGCAACAACCTCTGCAGAGGGACGGGCAGGAACCACCAGCTCCACATCGCTGCTGGTAGGTGCTTCCTCGTTTTCAACCAAAGCGGGCACCACAATGATGGCTGCCAGAAAAAGTGCAATGGAGCCCACCAACCGCCTTCTGGACCTGCGTTTTAACTCATCAACCGGATCGTTGTTGACTTTGTTCTTGGCAGTAGAACGCGAATTTGAACTCACCTGCACTCCTGTAATTGATTAACCGGGCCGCTTTCGAATCGCTTCTTTGGCTTGCATGGCCTGCGCCACAACCAAGAAGGATCCAAAAACGAGAATTCTATCATTTGGCGGTACTGCAGAAGTGACCACAGCATACGCTTGGCTCACACTGTTGTAGCTCTGAACGCTTTTTTCCGGGGGCTGCTTTGCAATTCCGCCTTTTGCGAGCGCCTGTGAATTGCCCACCCAGTCAAACGCCGGCGAATCCACGCCGGCCTGTGCCAATTGCTGCAAAAGTTGCTCGGTGGATCGACCCCGATCCCCTTCCAGAGGAACGAGGTGCCAATGGTCTACACGGTCGTTCAAAGCATTGACCACTGCAACCGCATCTTTGTCAGCCAGCATGCCAAAAATGCAGTGGGTGTAGGGAAAGAACCCCATGTTGTCGAGGCTTTCGCGCAAATGGGCGGCTGCATGCGGGTTGTGCCCCACATCCAGCACCACGGTGGGCTGACCGGGCAACACCTGGAAACGGCCAGGCCATTCCACCAGCAAAAACCCTTGGCGAATCGACTGGGCGGGGACAGGCAAACGATCCCGAACAGACTCAAGCGCGGCTAACGCAGCTGAAGCATTCAAAAGCTGATTGGTGCCCCGCAAAGCCGGATAGGCCAGAGCGGCCCGGCGCATGCTTCGGCCACCGTAGGCCCATTGTTGTTTGTCACCGCTGTAGTTGAAATCACGTGCGAACATCCAGAGGTCAGCACCAATTGCTTCTGCATGATCAATCACGCTTTGTGGCGGCTTGGGGTCGCCTACAATTGCCGGTTTGCCAGGGCGGAAGATGCCCGCCTTCTCGCGACCAATGCTTTCGCGGTCTGGGCCCAGAAAAGCCTGGTGATCCAGGTCCACGCTGGTGCAAATGGCACAATCAGTGTCAAAGGCATTCACCGCATCCAGTCGACCACCCAGGCCTACTTCCAGAATGACTGCGTCCAGACTGGTTTGGGAAAACAGCCAAGCCACGGCCAGCGTGGTGAATTCAAAATACGTCAATGAAGTGGATGTGTCGGTACGCGCTTGCTCAACCCGTTCGAAAGCAGCAATCAAATCGGTTTCAGCTACTTCTTCGCCATTGATTCGTGCCCGTTCAGTAAAGCGGATCAGGTGCGGTGAAGTGTACATTCCCACTTTGTAACCAGCCTGAATCAGAATGCTTTCAAGCATGGCGCAGGTCGACCCCTTGCCATTGGTCCCAGCGACGGTAAAGACCACGCCATTTAGCGCGAAGTTCATCTGCCGCTGCACCACCTTCAATCGATCCAGACCCATGTCAATGGGCTTGCTGTGTATCGACTCAAGATAGGTCAGCCACTCGTTCAGGGTGCCGCTGGCACCGGGTTTTACTGGTTTTTGTTCGGGTACTGCAGGATTCAAGCCAACCTCGGGGTAAATGCTCTGGTTAATTCTTCAGGCAGCCTGGTCAAGCTGCTTTTTCATCAGCAAGGCCAACAGGCTTGCCAGTGTTTTTTTCATTTCACGGCGGTCTACGATGCAATCAAGCGCACCTTTTTCCATCAGGAATTCAGCACGCTGAAAACCTTCCGGCAAAGTTTGACGCACGGTTTGTTCAATCACGCGAGGACCGGCAAAACCGATCAATGCCTTGGGCTCGGCCACCACCACATCACCAAGGAAAGCAAAACTGGCTGACACACCGCCCATGGTTGGGTCGGTCAATACAGAAATGTAAGGCAAGCGGGCCTGGCTCAACTTGGCCAGCATGGCCGAGGTTTTCGCCATTTGCATCAACGAGCCCAGGCCTTCCTGCATGCGCGCTCCGCCCGATGCGGCCACGCTGATGAACGGCACATTGGCATCCAATGCGGCCTGTACACCACGGCAAAAGCGCTCACCCACCACCGAACCCATGGAACCGCCCATGAACTCAAATTCGAAACAGGCAATCACCACCTCAATTCCATTCATGACGCCTTTTTGAACCACCAATGCATCGGTTTCGCCAGTGGCTTCTTTGGCCTCATTCAGGCGGGCGGTGTAGCTTTTGCTGTCTTTGAACTTCAAGGTGTCCATCGGCATCACTTCACGGCCAATTTCCACACGCTCGTCATTGTCAAAGAGCAAATTCAAGCGCTCACGCGAACCAATCCGCATGTGGTACGTGCACGAGGGGCAAACCATGGCGTTGTTGACCAGGTCATTCTGGTACAGCACGGCATCACAGCTCTTGCATTTCGCCCAGATTCCTTCGGGCACGCTTTTCTTGGCAGCATCGCCCGGCGTTTTAGAGGAAATTCGGGGCGGAATAATTTTGTCTAACCAGCTCATACACGTTCCCTTGCTGAGGTTATCTGCGGGTTTTTATTGTTTGGCGCCAAACTGCGCGTCCAGCGCTGCACGAATCGGGGCAATAAACTGGCCAGCCAAAGCAGCGGCGTCCTGTGGATTGCCGGCCTCGAGAACCTGGATCAAGGCGGAACCAATGACCACTGCATCGGCAGATTGAGCCACCCGACAGGCCGACTCGGCATCGCGAATGCCAAAGCCCACGCCCACGGGTACATCGGTGTGTTTGCGTATGGTTGGCAACTTGGAACTGACCTCGGCGGTGTTAAGGTTCTGGGCACCGGTCACGCCTTTTAACGAAACGTAATACACATACCCGCTGGCCACTTTGGCTACTTTCTCGATCCGCTCGTCTGACGAAGTGGGTGCCAAAAGGAAAATCGGGTCCAAACCGGCCGAACGCAGGTAGCCTGAAAATTCGATCGACTCTTCAGGCGGGTAATCCACCACCAACACACCGTCCACACCCGCCTTTTTGGCTTCACTTACATACTTTTCAACACCCATGCGTTCAATCGGGTTGGCATAACCCATCAAGACTATCGGCGTGTGCTGGTTGGTTTGACGAAATTCGGCCACGTAATCCAGGATTTTGCGTGAGCTGATGCCCTTGGCCAAGGCCCGTTCGCTGGAACGCTGAATCACCGGACCATCGGCCATGGGGTCGGAAAACGGTACTCCCAACTCAATCACATCAGAACCCGCATTGGCCAAGGCGTGAAGCATGGCCACGGTTTGGCCTGGCTCGGGGTCTCCACCGGTCACAAACGGGATGAGCCCCTTGCGACCCTCTTCTTTCAATTTTTCAAATACTGCTTTGATTCTTGACATGGCTTTCTTGGAATTTATTTTTTATTGCAGGCCATTTCTGCGCCTGTTTTGCAATCGGGGTGGCAATAGAATTCCGCACCACTCTGGCGTGCGACCGTGTGCATGTCCTTGTCGCCGCGGCCAGAAAGGTTGACCAGAATTACTTTGTCTTTCGGCAGGGTTTTGGCCAGCTTGGCAGCATGGGCCAAGGCGTGGCTGCTTTCCAGCGCAGGAATAATGCCTTCGATTCGGCAGCACTGGTGAAACGCTTCCAATGCCTCTGCATCGGTGACACCTACGTATTGCGCGCGGCCAGAATCTTTCAACCATGCATGCTCGGGCCCCACACCTGGATAATCCAGGCCTGCGGAAACCGAATGGGTTTCAATGATCTGACCATCGTCGCTTTGCAGCAGGTAAGTACGGTTACCGTGCAGTACGCCGGGTGTGCCAGCACTCAATGAGGCTGCATGTTTGCCGGTTTCAATGCCCTCGCCTGCCGCTTCTACACCCACCAGTTGCACGCCATCCACGTTCAAATAGGGGTGGAAGATGCCCATAGCATTGGATCCACCGCCCACGCAGGCCAGAACGTAATCGGGCTGCTTGCCCACCATCAGCGGCATTTGCTGAATGCATTCACGGCCAATCACGCTTTGGAAGTCGCGAACCAGCATGGGGTAAGGGTGCGGCCCAGCCACAGTACCAATGATGTAAAACGTATCTTCCACGTTGGTGACCCAGTCGCGCATGGCTTCATTCAATGCGTCTTTCAGGGTCTTTGAACCTGAAGAAACCGGAATAACCTCGGCGCCCAGCAACTTCATGCGAAACACGTTTTGCGCCTGGCGCGCCACGTCTTCCTGGCCCATGTACACCACGCACTTCATGCCATAACGGGCAGCCACTGTTGCTGTGGCCACTCCGTGCTGGCCGGCGCCTGTTTCGGCGATTACGCGGAGCTTGCCCATGCGCTTGGCCAGCATGGCTTGACCAATGCAGTTGTTCACCTTGTGCGCACCGGTGTGGTTCAGGTCTTCCCGCTTGAAATAAATCTGCGCACCACCCACCAGGTCAGACCAACGCTTGGCGTGGTAAACCGGACTTGGACGACCTACAAAATGCTTGAGCTCACTTTCAAACTCGGCCAGAAATTCAGGGTCATTCTGGTAGTGGGCGTAGACGCTTTTCAGCTCTTCCAACGCATGAACCAGTGTCTCGGACACGAAAGTGCCGCCGTAAGGGCCGAAATGGCCAGTGGCGTCTGGAAATTCATAGGGTTTGTTCATGATGCTGCTCTTTCTGGGTTCACTTACAACAGCCCTGCATCGGCTTTTTGAACCGCCATGCAGAACTTTTCGATTTTTTCGATACATTTCACGCCGCGCGCGGATTCAATTCCGCTGGACACGTCGACCCCGTAAGGTTGTAGCCCTGCAATGGCTTGCGCCACATTGCATTCATCCAACCCCCCGGATAATACCAAAGCCTGCTTCAATTCACCTGCCTTGGGTAGCAAAGACCAGTCAAAAGTATGGCCTGTACCACCATACGCCTCGCTCCATGAATCGACAAGTATTGCTTGCGCAGAATAAAACTTCACACTTTCAGCAATCAAATCAACCCCGGGTTTCATTCGCACGGCTTTCATGAAAGGTCTCTGGAAACTTTCGCAAAATTCAGGTGACTCGTCGCCATGGAATTGGAGCAACACATTCGGAATTTCTGCAATCACCGACTGCACCAATTCCAGCTGTGGGTTCACAAACAAGGCCACCGGGGTTTGCCAGGCACCCAGACAACGTGCCAATTGCCCTGCCCTGACCACATCCACATTGCGGGGCGATGGCGGGTAAAACACAAAACCGATTGCATCGGCACCGGCGCGGGTTGCAGCTCGCACGGTGTCTTCAGTTTGAAAGCCACAGAGCTTGATTCGGGTTCTCATGAAAACAGGTCCTGTATGCCGTACTGCTCGGGGTATTCAATTTTCCACAGGCTCAAGCCCTGTGCCGGGTAAGTTTTTGCAGCCAGGCTGCGGTTTTTCGACTCTAGCACCTGTTTCAACCAGTTTACAGGCTGCCGGCCTAAACCCACTTCCATCAAGCTGCCCATCAGATTTCTGACCATGTGGTGTAAAAAAGCGTTGCCCTGAATTTCAAAATAACAGTGGTCGGTTTCTTCAAAAAGGTTCATGGCGTGCAAGGTTCTTACGGGGCTTGCAGCCTGGCACTGAGAAGCGCGAAAGGCACTGAAATCGTGGGTACCCAGCAAACAGGCGCTTGCACTGCGCATGGCTTGAAGATCAAGCGGGTAATGAACCCAGGTCATGAACCGCTTGAAAGGGTCACGCACGGGTGAACTGTAGAAATAGTAGCGGTAGGTTCGGGAAACAGCACTGAAACGGGCATGAAACTCGGGGTCAAGCAACTTGGCCCCTTTGACCGAAATTGTAGGCGGCAAGCCGTTGTTCACGCCCTTGACCCAGGCCGTCAGGGGCCGTTCAACAGCAGAATCGAAATGCACCACCTGCTGGCGGGCATGGACACCCGTGTCGGTTCTTCCGGCACACACGATCGATACAGTGTCGTGCGCAATGGCCTCAATGGCCTTGCTCAGCCGGTCTTGCACGGTTCGACCATGCGGCTGAGTCTGCCAGCCCTCAAAATCATGGCCGTCATAGCTCAGACCCAATACAACCCGGTTCATTTAATTCAAGGTAGCCAAAAGCGCCTTGGCCTTGCGAACCTGGTCTGCATCGCCTTTTTTGACAATTTCATTCAACAGTTCTTTGGCCCCGTCCGCATCACCAATTTCCACATACGCACCTGCCAGGTCCAGCTTGGTGGCAACTTCCTGCCAAGTGGCGTCATCCACTTTGGGGCCCGGTACATCCAGATCCAGGTCAACAGTTTCCGGTCCTGTCTCAGGTGTGGGCTCCTGCTCGGGCGCATTATCGCCCGCCTCGGGGTTGCAGGCCTCCTGAACCATTTCATCAAAAGCGGCCGAGGCATCAAACTCCTCGGGAGTTTGTTCGGGTACAGGCTGCTTCCTTATCTCGTCCAGTTCTTCCTGAGCCGCTAAAGCGCCTTTCTCCAGCGAATCCAGATCGTCGAGAATTGAACTGCCATCCGCCTTCACCGGATCATCCTCAGGAAACTCCAGATTGACTTCGCTGTTCAGGGAATCCTTGTGGCCCATGGACTCATCGGATGCTTCGACAAGCTCGGGAATGTCATTCTCCGGGGTCGCCGGTGGGAAATCCATTTGGGGCTCAACGCGCGTTGGAGGCGGCATGGATTGCGTCAATTCTTCTGGTTCGACGGGCTTCAGTCGATCGTTCAAAACCTCGTCCAGGTCGAAATCCGAGTTTTCAGACTTGTTCAATGTGCTGTTTTTATCCGTATCAATGGCTGAACCGGCAGCAGCAACGACCTCATCAAACTCATGCACTTCACTGAAAGACGATTCATCAGACAAATCCGAATCATCCTCTTGCCCATTAGATTTATTCCGGCGAGCTCGAATCAGCAGCAACGCGACAATCAAAGCCACCAAAGCACCTGCACCACCCAGAATCCAGGGCATCCAGTCGAAGGGAGCATCTTCAGGTACGGGTTCAACGGCTGCAGGCTCGCTGGATTCAGCCGCAGGAGTTTCCGTAGCAGTCGTCTCGGGTGAATCGTCGGTCAAAGTCTCGGAGGGCACTTCCACACCCGGTGCGTCAGCAGCAGCATCGTTTTCTGCACCACTGGTTTCTGCTGCAGGAGGTGCCACTGGCTCGCCTGTCGGTGTCTCACCAAGATCTTTTTGCATGTCCAGCAACCGTTGCAGGTCACTGACATTTTTCTCAAGCAGGGCAATTCGCTCGTTGGCTTCTGCCAAGGCCTTGTTTTTGGCCAGCAATTCTTCTGCGTTCAAATCCGCTTTGCCCGCGCTGGTTGAAGCACTTGGCGCAATCTGCAAGCGGTCTTCACGTGCAGATGTATTGGGTTCCAATTTTTGCTTTGGCGCAATGCTGCCTTGTGTACTGGTAGTGGAAGCTGCTGCAGTCTGATTTTCTACTGTCAACAAGCCGATTTGTCGGGCGTAGGCAGAGTACACATTGCGGTCATCGTTGTTGGCTAGAACGAGCAATGCCTCGTTGGCCGATTTGGCACGCAGTGCGGTGCGATTCGGCACCTGGATCTGCGCACCCTCGCGGATCAGGTGCACGCTGCCATTGATGAAAGAATCCTTGTTGGCTTCATAAATTGCAGCCATGGCTTGGTTCAGGCTTACACCATCGCCAGCCAGGTTCAAAGCCAGCTCGGACAAGGTGTCGCCACGCTTGACCTGCAAGGTACCTGTCTTTGAGTCAACTGGAGCGTCTTGGCTAACCGTGGGGGCCGGTGATGCTTTGGAGACAGGCTCGGCAGCAGGAGGCACCACAGCGGCGGCAGGTGGCGTCATTGGTGGCCGGATTTCCGGCAGCGCTGTCGATGCAGGCTTTTCCTCAGGCGCCGGGCCCAGTGGAATGGTCAGCGTGTATTCACGGGCCACTCGACCGCCAGCCCAGGTCAACTCGACCAAGGTATCAATAAAACCAGCTGGCAAAGGCTTGTCAGCGGTAATCTTCACCAGGGCTGTGCCCGCCTGCTTTCCATCCTGAATGGCAAACTTCAGATTCTTCAGGTTGGGGTCCATGGTCAGGCGAGCTGCCTTGAAGGCCTCTGCGGAGGCCAGTTTGGCCTGAAGCGAGGCGCGCTCTTCTGGTGTTACCAAATCAATCTGGATTTGCGCCAGAAAAGGCTCGCCAGCGCCAGAAAGCACTTCCAGCTTCCCCAATTGAGCCGCCTGCGCGAAGGTACTTGCCAACAATCCTGATGCGAAAACAAAGGGAAGTATTGTCTGTTTGATATGCTTCACCCGTTTACTCCATGAATGTTCAAGCCACCTTCGGCAGCGGTTGGGTCAATGATGATGCGACTTAGCGTTCGATCAAAATGCGCAGCATTCTGCGCAAAGGTTCTGCTGCTCCCCACAACAACTGGTCACCCACGGTGAAGGCGCTCAGGTAATCGCCACCCATGGCCATCTTGCGCAGGCGGCCTACAGGAACGTGCATGCGCCCAGTCACTGCAGCGGGGGTCAAGTCACGCATGGATGCATCTCGCTCGTTGGGGATCACTTTAACCCAATCATTGGCTGTGGCAAGCATGTCATTGATCTCGTTCAATGGAATGTCTTGCTTCAGCTTGATGGTCAAGGCTTGGGAATGGCATCGCATTGCGCCGACACGGACGCAAAGGCCATCCACGGGCACACAACCTGGCGTTCCCATGGCAGGCTTGCCAAGAATCTTGTTGGTTTCCGCCCCGCCCTTCCACTCTTCCTTGGACTGGCCGTTGCCCAGGTCTTTGTCGATCCAGGGAATCAGGCTGCCACCCAGTGGTACGCCGAAATTGGCAGTTGGATAGCTGTCGGAATTGATGTGCTGGGCCACCTTGCGGTCGATTTCCAGAATGGCTGAAGCCGGGTCAGCCAACAGGTCACTGACTGCGCCATGAATGCTGCCCATTTGTGAAATCAGTTCACGCATGTTTTGAGCACCAGCACCCGACGCCGCCTGGTAAGTCATGGATGTAATCCATTCCACGTGGTTGTTCTGGAACAGACCACCCAAAGCCATCAACATCAGCGATACAGTGCAATTGCCGCCCACGTAATTCTTGATGCCTTTGCTCAAGCCGTCCTTGATGACGTTCATGTTCACCGGATCAAGAATGATGATGGCGTCGTCCTGCATGCGCAGGCTGGATGCTGCATCAATCCAGTAGCCATTCCAGCCCGCCTCACGCAGCTTCGGGAACACTGCGCTGGTGTAATCGCCACCCTGGCAGGTCAGCACCACATCCATCTTTTTCAGTGCGTCAATGTTGTTGGCGTCTTCCAAGGGTGCGACATTGCCTGCAAACGCAGGGGCTTTGCCGCCTGCATTGGAAGTCGAAAAGAAAATCGGCTCGAAGTGCGCGAAATCATTCTCTTCCTGCATGCGCTGCATGAGCACAGAGCCCACCATGCCACGCCATCCAACCAAACCGACTTTCAACATAATCAATACTCCAGTACTTTTAAATTCTTGAGGTAATCAGCACATTCAGGACTGCTTGGCCAAGGCTGCGACGATTGCGTCACCCATG
This sequence comes from Limnobacter thiooxidans, assembly GCF_036323495.1. Classification (NCBI taxonomy): domain Bacteria; kingdom Pseudomonadati; phylum Pseudomonadota; class Betaproteobacteria; order Burkholderiales; family Burkholderiaceae; genus Limnobacter; species Limnobacter thiooxidans. The sequence continues at coordinate 1,602,456 of NZ_AP028947.1, read as the reverse complement.
CCTGCCGTGCCTGTGCGTACCTTGCCATCGCGCCAGATATCGCCAGTGCGTGGGCCAGTGGCCAGCACGCTTTTCACTGCGTTTTCAATGCGAACCGCGTAATCTTCAAGCCCAAATGTATAACGCAACATCATGGCCGCGGACAACACGGTGGCCATGGGGTTGGCCAGGTCTTTTCCGGCGATGTCAGGTGCCGAGCCATGAATTGGCTCATAAAGTCCAAAATTGGACTCATTCAGCGAGGCTGAAGGCAACATGCCGATTGAACCGGTCAACATGGATGCTTCGTCTGACAAAATATCACCGAACAGGTTGCCCGTCACAATGACATCGAACTGCTTGGGGTTTTTCAACAACTGCATGGCGCAATTGTCCACATACATGTGGCTCAGTTCCACATCTGTGTATTCCTTGCCCACTTCGGTCACGATGTCGCGCCAAAACTGGGTGGTTTCCAGCACGTTGGCCTTGTCCACTGAGCACAGTTTGCCGCCACGCTTTTGAGCAGCCTGAAAAGCCACGTGCGCAATGCGGCGGATTTCTGTTTCTGCATAGCGCATGGTATCGAATGCTTCACGTTCGCCCTTGAACGGGCCATCTTCAGCAATGCGATTGCCACGCGGCGTGCCAAAGTAAATATCGCCAGTCAATTCCCGAACAATCAGAATGTCCAGGCCAGCCACCACTTCCGGGCGCAAGGTGGATGCATCGGCCAATTCTTCGTACACCATGGCTGGGCGGAAGTTGGCAAACAGGTTAAGTGCCTTGCGAATGCCAAGAATGGCCTGCTCGGGACGCAAGTGCCTTGGAAGTGTGTCCAGTGAAAAATCACCAACCGCCCCGAAAAGCACCGCATCGGATGCCTTGGCCAATGCCACGGTTTCTTCAGGCAGTGGAATTCCCTTTTCACGGTAAGCCACACCACCGATCAAGGCGTGCTCAAATTCAATATTCAAACCATCGGATTTCAATGCTTCAAGTACTTTGACAGCCTGTGCAGTAATTTCCGGGCCAATGCCGTCGCCAGGCATCACGGCAATTTTTAAAGTCATTTTTGTTCTCAGATGGACAGTGTTAAATGGTGTTAGCCAACCAGGGCTGCTGGGCAAGGCGATTCTTCTCGAACGCGATGATTTCATCGCGGTGCTGAAGTGTCAGGCCGATGTCGTCGAAACCATTCATCAGGCAGTGCTTGCGAAAGGCATCCACCTCGAAACCATAGCTTTGGCCAGCAATGCTGACAGTCTGATTTTCGAGGCTGACCGTAATTTCAATACCGGGCTTGGCCTCAATTGCAGCAAACACCTCTTTCAACTCTTCTTCTTTTAAAACAATGGGCAAGAAGCCATTCTTGAAGCAATTGTTGAAGAAAATATCAGCAAAACTACTTGAAATAACAGCCTTGAATCCATATTGCTGCAACGCCCAAGGCGCGTGCTCGCGGGACGAACCACAGCCGAAGTTTGGACCGGCAACCAGCACCGTTCCGCCTTGAAAGGCAGGCTTGTTCAACTCAAAATCAGGATTCAACGGACGAATGGTACAGTCCATTCCCGGCTCACCTTCATCCAGATAGCGCCAGCCATCGAACAGGTGCTCGCCAAAACCAGTGCGCTTGATGCTTTTCAGGAACTGCTTTGGAATAATGGCGTCGGTGTCCACATTGGCGCGGTTTAACGCAACGGCAATGCCGGTGTGGGTTACAAATTTGTCCATAATCGGTCCGTATTTAAATCGGTACTACCCATGTTCATATGGAGCAGCAAGGCGAACGCCTTGGCTGCCCGCATCGAGTATCTACAACAAATTACTTCTTGTTCTGGTCTGCAGTGCGCTCAATAGCCTGACCGCCTGATTGAATGTCTTTGCCCACACCCTCAATGGTGTTGCAGGCGGACAGGGAAAGCGCGGAGAAAGCCAACAAAAATACAGAAACAAACTTCATGTCAAACACCCCTATTTAGAAATTTCTTGAATCGATGAAATGGCCTGCAATTGCTGCCGCAGCCGCCATGGCTGGGCTGACAAGGTGCGTGCGGCCACCCGCACCCTGGCGTCCTTCAAAATTCCTGTTGCTCGTGGATGCGCAACGCTCGCCACTGCCCAAGCGATCTGCGTTCATGGCCAGGCACATTGAGCAGCCTGGTTCACGCCACTCGAAACCTGCGTCCAGAAAAACCTGGTCCAGGCCTTCCTGTTCTGCTTGCGCCTTCACCAAGCCCGAACCTGGCACAACCATGGCCAACTTGACGGAACTTGCTTTCTTTTTGCCCTTCACCACCGCAGCGGCATCTCGAAGGTCTTCAATTCGGGAATTGGTACAGGAACCAATAAACACGGTGTCCACAGTGATGTCTTCGATCTTCTGCAATGGCTTCAAGCCCATGTATTGCAAAGCGCGTTCATAGCCTTGGCGTTTGACAGGGTCGGTTTCCTTGGCAGGGTCGGGCACGACACCATGCACATCAGTCACCATTTCTGGCGAAGTACCCCAGCTGACCTGTGGCTGAATGTCTTCGGCTTTCAGCTCGACCACGCAATCGAAATGCGCACCTTCGTCAGAATGCAGGCTGGCCCAGTACTTGACCGCAGCGTCCCATGCGTCGCCTTTCGGACTGAACGGGCGCCCCTTGACGTATTCAATGGTTTTCTCGTCCACAGCCACCATGCCGGAACGGGCGCCGCCCTCGATGGCCATGTTGCACATGGTCATGCGGCCTTCAACCGACAAACTGCGGATGGCAGAGCCTGCAAATTCAATGGCGTAACCTGTACCACCGGCTGTACCGATCTTGCCGATGATGGCCAGAATGACGTCTTTCGCAGACACGCCCTTGCCCAATGTGCCTTCCACACGAACCAGCATGTTCTTGGCTTTTTTCATCAACAGGCACTGCGTGGCCATGACGTGCTCCACTTCGGAGGTGCCAATGCCAAAGGCCAGTGCGCCAATGGCGCCGTGGGTACTGGTGTGCGAATCGCCGCAGACCACTGTCATGCCGGGCAAGGTTGCGCCCTGCTCCGGGCCGATCACATGCACGATGCCCTGGCGCAGGTCTTTGATGTCAAAGTACGTCAAACCATGCGCTTTGGCATTCTTGTCCAGGGTTTCAACTTGAAGCCGTGACGTGGCGTCGGCGATGCCCTTGGAGCGATCAGTGGTGGGTACGTTGTGGTCAACCACTGCCAGGTTGGCACTGTTGCGCCACAGGCTTCGGCCTGCAAGCTCCAGCCCCTCAAAAGCCTGGGGGCTGGTGACTTCGTGCAACAAATGACGATCAATGTAAATCAGGGAGGTGCCGTCCTGTTCGGTGCGCACCACATGACTTTCCCAAAGTTTGTCGTATAAAGTTTTTGCCATTTTCAAGGACCTGCTTGAGCTTCGTTTAGCCCCTGATTATGCCATAGCCAGCATCAGGCTTGCAGCACAGCCGGCAAGGCTGTACTGCAAATCATCGGTTTTCAGCGCTTGCGGGCCTGCTCGTACAAAGGCTGTACACGGGCTGAATAATCAGCAAGGTCGCGCATGCGGTTTTCTGGCGAGGGGTGTGTTGAAAGCAGCTCGGGTGGTGAACCACCACCGGCTTTGCTCATTTTTTGCCAGACGCTGATGGCTGCGCGCGGGTCATACCCTGCGCGTGCGGCCAGTTCAACGCCAATCCGGTCCGATTCCACCTCGTGGGAACGGCCATAAGGCAAGGAGATGGCCACGTTGGCGGCCATACCAGCCAGGTCCGATGCGCCGCGAGACAATCCCAAACCGACTGAAATCAGGTCAAGGCCCAATGAAGTAGCCAACTGCTGGGAAATGCGTTCCCTGCTGTGTTCACGCAGGGCGTGGGCAATTTCATGGCCCATGATTGCAGCAATTTCGTCGTCGGTCAGCGCAAGCTTTTCAATCAAAGCCGAGTAAAAGGCGATTTTGCCACCCGCCATGCACCAAGCGTTGATCTGATCAGACTCAATCACGTTCACTTCCCACTTCCAACTGGGTGCATCCTGCCTGAACGCCGCGGTTTGTGGAATCAGTCGATTGGCAATTGCCCGCACCCTCGCCACTTGCTTGGCGTCCCGGTTCAACTTGCCCTCTTTCTGGGCCTTGGCAATCACATCCGAGTAACCCTTGGCCGCAGCAGCATCCACTTCAGCAGACGACACCAGGACAAATTGGGAACGGTCTACGCCCACAGCGCCACCAGATGTGGTTTGAGTGGTTAAACACGCAGCCAGCACAGTGGTTGAACACAACACCGTCAAAGTCAGAGTAGCGCGTCGCTTCAAAGCGGAAAACAACATGGTTTCTTCACCTGTAATTGTGAGTAAAGCGAATCGAGTAAAAACGGGTGCCTGTCAGGAGAAGTTGACACCCAACAATAGTTTATCGCGACAAAAGCGCGCTGTAAGGGCGTTTGCTTACAATTGTAAAGCGCCAGCCCAAAACCAGTGCTACCACACCACTCAGCGAGGCCATCGCAAAAGCGCTCGCAGGCCCACTCCATTCCCATGCAAACCTGCCCAGAAAGGTTCCGGCAGAACCACCGAGCCCGTATGCGATGGTGGCGTACATGGCCTGCCCACGAACCACAAGGTTTGCAGGCAAATTTTCCCTCAGCCAGGAAATGGTGGCGGTGTGATGCGCTGCAAAAGTAAGCGCATGTAAAGCCTGCGCAAACACCATGACCCAACCCAGTTGAGGATACGCTGCGGTTAAGGCGAAACGAATTGCACAGGTGCCAAAACTGATACACAACCAGGCATTCAGGGACAGGCGACTAAAAAACCGGGATTGAAATGCAAAAAACACCACTTCGCACATGACGCCGAAGGCCCACAACCCGCCAATACTGAGTTCGGAATAATCAAATTCCAGCAAATAAAGGGAGAAAAATGCGTAAAACACGCCATGGGCGAAAATCATGAAGAAGGCGGCCAGCCAAAACAGGGGCATCGGACCGGGCAACAACAAGCGCTTGAATCCACTGCCCGCCTTGGCAGCATTGGTCACAGAGGCAGAACGGGGCGCATCGGGAGAAAACTTCAAGGCCGCAACGAACCCGAGCAACAACATGGCGCACGCCCACATCGGGTAAGAAGAGAAGCCGAACCGATCTGCCACTGCGCCAAACACAAGCACCGCCAATACAAAGCCGAGGGAGCCATACAGACGCACTTGCCCATATTGGCCGGTGCAACCGGCACAACGCTCCATGGCGTAGGAATCGGACATCGGCACCAGGCCGGAAATACTCAGATTCAACATCAGCACCAGGAACAAAAGGTGCGATGGCGTTTGCTGATTCCAGAAAGCCAGCGCCGCAAATACAAAGCCGGAGAAAATGCCCACACGTATCCAGCGCACCCGGTTGCCGGTGTGGTCAGCAAGCCATCCCCACGCAAATGGGCCGACTATCCGCATCAACTGCATCATGCCCAAGGCCAAGGCAATCACATCCAGGCTGTGACCGATTGATTTGAGGTAAGGACCCAAGAAAGGCGAATACAAGCCAACGAATGCGAAATACGCGGCGTAAAAAAGCGCTAGCCAACCCAGTTGCAAATGACCGCCCGCTTTGGTGTGAATGGCTTAGTAATTGGAAAAACCAGCCGGAATTTGAGGCGTGTCCACGGCCACGTCACCACACTGGGCGCGGTGTACCAACATGTGATCCATGATGACCAGCGCCAGCATGGCTTCGGCAATCGGTGTGGCCCGAATGCCCACGCAGGGGTCGTGGCGACCATAGGTTTCCACCTCAATCGGATTGCCAGCCTTGTCGATGGACTTTCTCGGCAGGCGAATGCTGGAGGTGGGCTTGATCGCCATGCGCACCTCGATGTCTTGCCCCGTGGAAATACCACCCAGAATACCGCCAGCGTGGTTGGAGCCAAAGCCATCAGGAGTCATTTCATCACCGTGCTCGGAACCCTTCTGGGCTATACAGCCAAAACCTGCGCCAATTTCAACGCCTTTGACTGCGTTGATACTCATCATGGCGTGGGCAATGTCAGCATCCAGTTTGTCATACAGCGGTGACCCCAGACCGACCGGAACACCGGTGGCCTGAACACGCAAACCGGCACCACAGGAGTCGCCCGACTTTCGGAGCGCGTCCATGTAGGCTTCAAGCTCAGCCACGCTGCCATTGTTGGGCGCGAAAAACGGATTGGTGTGTACATCGTCCCAAGAAGAAAACGGAATGTCCACCTCACCGATTTGTGTCATGCACCCACGAATCTGGATGCCCAGTTTGCTGGCCAGCCATTTCTTGGCAATTGCGCCAGCAGCTACCATGGGCGCTGTCATGCGGGCAGATGAACGACCACCTCCGCGGTAATCGCGAATGCCGTATTTGTGCCAGTACGTGTAATCGGCATGCCCAGGACGAAATGTGTCCATGATGTTGCCGTAATCTTTGCTGCGCTGATCCTGGTTGCGAATCAACAAGCCGATCGGCGCGCCTGTGGTGATGCCTTCGAATACGCCGGAAAGAATTTCAACCTCATCGGCTTCCTGACGCTGCGTGACATGACGCGAGGTCCCGGGTTTACGCCGGTCCAGGTCAGCCTGCAAATCAGCCGCGGTCAGCGGCAGGCCGGGAGGGCAACCATCTACCACGCAGCCGATGGCAGGGCCATGGCTTTCACCAAAATTACTGACTACGAAAAGGCGACCCAGGCTGCTTCCGGACATGCGTATTCACTCGTTGTGCAAAACGTTATTTTATCGGAATATCCAGCACCTGAGCGGCAGGGGCGTGGTGCCCACGCAATTGCTACTGAATGAATGTGCCTTCGAGCTCATTCAACAGCTGATTGCCCAAGGTGTGACCGCTCAAAAATGCATCCTCTACCCGAGCGCCGGTGAGCCAATCTCCACAGGCCCCCAGCAAATTCGCCTCGTCAAAATAACAAGGCAAGCCCAAAGGGTTAGACGGCAGAGAATACAGCCAGCGGTGTGCGGTCACCGACAGTGGTTCTTCAACCAGTTGCCCGGTGACATTACAAAATACATCCAGAAGCATTTTGCCTGCTTCCTCGGCAGTGTAATCCTGGTGCAAACGGGACCAATCCGCGGTGGCCTGCAACATCCAGCGGTCACCCATGGCACGGCCAGGCTTGGAGGAGTCACGACAAATCCAGCCCAGCGGACTGTCCACCACGAATGCACCGTCGAATTCCACTTTGATCGCTTCACGCGGAGTCAACATCACCGACCAGGTCACATTGGATTTCACGTCCGCGGCCATGTTTGCAAGGGAGGGATTGATGTCAGCAAACAAAGGCACAACCTGCTCGGCAGGCACAGCGCACACCACCGCATCAAAACCGGACTCGACACGTACGGTGCCGTCTGCCATGTGCAATGTCAACTGGTAAAACTGATTTTGTCGAACTATCCCGGCCACCCTGCTCTGCAGGCGAAGGTCGAGCCCATGCGCCATAAACCGGGCCAGACTGGCCATGCCGGGCGTACCCACCCAACGCGTGGTGGTACTGGAATGCGGGGAAGATACACCATAAGCCAGATCGACCACATGGCCCGTCCAAGGTGCCACTGCACCAGCCTCCTGTGCGGCCTGTACCAAGCGAACAAAGGCCGGCGATGAGGCCTGAAAGTACTGTGTGCCATGATCAAAGCCAAGTGGTGGATCAATCTCCCGATTCAGCCAGCGTGTTGGCATTCTGCCGCCTGGGCCACGGCTTTTCTCAAAAAGAATCACCTCATGGCCATGTTGAACCAATTCGCGCGCGCAAGCCAAACCCGACATGCCCGCGCCAATAATTGCAACTCGCTTTCTCACTGTGCTACCACCTGTACTGCTTGAATAAAGACTGATTGGATTGTGATTTAGTTACTGCTTTCTTCCATGGGCCAGTCACGGATATAGCCTTTGAGCATCTTGTTCTCGAAACCCTGCTCCTCCAGCACCGCCTTGGCCACGTCATGGAAAGAAATCACGCCACACAGGGTGTTGCCATCCATGACAGGCAGGTAACGCTGGTGGTTTTCCAGCATCAACTTGCGCAGATTGTCTACTTCCATGTCCAGTGTTGCCACGGTGGGGGAAGGATTCATCACTTCCTGCACGACAATTTCTGCAACCGGCGGTGTCGGTCCTGTTCTGTGCTCTTTCTGGCGCTTGGCCAACACTCGAATGACCTCCCGGAAAGTCACGATGCCAACCAACTCGCCTTTGTCCATCACGACAAGAGAACCCACGTCGTGATCGGCCATCGTAACCACGCAATCAGAGAGATGTGTTTCGGGAGTAACCGTGAAAAGGGTATTGCCTTTGACTCGCAGGACTTCTTTGACTTGCATCACAAACCTCCTAAAATTATTCTTGTGGTGTTTTTCTTCATCCTACCCGAACTGACACAGCTTTCAAATCAAAAATGTACGGGAAATGCAGGCCTGACGCGGCAAGGGATGTAAACTGAAGTCACAAAAAACAAACAAACGGAGACTTGGGCATGCCAAAAACAGGAAACAGATTTCAAACTTTCGCCGATTTTTACCCTTTTTACCTGGCGGAACACAACAACCTGATCTGCCGCAGACTGCATTTCGTGGGCTCAACGATCGCCCTGATCTGCCTGTTCAAACTGGTCACCACGGGTCAACCGATCTGGTTCCTGTACGGCTTGTTGGTGGGGTATGCTTTTGCCTGGGTGGGCCACTTCTTTTTTGAGAAGAACCGCCCAGCCACCTTCAAGTATCCGCTTTACAGCTTCATGGGTGACTGGGTGATGTACAAGGACATCTGGACCCGCAAAATTCCGTTCTGATTGTCGTCTTAGTCTTTCTTGTCAAACGGATTCACGTTGCTTCGGAATTCAACCCGAAGTGGCGTGCCATCCAGCTTGAAACGCTCGCGAATACGGGTTTCCAGGTAACGCTTGTAATTGTCCGGAATAGCATCCAATGCTGTACCGTGCACGATCACGATGGGCGGGTTTTGTCCACCCTGGTGGGCATAACGCAGCTTTGGGCGGAAAATACCCTTGCGTGGCGGCTGTTGGTGCTCGACGCATTCCTGTATCAAACGCGTCAACTTTGGGGTGGACAGTTTTGCAAAGGCTGCAGCGTGCGCCTCATCCACTGATTTCATCATGGCGGCAATACCAAATGGCTTGGTAGCCGACACGTAATGGAACTTGGCGTAGTTCAGGAAAGTCAGCTTACGCCCTACTTCCGCTTTGATACGCTCCTTTCGGTAGTCATCCAGGCTGTCCCACTTGTTGACAGCCAAGACCAGTGAACGACCCGCTTCCACGATAAATCCGGCAATCGAAGCGTCCTGATCAGAAATGTCCTGCTGGGCATCCAGCATCAAGACCACCACATTGGCGTCTTCGATGGCCTGCAGGGTCTTGATCACGGAAAACTTCTCGACCGATTCAAACACCTTTCCACGCTTGCGCAGACCGGCCGTGTCGATCAGGGTATAAGGCCTGTCATTGCGCTCGAAATCGATATAAATGCTGTCACGCGTGGTACCAGGCATGTCGAATGCAATCACGCGCTCTTCACCCAGCAGAGTATTCACCATGGTGGACTTGCCCACATTGGGGCGGCCTGCAATGGCCACCTTGATGCGGCGACCACCCTCTTCGTCTTCGGGCAGCACCGGCAGCTTTTCGCAGGCCATGTCCATCAATTGGCGCACGCCGTCGCCATGGCTGGCGGAAATCGTTTCCGGCTCGCCCAGACCCAACTCAAAAAAGTCGGCCGCAGCCATGGAGTGGGTGTATCCCTCGGTCTTGTTCACAACCAGAATGACATCCCGCTTGGCCTTGCGCAGCTCGGCAGCAATCACATGGTCGTGTGGCGTAACACCCTGGCGGCCATCCACGATAAACAGAACGAGGTCTGATTCAAGAATGGCCTGCCGGCTTTGTTTAGCCATTTCGGCGTAAATGCCTTCCTTGGCCACAGGCTCGAGACCACCTGTGTCAACCACCAGGTATTCACGGGGGCCCATTCGACCCAAACCATAATGGCGGTCGCGGGTCAAACCCGGCTGGTTGGCCACCAAGGCGTCTCTTGTCCGGGTCAAGCGATTGAACAATGTGGACTTGCCGACGTTTGGGCGCCCAACCAGGGCAATAACAGGTTTCATGATTTGACTACTTTACTTGACAGAAATCAGGGCCACGTTGCCGCCGCGCGATTGCACAAGCAAGGCATCGCTTTCGACAGGCACGGCCTGACTGGTTAAAGAGGTTGAACCCACTTTCGTGCGTGCAATGGTTTTGCCTGTATCCCGGTCAATGAAATGAACATAACCTTCGTAATCACCTACGGCTACAGCCCGACCAATCACAGTAGGAGATGTGGGTTGACGGCGCTGGAATGTTTCAACACGCCATACTTGCTTGCCACCACTGCGGGAAAATGCGAACAGGTCGCCCAACTCGTTGGGGGCAATCACGTAACGGTCATCCACTGATGAACCACTGGGTGCGGAAAAGTCTGCGCTCCAGATGGGGCGTGCAGTCACAGCATCCAGACAACCCACTTTGCCCTGAAAGGATGCAGCGCACACTTCACGGAAGTTGTATACAGGGGTGCCAGTGACATCGGCGATTCGCTCAATTTCCGTGGTGCCTGTTGGTGAGGCAAGGTTGCCTTCCCACACCACCGCGCCGTTGTTCATGTCAAGCGCTACCAGGCGACCTCCGGGGAAGCCGGCATACACCCGTGCATTGTTTACATCCACCGGCGTGTTGACTCGCAGAGTCAGCGGAGGCAACTGGCGAGAATATTTCCAACGCTGCCCGCCATTGGATGTAGCGTAGGCCAGCACTGAAAAATCAATGGTGCGTACGAAAATTGTGCCGGCTGCGCCCACTGGTACGCTGCTGACATCAGAACCCACACCCGCTTGCCACTTTTGCTTGCCATCAAGGTCAAAGGCCAGCAAGTTATTGGCGTCATCAACCACAGCGACCGTGTCGGCAGTGACTGCCACACCTGCCTTCAACTGTTTGGCCGCCTTCACTTTCCATTTGACTTTGCCGCTGGCCTTTTCGATGGCCATCAACTGGCCTTCTTCGGAAGCCGCATACACTGTGGAATCCATGACAACTGGAGAAAAATTGCCTGACTTGGAGTCACCCACATCGACTGACCAGGTGTTTGCCACTTTCAATTGCGCCGTGAATGGCTGCAGTGCCGCAGGTTTTACAGCATTGCCACCGAACGGGTTCAAGCTGCTCATTGTCGAACTGATCGTAGAACATCCGCCCAGCAGGGACAGAATTGCCAAAGCTGAAGTGAATTTAAAGGCTTGCTTCATGGACTTACTCTCCGGTTTTTGGCAACGCACTGATTTTTCGCTCGATGACCTGTTTCCATGGGCTGTCGGCCTGAATTGTGCTCAAAGCGAGTTCGTATTCTTTTCTGGCTGTAGCCACGTCTTTCTGCACCAAGGCCAAGTCGCCCAGACGGTCGTGAAACAAGCCCTCAAAGCCCGTTGGCACCTTGCTCAAGGTTTCCTTGGCGGCATCAAACTCAGACTGCTCGATCAGGATTGCAGACAACATGAGGCGCGCCGTAGCCGAATACTCGTCCAGCTTGGCTTCATCAACTGCCCACTGCAGGGCTGATTTCGCTTCGTTCAGCTGCCCTTTGTCAAAATAAGCCTTGGCAGCCAGCAATGCGCCACGCTGTGCGTAAGGCGAACCTGCGTGATCTTCTGTCAAGGTGTTCTGAATTTGGCCCATCAACTCGAGGTCACCCTGCTTGATCGCGGCATCCAGGCGCTCATAAACCACCACTGATTCATTCGCCTGACGCGCTTGCCACCATTTCCATCCGTTGTTCAATGCAAAAGCACCAAACACGAGAATCAGCACCGTCAGAATAAAGTTGCCGTACCTGGACCAAAATGACTTCAAATTGTCCAGTTGTTCCTGTTCTTCAAGGCTGTAACGACTCAAGACTCCTCTCCTTCTCCGTATAGCAGGCCGAAAATTGCTTCAGCCAACCCTTCTTGTTTGAATTCTTCCTGCTTGCTTTCACCACGCAGTACCTTGACCGCTGCAGTGCCTGCATTCAATTCGTTTTCACCCAGAATGACCGCCACCGCGGCACCACTGCCATCAGCGCGTTTCATCTGGCTTTTAAAACCGCCACCACCGGCGTGCAATACGACCGCAAAACCGGCGTCGCGCAGCTCTTCGGCCAGCGTAAAGGCCCGGCGAGAAGTACCCTCTCCCTGATGCACCACGTATACATCGAGATCTGCCGTGTCGTCAGGCTGATTGACTTCGAGGTACAACTCAAGCAAACGTTCCAGGCCAATTGCAAAACCGATTGCTGGCGTGGGTTTGCCCCCCAGCACTTCGATTAACCCGTCATATCGCCCGCCACCGCAGATCGTGCCCTGTGTCCCCAAGGCATCCGTGATCCATTCGAACACAGTGAGGTTGTAATAATCGAGACCACGTACCAGACGCGGGTTTTCAATGTAACGCACACCCGCATCGTCCAGAAGGCGTTTCACACCCTGGTAGTGCGCTATGGATTCTGCCCCAAGAAACTCGGACAAACGTGGCGCGCCATTGACCATGTCTTGCATGGTCGGGTTTTTGGTGTCCAAAATACGCAACGGATTGCTGTGCAGGCGCCGCTTGGCATCCTCATCCAGCAATTCCGCATGCGCCTCAAAATAGGTAATCAAAGCCTGCCGATGGGCCAAACGTTCAGGGGCTTCGCCCAAACAGTTGATTTCCAGACGAACATCTTCAAGACCCATTTCACGCCACAGGCGTGACAGCATGACGATCAGCTCGGCGTCAATATCGGGCCCTGCAAAGCCAAGCGCTTCCACATCCAGTTGATGAAACTGCCTGTAACGGCCTCGCTGCGGGCGTTCATGACGAAACACTGGCCCCATGGAATACACGCGCTGCGGCGCGGCGTAGGTCAGGTTGTGCTGAATGGTAGCGCGGGCAATACCGGCCGTGAATTCAGGGCGCAGGGTCAGTTCGTCGCCGTTCAAACGGTCCACAAAGCTGAACATTTCCTTTTCAACAATGTCCGTAACCTCACCGATTCCCCTGCGAAACAGGGAGGTGGGCTCCAGCACGGGGGTTTTGATCAGGCGATAGCCATAGGAAGTTAGCCACTCGCGCAGCATGACCTCCAGGTTCTCCCAATGAATGCCCTCGACGGGCAGTACATCGTTCATTCCCTTGACGGATTGAAGTCGGGTTTGCTTTTTGGCTTTGGATTGTTCCGGCGACTCAGGATGACTCATTGACGCATTTAACTTTATTTCTCAACCCAGTATTGTCGCCTATTCTTGGGCTACTTGTTGCCGCCGGCGTACCTTTGCTCGACATAACGCTGCACAATTGCCTGAAATTCCTGAGCAATGTTGGCACCCTTCAGGGTCACTGTACGCTTGCCGTCGAGAAATACAGGTGCTGAAGGGGCTTCGCCAGTGCCGGGCAGTGAAATGCCAATGTCAGCATGCTTGCTTTCGCCGGGGCCGTTCACCACACAACCCATGACAGCCACTTTCATCTCTTCAACACCCACATACTGATTTTTCCAGATGGGCATTTGATCGCGCAGATAGGTTTGAATCTGATCAGCCAATTCCTGAAACACGGTGCTGGTAGTGCGGCCACAACCAGGACACGCGATTACTTGTGGCGTGAAAGCACGCAAACCCAGCGACTGGAGAATCTCTTGGCCCACCAACACTTCCTTGCACCGGTCACCGTTGGGTTCCGGAGTCAGGGATACACGGATGGTGTCGCCAATTCCCTCCTGCAACAAGACCGACAAGGCGGCAGTTGAAGCGACAATACCCTTGGTGCCCATGCCTGCTTCGGTCAAACCCAAATGCAGGGGGAACTCACTGCGACCTGCCAGTTCACGGTAAACCGCGATCAGGTCTTGAACCTGGCTGACCTTGCAGGACAATACAATTTTATTGGCCGGCAAGCCCAGTTCTACTGCCTTGTGGGCGCTGCTGACAGCAGACTCGATCAGCGCCTGGTACATCAACTGCTGCGCGGGCAAAGGCTCGGCCTTTTTTCCATTTTCGTCCATCATGCGGGCGAGCAGATTTTGATCCAGGCTACCCCAGTTCACACCGATTCGAACAGGTTTGTCGTGCTGGGCCGCTATGGAAATCATGGCGGCAAAGTTGTCATCACGTGAACGGGCCGAACCAACATTGCCCGGGTTGATGCGGTACTTGGACAAGGCTTTGGCGCAATCAGGAAACTTCTGCAACAGCAAGTGTCCGTTGTAATGAAAGTCCCCGACCAAGGGGACCGGGATGCGCATTTTGTCCAACTGTTCGCGGATATAAGGCACCGCCTCGGCCGAAGCCTCGTTGTTTACTGTAATGCGGACCATTTCACTGCCGGCCAGGTAAAGCGCCTTGACCTGCAGTGCAGTGTTCAACGCATCAGCCGTGTCAGTGTTGGTCATGGATTGAACAAGCACAGGTGCGGCCCCACCAATTGAGACCACGTGCTCTTTCCAGCGCACATCCACTTGATGTGTCTGACGTCGTTTTAGGGGAGTGTTTGAAATCACGGTCAAGTGCTTCCGGGAAATGCGGGTTTGCTGGCAGGGGTGGGGTCGACAATCGACCCCGGATGCAAAAAAATCTTTATTGAATCAACGTACGGTAACGCGAGCCACTTCACCACTGATGGCAGTGCTCAAATCAACAGGCTTGCCATTGCTGGTCACCTTGACAGCTTTGGCATTACCAACGATCAGCTTGAATGGCGTTTGACCGCGCACTTCAAGATTGCTGCCCGCTTCATTCAATTGGGAAATCAGCACTTTGTCATTGGCATCACGAACAGTAACCCAAGACTGTTCCTGAAAGTTAAAGCGCAAAGCGCCTTGAGGACCCGCGGGTACCGCTGCGGTTGCAGGGACTGCAGTTTGTGGTGCAGCAGCAGGGCTGGCAGGTGCGCTTTGCGATTGTGCTGGCAACTGACCTGCTGTTGAAGCGGGCACAGCTGGTGCGGCAGCAGGAGTTGAAGGCGTTACTGTCGCCGGAGTTGTCGGGGCAGCGCTTGAAGAAGCCGTGTTGGCTGGTGCAGTCGGTACAACAGCAGGCGCGGGTTCCACCAAAACCGGGGATGGCTGCAGAGCCGGGAAAATGGGTGTTTCACCAGCATTGGAAGGCGCATTCAGCGGCAAAGGCAGACCACCGGGCGCTTGCTGATCCAATCCCATCGAAGCGACAGGCGCCTCATTGGGTTCGATTGGTTCTTCAATGGTGACTTCTTCAGACTGGCTGGACAGGAAAACCGGGATGTAAAACACAGCCATGACCACAACTGCGGCCAACACAATGCCGTAGCTCAGTGATTTCTTTCCGGTTTTCCGATCAAAATTCAAAGTCGACAACCGCTTGGAGCTACTTGGCATTTTGGGCTCAAGTGGCTCAACACGGCTGGCCTCCACGTTACCTGCACGCACGGCTTTGGCTTGGGCACCCACTTCCGAATATCCAAATGACAAAATAATAGGCGCTGCATCCATTTTCAGCGCCTTGCAGTAACTTTTGATAAAAGCTTTGGCAAAGGTTTCGGGAGGAAGGCGACCTACATCACCACTTTCGATGGCTTCCAGTTGGCGCACGTTGATTTTGGTCTGTGTACTGATGTCGCTGAGTGAGTAGCCCGCCTTCTCGCGTGCAGCTCGCAGAATTTCACCGGGGTTCTGTCCGGACTCCAACAGCGTCAGGTTTGGGTGTCTTTCCGTGAACACAGCCGAACTGGATTCCGGTTTCACATCTGGACTTGCGCTGGCATCTGATGACTCAGTGTTGCTCATGGCACGATTTTCATTCATTTGATCTTTCCAAGCATCTGCTAACCATTAAGGTCGCGATATTAATTTTAATCATTCCACCGACTCTACCTGTGCAGCATAATCCAAGCAGGCAAGCAGACTCAAGTAATTTGTATGAAAATTCAATGTGTTGGGTCAACTTCGGAGAAAGTGCGCCAAGTTTGGCATTGAAATTGGAATTCTTATAAGCCAAACCAAGTCAGTTTCGGAGCAACAACATCTGAATCATGCGGTGATTGTATGACAAAGCCCCTGTCTAATCAGCCTGTACACTGCGTTTGGAGGAAGCTCTCAGTTCTTCCAGAGACACGGTGCTGACAGATCTTTCGCGCACCCGGGTGCGGTCCTTGACTTCTCCCGCCAACTGGCCACAAGCCGCATCAATGTCCTCGCCCCTTGTTTTCCTGACCGTGGTGACCACACCCGCTTCGGACAGTACTTCCACGAACGCCTTGATGGCCGGGCTTGTTGACTTGAGCAAGCCTGACTCCGGAAATGGATTGAACGGTATCAGGTTGAACTTGCAGGGCACAATATTGGCTATTTCAAGCAGTTGACGTGCATGTTCGGGTTTGTCGTTCACTCCATCGAGCATGACATACTCAAAAGTGATGAAATCGCGGGGAGCAAACTTCAAGTAGCGCAAACAGGCATCCAGCAAATCACGTAATGGATACTTTTTGTTCAAGGGTACCAAGTGGTCTCTCAATGCGTCGTTTGGCGCGTGCAATGAGACAGCCAGTGCAACCGGACAGTCTTGAGAAAGCCTGTCCATGAACGGCACAACACCCGACGTGGACACAGTAACCCTGCGGCGGGATAAGCCGTATGCGGTGTCATCCAGCATCAATTGCAGTGCGGGTACCAGGGCGTCATAGTTCAGCAGTGGCTCGCCCATGCCCATCATGACCACGTTGGTAACAGGGCGGTCTTGTGCATAAACCCGGTCACCCGCATCACGGAGCAGTACATTTGCTTTCCACAACTGCGCGACAATTTCCGCGGTGCTCAGGTTGCGAGAAAACCCCTGCTTGCCCGTCGAACAAAAGCGGCAGTTCACTGCGCAACCAGCTTGGGAACTGACGCAAAGGGTGCCACGGCGCTCTTCGGGAATGAATACAGTTTCAACTGCATCACCATGCCCCACGTCAAACAGCCACTTGCGGGTGCCGTCTTTGGAAACATGGTCAGAGATGATTTCGGGTGCTTTGATGCAAGCGCGGTTTTGCAGGTTCTGGCGGAATGACTTGGCCAGGTCTGTCATGGAGTCGAAATTGTCTACACCGGACTGGTGGATCCACTTGGACAGTTGCTTGGCCCGGAAAGGTTTTTCGCCCAGATTGCCACACCATTGAATCAACTCAGGCACTGAATAGTCCAGCAAATTGTCGAGTTGTTCAGGCATGGGATTGTCCTTTCAAAACAAACAGGGACGCAAACTGCGCCCCCGGGATTCAACGCTGTATTTACAGATTAACGTGAAAATACTTGTGAGGCTGGGAAAAAGTAAGCGATTTCCACAGCTGCTGTTTCAGGCGCGTCTGAACCATGAACAGCGTTTGCATCGATGCTTTCAGCGAAATCTGCACGAATGGTGCCTGCAGCGGCTTCTTTGGGGTTTGTAGCACCCATCAATTCGCGGTTTACTGCAATTGCGTTTTCACCTTCCAGCGCCTGGATCATGACTGGGCCGGAAATCATGAATTCAACCAGGTCCTTGAAGAAAGGACGTGCTTTGTGAACAGCGTAGAAGCCTTCTGCTTCAGCGCGTGACAGGTGGGCCATGCGGGAAGCAACAACTTTCAGGCCTGCGCCTTCAAAGCGGCTGTAAATTTGACCAATTACATTTTTTGCAACAGCATCAGGCTTGATGATGGACAGGGTGCGTTCGATTGCCATGGTATAACCACTCCGAAAAGATTAAAAAAGCATGAAGATTAACCAGCAATTATAGCCTGTTTATGTGAAAAACCCAATCCATGCCCTGCCCCACGTCTTGAATTGAAACTTTTCGTCATTACCTTTACTCTAATTCCACAGCAAGTCGCGTTTTACAAAGGAGCGAGAACACATGTCTGAATTCAGAACAGCACAATTTGGCCGTACAGCCGGTGGTGTTTCAACAGTAGAAACCAACCGGGTACTACGAAACACTTACTTCCTGCTGGCCTTGTCCATGGTCCCCACGGCCTTGGGCGCTTTTGCAGGCATTCAGTTTGGATTTTTCCGCCTGTTTGCAGGCAGCCCAATCCTTTCATTCGTGGTCATGCTGGCCGCCATGTTTGGTTTTATCTGGGGTATTCAGCGCAACCGGAATAATTCCTTCGGTGTGGTGTTGATGCTGGGCTTTACGTTCTTCATGGGCTTGATGCTTTCCGGCATTTTGTCCGTGGCCTTGAGTTTGTCCAACGGTGGCTCCATCATCATGATGGCGGCATTGGGTACAGCGGGGATTTTCTTTGGTTTGGCCAGCTACGCAGCGGTCACCAAACGCGACTTCACCAACATGGGTAAAGGCCTGTTGATTGGCTTGGTCATGGTGATTGTGGCCTCCGTGGCCAATATTTTCCTGCAAATGCCAGCCTTGTCACTGACCATTTCCACAATCTGTGTGGGCCTGTTCTCGCTGTTCATTCTGTATGACCTGCAACGAGTCATGCGCGGTGGCGAAACCAACTACATTTCAGCCGCTTTGAGCATTTACCTGAGCTTGTACAACCTGTTTGTGAATTTGCTGCAACTGCTCATGGTGTTTACCGGCGGCAGCCGCGAGTAATACTTGGAAGTTATTGCGGAAGTTACTGATCAGTAAGCTTTTTTTGACACAACGCAACATCGAAAGTTGTTGCGTTGCGAATTTTAAAAGCGCAGTATGAAATCTCAATAGGTTGATATCTCTATCGACCGCCAGGTTGGTGAGGCAACTTCACCAACGAAAACGGGGCCGCAATGGCCCCGTTTGTTATTTCTGGCAAGGTCTTTGTTACAGATCGCTGTAGGCGACCCGCTCAAAAACAGCAATTGACTCCACATGAGAGGTGTGGGGAAACATGTTCACCACCCCTGCTTTCATCAATTTATACGAACCCACATTACACAGCACGGCCGTGTCGCGAGCCAAGGTAGCCGGGTTGCAACTGACATAGACGATGCGCTTGGGTTGAAACGATGCACGAGCACCGACGATGGCTTTGCAAATTTCCAATGCGCCGTCACGTGGGGGGTCAACCAACACTTTGTCATATTGGCCCCAGCTTTCCCATTCGGGTGTTTCCACTTCGAACAGGTTACGAACATGGAATTCCGTTTTGTCAGCCAAACCATTGAATTGGGCATTTTCGCCTGCGCGGCTGACCAGGTCTTGAGAGCCTTCAAAGCCCTTCACGAAGCTGCTTTTGGTGGCCAAGGGCAAGGAAAAATTACCCAGGCCACAAAACAGATCCAGCACCCGGTCTTCAGGTTTCAAATCCAGCAGCGAGACAGCCCTGGTGATCATAGCGTCATTGATCATGTGGTTCACTTGCGTGAAATCAGTGGGTCGAAAGCGCATGCGAATGCCGAAGCTTGGAATTCGGTAGGTCAGGTCAACTGGTTTGTCCGCTTCAAGGCGATGCGCTGTGGCAGGGCCACCGGGTTGCAACCACCAATCTACGCCCCACTCGTTTCCAAATGTCCTGAGTGTGTCCAGGTCTGTTTCGCTCAAGGGTTCAAGGTGGCGCAGCACCATGGCAGTGACCCCATCGCCCACAGCGAGTTCAATTTGGGGCAGGCGCATATAAATGCTCAGCGTCACCATCATGTTGCCAAGCGGTACCAACATGTTGGAAACATGCTTGGGCAACACATGGCACTCCTGCATGTCGGCCACATAGGAAGATGCTTTTTCATGAAAACCCACGAAAAAACGGTCTTTCTTGATCACAAAGCGGGTGCTTAAACGGGCACGGTGGCGGTAACCCCAAAATGAGCCATAAATGGGCGGCATCATCTGCTCGGGTTTTTGCTTGCCGATGCGCTGCAACAGGTCTTCCAGCGCGCGGTTTTTAATCGCCACCTGGGCATTGGTTTCAATGTGCTGCATGGCGCAACCACCGCATACGCCGTAGTGCGGGCACTTCGGTATTGTTCGGGTTGACACGCTGTTGAGCACGGTCAATGTGCGGCCTTTGGAGTAGCTTGGCTTGACGCGAGTGATTTCGGCAATAACCGTTTCGCCGGTGATTGCCCCATCAATGAAATGAACTTTCCCGTCGACATGCCCTATTCCATTGCCATCCAGATCAATGGACTCAATGGTGACCTGCACCTGAGGAAATACCACAGGTGTCCTTTCTTTCTTCTTCTTTCTGCCCATGGCTACATTCGATAAAAATTAACGGGCCGGCAGGTAATCCATTGGATCAACGGGCTTGCCCTGTTTGCGCACTTCAAAGTGCAATTTGGGGCGATCGGTGTCGGACTGCCCTGCTTCGGCAATCTTCTGGCCTTTGGTGACCGGTTCACCTTCTTTCACCAACAAGGTTTTGTTGTGGGCGTAAGCGGTCAGCAAATTGTTGTCATGCTTCAAAATGATGAGGTTGCCATAGCCACGCAAGGCATTGCCGGAATACACCACACGACCGGCCTGAGAAGCCAGTACGGGGTCACCCACCTTGGCAGCCAGGTCAATCCCTTTGTTCACGCCAGCCTTGTACCCTTGAATGATTGAGCCAGGGTGTGGCCAGATAAAACCCAGAGTAACTGCCGTGGGTGCGGGCGGTTTGATTTCGGGCGCGGGCGTGGCCTCAATGGGCTTGGCATCCACTGGCTTTGCAACGCCGGCCGGGGCAATAGGCGTAATCTCGACGCCCGTGTCTTCCATCGGGGCGGACTGGTTTGAAACGCCAGCCACAACACCGGTTGCTCCAGCAACACGCAGTTGCTGCCCCACGCTTAGCTTGCTGGGGTCTGCCAGATTATTGGCGCGGGCCAGTTCTCGCCAATCAAGGCCATTGTCCAGGGCGATGCTGTACAGGGTATCACCAGCCTTCACGATGTAAATGCCGTCTTTTGCAACAGCCGAGTCGGTGGCGCGGGATGGCAAACGATCCACCACGGGCGCCTGGTTGCCGGTCGTGGTACAGGCCCCCAAAAAAACAAGGGTTGCAAAACCAGCCAGCAATGTGCGTGTTTGACCCTGCAAAGAGGTTTTGGTTAAGACACCACGTTTCATACGATGCGAGTTCCTTGTAACAGGGGTACGAATTTTACCAAGTCTTTTTTCTCCCGATGCCATCTGTCAACCGCGATGCGATCAACAACCATCAAATTTTGCTGGTTTTGATCTGCGACCGGCACGATCAGGCGACCACCCACTTTGAGTTGCTTGAGCAAGGCCTGCGGAATTTCCAGACCGGCAGCGGCCACAATGATGACATCAAATGGGGCCTGCGCGGGCAAGCCCAGCAAACCATCGCCATGAATTACTCTGACTTTCTGAAAACCGGCAAGTTTCAGGTTGCGCTGGGCTTTGTCATACAGCGCTTCAATGCGTTCAATGCTGACCACGCGTTTGGCGATGTTGGCAAAAATTGCCGCTTGATAACCACACCCCGCCCCCACTTCCAGCACATTGTCGAGATCGGTTCGACCCTCCAGCGCATACTCGGCAAAACGGGCCACAGTAAAAGGCCTGGAAATGGTTTGCTGGTGCCCAATGGGTAGGGCTGCGTCTTCGTAAGCACGTGACGCAAACGCTTCATCCACAAACAAATGTCGGGGAACGGTTGCCACCACATCCAGAACACGCTGATTGGCAATACCAAGGGTCTTGAGCTTCTGGACCAAATGGCCGCGAGCACGCTCGGAGGTCAGGCTTGATCCACCAAGACGTTCCGGAATGCGGTCCAGCTTGCGTGCTGACTGGGTAATCAGCGCCGGGGCTGGCTTGAAGCGGGGCTTTTGATCCATGGGTTTGATTTAGAGCCAGGCGGCCAATACTTTCATTTGTTCAACATGGGTAAGGTCTGCCTTTAAGCAGCTGACAGACACTTTACCCTGTGTAATGGCATAAAAGTCGGTGCCGGGACCTGCATCTTTTGCCCCGCCCGGGGGACCAATCCAGTAAACCGTGTCACCTTTCGGGTTTTGCACCGGGATCACCGGTTCGGCATGGTGACGCTTGCCCAAGCGGGTGCATTCATAACCTTGCAGGTCGTCGTAAGGAATCGGCGGAATATTCACGTTCAACAACGCATGCTCAAGGCCCAAGGAATTGTTCAGAAAACGTTCCACAATTTCAGCGGCAACGCGGGCTGCGCTGTCCAGGTGGGCATAACCTTTGCCAGCCAGTGAAAAGGCAATGGCGGGCAAGCCACACTGAAAGCCCTCCATGGCCGCGGCCACGGTGCCGGAATAAATGGTGTCATCGCCCATGTTGGCGCCATTGTTGATACCGGAAACGACCAGGTCAGGCCGCGTTTTCAACAAACCAGTCACGGCCACATGAACGCAATCGGTTGGGGTGCCATTCACATAACGAAAACCGTTGGCTGCGGTGCGAACGGTCAGGGGGCGGTCCAGCGTCAGTGCATTGGACACACCCGAACGGTCCTGTTCCGGCGCCATGACTTCCAGGTGAACGGTGTTGCCGAAGCGCTCTAGCAATGCACCATGCAGGGCCAGGATGCCTGGGGCGCTGTAGCCGTCGTCGTTGCTGATCAGGATATGAGGTACGGCCATGCTCAAGCTTCCTTGCGGCGGAACACCCAGGTGTTCTCGGTAGATTCCTTGGGAGCAAAGGCATAACCGGCCACCTTGAATTTTTTCAGTTGCTCCACGTCGGTGATGCGCTGGTCAACAATGTAACGGGCCATCAAGCCACGCGCCTTTTTGGCGAAAAAACTGATGATTTTGTACTGCCCGCTTTTGTAGTCCTGAAACACGGGCTGAACCACGCGTGCATTCAATGTTTTGGTGTCGACCGATTTGAAATATTCATCCGAAGCCAAGTTCACCAATACCGGGTCCTTTTTACCCAGTTCCTTGTTCAATGCAGGTGCAACCGTTTGCTTCCAGTAGGCATACAAGTCTTTACCAGCCGGGTTGGGCAGCTTGGTACCCATTTCAAGGCGGTAAGGCTGCATCAAATCCAAGGGACGCAAAATGCCATACAAACCGGACAGAATACGCACGTGTTTCTGGGCGAAGGCCAAGCCCTCTTCATCGAGGGTTTTGGCATCAAAACCGTCGTACACGTCGCCATTGAAGGCCAGCAATGCCGGCCGCGAGTTCTTCTTGGTGAATTTGGGTGACCACTCTGTATACCGGGTCGCGTTGAGCACACCAAGCTTGTCGGAAATCGACATGAGCTGGGACAGGTCTGCGGGGCTTTTGGGTCGCAAAATATCGACCAGCTGTGCAGCCTGCTCAACAAATTGGGGTTGCGTGCTGCTTGAAACAGCCAAGGGCGTTTCGTAATCAAGAGACTTCGCTGGGGAAAGAACTACAAGCATGGACGTGCATCACCGGTTGTTACTACGCAATTATTATCGCAGGATCTGGCAGGTGATTCAGCCACAGGGTGGCTTGAACTCCGGAAAAAATACCCAATACAAGGTAGGCATTCCGACAGCCAGATGAAGGGTGGCCGCGGATGCGACTTTGTCGCTCCGCTTGTGGCCGTGTCTCCCAGGCTGTCTCTCCCGAAGATGGAAGTGATACTTGTCTAACCCCCAACTGGATTCAGGCAAATGTATTTGCAAGATTCGATTTACTGTATATAATCACAGCATGTCAATTCGAGATTGGTGCCATGAAAGGTTTAACGGCTCGTCAACAGGAAATTCTGGACCTGATTCGCGATCAAATCGCGCAATTCGGAAGGCCACCCACACGGGCAGAAATTGCAAAGCAATTGGGGTTTCGTTCGGCCAACGCCGCTGAAGACCATTTGCAGGCGCTGGCCAAGAAAAATGTCATCGCACTGGATGCCAGCACATCCAGAGGCATTCGCCTGCTGGGTGAATATGCAGAAGGTCTGGAAGAAGCCGCCAGCCGTGTGCTTGATCGCGCAATGGAACGCACCCTTGAACAGCTTGTGCAATTGCCCCTGATTGGTCGCGTTGCAGCCGGCAGCCCGATTTTGGCCCAGGAACACATTGAAAGGCAGATTCCGGTTGACCCTGCCCTGTTCCCCGACAAACCCGATTACCTGCTGAAAGTGCGCGGCATGTCCATGAAAGACATCGGCATTCTGGATGGTGACCTGTTGGCCGTGAAAAAGGCCAGCAGCGCACGGGCCGGCCAGGTGGTGGTTGCTCGCGTCAACGACGATGTCACGGTCAAGCGGTTTTTCCAGAAAGGCCATGTAGTGGAACTGCAGGCAGAAAACAGCGAATTTGCGCCCATCAAGGTGGACTTGCGCACTGAAGCATTTGAAATTGAAGGTTTGGCTGTGGGCCTGATTCGCCAGGGCCAGTTGCATTAATAAGTCCAAGTAGTGTCCGGGGGTTGCTGTGTCGTCCAAACTTGACCAAATTCACCCGGACCTTTGGCGTGCAAACCAGTTAAGCAGCGACAACAGCACACGCCTGTCCAGCGGGTTTGCATCGCTGGACGAACAACTCCCCGGTAGTGGCTGGCCCACCAGAAATCTGATTGAACTGCTGTTGAAGCACCATGGCATCGGCGAACTGCGCTTTCTCATGCCCGTGTTTCGCAGGCTGTCGCTGGAACAAAAAAAGCTGATACTGATTGGCGCGCCCTTGCTGCCACTGACACCCGTCTTCGAGCAGTTTGGCGTGGCATTGAATCAAGTCAGTCTGATTCAAACCGACAAACCACAAGACCGGCTTTGGGCCATTGAGCAAGTCCTCCAAAGCGATGCCTTTGGTGCCCTCCTGATGTGGCTGCCTGAAGAAAAAACAATCTGCAATGCCACCGTGTTGCGCCGCTTGCAGTACCAAGCCACCAAATCAACTGGCTTGAGCTTTGTATTTCGCCCACTGAAGGCCCAGTTGCAACCCTCGCCTGCACCGCTTCGCCTGTGCCTTACAGCACACAACCCCGACACCTTGCGGGTGCAGCTGATCAAGCGCAGGGGCCCGGTGCTGGAACAGGCCTTGATGATTGAACTACCCCGCCCGCAAAACGCCCTTCCGGGTACTTTGCACACTACACCGCACCCAGAGGAGTTTTCTCGTGCGCTGGATCGCCCTGAGTTTCAAACAATCCCGCAACCGGGCAGAAGCCAAATCACAGCTTGACATTGATGCGTTGTATGAACTGGCTGCGCGCTACAGCCCGGTGGTGTGCTGGCGGCAAGACCAACACCTTGAATACGCGGGCTGGCTGGTGGAAGTGCACAGCAGCTTCAGGCTGTTTGGTGGGGCACAGGCATTGCTGTCGCAATTGTGGGCAGATACCGAAGAATTCTCTGCCGCACTTCATCTAGCCAACCACGACACGGCCACTGGGGCATGGTGGCTTGGCAAGGGTGCACCCGCCCGTTCGGAACATGACTTTCTGGACATGTTGAACGGAGATGAAACCCGCTTGCTGACTTTGCCGCTGCAGGTGCTGGATTGTGAACCCAACTTGCAGGCAACCTGGCAACAGTGCGGCTTTGTGCAACTGGGTGATTTGTGGCGCCTGCCCCGCGACGGTTTCCTGAAGCGCTTTGGGGGGCTGGCACTGGCGGAACTGGATTCAGGTTTCGGACAGCAAAACAAACTGGCGCCTGGCCTGCCCACCCACCAACCGACCGAAATTTTTGAGCAGGAAGAAGAATTGCCCTTTCATTGCACCCAGCTGGACTTGATTGAACATCATGCCCAGGTTTTGCTTGAAGCGGCTTGCCACTGGCTGAAACGCAAAAAGCACGGCACGCGCGAACTACTGTGGCGCTTCAAGCATGCAAAGGGTGAGGAAGCCTTGTGCCTGCGCAGTGCACAAGCAACAGACAGTCACGCCCTATGGGGCCGTTTGTTGCATCACCAGCTGGCACGGATGCAACTGGATGAGGACATTCGCAGCCTGTGCCTGTACTGCGGACACACAGAACTTCTACCCAATATCAATGCCAGTTTTTTGCCCGACCCCACAGAAGGAAGCCGAAACTGGAACAGCACCTGTGATGTGCTGCGTGCCCGGCTGGGCGAGCAAACCATTCTGTTTGCTGCCACAGAAAGTGATCCACGGCCAGAATGCAGCATTGTGCTGCAACACACGCCATTGGCCCAAACACACAGTGGCCAGACCAACAAAAAGACGGGCAAGCATGCGGGCCAACACGCAAACCAGCACGCCACCGAACTGAATCACGCCACACTGGCAAGCAGCACCCCACGGCCATTGTGGCTGCTGCCCACACCCAAGCCCCTTCAGGGAAAATCTCCAAGCTGGCAAGCGGGTGGCCCTTGGCAACTGTTGTCAGGCCCTGAACGTGTTGAATTTGGCTGGTGGGATGCACAACCCTGCAAGCGCGACTACTACTGCGCACGCGACAGCAACGCCAGCGTGGTGTGGCTGTATCAGGATTTGCTGGATGAGAACACGCGCTGGTTTTTGCACGGTTATTTCGCATGAATAGCGTGGCAGGCAATCCTCCCTCCAGCAATACTTTAACCAGCAACACACCCCCGTTTGCTGAAGTGCTGGGCCTGAGCAATTTCAGCTTTTTGAAAAGCGCATCGCACCCTGAGGAATTGGTGCAACAAGCGCAAGCCTTGGGATATTGCGCCATTGGCATCGCGGACGAATGTTCGCTGGCAGGCATTGTGCGCGCGCATCAAGCCGCCAAGGAATGCGGCATCCAGTTGCTGGTGGGGGCGCAGTTTGTATTTGCGCAAAGCAGTCCGTTTGCTGGCCAGCGCATTGCACTGATCGTCAAAAACAAAACCGGTTACACCCATTTGTGCAGGCTGATTACGCAGGCTCGAAGCCGCGCCGACAAAGGCGATTACCTGTTCACCCGTGACGATCTGGCCGACATTCCACCCGGCTTGCACCTCTTGCTGATTCCCGATGAGCGCAACAGAACAGAATTTCCTGCCTTGCTGGCCTGGTGTTCAAAGCGATTCACAGGGCGGATGCACCTGGTGTGCAGCCTGCACCACCTGGGGTTTGAATCGGCCTGGCAGGCACATCTGCAATCACTGGCCTGCCTGCACCAAACAGAATTGCTGGCCAGCAACTTGCCGGTGATGCATTCCAGCGAGCGCAAGGCACTGCATGATGTACTCACCGCTGTTCGGCACAACTGCAGCCTGAATGAGGCCCGCCCTTATCTTGAGCCCAATTCACAGCGTTGCTTGCAGCCTCTGAACACACTGGCACGCACCTACCCACCCGCATTGCTTGAACAAGCAGCCAACCTGGCGCAACAGTGCGTATTTTCACTGAATGAATTGCGCTACCAGTACCCGCGGGAAATCAGCCCGGAGGGGCTTGAACCCGCCCTGTATCTGCGGCAACTGGTCGCGGAGGGTGCCGCACTTCGCTACAACAACAAAGTGCCTGCCACTGTTCAAAAACAGATTGATTACGAAATTCAACTGATTGAAGAGTTGAAATACGAAGCGTACTTTCTGACCGTACACGACATTGTTCGCTATGCCCGCTCCCGAAATATCTTGTGCCAGGGGCGCGGATCGGCAGCCAATTCGGTGGTGTGCTATTGCCTGCACATCACCGAGGTGAATCCGGACAAAATGCAGGTGCTGTTTGAACGGTTCATCAGCCGTGAACGCAACGAGCCGCCTGATATTGATGTGGATTTTGAACATTCACGCCGGGAAGAAGTAATTCAATACATTTACCAGAAGTACGGGCGTGATCGCGCCGCACTGGCCGCCAGCGTGGTGGTGTACCGCCCGCGGTCTGCACTTCGGGATGTGGGCAAGGCACTTGGATTTGATGCCGAGTTGATAGAAAAACTTGCCAAGTCACAAGACGGGGGCTATAGCCGCAGCCTCAGCGTGGACCACATGGTGCAAGCGGGCATTGATGTAAGCCACAAGGGCATGATGCATTGCGTGCACCTGGCCGACGAACTGCTGGGTTTTCCAAGGCATTTATCGCAGCACACCGGTGGCTTTGTGATCGCGCGGGACAGTTTGTCTGAACTGGTGCCTGTCGAAAATGCAAGCATGCCAGACCGCAGTGTCATTCAATGGGACAAAGACGACCTGGACGCCATGGGTTTGCTGAAAGTGGATGTACTTGCCTTGGGTATGCTCAGCGCCATTCGCATGACCCTGGATGAGCTTCGCAACAAACCGCAGGCGCCGGTTACGCTTCAGGCTATACCCCCCGAAGACAAAGCCACCTACAACATGATCTGCAAGGCTGACACGGTGGGGGTGTTTCAAATTGAAAGCCGGGCCCAAATGGGCATGCTGCCCCGGCTTCGGCCCAGTTGCTATTACGACTTGGTCATTCAGGTGGCCATTGTTCGCCCAGGCCCCATTCAGGGCGGCATGGTGCACCCGTTTTTGAAACGTCGGCAGGGCCAGGAGGAAGTCATTTACCCTTCACCTGAACTTGAGAAGGCACTGGGACGCACCAAAGGCATTCCGATTTTTCAGGAACAGGTCATGCAGGTGGCCATTCTTGCTGCCGGTTTCACGCCGGGAGAAGCCGATGCGCTACGCCGCGGCATGGCCGCCTGGAAACGCAAGGGTGGTTTGCATCATTTTTATGACCGCGTGGTGGGCGGCATGGTGGAACGAGGTTACACCCGTGAATTTGCAGAAAGCATTTTCAGACAAATGGAAGGTTTTGGTGAATATGGTTTTCCGGAAAGTCATGCAGCCAGCTTTGCCCTGCTGGTGTATGCCTCCTCCTGGCTGAAGTGTCATCACCCGGATGCCTTTTTGTGTGGCCTTTTGAATGCGCAACCCATGGGCTTTTATGCACCCGCCCAACTGATACAGGATGCGCAACGGCATGGTGTCACTGTGCTGCCTGTGGATGTTCAATGCAGCGTGGTAGATACAAAACTGGAGCCTGCCACACACCAGCCCGACACCGAACAGCACCACACCAACACACTGTGGCCGGTGCGCTTGGGGCTGGCACGGGTGAACAGTTTGAAAACTGAAGCAGCAGTGCGCATTGTCAAAGCCAGGGAACATGATCTGTTTGACAGCGTGGAAGACCTGGCCAAACGTGCCAGGCTGGACCGCACCGATTTGTTGGCGCTGGCCGATGCCAACGCCCTGGAACAACTGGCGGGCCACCGCAGGCAAGCTGTTTGGCAAACCGCAGGCCTGCAAAGAAGCCATTCAAAAGGGGCTGATTTGCTGGCACACACGCGCACCGATGAAACACCCCTTGAACTGCCCAAGGCCAGATTGCTGGAAGACATGCTGGCCGATTACCGGGCCACTGGCGCAAGCCTTGAACACCACCCCATTTCATTTTTGCGCGATCAACTGGCCCAGTACAAAATCAAACCTGTCAAAGAGCTTGGCACTTATCCGAATGGGAGGCTGGCACGCGCCTGCGGCATTGTGACCCACCGGCAGCGGCCAGCCACTGCACACGGCACTGTTTTTTTGAACCTGGAAGACGAAACCGGAAACATCAACGTGATTGTGTGGAACAGCCTGGCCGAAGAACAGCGGCAGGTACTGCGCAATGCGCGGATCATGGGGGTATTCGGGATTTGGCAGCGTGAAGGTGAGGTGTGCAATTTGATCGCCAGGCGACTGGTGGATTACACCCCCCTTCTGCAAGCCTTGCACACACCTTCGCGCGATTTCAAATAAGAATCAGATGTCCACTTCCACCAAATTGCCCTTGTCTTCAAGCCAGGTACGACGTGCACCACTTTCCGTGCGGCCCATCAGCATGTGCATCATGGCGTTGGTCTGGTCTACATCCATGCTGCCCAAGGTCACCGGCAAAAGGCGGCGTGTATCCGGGTTCAAGGTGGTTTCCCACAGTTGTTCGGCGTTCATTTCGCCCAGCCCCTTGAACCGGGAAATCTTGATGGCGGCTTCCTTGACAC
The DNA here is from genome assembly GCF_036323495.1 of Limnobacter thiooxidans. Classification (NCBI taxonomy): domain Bacteria; kingdom Pseudomonadati; phylum Pseudomonadota; class Betaproteobacteria; order Burkholderiales; family Burkholderiaceae; genus Limnobacter; species Limnobacter thiooxidans. The sequence goes on along the minus strand of NZ_AP028947.1, from coordinate 1,572,619 downwards.
CTTCTTTGGCCAGTTTGTCCTGCACCGCATGCAATTCAGCTTCATCCAGGCAATACAGTTTGCGTGCCGGTTTTTTGCCCTGCGCTGGCACATCCACCCTGAACAAGGGTGGGCGGGCTACGTACAGGTTCTGGCTGCGAATCAGGGCTGGAAAATGTTTGTAAAACAGGGTCAGCAACAACACCTGAATGTGCGAACCATCCACGTCCGCGTCTGACAGAATACAAATTTTGCCATAACGCAAACCACTCAAATCGGGGCTGTCGTTCACGCCGTGGGGGTCCACACCTATGGCCACGGCAATGTCGTGAATTTCCTGGTTGGCAAACAGGCGGTCTTTGTCAGTTTCCCAGGCATTCAACACCTTGCCGCGCAGGGGCAGCACGGCCTGGAATTCCTTGTCACGACCCATTTTTGCCGATCCCCCAGCGGAATCGCCCTCCACCAGAAACACCTCATTAAGCAGTACATCAGTGCTTTCACAATCGGTTAGCTTGCCCGGCAAAATGGCGACGGACGAGCTTTTACGCTTTTCAACTTTCTGCGCAGCACGAGAACGGGCTTGAGCCTGCTTGATGGCCAGTTCGGCAATTTTCTTGCCATCTTCCACATGCTGGTTCAACCACAACTCAAATGCAGGTTTGACCAGGCAAGACACCAGGCGCACCGCATCGCGGCTGTTCAATCGTTCCTTGATCTGCCCCTGAAACTGGGGGTCGAGCACCTTGGCCGACAGCACAAAGCTGGCCTTGGAGAAAATATCATCGGGCATCAGCTTGATGCCCTTGGGCATCAGCGAGTGCATTTCGCAAAACGCCTTGATGGCCTGAAACACCGCTTCACGCAAGCCTGATTCATGCGTTCCGCCAGCCGATGTGGGAATCAGGTTCACATAGCTTTCACGCACGGGTGCGCCTTCAGCCACAAAAGCCAGCGCCCAGGCTGCGCCCTCGCCTTCCGAGAAACCTTCGTCGCGCAACACATCAACACTGAGGTCGCCTGCAAACATAGGGGCAACCAGTTCACGGTCCAGCAACTCTTCCTTGAGAAAACCGCTCAAGCCATCATCAAATTTCCAGCGCTTGGTTTCACCGGTTTTCTCGGTGATCAATACCACCTCAACACCCTTGAGCAAAACAGCCTTGCTGCGCAGCAGGCGGTCCATTTCATTCAAGGGTAAAACCGGTGAATCAAAATACTGCGGGTCAGGCCATACACGCACGGTGGTGCCTTTTTTCGGATCGGCGCTGGTTTGGGGGCGAACCTTCAAAGGTTCGACCACATCGCCGCCACCAAACACCAGCGTACCAACCTGCTTGTCGCGCACGGCACTGACCTCGAGGCGAGTGGACAAGGCATTGGTCACTGAAACACCCACGCCGTGCAAGCCACCAGAAAAACGGTAGGCACCACCATCGGCCTTGTTGAACTTGCCGCCTGCATGCAAACGGGTGAACACCAGCTCGATCACTGACACTTTTTCTTCCGGATGCAAACCGATTGGAATACCGCGGCCTTCGTCCTGAACCGACACACTGCCATCCGTGTGAACCGTTACCGTGATGCGTGAACCAAAACCACCCAAGGCCTCGTCGGCTGCGTTGTCAATTACCTCTTGAATGATGTGCAAGGGGCAATCGGTGCGGGTGTACATGCCGGGGCGCTGCTTGACAGGCTCAAGGCCTTTGAGGACACGGATGGATGATTCTTGGTACTGGCTCATGACAACCTGATAGTTCATTGACCGCCTGATGATACCAACATTTCGAGGGCAATTTTCCCGGGGTTGGAACCATCGTGGATTGTGACTGCACTCAACTGTGAAGAAGGGACGACGGGCATGCAGCAGCTAGCACGATTTCACAGTTTGCCCTAGCGAAAGGCTACCTCACCCCCCTCTCTAGTGACACCAAATGCGCAATTTCAGCGGCCTTGTTACCCTGTGCCGTTACCAAGAAATTCGCCGAGGCCGACCATGATTCCGTTGCCGTTTCAAGCAGAGAGGCTCGATATGAAACCGATTGCACCCAATATGAAGATCACTGCGATACAGCGGTGTTCTCGGGAGAAATTGGAAGCCACTCGCTCTGAATTCGAACTGCTCGTGGCCAAGCAGGAAAAACGCCTTCGCAATTTCATCATCAAGCATTTCCGCGACGAAAATGCTGTGGAAGATGTTTTCCAGCAAACCTTGATCGAGGCCTATTGCTGCTGGGACAGTTTCCGCGGCGACGCTAAACGCGCTACCTGGCTGTTCGGCATTGCCTTGAATATCATTCGGAACACGGCTAGGCGTTCGCCCCAGTACAAATTCCATTTCACCTCCGATGAAGACCTTGAGCTGGAACAGGCGGAAGGGTCTGACCCCATGCAACATTGCATGAAAAACGAATTCAGCATCAAACTTCAATCTGCGATAGACAAATTGCCCAACGACTTGCGCGAAACCCTGATTTTAGTGGTTCAACACGGCAACTCTTACCAGAAAGCTGCAGATATTCTGGGCATCCCAATTGGAACAGTTAGGTCACGCATTTCAAGATCGCGCGCTCAGCTGAAGTCAATTTACGATCTGTACATGGACTGATGACCGACACAACTGCCCCCTTGGGTGGCGCCTTGGCCAAAATTCTTGATGCGTTGGGACTAAGCACCCACGATGTTGAAAGCGCCGCAGAGTCTGATGCCTACCGAATCGATTTCGAAGAACAATTCACTATTGAAATTCAACGCGGATTTACGCAAGATTGCCGCATCAGCGCGCGGGTTTTTAATCTGGGAAAATCGCTTCAGGTTCAAGAGCAACAACTGAAACGGGCGATACAACTGTTCTCAGAGTTGATCGATGACCTGCCTGAATGTATTTCTCTTGGAATTTCCGACCACGACAACTGTTTACGAATTTGCATCGAAATCGCGGACACAAACGCTGAGCAATTGATGAAGCAGTTCCACGGTTTTGTACATGTGGCATTTGCCTACAAACAAACTTATCTGAAACATAGAACCAGTTAAACGCCAGTTCAGCTCGTAACTTATCGGTTATCGGGCCTGAAGCGCCTGCTCACGCTCTTTGAGCGTGGATGAAAGCCAGATGCGAAACTGTTCCACAGCCTTTTGAATTGAAGCGGCCTCAAGTGGTAAATTCAACATCAAGCGTTGATCATGTTGAAGTGCAATTGTTGTTCGCTCCAGCGAACGCGCCTTCCAGCGCTGTGAAAGCCAGTCGCGCAAGCAGTTACTTTCGTAGTTGTTGAGCACAATTTGGGCCTTGAACAAAACTGGGCTGGAGCCCGACTGCCAAAGTTGTCCCAAACCCAAACCATCCACACAGCAACTCTCAAGCAGATACCAATTGGCAGCGATGGGAGGAGCCGTGCACGTGTTCATGCAGGGTTGCTCATCAAGGGTTAACGTAGCACACCGGCAGTGTCTTGAAACACTTGCTGGGACACTGACCGAGAACCGCCATTACCGCGACTTTGCGCATGCAGTTGGCTTGTCGAAAGCTTGAGCGGTTTGGATTGAAGTTGACTCATTACGCTGCGAAATGTGGCTTGTGCCGGCGATGCGTTGTTGGCCGGGGAAGATTGCAAATTGACCAGGGCATGAACACTGGCAAAGTTGTTTGGAATATTCATATAAAAGTCGCCTGTTAGTTAGAGTTGAGTGGCAGCGTTTTCTGAATGGTTCCCGAACTTCTCCAGCAAATCGAAACGTTTCATTCGGTAGTACATGGAATGCAAAGGAATCTGCAGACTTTCACTGGCGCTTCGTGCACAACCGCCATGCGCCAGCAAGGCTTGGGACAACACTGCCTTTTCAAACGCCAGCAAGCGGTGCTTAAGTCCTGAGGAATGTACATGACCTTGCTCCTGGCTGTCACAAGGTGAGCCCAGACCAATCACATGGCGCTGGGCCACGGCATGCAGCTCACGGACATTGCCTTGCCAGGGTCTGCTGAGCAGTTCATCCATTTCCTCGGTGCCCAGTGCGGGTACTTCCAGCTTGAATTGTGTTGCGACCTGCGCCAGGAAATGTTGATAAAGGGGAACAATGTCTTCGAGCCTTTCAGCCAAGGCCGGAATTTTGACCTGAGACACACTGAGGCGAAAATGAAGGTCTTCCCTGAAGCGGTTTTGCCTGACCAACTCGGGAAAACTGGCCTTGGTCGAGGCTATCACCCTGAAGCTGGACTGGTAAAAGGCGTGGCCGCCAAGGCGGGATGCACCCCGGTATTGAAGTGCATTGAGCAACTTGGCCTGAGATGATAGGGGCAAACTGTCGATTTCATCCAGGTACAAGGTGCCGTTGTTGGCTTGCTCCAGCTTGCCTGGTCTGTCTTTCTGAGCGCCGGTGAATGCACCGGCCATGACACCAAACAGCTCGGCTTCAAAAAGCTGTTCAGGCAAGGCGGCACAATTCACATGAATGAATTCACCTTTCAGACCAGACTGTGAATGCAGCCAACGTGCTGCAGTGTCTTTGCCTGCTCCTGTTGGGCCCAGCAGAACCGTGTCCACGGGTAATTGTTTGAGCAAGTGCAATTGAGACACTGCATGCTTCATGGGTGGTGAGCGAACAAACTCGGTAGCATAAGGGCCGTTCAGGTCTGCGGCTGTGGCTTTAAGTCCAAACCTCAGGGGTTTCGTGCGGCTTAATCTTCCCAGTATCTGCGCTGCGCTTAGTGGATCAGCGGGACGAACAATTGACGCAAAAATTGGAATGTCGTGATAGATGTAGTCTTGCCAGGGACTGTCAATAAAGCGAATGATCTGGCTTTCCGGGTGTCGACCCAATTCTTTGAATCGCTCAACCAAGGCAGTGATTGCCTCAAGACCATGGTCAAGAAGTATCCAGTGGCTAGGCAATGTGCGCCGGCTCAGCAATTCGGTCAGAGACAATTCATGAACGCTGGCCTGCATCAACATGGCGGCTGCCCGCAAACGGCTTTTGAGCTCCTCGGATTCAATGCACAAGGTGAGTTCGGTCATGGGTTATCAAGCTCAGAATCGTCAAATGACATTGTGAAGCGTTGACCCACAACCCGTATCACCTCTTTGAATTAGTCCCACCGAATGGGTCGGTTTTGCTGGAGGTCATTAATGCGAAATTTCTGTTTGCCCCAGTACTTCAACTCGCAGCATGTCACGCGCGCGGGACAGGCGTGAACGTACGGTACCGATTGGCAAATCGAGTTCAAGCGCTGCGTCCTGATAGGTAAACCCGTCAAGCAACACGAGTTGAACCACGGTTTGCATTTTGCTGGGCAAGTGGCCAATGGCCATTTTCAGTGATTCCATGCGTTCCTGACGCATCAGTGATTCTTCAGGTTCACAAAATGGATCAGCGGCAATCATGCTGACCTGTTCATCGAAGTCTTCACATTGGTAACGGTAGCTGGTGTCGCGATAACGGAAGTTCTTGACCAGATTCAATGCAATTCCGAACAGCCATGTTTCGGGTTTGGATTCGCCACGAAAACGTGCCCAGTTTCTGAATGCAGCCATGTGGGTTTGCTGAATCAGATCGTCCACGTAATCTTCACGACGAAGGTGTTTGCGTATGAAATGGGTCAAACGGGATTGCTGGCTTTTCAGCAACAATTCCAGGGAGCTGAGTTGTTCGGATGTAAGTGGAGAAACAGTGTCGTCACTGAATTGAACATTGATTTCAATGGCTTGTAAGGGGTTGTGCTGCGTCATGATCTGCCTCGTTTCCTGGTGGTTGACACCAAGCTAGTTGCAGTGTGCATGCCAATGAAGCAAAATTCTTAAGATACTGATTTATATAAATATTTATTGATTAGCTCGTTTTTTAATTTTGACTTTTTGCAAAACTCGCAGGGTTAAAAACGTAAAAATTCAAAGGCACAGGGATACGCGTTAACAGTTTTGGCCATGGCGGTGTAAAATGCGCTGCATCCCGCCGTAGTTCAATGGATAGAACGAGCGCCTCCTAAGCGCTAGATATGGGTTCGATTCCCGTCGGGGGGACCATCAAGGCATAAAAAAAAGCCCCTCAGAATACTGAGGGGCTTTTTGTTTTACTGCTCAAGCAAGCTGTTTACCGAGCCTGCTCGGTCAGAATTTTCCAGCGACCGTCTTCTTTCTTCAAACGCAGTGTTTTGCGCACTTTGTCGGAATACTTGTCAGCCTTGTAAGCCTGATCAAACTCGGCAGTGGCCTCGTCTCCATTCACCTGAACATTGAGGTTGCTGATGTCCACCTCGATGTTGGATTTGGTGGAGATTCGCGTGCGACGCTGGCTTTCCCACTGTGAACGGGTCACTGCGCCAGGCAACTCGAAGTTTGCAGAGTAGAAGCTCAGGTAGCCTTCCACGTCACGTGCACTCCAGGCCGCAGCCCAGTTACTGACCACCTCAGTAACCTCAGCCTGCAAAATTGCAGGTGAAGGCGCTGGGGCAGCAGCCGGTGTAGCTGGAACAACTGCCGGCACACTTTCTGCAGGCAACTCAACAACGGGCTGAGCTGCTGGATCCAGCATGGCAGCATCCTCAGCCACTGCTGGCATCGCATCTGCAGCAGGGGCGTCAACTGCGGGACCAGCTGCGGGGGAATCACCCAATTCAACAGGTCGCAACTGGTCCAGGCCGAGGAAATGGCTAACCGGTTTCAAACTGTCAGCATTGTTGATCAACGCCTGACCACCGTAGGTCACGATGAGCAAACCAACCATCAAGGTATAAACCGGCAACAACCAGCGCTCGTAGCGGTAGTAGAAGGCTTTGCCTTTGGTTTCCTCTGCGGCTTTGTCCATCTCGGCTTCGCCAACCACTTGACGCGCAAGCAACTGGTTCAAGGCCACAGGCGGTGACAGATAACCCAGCTCGAAGGCCGTGATCACGATCATCCAGAAGTGAACCGGGTGAATGCCGTTGCTGTACGCAATTGGCGCCACGGTTGCAGACACCAGGATAACCGCACCAAACGGATCCATCACCATGCCGATGAAAATCATCAGCAGCATGAATATGGTCAATGCCATCCAGACGCTACCCATTTCGGCAGGAACCACTTCCATGATGCCGGAACGTTCAATCATGCCACCCACGCTAATGGACAAGGCCATCAACATGATCAGGGCGCCAATGTGACCAATGGTTTCTGTGGTTGCACTGCGCACTGCTACTTCAAGGCCTTCATTTTTCTTCTTGTCGGCAGTTGTATCGCCGCCAACCTTGGTGGGGCCACCGCGCAGCTTGTCGAAAATAATCACGAACAACATGATCACTGGCAACATTACAGGCGCTGTGAATTCATCAAGTTTGGTATCAAGCAGGTATTCGTAGCCATACACCACCAGCAACATGATCAAAATGTAGGGTGATACAGGCACCAAGGCACGCAAGGATTGAGGCAAGGCGTCTTTCGCCTTGGCCCGTTCAATCACACGGCCTTCTGCTTTCAGCAGGGCGATAATCATGAACACGGTGGAGGTCAGGATGAACACGAACAGACCCCAGCCGTACAGCTCACTGGTAGTCACTTCCTTGTTCAAAGCGGCAATCACCACGATCAACAAACAGGGGCGCAGTACCACACCCAGCGAACCGGACATGGCAGTGGCGGCCAGTGCGAAATGACGACGTGCACCAACGGCCAGAACTTCCTTGTAAACAATGGCACCCGCTGCAATCACGAACACACCTGAAGCGCCGGTGTAGGCAGTAGGAATAGCCGCAGCCAACAACACGATGTACGTAAATACTTCAGGTGGCAGTTTCCAGGGGCGCAGAATGTCCATGAACAAAGACACCACGCGGGTTTGCTTGAGCAACATACCCGCCCACAGGTACAGGGCCAGGTTCAAGAAGATGCTGGACAGTTCCGTGATTTGGCCAAAGTAAATTGCCAAACCGGCGACATAGTCGTCCATGAAAAAGCTGATGCCCGCATTCAAGGCCATGAAGGCATACAGCGGAATACTCAACAAGCCCATGCCGTAGCTGCCACCCTCTTCTGCGTGCTCTGGAATCTTCAGGACATCTTTCAAGCTGATGTATGAGAGTGCTGCAAACAGGGCAATTGAAACAATGCTAATTACCGGGCTTTCAACCGGTACGCCCGAATCGTATTGCAGTTTCAGGTAGTAGCTGGTTGAGATGGTCATCAACAGGTTGGCACCTAGCATGGCCAGTGAATAGACTTGGAAGTCTTTCTTGGTGCGGGGTGGGCGCAGGTTGATGTGGTGGTAATGCCGTGTGGTGGAAATGGCGGCAATCGCCACCATGATCAACAGAATCAGGGGGCGGTTTTCCGTACCAAATTTGAAAATACCAAAAAAGCCAGTTTCAATTTCACGGAATACTTCAACTTCAGGTGTAATCGCCTTGCTGACGCGTTCATAAACAGCAACCCGTTCGCGACACTGGTCGCGCGCTGCTTCAAGTGAAGCGCGAATTTCATTAGGGTCAATAGCCACATCGCCGAAAAGGGCGTCCAAATCGGATTTAGGCGCTGTTTCGGCTTCGGCCACCTGTTTGGCCACCAATGCATCAATGTCGGGATTCGCTTCACAGGTCGGCGCAGACGGATCGGCGCGCAACAAGAAGTACTGAACCTGGTTTGCGGGATCGCCAAACATGCGTTCGCCCAAGCGAAGCAGTTGACCATGCACCATTTCACCCGTACCAATAATCAGGGTGAGCAAAAGTAGAGAAAAAATAGGTAGGCTGGACAGCCATTCGGATGGAGTACGACCCATCCACTTTTTGCCGGCGGAACTCTGCATAACGGATCCTTATCAGCGTCAACTTAACGATTGACTGATCAAAGTAGCAATTTAGGGGTAATAAAAAGGGGGCAACGGCACGCCCCCTTCACTGCAAAGGCGGACAGGCAGACCTAAAGCGGGCTGCCTGCCTTCAATTACAATTCAGTTTTCGTGGCGCACTCGGAATCTGCACGGTTCACGCTGCAGCGAATCTGCTTCATGATGTTCAGTGCCTTCGGGTCGTATGAACCGCCCTTGGCCAAACCGATTCGTGATTCACGCAAGAGGATGGTGTACTTCACGGAGTCAGCCGCGGGAATATCCATCCATGCACCATTTGGAATGCCCTTTTCAGCATTGGTGATGATTTGCATGCCGGCCGGGAATTTCTTGGCCCAGTAATCACGTGACTTCTGCGCAAAACCTTCCGGGAACTTGCTCTTGTTAACAATCAGTTGGTAAGTCAACACGGCAACCGGGAAACGGATGATCGCGCCGCTATTGCCCAAACCTTTGTACAGTTCAAGTGGCTTGTAAGCCGCTGCGGGCGCAGCAATGATGTCGACCGAACCGTTGTTAAACTTGGCACCGAAGTTGGAAATGTCAGCTGACACAGGCGAGGCGCCAACCTTGGAAATCATTTCTTTCTGGGCTGAATCGTAGTCGAAAGACGCGATTTTCTTGCCGGCCAGTTTTTCAACCGAGTTGATATCACGGCTTTTCACGTAAAGGAATGCTGCACCGAATGGGAAAATGCCAGCCACCTGGTAATTGCCTTGTGTCATCAGTGCATCGGCTTTGTCACCAGCAAACAACTGAATGGTGCGCTTGACCACTTCGTAGCTCAGGGGCATATCCACTTTGCCATCTTTCACTACCGATGCTGCACCCAGGGCGTCGATTGAACCGGCAACCGAGTTGTAAGCGCGCGTGCGGAAAGACGTGGCAACCAGCATGTCGCACTGGCCGGTCTTGAAGTTTTCCGAGGCGATTTTTTCGTCGGTAAAGGCTTCAAGGTGCAGGTCAGCACCCAAACCTTTGGCCGCCAGTACGTAGTCTTTGCTCAGGTTGAAGACGTCGCCGCCCGCACCCAAGATATCGAATACACACACTTTCTGTTTGGCCAAGGCCGGTGATGCTGAGGCCATAAGGGCCACACCCAAGGCGGCTGTGATTGCTTTGATTTTCATTGTCATTGTCTGGTCTCCGAAATTAGTGGTTCTGCGTACCCGGGCAATACGCTAGACGGGGCCCGGGTAATAATGGACAGAAACTTAGTTCAACAAATCGTCCACGTTCATGCCTTCAGGCATCGCGGCTTCTTCATCCCAATACTTTCCCATGCTGCCCACAGGCGTGCGGGTACCGACGTTCTCTGACCAGTAACGGTCAGACAAGTTCGTCATAACAGCGCCGGAAAGACTTTCAACCAAGGCATATTGCTGGCTTGGCTTGAAATCCTTGACGTTTGCGAAGCGCTTGGTGGCGTCGCGGAAACGAGGAGTGTCACCCACGGCCAAGGCAGACAGGCCATACATGACGTGTGAAAGACGCACACCCTGGCGTTCACCGATCAGCATGGACAAGCGGAATGTACCCCACACGTCTTTGCCTTCAGAAGCACCGGGGAGAATACTCCACACCACTGCACGGGCTGCATTGGGAACACCCCACCACTTGGCATTGGAAATGCATTTCAGCGCACGCTCGGATTTCGGTGCAATGTCGGTAGGCACGCCAACCATTTGTTGGGAAGCAATGTCGTTGACCACGGCTTGCAGACCGGCCACAGTGCCTAGCAGGTAGCTGAGTTCATCGAAATCGCGTTCGAATTCAGGACAGGTTTCACCGTATTGGAAATTGTATTTGGCTTCCAGCTTGTTGCGCATGGCATCGTATGCGCGCAGCTGACGGCGGGCCGTAACCTCAAGCAGGCGCTTCTGGCCAATACGCGCATCTTGCGCTTCTTCAATGTTGTTTTGCTTGGAGGCGCGGAGGTAACGAAGTTCTTCTTCAACGGCACGCTGTTCAGAACAGGCGGCGGAGGAAACCAGCAAGAGAGATTCCAGCAACTGTGGATCGCCACCGAAGGCACGAGTACCCCCCGAAATGAGTGGGAAGTTGGCTGTAGCAAACCGGCAAGCCATGTCCACGTCGTCGATTTCAAGCTGAGGAGGGATAATACGGCGCTCAATCAGGTTAATCGCCAGGTTTGTGGCTCCCCTTTCGACGCTTGCACACCCCGCTGCAACCGCAACCACCCCAGAAATGGCCAATACGCGCCAAATGCCAGCTTTAATCATTGATGTCTCCGTTGGTTTTTCTTTTATACCTTGCTTGGTCAATATTTGGATTTGACCTTTGAGTAACAAGGCTTTCGCCAATATTAAACCATGAAACAATCACCCATCCAAGGGAAAGTAAACAGTTGTTAATAGAAGCGCGATTCTATTTGCTGCAACAATTGCAAAGTATGCGGTCAAAAGACCTGCCAATTGGGTGAAATCAATTACCAGCAAACCGCGCAAAATAGAAGAATTCCATTCGTCGATAGCCAGATCGTCATGAGCCAAATCGAATCTTTTACAGAATTTGCTGAAAACGCGCAGGAAAAACCCGCAGAAAAATCAGATCGCATGAAGCAGGCGGTCAAGGACATGACCCCGCTGAAAGGCAAGACTGCACTGGTAGTTGATTCTGCACTGGCCACACGGCGGGCTTTGCAAGACCAGTTGTCGCAACTGGGTGCAAAAACAGTTATTTTTGCAAGTTCAGTGTCGGAAGTGGAACAACATCTGAGCTCTCGTGAATTCGCCTTGATTGTTTGTGAGTACCAGCTTGAGGGCGATCGCAACGGACAGCAATTGCTGGAAGACTTGCGGGTGAACAAAAAGCTGAACTGGACAACCGCCTTCATGATGGTGACGGGTGAGCGAAGTTACAGCAATGTGGTTGCCGTGGCCGAGTTTGAACCAGATGATTACCTGATCAAGCCTTTCACCGCATCAACGCTATCAGACCGCGTGGTTCGCATTTTCAATCGCAAAGCACGCTTGGCGGAAGCCTACAAGGCAGCTTATGACGGGCAATACCTCGCCGTACCAGAAATATGCGAAGGATTGGAAATAAGATTCCCCCAGTACCTCAATGAACTTGAGCGCATGCGTATCGAATCATTCTTCTGGTCCGGTCAGTTGGGAAAAACCGAGAAGGAATTGCTGGACAAAATTGAACGCGCACCCAAGCCCTGGATGCACCTGTTGTTGGCCAAGGTGAATCTGGAGAAAAAGGATTTCGAAGAAGCCGGCGGTTTGCTGGCCACCGTGGTTAAAACAAACCCTGAATACCTGGCGGCCAGTGATCTGTACGCTGATGTGCTGTGGGAACAGAACAAACCGGGCGAAGCGCTGGAAGTGCTCGAGAAGATGGGGGCCAAAGCACTGGCCTCAACCAGCCGCTTGCGCAAGCTGGCAGACCTGGCAGTGAGGATTGGTGACAACACCCGCTCAAAAAACTACTTGACCAAGGTGATTGATCGCTCCAGAAACACATCCCTGTCGCAGATTCATGATTACCTGCAACTGTCGAAGATTTATGTGACCGAAGGGCGACACGAGGAAGCGGAAAAGCTGACCGCCAAAATGAGAAGCACGGTGAACTCGGCAGACCTGGACCTGGCGCGCGCCATGATGACCATTCAGAAAGAAATTGCCGAGGGCCGAAGCGTGAAAGCGCTGGACAAACTGACTGCGTTTTTTGATACCCATGCCGAGGTGATTCCTGCCCTGGAACCAGAAACGCTGACCAGTCTTCTGGAGCTTTGCTTTGCTGTCAACATGGGTTCAAAAGGCTATGAACTGGCCAGCCAGATCACCCGACACAAACCATCGAAAGCCATGCTGGACAGGATTCGCACTTCAATTACCATGTTCAAGGAAAACTCACTGCGCAACGCTGAGTGACATGGAGGACGGGGTGCTCAGCGAAGTGCTCGTTGAGGTGCTGAGCGAGATCGCCCAAGCCTGCTGAATCAGTTCATCCAGGTAGGCCCCATAAAACTCAGGCAGGCTGGCTCCCAGCAGTGGCTTTCCAGCCACCGCACCGGTTTTTCCGAACACCATGACAGTGGGAGAAAATTTGACACCCAAGGGCACGGCGAGGGACTTGCCGGTGTAACGGCGACCATCAAACCACGTGAACTGCTTTCGGTCGTCTGAAAAATCAATTTCAAAAACACCCACCCTGCCCTTGTAGGCTGGGTCTTTGTGAATATGCCGCAAAGACTGCTGCCGCACTTTCTCGCAGTAGGCGCAATCCGGCACTGAAAACAGCACGACCACCGCCGGTGATTTTTGATTTTGCAGGTTGACCGGAAAGGCAAGCGCCTGCCCACCCGCGCTGTGGGCGGGAGACGAGCAGGCGAACAGTCCAAACAGGACAAACATCAAAATTGCTTTCATTGAACTCAGACAACGAACCCCGGGTTTTTGTTCATTCCAACCAGCTTGGGTATGTAAGGCGTTTTGGTGGCAATGGTTTTCTTGGCACGCAAGTAGGTTTCAACCACGTCCCAAATGGGTGGCTCGCCATTGCTGCGCGCCTCTTCGGCCACAGGTGCCCAACCGGCCACGCGGTAGGTTTTTGAGGCCTCGATCAGCTTGCCATTCAAACGCATGTCGGAAATACGGTTGCCTGAACTGCCGTTGGGGTTGCAAGTGTAAGTCAACCCACCCACGCGAACCATGTCCCCGCCCTGCTGGTAATACGGGTCGGGGTTAAACAGGTTGTCGCACACGTCTTCCAGCACGGTTTTGATGAACTCGCCCTTCATGTCGGCCAGCGTGGTGTTGGGGTAAGTGATGGCGGTTTGGTCCATCAAATGCTCGCGCGTGATGGTTTGGCCAGGCAACAACGAAGTTCCCCAGCGAAAGCCGGGCGAGAAGGCAATTTCAGCGTTCTTGACTTCCATCAGGGCGTCAACAATGAGCTGATCCCAACTGCCGTTAAAGTTACCCCTGCGATACAACAGGCCTTCACTCACCGCCAACGGTTCAACCAGTTTTTCCAGGTAAGGTTTGCGCACATTCTCCACGAAGGCAGCCATGTCGGGGTCAGCGGGCAACATGTTCGAGAACACGGGCAGCAATCGGTATTTGAAGTCGCGCAGCTTGCCACCCTGAATGTCCATGTCCAGCACACCCAAAAACTTGCTGTTGCTGCCGGCGTTGGTTACATGCGTGGTGCCCGAAGGATTTTTGACAGGAATGGCGTGTGGAATGCCGTCGTGTGTATGGCCACCCAGAATGAAATCAATACCGGATACCCGGCTGGCCATTTTCAGGTCCACGTCCATGCCGTTGTGTGACAACACGACAACCACCTGCGCGCCCTTGCTGCGCACTTCATCCACAACAGCCTGCATGCTTTCTTCCTGAATGCCAAATGACCAGTCGGCCACCTGATAGCGGGGGTTGGCAATCGGTGTGTAGGGGAAAGCCTGGCCAATGATGGCCACCTTGGCGCCATTGATGTTTTTCATCACGTGGCTGGGAAACACGGGGTCACCAAAATCAGCCGTCTTGATGTTCTGAGCCACAATGTCGACTTTGCCTTTGAAATCCTTTTCTGCAATTTCCAGCACCCTGTCCATGCCGTAGGTGCATTCCCAGTGCAGGGTCATGACATCCACGCCCAGCATTTTGGCGGCGTCGACCATGTCTTGTGCATTGGTCCACAGGCTGGTGGCAGAACCTTGCCAAGTGTCGCCGCCATCAAGCAGCAAAGCACCAGGACGGCTACCCTTCATCATTTTGACCAATGTGGACAGGTGAGCAAATCCACCCACCTTACCATAGCGCTTGGCGGCTTCTTCAAAATTCAGGTAAGTGAAGGCATGGGCTTGCGCTGTACCCGGTTTGATCTTGAACGCTTTCAGGAGGGACTCACCCACCAGGTGCGGCACCTTGCCCAGCGCACCAGCCACACCAATGTTGACGTTTGGTTCGCGGAAATAAATGGGCACCAGTTGCGCGTGACAATCGGTCATGTGCAATAGGCTGGCATTGCCAAAGGGTTTCAGTTCGTACAGTTTTTCGCCTTGGCCTGCGGCCAGCACCTGGGGGGAGTTGATTGCCATGCCCGCCGCAGAGGCGGCCGCCAGCATGCCCATGAATTCGCGTCGATTCATCTGCATTGGATTGTTTCACTTTTCAGAGAGTTAGTTCCTGTGCCTGGTCAGTAAGGCACAGGAAGTTTGAACAAGACTGCTTACTTGTTGACCGGTGAATCAGGGGACATCAGCAGGGCCATGACGTCTTTCAACTGGGTTTCAGTCAAAATGCCCTCCGCGCCAAAACGAGGCATGTTGGAACAGGCATTGTAAGCATGCGAGTTCCAGATCTTGGCCCAGGTGTACTTCATGATTTCTTCTGAATTGCCACGCAACTTGCCGTACTGCTGGAGCGATGGGCCAATGTTGCCGTATGAAAGCTCTTGAGGAGCCAGTTGGTGGCAGGCATAGCAATTCCCGCCGGCTTCACTGCCTTCCTTGTCCGAAAACTGAAAGCCTACACCGGTTTGCGCAACCTTTTCTCCAGCCTTCCAGTCACCGAGGTATTTTCCATCGGCTGGGTATTTCACCGCTGCCAGCGCAGCATCTTGCAACTCGGTGCGCTTGGCATCGGGTAAACCGCCAGGCGCTGTCTCGGCCGCGGAACAGGCCTGTTGAAGTTCAGTCTGCTTGATACGATCAAGCTTGGCCTGCCCTTTTTCCTTGAAAGAAGCCATCAACAAGGCGTTGATTTCTTCGTTCGTAGGCTCGGCAACCACAGGCTTGCTGTCGGTATTGGCACAAGCGCCAAGCATGACCAACAACACAAGGCTGGCCGAATACTGAATTGTTTTACGCATGATTTGTTCTCCTTGTTCTTAGCGCTTGAGCGAAGTGGCCTGCATGGTACCGCCCTCGGCTTTCACACCCAGGTAGGTAATCAGGTCGATAGACGCTTGTGAGCCGTATTTCAACTCGGGGAAACGCTGCTGGCGGAAACAATCGTACATGCGCCATTGCATGGAACGCACAGCACCTTGCGAAACACGGTAAGCAGGCCAGGCAGCAAACGCAGCTTGAGCAGGCTCAGGTTTCGTCAGGTTGGGCAAACCTTGCAAACGAATTCGCTGGTCGTCAGTGGCATGGCAACTGGCGCATGAAAAATCATACGGGCCGCCGCGGAAGAAGAAGATCTTTTCTCCCCGCGCGCGGGAGGCCAGTTCTTCAGGATGTGATTGAGGCACCTTGATCTTGGCACCACGTGACTGCGCGTAGATGTAAGCCACCAAAGATTCAAGCTCGGTGGGCTTTTCCCCAGTTCCTGAGTAAGGCTTTTTGGTGATTTCTGCGATATCGCGACCTTGAAGCGTCACCATGCAGTGCACAAGGCGGGTTTCAACGTCCATGACCTTACCAGCGTCACTGAAAAACCGTGGCAAGGTAGCCACCGCGCCTTCCAGCTTACCCGGGCCTGAACCCAGATCGCATTTTTCGAGCGAAGCATTTTTAGGACCTTGTGGTTTGCTCCAGAGGTCTTCGCCACGCAATTCGACCAATTCAGCCGGGTTACCATCGGCCAGCATGTCACGGTATTCCTGAATGCCCTGCTCGGTGGTTTTTTGCGCATGCGCATTCATGGCCAATGACGCCACGGCTGCAATACCTGCAAATGCAGCAGCGGTGAACCTGACCGCCGCTTTGTTTGTTTGCCTCATCTCACACCCCTTTCTTGTGGTTTTATCAACTGCTTGAGATTATGCCACTTTGGTTTTGTCTGTCCGTGTATCGCCTTTGTTGTCAGTCCAGGTCACATCCACTGTGTCGCCGGCCTTGCCACCCTTGAAGGAGAAAGACAAAAACGGATTCTTGGAAACTGCGGGGCCCCAATTGGCCTGCAACACGAGCTTGTCGTTGCATTTCGCGGACACGCTCTGGATGAACCAAGCAGGTACCAAGCTGCCATCGGCGGCCTTACGCTGACCAGTTTCCATTTCGTGAGACATCAATACTTTTACTTCCACTTCGTCGCCGTTTGCCTTGGCGCGAATTTTCATTGGATCACCCATTTTTTTCTCCTGAATTTTTGATTTAACCGCCGCAACCGCCGAGTGTCACTTTGACCTCTTTCTTGGCAAAGTAATACTTGCCATCGGCTTTCACGAGCGCGTACACGTCGCTGGACTTGCCCATTTTGACGCGCGTGTTTACCTTGGCGTCGGTGCCGGCCGGGATCATGAACTGGGCTGACATCATGGATGGGTTGTTGGAAACCAGCAGGGAAATTTCTGTGGTTTTGGCCAATTTGCTATCGGCACCTACTGGAACTACCGCACCGTTCTCAGCAATGTCGGGAGCCACTACGGTGATGTCTTTGCTTTCAGTGGGCATATTGCCACCCAGTGCCTTGATCAGTTCATCCATGGACTTGGCATTGAATGCCTTCTCGGGATAACCCGCTGCTGCAAACACTTCGTTGGGCTTGATCAGACCTGCGGCAACCGCAAGGCCCAGCACTGTCATGCCAGATGAGGCTTTCAGCATGGTGCGTCTGTTTTGGTTCATTGACTAACTCCTCCTAAAAATCGATCGATTTACTTCTTCCTGGACAAAAACCAGTCAGAAAGTGCATTGGTGTCTTCATCCGACAGATGAGCCTGCGCGGGCATGGGCATGTCGCCCCAAACCCCGCTGCTACCTGTCTTGATTTTGCCGGCAAGGTAAGCTTTGGCGTCTTTCCTGTCGGCATACTTGTTGGCCACAGCCACAACGGACGGGCCGAGCTTTTTGTTGTCCACTCCGTGACAGGCCACACATCCATTCGCATTGAACAGGGACTCTCCACTGCTCATACTGACCTTGGGTGCGGCAGCACTTTCGCCAGCCTTGGCCACTACAGTGACCACACCGCGAACAGGACCAACAAGACGGTTTTGATCAATCAAATTGCCGTGTGCATCTTTGGCGTATTCAGGCAGGTAGGAAATCACCTTCGCGTCCGGCTTGCAGTTTGACATGCAACGCTTTTCTTTCACATCGGGTTTACCCGAGGCAAGCCACATTCCGTGATTGGTTTGCATGCCATTGCGATTGGGCATTTTGCCCTGAACCTGGGCAATATTGGTGTTGCTCAGTACGAAATCATCGCCAACAATACCGCCCATGTTCAGAATGTAAGCCGTGACGGCATACACCTCTTCAGTACTCAGACTTTTGGGGGCAGTCCAGGGCATGGCCCGGTTGATGTAGTCCCACAAGGTTGAAACAGTGGGCACTTTCATAAGTGT
The DNA here is from genome assembly GCF_036323495.1 of Limnobacter thiooxidans. Taxonomy (NCBI): domain Bacteria; kingdom Pseudomonadati; phylum Pseudomonadota; class Betaproteobacteria; order Burkholderiales; family Burkholderiaceae; genus Limnobacter; species Limnobacter thiooxidans. Next base: position 1,554,550 of record NZ_AP028947.1, on the reverse strand, counting down.
GGTTCGCTGGGGTGACGATCCGTCTTTCAAGGATTGTACGCGCCCGCGCTTGATGTCTTCTGCGGTGGTGCCACCTACAATCGGTGTGAACACTTCGTTGCTTTCACCAAACACACCGTGACAGGATGCACACTGTGCTTCCCACACATCCATGCCTTTTTGCACACTGCCACTGCCCTTGGGCAGGCCCACAAAATCCGGGCGAACATCGATGTCCCAAGCTTTGACTTCGTCTTTGCTGGCCGTGCGGCCCAAGCCTTCAAAGGCAAAACCGCTATTGCTGAACAACAGGGTTGAGCCAAGCACCACCATGGACAGGATTGCTACGAATCCCTTTCGTGCAGGACGGGCCGTGGGCTTTTGATCAAGTTTCAAATGGATTGTCATGGCCTTACCCCACGTGCACGTTGTGCACTTCCCCTGACGCATCAATGCGCCAGCTTTGAATTGCATTGTTGTGATAAATACTTTTGTCGTCGCGCTTTTCACGCAAGGTGCGGTAGCTCGGCTGAACATAGCCTGTGCTGTCAACTGCCCTGCTCTGCAAAAGCACTTCACCCTTGCCATCCCAAACCCAGGGCAGGTTGAAACGGGTCAGTGATTTGTCATGCACCGGGCCTTGCACGGTTGCAGACTTCCAGTTCTTTCCACCGTCGGTGGACACATCCACCGCAGTGATTTTGCCGCGACCACTCCAGGCCAGGCCGGTAATGTTGTAGAAGCCAGGTGTAAGCAACTTTTGACCACCGGAAGGCGTGGTGATAACCGACTTGCATTCCTGAATGGAGGTGTACTGGCGGTGCGTGCCATCAGGCATCAAGTCCACATAGTGCACGGCCTCGTCCTTGGCTGCATAGGGTTTGTCGCCCACTTCAATGCGGCGCAGGTATTTCACAGAGCTGACGCCTTGCACGCCAGGAACGATCAAGCGCAAGGGGTAACCATTTTCAGGACGAAGCATTTCGCCATTTTGGCCATAGGTCAGCAGTACTTCGCCGCTTTCAACCATTTCCATGGGAATGGTGCGGGTCATGGATGAACCGTCCGCGCCCTCGGCCAGAATGTAACGGCCCTTCTTCAGGTCCACGCCACAGTATTCCAGCACCTTGATCAGCGGTACACCAGTGAACTCGGAACAGCTCAACATGCCGTGGGTGTACTGCACTGTGGGTACGGCCACATTGGCCCACTCCATGCCTGAATTGGCGCCACATTCGATGAAATGAACGCGGGAAACCGATTCCATGCGCATCAATTCATCGATGGTGAACACCATTTCACGCTTGACCAAACCGTTGATCATGAGGCGGTGTTGCGTGGGGTCGATGTCCCACCAACCCTGGTGGTGGCGCTCGAAATGCAAGCCAGAGGGCGTGATCACGCCAAACAGACCTTGCAGCGGGCAAAACGACACCGACGCAGCGCCCACACGGGTCAAGCCTGGCGACTCACGACGTTGAAGATTCTTTTCATATTGGGAAGGCATACCGTAAGGCATTGCCGCCACGGGCTGGCCCAAGCCCTTGGTGTGGGCAGGCAAATTCAAAATGGCTGGATCGCCTTTTGCGGCAGTTGCAAGGGCCGGCGACGCGGCGACCGCACCCACTGCAGCAGCGGCAAACGCTTTTTTGAAAAAACTGCGACGATCTGTTTCACTGGCGCGATTGACAAAAGCAATGTCGGTACGACTGACAAAGTTTTCCGGGGCACGCTGAATACGCCCCAATGTGGTGTCGGAAGGGATTTGGAATGACACGCTTGTCTCCTGAGTACTTTATTCTGCTGCATTGCGTCATTGTATGCGCATATGCTCATATGTAGAATTTACACTCTAAACGTGTCTTTCGCAAGAACTTTCAGTTCAAGATTTCTTCCCGCTCTTTTGCTTTCTCAAGCTGTCGTGGTCGATTTTGTACTCAGGCTTGGCGATGCCCTGGCTGGCTGGGTCTGTGGGCAGTACGTTGTGGACAGCTTGTGCGCCCACACGGGCGACAAGCCGCACGGTGTCGTAAGCAGAGTGGGTAATTTTCTTCTCGACCATGTGCACGGCGGATGAAATCGGTGCAATAGGGCGGATCTTTTTCAAGACAGCAAATGGAATGTCGGCTATTCGACGGTGAACGCCTTCAACCTGGCGAGTACCTTCGTCCAGTGTGGCAGACACCAAGTCAACAATGCCGCGCAAATGCGGTTCAAGCGACTTCTTTCGGGACATACAAACCTCTTTTGGGTCTTGGTGGTTGTTAAACGAATTCTAGAAGAGATTCGATTGCAGCGGTAGACAAAGCATTCCACTGTAAAATACCCAAATTCTGAGACAGATACAAACATTGTGGCAATCATCATTTATGACCTGGAGTGCGAATACTCCCATCGCTTCGAAGGCTGGTTTCGATCCAACGAAGACTTTGACACGCAACGCGAGCAAAAGCTGCTGACTTGTCCCGAATGCGGTACGTCTGCCATTCGCAAAGTACCATCCAAAATCAACATTGGCGGCAAACAAACGGTCAGCCCGGTTACACCTGCTGAAGTGTCTACCAGCGAACCTGCCACTTCGACCCCCTTGCCTGCGCCAAAACTGAATTCAGTGGATGTGGCCACTGCTTTTGTCATGGCCAGGCAGGCCATACAAGCCCTGATCAATCACTCGGAAGATGTGGGTGACCGGTTTGCCGAAGAGGCGCGAAAAATTCACTACGAAGAAGCACCCATTCGTGCCATTCGCGGCCAGGCCAGCCCCGAGGAATTCGAGGAGTTGCGTGACGAGGGCATTGAAATCATCGCCCTGCCCTTGCTGCCTGGTGAAGAAGGCCTTAACTGAAGGCCTAAAGTTTCACATCGAGCGCCAAACCAACCAGTGCGCTCAAACCCATCGAGACAGTACCCCAAAGCGCCACACGCAAACCCGCACGCAACACGCGGGCATTGGACACTTTCGCAGCAGCGGCCCCCGTCAGGAACAAGGTCACGACACTTGCACCAGCCAACGTGAACACGGTGGCTTTGGAACCCAGTGTTTGATACTGGGCCAGCAGCAACACCAACAGTGGAACAACACCACCCGCTGTGAAGGTAAGGGCTGAAGCAAACGCGGCTTGCATGGGCTTGGCCACACTGTGCAAGGTAATGCCCAGCTCGTCCTGGGCGTGGGCACCCAAGGCATCGTGTTTGGTCAGTGCCACGGCAACGTCACGCGCCAGGTTTTCAGGTAAACCACGTTTTTGATACAGGCTTTGCAATTCAAGCAGTTCCTGCTTGGGGTTGTTGTCAATGTGGCGTTGTTCCAGCGCAAGCTCTGCTTCTTCGGCATCGGCCTGCGACTTCACCGACACCCATTCCCCTGCAGCCATGGATGCTGCACCCGCTACCAAACCCGCCACACCGGCAGCCAGAATTACCGGCGCTGCCGCACCGCTACTGACCATGCCAACCAACAGGCTGGAAATTGAAATGATGCCGTCGTTTGCGCCCAAGGTGGCGGCTCGCAACCAGCCGATGCGGTGGACAATGTGTTCGTGATTGTAGGCGGGATTGGCGTTCATGACCTGTGCTTACCGACCGAGACCACCCAACAGGTCGGGTTGGACAATTTCGATCCAGTAGCCATCGGGATCTTTCACAAAGGCAACATTTTTCATCTTCCCTTGGTCGGGACGTTTCACATAGTCCAGGCCCTTTTCATCGAACCAGGCCACAGCCCGGTTCAAATCGGGCACGGCAAAGCAGATGTGACCAAACCCTTGTGGTTGCGCATTGCCGTCGTGGTATTTGAAGTCGGCATCGCTTTCGGTGCCCCAATTGTGGGTCAACTCCAGCACGCCTCGTTGCGAAAAGGTCCACTGGGTACGCTCGCCCTCGTCGGTGGGTGGTGTGTCACTCTCGCCCAGTTTCGCAAGAAAATACAATGAAAAAGACATTTCCGGAAAATCCAGTTTTCGCAGCAGGGTCATGCCAAATACCTGCTCATAAAAATCCACGGAGACAACCGGGTTTTTGATGCGCAACATGGTGTGGTTAAAAACAAATCCGTCGTGTGGCTTCAGGCTCATGGTTTGAATTCCTTATTTGACCCGACGCTTTTCAAGCTTGCGGGCCAGGGTTCTGCGGTGCATGCCCAGGCGGCGTGCAGTTTCTGAAATATTGAAATCGGTTTCAACAAGCACCTCGTGAATGCGCTCCCACTCGAGGTTCTTGATGGAAGTGGGACGATTGCTCAACTCCACGGGTTCACTGCCTGCAATGTGTCCAAAGGCAGCTTCAATGTCATCGGTGTTCGAAGGTTTGGCCAAATACTGGCAAGCGCCCAGTTTGATGGCTTCCACGGCGGTGTTGATGCTTGCAAAACCGGTCAGCACTACAATCAGCATGTCCGGGTTGTGTGCATGCAGCGCCTTCACGCAATCAAGGCCCGAGGTGTTGCCACTTAACTTCAGGTCCACCACAGCGTGGGTGGGCGTGTGCGTCAACAACACGCCATTCATGTCATCCAGATTGCCGGCATGCAACACAGCGTAACCACGGCGCTCGAACGAGCGTTTGAGAACGCGGGCAAATGCCTCATCATCTTCAACCAGCAACAAAAGCCTTTCCATACTGCTACTTTGGCTCATTCGGGACCATTCTCCTGCAACACCAGTGAACTCAAAGGCAGGGTCATGCGCACTTGTGCCCCACCCCCTTCACAATTTCGGGCTTCCAGTGTGCCACCCAGGGTTCGTGCCACATTCATGACCAGAAAAAGCCCCAGACCACCACCGGGCCTGCCTTTGCTCGAATTGTAGGGCGTACCCAACTGCGCAAGGATATCAGCCTGAAAACCGGGACCTTGATCGGTCACAGTCATGAACAGGGTGTCATCATCCTTGGACACCTCGAAGCGCAAACCGTTCGGCGACACCTCCAGTGCATTGTCCAGCACATTGAACACCATTTGCTTGACGGTGGAGTCAAATGCCACTGTCAATTCCTGATCAATGTGGTTGTGGTACTCAAAGTGCTGCACAGGCCGGCTGCTTTCCCACTCTTGTACCAGGTCTTCGAAAAAATCATTCAGGCTGGTTTTTGAAGAGGATTCTCCCCGCGTTTCACCAGCAGACAACAGGATGCCGCTGACAATGCTTTTACAGCGAAGCAACTGCCCTTCAATTTCTTCAAGTTCTTCGAGCATGTCAGGATTGTTGGCGAATTGAGGCATGTGCTTCCAGTCACCCAGCACCACTGACATGGTGGCCAGGGGTGTTCCCAATTCATGCGCCGCGCCACTGGCCAACAGCCCCATGCGAACAATGTGTTCTTCTTCGGCTGCACGCTGCCGAAGGCTGGCCAGTGCGCCATAGCCGGCGCGCAGGTTACGCCCAATTCGAGTGATGAAAATGACCAGCAAGGCCGCATTCAGCACGAAACAGATCACAAGGCCCGTGGCGTATAAATCGGTCAATTGATACGGGCTGTCCAAAGGCCACACCAATGGCTCATTGAAGGCCGAGAGAAAGGCAAGGCAAACGGTTGTGATGAAGACCACGGTCCAGGTAGACTCGGTGCGCAACAACACGGCACTTAAAATCACCTGCAAGAGGAAGAGAAAAACGAAAGGATTGTTGATGCCACCTGTGAAATACAGCTGCGCAGTCAGACTGCCAATGTCCACCAGCATGGCGAGAAACAGCTCCCGGTTGCTCACCACCCTTTCTTCATGCCAGCGCAAATGGCTGCCCAAGTTAAACGCAATCAGGCAAACCATCACCGCCAACATGTTGAACAAAGGCAGTTGAATACCCAGAACCCAGGTGGCCACCAGGATTGTGGCGATTTGACCACCTACAGCCAGCCAGCGCAGGTGGATGAGGTGAAGCATGTTCTTGTGCCCGGTTTCATTGCGTACGTTCAACTCGTCGAATGCGCGGGCACCCTGTCGAATGGAAACAATGTCGGAATTAATCGCCATGCAATGTACGTCCTGCTACTGGTTGAATAATGACTTGAAACAAAGGTCGAGAGGCTGCTTTACCGTCTGTTCAACCAGTAAGTCACGCCTGCGACCATCAAGGCCAAAGCATACCAAGTGAAGGCATACACCAAGTGACTGTTGTGAAACTTGATCACAGTTAATCCGTCAACCGGATAAGTTTTGGGAGTGAACCCGATGATTTCCTCGCCCAGGTTTCGCGGCTTGCCAGCATCAATGAAATAAGGTGCCGTGTCTTCAAGTTTGTGCCGTGCAGACAAAGCCGCAACGTCACGGGAATACCAACGGTCTGCCGCAGGGTCATTCTTGCGCAGGTAGGCCCCACCCGCTTCGCTGATGCGCAACAAACCCTGAACCTGGAACAGGCCACGGGTATTTTGTGGGGTCATGGGGTCAGCCTCTCCCGCGGGAATGTAGCCCCGATTAATCCAGACTACTTCATTGCTTGGGGTGCGCAGCGGGGTCATCAACCAGTGCCCTGCCCCAAGCGCTGTGGTGGCTTGCACGCGTGTCGTGTATTGAGGCAACAGTTCACCCTGTACTTTGACGTTCAGATACTCATGGGTGTCCCGGGCAATTGAAATCCATTCCGCTTGGGCGGGTGCAGCAACCGGGTTTGCATGCACTCGGGTTTGCACCCGCTCAATCAAATCGAGTTTGTAATCAAGGCGGTAAACCTGCCAGGTACCCAGCGAAAAAAACACCGCGAAAAAAAAGGCTGCCAGGACAAAGCCCAGCAGCCTTTTGATCGAGTTGTTGGCTGCAGGTGCAGAGGCTGAATGGGTTTTCGAAACTTCACTCATCTTGCACCACACGCCTTTACTTCAGTTGTTGAATCGACTCGATGGCCTCGTGGTTCATGCCAGGCATCATGTTGGTGTTCAGGTGGTACATCACCCAAATTGAACCCACCAGCGTAATCACGACCAGTATCAGTGTAAACATCAACGCCAGCATGGTCCAACCACCTTCGGACTTGCTATTCATGTGGAGGAAGTAAATCATGTGGACCACCATTTGGACAGCACCCAGACCAAGGATCACCAAAGCGGTGGTCACTGAACTTTCGATGAAACCACCCATCACCAGGGCAAATGGAATCACCGTGAGGATCACCGCCAGCACAAAGCCGATGGTGTAATCGCGCATGCTGACGTGGATTTCATCCTCGTTATCGTGGTGATCGTGATGGTCGTTGGAATTGTGTGGATGCGCGCTCATGGCAGTACTCCCATCAAGTAGACAAAGGTAAACACACCGATCCAGATCACGTCCAGGAAGTGCCAGAACATGGACAGGCACATGACGCGGCGGCGGTTTTCAACAATCAGACCGTGCTTTTTCAACTGAAACAACAGCACCACAAGCCACACGATACCGAAAAACACGTGCAGACCGTGGGTGCCCACCAAGGCAAAGAAAGCAGTCAGGAAACCGCTGGTTTGCGGCGTGGCGCCAATGCTGATGAAATGCCAGAACTCGTAGATTTCAACAGCAAGAAACGCCAGGCCCAACACGCCGGTGATGCCCAACCACAACAAAGTGGTATTGAGCTTGCGGTTTTGCATGCCCACCATGGCCACGCCGTAAGTGATGGAACTCAGCAACAGAAACGCTGTGTTCAAGGCCACCAGGTTCAGATCGAAAATTTCTGCCCCGGTGGGGCCACCGGCGTAGTTGCGTCCAATCACCGCGTAGGTTGCAAACAGGCAAGCGAAGATCAAACAATCGCTCATCAAGTAGATCCAGAAACCCAGCAGCGACCCGTTTTTTGGATGATGGTCTTTCACGTAGTAACGTGAACTGGGATCAATGGACGCACCTGCGGATGCATTCATGGCTGTATTCAAAGTCATCTCAGACATGGGATTGCTCCAGTTGTGTACGTGCAGCTTCAGTTTTGGCCACAACATCGGCCTTGATGTAGAAGTCGCGTTTGTAATTGAATGTGTGTGCGATCACAGCGGCCACCAGTGCAACGCTTGCGCCGGCAGCCATCCACCAGATGTGCCACACCAGTGCAAATCCGATCACCGCGCTGATACCGGCAATCACGAAACCAGCAGCAGTGTTCTTGGGCATGTGAATGTCCACAAATCCTTCAGTTGGGCGCTTGTAGCCGTTCTTTTTCATGTCAGCCCAGGCATCAGTGTCGTAGACCACGGGTGTGAAGGCAAAGTTGTAGTCTGCGGGTGGGCTAGAAGTGGCCCACTCCAGCGTACGGCCGCCCCAGGGGTCACCAGTGGTGTCACGCAACTTGGCGCGATCACGGAAGGTGACATAGAACTGCATGATCATGGCACCGATACCGACTGCGATCATCGCTGCTCCCAGCGCTGCAATCTGGAACCAGATCTGCAGTGAAGGATCTTCAAACTGGCTCATGCGGCGGGTTACACCCATCAGGCCCAGCACATACAGCGGCATGAAGGCGAAGTAGAAGCCGACAACCCAGAACCAGAACGACACCTTGCCCCAGAACTCGTCCAGCTTTACGCCCAAGGCTTTTGGAGCCCAGAAGTTGATGGCTGCGAACAGGCCGAACAACACGCCGCCAATAATCACGTTGTGGAAGTGGGCGATCAGGAACAGGCTGTTGTGCAGCACAAAGTCGGCTGGAGGTACGGCAAGCAATACACCAGTCATGCCACCGATCACGAAAGTGATCATGAAGGCAATGGTCCACATCATGGGCAATTCAAAACTGATTTTGCCTTTGTACATGGTGAACAACCAGTTGAAAATTTTCGCACCCGTGGGGATGGAAATAATCATGGTTGTAATACCAAAGAAGGCGTTCACACTGGCCCCACTGCCCATGGTGAAGAAGTGGTGCAACCAAACCAAGTAAGACAAAATGGTAATCACGACTGTGGCATACACCATGGAGCTGTAACCAAACAGGCGCTTGCGACTGAACGTGGACACCACTTCAGAGAACACACCAAACAGCGGCAGAATCAGAATGTAAACCTCGGGGTGACCCCAGATCCAGATCAGGTTCACGTACATCATGGAGTTGCCGCCCAGGTCGTTCGTAAAGAAGTTGGTGCCCAGGTAACGGTCCATGGTCAGCATGCCCAACACGGCGGTCAACACAGGGAAAGCGGCCACAATCAACACGTTCGCACACAGGGAAGTCCAGGTGAAAATTGGCATTTTCATCATTGACATGCCAGGGGCACGCATTTTGACAACCGTCACAATCAGGTTCACACCCGAAAGCAGTGTTCCAACCCCGGCTATTTGCAGCGCCCAGATGTAGTAATCAACCCCCACATACGGACTTTGCAATGCACCCGACAGCGGTGGGTAAGCCAACCAGCCAGTCATGGCAAATTCACCCACGAACAGGGACGCCATGATAAGTGCGGCACCCATGGCAGTCATCCAGAAGCTGAAGTTGTTCAGGAATGGAAAGGCCACGTCACGCGCACCAATCTGCAGCGGAATCAGGTAGTTCATCAAGCCCGTGATCAAGGGCATGGCCACGAAGAAAATCATGATCACGCCGTGGGCAGTGAAAATCTGATCGTAATGGTGAGGCGGCAGAAAGCCTTCATTGCCGTTGAAGGCCATGGCCTGCTGCGCGCGCATCATGATCGCGTCTGCAAAGCCGCGCATCATCATCACCAGGCCCAGAACCATGTACATGATGCCGATCTTCTTGTGGTCGATGCTGGTGAACCAGTCGTTCCAAAGCGTGCCCCACAAACGGTTTTTGTGGATCAGATACAGCAGTATCAAACCACCTGTCATGGCCACGGCCAACGTACCCATGATGATCGGGTCGTAGTACGGGATCGCATTCAGTGTTAGCCGCCCGAATATCGGGCTTGTTTCAATTGGATACTGAGTCATAGCCATTCTTCTTGGATGAAGTGATAAGTGGAAGTGCGTCGTCGTTGGGTGCGATCTGGCACATGGCGTCATTGATCAAAATTGCCAATTCGTCAGCAGACAAACCGGTACGGTTGCGCATGGAATCGGCCATCATTTGCATGTCCATACACACAGTGCCTTCAACCACACAACGATTTACAATCGCGTGGAACAAATCGTTTTCAACCGTTGCGAAACGTTCAACGGGGTGCTTGCTGGTGGGTTTTTCCAGCTCCAAGTAGGCAGCACGATCCAATGTTTTGGCAGCCGCCTTGTTGCTGGCCACCCAGTCATCAAACTCTTCCTGGCTCACCCCGTTGTACTTGAAGCGCATATGAGAAAAACCCGCACCGCTGTAGTTTGCGGAGAACCCTTCCCAACTTCCTTTCTCATTGATCACCGCGTTCAAGGTGGTCTCCATGCCCGCCATCGAATAGATTTGGCCAGCCAGCGCGGGAATGTAGAAAGAATTCATCACGGTGCTTGATGTGATCTTGAAACGCACCGGAACATTCACGGGTGTCACCAACTCGTTGACTGTGGCAATACCCTGTTCTGGATAAATGAACAACCATTTCCAGTCCAGTGAAACAACCTGCACCACCAAAGGCTTGTGGTCAGCCGGTAGCGGTGTGCTTGCATTGATACGGTCCAGTGGGCGATAAGGGTCCAGCTTGTGCGTACTGACCCAGGTCACCAGGCCCAGCACGATGATGATCAACAGGGGCGCACCCCAAATGACCAGTTCCAGTTTGGTGGAATGGTCCCACTCGGGATCATATTCCGCCTCGGTGTTTGCCTGGCGATATTTCCACGCAAAGAAACAGGTCAGGAAAATCACCGGCACAATGATAATAAGCATCAACACCGTAGACAGCACGATCAGGTCGGCTTGCTGCGACGCGATATCGCCTTTCGGGTTCATCACGATGGTGTTGCAACCTGCAAGCAGGAGAAGCGGCACCAACAAAAGACTTCGTTTCAGTGGCTTGAACATATTATCCAGCATGGTTAGGAATTGATTTCATGTTAATTTACTGACATGGGTGCCCCCTGGGCATTGGACATATTGTCCCACTTGACAGAAACCGCTGTTAAGCCATTGAAAATAAAAATAATATTGTCACAAGCAGAAGATTCGAGGAGAAGTACAAATGTCCGGCACCAACACAATTCAAGCAGAACAAGGCGTTACACCGGGCCATCACGGCAGCAACAGCAATGTCACACCCGGCGAGATCGCGATTGGTGTGGTTATCGGGCGTGCCTCAGAATATTTCGATTTTTTTGTATACGCGATCGCATCGGTCCTCGTATTTCCAAAAATATTTTTCCCCTTTGAAGACCCACTGACCGGAACGCTGTATTCGTTCATCATCTTTTCCTTTGCGTTCATTGCCCGGCCCCTGGGCACAGTGGCATTGATGATGGTGCAACAGCGGTTCGGACGTGAAACAAAACTGACAGTCGCCTTGTTCATGCTGGGCATTTCAACCGCTGGCATTGCCTTCCTGCCCACTTACGAATCACTGGGTGTTGCGGCAATCGTGCTGCTTTCCGTTTTACGGATTGGTCAGGGCTTGGCGCTGGGTGGTTCATGGGACGGCCTGCCTTCCCTGTTGGCCTTGAACGCCCCTGAGAACAAGCGCGGTTGGTATGCCATGCTGGGGCAGTTGGGCGCACCGGTGGGCTTCATCATTGCCGCGGGTCTGTTTGCTTACCTGCTGTCAGCCCTGTCCAGCGAAGATTTTCTAAGCTGGGGATGGCGCTACCCCTTCTATGTTGCCTTTGCAATCAATGTGGTGGCCCTGTTCGCGCGCTTGCGCTTGATTGCCACGAATGAATATTCCCGCATGCTCGAAGAACGCGAACTACAGCCTGTCAAGGTGACAGAGATGGTGGGCTCGCAAGGCTACAACATTTTGGTGGGTGCACTGGCCGCATTGGCCAGCTACGCCCTGTTCCACGTGGTCACCGTGTTTCCGCTTTCCTGGATTGCCCTGAACTCGGAAAGATCCATCTCCGAGTTTCTGGTGATCCAGATTGCAGGCGCGGCGCTTGCGGCCGGTGCTGTGGTGCTCAGCGGTGTGGTGGCTGACCGTTTGGGTCGCCGCAACACGCTGGGCTTTCTGGCCATCCTGATTGCGCTGTTCAGCTTTTTCGTGCCGCACATGATGGACGGTGGCGACAACGGACAAACTGCCTTCATCCTGATTGGTTTCGTGCTCTTGGGCTTGTCCTATGGTCAGGCTGCCGGTGCGGTTACTGCCAACTTCAAAGCCCAGTACCGCTACATGGGTGCAGCATTGACCGCTGACCTGGCCTGGCTGGTTGGGGCTGGTTTTGCACCCTTGGTGGCCTTGGGCCTGGCTGCGCATTTTGGCCTGGAATATGTCAGCCTTTACCTGCTCTCGGGCGCTGTGGGCTCATTGGCAGCACTTAGCCTGAACCGCGCACTGGAACTGAAAGACTAAGAATCAAAATACCCGCCACAGGCTGTGTGCGTGTGGTGGGGTTGTTCGATGAATCCAACAGTGGTTTGCGGAAGTAGAAGCTTCATATACATAATAAAATCCGCGAGACATGCATCACCTTTCCCTTTTGCGCAAACGCACCTTGGTCGTTTTGTGCGCTGCCGCCTTGCTGGCGGCCCTTGGCTATTGGGCTGATCACGCAAGGGGGTTGCTACACCAGCTCTTCCCTGGCCATTCCAGTGAACAGAATAAACCGCAAGTGGGCCCTGTTGATGCCGGCTTTGCTCGCAGCATGCTGTTGCACCACACCCAAGCCATCCAAATGTCCATGATGATGCGGGAAGCTGCATCCCCCGAAATTCAGGCCTTGGCGCAGTCCATCACCATCAAGCAAACACGTGAAATGGGCGTGATGGAAGGTTGGCTGACGGTGTGGAATGAGCCAGTCATGGTGGCTGGCCCGCCCATGGCCTGGGTTGAAGAGGCAAGCAATGTTCGCCACCTGGATGACAAGCTGTTTCAGGCCCGCTGCAAAGCGGAAGGCGGCGCCATGGCTGGTGTAGCCACAACCGAACAACTTGAACAACTCAAAAAGGCCACCGGTACTGACAAGGAAATTCTGTTTCTGGAGTTGATGCTGGCACACCACCGTGCGGCATTGCCCATGGCCTGGTTTGCCAGCCGAAATGGCGAATCCAGCCTGGTCAAGGCACTGGCCACCAGCATGATCCGCGACCAAGGCATGGAAATTGGCTGGATCCAGATGAAACTGCAACAACTTCAAAAAAATTGACCCGGAGACACACCATGTTGAACCTGTATCCATGCCGTCTGTTCGCGTCATTGCTGCTGCCCACCCTGATTGCAGGCTGCTTTGGTAGCTCGGACAGCCCGTCCACCGCCACAGGTAACCGCACCAACCCCAGCCAGGTGGTGGATGGCTTGAACATCACCGCGACTCCACAAGGGGTTTGCGGGCCTGGATCACGTGAAGAAACAGGTATGCAAGGCCGGGTTTCGCAGGCAGACCACGATGCAGGGCTTGCCGCTGCCGGTTTTTCCTGCAACACACAGATGGTGGGTTCGTTCGCACCCGAACGCGTTATTGGTACAGTGGGCGGCTTCAAGGTTGAACGCTACCGCGACAAGGCAGGCCGTGACTGCGCATTCGCCGACAGCACATTGCTGTTCCCCACCAACATCCTGGACCTTGAGCTGGGCGTGAATGTTTTTGACATGAGCGACCCCACCAAGCCAGTGCGCACAGCCCGGCTGATTACGCCTGCCATGCTGTCGCCGCATGAATCGTTGGTAGTAAGCCAGGAAGGTGGCGTGCTGGCTGCCGTGCTGGGCAACCCTGCTTTTGGCCCTGGCATTGTCGACATTTACGATGTGTCGGAAGACTGCCGCAAACCGGTATTGAAATCGTCGACACCGCTGGGTTTGTTCGGCCATGAAAGCGGCATTTCACCTGACGGAAAAACCTTCTTTTCAGGTTCTCCAAGCACCTTCACGCTGGTGGCGCTGGATATTTCCAACCCCAGCTTCCCTCGCCCGCTGTGGACTGGTTTTTACGCCTCGCATGGTTTGTCAATCAGCCCCGATGGCAACCGAGCCTACGTGGCCAGTTTCACCAACCCAGCTGGCATGCTGGTGCTCGACATTTCCGAAATTCAAGCCCGCAAAGCCAACCCACAGGTGAAAGAAGTATCGCGTCTGAGTTGGGACACTGTCACCATCCCACAGAACGCCATTCCGTTCACCAGCAACGGCAAAAAATACATCATGGAAGTCGACGAGTATTCGGGCAACCCAGGACCAATACCCGTCGCGATTCACGGCTCAAAAGTAGGTGCGGCGCGCATCATCGACATTTCAGACGAAACCAAGCCGAAGGTGATCTCCAACCTGCGTCTGGATGTCCACAATGTGGAGAACCGGGAAAAAATTGCCAGTGACCCCGGCGCACAAAACCCCACGGGTGGCTATGCTGGGCACTATTGCAACATTCCGACACGTGTCAACCCCACCATTGTGGCGTGCAGCATGATCTTGTCGGGCTTGCGTATTTTTGACATTCGCGACCCGGCCAACCCGGTTGAGGTGGCCTATTTCAACGCACCCGTCAAACCCCGGGTGCTGACGCTGCCCGCACCCGCCAGCAACTGGGCCATGTCCAGCCCGGCCTTTGTGCCGGAACGCAAGGAAATCTGGTATACCGACGGCTATCAAGGTTTTTACGTGGTCAAAGTGACCAACAACGCATGGAAATAAGAACAATGAGTTTTCAATATTTGAATCTGGACGTGTCAGAACGGGTAGCCACTGTCACCATCAACCGGCCAGACAAAGGCAATGCCCTGGCACCCGACGTACTGGAAGAAGTCACCCGCATGTTCAATGACTTGGGTGCACGCACGGATGTGCATGTGATCGCATTCACCGGCGGTGAACGTTACTTCTCCGCAGGTTTTGACCTGAATGAAATTCGCAAGCTGGAAAAAGTCAGCAACGAAGCCTACACCGCCCTGTTTCACCGCGCCTACCGCGCTGTTCTGTTTTGCGAACAGCCCGTGATTTGTGCAGTGGGTGGTGCAGCCATTGCGGGTGGATTCGATTTGACCATGATGTGCGACATTCGTTATGCCTCCACACGGGCCAAGTTCGGACAGCGCGAAATTGTGTTGTCACTGACCCCAATCATGGACCCGCTGTGGCGCATCATCGGCATGGGTCGTGCCAAGGAAGTAGCACTGACTGGCCGAATTTACGATGCAGCCGAGGCCGAACGCATGGGCTATGTCAGTGCAGTATTTCCCGAAGGCGAATTGCTGACATCGGTTTCTAAAATTGCCCGCGACATGGCGCAATATGACCGGGCTTGCCTGGCGGAAACCAAGCGCCTTTCCAATGTGGTGTTGAACCAGGACTTGGACATGTCCATGCGCACCCAGGAATGGCTGTTCAGAAGCTACATTGGCTCGGAAGAAAACCACCAGCGCATTGATGCGCTGCAGGCGCAGTTGGCTGCAGCGCGGAAGGCCAAAGGCTAATGTTTGACTCGGTAGCGGGACTTCCGATTCCCGCTATCGCCTACCGGTATCGCGCAAATTCAACCGGATCGTGCGCACAAAACAGCTCGACCTCTTCTCCGTTTTTCCTCACCAGTTCACGCAAACGCGCCTGCGTGGCCTTGCGTTGCGCAGGCAGGGTTTGAACCAGCGTTTCAAAAAATGCCAAACCGGGGGGAATGGGTTCATCGGGTTTCAAAGCCACTTCACTGCGATGGAAATAAGCGTCACCGCAATGCAGCAACCATTTTTCGCCCTTCTTCACAGCCACACCCACATGACCGCGCGTGTGGCCGATCAGCGGAACCATCAACAGATCAACATCGGCAATGGGGCGAATGGCCTGAAAACCAAACCAGGACTCGCTGGTGGCGGCATGGATGGACCACTTGGGCCCATGCGCAAACTGGGCTTTTCTGAATCGTAGCGAATCCCGCAAGCTGGGCTGAAGGGCATGGCGGTGTTCCGGTTCATACACATGCACTTGGGCACCTGGAAAATCACTCAAGCCACCGGCATGGTCCAGGTCCAGGTGGGTTGGCACTATGTGCTTGACATCGCTGGCCTGAAAACCCAGTGAAGCAAGCTGCTCCAGTGCGGTTTCCTGCCGCAACAGGCTAGGAGACAACATAGCCACAAAACCAGCACCCAAACGCTTCGCGGGTTGATCAATGTCATGGCTACCAATCCCGGTGTCCACAAGAATCAAACCCTGACTGCTTTCGACCAGCAAGCAATGACAAACCATTTTGGCGCGTTCAAAAAAGCCGCCATTGCCGTTGATCAGACGCCTGCAAACCGGGCACATGGTGCCGCAATTCAGGTGATGAAGTTTCATGTGTAATTTCCCGAAAAAAATGTCTTCGATTGATGTTCGACAGCTCTATTGATACACCGAAATTGCAGAATACAGATTCAAGTGCCAGGGCGTGCATCCACCCTGGCATGGCAGGTGTAGAAAAGAATCTACCCACCATGAATTAACAGGTTTGCACAAGGATCCACGCGATGTCACAGATCACCATTCCTCTTTTCCCATTGGGCACTGTACTGTATCCCGACGCACTGCTTCCACTTCAAATTTTTGAAGTCCGATACCTGGACATGATCCGAAGATGCCTCAAGGAAAACACTGGCTTCGGCATCATCAGTTTGAAAGCCGGCGCGGAAACCCGGCAGCCCGGTGAGAAGATCGACCTTGCAAAGTACGGCACGCTGGTCAAGATACAAAAAGCGGATGCGGCTGACAGCAACCTGATCAAGATCACCGTGGAAGGCACACAACGCTTTGAACTGCATTCCTATGAACAGCAGAAAAATGGCTTGTGGACCGGACAGGTCACATTGCTACCCGCGGACACAACCATTGAAATTCCAGAAGACCTGAAGAGCTGTGCCAATGCTTTGGCTGAGTTGATTGAATCGTTTGATGAAAAAGGAATTACACCCGAACAAATTCCCTTCTCCAAACCCTACCGCTTGATGGACTGCGGCTGGGTGGCCAACCGCTGGAGCGAGTTGCTGCCGCTGGACCCGACAACCAAGATTCAGTTCCTGACCATTGACAGTCCACTGTTGCGGCTGGAACTGGTATCCGACCAGCTTCAGGACTACGGTTTGATCAAACCATAAATACTTCATGTGGTTGTCATCAAATTAGACTATTATAAGAGTTGATTAAATTGATTAGACCTATCGGGTCGAAGTCGTTAATCTGAATTTGCTAGATAGCAATGAATAAACTCGAACAAGGAGAGGATCCACATGTCAAACGATGCAAAGTGCCCATTCACAGGCCATGGCCCAAAAACTGCCATTGCAGGTACACCAACCAACGCCAACTGGTGGCCGAATCAGCTCAACCTGAAACTGTTGAATCAGAACTCCCCTTTGACAGACCCCATGGGGGAAGACTTCGACTACGTGGAAGAAGTCAAAAAGCTAGACGTCAATGCCCTGTTGGCTGACCTGAAAGCCCTTTATACGAATTCACAAGACTGGTGGCCAGCCGATTACGGTCACTATGGCCCCTTCTTTGTCCGCATGACATGGCACGCTGCCGGTACTTACCGCATCGCTGATGGCCGTGGCGGCGCGGGCACCGGCATGCAGCGCTTTGCACCATTGAACAGCTGGCCAGACAACGGCAACCTGGACAAGGCACGTCGCCTGTTGTGGCCCATCAAGCAGAAATACGGCAAGCAATTGTCATGGGCCGACCTGATCACCTTGGCCGGTACCTATTGCATGGACACCATGGGTTTCAAGACCTTTGGTTTCGCATTCGGCCGGAAAGACGTTTATGAGCCTGAAGAAGTGTACTGGGGCCCTGAAACAGAAATGTTGGGCAACAAGCGTTACACCGGCAACCGCGAATTGGAAAACCCATTGGGCGCGGTTCAGATGGGTTTGATTTATGTAAACCCTGAAGGCCCGGACGGCAACCCCGACCCCAAGCTGTCAGCCCACGATGTGCGCACAACTTTCGCACGCATGGCCATGAATGATTACGAAACCGTGGCCCTGGTGGCCGGTGGCCACACCTTCGGCAAGGCCCACGGCGCAGGTAACCCTGCACTGGTCGGCCCCGAACCCGAAGGTGCACCGATTGAAGAACAAGGCCTGGGCTGGATCAACAAGCACGGCACCGGCAAAGGTGGCGACACCACCACCAGTGGAATCGAAGGTGCCTGGAAACCCAACCCAACCACTTGGGACATGGGCTACCTTGAAACCCTGTTCAAGTACGATTGGGAACTGACCAAGAGCCCGGCTGGAGCTCAGCAGTGGACACCCAAGAACGGCGCAGGCGACGGCACGGTTGTGGATGCACACGACCCCAACAAGCGCCACGCTCCCATGATGACCACGGCCGACATGGCGTTGCGGATGGACCCGGCTTACGAAAAAATTTCGCGCCATTTCCTGGCCAACCCGGACGAGTTTGCTGACGCCTATGCCCGCGCCTGGTTCAAGCTGACACACCGTGACATGGGACCAAAGGCACGTTACATCGGCCCATTGGTACCGGCAGAAGACCTTATCTGGCAAGACCCTGTGCCCGCAGTGGATCACCCACTGGTCAATGATGCCGATGTGGCTGCGTTGAAAGCAAAAGTTCTGGCTTCAGGCTTCAGCATTCCCCAACTGGTGCGTACAGCCTGGTCTTCTGCTGCAAGCTATCGCAACAGCGACAAGCGCGGCGGTGCCAACGGTGCCCGCATTCGCTTGGCACCCATGAAAAACTGGGAAGCCAACAACCCGGCTGAACTGGCCACGGTGCTGGAACAACTGGAAGGAATCCAGAAGGAATTCAATGCGGCAGCAACAGGCGGCAAGAAAATTTCTCTGGCCGACTTGATCGTGCTGGCAGGTGCTGCGGGTGTTGAAGCAGCCGCGAAAAAGGCAGGTCACCATGTGACTGTACCTTTCGCCCCCGGCCGCACTGACGCCAGCCAGGAACACACGGATGTGGATTCCTTCGAAGTGCTGGAACCCACAGCCGATGGCTTCAGAAACTACGCACGCAAAGGTCTGGAAGGCAGCACCGCCGAACGCCTGATCGACAAGGCCAGCTTGCTGGGTTTGACTGCACCTGAAATGACTGTGCTGGTGGGTGGCCTGCGTGCCATGAATGCCAATGCAGGCGGCTCGCAACACGGCGTGTTCACCAAGCGCCCTGAAGCATTGACCACTGACTTCTTCACCAACCTGCTCGACATGAGCACCAAGTGGACCAAATCAGCCAGTGCAGAAGGCGTATTGGAAGGCCGTGACCGCACAACAGGTCAGATCAAGTGGACAGGTACCTTGGCAGACATGTGTTTTGGTTCCAACTCGCAACTGCGTGCACTGTGCGAAGTGTATGCCGGAGCCGACGCAGAGAAGAAGTTCGTGAACGACTTCATTGCGGCCTGGAACAAGGTGATGAATGCAGACCGCTTTGACTTGAAGTAATTCAAATCAGTTTGCAAGTGAATGAAAATCCCGGAGCCGGTTCAGCTGGCCCCGGGATTTTTTTTATTGCCAATCAATTCGTAATCACCACCTTACCCACAACCTTTCTATCCAGCAGATCCTGCAAGGCCTGTGCGCCCTGCGCAAGGGAATAAGTTTTTGACACCAGCGGCTTGAGCTTGCCCTGTTCAATCAGCGCAAACATTTCACCCAGGTCTTTGATGAAATCGAAGAGTTGCCTGTTCACAAACTCACCCCAGAACACACCCACAATGGAAGCTCCCTTCAGCAGCGGCAAATTCAAAGGGATGCTGGGAATATCACCATCGGCAAAGCCCACCACGAGATACCGACCATTCCAGCCTATGCTTCGAAATGCAGGTTCCGCATACTTGCCACCCACCGGATCAAAAATGACATTGGGGCCTTTGCCTGCGGTCAATTCTTTCACGCGCTCACGCAAATCTTCAGTGCTGTAATTGATCAGTTCGTCAGCACCATTTTCTTTGCAAATGGCCAACTTTTCCGCGGTCGAGGCGGCGGCAATTACCTTTGCGCCCAATGCCTTGGCAATCTGAATGGCCGCCAAGCCGACACCGCCAGCTGCACCCAGCACCAAGAGGGTTTCGCCCTCTTTCAACTGCGCTCGGCCTTTCAGGGCATGGTAAGACGTGCCATAGGCCAACGTAAATGATGCTGCCGCCTCAAAACTGAGTGCTGGCGGCATGGGAATAATCTGTTTGGCTTGAACCAGCACTTGTTCAGCAAACGCGCCATGCGTGCAAGCAGCAATGACACGGTCACCGGGCCTGGTGTTTTTAACACCCTCGCCCACTTGCAGTACCACGCCAGCCAGTTCTGCACCCGGCGCAAACGGCAAGGCAGGCTTGAACTGGTACTTGCCTTGAATGATCAGCGCATCGGGAAAATTCACCCCGGCCGCCTTCATGTCGACCAGTACCTGGCCAGGGCCGGGTTTAAGGTCGGCAGTTTCTTCATAGACCAATGTGTCAGGCAGACCCAAGGTTTTGCAAAGCAATGCTTTCATGTTGTTTGTCTCCTTTGTATTCTTATTTGGGCAGTGTCGGGTTTTGCTGAGTCAGAATTTCCTTCATGCGGGTTTCAATAAATGGAAACATGTAGTCGTGGGGAATCACATAAAAACGCTTTTCGCCGATGGCTTTGAATGTTTCGCGCGCCATGTCGTCTGCGGTCAATTGCCCACCTGCAATGGCCTTGCCAATCCGCTTGTTCAGTTGGGCTGAAAGCCCTTCAATAGGCTGCGTGTGCGCCACATCAGCCGGGCGATTGCGTTCCGAACGACCAATTCCAGTGGGTACCCAACCCGGACACAGCAAAGAAATGCCAACTGGCGATTGGGTCATCTGCAATTCTAGGCTCAAGGTTTCACTCAAGGTGACCACACCATGTTTGCTGACGTTGTAAGCCGCCATACCGGGGTTGGAAACCAAGCCGGCTACGGAAGCGGTATTCACGATGTGAGCAGCCCCGCCCTGTGCCTGCATGCGGGGCAGGAATTCTGAAATGCCATGCACCACGCTCCACAGGTTGACCTGCAGTATCCATTCCCAATCTTCCACCGTGTGTTCCCAGGTGGTGCGGGCCAATGCCACGCCTGCGTTGTTGAACAACAGGTGCACTGCACCGAATTGGCTGTAGGCGGCATCGGCCAGTTTTTTGATTTCGGCAGCATGGCGCACGTCCGTGCGGACCGCCAGGGCTCGGCCTGCGGCCAAATCAAGTTGCTGCACGGCGCTGTTCAATGCCGCCTCATCGATGTCGGCCAACACCACATTCATGCCCACTGCGGCTGCATGCCGGGCCAGGGCCAAACCGATTCCACTGGCCGCTCCGGTAATGACCGCGGTCTTGTTTTCAAAATTGTTCATTGAATGCTGTCTCCATCTACTTGTTGTGCTTCTTCTGAGCCAATCCAGATTAGCAGAACAAGTGCCCGTAGAACGGCAGGCCGGGCATTGAGAAAATTGATTTCTTTACCTTTCCTTTAAAAATATTGAAAATCAAAAAATCAAAGGAAAAGCAATTAAATACAGAGAGTTGGACAACAAGCAACTTCGGTTTCTGACGTGGGCAAAGCCGATGCACAAGCGCGCCAAGCAGCCTGCGTAAATTGGTTGCGAGCCGCTGCGCCTAAGGGCAGGTCCCGACGATGGCTGGAGAGACCCCTGCATTGTAGAAGGCGCGGAACGCCGGATTGCCCGGCGACACGCTCTGGACAAGTGCGGCTACCTGTGGCTGCCCATCGTACTTGAGCGTCATCACGTCTCCCGTGTAAGCAGCAGGATTCTCGTTCACGAATATCGCGATCCGATACTTGAGATTCGGGTAAAACTGCTTCGGAAAGAACTGAGTTGCCGGGCTCAGCGAGAAGGCGCTGCGGGCAGCGTCCAGAACCTGGCTACTTTGCGAAGACATCACCACTGACGCGACGTTGACGTTGCCGGGATTTCCCGCACCGTACTTCGCAGACCCTCCGTCAATGAAGAACTTGCTGGCGTCGTAATTGAAACCAGTGAGTGCACTGCCCTGGATGTCAAGCGTACAGACGTCGAAAATGGCCCAGAAGCTGCCATTGGCTACACCCACCAGTTGAGCCTGGGAAGTGCCGACCTGCGTCTGAAAACTATTTACATTGGCGACATGCACATACTTCATCGCAATCGCCTTCTTGAGGTTGTCGTCCAGTTGCTTCTGTGCACTGGGAGTGCAACCCTGGATCAGCGTCAAAATCAGCAGTGCCAGAGAGAGTGAACCGATGTGGCGGGTGCGCGTGATCATGATCGACCTCCATTCCCTGTTGGTGTGCAGAATCGAGAAAAGAATTGGGGAAAGCAGCGACCCCCACGGATCGATTTCGCACTGCCTTGGTAAAACACGAGCTGTTGCCCAAGTATATTGCGAATAGAACCTGGATTCGTAAGCTAATTTGTAGTGGTTCCGGTCTGGTCTGACAGTCTCAATTTTTTCGAAAGTACGGATGTCGGCTTGGGTCAGAGCATTCACTTTTCCAGGCCATGTACTTGATCACAGCAAATTTGATTTCGATCTATAGGAATTGCAGATGAACCCTGTCGAAAAAAGAATATTGAAAGTTTTTACCCTGCTGGGCGCGTTGCTACTTGCCCCCACAGCATGGGCCGGCTGTGAATACAAAACCATTCCCAACCCCCACCCCGATGGAATTGCTAAATCCTATTGCGATCGCCCCATTTCAAAAGTCATGGGCTGGCAGGGTGCGCCGTGGCTGGAGCGGCCCCAACGCATTGAAGAAGAGCGAACCGATTTGCTGATCAAGCAACTGGAGTTGAAGCCGGGCATGGTGGTGGGCGACATTGGTGCAGGCACGGGCCACATCAGCCGCATGATGGCCGAAAAAATTTCCCCCAACGGCACCGTGTGGGCCGTGGACATTCAGCCGGAAATGATCAAGCTGTTGCGCAAGAAAGCTGAAAGTTTACCGAAGGGCCGCATGGAAATTCGGCAATCGCAAGCCACGTCCCTTAACCTGCCCGACCGGGTATTGGATATTGCTGTGATGGTGGACGTGTACCACGAACTGGAATACCCGCGTGAAACCCTGCAGTCGCTAATGAAAGCGGTGAAAAAAGGCGGGCGTATCGTGTTCGTGGAATACCGCGCATTGGATCCGGATGTGCCCATCAAGCCCCTACACACCATGAGCGTTGCGCAAGTTCAAAAAGAGGCTCAAGACCTTGGACTGAAGTTTGAAAAAACACAACTGTTGAGCTGGCAAAACATGATCAGTTTCATCAACCCGTAGACCCGTGAAAAAAGCGCTTCAATTTCCGCGCTGTTCGTTAATCCACCTCACTGCACCCTGCCCCGCAGCCTGCCCGGTTGCAAAGCAGGCTGTCAGCAAATAGCCACCGGTGGGTGCTTCCCAGTCCAGCATTTCACCGGCCACAAAAGTGCCGGGCTTGCAGTTCAACATGCTGTCGGCTGTCAAACTTTCAAAACACACGCCACCCGCGGTGCTGATTGCTTCCGCGATGGGCCGCACCGCATGCACAGTAATCGGCAGCGCCTTGAGAGTACAGGCCAGTTTCTCGTAATTGCGAAAATCTTCCTTGCTCAACACCTCGTGAAGAAGCGCCAACTTCACACCGGTTATACCCAACTTGTTCTTGAAATAAGCAGGAAGCGAGTGGCTGCTGCGTGCCAAACCAGCCACCTCGCTGCGAACACGTTCCAGCGAACGGCCAGGCAGCAGGTCAAGCTTGAAAGCGGCGCGGCTCTTGGCATTCAGGCACTGGCGTATTTCCCGTGAGAATGCGTAAACCAGGCTGCCTTCCACACCGTGCTGACCAATGACCATTTCGCCAGGGCGTTCTGTTTCATTTCCATTCAGATCGGTGAACTTCAGGCTGACTGATTTCAACGGTGCACCGGCAAATTTTTCACGAAGGTAATCGCTCCACTTCACCTCGAAACCGCAATTTGCACTTTCCAGTTCAGCAACCTCGGCACCTGCTGCGCGAAGCCACGGCACCCAGGCCCCATCGGACCCCAGCTTGGGCCAACTGGCCCCACCCAAAGCCAGCACTGTGGCCTGCGGCTTGAGTTCAATTTCGCCTTTGGGTGAAGAAAAGCGCAGGCTGCCATTTGCACCCCAACCCAACCACCTGTGGCGCACATGCATGCGCACACCACCTTGGCGCAATCGATGAAGCCAGGCACGCAGCAATGGTGCTGCCTTCATTTCCTTGGGAAATACACGCCCTGAAGTACCCACAAAAGTTTCAACACCCAAGCCGTGCACCCAGTCGCACAACTTGTCAGGGGTCATGGAATCAAGGGCAGTTTGCAAGTGGGGCTGCGATTCGGAATATCTCTTACAAAATTTCTCATATTCTTCGCTGTGCGTAATATTCAGCCCACCAATACCCGCCAGCAAGAACTTGCGCCCAAACGATGGCATGGCATCAAACACATCCACCTGGATACCTGCATTGCAGATTATCTCGGCTGCCATCAAACCCGCCGGGCCGCCGCCGATGACAGCAACGCTTGTTCGGGATGCATCAAACATGGGGTGGCTTCTTAAGGGAACTTGCATCACGCAAAGGTTTGAGCAAATGGCTTAAACCATTGTGATCAATTTCCTGCATCAAGGCCAACAGCCGGCCGATTTCCCCATTCGGGAAACCTTCACGGGCAAACCAGTTCAGGTAATTGCCGGGCAGGTCTGCAAGCAGTTTGCCTTGGTGCTTGCCAAACGGCATTTTGACGGTGACCAGTTTCTGTAGGTCTTCAGCATTCATGGGGTGGCGTGCATCCAAAACGGGGGTATTGATACCCCCGGATTATAAATGCAAGCAGCCTCAGATCTGTACCCGCGTTCCCAGCTCTACCACCGCGTTCGAAGGCAACCTGAAGAAATCCACCACGCCACCCGCGTTTCGGCTCATGGCGGCGAAAAGCTGTTCGCGCCACCTGACCATTCCCGACCCAGGTGTAGGCACCACGGTTTCCCGACTCAGGAAATACGTGGTTTCAAACAGGGATACCTTCAGACCCATGTCTTCCGTCAGGCTCAAGGCATGCGGAATATTGGGGGTGTTCATGAACCCATAACGCACGGTGACCTGCCAGAAGTCTTGGCCCAAAGGCTTGATTTCGACTCGATCTTTGGTACCCACCCAAGGCACGCTATCAAAAACCACCGTCAGAATCAGGTTTCTTGCGTGCAACACCTGGTTGTGTTTTAAATTGTGCAACAGGGCCATGGGTACTTTGCTTGGGTCCGCCACGGGATAAACCGCTGTGCGTTCAGCTTTGTTGATCTCGTTCACATTCAGGGTCGGCAGGAAATCGGCAATGTCGATGCCCTCTTTCTGGATACTTTGCATCAACAGTTTGCGACCACTCCACCAAGTCGCCATCACGGTGAACAATACCAGTCCCAACAAAATGGGGAACCAGCCACCATCCATCAGCTTGAGTGCACAACTGATAACCAAAACCAGATCAATGAGGACGAAAAAGCAGGTGGCAGACACGGACAGCCAGGCAGGCAGGCCCCAACTGCGGCGAATCACGAAGTAAGTCAGAATTGTGGTGATCAACATGGTCAGCGTGACGGCAATACCGTAAGCGCCAGCCAGGTTGGAAGAAGTTTTGAACAGCAGTACGGCCAGCAACACGCCCGCCAGCAACAGCCAGTTCACAGCAGGCATGTAAATTTGCCCAGACTCCTTGGCTGAAGTGTAATGAATTTTCATGCGTGGAAGAAAACCCAGTTGAATGGCTTGCTTGCTCATTGAATACGCGCCGGAAATCACAGCCTGAGAAGCAATGATTGCCGCCATCGTGGCCAGACACAATGCAGGAATGACCCAGGTTTCAGGGAATGAACGGTAAAACGGATTTTCGATCGCACTGGGATCAGCAATCAGCAAAGCACCCTGCCCCAGATAATTGAGGGCCAGGCAAGGAAACACCAGAAAGGTCCAGGCCAGTCGAATCGGTTTTTTACCGAAATGGCCCATGTCGGCATACAAGGCCTCAGCACCAGTCAAGGCCAGCACAATCGCGCCAAAAGCAGCAAACAGGGCCCAACCCCGCTCCATGACAAACTGAATCCCGTGAAGCGGGTTCAAGGCGTGCAGAATTTCGGGGGCCGCTACGATATTGAGAATACCAACACCCCCAAGCACCAGGAACCACAACACAATAATGGGTCCGAAGTACCTGCCCACTACCGATGTGCCAAGCCTTTGAACAGCAAACAAACCGATCAGGATCACCACACTGAGCGGGATGATGTACGGGGTCAGGGTTGGGGTGATCAGGGTGAGCCCTTCCATGGCACCCAACACTGAAATGGCTGGGGTGATTACGCTGTCGCCATAGAACAGGGTTGCACCAAACACGCCGATCAACAACAAGGCCCTTTTGAGCTGGGGATTGGCTCGCACTGCTTCAGAAGCCAGGGCTGTTAATGCCAGCCCCCCGCCCTCTCCGTTGTTATCTGCTTTCAAAATCAGAATGACGTATTTCAGGGTCACGACCAACATCAAAGCCCAGAAAATAACGGAAATTGCACCCGTCAAATTCTCAGGGTTCAACGGCACACCCGTGTTTTCCCCAAAAACCTCTTTGACCGTATACAGGGGGCTGGTACCGATGTCGCCATACACAACGCCAATTGCACCCAGTGTCAAGGCGGCCAAGCCTGCCTTGTGAGCTGCATTTGAATCTGGTTTGTCTGTCATCTTGTTGCTCGCGTAGTGATTACGAACGACAGGATGCACCGCCGGGTATCAGGAAGTTATAAGGAAATATTCAGACAACTGGTTCGTGCTTGGTTTCTGCTTGATTTGTGCTTGATTTGTGCTTGGTTTGTACTTAGTCAGCCGCCAGCATTCGGTAGCCCACACCGGTTTCCGTCAAAATAAAGTGTGGGTCGGCCGGGTTGGCCTCGATTTTTGCGCGCAACTGCCCTATGTACAAGCGGGTGTAGTGGGTGTGCTCAAGGTATTCCGGGCCCCAGACATCGGTCAGCAACTGGCGATGCGACACCGCTTGCCCCGCAGTTCTCACCAAACGGGCCAGCAATTCATACTCGGTCGGGGTTAATTTCACTGGCAGGCCATTCAGCAAAATTTCCCGCTTGATCAGATCAACATGAAGACCGTCTCTTTGATACAGCAAGGTGGCAGGCTGCGCCAGATTACCCCTGTACCGAAGCGCCACGCGAATACGCGCCAACAACTCGCCAATGCTGAAAGGCTTTACGAGGTAATCGTCGGCACCCGCATCCAGCAGTTTGATCTTGCTCTCTTCCTCTGGCCGGGCGGAAATCACAATCACTGGGATATGACTCGCTTTTCTCGCCACTTCCAGAAAGCTGTAACCGTCGCCATCGGGCAAACCCAAGTCAAGCAGTACCAAATCAAATGGCTGGGTGGTGTGCGTATTGTTGGGCTGAATCGCGGAATGATTGGCCAACAAAGCACGCGCTTCGGACAAACTGGCCGCGCTGACCACAGCATGCCCTTCCGTGGTCAGTGCTGTACGCAATGCACGGCCCAATTCCCGGTCATCTTCAATCAGTAAAATTCGAACAGCCATAGCGTGGTCTATCGGTTGTGAACAGCAATCGGCAAACAAAAAACAGCAGTAGTCCCTTTTTCAAGGCCAGCAGAAAAGTGAAGCCGACCGGAATGTACCTGGGCCACAGCGCGGCAGAGTTGAAGACCAATACCCAAGCCTCGAGACTGGTCACCAGGCTGAATTTGAGCCAGTGGCATGCCCTTGCCCAGATCAGACACCTGAAAACACACTTCACCCTGACCCTGAACCACATTCAGTTCAACACTGCCAGGCGCCCCCGAGTGCTGTAGCGCGTTGTCAATCAGGTTATCCAGAACCTGCTCGACAAGCACCATGTTGCACAGTACCAAGGGCAAGTCCTGCTCCACCTGAACTTTGGGCAAGTGCTTCTGTTTGCGTTGTCTCAAACGTTGAAGTACCGAAGCAACCATGTCTTCGACAGACTCATCCCGCATGGGCACCTGAACCTGCTCACCACTCAAACGCGCAAGGGTCAATGTGTTGTCAGTCAGGCGGCTGACCTGTTGCGATTCAGCTTGAATCAGCTCTGCATAATGTCGAATTTCATCTTTCGTCAAGCGCTCACCTTGCTCCAGCAACGCGGAGGCCGAGGTCATGATACTGGCCAAAGGCGTTCGCTGATCGTGAGCAATCGAAGTCAAAAACAGACTGCGCGTGGCCTGGTTTTGAGCCAGTTCACGCGCCTGTTGCGCCCGGCGGGCGCTTTCATGCCGTTCACAGGCCAAGCCCATTTGGTCCAGCAGCGCTTGAACATCTTGAATCCAGACCGCATCCAGAAAATCATCGCGCTTTCCAACAAACAGGCAAACCCCATACGCACCCGATTTTGCACGCATGGGCAGGTAGAGGTCATCCAGATTTTCATATCGCCCAGTACCACAACCCAAGGGTTTGTTGTCTTGAAGGCAAGCCCCAAACCCTTCCTGCTGAGTCGAATTGACCTTGAATGTGGGTGGATATTCCAGCGCGTGATAACCCAAGGCGATCGCCAGTTGATTGACCCCCAAGCCGCCGACAAGTCCGGCAATCAGGTCATGCAGAACAGGCAATAGCGTATGCGGATTGTCCACCTCACGAAGTTGCTCACTCCAACGCATCAACTGCAAGGTACGTCGCGCCAGCACATGTTCACGTTCTGCAATCTGCTTTTGACGCCTGAGCAGATAGGTGATGAGCCAGGACACGCCCATCACCGTAATCAGAAGAATGCCGTGTTCATGCAAATCGACATGAAATGTGTGCACGGGTGGCACCATTTCATAATTGAACATCAGTACAGCCAGTGCGCTGAGTGCCAGGGACCAGCCCAAAGGCATCAGCAGGGAATAAATCGAAGACACCAAAATGAGCAGCACGGGCGTGCTGCTCAGTGAAAGCCAACCTTGGGGGTACTTGATCAGCAGCATCATCGCTGCCCACAGGAAAAACCCCAAGGCTCCTGTCGAAATCGGGTTGAGTTTCATCACCCCATTCTACTCATTCACCCGGGGTGAATTAAACCCAACTCGGTACGCCAAGCGAATTTATCAAGCCTGCAATTTGAACCGGGCACTTTGCGATTGAACAATGTTGCAGACGGATTGAATATTGACCACCAGCTCATCGAGTCGGAAACAGGCATGCTGGCTTTCTTCCGTGGTGCGCGCAATCGATTCCACCTGCTGGGCAATTTGCAACGAAGCTTCAGACTGTTCAGCCATGGCCCGGTCTATTTCGCCAATGGCCACTTCCGCATTTTTGGAATTCTGGTCAATTTCACCCATCAATGCCTTTGCACCTTGGGCATGCTCCAGCCCGGTTGAAAGCACGGTGCCCCAACCCCACACCAACTCAGCTGCATTTCGGGTGTTCAACTGCAAGCTTGAAATCAGCTCGGCAATTTCCTGAGTCGATCCCGCAGTTTTCTCAGCCAGGCCACGCACCTCGTCGGCAACCACAGCAAAGCCCCTGCCTTCTTCACCGGCGCGCGCCGCTTCGATGGCCGCATTCAAGGCCAGCAAATTGGTTTGTTTGGCAATCGATCCAATAGTATCCACAATGCCGGAAATCGCCACCGAGCTTTTCTCAAGGTTTTTAATCAAGCCGGTGAGCTCAACCGACGAACTGTTGATGTCCTGCATGCTGTCTGTCACTGCCGCAACCCCACCAAACCCCGCACGCGCAGAAACACCCACCGATTCTGCCACCTGTCGGGTGCTGCGAACATTGTCTGAAATCTGGGTGATCGACACAGTCATTTCTTCGACAGTGGCCGCCACAGAAGACGACGAATCAGATTGACTGGAAGCGGATCCTTTGACCTCTTGAGACTGCTTGCGCAGCACGTCGGCTGCATCCGACAAATCTGCAGCAGAAAGCTGCATGGCCTTGGCAAAGGTGTGTTGAGACAGTCGCAACGCATTCAATGCATCAGAAATTTCACCAATTTCATCCTGACTGGTCGTTCGCGGAAATTCCCGCAAATCGCCCTGCACCAATCGTGCTGTTTGTTCCAAGACCTGCGTCACGCGCGACTTCAGGTCTGCAACGGTTAACCACGCAGTAATGCCAGCCATGCCAATACCCAAAACAAGTGCCACGGTGCTAAGCAACAAGTCAAAGCTGTAGCCGTCGGCCCGCTGTGTCAAGATATCCTGCAACATAAGCGAATTGGCCTGTGCCAAACTGATTGAAGTTTGAATCATTCCGGTTGCGGTGTTGAAAAACACCATGGGCGTTACTGCGGGGTCTTTCTGCTCGACACGCACCAACAGGGCTTTCAGCTCGCTGGCCTGCTTTTGCAGGGCATTGAATAGATCAACCTGAGTTCTGGGTAAACCTTCGGAATCCTCACCCACCTTGCTGTAGCTGCGAGCAACTGCATGCAGGGACTGATCCACCATGCCCAGTCGCATGTTACTCATCAACATCGAGTCCCGATCCACTGAACCACTGGCAATCAAGCCTGCAACCTGCCCGCGGATCTGGGCAATGGATTCCTGCAACTGGGGCAATTCAAAGTTGATCACGCTCATCAAGTAGTAGCTGGACAAAACCGGGTCAAGAGTTAACTCGCTGTCATCAGAAACTTGCTTGAGCAGCAAGACAAGGTTTGCAATCAACTCGCTGTGCAGCTTGAAACTGTCTGCCGGACTCAAACTTCTTAGCTTGCCCTGCAAGTCAGTCCAATCACGCTGGCTTTGGCTGGCCAGCTCACGAGACTGCGTCCAGCCGGCAGGCAAATTGGTTTGAAAGCCTGTCCAGGCGAGGGAAATTTCGGCCGCAACAGGCTGAATCTTGGATTGTGCTTCAGTGTCACCATTGAGCAATATATTGCTCAGACCACGGTGCACCTGCACTTTCGAGATCAGCGCAGTCAAGCGCTGCACTTCATCCACACCTTGATGTTCATTCAACACCGTGCCACGCAAGGCCGACAAGCTGCTGATGGCCTGCCAACTGAGTACCAACATCAACGCAGCCATCATGGCGCCAATCATCAAAAACTTTTGACCCAAACGGCGATTGGACATCAATCTTTTAATTGTGAACATTTAAACATTTCTCGAGTAACAATCTAACAGTCATTATTCTCCGAGGGGGTCGCACCAAAGGAAGAAGGAAGCCGATGAAAAGCCATCAATTCTGGGGATAGTCAACTGGGTCGATGACAGGTAACCAAACATTCCTGTTGAACGAATGGGTGTGATAACTTTGGTTATATGATCAAAAGATCATTCAATCATGTTCAGTTGTTTCACCCCCGCTTAACAGGACTGCTTCAATGAAAATACGCTTACCCTTGAGTTCCACGGCATTCGGCTTGTTGATTTTTGTTGGTAGCCCCGTTGCGCAGGCCAATACATCCTGGGATCAGTTGGATGGGAAAAAATCCATTGTGTTGAGTAATCCCGCGGGTGAACAAATCAGGATCGCGACGATTGAATTCACGCCGCTGAATAGCGAGAGCAAATCCTTCAAAGTCACTTTGGCCGAAGACAGGATACAGGAATATTTTCTGGCCATGCGGCCTTTCAAATGCGTGTCGGGCCCATCACAGCAGTACTGTCTTTTCCCGGTCAGCAATGAACCAGCGGTGATCAGTAAAACTGACTTCACCACGCTTGAATATCAGTTGATGTTCATGAAAACCAAGCCTAACGCTTTGCACGTGAACCCTTTCAACGGTTTGTACTACAGCCTGTCACTGGCTGAGAATGGAGAGATCACAGGTGTTCAGAAAGAACTGGACATGGACCCCTTCATCACGCCAGACGCCGTGCCTGCGACCAAAAGGTTGCGACCGGTGGATGGAAAGGATCTGAGTGCAGTCGACCTCAGGTCATCATGGATGCCGAACATGACGATTCGAAGGGATTAAAGCGAGAGAAAGAGATTGACGAATTCTCTAATACGAATGCAACAAGGGCTTGGGGTTTTACACCCAAGCCCTTGTCTTGTTTGGTCGGAATGAGAGGATTCGAACCTCCGACCCCTTGCACCCCATGCAAGTGCGCTACCAGGCTGCGCCACATTCCGAGAAGGCGTGATTATAACCACGAAACGCCTAGACTTTCAGAACTTCTCGCAAATTCAGCAATTGTTCTTTCAAAACTTCACGATCGATCAAAATTGGCAATGGTGCATCGCCGGCAGGGCCATTTTTTTCCTGGTCCAGGCGGTTGCGTGCACCGTTGATGGTGAAGCCATGTTCATACAGCAATTCGCGAATTCGCCGAATAAACAGCACTTCGTGGTGCTGGTAATACCGACGATTTCCCCGACGGGTGATCGATTTCAACTGGGTGAATTCTTGCTCCCAGTAACGAAGCACATGGGTTTTCACGCCACACAGATCTGACACCTCACCAATGGTGAAGTAACGCTTGGCCGGTATGGGAGGCAAGCTGGCTGTGGGTGGCGCACCGTCTACGTTCGCGGGTTTTTGCATTGAGTAATTGACTTGTACTTGAATCAGTTAGTAGGGACTATTCAACCAAAGCTTTAAGTTTCTGACTGGGATGAAAGGTTACCACTCTACGCGCAGCAATGGGGATCTCTTCACCGGTTTTTGGATTTCTACCCGGCCGCTGCGGCTTGTCACGTAACTGAAAATTGCCAAAACCTGACAACTTCACCGAGTCTCCACCTTCAAGGGTGGTACGGATTTCATCAAAAAACGCATCCACGAAATCTTTCGCTTCACGCTTGTTCAAGCCCAGGCTGTCAAACAGCATTTCGGCCAATTCGGCCTTGGTCAAAGAGCCTGAAGCAAGGCCATCTTCAATCAGGTCCATGCGGTCAGAGCGCGCATTCAGGTCATTTGATCGGTCGTCGTTCAACACAAATTGATCCACAGTGAGTTCTACCTATTTATCAATATTTATCGCAAGCGTGCTGTGCAACGCTGCCCAGCATGCTCAATCATTTTTGTCAACAATGGTTCAATGTCGGCGTCGGTCAGGCTGCGGTCACTCGCTTGCAGGGTCAGCCTCAAGGCCAAACTTTTCTCATTTAGATTCAGACCCTTACCCTCTTCTTTTGGCACGAATTCATCGAAAAGGATAACCGATTTCAACCACCCAAGGTTGTCGTCTTTCACTTCCAGCAAGGCTTTTTTAAGTTGCGCAGCAGCAATATTCTGGTCAACCACAAAGGCCAGGTCACGAACTACCACTGGCTGCTTCGACACCTCCTTGAAAGCGGGCAACTTGCGGGTGTTCAGTCCATCCAGAAGCAACTCAAACACGATTGGAGCCACGGGCAAGTCATACTCCTGGGCCAGTTTCGGGTGCAACTCACCAATGAAGCCGATCACTTGGCGGTTAACCAGCACGCGTGCACTGCGGCCCGGGTGCAAAGCAGGATGCGGGTTGGCAGTGTCAAACCGCTCGAAATCCACTTTCCGGCCATGGAGCAGTTGTTCCACATCACCCTTCACATCAAAGAAATCAAGCGGACGGTTGTTGTTCGCAGCCCATTGCAGTTGGTCGGCCAAGCCATAGGCCAAGCCACCCAGCTTCCAGGTTTGCTTGAAACCCGCCACGGTTTGGGCGCCGTCTTGCACTTTTTCATCATGTTCGAACACGCGAGCCACCTCAAACACCCGCAGGCGGTCCACACGGTGACCCAGGTTGTGTTTCAACACACCGGTCAAGCTACCAATCAGGGTGGAACGCATCACGCTCAAATGGCTTGCAATCGGGTTGAGCAAGCGCACGGGGTTCGTGTTGCTGTTGAAATCGGCTTCCCATTGTTCAGGAGTGAAGCTGTAGCTGACCACTTCCTGATAGCCCAAAGCAGCCACCTGGCGGCGAATGGCATGGCGGCTGACCTTGCCTTCAGGGGCGGGCAGCATTTTAAGCTTGCCCATGGGTGCACGCAAAGGCAGGTTGTCGTAACCGACCACGCGTATTACTTCTTCAATCAGGTCTTCTTCAATCTGAATATCGAAGCGATAGCTGGGTGGGTTCACCACGTATCGGGTTCCTGCAGCTTGACCCTCTGCGCCCTGCCCTTCGGTCGTGAACTCAAAGCCCAGCTTGGTAAATACGTCCTGAACCTGCGCCACGGTAAACGGCATGCCAATCACCATTTCCGCACGCGCATGGCGCAGGGTTACAGGCTTGCGTGCAGGCAAGTTCAATACCTGATCAACCACGGGGCCAACCTGGCCGCCACAAATCTCGATAATCAGCGCAGTGATGCGTTCCAGGTGCTCGGGAATGGTCTGGAAGTCCACGCCCCGCTCGAACCGGTGCGACGCTTCGGATGAAAAATTGAATTCACGAGCACGGCCCACAATGGCATTGGGGTGCCAGAAAGCCGCCTCAACAAAAATATTTACGGTGCCTTCGTTCACCGCTGTTTGGTCACCACCCATGATGCCGGCGAGTGCTTCAGGTCCGTTGTCATCACAAATCACGCCCATGTGCGGCTTCAGATTCACTTCCATGTCGTTTAACAGTTTCAGCTTTTCGCCTTCACGCGCCCAGCGCACGGTGAGGTCACCTTGCACTTTGTCGAGGTCGAACACATGACTTGGGCGACCCAACTCCAGCATCACGTAGTTGGAAATATCGACCAGTGCATTCAAGCTGCGTTGGCCAGCGCCTTCCAGGCGATCGACCATCCACTGCGGAGTTTTTACCGTGTTGTTCACACCGCGAATGACCCTGCCTGCAAAGCGGCCACACAGGTCGGTGTTTTCAACAGTCACATTCAAGGTGTCGTTGATGCTGGCTGCAACAGGTGAAAATGAAGGCGCGTTCAAGGTGGCACCAGTCAGTGCAGCCACTTCTCGGGCCACGCCCCACACGCTCAAACAATCCGCGCGGTTGGGTGTCATCTTGAGCGTGAACTTCATTTCATTCAGGCCCAACAGTTCGCGAACATTGCCACCGACGGGGAAGTCGCCATTCAGAATGTGCAGACCATCGACATCACTGGGAACACCCAGTTCTTTGCCGGAACACAGCATGCCACCACTTTCAACGCCGCGCATCTTGGTAGGCTTGATCTTGAAGCCACCGGGTAGTTCCGCACCAGGCAAGGCGCAAGGCACTTTCAGGCCTTCAGCCACATTGGGTGCGCCACACACGATTTGGCGCACATCGCCCTCGCCCACCTGCACCTGGCACACACTCAAGCGGTCAGCATCGGGGTGCCTGTCTTTTTTTACGACCAAACCCACCACCACGCCTGAAAACTCAGGGGCCAACGGTTCCAGTTCTTCCACCTCAAGGCCCGCCATGGTGAGCTTGTCACCTAACTCTTGGGTATTCAAAGGGGTGTTGACGAGTGACTTCAACCAGGATTCTGTAAATTGCATCTTGTAATATCCAATACCGGCTTGGTTAGACTTGATTGTGCTTAGTTGAATTGCTGCAGAAAACGAATGTCGTTTTCGTAGAACAGGCGCAGGTCGTTGATGCCATAACGCAACATGGTCAAGCGATCTGGGCCCACGCCAAAGGCAAAGCCGGTGTAGGTTTCAGGGTCAATGCCCACATGGCGAAGTACATTGGGGTGCACTTGGCCACAACCTGCAATTTCCAGCCACTTGCCCTTGTTGGGGCCACTGGTGAAGGCCATGTCGATTTCGGCAGACGGTTCAGTGAATGGGAAAAACGAGGGGCGAAACCGAATGGTGATGTCATCGGTTTCGAAAAAGGTTTTCAGGAAATCCATGAACACCGCTTTCAGATCAGCGAAGCTAACACCTTCATCAATCCACAAGCCTTCCACCTGGTGGAACATGGGCGAATGGGTTGCATCGCTGTCAACGCGATACACGCGGCCCGGCGCAATAATGCGAATTGGCGGCTTGTTGGTTTGCATGTAACGCACCTGCATGGGCGAGGTGTGCGTGCGCAAAAGGTTGCCACCCGTGCCTTCAACATAGAAGGTGTCATGCATGGAACGCGCAGGGTGATTTTCCGGCGTGTTCAATGCAGTGAAGTTGTGAAAATCGGTTTCAATTTCGGGGCCATCGGCCAAGTCGAACCCGATGGTCGTGAAAATTTCCTCAATGCGTTCCAACGTGCGCATGGCCGGGTGCAAGCCGCCGGTGCCGCGCATGCGGCCGGGCTTGGTCACATCAATGGCCTGCGCCTGCAACTTGGCTTGCATGGCTGCGTCCGCCAGCGCCTGGCGCTTCGCGTTCAAAACAGCCTCAACCTGTTGCTTGAGCTGGTTGATTTCAGCGCCACGGGTTTTCTTCTCTTCGGGCGACAATGCTGCCATGCCTTTGAGCAGCTCCGTGACCTTGCCTTGTTTGCCCAAAAACTGGGCCTTGATGTTTTCCAGACTGGCCGGGTCGGTTGCAGATGACATGGCCTGTTCGGCCTCGGTGAGAATGGCTAAAAGCGAAGCATCCATGGACATTGGGTCGATTCTTTTTGAGATTGGAACGGCTTTGATTGGAGCTGTGAATTGTACCGTCTGAAAACAAAAACGGAGCCCTAAGGCTCCGTTTTTATCAGTCTTTTCGTGTACTTAAGAGAAATACTTAAGCAACAAAAATGTTGACTTTTTTACTTAGGCTTGTGCTGCGCGCACTTGACCCACGATGGCGGCGAATGCTGCCTTGTCGGTCACTGCCAGATCAGCCAGCACCTTGCGGTCCAGACCAATGGCTGCTTTTTTCAAGCCATTGATGAACACACTGTAGGTCATGCCGTGTTCACGCACTGCTGCGTTGATACGGGTGATCCACAGTGCGCGGAATACGCGCTTCTTGTTGCGGCGGTCACGGTATGCGTACTGACCAGCACGCATCACCGCTTGCTTGGCAACGCGGAATACATTATTACGACGACCGCGGAAGCCTTTGGCTTGGGCGATAACTTTTTTGTGACGGGCGCGTGCCGTTACACCACGTTTTACTCTAGGCATTTATTGCTCCTACCAGTTATGCGTAAGGCATCATGTCGCGAACGCGGCCGATGTCAGACTTGTGAATCGTTTCCATGCCGCGAAGCTGACGCTTGCTCTTGGTCGTTTTCTTGGTAAGAATGTGGCGCTTAAAGGCGTGACCACGCTTGATCGATCCGCTTGAACGGACCAAGAAACGCTTTGCGGCGCTCTTTTTGGTCTTCATCTTGGGCATCTTGGTGCTCCTGATACTGTTCGGCAATTCAATTGCCAAACCTGCTTGCAGGTGGTTTCGACGAAACTCTTTTAAAACCTGGTGGGCAACTTGCTGTTATGCACAATACAGTGCATTCCGGCAAGCCCGCGATTATAACGCGGGATCGCCGAACTGGGCAAACTATTTGATGCGGAACGTGTAAGGGTCGATTATTTCTTGCGGGGAGCGATCATCATGACCATTTGGCGGCCTTCCATCTTGGGCATTTGCTCAACCACACCCATTTCTTCAAGGTCGGTTCGAACACGTTCCAGAAGGCGGGCACCAATGTCCTGGTGAGCCATTTCACGTCCGCGAAAGCGCAAAGTGACCTTGCATTTGTCGCCGTCTTCAAGAAAACGGGTCAAATTCTTCAGCTTGACGTTGTAGTCTCCGTCGTCAGTACCAGGACGGAACTTGATTTCCTTGATCTGGACCTGCTTCTGCTTGGACTTGGCTTCTGCTGCCTTTTTCTGCTCTTGGTAACGGAACTTGCCGTAATCCATCAGCTTGGCAACCGGGGGAACGGCCTGCGGCGCAATTTCCACCAAATCCACACCGCCTTCTTCTGCCATTCGCAAGGCGTCAGATGTTTTTACGATGCCTAACTGCTCACCCTCAATCCCGATGAGGCGCACTTCGGGGATTCTGATTTCCTCGTTGGTGCGATTTTTCTTTTCCGCTACGATATTTAGCCTCTTTTTTCTAGTTTAAAAAATCAGGCCCTGCTGCTGATTTCACCCAGCAGGCGCTGGAGGAATTCTTCAACAGGCAATGAGCCCAGGTTTTCATTGCCGCGCAAACGCACGGCAACTTGGTTTGCATCACGCTCTGCATCGCCGATTACGGCGATATACGGAGTTTTCTGCATGGTGTGTTCACGGATTTTACGATTGATCTTTTCATTACGCAAATCCGCCTCCACCCTAATGCCTTGTTTTTTCAACATTTGCACCACATTGTGGGCATATTCATTGTGGGCCTCGGTGATGGTGGCCACAACCACTTGGACGGGCGACAGCCACAAGGGCATGGCGCCGGCGTGGTTTTCGATCAAAATACCGATAAACCGCTCCATGGAACCCACGATGGCCCGGTGCAACATCACGGGTACTCGACGGCTGTTGTCTTCTGCCACGTACTCAGCACCCAGGCGACCTGGCAACTGAAAGTCCACCTGAATGGTGCCGCACTGCCAGGAACGGCCAATGCTGTCTTTCATGTGGTATTCAATCTTGGGTCCGTAAAACGCACCCTCGCCCGGTAGTTCAGTCCATTCCACGCCACAGGCTTTCAAGGCCTGGCGCAGCGAATCTTCAGCCTTGTCCCAGGTTTCATCAGTACCCAAACGGGCTTCCGGGCGCAGGGCCAACTTCACGTTGATTTCGCTGAAACCGAAATCGGCATACACCTGCATGGCCACCTGGTTGAACTGCGTGACCTCTTCGCGAACCTGGTCTTCAGTGCAGAAAATATGGCCATCGTCTTGTGTAAAGCCGCGTACGCGCATGATGCCGTGCAACGCACCTGAACTTTCATTGCGGTGGCATGCACCAAACTCACCATAGCGCATGGGCAAGTCACGGTAGCTGCGCAAATCGCTTTTGAATACTTCAATGTGGCCGGGGCAATTCATCGGTTTCAAGGCGTAGTCGCGCTTTTCCGACTCGGTGGTGAACATGTTGTCTTTGTAGTTGTCCCAGTGTCCTGATTTTTCCCAGAGCTTGCGGTCCAGAATCTGGGGGCAGCGGATTTCCTGATAACCGCCGTCCACGTACACGCGGCGCATATACTGCTCCACCTGCTGCCACAGGGCCCAGCCCTTGGGGTGCCAGAATACCAGGCCAGGAGCTTCATCCTGCATGTGGAACAGGTCAAGCTGCTTGCCCAGTTTGCGGTGGTCGCGCTTTTCGGCTTCTTCCAGGCGATGCAGGTAGGCGGCCAAGTCTTCTTTCTTGGTCCAGGCTGTGCCGTAAATGCGCTGCAGCATTTCATTGTTGGAGTTGCCTCGCCAGTAAGCACCTGCCACTTTCATCAATTTGAAGTGCTTCAGCTTGCCAGTGCTGGGCACGTGGGGGCCGCGGCACAGGTCAATGAACTTGCCTTCGCGGTACAGGGAAATGTTTTCATTGCTTGGAATGCTGGCAATGATTTCCGCCTTGTAG
The DNA here is from genome assembly GCF_036323495.1 of Limnobacter thiooxidans. Classification (NCBI taxonomy): domain Bacteria; kingdom Pseudomonadati; phylum Pseudomonadota; class Betaproteobacteria; order Burkholderiales; family Burkholderiaceae; genus Limnobacter; species Limnobacter thiooxidans. The sequence continues at coordinate 1,515,284 of NZ_AP028947.1, read as the reverse complement.
TGCTCGCCCTGGTCTTTGAAAAACTGAACGGCGTCATCGCGCACCCATTCTTCGCGGGTCACGACTTCATCCAGCCGTGCAAGCTCGGTCATCTTCTTTTCGATGGCTTCCAGGTCTTCAGGCGTGAAAGGACGTTCGTAGGAGAAATCGTAGAAAAAGCCGTCTTCGATCACGGGGCCAATGGTGACCTGTGCCGTGGGAAACAACTCCTTGACGGCATAGGCCAACAGATGCGCGGTGGAATGGCGGATGGTGTCCAGCCCTGCCTCGTCTTTTTCAGTGACGATGGCCAGGTTGCTGTCCGCAGTCATTGTGTAGGAAGTATCCACCAGCACGCCATTCACCGTACCTGCCAATGCGGCCTTGGCCAGGCCAGGGCCAATGCTAGCAGCCACTTGGGCCACGGTCACAGGGTGATCGAAAACACGTTCGGATCCGTCAGGCAGGCGGATAACTGGCATAAGTACTTCCCTTAGGTGGAATAAGCTTTTGGATCCAAAACAACAGGTCCGGACACAGCTCAAATTTTTCTCAACCCTGTATTTTAGCCTCTGGAAGCTTGCCTGAACATTCGCGGGCTGTTGATTCGGATCAAAAGCATGATCAATCAGGAGATTTTGGGCTTGTGGATGCCCTCCTTGATGTCTTTTTTCAATTTCTTGGCCACTTTTTTCTCTTTGGGTGTGCTCAAAGGTTTCTTCTTGTCCTGCTTGTTACTTTTCTGTTCATGCGTCATCGAACGGGCTCCTTTCTGGTTTCAAGACCGACAATTCAGCCCAGAACGGAATTGTCAGGTCAACGTACCCACAGGGTATGTACGTTACCGTACTCAGCAACATCAAACACTTGCACTATTGTTTCAAGTATTCACCCATCTGGCTTTGATTATCAGGCTTGGGCCAAACTTTTAGAACGTGGGGCACGATGACCAATCCATGCTGCAATCAATTGCTAAACGCATTGCCAAAAGAGGCATATTCGCGCATTGCACCCTTTCTGGTTCCTGTTGAACTGGAACTGGGCGAGGTTCTCTATGAATCCGGGGACCAACTGCGCCATGTGTACTTTCCAACCACTGCCATCATTTCGCTGCTGTATGTGCTCGAAAACGGGTCGTCTGCCGAAATTGCTGTGGTGGGTAACGAGGGCATTTTGGGTATTGCCTTGTTCATGGGCGGCAACACGACACCCAGCCGGGCTGTCGTTCAAAGCAAAGGCTTGGGATACCGCTTAAAGCCTCAGGTTCTACTTTCCGAATTTCATCTGGGTGGGCCAACACAGCAACTGCTGCTCCGGTATACCCAGGCCCTGATTACCCAGATGACGCAAACCGCCGTCTGTAACCGACATCACTCGGTTGAACAACAATTGTGCAGATGGTTGCTTCTAAGCCTGGACCGCCTTGAAGGCAATACCCTGAACATGACCCAGGAATTGATCGCCAACATGCTGGGGGTCAGGCGGGAGGGTGTAACCGAAGCGGCGGGCCGCTTGCAGCGGGAAGGCTTGATCCAGTATGCCCGTGGCCGCATTGAGGTATTGGACCGGCCGCGCCTCGAAGCGCGTGTTTGCGAGTGCTATCAGGTTGTAAAAACCGAATTCGAGCGCTTGTTGCCCCAGCCGGAGGCGAAAGATCACGCGCAGAGTGACATGGTCACATCTGCGCCCTGAAAGCAGACGGCGAGCTTTCCGTACGAGAACGAACAGACGCCGCCACTACAGAGAATTACCCTGAAATTTGTTTTTCACCACTTAAAGGAAATCAATTATGGAAAAGCTACCCGTTAATCCAGACCACTCCATCGGAAGCACTAACAGTAATCTCAGCAGTAACCGATGGCCTGATGTTGAACACGCTCTGGCAACCAAAAGCCGTGAAGTTGAAAACATGGGCCGGGATTACATCACCGAGTCTCCGTTCAAGGCTGCACTGGCTGTAGGGGCCTTCGGCCTGTTGATGGGCTTTTTGCTCTCGAAAATTCGCGCCTGATTTCATTCATCTAATCTAACAAGGACATCAATTCATGATTACAAACAAGCACGTTGTTCGCGTATTGGGCATATTTTCCTTGCTGTTCATGGTGGCCTGTGCTGCAGGTCCAGGCCAAAGCAGCACGGGTGAATACATTGATGACTCGGTCATTACAACCCGAGTCAAGGCAGCCATTTTCAATGATTCAACCCTGAAAGCCTCGGAAATCAATGTCGAAACCTTCAAGGGCGAAGTTCAACTCAGCGGTTTTATCAATTCCAAGGAAGACATGAACAAGGCTGTTGAGTTGACTCGATCGGTCAAAGGCGTGGAATCCGTAAAAAATGACATGCGCATGAAGTGATATCTGTTTTTGGCATTGGAGAAAATGATGGAAAAAAGAAAATTCTTTCACTCGGGCAACGTGGTGTTGTACGAAGACTTTCAACACATGTTTTCAGACGACATTACGCTCAACAACACGGTCAAGACAATCTTGCTGGGTGAGCCATTGTTGTTCGACTCCATTGTCAATGTGAATACATTCGGTCAGGTTGTTACCCTGAGCGGTTTTGTGGACTCGGAGATTGAACTGGACCACCTAAATAAAATTGCCACAGAGCTGCGCAAATTTGTTTACGTAGAGAATATTGTGCAGGTCATTCCTGTGCTGTGGGTCAGGTCTGGTTCGGCTGTTCAACACAGAGAGAACTAAAAGCCCAGATCAAGGATCCGCTACAAAAAACCCCTGAGCCTCTTGAAGGTGACTCAGGGGTTTTTTCTTGGGCCTCTAACAATGTGGTGATTCGCTCAATCGAGAATGGTGGCCTCAACACGTCGGTTCAACTGGCGCCCGGCAGCACTGTCATTGCCGGCAACCGGTGCAGTCTCGCCAAGGCCTTGAACAGTCATTCTTTTGCGGGAAATACCCTTGCCCTCCAAGTAGCTGCTCACCGCAAAAGCCCTGCTTTGTGACAGCGCCAGATTGGCCTCACTTGCACCTACGTTGTCAGTGTGGCCTTCGATAGCCAAACGACTTTCAGGGTTGCTGTCCAGAAAACTGAACAGCTTGTCCAGATTGGCATCCGCATTGGGACTGATGTTGTATTGGCCAGTAGAAAACAGGACATCGCCCAAGGTCACCAACATGCCACGGGGGCTGGGCTTTGCATTCATGGCCGCCAATTCAGCCTTCAAGGCTGCCGCACGGCGGTTGGCGTCATCTGCCTCGGCAGTGCGAGAGGCCAAACGCGCAGCGGCTGTGTCATCGGACATGGCGTTCTGACGCTCCAGCAAATGGGCTTCACGTGCTTTCACTTCCGCAATTTCAATTTTGTGATACGCAATGAATTCATTGTGCGTTCTGTCCTGCAGGCTAGCTTGTGGCTGGTCCATCCGGGCCACTGCGGATTCAGCTTCTGCCCTCGCTTGTGGTGAATATCGGCTTAGCACCGGGTCATTTTGCAGTGCTGCAAGCTTGTTGCGTAATTCGATCTGCCGGTCGGTGGCTTCCGGGGGCGAAGCACAAGCGGAAAACAAGCCTATGACCAGTGCGCCCAATATGGTGTAACGGGGGAAGTTGTTCATGGTGTGGCCTTTAAATTGCGACGCATTTCCTGTTGCAGGGCCTTGTTCTGGTTCTGCATGTCTTCGCTTGTGGCGGTGACCTTGCCAAGGGATGTTTTGGCAACCGCAAGGTCGGCGCTCACTTGAGATTCAACAGCCAACATTTCTGCCAGCTCGGGCTTTCCGTCCAGGGCAGCAAATCGAGAGGCTTCGAGCTTTTGCCGTGCAACGGTCAATTCCTGATTGCCATAAGTGAATACTGGCAGTTTCTCGGCATTGGCAACGGCCACTTGGGCCGCCACATACGACCTTCCCGGAGGGGAAGGCGTGGTGGCACACGCGGCAAGAATGCCAGCGCCCACGATTAAGCTTGAGATAGCAATCTTCATTGTGTTTCCACCTGTGTATGAGTCGATTAGTGCTTGTTGAAAAAAGCTTCCACTTGTTTGTCTGCGTCGGCCTTGTTCATGGAATAGCGCTTTTGCACCAGGCTGGAAAGCTGGTCACTGTCACCAGCAGTGGAGACAAGCTCTTCTTGCTGAAGTTTGCTCCACTGCTGCTTGGCGCCATTGATCTTGGCTTTCCAATGATCACCGTCGGGTATATCGGTGTTGGTATTGCCCTTGGCTTGGTTCTGATTCTTGTTTTGGTTCTGGTTTTTTCCGGTACCGGCTGGTGTTTGATTGTTCATGCAATATTCTCCGTCGTTTTGTGCCTGGGTCGCAGAAGGCGAAAAGGCGGCTTCAGGGAAGCCAAAGTCACGATAAACAAACGGACGCAAAAGTTCGGTGCGCTGACACACACAGATTGGAGCGGCAAACAACGGGGGGCTAACCAGAGGGAAATGTGGTAGGACCGACTGGAATCGAACCAGCGACCTCTGCCATGTCAAGGCAGCGCTCTAACCAGCTGAGCTACGGTCCTAAAGAAGAGTGCGAAATATACACCAGCTCGGCCGCGGGGGCAAGTCCAAATGCGCTTGACAACGTTTCTGACAAGAACTATTGTCATATTCACGATTTTTCAAGCTTTGCATTTACTACAACCGCTTTACTTCAACCACCAAGGATCACCATGGCCATTAAAGTCAGCCCCCAGTCGTTCGAATCCATACGCAAAGTCATGAACGGCTTCTGGATCGTTGTACCTGCGTATTTGTTGATCAGCCTTGTCATGCCTTTCCTGCTGGTGCTGGCTGCTTTGTTGCTGGTGGCCCACACGCTGGAACTACCGATTGCCTTCCTGCGTTTGCGCGGCAAGAACCTGCCCCCCCTGGAAGTGGTGTCAAAAACACTGCTGTATGGATTCACCTGGTGGCTTCCCAAGAGCCTTGAGACCACACGGGCGAGATAAGCAAGCCGACACACTTTGGCTCTTTGTCAAAAAAGAGTCATCTCTCTGTCACATGCCGGTCAAATCGGGCGCGTCTAATCGGTTCCATGACAAAAACATGGACATTGAAAATGCGCCCGAACCAGTTGAACTTCAAGCAGCAATTTGCAGAGCAACTGTTTTCCAAAGCGACCCGCGAAGAAAACTCCGGTGAGCTCGCCAGCCCCCCCTCGATGGAACCCGTTGATCCTTTTGACGAGGAACAAGGCTCCAACAGATACCGCACCATCTGGATTTCAGACATCCACCTGGGCACTGCCGGATGCCAGGCCGACGCCCTGCTCCACTTTCTCAAACACAATGAAAGCGATACGCTTTACCTGGTTGGCGACATCATTGACGGTTGGCAACTGCGCAAGAACTGGTTCTGGCCGCAAAGCCACAACGATGTAATCCAGAAGGTGTTGCGCAAGGCGCGCAAAGGCACTCAGGTTGTGTTCATCCCCGGTAACCACGATGAGGCGGCCCGGCAATTTGCCGGCATGACTTTCGGCGACATCCCGATTCTTGACAGCGCAGTGCACGTGACAGCCGATGGCAAACGCCTGTGGGTAGTACATGGCGATGAATTTGACCAGGTGGTGCGTTACGCGAAATGGCTGGCTTACCTGGGCGACACGCTGTACACCTTTGCGCTGACCCTGAACCGGATGTTGAACAATGTTCGAATCAAACTGGGTTACCCATATTGGTCGCTGTCGCAGTTCCTGAAACAGCAGGTGAAAAATGCAGTGAACTTCATTCTGGAATTCGAGCACGCCCTGATTCATGAAGCCAAACACCGAGGCTACGACGGCGTGGTGTGCGGCCACATTCACAAAGCCGAGATCAAGCAGGTAGACGGCTTGCTGTATTGCAACGATGGTGATTGGGTTGAAAGCCTGACCGCCTTGGTTGAACACCCCTGCGGAAAACTGGAAATTGTGCACTGGCCCCACCGGGATCTGCCAGCCCGCAAACAAAAGGCGCTTGAACACGCCAACGCGGAGTAAGCAGCATGCGTATATTGATCGCTACAGATGCATGGGCACCCCAGGTCAATGGTGTGGTTCAAACACTCAGCCAGGTGGTGAACAGGCTAATTACACAGGGCCATGAAGTCCGGGTGATTCACCCCGGACTGTTCAAGACAATACCCTGCCCTACCTACCCTGAGATCAGGCTTGCAGTGTGGCCGTTTGGCCGCCTGCGGCGCGAACTGCGTGAATTCAAGCCACAGGCCGTTCACATCGTGACCGAAGGACCAATTGGCCTGGGCATGCGCCTGCTGGCCAGGTACGCCGGGTTACCGTTTACCACGGCATACCACACCCAGTTCCCCGAATATGTGAAAGCGCGTTCGGGCATTCCCATCCGGTTTACTGCGGCACTGCTTCGCTGGTTTCACAAGCCCTCGAGGGCGGTGATGGTACCCACACAATCGGTCATCGACACATTGAAAAGTCGTGGTTTGAACAATTGCGTGCTGTGGCAGCGCGGGGTTGACTTGAAGCGTTTCAACCCCGACAAATCACCGGTCAGCAAACATTTGAGTTACAGCCCCTGCGAGCTGGCCTCAGACGATCCGCAGCAAGTTGAATTGTTGCAACGCCTGAATGCGTGCAGCGTTGAAAAGCCAGTGTTTCTTTACGCAGGGCGTGTGGCTGTGGAAAAGAACCTGGAAGCGTTTTTGTCACTGGAGCTGCCCGGTGAAAAATGGATTGCAGGCGACGGCCCTGCCCGCAAAGCGCTTGAAAAACAGTTTCCTGAGGCACGCTGGTTTGGCATGCTCAATCACGCGGCTTTGTCCGAAATTTACAAACGGGCGGATGTTTTCGTATTTCCAAGCCTGACCGATACTTTCGGGCTGGTTTTGCTGGAAGCAATGGCCAGTGGTTGTCCGGTTGCAGCTTTTCCAGTGAATGGTCCACTGGACGTGGTAGGCCAGTCCGGCGCAGGGGTGCTCGACTGGAATTTGAAGAATGCTGCCCTTTCAGCCCTGCAAATTGATCGGGAACGCCCACGTCAGCACGCCAGTACCTTTACCTGGGAAAACTGCGCAAGCCAGTTCCAGGGTTACCTGGCTCCAATCGTCTACAGTGCAGGCACCGTGCGGCAGTTGACTGGCCACAAACAACCTTTGCAGGACTGAAAGCTGAAGAAGGAAAGTGAAGCGCAGAAAGTAAAGCGCAGATAGCACCCAACCGAGCGCTTGAAGCCCTTTGAGAAACCCATGCCCTGTGAATTGCCTATAATAGGCACAAACTGAAAACCTATAAAACATTCTCAGGAGCAATTCAAATTGGGATTCCTAGCCGGTAAAAAAATTCTCATCACGGGCCTGCTGTCAAACCGTTCCATCGCCTACGGCATCGCAAAAGCCTGCCATGCACAGGGTGCTGAACTGGCCTTCACCTACCAGACTGAGCGCTTCATTGACCGGGTTACCGACATGGCCGCCGAGTTTGATTCCAAGTTGGTATTCCCGCTGGATGTGGCTGAAGACACCCAAATTGAAAGCCTGTTCACCGAACTGGCCAAGCACTGGGATGGGCTGGACGGCCTGGTGCACGCCATTGGTTTTGCTCCACGTGAAGCGATTGCAGGTGATTTCCTGGAAGGAATTTCCCGTGAAGCATTCCGCATTGCACACGATATTTCTGCATACAGCTTCCCTGCGTTGGCCAAGGCAGCCTACCCGATGATGCAGGGCCGTGAAGGCGCGCTGCTGACACTGAGTTACCTCGGTTCTGTGCGTATGGTACCCAACTACAACACCATGGGCTTGGCCAAGGCATCGCTTGAAGCCTCCGTGCGCTACCTGGCCGAATCACTGGGCCCAAAAGGTATTCGGGTCAACGGCATTTCCGCAGGCCCCATCAAAACCCTGGCAGCTGCGGGCATCAAGGGGTTCAGCAAGATTTTGCATGCCGTTGAAGAAGCAGCACCACTGCGCCGAAATGTGACCATTGATGATGTGGGCAACACAGCCGCCTTCATGTTGTCCGATTTGGCACGCGGAATTACCGCTGAAATTACGTATGTCGACGCGGGCTACAGCACCGTGGTGGGCGGCATGGCAGAATAAGGACTCTGTTCCATAAACGTTTCACCACAAGGCGGTATTCGGGTGAACCCACAGCAAGCAAATCAAACAACCCTCACACTGGTGGGGGTTTCCAAAACACTCGGTGGCGTAAAACTGTTCACCGGGGTGAATCTCCAGTTGCACAAGGGGCAGTCTCTGGCTGTTGTGGGTGAATCAGGGTCTGGAAAGTCCACCCTGCTTCACCTGATGGCTGGCCTGGACCAGCCAGACAGCGGCGAGGTGTTCTGGGCAGGAAAGGCGATTCAACACCTGAACAGCAATGCCATTGCGGCCATGCGCCTGCAACACATCGGCCTTGTGTTCCAAGCCTATTACCTGATGCCACACCTCACGGCACAACAAAACATTGAGTTGCCATTTTTACTGGCCAACAAGAAACCAGACACCCAACGTTGCAAACATTTGCTGGAACAGGTTGGCATGGCGCACAAGGCAGCAAGCTTTCCACGGGAAATGTCGGGTGGCGAACAACAACGGGTGGCCATTGCAAGGGCATTGGCGTTGAACCCACCCTTGATACTGGCCGACGAACCCACGGGAAACCTGGATGAAGACAATGCCGAACGCGTGCTGCAGGTGTTGCTGACGGCATGCAGTGCTCAAGGTTGCTCGCTGGTCATGGTGACCCACTCAGCCAAAGCGGCCAGCCACTTGAACCACGTGCTGAATTTGACCGATCACCAACTGGCGGAACTGCAACCGGCGAACAAGGCTTAAAGCATGCACCTGTTATCCAAATGCTTACCAGGCCTGTACCCCGCCTTGCTGCTGAAGCTGCAGCTGTTTTCAGGCGCCCTGCGGGATCAACCCGTGAAATGGCTGATCGCCACCCTGTCTATCGCTGTGGGTGTCGGTTTGGGCTTCGCAGTGCATTTGATCCACAAACAGGCACTGGACCAGTTCAACAACGGGGTACGCCAGTTCTCAGGGCAAGCCGATTTGCAATTGCTGCCGCACAGCAACCTTCTGCCTGAAACGGTATTGGATACCTTGGTGACGCTGCCCGAAGTAGCCGTGGCCTCGCCGGTGATTGACTTGCAAGTTACCGTGGATGGTTTTGACAAACCGGTTCGATGGCTGGGTCTTGACGTATTCACCGCCGCTGCGGTGACACCCAACTTCATTGGTCAAGCTGACACAAAGGCACAAGAGGAAGCCACACAGGGCGATATTCCTCTACTGAACAGCAGCAATGTGTTTACAAGCCCGGCCTTGCGTGAACAACTCCCGGGAGGAAGCGTCAACTTAAGTACCCTCCACAACAGCCAGGCTCAGCAATGGAAAATCGCAGGTAGCGTACCTGCAGCGGGTACTGGCCAACTGCTGGCCGTTGCAGACATTGCTGCCGTTCAATGGCGTCTTGGTACCTTGGGCCAGATCTCCCGCGTGGACTTGAAACTTCAGGAAGGTACAAGCCCGGCTGCATTCCAGGCCAGATACGCCACCCAATTCAAGGCATTGGGCCGGCTGGAAACGCCCAGTGAACAAGGCACACGCGGGGCCAGTGTGTCACAGGCTTACCGCGCAAACCTTTCCATTCTGGCCATGGTGGCCTTGCTGACAGGCGGTTTCCTTACCTTTTCAACGCAAATGCTGGCGGTTGCGCAGCGTTCACGCCAGTGGGCCCTTCTGGCAGCATTGGGCGCTCGTGCATCGTCGTTGCGCACGCAGGTTCTGTTCGAATCCATGTGCTGTGGGGTTGTAGGTGGCACGCTGGGCGTGGCCATGGGTTGGGGGCTGGCCACGGCTGTGGTGCACACCCTGGGTGTGGATCTGGGTGCAGGATACTTTCAGGCTGCGCAGGATGGCGTTCCCTTGACCGTGGTGGATGCATTGCTGTTTGGTGGATTCGGCGTTCTTGCAACCTTGCTGGGTGGCTTGTCACCGGCTTTTCAAACCGGGCAAATGGCCTTGCACCAACGGCTGCGAGCAGGCACGGAAGAAGCGGGCCTGCAGTTTGCAAACAAAGCCCATTGGCTTGGCATGGTGCTGTGCTTGTTGGCTGTGGCCTGCTTGTGGATTCCACCTTACGGCAACATTCCCGTAGGCGGTTACCTGGCTGTGGCATTCGGGCTGTTTGGTGGCATCGCGATGATTGGCCTCGTGGTGCGGGCCTTGATTCGTCCGCCTGCACAGTTGGCGGCATTGGCAGACCTGGCCAAATCAAGGCTGGCCAGCACCCCCAATTTGCTGGCAGTCGGCCTTTCCGGCGTAGTGGCCAGCTTCGCACTGGTTGTGGCCATGCACGTGATGATCTACAGCTTTCGCTTTTCACTGGACAACTGGCTGACCCAGGTACTGCCTGCACCTCTGTATGTGAAGTTGAACAACGCCACCATTCCAGCTTTTCCCGATGACTTTCAAAGTGCCGTTGCGGCCTTGCCGGGCGTCGACCTGCTTGAATTCTGGGGACAGCAATCGATCGTGCTGGACCCAAAACGCCCTGCTGTTGAATTGATCGCCCGCCCTGTTTCGCTGGAAGCCGCGGCGCAACGCCTGCCCATGACAGGCAACACGCTGGATGTGCCAAACACGGGCACGCTGCCGGTGTGGGTCAGCGAACCAATGACGGACCTGTATGGCCTGAAAGCGGGCAGCGTGTTTGAACTTCAGCTGGATCAAGGCAAGCGTGTACCTGCGACTGTGATGGGTGTGTGGCGAGACTACACCCGCCAGCATGGTGCCATTGTGCTGCCCAAAGCAGAACTGCTTGAACAATTCGGAATCCAGTTCAAAGACACGCAAGGTGCAGTTTGGCCCGCGAGCGGGGTATCAGTTCAAGATATGGTGTTGCGTATTCAGCAGGCCAGCAGCAACACCCCATTGGATGGGAAAATTGACTTTGCTGAACCGGGTGAAATTCGCCAGTTGAGCCTGGATATTTTTGACCGAAGTTTTGCAGTCACTTACCTGCTTGAAATTGCCGCCGTGGTCATTGGCCTGTTTGGCGTGGGTACCACCTTCTCGGCCATGGCCTTGCAGCGCAAGCGTGAATTTGCCTTGCTCGGCGCCATGGGTGCAAGCCCAAGCTGGATGCTCAGGCTGATTGCCCGTGAGGCCTTGATCGCATCCGCCGTGGCTGCGCTGGTGGGGCTGATAATTGGGCTGGCCTTTGCAGCCATTCTGATTTTCGTAGTCAACCCGCAATCCTTTCACTGGACCATGGAATGGTTCACCCCATGGCGAGACCTGTTCATCATGGTGGCAGTGCTGATCGCAATGAGCAGCGCGACCGTGACCCTTTCCCTGCGCAATACATTGAACACACAACTGGTGAACCAATTGAAAGAGGACTGGGCATGAAGCGGCGCAACATTCTGAAAGCGGGCCTGGGCCTGCCTGTTGCGTTGCCTCTGTCGGGATGGTCTGGCATTGCAAGGGCAGCACAACCAGCAAACACTGTAACCCGTCAATACGCGCAACCCACGCCAGAAGTACTTCCTGCCTTGCCCCGAGACCACGGCCCGCACCCGGATTTTCGAACAGAATGGTGGTACTTCACAGGTTGGTTTGACAGCCCTGCATTGAACAAACCGCTGGGCGTACAAATTACATTTTTCCGTTCGGCCCCGAATGTTAGCACTGACAACCCCAGCGCTTTTGCACCGACACAGTTGCTGTTCGCACATGCTGCAGTGGCTTTACCCGAAAAGGGCAAACTGGAGCACACGCAAATCATTCGGCGTGCTGGCACAGGGGGCAGCACAATCAAAGGCAATGCTCAGGAAGTGTTGAATATTCAAATGCCCGGCTGGAATTTGAACAGCGCCCAAGGCGATGCATGGGAATGTACAGTTCAAACGCCCCAACTGGCCTTGAACCTGCGGATGGAGCAGACTCAAACGCCATGGTTACAAGGACGCAACGGGTTTTCACAAAAGGGACCATTGCCGGCACAATCAAGCTACTACATCACATTGCCGCACATGAAAAGCAGCGGCACGATACGGCTGGATGGCAAGAACATACCCGTCACTGGCAGGTTCTGGATGGACCATGAATGGTCCAGCACAGTGCTGGCGCCCAATGCCCAGGGCTGGGACTGGGTGGGCCTGCATGGCGATCAAGGTGAAGCGCTGATGGCCTTTCAAATTCGCGACCGCGACCCCTCCAAGGGTGCAGTGTGGACCCACGCTGCCCTCCGCAATGCCGATGGCACCGTGCGCGAATTCAAGCAGGTGAAATTTGAGGTAATGCGCCGGTGGAAATCCACCAGAACAGGCATTGAATACCCGGTTGAGCAGCAACTTGTTCTGGATGGACAGGCATTCAGCCTGGCCCCCCTTTTTGACGACCAGGAACTGGATGCCCGCGCCAGCACTGGCACCTTGTACTGGGAAGGTGCAGTGCGTGTCAAAAGCGCGGGCGGATCGCCCTGGGGCAAGGGCTATCTTGAAATGACGGGGTATGATCGCCCCATGCAACTTTAAGCAGTACCCACTGAACTCATGAGCCAAACCAACAAGATTCAAACCCTCGGTTCCACCTTGGGCTCCCTGGTCAAACCCCACAGGACCTGGGCCCTTGCCGCCTTGGGTGCCCTGCTGCTGGGGTCGGCCATGTCGCTGACCATGCCGGTAATGTTTCGCTGGCTGATTGACAGCGGGTTTCTGGCTGGCGAGAACCCCGAGGGATTGAACAGCGCATTTGGCTACCTCTTGGTGCTTGTGTTTGTGCTGGCCATGGCCAGTGCCGTGCGTTTTTACCTGGTGACCACGCTTGGGGAACGTATTTCCGCCGACTTGCGCAACCGGGTTTACAGCCATTTGCTGGTGCAACGGCCGGAATTTTTTGAAACCCTGAAAGTGGGTGAAGTGTTGTCGCGCCTCACTGCCGATACCACGCTGATTCAAACCTTGATTGGCAGCAGCCTTTCCTTTTTCCTGCGCAACAGCCTGACCACCCTGGGTGGTCTGGTGATGTTGCTACTGACCAGCCCCCTGCTTTCAGGTGCTGTGCTGTTGCTGGTTTTGGTGGTTATGGTGCCGGTGGTCATTCTGGCGCGCCGGGTTCGTAAACTGTCGCGGGCCAGCCAGGACAAGCTGGCCGACAGCAGCGCCATTGCACAGGAAGTGTTGAACCAAATCACTACTGTTCAAGCCTTCAACCAGGAACACACCGAAGCAGCAAAATTCACCACATCCAGTGAACAAACCTATCGAACAGCACGCCGGCGAACCATCAACCGGTCCGCCTTGTTGTTTGTCGCGATTGGTTTGGCGTTTGCTGGCCTGGTGGCCGTGCTGTGGATGGGCGCCAAGGCAGTGGCCAGCGGTGAAATGAGTGCCGGTGAACTGGCACAGTTCGTAATGTATGCCGCCTTTGTGGGCGCAGGGTTTGCAGCCCTTTCCGAGGTACTCGGGGAATTTCAGCGCGCTGCAGGTGCAGCGGAGCGCCTGATCGAACTGTTGAACCTGGACACCACCATCCACAAGCAAGGCCTGCCAGCCCCCGCGAAACAAGGTGGCTTCCTGATTGAATTCAAGCACGTGGATTTTGCCTATCCTTCCGCGCCTGAGAAATTCGTGCTGGAAAATTTCAACCTCAGTATTCAGCGTGGAGAAACGCTGGCAGTTGTAGGCCCCTCCGGTGCGGGCAAGTCCACCTTGTTCAGCCTGTTGCTGCGCTGGTATGACGTGAATCAGGGTCAAGTTTTGATTGAAGGACAGGCGCTGGAAAGCCTTGACCTTGAACAATGGCGCGCCAATTGTGCCTACGTGGCTCAGGAAGCGGTGATTTTTTCCGGCAGCCTCAAAGACAACGTGCGCTACAGCAAACCCGACGCCACAGCCGAAGAAATCGACAAGGCAATGGCTGATGCAGCGGCCACACAATTTGTGCGCCGCATGCCTGATGGCCTGGACACCTCGGTGGGTGAAAAAGGCGTGCGCTTGAGCGGTGGCGAACGCCAGCGCGTATCCATTGCCCGTGCTGTGCTGCGCGATGCAGGCCTGCTGCTGCTGGATGAAGCCACAGCCAGCTTGGACGCTGAAAGCGAACAACTGGTACAACAGGCCATCGAGAAAAGCCGCCATGGGCGAACCACCCTGATTATTGCGCACCGCCTGGCCACCGTGATGGCAGCTGACCGGATCGTCGTGATGAACGAAGGCAAGATCGTTGAAATGGGCACCCACAAAGACCTGATGGCGAAACAGGGTTTGTATGCGAAGCTGGCCTCGCTTCAATTCATTGATGAGAATGCGCAGAAGTTAATGGCGAATGTGGCGAACTGAACCAACATTTCACCGCGTTTGAATCAAACTCTGTGCTTGAGCCAAAATTCGCACTTGAACCAAACTTTCAGTGTCGCCGCTGACCGAAAACTTGGCATCTCGACTTGGTCGCTTGAGCCATCACTAAGCCCGACCCGACAAAAAATCGTGGTCGGGTCTGGCTTTCGCTGACGCGAACGTTTGGCCCTGCACGCCAAGCCGGCAAGTTTTCTGATTGGTCAGCAAGCGAGCACTTGGAAGTTTGGTTCTGCGCAAGTCCGGTTCTACGCAAAGTTCGGTTCTGCACGAAGTCCAGTTCTGGAGCACTGCCTGCTACCTGCGAACAAGGTTGCCCAAGCGTTCAACGCGATGTTCTCCACACCTCACTGTTGCACTGCCCGAGCAGTCACTGCGGCGTTCCGGCCACCTCGGCAGCGAGGTTTTCAGTCGCTTCGCCATTCAAGAAAACCTGCCCGTTTGAATTCACATGCAACGTTTGAATTCACATGCAACGTTCGGCTGCAAGCCGACACCGAGACTCGGCCATGTTTTTTGCCGAGTCTCGGTGAGTTAGTGTGAACTTCAAAAGGGAATGACAGGTTTTCTGGCGAGCGATTGGAATTCGCGCCGAGGTGGCAAAAGTGTCCACCTGACTGTCAAATCAGCAATTGGAATTAGGTTTGGGCAGAGGTGGGTAACGCTGCCAGTTCAGTCAAGGTAAACTGAAGGGCTAATCGAATGACGAATTTACGCGAATTGACACCATGCAACAGTACCTTGACTTGATGCAGCATGTGCTGGACCACGGCACCGAAAAAATGGACCGCACCGGCACGGGCACGCGTTCCGTGTTTGGTTACCAGATGCGCTTCAATCTGCAAGACGGCTTTCCCATGGTGACCACCAAGAAACTGCACACCCGCTCGATTATTCACGAGTTGCTGTGGTTCCTGATGGGTGACAGCAACATTCGCTACCTCAAGGAAAACGGTGTCAGCATCTGGGATGAATGGGCCGATGAAAACGGCAACCTGGGCCCGGTGTATGGTGTGCAATGGCGCAGTTGGCCCACGGCAGATGGCCGTCACATCGACCAGATCAGTCAGTTGGTCGAGCAAATCAAAACCAACCCCGATTCCCGCCGCCACATTGTGAGCGCCTGGAACGTGGCTGAAATCAACAACATGAAGTTGCCGCCCTGCCATGCCCTGTTTCAGTTCTACGTGGCCGAGGGCAAGCTGAGTTGCCAGCTTTACCAACGCAGTGCCGATATTTTTCTTGGTGTGCCCTTCAATATCGCAAGTTATGCCCTGTTGACACACATGGTGGCGCAGCAATGCAATTTGGAGGTCGGGGACTTTGTCTGGACGGGTGGCGACTGCCATTTGTACAGCAATCACATGGAACAGGTGGCGGAGCAGCTCAGCCGCAAACCATACCCCTTGCCCACCTTGAGCATCAAGCGCAAACCGGCAAGCCTTTTTGAATACACCTTCGACGATTTTGAAATTCTGAATTACACCTGCCACCCGCACATCAAAGCACCCGTGGCCGTCTAAGCGCATGAAAGTAACCATTGTGGCTGCCGTGGCCCAGAACGGAATTATTGGAATCGACAACCGCCTGCCTTGGCACTTACCCGAGGACCTGGCCTTTTTCAAGCAAACCACGCTTGGTTGCCCAGTACTCATGGGTCGAAAAACCTATGAATCAATCAATCGCCCCTTACCAGGCCGCTTGAACGTGGTGCTCAGCAGTGACCCAAGCTGGCAACCCGCTCCGGCAAAAGACGGCACACCCAGAAGCCTGATCGCCTATCCGGCTGAATTGCCTGCTGGCAGTACTACTCAAATTGCAAGTGCCACCAATCTGCCAAATGCCTTGAGCTGGCTCAACGGCTTCGATCAGGTTTTTTTGATTGGCGGCAGCAACCTCTATCAGCAGGCGCTGGACCAGAACCTTGTGGATGAACTGATCCTGACCGAAATTCACGAAAGCTTTGACGGCGACGCAAGTTTTCCTGACTGGGACCGCACGCGTTTCATTGAAGTGGGACGAACTGTCAATCCAGCGAGCGCCGAGCGCACATGGGGTTTTGATTTTGTAAAATACGCCCGAGTCAATGTGGCAACCAACACTGCAATTTAAGGAGTTTTAAAATGGCACGTACAGTCAATTGCGTCAAACTGGGCAAGGAAGCGGAAGGCCTGGACTTCCCGCCAGCACCGGGTGAACTGGGAAAAAAGATTTTCGAGAACGTGTCCAAGCAAGCCTGGCAAGACTGGTTGAAACACCAAACCATGTTGGTAAATGAAAACCGACTGAGCCTGGCAGACGCGCGCGCTCGCAAATACCTGATGGAACAAATGGACAAGCACTTCTTTGGTGACGGTGCTGAGCAAGCCGCAGGTTACGTGCCACCAAGCAACTGATTTTGTTGCGAACATTGCCTCTGGCCAAGCAGCCAAACGGCATGTGACGGAATGACAGAAATTGAAAAGCCCCTTTTTCAGGGGCTTTTCTTATTGCGGACACCGTTGCATACTAAGCCTGTTTAGCGGAGGTTTTGGCATGGACAACTTCCAGAGCAGCGTGCTGTTTCGTTATTTCTTTTTCCAGTGGCTGTTTCACGACGCCAATGTCAACGAGTTGTATCAGCGAGCTGCTGCCATTGCGCACAACAAGGCCCAACGCCATTACCTGCTTATCTACCTTAGAAGATGGATCGCGCTGACTATGCTCATGCTTTTTTTGGGCATCATGCTAGAACAAATGTATGCACTTGCCTGTGTGTTCTTCTACACCACCGCAGCGCTGTGTGCATGCACAATTTGCAACATTGCGGTGGCTTGGGTTTTTCTGGGCCAGAAAAACCTGTAGATCAGTTGCCTGAAGCTTCCTGTGCAACAACGTCAGGGCCTTGGTGACGCACATCACGCCCCTTGACCATGTAAACCACGTGCTCTGACATGTTCTTGGAGTGGTCACCAATGCGCTCAATTGCCTTGGCAATGAACAGAATCTCGATTGAGCGGGAAATGGTGCGCGGGTCTTCCATCATGAAGGTGATCAACTGGCGCAGAATTGCCTTGAATTCGTCATCCACCTCAATGTCAGCCTTGACCACTTCGGCAGCTGAAACAGCGTTCACGCGCGCATAGGAATCCAGCACCTTGCGCAACATGGCAATGGCGTTGCTCGCAATTCGGTGCAAATCTACCTTGGGAACAAAATGCTTGCCAGCGTCGGCAATCATCATCCCCATGCGAGCGACTTTTTCAGCCTCGTCGCCGATGCGCTCAAGATCACGAATCATCTTGATGGCCACAATCACCGAACGCAAATCAACAGCGGCGGGTTGGCGACGAGCCAGAATGTGGTTGCACAGTTCGTCGATTTCCAGCTCGATCTGGTTGACTTCCTGCTCGCGGCGGATCACTTCCTTGAAAATATTGGTATCAGGGGCGCCCAGACCTTCGATGGCTGACACGATTTGATTCTCCACCAATCCACCCATCTGTAGAACACGGGTGCGCAGTGACTCCAGTTCTGCGTCGTACTGTTTGGAGGTGTGTTCAGTCATTTGTCTTCCTTAAGCTGATATTTGTTGTAACAATGCAATGTGACACAGACACATGACAGAAATTTGTCAAAGCTGGTGAATTCTCAACTTTATTCTGCCATGTTCTTTGACGCTCTTCAGGGCTTCTTTTCGCCGATTCCCCCATTAGAGGGTTTTAATGCCGTCCGCTGTCGCAATTAACACCACATCTGCCCGTCGAATGGCGAAAAGTCCATTGGTGACCACCCCTGGCCAGTGATTAATGACTTTTTCCATGGCCACAGGGTCGGTAATTTTCAACCCTGAAACATCAAGAATGGCATTGCCATTGTCAGTGGTGAAGCCTTCACGCAATCTCACGTGGCCACCCAGTGCGGTCAATTTGCGCGCAATTGCATTGCGCGCCATGGGCAACACTTCAACCGGCAAGGGAAATGCACCCAGCACCTGCACCAGTTTCGATTGGTCGGCAATGCAGACAAACTTTTCGGAAATGTCAGCCACGATTTTCTCTCGAGTGTTGGCGCCACCGCCACCCTTGATCAGGCAATTGACAGGATCCACTTCATCTGCGCCATCCACGTACACAGACAGACTTTCAACGTCATTCATGTCGACGATTGGCACACCAATTTCACGCAGCTTTTTCTCAGACCGCACGGAAGACGACACCGCGCCTTTGAGCTGGATACCTGACTCGGCCAAGGCATCAATAAAACAGTCCACGGTAGAACCTGTACCCACGCCCAGAACCGTGCCTGGCTGAACATACTCAAGTGCAGCCTTGGCCACCATTTTTTTTAAACTTAAAGCATCCATGAATGGGTCAATGTCCTGTTGGGTGAATTGCAAGCCTTTCCATTTTAAAGGCAGTTTGTCCGAATGCCCTGCGGCAATGCCGAAAAGAAAAAACCAACTGCACGCAGTTGGCTTTTCAGAAAAACTAATGCGATACAACAAGGGTCTACTTTTTCTTTTGCGCAGGCAAATCGGTACAAACACCTTTATAAACTTCTGCAGCCATGCCCACACTTTCACACAAGGTTGGGTGTGGGTGAATGGTTTTGCCAATGTCAACCGCGTCTGCACCCATTTCCACGGCCAAACAAACCTCGCCGATCAAGTCGCCGGCATTCATGCCGACAATGCCGCCGCCGACAATGCGTTTGGTTTCTTCATCAAACAACAGTTTGGTGAAACCATCGTCTGCGTTGTTGGCAATGGCACGGCCAGAAGCAGCCCAAGGGAATACGGCTTTACCCACTTTGATGCCCTGGTCTTTGGCCTGGTCTTCAGTCAAGCCGACCCAAGCCACTTCGGGGTGTGTGTAAGCCACACTTGGAATAACCCGCGCGTCGAAATAAGCTTTTTCATCTGCCGCAGCTTCAGCAGCCACGTGGGCTTCGTGAACGGCCTTGTGAGCCAACATGGGTTGGCCTACTACGTCACCAATGGCAAATATATTGGATACATTGGTGCGCATTTGCTTGTCCACAGGAATGAAACCGCGGTCGGTTACAGCGACACCTGCTTTGTCAGCCCCGATTTTCTTGCCGTTGGGCGTGCGGCCCACAGACACCAGCACCATGTCATACAACTGTGGTTCCTTGGGTGCCTGTTCACCTTCGAAAGTCACCAAAATGCCTTTCTTGGTGGCTTCCACACCCACGGTCTTGGTTTTCATCAGGATGTTGTCGAAGCGCGGCGCATTACGCTTTTGCCAAACCTTGACCAAGTCGCGATCAGCGCCCTGCATCAAGCCGTCCAACATTTCCACCACGTCCAGACGTGCACCCAGGGCTGAATAAACCGTGGCCATCTCCAGGCCAATGATGCCACCACCAATAATCAGCATGCGCTTGGGGATGAACGGCAATTCAAGTGCGCCGGTGGAATCCACAATGCGTGGGTCTTCTGGAATAAAGGGCAAATGCACGGGCTGTGAACCCGCCGCAATAATCGCCTTGTTGAACTGCACCACCTGTTTGCTGCCATCCGTTGCCACCACCTCAAGATGATTTGCACCGACAAAGCTGCCCACGCCCTGCACCACTTTCACCTTACGGCCTTTGGCCATGCCAGCCAGGCCACCGGTGAGCTTGCCCACTACACCTTCCTTGTGGGCACGCAGTTTGTCCAGATCAATTTTCGGCTGCGCAAAAGCAATGCCATGGTCGCCCATGTGTTGCGCTTCTTCCAGAACCTGCGCGGTGTGCAACAGGGCTTTGGATGGAATACAGCCCACATTCAGGCATACACCGCCCAAGGTGGGGTAACGTTCAACCAACACAACGTTCATTCCCAAATCGGCACTGCGGAAGGCGGCAGAATAGCCGCCAGGGCCTGCGCCCAACACCACGACATCACAAGTGTGATCCACCTGACCGCTGTAGCTGCTGGCTGGGCCTGCAGACACCGCTGACACCGCCGGTGCACTGCTTGCTGGCGCGGAAGGCTTGGTTTCACTTGCGGCTGCGGGTTTGGTCTCAGCCACTGCTGCTGCCGGTGCGGCAGCAGACTCAGTTGACGACGAACCACCAGGAGTGATTTCACAAATTTCGCTGCCCTTGGACACCTTGTCGCCCACCTTGACCAACAGCTTCGTCACCACGCCATCATCAGAGGCAGGAATTTCCATGCTGGCCTTGTCGGACTCCACGGTAATCAAGGATTGCTCTTTACTGACTTTGTCGCCTTCCTTGATCAACACTTCAATGATTTCCACGGTGTCGAAGTCACCAATATCCGGAACGATCAATTTCATGTGTTCGCCCCCTTAAAGCAGAACTTTGCGCATGTCGGCCAACACGCCAGCAAGCTCAGTGGTGAATCGGGCCGCCATGGCACCGTCGATGACTCGGTGGTCATAACTCAGGCTAAGCGGCAACATCAAGCGGGGCTCAAACTCCTTGCCGTTCCAGACCGGTTTCATGGCCGATTTCGACAAACCCAGAATAGCCACTTCCGGCGCATTGATGATTGGTGTGAACAAGGTTCCACCCACCCCACCGAGTGAGGACACTGTAAATGTAGCGCCTTGCATGTCAGCGCCTTTCAACTTGCCGTCACGCGCCTGTGCTGACAATTCGCCCAGTTCATTGGCAATTTGTGAAAAGCCTTTCTGGTCCACACCCTTGATGACGGGTACAACCAAGCCGTTGGGCGTGTCTGCCGCAAAACCGATATTCCAGTACTTCTTCAGAATCAACTTGTCGCCCTCTTCGCTCAAAGACGCGTTGAAAGCGGGGTATTTTTTGAGCACTGCAACGCAGGCTTTCATGACGAAAGCAAGCATCGTCAGCTTGACACCCTGCTTGGCCAGTGCGGCATTGGTGTCTTTGCGGAATTGCTCCAGGTCGGTAATGTCGGCTTCGTCGAACTGCGTGACGTGCGGAATCATGACCCAATTGCGGTGCAGGTTGGGGCCTGACAATTTCTTTATGCGGGAAAGGTCTTGTTCTTCAATTTCACCAAACTTGGTGAAATCAATTTTTGGCCAAGGCAGCAGATCAAGGCCCACGCCACTGCCGCCTTTGGCAGTACTTGAAGAACTTGAACCCACGCCTGCCACTGCGGCTTTTACAAAATTGCGTACGTCGTCAGGTGTAATTCGACCTTTGGGACCTGTACCAGCAACCATGCCCAGGTTGACACCCAACTCACGCGCAAACTTGCGCACCGAAGGGCTTGCATGCGGTGCATTTGTTGTCGCCTTGGTGGGGTCGTGTGCTTCTGCGGGTACAACTGCTTTTGGCGTTTCAGCGGCCTTGGGCTGTTCTGCCTTGGGTGCTTCAACCTTGGGCACATCCGCTTTTGCTTCTGGCGCAGCGGGTTCGGCCTTGGCTGCCGGTTCCGCCTTCGCGGCGGTTGCACCACTTTCAGCCGGTTCCAGAATCAGCATCAAGGTGCCTTGCGCCACCTTGTCACCGATTTTCAATTTCATTTCTTTCACCACACCGGCTTGCGGGCACGGAATTTCCATGCTGGCTTTGTCCGATTCAACTGTGATGATGGATTGCTCCGCCGCAACAGTGTCACCTGCCTTCACCAGCACTTCAATAATTTCCACCCCGTCAAAATCACCAATGTCGGGTACCTTGATTTCGATTGTCATGTCGCTCGTCCTTTTCTTGTGCGCTGCCAGTTATGCGTAAGCTGGGTTGGGCTTGTTGGGGTTGATGCCATATTTCTTGATTGCTTCACCCACGATGCTCAGCGG
This sequence comes from Limnobacter thiooxidans, assembly GCF_036323495.1. Classification (NCBI taxonomy): domain Bacteria; kingdom Pseudomonadati; phylum Pseudomonadota; class Betaproteobacteria; order Burkholderiales; family Burkholderiaceae; genus Limnobacter; species Limnobacter thiooxidans. The sequence goes on along the minus strand of NZ_AP028947.1, from coordinate 1,493,270 downwards.
GATATCGCCCTGATCGGCCAGGGCCTTCAGTGCAGCAACAGTGACGAAATGGCGGTTCACCTCAAAATGCTCGCGCAGTTTGGAACGGAAATCGGAGCGACCAAAACCGTCGGTGCCCAATACCTTGTATTCACGGCCTTTGGGCATGAAGGGGCGAATCTGGTCGGCAAACAACTTCATGTAATCGGTTGAAGCCACAATCGGGCCTTCGGTTTTCGACAGCAGGGTTTCCACATAGCTGGGCTTGGACTTTTGCTCGGGGTGCAGCATGTTTTCACGTTCTACATCCAGACCTTCGCGGCGCAGTTCGGTGAAACTGGTCACTGACCACACATCGGCTGCAACGCCCCAGTCTTTTTCAAGCAACTCGGCCGCTTCAAGCGATTCGCGCAAAATCGTGCCGGAACCCAGCAACTGCACTCGCTTTTTGCCTGCCTTTTTCAAAGCTGATTCACGGCATACATACATGCCCTTGATGATGCCTTCCTCTGTGCCTTTTTTCAGGCCAGGCTGGGCGTAGTTTTCGTTCATCACGGTGAGGTAATAGAACACGTTTTCCTGATCTTCCACCATGCGTTTCAAGCCATGCTGAATGATCACGGCCAGTTCATGCGCAAACGTAGGGTCGTAGCTGACGCAGTTCGGAATGGTTGAAGACAGAATATGGCTGTGGCCATCTTCGTGCTGCAAGCCTTCGCCGTTCAATGTGGTGCGCCCGGCGGTACCGCCCAGCAGGAAACCACGCGCCTGCATGTCACCCGCAGCCCAGGCCAAATCGCCCACGCGCTGGAAGCCGAACATGGAGTAATAGATGTAGAACGGAATCATTACCCGATTGTTGGTGGAATATGATGTGGCCGCTGCGATCCAGGAACTGAAAGCACCTGCTTCGTTAATGCCCTCTTCCAGAATCTGACCGGCTTTGTCCTCGCGGTAGTACATCACCTGATCTTTGTCGACTGGCTCGTACAACTGGCCTTGAGATGAGTAAATACCCAACTGGCGGAACATGCCTTCCATACCAAAAGTACGGGCTTCGTCGGGCACAATCGGCACAATGCGCTGGCCGAGTTCCTTGTCTCGCACCAGGGTGGTCAACACACGTACAAAGGCCTGGGTGGTAGAAATTTCACGGCCTTCCTTGGTGGGTTCAAGCACGGCTTCAAAAGCATCCAGACCAGGTACCTTCAGTTTTTCATCGGCCTCGCGGCGGCGCTTGGGCAGGTAACCGCCCAAAGCTTTGCGGCGTTCGTGCAGGTACTTGATTTCAGGTGAATCTTCGGCGGGCTTGTAGAAAGGCACATCATCGATGATGTCATCAGAAACCGGAATGTTGAAACGGTCGCGGAATTCCTTGATGGACTGAATGTCCAGCTTCTTTTGCTGGTGGGTGGTGTTCTTGCCCTGCCCAACCTTGCCCATGCCGAAACCTTTCACGGTTTTGGCCAGAATCACAGTGGGCTGACCTTCGTGTTTCATGGCTGCATCGTAGGCAGCGTGCACCTTGTGGGGGTCGTGGCCACCACGGTTCAAGCGCCAGATGTCTTCATCCGTCATGCGGGCAACCATTTCCAGCAGCTTGGGGTGCTTGCCAAAGAAATTTTTGCGAACATAAGCGCCGTCATTGGCCTTGCAGTTCTGGTATTCGCCATCCACCATTTCAAGCATGACCTTGCGCATCAAGCCGTCTTTATCACGCGCCAGCAATTCATCCCAGTAGCCGCCCCAAATCACTTTGAGCACGTTCCAGCCGGAACCACGGAATTCGCCTTCCAGTTCCTGAATGATTTTGCCGTTCCCACGCACCGGTCCATCCAGGCGCTGCAGGTTGCAGTTCACCACGAACACCAGGTTGTCGAGCTTTTCGCGCGCGGCCATGCCGATTGCACCCAGAGACTCGGGTTCGTCCATTTCGCCATCACCGCAGAATACCCAGACCTTGCGCTGTGACGTGTCACAAATACCGCGAGCGTGCAGGTACTTCAGGAAGCGCGCCTGGTAAATGCCCATCAATGGGCCCAAGCCCATGGACACGGTGGGGAATTGCCAGAAATCGGGCATCAGCTTGGGGTGCGGGTAACTTGAAAGGCCTTTGCCGTCCACTTCCTGGCGGAAATTGTTCAACTGGTCTTCTGTCAGGCGGCCTTCAAGGAAAGCGCGAGCATAAATACCGGGGGACACGTGGCCCTGGAGGTAAAGCAAATCGCCACCATGGTTTTCGTCTTCTGCATGCCAGAAATGATTGAAACCCACACCCAGCATGGTCGCCAGCGAAGCGAAGGACGCAATGTGGCCACCCAGATCGCCGCCATCAGGTGGGCTTTTCTTGTTGGCACGCACCACCATGGCCATGGCATTCCAGCGCATCCAGGAGCGCAGACGTTCTTCGTATTCCATGTTGCCGGGGCAACGGGTTTCCTGATGAACGGGGATGGTGTTGACGTATTCAGTGTTGGCAGAGAACGGAATGAAAGCACCACTCAAACGGGCTTTGGCAATAAGCTGTTCCAACAGGTAATGCGCACGTTCTGGGCCTTCACGCTCAAGTACGGCCTCCAGGGCATCAAGCCATTCTTGGGTTTCTTGGAAATCAGGATCGTCTGATCCGGGGAAATTGAGTTGCGCTGACATTGCTTCCTCCTGGGGTCTCTGGGTTTCTTATAAAGAAATACAAACTTTTGGCCGTATTTCCTGTTGAGATTAGAGTATCACACCTAATCCAGAAAGTTTCAAAATGTGAGTTGCGATTTCGTATCGTGGAATTTATAAGGATTTTCCCCAATCCCCTTAAAAGGCCTGACCGGTGCTGCTGCATGTTTTGTACACTGCTGTCATCATCTGGTTTTCGAGACAAATTCAACCGTGCGCCTGAGCGAACAACCCCGTACGAGCCCACTGGTTTGGGCTACCCCGCTGGTGGGTATCATCCTGTTCCTGTTGGCCATGGGAGCGTTTTTCTACACGCTTCACTCGGAAGACCAAAACCAGACCCAGTTGCGTGTAATCCGCGATGTCGAACTGGCGCGCCAAACCATCCGAACACGCCTGCTTTCAGCCCAGGAACGCTTGGGCCTGATTTCACGGGGGCTGGAGGAGAGCAGTGCTGACATGGACCGCTTTCGGGCCTCGTCTGCAGCCCTGATGAATGAATTTCAGGAAGTCAGCACGGTGCTGGTTGTGGACAATGAAAGGCGGGTCACGCACCTGTCACTGCCTGCCCTGCGATCTACAGAAATATTGCACCCGCTGTATGAAACCATTGAGGACGCTGAAAGTTACTGGGCCTTCAACACGGCCTCGGAAACACGCCTTCCGGTTTTCTCACGCCCTTTCCTGGGCCCCTCTGGCAAGGTGTACATAGAAATTCACAGTCCGATCATGTCGAAGGGTGAATTTCAGGGCACGGTTGCAGCCACTGTGCCGATGGCTTCCCTGTTGAATGATGCAGTGCCTGATTCATTTGTGCAGCTTTACCTGGTCAGCATTGTGGACGGGGGTGGCAACCCGGTGGCCTCCAACGTCAGTAGATCAATCGACAACGCCAAACTAAGTCACGAGGTGCCACTCGACCCACCCGGGCACGGCCTGAAGTTGCGGGCGGTGCTCTATAAAACCAATACGGAACTGTTCTCCAACATGTTGGCCTGGGCAGTTTTCGGACTGTCGCTGGTGATCGTGTGGAGTTTTGTTCTCTTGTTCCGGCATGCAAAGCTGCGCAGCCAGGCCGAGAAGCGGCTTCTTGCGGAAACCAAGTTCCGGCGCGCCATGGAAGACTCGGTGATTACCGGTATGCGTGCGATTGACATGCAAGGTCGCATTACCTACGTGAACCCGGCCTTTTGCCGGATGACGGGGTATCTGGAAACAGAACTGGTGGGTATGGCCCCGCCCTTCCCCTATTGGCCCGATCGGTCCTATGAAGAACAGCAAGCCAGCCTGGACCTGATTCTTTCAGGCAATGCACCCCAGAAAGGCATTGAAGTTCAGGTTCGCCGTCGGGATGGCAGCGTGTTCGATGCCCGCATGTATGTGTCACCGCTGGTGGACAGCGAAGGGCAGCAAAGCGGCTGGATGACCTCCATGACCGACATCACCGAACCCCGCCGGGTGCGCGATGAACTGGCCGCTGCTCACCGTCGCTTTGTACGCATTCTGGAAGAACTGGATGCGGCTGTGTGTGTCCAGGGTCCCGATGCCGGTGCCGATGAATATATTTTCGTGAACCGCCTGCACCGCGAATGGTTTGCAAGCGCCACCCCGCCCCGCATGTCCAAGAGTCGGCGTAACCGCGCCAACCAGTTTGAACCGTTTGAGTGGCTCAACACCAACTCGCAACGCTGGTACGAAGTTCGCCGCCGCTCGATTTCCTGGGTGGACGGGGTCACCGTGATCATGCAGGTGGCCACCGATATTTCTTCACGCAAGGAAGCGGAGAATATGTCGCGGCAGCAGCAGGAGAAATTGCAGTTCACCTCCCGTCTGATCACCCTTGGAGAACTGGCCTCCTCGCTGGCCCATGAGATCAACCAGCCACTGGCTGCCATCTCGAATTACAACATGGGGAGTGTCGCCCGGCTTAAATCGGGCAAAGTCAGCCCGGAAGAATTATTGCCTGTGCTGGAAAAAGTCAATGTGCAGGCCCAACGCGCAGGCGATGTGATTCGCCGCATTCGTGAATTCGTCAAACAACAGGAGCCCAAGCGTAGCCCCTGCCCAATTGGCAAAATCATTGAAGATGCGGTCAGTTTTTCTCAGCTGGACGCCAAACACCACATGGCACGCATTGAAATGGACATTCCCGATGCGCTGTTGTCGGTGTTGGCCGACCCCGTGCTGATTGAGCAAGTCTTGATGAACCTGATCAAAAACGGCTTCGAAGCCATGGGACATCTGATTGGCGACCAAAAGCATGTGGAGATTCGGGTCAGCCAGTCAGCCCAGTTTGCGCTGGTGGAGGTTCGAGACCACGGTGTGGGGGTGCCGGAAGAAATCCGTCAACGGCTGTTCGAGTCGTTTTTCACCACCAAATCTGACGGAATGGGCATGGGCTTGAATATCTGTCGTACTATTATTGAGTATCATCAAGGCCAATTGTGGGTAGAACCCGCGCAAGGCAGTGGCAGCGTGTTCAAGTTCACTTTGCCGCTGGCCGAAGAAGCGGCTTTGCCCGCGTGAACTGTTTTGTTATGGATGAAAGCCAATGCTGCACACGCAACCCCGACCCACAGAAATGCCCGAAACCGTGTTCATTGTGGATGACGACGAGGCGGTGCGGGACTCCCTGCAATGGCTGATCGAGACAGAAGGCTACCAGGTCAAGACTTTTGAGGACCCCGAACTGTTCCTGAGCCAACTGCAATGGCCCCAGCCTGGCGTGTTGTTGCTGGACATTCGCATGCCGAAAATGTCAGGCATAGAAGTACAGAAGATTCTTAACGAACGCGGAATTCCAATCCCTATCGTGTTCATTACCGGGCATGGCGACGTCACCCTGGCGGTGGAAACCATGAAAAACGGGGCCGTGGACTTTCTGGAAAAGCCGTTTGATGAAACCAAGATCAAGGAACTAATCCAACAGCACATGCAACTTGCACATGGTCTGGCACACGCCTCCAAGCTGGATGAACAGATCAACAAGCTCTACTCCAGATTGACCACGCGTGAATTGCAGGTGCTTGAGCGAATCGTATCAGGCAGGCTGAACAAGCAGATCGCCGACGACCTGAACATCAGCATCAAGACCGTGGAAGCCCACCGCGCCAACATCATGGACAAACTGCAAGTCACCACCGTGGCCGATCTGCTTAAAATCGCATTGAGAAAGTCACCGGAAATGGCCCAGTCTTAACCACCTTGCCTGACAGGGTCTGCACTGCAGGCCTTGTCGACCCCAACACCACCGAACACCCTCTATTAAAGAAAACATTCCGACATGTCTGCACAAATCATCAGCGGCACTGAACTGGCCGCTTCCATTCGAGAAACCATTGCAACCCGCGCTGCCGAATTGACCGCACAGGGACACCAGCCGGGCTTGGCTGTTGTACTGGTGGGCGAAGACCCAGCCTCACAAGTGTATGTTCGCAACAAAGTGTCGGCCTGCGAAAAGGCCGGGTTCAAATCGGTAATGCACCGCATGCCCGAAAACACCAGCCAGGATGCACTGGTTGGCCTGGTGGAGCAATTGAATGCCGACCCAACGATCCACGGCATTCTGGTTCAGCTTCCATTGCCCCGGCACCTGGATTCTCACCTGGTGATTGAGTCTATCAGCGCAGAAAAGGATGTGGACGGTTTTCACATCAGCAATGCCGGTTTGTTGATGACCGGCAAACCCCTGTTTCGCCCGTGCACCCCTTACGGGGTCATGAAAATGCTGGAATTGACGGGCATTGACTTGCGTGGTGCGGAAGCGGTTGTCATAGGCGCCAGCAATATTGTGGGCAAGCCCCAAGCCATGCTGTTGTTGCAACAGGGTGCCACGGTTACCCTGTGCAACAGCAAAACCAAAGACCTGAAATCGCATTGTTTGCGCGCGGACGTACTTGTAGTTGCGGTAGGTCGTCCCAATATGATTACTGGTGACATGATCAAACCCGGCGCGGTGGTGATCGACGTGGGCATCAACCGCCTGCCAGACGGCAAGTTGTGCGGCGATGTCGACTTTGAATCTGCCAGTGAAGTAGCTGGCTGGATTACCCCCGTGCCCGGTGGCGTTGGTCCCATGACCATCACCATGCTGCTGCAGAACACCATTGAAGCCGTAGAACGTAGTATTTAAGCGCAGCCATTAAGAATTTTTTAGCAGGACCCAAGACCATGAGCCAAGACATCAGCACGAGTGCGAACAACCCCCTCCTCGACTTTTCCGGACTGCCCCGGTTTTCAGACATCAAGACCGAGCACGTGGAACCCGCAATTGATGCATTGCTGGCAGCGGCCAAACAACAGCTTGAAATCACGGCCAGCACCGCACCTGAACAAGCTACTTGGGACAACACACTGCTGCCGCTGGATTCAGTCTGCGAGCAACTAAGCCGCGCATGGGGCGTGGTCGGGCACCTGCATTCAGTGGCTGACACTGAGGAATTGCGTGCGGCTTACAACGCCTGCCTGCCCAAAACCACGGAATTCTGGACCATGGTTGGGCAGGACGAGCGCCTGTACGCCATTTACAAAGCTGTTGAACAAAGCGAAGCAGCGAAAGGTTTCACCCCTGCGCGCTTGAAAGTATTGGCCAACTCCATCCGTGGCTTCAAGCTGGGTGGCGCAGAACTGCCTGCGGAACAAAAACCGCGTTACGCTGAAATACAGGATCGACAGGCTGCCATCACGGCCAAGTTTTCTGAAAACGTGCTCGATGCCACAAGTGCCTTTGAACTGATCGTAACCGACAAAGCCGACCTGGCGGGTATTCCTGAATACGCAGTGCAGGCTGCAGAGGAATTGGCCAAATCCGAAAACAAGGAAGGCTACAAATTCACCCTGCAGTTTCCATCCTATTTTCCTGTGCTTCAGTACGCAGACAAACGCGAACTGCGTGAAACGCTCTATGAAGCTTATGCCAAACGCGCATCCGAGTTTGGCCCGGCCGAACTCGACAACACCGCATTGATTCGCGAACTGCTGCAATTGCGCAAGGAAGAAGCCCAGATGCTGGGATATGCCAGTTTTGGCGAGCTGAGCCTGGTACCGAAAATGGCTGATACTCCCGATGAAGTGATCAGCTTCCTGCGAGAACTGGCCGTAAAAGCAAAGCCATTCGCCCTTCGCGACCTGGAAGAAATTCGTGAATTCGCAAAATCCGAACTGGGCCAGGAAGACCTCCAAAGCTGGGACATCAGTTACGTTTCAGAAAAGCTCAAGGAAAAGAAATACGCCTTCAGCGACCTGGAAGTGCGCCAGTATTTCCAGGAAGACCGCGTGCTGGATGGCCTGTTCAAGCTGACAGAAAAACTGTTCAGCGTGAATATCGTGAAGGCTGAGGCCGACAAATGGCACGCCGATGTGCGCTTCTTCGAGGTGCAGAAGGACGGCAAAGCCATTGCACACTTCTACCTCGACCCCTATGCCCGTGCCAGCAAACGCTCCGGTGCCTGGATGGACGACGCCCGTGGGCGCAAGCGCACCGAGCAAGGTGTGCAGACCCCCGTGGCCTACCTGACCTGCAACTACACAAAACCCGCTGCAGGCAAGGCCGCGCAATTGTCGCACGACGATGTGCAAACGCTGTTCCACGAATTTGGACATGGCATTCACCACATGCTGACCCGCATTGACGAACTGGATGTTGCAGGCATCAACGGTGTCGAATGGGATGCCGTGGAATTGCCCTCCCAGTTCATGGAAAACTTTGCCTGGGAATGGAGTGTGGTGGAATCACTGACCGCGCACGAAACCACGGGCGAGCCCATGCCAAAAGCTCTCTTTGACAAAATGGTGGCCGCCAAGAATTTCCAGAGCGGTTTGCAAACCCTGCGCCAGGTTGAATTCTCGCTGTTCGATATGTTGGTACACACGGAATTTGATCCACACGGCGAACGCGACATGCTCGACCTGCTGGCCCAGGTTCGCAAGGAAGTGGCAGTGATGGTGCCACCCGCCTACAACCGCTTTCCCAACTCGTTCAGCCACATTTTTGCGGGTGGATATGCTGCTGGGTACTACAGCTACAAATGGGCAGAAGTGTTGTCAGCCGACGCGTTTGCCATGTTTGAAGAAAACGGTGTGGTCAGCCCTGAAACCGGTCGCAAGTTTCTGGAAGAAATTCTGTCTGTGGGCGGCAGCCGCCCCGCTGCAGAATCATTCAAAGCCTTCCGCGGACGCGAACCCAGTATGGACGCCCTGCTTCGCCATACCGGCATGGTCGACAACCGGCAGGCGGCTTGATGAACGCAGTTCTCGACACCTCCACCATGGACACATCGGCTGGTCATTCGATTCAGCTGGCCACCTGGAATGTGAATTCACTCAAGGTGCGCTTGCCCCACCTGCTGCAATGGCTTGAAACCAACCCGGTCGATTTGCTCGGGTTGCAGGAATTGAAGCTGACCGATGAAAATTTTCCGCTGGCCGAACTTGAAGCTGCAGGGTATGGCGCCGTGTTTGCTGGTCAAAAAACCTACAACGGTGTAGCAATTCTTTACAAAAAAGCCACCATGCCCGTGCCGGTGGACGTGCAGGTCAACCTGCCCAGCTTTCCCGACGAGCAAAAACGGGTCATTGCCGCCACGTTTGGCGAATTGCGCTTCATCAGCGCCTACGTGGTCAATGGTTCAGAGGTGGGTTCAGACAAGTTTGAATACAAGAAAGCCTGGTTGGATGCCTTGCTGAAAGACTGCCAAGGCTGGCTTGCCCAATACCCAAAGCTGGCACTGGTCGGTGACTACAACATCGCCCCAGATGACCGCGATGTGCACGACCCCAAAGCCTGGGCAGGCCAGGTGCTGTGTTCAGAAGACGAGCGCAGCCGTTTCAACACTTTGTTGGGTTTGGGTTTGACTGACAGCTTCAGGCTGTTCGAACAACCCGAGAAAACCTATTCCTGGTGGGATTACCGCATGCTGGGCTTTCAGAAAAACAAGGGCTTGCGTATTGATCATGTGTTGCTGTCTTCACCACTGGCTGCACAATGCACCGCCAGCGTGATTGACCGCGTTCCCCGCAAATGGGAAAAGCCTTCTGACCACGCGCCTGCTGTTGCAACACTGTCCCTTTAAAGCGGTGACCACTTCTTCCACAGCAGGAATGGTCACACGCCCTTGAAATAGGGTGAATTACCCCTCTAATTGGCCAATTAAGTTGGGGGAGACGATGCGATGATCGAAATTGTCCTTCATCACACTTCAGCTGCTAACCATGAACCTCAAAACCCTGCCCCTGGCCAAACAGATCAGTTTTACCAGCGCTGCCCTTGTGGCTTTGATTGTTTTAAGCCTGGTCGGTATTACGGCTTGGTCTACCTTCAAGGCAGCCACACAGCGTACTGAACGCGCGGTATCCACACAAGCTGAAGGTTTGCGGCAAACCATGGAAATTGCCTACAAACTTTCAGAAAACTCAGCCACCCAGCTTGCAGATTTGTTTGAAAAACAGTTCAAAGGTGAACTGGTTGTTGATCCCTCGCAAATGATTTCAATCAATGCGGAAGTACAAGGGCCATTGGTCACGCTGAACTCGAGTCCTGTCACTGGCAATTTTGCAATTGCTGACAACTTCACACGCGTGACCGGCGGTGTAGCCACCGTGTTCGTGCGCACCGGCGACGATTACCTGCGAATTTCAACCAGCTTGAAAAAAGAGAACGGTGACCGTGCGGTAGGAACCAAGCTTGACCGAAACCACCCTGGATATGCCAAGGTCATTCAGGGTGAAACCTATGTGGGCGAGGCCCTGTTGTTTGGCAAACGCTACATGTCGAAATACCTGCCCATCAAAAGCAGCGATGGCAAGCACGATTTGATCCTGTTCATCGGCTTTGACATGACCCAACTGTTTGGTGATGTTCAAAATGCCGTGTTGAATACACGCATCGGTGAAACTGGCGTGCCTTATGTGCTGTACACCAAGGGCGCGGCCAGCAACAAAGTGATGATCCACCCCACGCTCAAGGGCGATGAGTTCAAGGAACTGGCTGCAAGCCAGCCCGACCTGCAAACCCTGCTGGACACAATCAGCAAGGAAGACTCGGGCATGACACAAGTCAGCTGGACCGAACCCGCAACGGGCGAACAACACACCGAATTTGTCGCATTCAGCAAGGTGCCGCAATGGGGCGGTGCAACCATCATTGCACCCGCCCGCACCTCTGAGGTGTTCAGCAGCATCTATTCCATGACCACGCTGATGGTCGTGATGGGTCTGATTGCAACTGCGGCCATTGCCTTGATCCTGTTTTGGGTCACTGGTCGCTTGACCAGTTCTACAAAAGGCTTGACCGCATTGGCATTGAAACTGGGCAACGGCGACATGACTGCCCGCGCGGCGGATGAGGTGACGCTGGGTAATGTGCCCACTCGCAACGAAATCAGCTTGCTGGCTCGTAGCATGAACCGCATGGCAGAAAGCATGGAACAAGCCCTGGGCGCAGTGAAGCGCAGCACCGACCAGGTTCAGGTGGCTTCCGAAGACCTGGTAGAAACAAGCGACGAACTGAGCAAAGGTGCCGCAGCGGAAAGCGACGCAGCATCAGGAATGGCCGCAGCAGTGGAGGAAATGTCTTCTTCGATTTCCAGTGTGGGAGAGTCTGCAACCCAGGCCAAGGAAGTGAGCAACAAGGCCCGCCAATTGGCCGACGATGGCTTGGGTGCGATCAATTCCGCCACCCAGCAAATGCACAAGATTTCAGAAAACGTACAGGGCACCGCACAGGCCATTCAACAACTGGGTGAGCAGTCGCGTGAAATATCGGAAATTGCGCTGATCATCAAAGGCATTGCCGAACAAACCAACCTGCTGGCCTTGAATGCAGCCATTGAAGCAGCCCGTGCTGGCGAACAGGGCCGCGGTTTCTCGGTGGTGGCCGATGAAGTACGCAAACTGGCGGAGCGCACACGCAAGTCCACTGACGACATTCACGGCATGATTGAAGCGATTCAATCGAGTTCAGGTGTTGCCGTGAACAACATGGATATGGCTGTGCTGAGCGTTAAAAAAGGCGTCGAGCTGGTCGATCAGGCCGGCCGGGCCATGAACCAGATCACAGCCGATTCATCCGCAGTGGCCCACTCGGTTGAAAACATTCACGCTGCCCTGCTTGAACAGAATCAGGCCTCTGAAAGTATCGGCCAACAGGTAGAAGTGGTGGCCCAATTGTCGGAAGGCAACCTGGACATGGCCCGCCGTGCAGCCAATGCAGTATCGGGCTTGAAAACAGTTGCGACTGACCTGTCGAGTATCCTGAAGAAGTTTCAGGTCAAGAATATGTGATGCTTGCAATTTGAGCTGTGACGTTTGTTCAAACAAAAAAAACCTCTGCATGCAGAGGTTTTTTTGTGGGCGTCAGATCAAAAACTCAATCAATGTCTTTCACATCAATATTCAGATCCTGGATTTTCCGTGTGATGGTGTTGCGCCCTATTCCCAAGCGCTGAGCCGCTTCGATACGCTTGCCATGAGTGGCTTTCAGGGCAGCCTGGATCATCGTGGTTTCAAACTGGGCCGTCAGCGCATCCATGACATTCGGTTGGCCGCCTTCCAGTGCTTTTTCGGCCTCGATGAACAACAAATCCAGCCAGCTCGCTGCGTTGATCGGTTCTGCCAGCACTGAAGCCAGATCGGACGGCACGGCATCAAAAGGATACTTGCCAGCAGACATGGCTGACACACTGACAGGGGCTGAGGGCGTAGACGCAGGCAGCACAGGTTCAGCCAACCACAGGTTGGGGCTTGGCGAATTGCCAGCCATTTGCTCAAGCGCCATATTTCCACCCGACTGAAACGCTTTCAGTTCAGGAGGCAAATCACGGGCCTCAACCAATTGGGCTGGAGCCATTACGGTGATCCAGCGGCAGACGTTTTCCAGCTGACGAACGTTGCCTGGAAAAGGAAACTCGCTAATGATGCGCACAGCCGACTCGGACAAACGCTTGGTCTCGGTACCCAGTTCCCGGGCAGACACATTCAGGAAATGCTTGGCCAGAATGGGAATGTCCTCCTGGCGCTCACGCAGGGGTGGCAATCGCAAACGGATCACGTTCAGGCGGTGATACAAGTCTTCGCGAAACAAACCCAGCTTGACCCTTTCGTCCAGGTTCTGGTGCGTAGCCGCGATTACCCGGACATTGGCCTTGATGGGCTGTTGACCACCCACGCGGTAAAAGTGTCCATCGGAAAGTACGCGAAGCAGGCGGGTTTGCAACTCGGCTGGCATGTCACCAATTTCATCCAGAAACAGCGTGCCGTTTTCAGCCTGTTCAAAACGCCCACGCCGCAGGGCTTGGGCACCGGTGAATGAACCACGCTCGTGACCGAACAGTTCAGATTCCAGCAAGTCCTTTGGAATGGCTGCGGTATTCAGGGCGATGAAAGGCTGCGAAGCGCGAGGGCTGTGACGGTGCAAGGCGCGTGCAACCAGTTCCTTGCCTGCACCACTTTCACCGGTAATCAATACGGTGACATTGGACTGGGACAGGCGACCAATGGCGCGAAACACTTCCTGCATGGCGGGTGCCTGCCCCAGAATTTCGGGGGCTGCGGACTCGGCCTCTTCAACAAACTCCTCGGTTTGCGATTCCCGAACCGCGCGCATGATCAGCTCAACCGCTTTTTCAATGTCAAACGGCTTGGGCAAATACTCGAACGCACCGCCCTGAAAGGCAGACACGGCACTATCCAAATCTGAATATGCGGTCATGATGATGACTGGCAAATCCGGATGAAGATCGCGTACCTTGGATAGCAGGCTCAAGCCACTTTGACCGGGCATTCGAATGTCGGAAACCAGCACCTGCGGCACTTCGGTTTCCAGTCGTTCTAACACTTCGGCAGCTGACGAAAATATTTCGCAGGGTATTCCTTCGCGGGAAATTGCCTTTTGCAATACCCAGCGAATGGAGTGGTCATCATCAACAACCCAAATTGGACGCATTAAATGTTGTTCCTTAAGCCGCTCAGTTGGTAGCGTGATCAAACTGCAACGGCAATGTGACTTTGAAAATTGTTTTTCCCGGCGTGGAGCTGCATTCAATAATGCCCTCGTGCTGTTGCACAAAGGTTTGCGCGAGGGTCAGGCCCAACCCACTGCCCCCTTCCCGCCCAGAAACCAGGGGGAAAAAAATTCTTTCCATGATTTCTACAGGCACACCAGGACCGTTGTCGATTACTTGCAAGTCTAATGCCAGCCTGTGTTGTTTGCGATTTACCGTGACTCGACGCACCACCCTGGTGCACAAAGTAATCTTCGCGGTGCCTTCTTCAATTTGAGGTGCCAAGGCTTGTGCAGCATTGCGCACTATATTCAGGATGGCCTGAATCAATTGTTCAAGATCACCCAGAAACTCGGGGATGGATATGTCGTAATCCCGAACAAATTTCAAACCTTTGGGGTGCTCGGCCAGGATGACTGAACGCACACGCTCGCACACTTCGTGAATATTCATCATCGACACAATGTGCGGCTTTCTGTGTGGAGCCAGCAGGCGGTCTACCAGGGTTTGCAGCCGATCCGACTCTTTGATGATGACTTGGGTGTATTCCTTCAAATCTGGCGAAGGCAGCTCTACTTCCAGCAGCTGGGCTGCACCCCGAATTCCGCCGAGCGGATTCTTGATTTCGTGAGCGAGGTTTCGGATCAGTTCTTTATTGGCAAGCGATTGGTCCAGCATGCGCGCTTCACGGTCCACCTTGAGTTGTTGCTCGATTTCCCGAAGCTCAATCAGTGTGAAACCATTGGCCCCATCCGGACAGGACAGGGTGACATGCACATGTTCGGACGCACCACTGGGCCTGATCAACTCAAAGACTTGGCGCTTGACGCCGAAGGGATCAGCCAGAGACTTGCGCAACAGGTCCCGAAAGGCCTGTGCCTCAACAAACAGGGCCGGAAAGGCCTGTCCATCCAGGCTGCGCATGGAAACCTCAAGAAGGGTTTCTGCGGAAAGGTTGGCGTACAACACCAAACCATCCTGATTACTCACCACCACTGCCGTGGCCAACAATTCAAGACCTTGAAACCGTTCTTTTTTCAATTCACCCTCGTGCTGACCCTGCCCGAATCACACCGTTCATCGAGACAGTCGGATCAGTTCAGTTTTCAGTATTTCAATGTTGTCATTGGTCACCATGATCTCCTGCTCAAGGCGGGCTACACGATCCAGGTATTTCTGGTAGTTGCGCTCATTGCCTTGTCGATCCGGTTGACCGTTCTTGTATTCGTCCTGCAAGGACTTCAATTTACTTTCTTCGATGCGCAGTTCTTCCTGCAAAATTTTCATTCGATCGTCTTTTGCATTGAAATCTGCAGCAGTACGTCCATCATATTCTGCCGGTGCACGCCTTGCTGGACGAGTGCCCGTTGAATCGCCGCCAGCCCTTGGCGCTACTGATTTGGGCGCCGGCACAACCGTGATTGGGTTCAGGTTCAGCGAAACACACCCGCTTCCACCATCGGAATTCTGATAGGTTCGAACCCCGTCAGCACCGGTACACACGTACATTTCAGTGCCTTTGGCCTGAACTGCCGACCACTGTAACAAACCGAACGCCAGCACAAGGCTGGAGCGCCGAAAGACCGAATGATTCGCCATGCTTGCATCTCAGGAGATTCTTTAAACAGTGTCAATCATACTCGATCACCCGGTGAACACCCTCCCCATTGAAGGCGAGTGTTGATACCAGGTGGGTGACACTTTCGGTCTACAAAGCACAAATAAAAATGGCCCTTTTCAGGGCCATTTTCAGATCGCACGAAAGCACTCAGGCAATTACAGGCCGTAGTACATGTCGTATTCGATGGGGTGTGGTGTCATGCGCATGCGCTGAACTTCTTCCATCTTCAAAGCGATGTACGCTTCGATCATTTCCTTGCTGAATACACCACCACGGGTCAGGAACTCGTGATCTGCTTCCAGTGCTTCCAGAGCCTGTTCCAGGCTGTGGCACACGGTTGGTACCAATGCGTCTTCCTCTGGAGGCAAGTCGTACAGGTTCTTCGTCGCAGCTTCACCTGGGTGAATCTTGTTCTGAACACCGTCCAGACCAGCCATCAACAAGGCAGAGAATGCCAGGTAGGGGTTGGCCATAGGGTCCGGGAAGCGCGCTTCGATACGACGGCCTTTTGGATTGGCCACGTGTGGAATGCGAATTGAAGCGGAACGGTTCTTGGCAGAGTAAGCCAATTTTACCGGTGCTTCGTAACCAGGCACCAAACGCTTGTAGGAGTTGGTGGATGGGTTGGTAATCGCGTTCAGTGCACGTGCGTGCTTGATGATACCGCCGATGTAGTACAGGGCGAAATCAGACAAACCTGCATAACCATTGCCTGCGAACAGGTTAACGCCGTCTTTCCAGACTGACTGGTGAACGTGCATACCTGAACCGTTGTCACCCCACATTGGCTTGGGCATGAATGTCGCTGTTTTGCCATAGCTTGCAGCAACGTTCCACACGGTGTACTTCAGAATCTGGGTCCAGTCAGCGCGCTTGGTCAGCGTGGAGAACATGGTACCGATTTCGTTCTGGCCAGCGCCGGCCACTTCGTGGTGGTGCACTTCAACGGGCACGCCTTGCTGTTCCAGCAACAGACACATTTCGGAACGGATGTCCTGGAAAGAGTCGGTAGGGGAAACCGGGAAGTAACCGCCTTTTACTGTTGGGCGATGACCCAGGTTACCGTGCTCGTAGTCAATACCAGTTGACCATGCAGCTTCTTCGGACTTGATCTTGAAGTGGCAACCGGACATTTCGTCTGTCCATGTCACGCTGTCGAAAATGAAGAATTCGGGTTCTGGACCGAAGTAGGCTGTGTCGCCCAGGCCAGATGACTTCAGGTACGCTTCAGCGCGGCGTGCGATGGAACGTGGGTCACGGTCGTAGCCCTTGCCGTCAGTTGGCTCGATTACGTCGCAAGTCAGGATCAGGGTAGGCTCTTCACGGAATGGGTCCATGCGAGCTGTATCTGGATCGGGCATCAACAACATGTCGGAGGCTTCAATGCCTTTCCAACCCGCGATGGAAGAGCCGTCAAATGCGTGACCAGACTCGAACTTGTCATCGTCAAACATTTTAACAGGCACGGAAACGTGTTGTTCTTTGCCTTTTGTGTCGGTGAATCGGAAGTCAATGAACTTGACTTCGTTTTCCGCAACCATCTTCATTACATCTTGGGCGGTCGCCATTGAAAATCTCCTGGTATGTGAGGTGGATAGTGATCTAAAAAAGTTCCGAGTGAAACGCATCAAATTAAGCGAAACAATAACACGTTCAACATTGCTATATATGACTCTTAGCGCGAATTCACTCAACGACGTGGAGGGTTAAAGCAAAGACCATACCAACAAAACATCAACGGCAAAGCGCGCATCTTGAGTCAGGTGACTCTCACCCGTCCGGGTTATTTGCCCCATCTTGGAGCATCGCGCACTAATATGGTGCATTTTTGCTTTTGGTTTAGTCTAGCGCATGCTTGTATTACAATACACTCATTCAAAACACACACCTCAAGAGAGCAGAACATGTCTAAAACTGCCCAGCAATTACTCGATTTGGCGAAGAATCGGGCTACAGAGAAAGAGCTGACCTACTTGGGCGCGCTCACCCCGCGAGAAGCCTGGGAACTTCTCAAAGCCGATGAAAACGCGGTGCTGATCGATGTGCGCACCGATGCGGAACTGGATTGGGTTGGGCAAGTCAGTTTTTCAGAAGACCGTTCATTTCATGTGGAATGGAACAATTACCCGGATGGCGTACGCAACCCCGACTTCATCACGCAGGTGGCGGACCGGGTACAAACCCACCAACCAGTCCTGTTTCTTTGCCGCAGCGGTGCACGCTCACACCACGCAGCCACCCTGGCAGCCAAACACGGTTTCGAGTTTGCAATCAATGTGCTGGAAGGTTTTGAAGGGGATAAGAACGATGAACACCAGCGCTCCAGCCTGAACGGATGGCGTTTCAGTGGCCTGCCTTGGGAGCAGCACTGAACAGTGCCGGGTTTAATGCCCAAGTACTGAGAACAATTTGCTGGCGATGAAAAATGCAAGCAGACAGCCCAGCACGTGCACTGCGGCGTGACCAAGCGCGAGTGCGGGTTTGTCGAGCAGCAAATTGGCGCCTTCCGCCGTGAAGGCTGAAAACGTGGTCAGGCCACCCAATACACCGGTCATGAGAAACAACCCCATCGGGTTGGCTTTCAACCAGGCCGGGCCCAAAGTGGCAAACAAGGCGCCCGCCAAAAAGCCACCAATCAGGTTGACCGCCAAGGTACCCACTGCGAATGGCAACCAGGCGGGCTGACCCAATATCCACCCAAGGGCGTAACGGCCTACTCCTCCCAAGCCTGCCCCTACAAAAACGGCCAAAGCATTCAGGGCATTCACTGGTCTTGCTCCCAGCGCTTCATGGCGGTGTCGTCGCTATCGCGTGCGGACACCCAGCGCGCGCCCTGCGGCGTGTCTTCCTTTTTCCAGAAAGGCGCTTCAGTTTTGAGGTAGTCCATGATGAATTCACAGGCCAGAAA
Organism: Limnobacter thiooxidans; assembly: GCF_036323495.1. Classification (NCBI taxonomy): domain Bacteria; kingdom Pseudomonadati; phylum Pseudomonadota; class Betaproteobacteria; order Burkholderiales; family Burkholderiaceae; genus Limnobacter; species Limnobacter thiooxidans. Next base: position 1,475,095 of record NZ_AP028947.1, on the reverse strand, counting down.
AGCCTGCTGGCGATGCGCACTGGTCGCGGCTGCAAACACGATCTGGTCTTCCGGATACAAGGGGCCCACCCGGTGAATAATCATCGCCGAGCTGATTTCAAAACGCGAATCGGCAACTTTCAGGATATTTTCCAGCGCTTTTTCGGTCATGCCCGGGTAATGCTCAAGTGTCATGGCCTGAACCATGCTGTTTTCATTCATGTCACGAACCGTACCAATGAAGGTGGCCACCGCACCAATTTCGGGCAACCCTTCCCGAAGCCAGCGAACCTCCGTTGACACATCGAAATCAGCCTCTTGAACCAACACTTTGGATCGCAGCATTCAACCCCCCGTTACAGGTGGAAAAAAGGCCACTTCGGCCACTTCAGGCACGGGGGTGTTGTCATCAGCCATGTCCTGATTGACCGCTGCACGCAAGCGCCCAGCCTGCTCAAACACTTTGGCAAAAGCTGGGTCGCTACACAGGTGGGCACGCAGGCCTGCCACGGTGGCGGGCGAAAAATCAGCCTCAACATCCATGCTGTCTTGCCCCAGTTGTTCTTTCAAACTGGCAAAAAACCGTACTTTCACTTTCATGACATCAAATCCCGATACATCACACAATCAACCCACTCACCGGGACTTACCACCTGCCCCTTGGCCAGACGAACCAAGCCATTGGACTGGGCCAGTGAGGTGAGCACGCCCGAACTCTGGTTGGCAAACAGCCGCGCTTTTCCGGATTGTACATGGACACGCAAAAACTCCTCCCGGCGCTCATCGGGCTTCAACCAGGCGAAATCCGCCTGCACCTGCTGCATGCGCAAACGCCAATCCACCTGGGTCACGGCCTGCCCCTGCAATAGATCCAAAAAAGGCTTCACGATCAGCTTGAATGCAACCGCACTGGAAACCGGGTTACCCGGCAAGCCAAAAAACCAGCTGTAGCCACCTTGCAGGCGGTTGATGTGACCAAAAGCGATCGGTTTTCCCGGCTTCATGGCCACTTTCCATGAACGCAATTCACCCACTTTTTCAATGGCAGGCTTCACATGGTCTTCTTCGCCCACGGACACCCCGCCGGAACTGATCACGGCGTCACAATCGGCCAGTGATTCAAGCGCTGCGCAGGTGGCCTTGAAGTTGTCGGGCACAATACCCACCGACACCACGTCCACGTTCAAGGCACTCAGCAAACCACACCACACATACTCGTTGGAATTGTAGATTTGACCGGCTTTCAAAGGGCTTCCCGGGCGTTGCAGTTCGCTGCCTGTGGCCATCACGCCCACTTTCAGTCGCCGGGCCACAGCCACTTCTGCCACTCCAATTGAGGCCAGCAAACCCACGTGAATGGCATCCAGACGCGTGCCTTTGGACAACACAACCTGGCCTGTGGCAATGTCTTCGCCCGCGCACCGAATCCACTGCCCTGCTTTGGGCAAGGCATTGAAAACAACCTGACCATCACCCAGTACTTGAACGTCCTCTTGCATGACCACGGAATCCGAACCTGGCGGAATGGGGGCACCCGTAAAAATCCTGGCCACCGTACCCGGCAACAAAGCGTCAGGCGAGGCACCAGCCGGAATACGTTGCGACACCTCAAATTGCCTTTGGGCAACAAAATCTGCACTGCGCACTGCATAGCCATCCATGCCGCTGTTGTCATGCTGCGGCACATCCAGCGTAGAGATCACATCTTGAGCCAGAACACGCCCAAGAGCCTGTTTCAATTCAACTTGCTCAATGCCCACAGTTTGCTGAACAGCCAAAGGCCAAATCTGGGCAAGCAGGTCATTCAGTTCAATCATTCAAAAAGTGTTCCAAAATAAATTGCGCAATCGTGGGTGGATCATTCAGCGGCAGAACGGGCAAACCGCGGCACTCGATTTCCGCATCACAGGCCACCGCCACGATATTGGGGTCTTGAGGATACAACATTGGCTTGCCGTTTGCCTCACGCCAGATTTCGATTTTTGGGATATCGGCCCTTTTGAAACCTTCAACAATCACCAGATCGCAAGGTGAAAGGCGAGTTAATTGTTCTTCCAGGGTAGGCTCTGCTTCATCCCGCAGCTCATGCATCAATACCCAACGCTTGTTGGCCGTAATCAATACTTCATAGGCGCCGGCCTCACGGTGTCGATAGGAATCCTTGCCGGGCCGGTCAATGTCAAAGTCGTGGTGGGCGTGCTTGATGACTGACACGCGCACACCTTTGCCAATCAGGATCGGCAACAACTGCTCGATCAATGTGGTCTTGCCTACGCCGGAAAAACCGGCAAATCCAAACACCTTGGGCACTTCAGTTTCCTTGTGACAGTTGCTTTTCAATCAACAGGATCTGTTGACCTGTTTCCTTCAAGATATCGGCTGAAGGTTTGGCCTTGCAACGCAAAACAATTTCAAAACATGCGCCCCATTGCGGCTTGCTTACGGGCACAACCGGGCTTTGCGCGATCAGATCACCACCGTAGCGCTGCACCAGCATGCGCGACACAGGCAAACCCAAACCGGTACCCCGCCCTGCCTGCTTGCTGGTGTAGAACATCTTGAAAATCAGCTGCAATCGTTCGGCGGGGATGGGCTCGCCATTGTTTTGTACGCGTATCCGAACTTCGGCGTGGCCATCTTCAGATGTGGCATTGAAAGTTTCGATGAAAATGGTGGCAGGTTCATCAGGCGATTTGTCTTCCCCATCAAACGGCCCTTCCAGTGCATGTGCCGCATTGATCAATAAATTGACCATGACCTGCTGCAGTTCAGTCCTGCTGATCTGGACGGTTTCAGTGGCATTGAAGTCGAGCTTGAGCCGCGCACGCGCCATTTCAATTTCGCTGCGCACAAACAGGATGCTGTCCTGAATCACTTCATTGACATTGACTGCCTCGGTATAGGAGGCGTATTCATCGGGCCGGCAAAACTGCAACAGCTTTTGAACAATGTTGCGCATTCGGTGAACCTGCTCGTCCAGCAAGCGCAGGGTTTTTGCGCTTTCTGGGTCAAGCAGCGTCATGCGAAGCAAATCCAGGTGGCCCATCATGATGGCCAGCGGGTTATTGAACTCATGCGCAATGCCTGCGGTTAACTGCCCCAGGGCAGCCAGTTTTTCTGAAGCCAGCAATTGCGCAACAGCCTGGTGCAACTGCTGGTTGGCAGCCTGCAGGTCGGCTGTGCGTTCTCGCACCCGCACATCTAGCGCTTCATTCAAGCCAACCAGCTCTGCGCGGCGAGCATCCAGTTGCGCCAGCAAGGCATCAAAGTGGCTGGCAAGGTCGGCAAATTCATCGGCACGCCGCAAGTCGCCCACGCGCGCGCAGGTGTTACCCTGTTCCTGCAAGCTCATGATGTAATTCATTCGCCGAAGTGGGTAAAAAATGCCCGAGGTCAAGCGCACCACCATGAACGCCCCCAACACTATGGCCGCAGCCACCGCAAGCAGGAAAAGCACCAGCAAGCGAGTTTTGATGCTGGCGTAAGGCGCTTCCAGAAAACCCACGTAAAACATGCCGATGCGGTCTCCATCCGGACTCAACAAGGGCGCATAGGCGGCCACATACCAGTCATTCACTACGAATGCCCGCTCGAGCCACACTTCACCGCGCCCCAACACACTTTGCCGCACCACATCGGAAACCCGGGTGCCCAACGCGCGCAGTTCACCCTCACGCCTTACCGTGGTGGCCACGCGCACGTCTTCGAGAAACACGGTAGTGGTACCAATTGACCCTTCAAGCAAAGTATTGGGCGAGTAAATCAGGTTGTTGATTTCATCAACCAAGCCCAAATTACCATTGAGCAGCAAACCGCCCTCCAGATAACCGAGCAAGGCACCTTCATGAAACAAGGGCTGCAATACCTGAACCACCAGCGCGCGATCCTCAGTTATTTTGCTTGAAGGACTTGCGTTGGAGGTGGGGACAATTGCCTGTACTGCGCGTGTGGCCAGTGCGGGTGAAATATCGCTCAGCTCGGCGTTCGACAACAGTACCGTGTAGCTTCCAGATTCGCGAAGCTCCACCGACCGCTGTGCTTCCGGTTCAAGCATGTACGGCAATCGGGCTGGGAACGAACTCAACACCATGCCGCCTGGGTTGATCAGCCGCAGGTAAGCAAATCCCATTTTCTCGGCCTGCACGGCCAGCTCGGCATTGCCCAGGTTGCCGCCATGCCGCTGCAGTACGTTTCGCAGGTAAGCACTTTCAGACCAGGCTTTCAATGCCAGGGATTTGCTTTCCTGAACATCATTGAATTTTTGCTGTGCCAGCACCAGATCGCTGCGTACTTTGGAAATCAGGATTTTCGTATACGCGGCCTGCCCGGCGGACCACACCAGCAGGGCCACAATCGGGATGAGTACAATCAAAGGGATGCAGGCTGTCACCACCAGTTTGGTTTTGACAGTCCAGTGGCTGGGCCAGAAGTGCCCCCGTGGCGGAAACGGCCGCTGACCTATTCCTGGCTCCACGCCATGCACTTTCGTTCAAGAGTTTTTCGGGACACACCCAAACGCCGGGCGGCCTCTGACTTGTTGCCACTGCATGCATTGAGCACACGCAGTATGTGCGCCCGCTCTACAAGCTCCAGTGACTCGTCCTGCGGCTCTTCTGTGGACTCGGCGCGCTCGTCAAGATTCAGGTTCAAAGGCAGGTCTTCCTTGGGGAAATAACCCAGAATCAGGGAACGTTCAATGAAATTTCGCAATTCGCGTACATTGCCTGGCCACTCATAAGCCTGAAGCCGGGCCAGCATGTCGGCACTGATTTTCAAAGGCTCGATGCGCAACTTCCGGGCGAAAATCTTGATGAAATAGTTGGCCAACAGCTCAACGTCTTCCTGCCGGGAACGCAGCGGCGGCATTTCAATCGGCATCACTTGCAAGCGGTAGTAAAGGTCTTGCCGAAAACGGCCGCGCTTGACCTCTGTATCCAGGTTCACGTTGGTGGCGGCAACAATGCGCACGTCCACATCCACTTCACGCGTACTGCCCACCGGGCGAATGCGCCGGTCTTCGAGTACTCGAAGCAGTTTGGTTTGCATGCTCAGGGGCAACTCACCAATTTCATCGAGAAACAGGGTACCGCCCTGGGCGTAATAAAAAAGACCTTGGTGCGATTCATTGGCACCTGTGAATGCGCCTTTGGCATGGCCAAACAATTCGCTTTCGATCAGTTCCGGGGAAATGGCACCGCAGTTGATGGGCACAAAGGGCCGCTCACTTCGAAGACTCATGCCATGAAGGGTACGGGCCAACACTTCCTTTCCGGAACCAGACTCACCGGTCAGCAAGACGGTTGAATCGGTCGGCGCCACCTTGGCGATCAGTTTTCGAAGGTGACGGACGATCGGACTTTCACCCACCATGACCTGTTCGTTTTGCTGAAAAGTGGAAACAGCCCTTTTCAGCACGAAGTTTTCGCGTTTCAGGCGGTTTTGATCCGCGGCCCGGTCAAGGGCATACCAAAGCTGGTCGATTCGAAAGGGTTTTTGCAGAAAATCCTGTGCACCTGCCCGCAGGGCACCAATGGCGGTGTCCATGTCGGCATAACCGGTAATCAGGATGACATCACCCTCATACCCCACCTGGCGAAGCTCGTTCAACCAGGCCAGCCCACTTTTGCCCGGCAAGCTGACATCGAGCACAATGGTGCTGTAATCATGCCCCTCAAAAAGTGCCTGGGCCATTTCCACTGATCCCGCGGTATCTACTCGGGAAAACCGGGTTTCAAGCGCCTTTTCAAGAAAATGGCGCATGCCCGGCTCGTCGTCCACGGCCAAAGCGGCCAAACCTTTCTTGGGCTGGGCGTCAAAGCCTTGGCCCTGAATGGTTTCGGGTGGATCGAGAAGTTTGGAGGACGAGGTCAAAACAATGGGTTCACGGGGTGTTTCTCAACCCCGTCATTGTTCATGATTCCGTTTTGACCCGCAAGTTAGGTAAACCCTATTTACAGGCCAGTGTTGACCGCAATAAAGGCCTTCACCTGATCAACAGACACGGGCATTTCCACCACACGTTGCGGCAGTTTTTCAATACCTTCGAATGCAGCCGGAACCGGCGGTGTTTGACCAGTTGCTTCTTCGATGGTTTCAGCAAACTTCACGGCCAGTGCCGTTTCAAGCACCACCATGGGGACGCCGGGTTCCACGAGCTCACGTGCCACTTTCACTGCGTCGGCCGTGTGGGTGTCGATCAATGTACCAGTGCGTGAATACACTTCGCGAATGGTGTCCAAGCGGTTCTGATGATTCGAGCAACCAGACTGAAAACCAAAGGTTTCTTCAACGCGCTTGAACCGGGCGTCCTGGGACAAATCGAACTGGCCTTCTTTGGCCAGGTCTTGCCACAGGGCTTTCAAAGCCTTGGGGTCACGACCCAGCAAATCATACACAAAACGCTCAAAGTTGGACGCCTTGGAAATGTCCATGGACGGGCTGGAAGTGATGTAAGTTTCGGCAGACTTGCGCGGGCGATACACACCTGTTTTGAAAAACTCGTCCAGCACATTGTTTTCATTGGTGGCCACAATCAGCTTGCGAATCGGCAGGCCCATTTGACGCGCAATGTGCCCAGCCAGCACGTTGCCGAAGTTGCCGGAGGGCACGGCAAAACTGACCGGATCGCCGATTTTTTCAGCCGTGCGAAGGTAGGCGTTGAAGTAGTACACCACCTGTGCAGAAATGCGGCCCCAGTTGATGGAGTTGACCGTGCCGATTTTCTGGCGTGCCTTGTACTCTAGGTCTTCGCTGACTGCCTTGACAACATCCTGACAGTCATCAAACAAACCCTCAACGGCAATATTGAAAATGTTCGGGTCTTGAAGGCTGTACATCTGGGCTCGCTGAAATGCGCTCATCTTGCCCAAAGGGCTCAACATGAAAACACGCACACCCTTTTTGCCGCGCATGGCATATTCAGCCGCAGAACCGGTATCGCCACTGGTGGCACCCAGAATATTCAACTCGCGGTTGGTGCGGGCCAACTGGTATTCAAACAGATTGCCTAGCAACTGCATGGCCATGTCTTTGAAGGCCAGCGTGGGGCCATTAGACAGCTCCAGAACCTTGATGCCATCAAACAACTCGCGCAAGGGTGTAATCTCGGCCGTTCCGTACACCGCTTTGGTGTAAGTTTTCGTGGTCAGTGCTTTCAGGTCTGCTTCGGGAATGTCGGTGGCATAGGCCTTCAACACTTCAAATGCCAACTCACCGTAATTCAGGCTTTTCCAGCTTTCCAGAACAGACAAAGGCACTTGCGGGTAAAACTCGGGCACGGCCAGGCCACCGTCAGGCGCGAGGCCTTCCAGCAGAATTTCGGAAAAATCCTGGGGCTCCATGCCCCCGCGGCTGCTGAAGTATTTCATTTCAGCTCAAGTCCTCTACACGAATACGGGTCAATGGGCCATGCACACTGTCCAAGGCCTCGATTCTGGAAATGGCCTTGTTCACATCGCCTTCAACACAACGGTGAGTCAACAACACAATTTCTGCTGTTTCCTTTTCGCTGGTGGCCTGGCGCTGAATCATGGCTTCAATGGAAATCTGGTTGTCGGCCAGCAGGCGTGTGACTTCAGCCAACACACCTGGGCGGTCGTCCACAGCCAAGCGCAGGTAAAACGCAGTCACCACTTTGTCCATGGCCAGCACTTCCAGATTCTGAACGCCTTCTTTCTGGAAAGCCAGTACAGGTACCCGGCTGGACAATGGAGCCTGGCTTGTTCGAGCAATTTCAATCAGGTCAGCCACAACTGCCGACGCGGTTGGCAAACTGCCGGCACCCGCGCCGTAGTACAAAGTTGGGCCTACCGCATTCGCCTTAACCAACACCGCATTCATGACACCTTCCACGTTGGCGATCAGGCGTTTGCTTGGGATCAAGGTGGGGTGAACACGCAATTCAACGCCCTGCTCGGTGCGCTTGGCAATGCCCAACAATTTGACGCGATAGCCCAATTGCTCGGCAAATTGAATATCTTCCTTGGTCAGCTTGGTGATGCCTTCAATGTACGCTTTGTCGAATTGAACCGGCACACCAAAGGCCAATGAACTCAACAGGGTAATTTTGTGGGCAGCATCCACGCCTTCAATGTCGAAGGTGGGGTCTGCTTCAGCATAGCCAAAGGCTTGGGCTTGGGCGAGCACATCGAGGAAAGGCAGGCCCTTGTCACGCATTTCCGACAAAATGAAGTTGCAGGTACCGTTGATGATGCCGGCTACATACTCAATCTTGTTAGCAGCCAAGCCTTCCTTGATCGACTTGATCACCGGAATGCCACCAGCCACAGCCGCTTCAAACGCCACCATCACGTTGTTGGCTTCTGCGGCTGCAAATATTTCATCGCCATGCACCGCCAGCAAGGCCTTGTTGGCCGTGACCACGTGCTTGCCGGCATTGATCGCAGCCAGCACAAGTTGCTTGGCAATGGTGTAGCCGCCAATCAGTTCAACCACCACGTCGATGTCGTCGCGCTTTACAGCCTCGAAGGCATCGCCCAACACGTCCACGCCGGGACCGGCCAGTTCGCGGGCTTTTTCAGTGTTCAGGTCGGCGATGACTTTGATCTGAATGGGAAAACCCACACGGCGTTCAATTTCACTCGCATTGTCTTTCAGCACATTGAAAGTGCCGGAACCGACAGTACCCAAACCCAGCAGGGCCACTCGAAGAGGTTTGTTCATTTTTAAATCAGCCAAGGTGTTGTTTTCGATAACTTTCCAGGAAGCGAGCAATTCTACCAACTGCGTCTGTCAAATCATCTGTGTTGGGTAGGAAAACCACCCGGAAATGATCAGGATTGATCCAATTAAAGCCTGTTCCCTGAACCACGAGCACTTTTTCAGCCTCCAGCAGTTCAAGAACAAAGCGCTGATCATTCTTGATGGGGTAAATCTTCGGATCCAGGCGCGGGAACAGGTAAAGCGCCGCCTTGGGCTTTACGCAGGTAACGCCAGGGATGGAAGTCATCAGGTCATAGGCCAGGTCGCGTTGACGGGCCAGGCGCCCGCCGTTGCCCACCAGGTCGTTAATGCTTTGGTAGCCACCCAGCGAAGTTTGAATTGCATATTGGCCAGGCACGTTGGCACACAGGCGCATGGACGCCATGATGCCCAAGCCGTCGATGTAATCGGTGGCGTGGCGCTTGTCGCCGGAAATCACCATCCAGCCTGCCCGGTATCCGCAGGCGCGGTAGTTTTTGGACAAGCCGTTCATGGTGATGAACAGCACGTCGTCAGCCAGCGAGGCAATCGAGGTGTGCTCTGCCTGGTCGTACAACATCTTGTCGTAAATTTCGTCAGCAAAAATGATCAGCTGGTGTTCACGGGCAATCTGCACCATTTCCAGCAACACTTCCTCGGGGTACAAGGCACCTGTTGGGTTGTTGGGGTTGATGATGACCATTGCCTTGGTTTTTTCATTGATCAGGCTGCGCAGGTGCTTGGTATCGGGGTACCAGTCGCTTTGCTCGTCGCACAGGTAGTGCCTGGGGGTGCCGCCGGAAATGCTCACCGCCGCAGTCCACAAAGGGTAGTCAGGGGCAGGCAGTAACACCTCGTCGCCATTGTTCAGCAAGCCCTGCATGCTCATCACGATGAGCTCAGACACACCGTTGCCCACGATAATGTCGTCAAGGGTGACGCCCTTGATTTTCTTTTGCTGCGTGTAATGCATGATGGCTTTGCGGGCCGCGAACAGGCCTTTGCTGTCGCTGTAGCCTGAAGCATCGCCCAGGTTCATGATGACGTCTTGCCGAACTTCATCGGGGGCTTCAAAGCCAAAGGGTGCCAAATTGCCGATGTTCAGCTTCAGGATTCGGTGCCCTTCCTCTTCCAGCTGCCGCGCTCGCTGCATCACCGGACCACGGATGTCATAGCAAACATTGGCCAGCTTGGCAGATTTGAGAATGGGTTTCATGTCGACCTGTGTGTGGATTGTTTGGGTGGTTATTAAGGTGCTTATTCTTTTGCTTGCGCAAAGTCTTATAATTTAACCGTTTAGGCCAGTACCTGCAAAGGTCTGGCAGCATCCTGGAGCATCTTTCGAATGAAATTTCAACCTGAATCGCTTGGCGATCAATTCGTTGTTCAGCGGTATGACGAAGAAGGTGTCGTGATCAGCGGCAGGCTTCAAACAGAAAGCGTGGTGTTTGGCACCGATTTCACCCCACGGATGTGGGAAAACGCGGGCTCCGGTCCCCTGACCCTGGCTCATTGCGAGTGGTTATATGACCAATGCCCATCGAGCATGGAAGTGCTGTTGATCGGCACAGGGCCCAAACAGGTGTTTCCTGCAATGGATATTCGCAAGTTTTTCGTCAACAAGCGCTGCCCCGTGGAATACATGGACAGCCAGGCGGCCTGTCGCACCTACAATATTCTGATTGGCGAAGGCCGGCATGTTGTGGCGGCGATTCTGCTATGACCACATACGCAGCCATTCTGGTGTTGGCAGGGGTGCTGTTGAATGCAGTGGCACAATTGCTTTTAAAAATGGCAACCAACAAGGTCGGGGTTATTGAGGCATCGAGTGCCTTGAGCCTGGGGGCCATGTCCGCCCTGTTCCTGCAATGGCCCATGATTCTTGGCCTGTTTTGCTATGGCTTTTCGCTGCTGATCTGGCTGATGGCCTTGTCCAGGGTCGATGTGACGCTGGCGTACCCCATGCTGGCAATTGGATACGTTATCAATGCATTTGCCGCCCAGCATTTTCTGAACGAACCGGTCAGCATGCAGCGCTGGATCGCCATCGGCGTGATCGTGCTTGGGGTGGCCCTTTTGGCGCGTTCCTGACACCACCTGCATTTTCAAGCCCGGCGCTGTGGTTATACTGAGCCATCAAAGTACAACCGCAGACGCTCAGGAGCAGTATCGTGTCGCTTGAAATCAATAGCAAAGTCCCCGATTTTTCAGCTACATGCACCGGCGGTGCAGAATTCAGTCTGGCCGCGCATGCAGGTAAAAATCTTGTCATTTATTTTTACCCAAAAGACAGCACACCTGGCTGCACCACAGAAGGCGAGAACTTCCGCGATTTGCATGCCGAATTTGCGCAATCGGATTGCCTGATTTTCGGGGTGTCTCGGGACTCACTGAAGTCACACGAGAATTTCAAGGCGAAACTGGAAATGCCTTTCGAGCTTATTTCCGACCCCGAAGAAAAAGTGTGTGCAATTTTTGACGTCATGAAGATGAAAAACATGTACGGCAAACAGGTGAGAGGCGTCGAAAGAAGTACCTTTGTTATCAACAAGAAAGGTCTTCTTGTGCAGGCCTGGCGCGGTGTGAAGGTGCCGGGTCACGCACAGGCGGTGCTTGACTTTGTACGCACAATCAAGGACTAATATCCTTACGGGCGCGGGAGTGACGACCCCGCGCGATTCATGAGCTTCCTACTTCAGATCGTTGACAATGCCTCTGCCCAAAGAACCCAGCAAACCCGCAACCACACTGAACGAAATTCCTCCAATTTCGGTGCCCAGAACCAAAAAGCCGGCCCGAAGCACAGAATCACTCGAAGTACCCAACAACGCAGCGAAAACCCCATTGGTTCTGGCGAGCAATAACGCTCCGACAGCGAAGGCGCCAGAGTCCAACCGAACACGCAACATACCCAAGGCCGCTTCGTCAAAAGCCAAAATACCTGCACAGACTCCCGCTGGGAAACCACGCCGCCAGGTCACACTCACTGGCAAAAAGATATTTGTGCTCGACACCAATGTGTTGATGCACGACCCGATGTCCTTGTTCCGGTTTGAAGAACACGATGTTTTCCTGCCGCTGATTACGCTGGAAGAACTGGACAATCACAAGAAAGGCATGTCGGAAGTAGCACGCCATGCACGGCAGGTGAGCCGCTCGCTGGACGCATTGATGGAAAACATCGATGACATCGAGAAAGGCGTGGCATTGGACCGACTGGGCAATGTGGACGCACTGGGCCGCCTTTTGGTGCAAACCACTGAACTGGCTGCTGAACTTCCAAAAACCCTGCCCGTTGGGAAAGCAGACAACCAGATTCTGGGTGTGGTGTTTGCCCTGAGCAAACTTCACCCTGAACGTGAAGTTGCCCTGGTGTCCAAAGACATCAACATGCGCATCAAGGCCCGCGCGCTGGGTTTGTTGGCTGAAGACTATTTCAATGACCAGGTACTTGAAGATCGGGATTTGCTGTATTCAGGCATCATGGAATTGCAGTCCGATTTCTGGGAGAAGAACAGCAAAGGCATTGAAAGCTGGCAACAAGGCGGGAGCACCTACTACCGCGTCAGCGGTCCCGCTGTAAAAGACATGATGGTCAACCAGTTCGTGTATTGCGAAACTGGAATCCCCTTGATCGCACAAGTACTTGAAGTCAATGGCCGCACCGCAGTGCTTAAAACCCTGCGCGATTTCAGCCACAACAAAAACAGCGTGTGGGGAATTACTGCAAGAAACCGCGAACAGAATTTTGCACTGAATCTGCTGATGAACCCGGAATGTGACTTTGTCACCTTGCTGGGCCAGGCAGGTACGGGCAAAACCTTGCTGGCCTTGGCTGCTGGCTTGTCGCAGGTGCTGGAAAGCAAGCAATATTCAGAAATTATTGTGACCCGCGCCACCGTGCCGGTGGGTGAGGATATCGGCTTCCTGCCGGGTACGGAAGAAGAAAAAATGGCCCCCTGGATGGGCGCGTTTGAAGACAACCTGGAAGTGCTGAACAAGCCCGACCCCAGCAGTGGCGATTGGGGCCGCTCAGCCACGACCGACCTGATTCGCACCAAGATCCGGATCAAGTCCATGAACTTCATGCGCGGTCGTACCTTCATCAACAAGTTCCTGATTATTGATGAAGCACAAAACTTGTCACCCAAGCAAATGAAAACCCTGATTACCCGGGCTGGCCCCGGTACCAAGGTGATTTGCCTGGGTAACCTGGCGCAGATCGACACACCCTACCTGACTGAAGGCTCATCGGGCCTGACGTATGTGGTGGATCGATTCAAGGGCTGGCCACATGCCGGGCACATCACCTTGCAGCGTGGAGAACGTTCGCGTTTGGCTGATTTTGCGTCGGATAACCTTTAAGTCGCATTGAACTGTGCCTTGCAAGTTGATTGCAAGGCGCAAATTTCTTCGCTTACTCAGACGCAAATCCTAAGGCGTATGTCCAAAAGCACAGCTTTTTATTCGTTTGCTCAGGCGCATGCCGTCTTCCGCCTGAAAGCCTGAACTCTCCCTTGTTGTTGATCCCACGACCTAAGCGCACCCGCTAAAAAGAGGGCGGGCTGCGCTTTCGGCTTTCAGCCGAACGGTCGTGGAATTCAACACAAGGGCAGGCTTTCTTGAATGGCGGTGCGAGGGCAATGCAGCCTTTGCAAACTTGAAGTGGCTGCGCCTGCGACTTGCGATTTAAAGGATGCACGCCGTTTTTATCCCCCGGGGGGAATTGCCAGACAAAAAATTGGTACCCCATGAACTGAATATGTTGGTATGTGCGGTCAATTCAAAATCGGTAATTATTCATGACCTTCAACATCAACAAAGCAATAAAGAAGCTCGTCAGCATTGCAAATACCTCGTCCCAAGGCAAATGCGCACTTCATGTGCGCTTGGCTCTGGACGCTGGCGGCATTTAAATCAGACCAACTCTTGGGCAGGCCAAGCTTTATGATCCAGTACTATCAAGGTACGGATTGAAACTAAATCGATACAGCAAAGGGGTATTGATTGATTCATCAAGTTGCAAGAATTATTCACCTGAAGCTGGCGATATTGCAGTCATCCCCAACGTTGAGGGTGGCAGACCGGAGGGACATATCGCAATGTTCACAGGAAAGGAATGGATTTCAGATTTCAAACAACGTGACATGTGGGGTGGTCCGATATACAGAAAGGCAGATCCCGATGTAGCCATCTATCGATTCCCCAAGGACAGTAAATGAAATTTTCACGGAATTTTTCAGTTGTAATCGGGCTGCTTTCCGCTCTTGGCCTTGCAGTTGTTTTGTGGTTTTTAAATGAAAAATCTGAGCCTAAAGGCGTAGATTTTGTTCAGCATACATATGCTGAGCTGTACCACGAAAACTCAAATTCTTCCTCGTTGGACAAAGCTGATGAAATTTACTCATCAACACTTCTGGGGCTGATTAGAAAAGAGCAGCAACAACAAATTGCATCCGGAGAAATCGGCAAAATTTCTGCCGATCCATTGTGTAATTGTCAGGACCCTGCATCAGTTCAAATTGTTGAAATAACACCTGGAGTTTCAAAAGATGGTCAGGTAACAGTTCGGGTTACCCTCTTGGTTTCCGGAATGACTGAAAAGCTAAGGCTTGATCTGGTTCGAGAAACCGGAAGATGGAAAATTGATGATGTCACTGGTGAACAGACTACAAGTTTGCACAATAGCTTGATCGAGGACTAAACAGGGTCACAGAGCTTACCGAGGATGCAAACTAGCGACTTGTGACTTGCGACGTTGAGTGAATCCCCGCCCTTTCACCGACGCAAGTTCACAGCCTGTGAGGTGTTCGTTTGCTGCATCAACTTGCCGATTCAGGACAAGGCTTCCCTGCTGATTCGCAGCGCGGGGCGATTGCGCTAGCAATCGATGCGAAGACGCTTTGCGTTTCGCATACCCCAAGCCAGAATCAACAAGACGGGAAATCAGCCTTGTCCAAGGCGAGATGAGCAGCAACGAGACCGAAATAGGCTTGCGATACATTGCCTTGTCAAAGGTGGGACACGCAATAACGAACGCCGAACAGGAACGTTATTCGCTTTCGGGTTGCGGGCCAGCGTAGTTTTCAAACTTGGTGTACATACCCAGGAAAGTCACGCGAATGGCGCCAATCGGTCCATTACGTTGTTTGCCGATAATGATTTCCGCCGTGCCTTTGTCCGGCGAATCGGGGTTGTACACTTCATCGCGGTAAATGAACAAGATCACATCCGCATCCTGCTCGATCGCACCGGATTCACGAAGGTCACTCATTACCGGGCGCTTGTTGGGTCGCTGTTCCAAAGAACGGTTCAACTGCGAAAGCGCAATCACCGGGCAATTCAATTCCTTGGCCAAACCTTTCAATGAACGGGAAATTTCGGAAATTTCAGTGGCGCGGTTTTCACCCGGCGACGAAGAACCCATCAATTGAAGGTAGTCGATGATCACCAAACCGAGCTGGCCACATTGGCGCGCCAATCGGCGGCAGCGCGCCCGCACTTCCATGGACGACAAGGCAGGCGTTTCATCAATGAACAGCTGCGCGTTCTGCATTTTCTCGACCGCATAGGTCAGGCGCGGCCAGTCTTCGTCAGTCAAGCGGCCTGTGCGCAACCTATGCTGGTCCAACCTTCCGACAGAGCCCAACAAACGCATGGCCAACTGCGTGGCACCCATTTCCATGGAGAACACGGCCACTGCGTGGCCCTCCTCCACAGCCACGTGTTCGCCAATATTCAAGCTGAAGGCGGTTTTTCCCATTGAGGGTCTTCCAGCCACGATGATCAAATCGCCAGGCTGCAAACCCGATGTTTTGCTGTCCAGGTCCACAAAACCTGTGGAAATACCCGTGATGTCGCTGGTGCTGTCACGATGGTACAACTCGTCGATTCGTTCAACCACTTTGCTGAGAACAGGCTGCAAATCCTGAAAACCACCCGCGCCGCGTGCACCGTCTTCAGCAATCTTGAAAATCTTGCTTTCGGCTTCATCGAGAATGGTTTTGGTGTCTTTGCCCTGGGGATTCAGCGCGGTGGTGGCGATGTCATCGCTAATCGTGATGAGGCGGCGCAACACTGCGCGGTCGCGCACAATTTCCGCATAGCGGCGAATGTTGGCTGCTGATGGGGTGTTGGTGGCCAAGGTATTCAGGTAAGCCAACCCGCCGACGTCCTCGGCTTTGCCCGAGGACTGAAGCGATTCATACACGGTGATCACGTCGGCCGGCTTGGACCCGTCGATCAGCTTGGCAATGTGCTCAAAAATAACCCTGTGGTCATAGCGGTAGAAATCATCAGCTCGAATCACATCACCGATTCGGTCCCAGGCCTGGTTATCAAGCAGCAAGCCCCCCACAACCGACTGCTCGGATTCAAGCGAGTGCGGCGGTACGCGAAGACCCGTCATTTCTTGTTCTGTAAGTCGATTCTCGGACATAGGTTCACAATAGAAAAAGGCCACCTTGGGGTGACCTTTTTTGTTGGTTCAGGCAGACCAAAAGTATAACCGAATGTGGCTTGACCCTTGGACTTAAATAGGATGTTTCACCCAGCCTGAAACCGATGCTGTCAGCTGGCCTTGATCAGGCAGCTTCGCCAGCCACTACAACCTTCACATCCACAACCACGTCGGGGTGCAGTGATACGGTTACAGTGTGCTCGCCAGCAATTTTGAGTGCGCCGTTGGGCATGCGAACCTGTGCTTTTTCAACTTTCAGGCCAGCAGCATTCAAAGCAGCAGCGATGTCGTGGTTGGTTACAGAACCAAACAGACGACCGTCCACCGCAGCTTTTTCGCTAAGGCGAACAGTGGCTTCAGCCAACTTTGCGCCCAAGGCTTGTGCAGCAGACAACTTGTCAGCAGCAGCTTTTTCCAGCTCGGCACGGCGTGACTGAAATTCAGCGATTGCTGTTTCAGTGGCGCGCTTGGCTTTGCCGTAAGGAATCAGGAAGTTACGCGCATAGCCGTCTTTTACACGAACCACGTCACCCAGTTGACCCAGATTGGGCATTTTCTCAAGAAGAATTACTTGCATTGTGAGCTCCCGAGCTGCTTAGTGGTTATCGGTGTAAGGCACCAAGGCCAGGAAACGTGCGCGCTTGATCGCTGTGTCCAACTGGCGCTGATAGTTCGCCTTGGTACCAGTGATGCGAGCAGGCATGATCTTGCCGTTTTCGCCGATGAAATCTTTGAGCGTGTCGATGTCTTTGTAATCAATCTGCTCTACTTTGCCCACTGTGAAGCGGCAAAACTTCTTGCGCTTGAACAGGGGGTTCTGTTGTGGACGACGTCCCTTGCGATCATTTTTACGACCAAAAGCCATAATATTCTCCAACTAATTCAAGTCTTCAACATTCGCGCACTGCGCAAACATGGAATCGAAGACTTTTTGATTTGTGCGAACGAAGAGCAACAAATCCAGACCAGTTCTTCAGGCTTCCCAATTCCAGTCCATTCACTTGGCTAGCTGCAACCCCAAGCGCGAGCGCTTGAACGGTACATTTCACCAATCTTGGCTTGGAGGCTTCAAGCTGTTCACTTTCGTGTTCGAGCTCAAACTCGCAAATGGGCAAACCTGCCGGGGTGTAACGCAACACAGATTTCGCAATCAGTGTGCCGGTCAAGGTAAGCTGGTTGATACCTGCCTTTCCTTCTTCCCCGAACTTGCTTGAATTTGGTTTCTCTTCCTCCTGATTCATCGATTCAGTCAATGGGTTTGACGATTTACTCGTCGTCACCTTCGTCTGAATCGGCGCTGTCGTCATTTGAAGACGCAGTGGCAGAAGCGGCTTTGCGCTCTTGCTCACGCTGAACTTCCTTCATCATTGGAGAAGGTGCTGTTTCAGCTTTTTTCATCTTCACGGTCAGGTGACGCAGTACGGCATCGTTGAATTTGAACGCAGTTTCCAGTTCGTCCAGAACTTCCTGGCTGCATTCGATGTTCAACAACACATAGTGTGCTTTGGCCAGTTTCTGAATGGGGTATGCCAATTGGCGACGGCCCCAGTCTTCGTGACGGTGAACTTTGCCGCCGTTGGCTTCGATGATTCCACGATACTTCTCAACCATGGCTGGCACTTGCTCGCTCTGGTCGGGATGCACGATGAAAGCAATTTCATAGTGACGCATTGATTAACTCCTATGGATTTTCCACAATTGGAAAAGCCACCACACCCCCGTGGTGTAGTGGCAGGTAACCCGAAAGTATAGTGGGTTTTTGCTCACCTGACAATGTTAAAGCCAATTGGCAGGCGAAATTTCAATGAAATCAGGCGTTTTGATCCTGCAAACGCTTCTTTTCCATGTCACGCAGCTCGCGGCGCAACACCTTGCCCACGGGGCTCTTGGGCAGGTCTTTCATGAATTCCACGTGGCGTGGAATTTTGTAGGCTGTCATGTGCTTGCGGCAATGCTCGATCACCTGCTCGGCTGTCAGGTTGTTGTCTTTCTTGACGACGAACAACTTCACGGCTTCGCCAGTTTTGCCATCTGGAACGCCAACCGCTGCCGCCTCGAAAACGCCTTCCAGCATCGTGGCGACGGCCTCAATCTCCTTGGGATAGACATTAAAGCCCGACACCAGAATCATGTCTTTCTTGCGATCGGTGATGTAGAAATAGCCGTTTTCATCCATGTAAGCGATATCGCCAGTCTTCAACCAGCCGTCCTGGGTCAGAATTTCGGCTGTTTCACGCGGCTTGTTCCAGTATCCGCGCATCACTTGCGGGCCTTTGACACACAACTCCCCTTCCTGACCAACTGGTAACTGATTGAAGTCGTCGTCGCGAATGGTGACGTCTGTGGACGGTACAGGCAAGCCAATAGAGCCGTTGTATTCTTCGTGGAGCGGATTAATACACACTGCAGGGGAGGCTTCTGTCAGGCCGTATGCTTCCGACAACCGTGTGCCGGTGACCTTTTTCCAGCGGTCAGCCACAGCGGGTTCAATGGCAGCACCGCCGCCAAGTACAAGCTTCACATGTGAAAAATCAACCTGCTCAAATCCGGGCGTATTCAACAAACCGTTAAACAGGGTGTTAACCCCTGTGAGGGCCGTGAAAGGCACAGCAGTCAAGGTTTTGACAAACGCTTTCATGTTGCGGGGGTCTGTGATCAGCAAGCTATGCCCGCCCACTTTCAGGAACACCAGAATATTGGCTGTCAAACAGAAGATGTGGTACATCGGCAGCGCCGTGATGGCGATTTCCTTGCCTTCTTCAATGTCCTGGTTAAGCCAGGCCGAGGCCTGTTGTAGATTGGCCACAATATTGCCATGGGTCAGCATGGCGCCTTTGGCCACACCTGTGGTGCCACCTGTGTATTGCAAAAAGGCCAAATCGTCCTGGGTGATATTGACCTTTTTCAGTTCATTGTTGGAACCCAGCGCCAACGCTTTCTTGAAAGTAATGGCGCCGGCAATTTTGAACGCAGGCACCAATTTCTTGACATATCGAACCACGAAATTGAGCAACACGCGCTTGAAAAAACCGTGCATTTCGCCCATGGAGGCCAGCACAATGTGCTCAACTGGCGTGTTTTTCAGTACTTTATCCAGTGTGTGGGCCACATTCTCGAAGACCACGACCACCTTGGCGCCGGAATCACGAAGCTGATATTCAAGCTCGGTGGGGGTGTACAGCGGGTTGACGTTCACTACCACGAAGCCCGCCCGGATCGCGCCCAATATGGCGACAGGGTACTGCAACAGATTCGGCATCATGAAAGCAACACGATCGCCCTTTTTCATGCCAGGCAAACTTTGCAGGTAGGCACCGAAATCGCGTGTGAGCGCATCAAGCCGGGCATAGGTCATGCCCGTGCCCATGTTGCTGAATGCGGTGTTATCCGCGAATTTGCGACTGGCATCCTCGAAAATATCCCGAATGGAGGGGTACTGATTCAAATCAACCGCCGTGGGTACTCCGGGTGGGTAGCTTTGAATCCAGGCTTTATCTGTCACAAACGTCTCCTTCATTGCGCACTGCCGTGCTTCGCGACTGGTTGGTATTGGGTGGCAACAATACCGGATTATCAAAGAACATGGATTCTAAAGCACTCAAAATGCAATGTGTACCTGCCAGCAAGCTCAGATCAAGGAAATTTCGACAAGGTACCTTGTCGAATACCGGACAAAATTGACATTTCACGTTCCTGAATAATCTGGAAAAAAAGCGTGGGCTTGTCCAGCGCCGAAAAGGCTTCAAGGCCAATACTCAGAAAATTGTGGAAATCTTCTAAACCTGCCTTTTGCGCTGCACCACGGGTCATCCGCATCAATGCGCCCAGAAACGGCAATTTGACAAGCTTTCGCAAAGATTCACCCACCTCTTGAACCAGAAATACCTGCTTTTCCCGAACGGCAAACTGCGCCTGGCGTTTGAATGCGTCAATGTACATCTTTTCCTGAAGTGATTTATCAGAAAACCATTCTTCAGCATTGATTAAGCTGCTTATTTCATCATCCATCAATTCTGCAAGGTAATCCATGTAAATCACTTTGCGCACGGTATCTACAGCACCACCGGGCAACAGTTTTTCGAGCTTGGGCAGCACCCGTTCCACTTGGTGATCGCGCAGGCTGACATCGTGGGTGCAATACAGTTGGTCCAGAAAAAAGCGACAAGCCTTGTGCATACCCTTGCTTTCAAGTAAATCCTGATAAGTATTTTCCAACCGATTGTTTTGAAATATTTTTACATCTTTTTTCAAGAGTAAAAACTCTGCTGATCTGCCTTCACCACGGCGCAAGGCAGTGATGGCTTTTTGAAGCTCCAAAGGAGAGGAATGAATGTCGATCATGGCGGCAAGATAAAAAGTAGATTGGCGGAGCTCCAGGTCAATTGCTGCAAGGCAGCACAAATCAGACATGGAAAATAGTCAAAATTTATGTTTACATTCGTTAATGTTAATCCGAAGAGTGAGACAACCATGAATGCCCCATCCAAAGCACACGGACAAGAATTAACAGCAGCAGAACTCAAAGCAACTTTGGAATCACTGAAACAGGCCTGTCGAATCAATCCATTTCCGGAGTGGGAACAGCGAAAAGCATGGCTTTTGGCGCTGAGCGACATGATCTACGACAACAAACTGCGTTTTGCGGAAGCTATTTCTGCCGACTTTGGTTACCGGTCACAAAATGATACGTTGCTGGCCGAGGTGTTTCCCTCTCTGGAAGGAATTCGCCACGCGGTGAAGTATGGCAAAAGCTGGATGAAGCCGCGCAATCATGGCGCGAGTATCTGGTTCAAACCAGCCAGCACCCGTCTGATGCCGCAGCCTTTGGGTGTGGTTGGCGTGATCGTTCCCTGGAACTACCCCCTGTTTTTGACCATCGGCCCCATGATTGCAGCGCTAACAGCGGGCAACCGTGTGTTCATCAAGATGAGTGAATACACCCCCCGCTTCAGCGCCTTGATGGATGAACTGCTCAGCAAAACCCTGGGCCGTGACCTGGTACAGGTCATTAATGGCGGTCCTGAAGTGGCTGCTGAATTCTCACGCCTTCCCTTTGATCACCTGCTATTCACGGGTTCCACGCCGGTTGGCAAGATGGTCATGAAAGCGGCCAGTGAAAACCTGGTGCCCGTTACGCTTGAACTGGGCGGAAAAAGCCCCGTAATCATCACGGCACCCACGGTGGCGAACCGGGGCCGATTCGAAAACGCGATTGCCCGTACGCTGTCAGGCAAGTCGATCAACGCCGGCCAGACCTGTATCGCACCCGACTACCTGATGGTTCCGGAAGGCTGTGAAGAAGAACTGATTTCACACGCCAAGGCAATTATTGCCAGACGCTTCCCGGATGGCATTTTGTCCAAAGACTTCACTGGAATTGTGTCGGATCGCCATGCTGCACGCTTGCAGCGCTTGCTGGATGAAGCAGCGGAACAAGGCGCTCGCATTGTGACACTGATGAAAACAGCTGAAGGCGCTGGCCGCAAGGTGCCCATGACGCTGGTGTTCAACGCAAAACCCGACTCCATGCTGATGAAGGAAGAAATTTTCGGCCCGGTACTGCCAGTTGTGACCTACAAGCGACTGGACGATGCACTGGATTACATCAATGAAAGGCCGCGTCCCTTGTCCCTGTATTTGTTCGATGACGAATCGAAGACACAAGACCTGGTCATGAAACAAACGATCGCAGGTGGAGTTTGCTTGAACGAGACCCTGTTCCACATCGCGCAGGAACACTTGCCATTTGGCGGGGTGGGCGATTCTGGCATGGGCCATTACCACGGCAAGTTTGGTTTCGACACCATGACGAAACTCAAGCCCATATTCAAACAGAACCGTTTCCACGTGATGGAAATGTTGTCACCCCCCTATGACAACAAGATGTTTGCATTCATGACCAAACTGCTGACCCGCAAGGTATAAGCTCGATATTCATGAACAGACGTCGATTCATTAAATTGGGTGCCACTGGCTTGTTGATGGCTGGCGGCCTTGGGTGGCTAGGCAGGCATTTTGCGAAAGTGGATGTGGTGGCAGGGCGTTCCGTGGTTTTGCCACAGCACCGTCCCATGCTGCATGCGTTGGCCGAAGGCTTGCTGGATCCGGCATTGCCTGCCACTGGCAGGCAGGAAGCCATTGAAGTGGCGGTGAATGCATTCATCGAAGCCACAAAAACACTGGCAGCAAGCGCACAGGCCGAGTTGGGGCAACTGCTGAACATTCTGGAGAACCCAGTAGGCCGCAGGTTGATTGCTGACCTTGGCACAAACTGGGAGAAGGCCACACCGGCTCAAGTCCAGGCGTTTCTGATTTCATTCAGAGACCACCCTATTCCCGCACTGCAACCCGGCTACCACGCGCTTCACGACCTGATGATGGCTGGCTGGTATGGCCAGCCTGGCCAATGGGTTGACATGGGTTACCCCGGCCCACCCTTTCAAATTGCCTGACCTGTTTGACCACCTAGCCAACCAATGAACGAACAAGAAATCAAGCCTATGGGTACTTTGGTGCCTGACACTTTTGCCGCGGGTATTGCAAGCGGCTGGAATGCGTTTGAAGCGCATTCACGCGAGCTACCCAAACAGATGACAGCCGATGTGGTCATTGTCGGCACCGGTGCGGGGGGAGGTATCACGGCCGAAATTTGTGCGAAGGCCGGACTCAAGGTGTTAATGATCGAGGAAGGTCCACTTAAAACCTCGAAAGATTTCAAGATGCTGGAATCGGTGGCCTACCCCACCCTGTACCAGGAAAGCGCAGGCCGCAAAACCGCAGACAAGGCCATCAATATCTTGCAGGGTCGCACGGTGGGTGGGTCCACTACGGTGAACTGGACTTCCAGCTTCAGGACACCGGCGGACACGCTTGCATTTTGGCAAAGCCGGTTCGCCCTGAAAGACATGACAGTTGAAAACATGGCACCCTGGTTTGAACAGGCTGAACGTCGCCTGAACATTGCCGACTGGCAGGTACCACCCAACGAGAACAATGACATATTGCGTCGCGGTGCCGAAGCCAAGGGCATTTCCTGGGGCGCCATTCGCCGCAATGTGAAAGACTGCTGGAACCTGGGCTACTGCGGCATGGGTTGTCCAACCAATGCCAAGCAATCGATGCTGGTGTCCAGCATCCCGGCGGCGCTGGAGCAAGGCGCACAATTGATTGCATCCCTGCGTGCGCATTCATTCAAGATTTCTCAAGGCAGCATCCGTTCGCTTCGCTGCCAAGTGATGAATCCGGACGGTGTGCTGCCCTCGGGCAAGGAAGTGGAAATTACAGCCAAACATTTTGTGCTGGCAGGTGGTTCCATCAACAGCCCTGCCGTCTTGCTGCGATCCAACGCACCCGACCCCCATGACCATCTGGGCGAAAGAACCTTTTTGCACCCGGTGCTGGTTTCTGCTGCAAAAATGGCCGAAGAGGTTCGCGCCGATGCCGGTGCACCGCAGACCATTTACAGCGACCATTATTTGCACACCGATCCGATTGATGGCCCGCTGGGTTTCAAGCTGGAAGCCCCACCCTTGCACCCCGTGATTTTTGCATCGACCCTGCCTGGTTTTGCCAAAAAGCATGCGGACATCATGCGCAACTTTTCCAAAACCCACATGCAACTGGCCCTGCTTCGCGACGGCTTCAATTCAGACAGCCAGGGCGGGCGCGTGCGGCTGAACAGCGATGACACACCCGTGCTGGACTACAAACTGACACCCGCAATCTGGAACGCAGCAAGGCGCGCACTGGTGGCCATGGCCGAACTGCAACATGCTGCAGGCGCGGAGTTCACCTTGCCGGTACATGAACATGCCAAACCAGCCAACAACATTGACGAAGCATTGAAGCAGATCAACGCACTGGAAATGAAGCCCTTGATGATGAAAGTGGTTTCCGCACATGTCATGGGTGGATGTGCTATGGCCGGTGAGGAAAAGCTGGGCGTGGCCCGCCCGGATGGCCGACACTGGCAGATTGAAAACCTGTCAATTCACGACGGTTCCCTTTTCCCGACCAGCATTGGGGCCAATCCACAGCTGTCCATTTACGGATTGACCAACAAGCTCAGCCAGCAACTGGTGGCCGAGTTGACGGGTCAAGCTGCACCGGCCTTGGCCTGAACATGATCCGGCACCTGAACAGGCTTTACTGGATCGGCTACCTGACCGCCCTGCTTGGTCTGTACTGGGTGTTGAAAAACTGGTTTGGCATGGCCATGGATGACGCTGCGATTGGCGCCCTCGCCCTTGTCATAGGCTCGCTTTTTCTGGCTCACGTGGGTTTCAATATTTCCGGTTTTGCCTTGTCGTACAGTGTTCGTCAAATCCCTCAGATTCGCGACAAGGGCATGCCATTTCACAGCACCGAAGGGGAGGGCTTTCATCGCCTGAACGTCCCGCGGTGGATCAAGGCTGTCACCGTTGAAAGCCTGGCATCATTGAAACTGGTGACACTGCTGCAACCGTGGGCACCCAACCCGGATGGCATCGCACTGGCGGGCAAAACCTGGCGCAAGAAAAAACCCCTGCCCGTGCTGCTGGTGCACGGCTACCTGTGCAATTCGGCTGTTTGGGCGGGCACCCGTGCGCTGCTGGAACGGGCGGACGTGAGTACCCACGCCATTACACTGGAACCGGCCATCGGCTCGATTCGCAGTTATTCCGAGGCCATTCACGAGGCAATCGACGAATTGCTGGTGGCCACAGGTGCACCCCAGGTCAAAATCATCGCACACAGCATGGGTGGCGTGGCGGTGCGTTACCACGCAACCGAGTATGGCCACCACCGCATTGCAGGAATGATTACCGTGGGCAGCCCGCATTACGGCACTGCATTGTCTACCTTGGGGATTGGGAAGAACGTGAAGCAGATGGCATGGGGAAGCTACTTTCTGAAAACACTGCGTGAACACCCCACTGACCGGGAATTTCAAACCAAAATATGGTCGCTGTGGAGCCCGCAAGACAACATCGTGTGCCCACCCGTGTCCAGCAAACTGGAATTTGGAAAAAACACCGCCGTGCCCGGTTGCGGGCACGTGGCCTTGTTGAACGACTCCACCACGGAAGACCTGATTCTCAACTGGCTTGCAGAAGATGCACAGGCCTACCCTTTGGCAGAAAACCGCGCCTGAGCGATTTCCTGCCGCACCAACCCTTAGAAGTGAATACCTTGCATCAGGGTTGAGAAAGCCACCTGTTCTGCCGACGGCCCGCCTCCCTTTTTGCCCTTGGCTGCCGATTCGGAATCGGGGAACATCCTGAACGAGGTGTTCATCAGAATTTGCGCGGGTTTGGGTATCAGCGCATGCATCACCTGCCCCAGCACGCCCAACCGTGTAGCAATACGCACTGGCTTGTGAATCACCGCTTGGGCAATCAGGTCGGCAGCCTGTTCAGGGCTAAGCGTGGGCACATTGTTGTACAGCTTGGTGGGCGCAATCATCGGGGTGCGCACCAAGGGCATATTGATGGTGGTAAAGGTAATATTCAAATCCGCAAATTCAGACGCGGCACAACGCGTCCAGGAATCAAGCGCACCCTTGGACGCCACATAAGCTGAAAAGCGTGGTGCGTTGGTCAGCACACCAATGGAGGAAATGTTGACCACGTGGCCTTTGCGCCGTTCCATCATCTTGGGCAGCAAACCGTACGTAACCCGCAAAGCCCCAAAGTAATTCAACTGCATGGTGCGCTCCAGGTCGTGGAAACGGTCAAAGCTGTTTTCAATGCCACGGCGAATTGAGCGGCCCGCGTTGTTCACCAGCACATCCACATGGCCAAAATCATTCAGAAGTTGCGCAACAAAGCGGTCGCAGTCCTGCATGTCTGCAATGTCCACTGAATAGGTATGCAGGGTATTGCCTTCCGACTTGATCAAGGCCTTGGCTTCAGCCAGCTTTTCCTCATCTCGACCACAAATAATGGTGATGGCACCTGCTGCCGCAAATTTCTGCGCTGCGGCCAAGCCAATGCCCGATGAACCCCCGGTGATCAGCACCACCTTGTCCTTGACCTGGCCATTCAGGCTGCGGTCAATGAACAAATCGGGGTCCAGGTGGCGTTCCCAGTAATCCCAAATGGCCCAGGCGTAATCTTCAAGGCGTGGGCATTCAATGCCGCTGCCATCCAGTGCCGCCAAGGTTTGCCGGCAGTCGTAGCGTGTTGGCCAATTGATGTAGCCAAACACTTCTTCGGGCAAGGCCAGATCTTTCAAAAGAGCATTGCGAATACGGCGCACCGGGGTCAAGCTCATCAAGCCTTTCTTCACGGCACCCGGCACGAAACCAAACATGGCCGCGTTGATGCGCATTTCCATTTTCGGCGCATGGGCCGCGCGCGCAAAAATATTCAGCACATCACCAATTCGACCGGGGTTTGGGTCCACCAGGTGAAAAGCCTTGCCATCCTGATCGGGCAAGTGGGCAATGTAATCCATGGCGTTCACCACGAAATCAACGGGTACGATGTTGATGCGACCACCTTCGATGCCAATCGTAGGCACCCATGAAGGCAGCAGTTTGCGCATTTTCTGGATCAGCTTGAACAGGTAGTACGGCCCGTCAATCTTGTCCATTTCACCGGTTTTTGAATCGCCCACCACGAAGCCCGGGCGATATACGCGCCAGGCACCTTTGACTTTCTTGCGAACAATTGCCTCTGAATCGTGCTTGGTGCGAAAGTATGGGTGATCCAGGTTCTCGGCTTCCTCGAACATGTCTTCACGGAAAATGCCTTCATACAAGCCCGCCGCTGCAATTGACGAGGTCAACTGAAAACAGCCCGCTCCAACTGCATTGGCCAGGTCCACCGCATTCTCGGTCCCTTTGATATTGGTCTCGTGTTGGCTGTCTGCATCGGCTGCCAAATCGTAAATGGCCGCCAGGTGAAAAAAGTGAGCGATGTTCTTGCTGAGTTCCTTGATTTCGGTGGCCTTCAAACCCAGCTTTGGTTTCGTCAGGTCCCCCACCACAGGCACACACTGCCCTTTTTTGGCTCCCCAGTACTTTTGCAAACCAGCAACCTTGTCCAAGCTGCTTTCTCGTATCAGAAAGTAAATGGTCCCTTTGCGCTTTTGTTCAACCAGGCGCTTGACCAATCGTTTACCAATGAAGCCCGTGGCTCCGGTTACAAAATAATTCATAGATGTCTTCTCCGCGCAGGGTTTATTTTTAGAAGTTTTGGGCAATGCGAATGGTTACTATAACTGCCTGCCCTGATTTCGCAAACAGCCACCACTTAAGGTCGCACATGTGTAAGCAGGCTGCTTACGGGAAAACACGTGGTAGGGTTTAGTGTGCCTTCTCTAGTGCGTGATCGATAAACTACTACAATAAGGAAAAAGGCAGTGGTCTGACCTGGCCGCTTTGCCATCACAAGGAGAGACAACATGGCCGGTAAGAAAAAACCCATCAAGGACGCAGTCGACAGCGCACAGCAATTGTGGAGCGCGGGCGTAGACGCCATCAACAAGGCACAGGAAGAAAGCAACCGAGTGCTTGAGAATTTGGTCAAGGAAGGCCAGGAAATCCAGGAGCGAACAGTGAAATTTGCAGATCAGAAAGTAGTTGAAGTGACAGGCAAAGTCAGCAAGCTTGCGGGCTCCATGTCCAGCAAAGCCACACAACATTGGGACAAGCTTGAGCAGGTGTTTGAAGAACGTGTGGCCCGTGCGCTGAGCCGCTTGGGTGTACCTACCAACAAAGACGTGCAACAGTTGACGGAACGCATCGACCAGTTGTCAGCAACCATCCAGGAATTGACTGGCCAAAAAGCAGATCCCAAGTCAGCCCCAGCCAAGCGCCCTGCCGCACGCACCAAGAAGTCTGCTGAATAACACAGCACGCTGACGACTGCAAGACCAATGGCGGTCTTGCAATTCAAAGCCAGGGTTCGGAGTCAACACCTGCATGAACAATAAAAACTCAAGCCCAAAAATCGGGCTGGCACTGGCGGGCGGCGGCCCGCTGGGTGCAATTTACGAGATTGGGGCCTTGGTTGCCCTATCCGAGGCCATTGAAGGCCTCGACCTCAACGACATGCAAGTCTACGTGGGCGTATCAGCCGGTGGCATTGTGGCAACTGGCTTGGCCCATGACCTGACACCTCTGCAAATTTACAAATTATTCATAGAAGGCGAGCCTGAAGAGCTGGCATTCGACCCGTCCATTCTGCTGCGCCCGGCCTGGAAAGAATACTGGTTGCGCATGCGCAAAGTGCCGGGTCTGCTGGGCACGGCTGTTTCCGACTATTTTTTGCGTGATGATGTCACTTGGGTCAGCTGCATTGAACGCTTGGGGGCAGCCATACCCACTGGTTTGTTCAACGGCGATGAACTGCACGAATGGATGGCCGACCTGATTGCCAAAGGTGGCGGCACCAACGATTTTCGCAGCCTACGCAACCGCTTGATCCTGGTTGCAACCGACCTGGATTCGGGCGATTCCATCCCTTTCGGCATGCCCGGTTTTGATGACATGCCAATTTCCAAGGCAGTTCAAGCATCGGCTTCCCTGCCAGGCCTGTTTCCACCCACGCGAATTGCAAACCGGCATTACGTGGATGGTGCACTGAAAAAAACATTGCATGCCTCTACCGCCTTGAAAGAAGGCGTGGAACTACTGATCTGCCTGAACCCGCTGGTGCCTTACGACGATCGGCTGAACCCCAAGAACCACCGCCGCCGCACAAAGGGAAAGGCGTTTCAACCGGGCTCGCGCCTGTATGAAGGCGGGTTGCCACTGGTGCTGTCACAAACATTCCGCTCCATCATTCATTCGCGCATGGACATCGGGATGGAACGCTACGGACACCAGTACCCCAACGCAGACATTGTGCTGTTCGAACCCCAGCATGGCGACGGCGAGTTCTTTTTCACCAACCCATTCAGTTATGCAAGCCGACGCCGCCTGTGTGAACACGCGTACCAGCGTACCCGAGAGGAACTCTGGAACCGGCGTTACGACTTGGCCGAGAAGTTTTCGCGCCACGGCCTGGAGTTGAATCTGGATGTCTTGAAAGACCCGGCACTTCACCTGACCCACAAAACCAGCAAAAAACCGGCACGTGCAGGTTCCATGGTTTCCAAGTTCGACCAGCTCGAAGACTCGCTGAACGAGCTGGATCGTTATCTTCGTGTCGCAAAAACACGGAATGCGGCATAAACAGCTGTATCGGTGCTGATTTATCAAGGGATCAGCACCACAAAATGCTATAAAACAACGTAGACTTACACGATTAATAAAACCAATAATGACTTGCTGAAAAAAGTTTTTGATTCATCCGAAACTTTGGCCAGACAGGAGACGACCCGAATATGGAACGCAAGCCTCCAAGAAGAACAAGAGAACGAATTCTTGATTTGTCACTTCGACTTTTCAACGAATTCGGCGAGCCAAACATTACAACCACCGTGATCGCTGATGAAATGAACATCAGCCCGGGCAACCTTTACTATCACTTCCGCAACAAAGACGACATTGTCAACAGCATCTTTGCAAGCTTCGAAAAAGAAATCGATGGTTTGCTGGATGTGCCCGGCAACCGCCAAGCCAATATCGAGGACGCCTGGTTGTACCTGCAGGTATCTTTTGAGCTGATTTGGCGCTACCGCTTTTTGTACCGAGACCTGAACGACCTGCTGTCACGCAACCGCACACTGGAAATCCACTTCAAGCGCATTCTCAAGCACAAGGTGGATGTTGCACGCCGTCTGTGTGAGGGGCTGGTTGAATCGGGTGACATGATGGCTTCCCAAACCCAGATCAACGCACTGGCCACAAACATGGTGGTGGTGGCAACTTACTGGTTGTCGTTTGAATATGTGCGTGATCCACGCCACTTCAATGACGAGGCCACGATGAGTGCCGCACTGGCCAATGGCGTTTACCAGGTGATGTGCCTTTTGGCGCCCTATTTGCAGGGCAATGCCAAGGAACTGTTTGAAAGCCTGGCGCAATCCTTTATTACTGACGAAAACACATAACAAGACCTAGGAGATTTTATGAGCGACTTGAAAGCCCGTTTCGAGAAAGCAGTGGCAGAATCCAAATCACTGCCTGCCCGCCCCGACAATTCAACCCTGTTGAAAATTTATGCTTTGTACAAGCAATCAACAGATGGCGACAACACAGGCAAGCGCCCCGGTTTTACCGACTTGGTAGGCCGCGCGAAGTTTGATGCCTGGAAAGGCATGGAAGGCACCAGCAACGAACAAGCGATGCAAAATTACATCGACCTGATTGAGTCATTGAAATAATCAAGTTGATTACAAAAAAAAGACCAGCTTGAAGCTGGTCTTTTTTTGACTGTTCGTTTCAGCCAGTCGTTAAGGCTGCTTGAAAAACTCGGGGAAATCACGCGGGCTTGCAGACACCACATCCAGTTTTGCCGCCACATGCACGCACACTGTGCGGCACAGTTCCACCACGGTGGGCTCTTTGACCTGGTAAAGCACCAGCGTTCCCTCTTTACGGCGTTGTAGCACACCCGCCCGGTACATCAGATTCAAATGGCGGGAAATGTTGGATTGCGTGGAGTCCACTTCATCCACAATGTCATTGACCGACTTTTCACCATTGCAAAGGGCATGAATGATTTTCAGGCGTGTGGGCTCAGAGAGCACAGCAAAATAGCCAGACACTTGTTCAAGCAGGGAATCCAGTTCACTCATAGCATGACCATCGTTTTTGGTGTTGCAGACATTGTACCCCCGTTTTCAATCGGGGGAAGTGTCATTGATTGGCCAGCAGCAAGCCTGCATGCTCCCGCATGGGGTGGAATTCAATGGTTTCCCAGCGTTTTTGCATCACATCCAGATCGAACCGGGACGTGGCCAAAAAAGCATGTGTTTCAGCTGCATCGGTCACCATGCGACCCACATTGGCATCCATAAAGCGACGCAGGTCATTTGCATTCTTGCTGGTCACCCAGCGCGCGCAACTGTAGCGGCTGGGCATCAAGCGAACCTCAACGCCATACTCCCCTTTCAAGCGTGCCTGCACCACTTCAAACTGCAATTGGCCAATCGCGCCCAGCAACATTTCTGAACCCAGCAAGGGTTTGAATACCTGAATGGCGCCTTCCTGACCCAACTCCATCAAGCCTTTTTGTAGCTGCTTGCTGCGCATCGGGTCTTTTAGTTCAACCGCTGCAAACAACTCCGGGGCAAAGAAAGGCAGTCCTGTGAATTGCAGGCTTTCACCTTCACTCAAAGAATCACCAAGCTGCAAACCACCATGGGTGGTCAAGCCAATGATGTCACCTGCATAGGCTTCATCTACCCGGTCCCGGCGCTGCGACAGGAATGTCACGACACTGGTGGGGCGAAAATCCTTACCTGTACGCAGCACCTTGAACTTCATGCCATGCTCGAACCGACCTGAAAGTACCCGTACAAAGGCAATGCGGTCACGGTGCGAAGGGTCCATATTGGCCTGAATCTTGAAGACCACACCGCTGAACTTGCCTTCGGTTGGTTTCACTTCACGTTCAATGGCTTTGCGCGGGCCTGGGTGTGGTGCAACATCCACCAGGGCGTCCAGCACTTCCTGCACACCAAAGTTGTTCACCGCCGAGCCAAAAAACATGGGGGTTTGTTTGCCCGCCAAGAACTCGTCCGCGTCAAAACTGGGAGCTGCAGTGGTCACCAGGTCAATTTCCTGCTCGGCCTGCTGGAATTCTGCGCCAAAGCGGCTTCTCAGCAAATCGCGGTTGTCGCCGGAAATGACTTCGTCGTCTTCGCGGCGGCGGTCGGCACCCGGCGTGAACACCCGCATGTGGTTCTTGCGAATGTCAAAAATTCCGTGAAAAAGCTTGCCCTGCCCCACAGGCCAAGCAAATGGCACACAAGGGATACCCAAAGTACTTTCAATTTCATCCATCAACTCAAGTGGATCGCGTACCTCGCGGTCCATCTTGTTGACAAAGGTAATGATGGGGGTATTTCGTGCACGGCAAACTGCAATCAAACGCAGTGTTTGAGGTTCAACACCGTTGGCAGCATCAATCACCATCAAGGCGGCGTCCACCGCGGTGAGAACCCGATACGTGTCTTCCGAAAAGTCCTGGTGCCCCGGTGTGTCAAGCAGGTTGATGACCTGGTCGCGGTATTCCATCTGCATCACGGAACTGGCCACGGAAATGCCCCGTTGCTTCTCAATCTCCATCCAGTCGGAGGTGGCATGGCGGCTGGCTTTGCGGGCCTTGACGCTGCCCGCAATCTGGATCGCACCCGCGAACAGCAGCAACTTCTCGGTCAGCGTGGTTTTACCCGCATCCGGGTGGGAAATAATTGCAAACGTCCGGCGACGCTTTACTTCGGATTCAATGGACACAGCAGCCCTTTGGCGCAAAAGCGGTGATTTTACACGGCCAGCGCCTTAAATTCACGTTCTTTGATTTTCATATCGATTAATGAATCATTACCATGTGACAAACCCGCATGCGGACATCCCGTATTGCCATATAAATCATTAACGAACAAATTACACCGGTGTTTTCAAATATCAAATTAATTCATAAAACGAATAATAAGTCGATCCATGAATTCAAACCCAACTCCAGTCGGGTTTGGCTTCTCTACAACATAGGGGATAAACATGAAATCAATCCTGGCGAAATCTGCCCTTGCAATCAGCATGGCCGCACTGGCCATGGGAACGGCCTATGCCGACAAATCCAAATGGCCGAAAAGCTTCACTGTTGGCACTGCCTCTCAAGGTGGCACCTATTACGCCTATGGTGCAGGTTGGGCCAACCTGGTTGCAGAAACGGTTGGCATCACGGGCGGCGCTGAAGTCACCGGTGGTCCCACCCAGAACCTGGCCTTGGTGCACACCGGCAAACTGGCCTTTGGAATGACCACCATGGGCCCAGCCCGGGAAGCATTGGACGGCAAAAGCCCCTTGGCACCCGGATTGAAAATGAACAAGGTTTGCGCCATGTTCCCTATGTACGAAACTCCGTTTTCAGTCACGGTGCTGTCCTCAAGCGGCATCAAGTCCATCAAGGACATCCCGGCCGGTGCGAAGATCGGCTTTGGCCCCGCGGGATCTACTTCTGATACTTATTTCCCAAAAATGCTTGAAACACTCGGTGTGAAATTTCAACGCCGCAATGGCGGCTGGGGCGACCTGGGCGGCCAACTTCAAGATGGCTTGATTGACGTGGTGGCCTTTGCCGCGGGCGTACCCATTCCAGCCGTGACCCAGCTTGAAGTGCAAACCAAGATCAATATTCTGGAATTCACCGAAGAAGAACAGAAAAAGATCATGGACGCCTACCCTGTTTCTGCATTCCCCATCAAGGCCAATACCTACAAAACCCTGAACAAGGATGCAAGGGCCGTGTCCATGTGGAATTACGCCATTGCCAATTGCGACCTGCCAGAAAGTTTTGTTTACGAAGCCACGAAGGCAGTTCTGGACAACAATCCGAAAATGCAAACCATCCACAAAGGCGCGCGCACCACACTGGCAGAAAACTGGGACAAAAACACCTTCATTCCATTTCATCCGGGTGCTGTGAAGTACTACGAAGAAAAAGGCTTCAAGATTCCCGCCAATCTCCAGCTGAAGAAATAAGCGCAAGCTTTTTATCTGATCGACGCATCACGGCGAGCCAACAACATGGTTCGCTGTGGCTGGCGTCGTCCTTATCCCATTACTTTTTGAATCGGTTCCCACCATGTCCACTTCAACCCGTGCCCCCAATGCCGTCGAAGAAGATCGTCTTATTGCTCAAGGCGTAGACGACGAACCCCCAGCCAATAACCAGCGCACATTCGCACAGCGGGCAGCCTTGTTTGTCTCGGTGCTATCGGCCGCCTATGCCTTCTGGCATGTGTTCACATTGAATGTTTCACCCGTTGAAACCTGGGCTTTTCGAATTCTTCACGTGGCAGGCGCCTTGTGCATCGGCTTTTTGGCCTATTCAGCAGCCACTGTGGATGCGCCTTCGCGCGGCAACCCCAAGCTGATCAAGGTTCTGGCGGCGTTGTTGGCTTTGCCAGCCCTATATTCTCTTGTCATTGTGTTCCAAATGAGCCAATTGATTGCCGCTGGAGAAATGATTGAACCCGACATGGAAACCTGGCAATTTGGCATTCCGTTGGCGGTGACTACCGTGGGCGCGGTGCTTTGTACCTGGCTCTTGCGGCCTGAAGGCAACAAATTCAACTGGCTTGACGCCACACTGGTGCTTGCTGTCATCACCAGCACTGCCTATTTGATGGTTCACTTGGATGGCTCAGCCTTGCGTATGCGCGCCGGCACGCCGTTCGCGTCCCCTGGCAACGCTTGGGCTGCCATGACTGGCCTGATTTTGATTCTGGAACTGACACGGCGTGTAGCGGGCGGCGCCTTGGTCGTAATTTCAGCCATCTTTGTTCTGTACTCGTTCGTTGGCCCGTACTTACCTGGCTTCCTGACCCACGATGGTTTCGACTTCAGCCGTTTCTTCTCGTACATCTACACTGATGCGGGCGTTCTGGGTGCCACCACGGCGGTGTCATCCACCTACATTATTCTGTTCATCGTGTTCGCAGCCTTCCTGCAGGCCTCGAAGGTCGGCGATTATTTTGTGAACTTTGCGTTTGCAGCGGCGGGCCGCGCACGCGGTGGTCCCGCCAAAGTAGCCGTGTTTGCTTCCGGCTTGATGGGCATGATCAACGGGACCAGTGCTGGCAATGTGGTCGCCACAGGTTCCCTGACCATACCACTAATGAAAAAAGTCGGTTACAACGGCAAAACAGCAGGTGCTATTGAAGCCGCAGCCTCCACGGGTGGACAGATCATGCCGCCCATCATGGGCGCGGGTGCCTTCATCATGGCCGAAATTACCGGCATTCCGTATTCGGACATTGCGATTGCCGCAATTATTCCTGCCGTGCTGTATTTCCTGTCCACTTACCTGATGGTGGATTTCGAAGCCGCCAAGCTCGGCATGCGAGGCATGCGTTCCGATGAATTGCCACAGTTCTCGAAAATGGTGAAACAGATTTACCTTTTCATCCCGATCATCATTCTGATTGTCGCCTTGTTCATGGGGTATTCCGTCATTCGTGCCGGTACACTGGCGACTACTGCCGCAGCAGTAGTTAGCTGGCTCACACCCGTCAAGATGGGTCCAAAAAGCATATTCAAGGCTTTTGACATGGCGGGCGTCATGTCCATCCAGATTATCACCGTGTGTGCCTGTGCAGGTATCATCGTTGGGGTTATTGCGCTGACAGGCGTGGGTGCCCGCTTCTCCTCCATCTTGCTGGATATCGCAGAAAACTCGCAGTTGATCGCTCTGTTCTTTGCCATGTGCATTGCAATCCTGCTTGGCATGGGTATGCCGACCACTGCAGCGTATGCCGTTGCTGCGTCGGTGGTTGCACCGGGGCTGATCGAGCTTGGCATTCAACCGCTGGTGGCACACTTCTTTGTTTTTTACTTTGCAGTCATTTCAGCAATTACTCCTCCAGTTGCACTGGCCTCGTACGCCGCCGCCGGCATTTCCGGAGCCAACCCGATGGCGACCTCTTTTACGTCTTTCAAAATCGGCCTGACGGCATTTATTGTGCCATTCATGTTTTTTTACAACGCTGCGTTGCTTATGGAAGGTGAATGGTTTGTCATCCTGCGCGCATTCGTGACCGCATGTATTGGCGTGTTCTTTTTGGCGGCTGCCATTCAGGGCTGGTTCTGGGGTGCACATGCCAACTGGATAGTGCGGGGTATCTTGCTGATCGCCGCACTGTGCATGATTGAGGGCGGTTTGTACACCGACATTGGGGGTGCCCTACTGGCAATTGTTGCAATCATTCTTAATAAGTTTTTTAAAGGAAAAGCTGCACCTAACCCCATGGTTTCTACGCGGGGAATGGATTAAAAAGCCACACAACCTGGGGCTTACACGACTGCTTTTAGTGTAGAGCCTCAGGTTCAAACCCTTTCATTGCGGAATCGATTTCCCTATAGTGCGAAGTGTCACGAAATTTGAACCACCCGCTACCCCAAGGAGATTCCACATGTACGCATTCGAGAAAACTGCTGAGCTGCTGACAAAGACCAACACTGAACTGAAGAACCAGCACCAGGTTGCTGCCAAGGCCTTGAATAGCCTGGTACAAGCCCAGTTTGGTTTGTTGTCACAAGGTTTGGGCAATGCATTCACAGCCGCTGAAAAGCTGCCATTGGCCGACAAGCCAGTTGTAGTTAACGCGCGCACCGAGATCAAGCAAGGCTTGGAAAAAGTAGTGGGTGTCAGCCAGGTTTATACACAAAAGGGTGTTGAGCTGTTTGAACAGCAATTGCCTGTTGTAATCGACAAAGGTTTTTCTTATGCAGCCTTGGCCCTGTCACAAGCCGAGTCTTTGACAGAAAACGCGATCACCATGGGTGTTAGCGCGCTGGAACAAGCCAAGAAAAACGAAACCCTTAAGCCTGCTATTGAACAAGCTGAGCAAATCGCTGCCCAACTGTTCGAGAAGATTGGTGTTAAAGGCGAAGCCGCTGCCAAGAAAGCAGCCAAGAAGCCTGCCGCCAAGAAAGCTGCTGCTCCACGCGCAAAGCGTGCAGCTGCTGCCCCCAAGGCATCTGTTTGAAACGGCATGGCCTAGCTTGCGCTGGGCTTTGACTAGAAAAACCCCCTCGATGATTGTTTCAGGGGGTTTTTTCATTGACGGTCGTCATTCAACACAGCCACAAAATCAATCCATAACAAAAACTTCCACCCAAAACACCTACCATCCATTCGCGGCGTGACTCCAGTTCACCCAGCGTGTGCATGTCGGTCACTTTGTTTGTAAAATCGTCCATGTCGAGTACTCCTGTGCGTCAAGAATGCGATGTTGGTTTGAACATTTAAAGCCAGAAAACATCGCTTGTCTTTCCCACAACAGGGGCCACCTTTTTCGACTAGACTCGTCAATCCTTTAGCAGGTATCGCCATGCCCCAAAACCCGGCATTCGCCTTTGCAGTTGTTGCAGCAGGTGCATTTCTTTTGACAGGTCTGTTCAGCGGGCTCTGGAAATTTATTCAAATGTGGAAAAGTCCGCAAGGCGTGGCTCACCCTTATGTGGACATCGCGCACCGCGCAAGCTTGATGTACGGCTTTGCTTGTCTCGTGCTGGCGGCCCTGGCCCATTTCAGCATGTACAGCGCTTCGTCCAACTTCGTGGCTGTGGTGCTGGTCATCACCTTTTTTGCCTTGGCTGTACTGGGTTACCTTCTACAGGCTGCATTGAACGGGCCTGACAACCAGTTGCGCCAACCTCACCGCATGGGGCGCCACCCCATGCCACGTGCCGGCTTGATGGTCTTCATGGTGGCCTTGATTCTCTGTGAAATTGGAGGAACCCTCTATTTGTTTGCTGGCGCAATGCGGAATCCTTTGCTTCAATTCTGGTCATAGACCGAGACGATTGAACATTCCAGCTTGGATCACCCCATGACGACATTCAAAGCCGTGCTTCTTGCCTGTGTACTTGCCCCCTTTGGCCTGGGCGCATGCAGCACCAGCCAGCCACCAGGCCAGTACACCGCCAAGAGCAACTGGACAAGTTCTTTCATCAGCCAGGTAGTGGGAGGCCAGGCCATGCCCGATGGTGTCAACAATTGGGCATGCAAGCCTGCACCCGATCAAAACCCGGTGGTGCTGATACATGGTACGTTTTCAACGACCATGTATTCCTATGGCGCACTGGGGCCATCACTGGCCAATGAATCGCTGTGCGTGTACGCCATGGACTTCGGCGAAGCCAAGGCTGGAGACTGGTTCAAGGGCGTTGGTCCGGTGGATGAATCTGCCCAACGCATCGCCGATTTCGTGATTTCAGTGAAAACAGCAACCGGGCGCGACAAAGTAACCTTGGTTGGCCATTCGCAAGGCGGGTTAATTGGTTTTTATTACCTGAAAATGCTTGCAGGCGCGAAGCATGTTGACCGGTTTGTGGCCTTGGCACCCAGCGTGAATGGCACCTCCATCGCAAAAACACCCGATCGCAAACTGGTTGAATACTGCCTGGCCTGCGCCGACCAACATCCGAAATCCGCTTTGATGCAGCGTTTGCAGGAAGGCCCAATCACCGTGCCTGGCGTGCAATACAGCATCGTGGTCACCAAGAACGACCTGGTGGTGTTACCGATCGAAAACCAGTTTGTTCGGGAACCTGGGGTTCAGAACATTTACATTCAGGATCTGTTTCCGGACAAAAAGGTGTCTCACAGCGGAATGCTTTACGACCGGGAGTCACTGGGATTGATCACCCGGCTGGTTAAAGGCGAACCCGTGCAGCCAGGTGCCCAACAGGTTCAGGCCAATTGATCGTATGTTTGAGTGACCGCGTTAAATCGATAAACCGTCTCATCGAACAGGGCTTGATCAATCCCCTCCTTTTTTAACTGAACCTTCTGGTACTTGAACGTCCCCGTGGTTTCAACTCCTTTTAACTGACGCACAAACTGTGGCACCGCATAAGTCGGCAGATTTGACACGAGGTGCCGCGCCATTTCGGCCAGGTCCAGTGTAAAACCTGGCTTAACAGACACCGCAGCCATACCGGCACGCCCATCGAAACCCTCCAGTTTCACGCCATACACCACGGCATGCTCCAGAAACGGCAGCTTGGCCAATACCCCTTCCACCTCAGACGTGGCGACGTTTTCACCTTTCCAGCGAAATGTGTCGCCCAACCGGTCCACGAACTGAATATGCTGCCAGCCTTGCCTGCGAACCAGGTCACCGGAGTTAAACCAGCAATCACCCTTCTCAAACACATTACGCAACAGCTTTCCCTCATTGGCCTTCGGGTCGGTGTAACCATCAAATGGACGCAAGTCGGTTACTTCACTGATCAACAAGCCCACTTGCCCCCGTTCAACTGAAGTACAAAAGCCGCGCGGGTTACGTATCACCTGCTCTGTGTCTGGATCACAGGCCACCACTTCAAATGGCATGGGGCAAAAGCCTACGGTTTCCCTCAAACCAAATGCATTCATGAAACCCAGATTGGATTCACTGGCGCCATAAAACTCGAAAATGTGATGAATGCCAAACCGGTTTTCAAAATCACTCCAGATCTCGGGGCGCAATCCGTTGCCCAAAATCAAGCGAACCTCGTGGTTCTGGTCTTCCATGTGCCCGGGCTGATTCAACAGATATCGCAGCAACTCACCGATGTAGCAAAATGCAGTCGCCTGATAGTGCGAAATGCGTTGCCAGAATTTGCTGGCGCTGAATTTTTCATCCAATGCAAAACAAGCCCCTGCAGCCAATACTATTCCCAGCGACACGGTCAATGTATTGTTGTGATACAGCGGCAAGCAACAATAGAACACATCCTTCGAATTCAGTCGAACCGCGCTGTTCATCCCCGAGGCCGCCTGCAGCCAACGGTAATGGCTCATGACCGAAGCTTTTGGCAAACCAGTTGTACCCGAGGTGAAAATATAAAAACAGGGTGAACTGGCTACGATCTGCGCCGTGTGGGCTAGATTGTGCGATGGTTGCGTGCACCAGGCACTGCGAAAGTCGCTGATACGAAGGCTGGAACTGTCTGCTTGAAGCGACAGCACATCGACATCTTTAAGCGCATCATGTTGACCGGAATCAAGCGATTGAATGATTTCAAGTCCCTTGTCACAAGCCAGGAGGAGCCTTGGCTTGACCAGGTTCAAACTATGAATCTGCACTGCCCCCTGTTGATTGATGTTCAACAAAGCGGCCACTGCACCCAGCTTCGCGCAGGCAATCACAGCCAGAAGTGTTTCAGGCCGGTTGGCCGACAACAAACCCACCGTGTCGCCTTGGCTGATACCCATGGACATCAAGCCACGGGCCATTTGATTGCAGATCGCATTGGCCTGTGCATATGTCCAGCTTTGGTCACCGCTTCGCAGAAACACCCGCTTGGCATGTTTTTGCGCAGTTTCCTGAAACAGCAAACCCAGTGATCTGCGCGACTGTGGGCG
The DNA here is from genome assembly GCF_036323495.1 of Limnobacter thiooxidans. NCBI lineage: Bacteria > Pseudomonadati > Pseudomonadota > Betaproteobacteria > Burkholderiales > Burkholderiaceae > Limnobacter > Limnobacter thiooxidans. Next base: position 1,435,000 of record NZ_AP028947.1, on the reverse strand, counting down.
AAGCAATGCAAGGTTGGCCAGGGAAGGCAGAACCTTGGGCATGTCAGGCAAAAACGCCAAGGCGCCCTTTGCAATCTCGAAAGCAGATACAGTTTTGTCACGCGCTGTCATTTTGTGCGGTCTCCAGGGTGCTTATTGTGTTTTTTTATACAGAAAAAGATACACTCATTGGGTCAACTAAACTTGCATACACACCGTTTTTATCAATGTCTTCAGGCTGCCCAGTCCAGTATTCTTCCATGTCCATTGTCAAAGTACGCCATAACACTGTTCTTTGTCTGCTCGCACTTTTAACGGCATTGCCAGCGCAATGGGTCCACGCCAAAAATTTCATCGGTTACACAGGCAAGGGATGGGTCAGCGACTTTGGAGTTTTGAGAGGTCAATGTGATGCAAAAGGGGTTCAGGGTGAAGCATTGAAAGGCACCTTGGTTCAGCAAATGGCTCATGTTCAGTCCGGTCCCGCTTTCCAATCGATTTTTCCCCAATCAACCTTGGTTGATGCACTTGCCGTGGATTCCCATTGCTTTGGTCACACCATGGAACTTGTTCCTTCAGGTCAGGCCGTGCGCTGGCTTAACCCGGTGAATGGTGTCGGGGTTTACCTGTCGCCGGGTGCGAAGTCTGACACCTGCCGAACATTCTTGGGCGTAACCATTGTGAACGGCGAAAAGAAAAAATTTCGCGGCGAAGTGTGCTCGCCCAGCAAGGGTGCGTGGCAAATTCAGTAGTGAATGGCACCGCGCAGCCTGGCCAACGTGTCAGTCTGCCCCACCAGTATCAACAACAGTTTGGCGCGGGTCATGGCCACAAATAGTTTCCTGAAATCAGATTCCGTAAAATCATCAAAAGCCAATTCCGTCACCACCACAGCTTGCGCTGATTGCCCTTTGAATCGATAAACCGATTCCGCATGTACATTGCCTTCAGTGAAAATCTGGCTCCCGTGCGTGTCATAACGGCCGGTGAAATGTCTCAAGCTGTGGGGCCCCAGGCTGGCCTGTGCCAGAATTCTGGATTTTTCATGTCCGCGCATGCTGAGCACAGCAATCTGGTTGCGTGTAAAACCGTGCCTCAAGCACGCCGTAATCGCTTTAGCGGTTTGCGCAAGCAAACCTTCTTCGCTGTCATACTCAAAAAACTCCAACGGCAAACCTTCCAGCGGACAAGCCGCTTCCACATCCAGATCCAGTTGCGAATCGAACTGGAACGCCTGTTGCATCAACAACAAAGCCTGCACCACCCTTTTCGGATTTCGGAAATTCATGGGCGTGTGCAAATTCACCCAACCGGGAAGGCTGATTGCAGGCTTGCCGTACAGATTTTGAATCGGATCTTCCAGCCAAAGCCAGCGCGTTCCCGAATGGGCGCAACGTTGAAGTACTGGCAACCAGCTTTGATCAAAGTCCTGCCCCTCATCCACCACAATTGAATCAAATACCCAGCGCTTGTCCAGCTGTGTGGCCAAAACCTGCTCGGCCAACCGGCCAAATACACCAGGTGCGGAATAATCCACTTCCTGCCCGGCATCGCGCAGCATGCGGTCGCACAAGGCGTGAAAATTGAAAACAGCCGCACCCATCAAAGCGGCTTCACGAACCTGCTGCGCCATATGAGAAGACAAAGGCCGGTTGTAACACACGTAAAGTGACCGGGCTTTTAGCGTGTGATTGCGCTGAAGCTCTGCAAAAGCCAGCTGGGACTTGCCACTGCCCGCGGTGCCACTGACACGCAAGCGAAAGGGCTCGAAACTGAGCCGGGCCACCCATTGCTCCAGGCCATGCGACAAACGTGTAACCAGAGTTTCCGCAGCCTGAGCAAGCGCCCCCACCTCTGGCACCAGGTTCAGTACATTGCACAAAAAAGAATGAATTTGCCTGTTGCGTGTTTTATCAAACGGCAACTGCACGCTGGAATCAATCGTTTGTAGAAGCCAAGCCAATTGGTCTTTTCTGCGAGCGTCCACTACGCGCTCTGCATTCACGGTTAAACCCGTTAGCTCGGGCACCGTGAAATCGGGGCAATAGAAAATTGGCTCAAGTTGCAAACTCATTGAATGCTGCTGCCGAAACTTTTGAGCCAGCAAAGCGCCCTGCTCAGCCAAGGCATGAAATACATCCTGACGCTGTTCACCCAGTTGTTTGAATACCCGACCTTCTTCCACCTTCATCAAGCCAGTCTTCATCAACACAATAAATACAAGACCGCTGGGGCTTAACACCAAAAACTGGATTCGCCCAGTCACAGTCAGGCCGTGCTCTATGCGCGACCAGTGTATGCCGTGGTAAATCGTGAAATCTCCAGGTAGTTGAGCCTGCAGCTGCAGCAGTACATCCCGTTCACGGGCCTGTGCGCCATCCAGCGCCAAAGCGCTTGTGTCTGAGGGATATACTGTTGCGGGCAAGTGCTTAAACCTCTTTGAACTGTTGTTTCAACTCGGCGCCCGAATAACGGTCAACACCTGCCTGAATTCGAAAGCCCAACATGATTTTGTCCTTTGTACAGTACACCTGCTCACGCAACCATTCGATCACTTCCTTGCCCTCTGAAAACCCGACCGCTTCATATTCCCAAACACGGTCACCCGCGTTCCAGCGAAAGCCCCGGGACTTCAGGAAATCCTTCTTTTCAAATGGCGCTTTCAATGCGGCAATTTGATAAATCGATTCATTCGCACTGTCGAACAAAACCTGAAACGGCATGCGTTGAGAGGTCTTCAATGGTTGAGCGAGAACATGCAGCAGCGCGTTGCAATCTTCCACTGCACGGTGTGCGCCATGAAAAAAACCGCAGTCGGACAACAGATACTCCAGTTTTCGACCCGTGTAACCTTCCTGGGCCCAGGGCAGTTCCCGGAAGGTGCAGGCCCAAGTGGTTTTTTCAAGCCAGGGAAAGCGGCGCAGCATGAAAGGCTTGTCAAACGCCGCATTGTGAGCGACAAAAAGTACAGCCTCATCGCACAAGGCCTTCAAAGCCTGCTCGTCAAAGGTGTGCCCTTTGACCATGTCGTTGGTAATGCCATGAATGGCAGAATTCTCGGGAGAAATAGGCTCCTTTGGCTCTTCAAGCCCGCCAAAGCTGCCCAGCACGACGCCCACTTCTCCGGTATCCGGATCCACTTCCACCAGCAGTGCGCCCACCTCGATGACTTCACAGGTTTCAAAGTCAAGGCCAGTGGTTTCCGTGTCCACAACCAGCACTTTCACCGGGCTGCTGACGGGCCCGCCAAAACGTTCGCGCATCTGAATGCGACGCAACACCTTGTAGTCACCGCTTTTTTCAAGCCATTGGGCCACTGTTTCAGGGTCGATGTTGCCGATGCTTTCTGTTGCGTCATTGCTGTTCAAAGCCAGTGTCCTTTTGTAGGGTATATTGCAGCCGGGCCAAGCCTTTGCTCACTTTGACCGCCCAGCCTTTGTTGACTTGCCTTACACCACCTTTCCTGATCCGCAGTTGCCGGGCCAATTCAAGCAGTTTCAATTTGCCACATCGCACACCCTGCCCCAGCAGCCAGTGGCGCAGGGTCGTCAATTGCACGCTTTCATCCAAGGCGAGCCAAGGTTCAAGCAGCAATTCGCCAGTTGAGCCGACTGCCTGTTGCGCAGCCTCATCGGCCCGGGCATCTTCGTTTGAATAGTGTGCCTGAAAATGCGCAGCCAGTTGCAACAAGGCCTTTGGGCCTTGTGGAAAGTGTTCAGCCAGGCTGGGCAACAACTCGTGTCGAACCCAGTTGCGACGCAAGGTGATGTCTTCATTGCTGAGGTCTACAACATGGCCCAGTTGGTGTTCCCGGGCATAGTTCAGAATGTCAGCCTTGCTGCAAGCCAGCAAAGGTCGCCCCAGCCGCAATTCTGGGTGCAAGTGGCGATCAACACCGACCGGGCCCAACGCCCGCATGCCGCCCACACCGCGCAGGCCCGACCCGCGGAACAATTGCAACAGAACTGTTTCCAGTTGATCATCAAGGTGGTGCGCACACAGCAATACCGTGTGGCCTTGCAGCTTCATCCATTCAAAAATGGCACGGTAACGCGCAAGACGGGCCGCGCCCTCAAGGCCGTCACTTCCTTGGTGCACATCCACCCGCAAAGCGGTGAACGGCACACCAAGCTTTTGGCATTGGGTTTCGCAATGCAATTCCCAATCATTGGCTTGGGGCTGAAGACGATGATTCACATGCACCGCATGCAAGGGCATATGCAAGGCCCGAAGCGCATGAAGCAGCACCGTGGAATCCACACCGCCAGAATACGCAACAACGAAACAGGCAGGCGGTGATTCATCGTGCTTGAAGTTGCTTAAAAACCCTTCAAGCAAAGCCCTCAATTACTTGCTCACCTTGAAATGTCCGTAACTCATCAAACGGTCGTGGCGCGCGTCCAGCAGTGTTTTGGGTTTGTAGGTCACCAGCAAGGTCAATGCAGACTTGATTGACGATTTCAGGTTGCTGGCTGTTTGCGCGTGGTCCCGGTGGGCACCACCAAAACTTTCTTTGACGATTTCCTGAATCAGCCCCAAGTCGCGCAAGCGTTTGGCGGTAATGCCCAAAGCTTCTGCCGCATCGGATGCACGCTCGGCACTGCGCCACAATATGGATGCACATCCTTCAGGAGAAATCACGGAATAAGTCGCAAACTCCATCATGATGACATGGTCGGCTACAGCCAGCGCCAAGGCACCACCAGAGCCTCCTTCACCAATAACGGCACTGACGATGGGCACTTGAATTTGCGCCATTTCAATCAGGTTTCGCCCAATTGCCTCTGACTGTCCGCGCTCCTCAGCATCAATACCAGGATAAGCGCCGGGGGTGTCCACCAGGGTGACAATCGGAATGCCGAACTTTTCAGCGGTTTTCATCAAGCGCAACGCCTTCCGGTACCCTTCGGGGCGCGGCATGCCGAAGTTGCGCAAGGTGCGCTCCTTGACATCACGGCCCTTCTGGTGACCAATCACCATCACACTTTCGCCATCCAGACGGGCCAAACCGCCCACAATGGAAGGGTCGTCCGCAAAATGCCGATCGCCATGCAATTCGTGAAAGTCAGTGAATGCGTGCGCGATGTAATCCAGGGTGTAAGGGCGCTGCGGGTGGCGGGCCACCTGCGAAACCTGCCAGGGTGTCAATTTGCCGTACAGCTCTTTGGTCAATACATCGCTCTTGCCTTCAAGACGACGAATTTCCTCCGACAAATCCACAGCCGAGCCGTCTTGTACCAGGCGCAGCTCGTCAATTTTGCCCTTGAGTTCGGCAATCGGTGCTTCAAAATCAAGAAATGTTTGCTTCATGAGGCTCTCTTAATAGTCAACCACGACAGGGTCAAGGCTGCGCCACAAATACCACGCTGCCACAGTACGCCAAGGTTTTAATTTTTCCCCGAATTGTAGTGCTTCTTTCGGTCCGATGGGTTCGCCTTCGAAAAATTGGCGGGAGATACCGCGCTGCACGCCAATGTCATCCACGGGCCAAACATCGGGCCGGCGCAAACAGAACATCAAGAACATCTGGGCTGTCCAGCGGCCTACGCCCTTGATTTCACAAAGATGTCGGGTGCAGGCTTCGTCATCCATGCTGTCAAGCAAATTCAATTCGAGAAGGCCTTTTTGCTCAAATTCGCTCAAGGCCCGTGAGTACGCAATTTTCTGGCGGGAAAGACCTGTCGCCTTCAAGATGTCATCATTTAGAGCGAGCAAGACCTGACTGCTCAATTCGCCATTCAGGGCTTGCACAACCCTTAACCAAACAGCTTCAGCAGCCTTGACTGAAATTTGCTGACCCACCAGCGAGCGCAGCATGGTTTCATAAGGTGCCCCTCGGGATCGAAGGGCGCGGTCGGTGTGGCGATTGACCAGTTCAGCCCACACAGGGCTTTGCAAAGCCAACGCAGTGCAAGCCTCCTGCCAATAGGCAGGTGCCTGAGGGTCCAGATTCAGGTTCAGGCCCGGCGCCATTCGGTGGCACCGCCCCGTTTGTCTTCCAGAATGACTCCAGCATCTAGCAATTGCTGGCGGATGGCATCGGATTTGGCGAAGTCACGGTCAGCTTTGGCCTGGGTGCGCGCATCAATCAGGGCCTGAATGGCCTGTTCATCAAGCCCGCCAGGCAGTTCACCCACTTCCGCCTGCTGGAACGCTTGTGCGGTACGACCCAGCAAACCCAGAAGATTGGCCAGCGCCTTCAAACGCGAAGCCAGTGCAAGGTCGGTGGTGCGATTCACTTCAGCGGCCATGTCAAACAACACCGACACGGCAATTGGCGTGTTCATGTCGTCGTTCATGGCTTCAGCAAACCGGGCCTCGAACTCCTGATCCCAGTCGATCGATTCAGCAGCAGGCGCATCACCCACGGCGGTGTACAGGCGAGCCAAAGCAGATTTGGCGTCCTGCACATGGCCTTCCGAGTAAGTGAGCTGGCTTCGATATTGGGCGCGCAAGATGAAAAACCGCACCACCTCTGCATCATAAACTTTCAAAATATCGCGAATCGTGAAGAAATTATTCAACGATTTCGACATTTTTTCAGACTGGCCGTTAGTTTCAACCCTCACAAAACCGTTGTGCATCCAGTATTTGGCAAAATCTTCGCCCGAGGCACCCACGCTTTGGGCAATTTCATTCTCATGATGGGGAAATTGCAAATCGGCACCACCGCCATGAATGTCGAATGAATTGCCCAGTAATTTGCAACTCATGGCGGAGCATTCAATATGCCAACCGGGGCGACCCACACCAAAACCGGATTCCCATTTGGCATCTTCAGGCTCTTCGGCCTTCGCACTTTTCCACAGCACAAAGTCTAGCGGATCATTTTTGTTGCCTGAAACGCCTACCCTCTCACCGGCACGCAGTTCATCCAGGCTTTTGCCCGACAATCGGCCATACTCAGGAAAAGCGCGAACGGCAAAATTCACATCGCCGGAATCGTCCCGATATGCCAGACGCTTGTCCATCAGCGTTTGAATCATTTCCTGCATTTCCGCCACATACTCAGTAGCACGGGGCTCGTGGTCGGGCCGCTCAATGCCCAATGCATCGGCATCTTCGTGCATCGCCGCAATAAACCGGTCAGTCAACGCACGAATGCTTTCCCCGTTCTCAACTGCTCGGCGAATGATCTTGTCATCAATGTCGGTGATGTTGCGCACATAGGTCACAGGATAGCCCGAGGCGCGCAACCAGCGTTTGAGCAAATCGAACACAACCATGACCCGGGCATGGCCCAGGTGGCAGAAGTCATAGACTGTCATGCCACACACGTACATCCGGACGTTCTGCGGATCAAGGGGCGAAAATGCCTGCTTTTTCCTTAGAATTGAATTGTAAATTTGGAGAGACGATTTCATTGGACTCGGAAAAAGGACGGACATGGCCGTTCAAAGCGTTACAATCTAAGACAGGATTTGACAGGAAACCCCGTTCAGAAGCCAACCCGCTCTGGGGCTTGCTACAATAGCTGTCGAGTATATCATTACGCATGATCGAGTTTTTCCCAACCAATCAGATGAAACGGGTAACCCCGCAAAGGCGCAACCGAATGCAGGCAAAAAAAACAATCACGTCGTCAATCAGTGGCAAATTCGTAAAAAGCAAGTATGCCTTGCTGTTTGCGCTCATGGGTTTGGCATTCGCCGGTGCGCCCAGCCATGCCGATGAAGCGGATGAAGTGTCCAGGCTCATTCAACGAAGCCAGTTTGAACAGGCACAAGCCCGTGCAGACGCGTATCTGGCCAATCGCCCCAATGACGCACAAATGCGCTTTCTGAAAGGGTTGATCCTCACCGAGCGCAACAAAACCGCTGAAGCGATCACCATTTTCACGAAGCTGACCGAAGATTTCCCTGAGTTGCCCGAGCCTTATAACAACCTCGCCGTGCTGTATGCAGGCCGCGGTGAATATGAAAAGGCACGCGAAGCACTGGAAATGGCCATTCGCACCCATCCAAGCTACGCCACTGCTCATGAAAACCTGGGCGATGTGTATGCCAAGCTGGCCAGTCAGTCTTACGACAAGGCTTTGCAGCTGGATGGCAGAAATTCCACCGCGCAAACCAAATTGTCGTTGGTTCGTAACCTGATCGCAGGCAAACCGGAAGCAGTGGCTGTTGTCGCAGCCGCAGCGCCCTCCGGCAAATCAGCGCCAGCACCAGCACCAGCGCCAGTGGCAAAACCACCCGTGGTCAAGGAAGAACCCAAGGCTGATCCTGCGCCTGTAGTATCCGCCCCGGCACCCGTTGTTGTCGCACCACCGGCTGTTGCTGTAGCGCCTTCCAGACCTGCCCCTGTACCCGCGCCAGCCATTACGGCCAGCAATCCGGCTGAAACGAAAGCCAACACGATTGGCATGGACAGACAAGTATTGGCTTCTGTTGAAGCATGGGCAAAAGCATGGACTGACCAGGACATCGCAGGCTATTTGAACGCTTACAGTCAGGATTTCGACACCCCAGGAAAGATGAGCCGAGCCAACTGGGAAAAAATGCGTGAACAGCGCATTGTTGGCAAGGAAACAATTCGGGTTGTAGTTGAAAACCCATTGATTACCATCACTGGCGATGAAGCCGTGGTGAAATTCAAGCAGAGCTATTTCTCCAACCGACTGAACAACATTTCCAGCAAAACATTGACCATGAAGCAGGAAGGTGGCACCTGGAAAATTGTCAGCGAGCGGGTGGGCAGCTAAATGTTTTCAAAAAGAACGCTACACCGAATTTTCCGGGGCGCCAGGCTTACCCTGCCTCTCGTGTTCTGGACTTTCACGGCAGCGCCCTCTTTTGTTGACTCCAGCTCAAACGATTCAATTCAATTGGCTGGCTATTCTGGTGCTCAGGGCCGGTCGGGCTCACTGGCCGGTCGATTGTTTGAAAGCGAAACTTACAGACCTGTGATTGACACCGCAGTGGAAGACATTTACACCGCGTTAAGCAAGCACGACCTTGACAGGGCGTTAACCCTGACCGACCGGTTACTTGCCGAATTTCCGAACTTTTACCTCGGACACATGCTGAAAGGCGACATTTTGTCGTTGAAAGCTGGCAGACCACTGAAAAACATCGGGGACATGCCGAATGTTCCACGCGGCAAACGAGATGAACTGGCCGAATTGCGAGAAGAAGCAATAGCCCGTTTCAAAGCCGTGAAAGACCGACCTCAGCGAGACCTTCTGCCAGCTGAGTTGATGCAAATGCACGACGATCAGCGCTATGTAATTCTGGTGGACACCACCCGGTCGCGCCTGTTTTTGTATGAAAACGCATTCCCGCAACCGCGTCTGGTCACCGACTTTTACGTGTCACAGGGCAAAATGGGTGCGGTCAAGGTTCGGGAAGGCGACAAACGCACCCCCATCGGTGTTTACACCATTACCGAACTGTTGCCCAAGGAAAAGCTGACTGATTTTTACGGACCCATGGCCCTGCCCATTGATTACCCCAACTCTTGGGACAGGCGTTTGGGCAAGACCGGCTACGGCATTTGGTTGCACGGCATGCCCAAGAATTATGTGAGCCGCCCTCCAAAAGCGAGCGATGGCTGCGTCGTATTGGCCAATCAGGATTTGTTGGCCTTGAAAAAATTTGTGGACATCGGTAACACACAAGTGGTTATCAGCGAACGGCTTGATTTCGTGCCATTGGAAGTCTGGCAAAGCCATCGCAAAGCGGCGCTTCGCATGGTGGACACCTGGAAAAAAGACCTTGAGAAAGGCTTTTCAAAAGGAATTTATCACTACGCCAGCAATGTTAAAATCGATGGTCAGGGCCTTGTTGAATGGCAGCGTAGTAATCAGATCGCAAACAAGTCATTTGGTAAAATCAAGATCGACGATCTGACAGTAATGCGCTACCCCAGTGACAAAGACATGATGCTGATTTCCTTCAAGCAAGCCGACAAGCTGTCTGGTGAAAGACGGAAGCAACAGTATTGGATGAAGGTCGGAACCCGCTGGCAAATTGTTCAGGAAGACACCTATAAACTGTAAGGGAATCGTCTGTGACTCAAAGCAAACGTGTTTTTCTCAAGTGGTCGATGTTCTCAGCGTTTGCTGCCGGCATCGGCAATTTTTCAATCTCCTCTGCGTTTGCAAAAACGAAAAAACAAACCATGGTCAAACTTAAAACAAATTTTGGTGACATCACAATCACCCTCGACGCTGAAAAAGCACCTGCCACAGTGGCCAATTTTCTTGAATATGCAAAAAGCGGCTTTTACACCAACACCATTTTTCACCGCGTGATTCGCGGCTTCATGGTTCAAGGTGGCGGTTTTGAATCCGGCATGAAACAGAAGCCAACCAAAGACCCCGTTAAAAACGAAGCGGACAATGGATTGAAGAACGAGAAGTACACCCTGGCCATGGCCCGCACGAATGATCCTCATTCTGCTACCGCCCAGTTTTTCATCAACGTGGAAAACAACGAGTTCTTGAACTTCAATAGCCCGACACCACAGGGCTGGGGCTATTGCGTCTTTGGCAAGGTCACTGAAGGCCAGGACATCGTCGACAAAATTGTGGGCGTAAAAACCGGTTCCAAAGGCTTCCACCAGGATGTGCCCGTTGAAGACGTGATTATTCAAGGCGTCGAAGTACTTTAATTTTGTAGACCCGAAAAAAGCCCTGTGAAAAGGGCTTTTTTTAAGTCCAATTCTTGTCAGGCAAGACCTTGATCGAAATTCCGCAACACGGTGCCGCATTTTTTGCATCAGACCTGCATTTGTCTGAACACACTCCCAAAACACTCGACGCATTTGAAAACTGGCTCGCTAGCGTGGCTCAAGATGGCGCTTTGGTGTTTCTGCTGGGTGATCTGTTCGAAGTCTGGTACGGCGACGATTACGGCGACCGCACCATAGAACGGGTGGCACAGGCCGTTCAAAGTGCGCAGTCCGCAGGGGCTCGGGTGTTTTTCATGCACGGTAATCGCGACTTTCTATTGGGCGAAAGTTTTGCTGAATCCGCCGGGCTGGAACTGCTGCCCGACCCAGAATTCCTGATGGTGAACCACCACGTCGTGCTGATCACCCATGGCGATCAATTGTGCACAGACGACAGGGCCTATCAGCAATTTCGCATTCAAAGCCGCAGTGAACAATGGCAAGCCAAGCTATTGGCTTTACCCCTTGAACAAAGAATTGAAATGGCCAAGTCCATTCGCAGCGAAAGCAAAATGCACAAGGCCAACAGTGCCTTGAACATCATGGATGCCAACCGGCAAGCCGTTGCCGATTCATTTCAAGGCAAGTGGCCGGACGGTTACTACGTGGGCAAAAGCGACGTGATTCTGCACGGGCACACCCACCGTTGTGCCATACACCCTACCCTTGACAGCAAAGCACCGGAAAAACCGGAAAGCACACAGGCTTTCCTTCAGAAGGGTTTGAGAATCGTGTTACCTGACTGGGACTTCGATCAGCCCGAAAAAAACCGCCACACGGGCGGTTTTGTCAAAATGTTGTCAAACGGTGATTTCAGCCTGACCTTGTTTAATCGGGCGGCCTGAAGCGCGGAGTTAACAGCTGACTCAAGGGCTGACTTAGTGACTTCATTAAAGGCTTACCAAGCTCAACCGACTTAATTGTCTACCAGTTTGTTCAGGGCCTTCAGTTCTTCGCAGTCTGCCACGCCTTCGCAATCTGCTTCAGGTTTGCCCTTATTCAACAGTTTTTCCAGTTGATCAATGCGCTGCTGCTGGGCAATGGCTTGATCAATCAAGCCGTGCATGGCCTTGATCAAAGGGTCATCGCCGTTTTTGGATACGCCGTAAGCTGAAAACTCTTCCTTCGTTCTGGCAGCACCGGTCAGTTCCTCACCCGGAGCGCGCTCTTCGGCCTTCACTATCATTCGGGCGGGGTTACCCACCGCAGTGGCGCCCGCAGGTACCGGCTTTGTTACGACCGCATTCGAACCAATCTTGGCGCCTTCACCCACAGTGAACGGACCCAACACTTGCGCACCCGCACCCACAACAACGCCTTTTTCAAGGGTCGGGTGGCGTTTGCCTTTGGCCAGGGATGTACCACCCAAAGTTACGCCTTGGTAAATGGTCACGTCGTCATGAATTTCAGCGGTTTCGCCAATGACCACACCCATGCCATGATCAATGAACACACGACGGCCAATTGTTGCACCGGGGTGAATTTCTATCCCGGTGAAAAAACGCCCCAGGTGGGACAGAAAACGCGCCAGTGTGGTCAAGCCCGCATTCCACGAACTGTGGGCCAATCGATGCCACATCAATGCGTGCAGCCCGGGATAGCAAAGGAAAACTTCCAACCTGCCGCGGGCAGCGGGGTCCTTTTTCAAAATCGTGTCGATGTCTTCTCGTAATCGAATCCACATGCGCGAAAAGCCTTGAATCAGTGGTTGTGCCAAGCCGCCAATGGCGATTTGCAGAATGCCCAAAGGGCGTCGCCGCAGTGTATCACGGCTGCACTAGGGCTTCTTGCGCTCAAATTCATGGGGATACAGGCGGTTGTCCACCACGCGAATGATATCCGAGAAAAAACCGCGCAGCATGTCAACCTCTTCCTGTTCAAGCGGGGTTTTGGCCAGCATGCGGGCCAGGCGTTGAACCACTTTCTTGGGCTTGTCCGGGTTAATGAAATCCACTGCCTCCATGGCTTGCAACCAGTGGGCCTGCAAATCGGCAACAGCTTTCACGGTGGCCAGCCTGTCGCCCTTCTCCAGAACACTGGAAAGCGATGCTGAGCCTGTGCTTTCAACACCAACGGTTTCAACACCCGAGGCCCATTCAGTTCGCAAGGCATACGCCACAATCTGCACGGCTTGCGACAGGTTCAAGGAACTGTAAACCGGATTCGCTGCAATGGTGACCTGCCGGTTACACACCAGCAACTCGTCATTGCTGAGCCCCGTGCGTTCGGCACCAAACACAAAAGCAGCACCCACACCCTGGCCCGTCAACGCCAATGCCTCTCGGGCAGCTTCTTGTGGACTTTGCAAGCCAGGCCCCAGCTCGCGCAAGCGGGCAGACAGTGCAAAAGCCACGCTTCGGTCAGCCAACGCATCGGGCAGGGAGTCATAAATACGCGCCTTCTCCAGCACATCGGCTGCGCCACTTGCCAGCGAAATGGCCTCTTCAGCGCTGCAAATATCTGCTGTTTTGGGGCAAACAAGTCGTAAATCGCTCAAGCCCATGGTTTTCATGGCCCTGGCCACCGAACCCACATTGCCCGGATGACTTGTTTTTACAAGAACTATTGAAATGGCTTCAAGGGAAATGGCTGCGGTCATTTATAATGTCAGGTTAAACGTATTCAAATTGAAAGGAAAGGCCATGCATCCGATGTTGAACGTGGCGGTGAAAGCCGCTCGCGCTGCGGGAAAAATCATCAACCGAGCGGAGCTTGACCTCGATCAGGTAAAAATCGGGGTCAAAGGCCCCAACGATTTCGTCACCGAAACCGATCAGGCTGCTGAAAGCGTCATTATCGACGTTCTCAAGCAGGCTTTTCCGGACCACGCCATTCTAGCTGAGGAAAGCGGTGCCTCCGGCAAATCCGATTACGAGTGGGTGATTGACCCAATCGATGGCACGGCCAACTTCATTCACGGCTATCCACACTACGCGATTTCCATCGCCTTGCGTGTTCATGGCCATGTGCAGCAGGCTGTGGTTTACAACCCGGCGACAAACGACCTGTTCACCGCATCCAAGGGTGAAGGTGCGTTTTTGAACAACCGCCGCATTCGCGTCTCCAAGCGCAGCAAACCCAATGAATTTCTGGTCGGTTTCGCATTTCCAAGCGGTCAGAACGAAGGCTCGCTGGGCGTCAAGCGCAAGATGCTGGCACTGACTGAAAGCACAGCGGGCATCCGCAAATCCGGCTCGGCAGTGCTCGACCTGGCTTATGTGGCCTGCGGCCGTCTTGATGGCTACATGTGCTTTGGTTTGAAGCCTTGGGACTTGGCAACGGGTGTTCTGCTGGTGTCTGAAGCCGGTGGATTGATCACCGACCCACAAGGCAATGACACCTACATGGAAACAGGCAACGCCGTTGCCGGCAACCCCAAAGCGCTTCAATACCTGTTGAGCTTCAAGTAAGTTGACCCGGCCCGCGAACACCAACAATCAGGCTGCATCACAGGCGTTTGAAAACCACACGCCGATGATGCAGCAGTACCTCACGCTCAAGGCGGAATACCCCGACAAGCTGCTCTTTTATCGCATGGGCGATTTCTACGAGCTGTTTTTCGATGACGCCCAACTGGCAGCGCAACTACTGCGTATCACCCTGACACACAGGGGTCAATCAGCTGGCCAGCCTATTCCAATGGCTGGCATTCCCTTTCATGCAGCCGATCAATACCTGGCCAAGCTGGTTGCACTGGGCCATTCAGTGGCCATTTGCGAGCAGGTCGGTATCCCAGGCGCAACCAAGGGCCCCATGGAGCGCAAAGTGGCGCGGGTGGTCACACCTGGCACTTTGACAGAATCCACCCTATTGCCTGACCAGGAAAACAAAACCCTGCTCAGCCTGTATTCGGAAGATGGCAAATACTGGGGCGTGGCATGCCTGGCTTTGTCGGCTGGTTCAATTCGATTACTGGAATGCGATTCAGGCGCACTGGCTGCACACCTGAGCCGCTTCAATGCAGCCGAGGTGCTGGTGAACAACCGCAACTGGGCGCAGCAAAGCCAGATCACCGGCACGATTGAGCGCCCTGCTTGGCACTTTGATGCGGGCTTTGCCCAAACCCATTTGCAAGCGGTTCTGCAGGCTGCCAACCTTGAAAGCCTGGAACTGCAAGATGCCAAGCTCGCGGTACCCGCCATGGGTGCTGCCTTGCAGTACGCCAAGGAAACCCACCTCAGCACGGACACGTTCAAACATGTTTCAGACATTCAGGTTGAACATGAAAGCGACTTTCTTGTACTGGACGAAGCAGCACGGCGCAACTTGGAGCTCACCGAAACCCTGCGAGGGGAAGCGGCACCCACCCTGTTCTCCCGCCTGAACAGAACGGGCAGCGGTATGGGTGCCCGCAGGCTGAGGCAATGGCTCCTTGAGCCCTTGCGTAACATTGCCCACATCGAAGCCCGGCAAGGCAAAATCGCACACCTGCTGGGTACGCTGGGCAGTGCACCCGACCCTGCCTGTTTCGGATTGGTCAAAACACTTCGGGCCATGGCTGACATTGAGCGCATCAGCAGTCGTGTGGCCATGCAAACCGCAAAACCACGCGACCTGCTGGCCCTGCGGGAAAGTCTGCAAGCACTGCCGCAAGTGGCCGAGTTGATCCGCAGCTTTGGCGATGGTGAGTTCGATCTGGCGTTGCAAGCATTGCAATCACCGCCAGAACTGCTCGCGGAACTGGTGCAGGCCCTGGCCGACAACCCACCTGTGCTGATCCGTGATGGAGGCGTGATTGCGGATGGCTACCATGCCGAACTCGATGAACTGCGCAACATTCAAACCGGCAGCGGCCAGTTCCTGATTGAACTGGAAAAACAGGAACGCCAGGCCACAGGCATTGCCAACCTGAAAGTTGAATTCAACCGGGTGCATGGTTTCTACATTGAGGTGAGTAGCGCCCAGGCCGACAAGGTGCCCGCGCACTACATCCGCCGGCAAACCATGAAGAACGCCGAGCGGTACATCACCGAGGAATTGAAAGCCTTCGAGGAAAAAGCCCTGTCCGCCAAAGACAAGGCGCTGAATCTTGAAAAAGTCATTTATGAACACCTGATGGTTTGGCTGGGTCAGTTCACTCCTTTTCTGCAACGTTGTGCAAAAGAGTTGTCAGAACTGGACGCACTGGCGGCGCTGGCAATGGTGGCTTTTGAAGCCAATTGGGTTCGTCCACACATGGTGCCCCACGCACTGTTGAACATTCAGCAAGGCCGCCACCCCGTGCTCGAAGTGCAGGTTGAACAGTTCACCCCCAATGATTGTGGCCTGTACCCCGGCAAGCACATGGCCCTGATTACCGGGCCCAACATGGGCGGCAAAAGCACGTACATGCGCCAAACCGCGCTGATTGCACTGCTGGCCCACATGGGCAGCTTTGTGCCAGCCGCTTCGGCCCAAATCGGCTTGCTTGATCGAATTTTCACACGCATCGGTGCATCAGACGACCTGGCGGGCGGTCGATCTACCTTCATGGTAGAAATGACCGAGGCAGCAACCATCGTTCGCCAAGCCACTCCACAAAGCCTGGTCATCATGGATGAAATCGGGCGTGGCACTTCCACCTTTGACGGCCTGTCACTGGCCTGGGAAATTGCCAAGCGGCTTGCCAACACCAACAAGTGCCTGACCTTGTTCGCCACCCACTACTTTGAAATCACAGCACTGGGCAATGAACTGGACAGCGTGTTCAACGTGCATTTGTCGGCCACTGAACACCAGGGCAAATTGGTGTTCTTGCACCGCATTGAAGCTGGTCCGGCAAGCCAAAGCTATGGTTTGCAGGTGGCCAAACTGGCAGGTCTTCCAGCCCTGGTCGTGAAAAACGCCCAAAAGCGCCTGGACCAGCTTGAAGCTGAAAAACGCGCCATGACCGCCCAGGTCGATCTTTTTGATACGCCTGAACAAGCTGAAGCTGAAACACCAGCCAGCGCGCACAGCATCAACCTGATTCTCGAAAAACTCAATGAAACTGATCCCGATGAACTGAGTCCAAGGGATGCATTGCAGCTTGTGTTTCAGTTGAAAGGATTACAAGGTTGATAGGAATATTCAGGTTACCAGAAAGTTGTCGTGTGCTGCTCTGGACACTCGCAGTGGCCTGGCTGGCTTTGTTACCCGTAACACAGGCCAAAGCCACGCCATTCAGCTTTGCATTGATGGGAGACCAGCCCTACAACAACCTGCTTGAAACAGCCACAGACAGCCTGATTCAACACATGAATCAGGATACGAACGTGCATTGGATATTGCACGTCGGAGACATCAAGGGCGGCGGGGAACCCTGCACCGATGAGTTGTTGGCACGTCGCATAGAACAACTTCAACGCAGTGAAAGGCCACTGCTTTTCGTACCCGGTGACAACGAATGGACCGATTGTCACCGTGACTCAAATGGTAGTTTCGATTCACAAGATCGGCTGGCGCACCTCCGCAAATTGGCGTTTGCTCAATCAACCTCGCTTGGCAAACAAAACTTCCCCGTACGTCAGCAAACCTCGGCACCTTTTCCAGAACACTTGATGTGGCGCCAGGGCAGCACTCTGTTCATCAGCTTGAATATTCCAGGCAGCAACAACGATCTGGACCACCCCTCCTCCAGAAAAACCAGCAAAGCCGAGGTACAGCGCCTTTTCAAAGAAAGAGAGAAAGCCATCAACGCCTGGCTAAGTGAAGCAGAGAAAGCATTTGGCACAGGCCAAGGATCACCCACTGAAACAGTCATTGCGATTCAAGGCAATCCGATCGATGGTTCTGGAGGGATGTTCAACAATGGCTACAAGAATTTCATGAACCGTTTGGTCAAATACATCAACCAAACCAAGCGCCCCGTGCTGTTGATTCATGGTGACACGCACCGCTTCAAATGGGACAGGCCCTCGTTGAAAAAATTCGGTGGCTCATCTGAAACGGACGCGCTGTTTTACCGGCTAGAGGGCTGGGGGCACCCCTTCGTGAACTCCTGGGTCAAGGTGACCGTCACGCCAGGCACGGACAAGCCCTTTCAGGTCAACAGCATCGCCCAAACCACACAGCCCAACAACTAGGTCGGGCTGCTTTCCTGACTGATTTACCGTATCTCAGTTCAGCTTGTGCGCACCTGGGTTGGGCGCCACGCTAAACAGGGATTGCGCTGCTGCCCCTTGCGCCTTTTCTTCCTCGTTGGCTGAGCGAATATCCAATACCTTGAGATGATAACGCAAGGCCATACCGGCAAAAGGATGGTTACCATCCAGTACCACTTTGCCTTCGGCAATGTCAGTCACTGTCCACACCCGGCCAAACCCAGTGTTCTCTTCAGTGGCCTGTTCGTCTGGCTCATTCTCGTCTTCAACCGGCACCTCTTCAAGCTGCATGCCGATTTCCAGTTCTTCACCAAAGCTGTCCAGGTCTTCCACGCGCATCAGTTCGGGATCGAAATCACCAAAGGCGTCCTCAGGTTCAAGCTGGACGAACACTTCATCGCCCACAACCTTGCCGTCCACGGCTTCCTGCAGTTTTGGGAACACTTCATTTTCACTGCCATGCAGGTAAATGATAGGCTCACCACCGTGTTCCTGAATCAGTTCACCCTGCGCATCACGCAGCTCAAAATCAAGGGTAACCACCGTGCCGTGCTCAACAATCATCGTACATAACTCCAGAAATCAGCGCCCCAACAGTGGGCAGTCTTTTAAGGTGGCCTATGATACCCGTAATCCACAAATCGCCCAAATTGAACCAACAAGCCCATGATTAAACCCCTCAAGCATATTGCAGACCTTTCCGTAGAACAGTTCATGCGGGAACACTGGCATAAGAAACCTAAGTTGTTCCGACAAGCCTTTCCCGATTTTGAACCCTTGTGTGATTTCGACACCATTGCGGAAATGGCCTCGGATGAAGACATCGAAAGCCGGCTGATCCAGCATGGCAAAACAGGTTGGACACTGGAACACGGTCCGTTCGAAGAATTGCCGCCCATGAACAAGAAGGCGTGGACAGTGTTGGTGCAGGGTATCGATCACCATCTGCCGGAAGCGTATGACCTGCTTCAATTGTTCAGATTCATCCCTGATGCGCGCCTCGACGACGTCATGCTCAGCCTGGCCAGTGACGGCGGCGGTGTTGGGCCGCATTACGATTCCTATGATGTATTCCTGTTGCAGATGCATGGCAAGCGGCGCTGGAGAATCGGCCCCCTGCAGGACAAACAAATCGAAGAAGGTGTACCCCTTAAGATTCTCAAGAACTTTAAACCCACTGAAGAGTTTGTTCTTGAACCGGGGGACATGTTGTACCTGCCACCCAACTATGGACACGATGGCACGGCAGTTGACGTATGTTCGACGTTGAGTATCGGATTTCGTGCACCCACACAGGCAGAGGTGCTGAGTGGCATTCTTCGCGATCTGGCCGATCAGATCGACAAAGACCCGGAGATGACCAATTGCCTGTTTTCAGACCCGGGAAGAAGCGTTCAAAAGAACCCCGCAGAAATTCCTGACGACTTGCTGAATTTTGGATTGAATTCCTTGGCCCGGTTCGGCGCTGAATCGCACCAAATCCAATGCAGCATGGGCGCTTTGCTCACAGAACCGAAATCTCATGTGTATTTTGTAAACAACACAGAAGATCAGGAAATACACGAAATAATCAGTGTTTTAGGCGAGCGTGGGATTGCTTTGAGCATGAAAACTAAAATGTTGTTCAAGGAACAGACTTTTTTCATCAATGGCGAGATTGTCAACCCAAAGGCTTCTCTTACCGTTAAACAACTGCAAATGCTCGCAAACCAGCGTGAAATGGAGCCTTCAGACGCGGCAGAAGCTTTAAAAAATCCTGAATTCCAGTATTTTTTAATTGGTTTTGCAAAAGCGGGTTGGGTGGAAACCCTAATGTGATTAATTTCATTTAGGATTTGAAACGACTCGGCAAAGTCAATAGAATTTTGCTTCCAAAATAAGGTCGAAACAATGACTTGAATTTGACAGGCTATTCGTTAGAATTTGCAGAGTTTTCCGCTTGAGTGCTTGAACACCCGGCAGGAAAATGGGTGATTCTGGGTTCTCTTGTGAGCCTATTTGCTCTAAAAAAGGCGCTTGAATCGGCGCCTAGTTCGTGACCCCAAAAGGAATAAACATGAAAAATTCAATTCTGATCGCATCTTTGTTTGCTGTTGCTTTGGCCGCTTGTGGCAAGAAAGAAGAAGCAGCTCCAGTTGAACCAGCAGCACCAGCAGTGACTGAACAAGCTCCTGCTGCACCTGCAATGGAACCAGCAGCACCAGCCGCTGAACCAGCACCAGCAACTGAGCCAGCTCCAGTTGACCCAGCTGCTGCTCCAGCCGAAGAAAAGAAGTAATTTCAATGCGCTTTCAACAAGCGCTTGAATATGAAAAAGCCCCAAGCGAAAGCATTGGGGCTTTTTTTATGTCTCAATTAGAAGTGAGTCAAAAGTCAATTTGTAACAATCAGACCAATCAAGCAGCAAAGGCAGTTGGGTCAAGGCTGCGCCAAGCAAATCCAGCTTCCTGACAGGCAATGTCGAATCCGATTCCCCGAGGGCTCAGCACCTCGTGCCACATTTGCTGCACCACGTCTTTACAATTGGTTGTCTTGCTCAAATGGGCAGCCACCACGAAACGTAAGTTGCCTGAAGTCAGCCTTTTCAGAATGTCACAGGCCACCTGATTGCTCAAATGGCCGTAGTCCCCACTAACCCGTTTTTTCAAACTGGGTGGGTAAGGTGAATTGGACAGCATTTCCGGGCAGTGGTTGGATTCCAGGATCAAGGCATGGGCACGGTTCAACATACCCACCAAATGCGCTGTAGCACTGCCACAATCGGTCAGAATACCCGTAATGAAACCAGCACTTGATTCAATCAGCATTTGAATGGGTTCAGCTGCGTCATGCGGCACAGGAAATGGGTGCAGGGTTAGTTTTTTGATTTGGATTGGGCTGTGGCTGTCTATCAACACCACCCTGCCCGTCTCCAGATAATCTGGTTCCGTTAAACGAGAACGCAGGGCTGCACGCCAAGTGCCGTGGGTAAGGTAAACCGGTGTTCCAAACTTGCGGCTGAATTTGAATACGCCACCAATGTGGTCGCCATGTTCGTGAGTCACAACGATGGCATCAACAGCCTGCGGATCGATTCCGACTCGCTCAAGCCGGGCCACAGTCTCTTTGACCGCAAAACCGCAGTCGACCATCAAACGGGTTGGGGCCTTTTCGGCCCCACACTCGAACAACCAGCAGTTGCCTTCGCTACCACTGCCCAAACTTGCAAATTTCACGTCAATTACCGCAATTTGCCAGCCAGTTTCGTTGCTGCTTCGTCGGAAACAGCGGCATCAACAGCACCACCACGCTCTGAGGTAAATTTGACCGTTGTCGACTTGTCGTTTTCAGGCGCAACAACCACCTGGAAACGTTGATCCGCTTTCAACGAATTGGAACCACCTTTGCCGCTGCCACCAAAGATCTTGCCGAAGAAACCCTTTTTTTCACCTTCGGCTGAAGCGGAGTCGGGGATGTACTTCACGTAATACACGCCATTCGAACGGTCGCGGTCCTCGACAATGAAACCAGCTCGGTCCAAGCCGAACCCCACGCGGCGCCAAGCCTGAGGGAAGTCTTCAGCCAACACAATGGCGGTACCTTCCGGCTTTTTCTGAACCGAGATCAAGGCTTGCCCTACCGGGCGGCCTGATGCCTCTGCTGCTTTTTCGTCACCTGTCAGCTTGACCATCAAACGGTTCAGCATTTCAGCTTCGAGCTCAGGGTCTGCTGGACGGTTCATCCATTGCATTACCGCCTGCGACGGGTTGCTATCAGTGTAATTTTCTTCCATGCCACGGTGTGTCACGAAAATTTCCACCCCACCTTCAACAGGCTCAATCCGCGTGCGATAACGGTCACGGGTATTGCTGGAATAAACACCGTCGAACACAGTACCAATAATCTTGCGCAAGCCGTCTAATGGAATATTGGCGCGGTTTTCCGCCCAATTGGTTTCCATCAGACCAATCTTCGGATCGTCAACTGCCAACTCGAAACCTGTTTCTTTCCAGAAATCACGCAGTTTCGGCCAAAGTTGCTCGGGCGTCATCTTGACTTCCAGCGAGCGCACATTGCCCACACGTTTGATCTTGACATCCTTGCTGTCCACCAGGACAGGTTCGGACGGTTGAACGCGCGCACCCGCGGGGCGCGCTGCTCCACCACTGTAAAACGAAGAGGCGGAAACAGAACCCGAACCTGACTCGCCCGGAATCAGAAACTGTTCATCGGCAGACTGTGCAGTTAGGTCAGGAGGAACCTCCAGACCCAATTCACGCTTTTCAGCCGTTCTGTAGGCAGTTTTCTGACCCTCGACCGCTTCTTTGTAGGAAGCACATCCCGCAGCGGCAGACACAGCGGCTGCAATCATCAGCAATTTGAAAGGGGTTGTCTTGTTCAATTCCATTTGTTTCACAGCCTTAAGTGATCTTTAGTCAATCAACCGGTGTGCGCGCAAGGCAGCATCTACGGTTTGGTGAAATCCGGATTCCAGTCTGGTTAATGGCAAACGAATACCCGGTGCCATCATTCCCATCTTGCTCAATGCATACTTCACTGGAATTGGGTTGGCCTGCACAAACATGGCCTGGTGCAAATCCAGCAAGGAAAGATTCAGTGCATGTGCCGCCTTTGCTTCGCCTGCGATTGCAGCCGCACACAACTCATGCATCAGCTTGGGCGCCACGTTGGCGGTCACGGAAATGTTGCCCTTGCCTCCCATCAACATCAAGTTGACTGCAGTTGGATCATCGCCACTGTACACCGCAAAGTCGGGCGAGGTGTCGCGAATCAGCCAGGCGCCGCGTTCAAGATTGCCTGTGGCTTCCTTGATGCCTACGATACCGTCCACCTTGCTCAGGCGAACGACAGTTGAATGCGCCATGTCAGCCACGGTGCGGCCAGGCACATTGTACAAAATGACTGGCAAATCAACTGCTTCAGCCACTTTGCGCATGTGCAGGTAAATGCCTTCCTGAGTCGGCTTGTTGTAGTAAGGCACTACCTGCAGGCTAGCAGCCGAACCAACCTTGCGAGCGTACTCAGTCAATTCAATCGCCTCGGTGGTGGAGTTGCCACCCGTGCCTGCGATGATCGGAATGCGCCCTGCAGCCTGTTCAACAGCCACACGAATCAGTTCGCCGTGCTCTTCAACATCCACGGTGGGCGATTCGCCGGTGGTACCTACGGCCACGATAGAATCGGTGCCCTGTTCAATGTGCCAATCAATGAGTTTGCGGTAGCTGTCATAGTCCAGCGAACCGTCTTCAAACATCGGCGAAACAATCGCGACAATGCTGCCAGTGATCATTTAATCCCTTTGAGTGAGTGTTATTGTTCCAGATTGTATCTCAGACCATGCCCCTGTAATGCCCATGGCCCGTTGAATCATTGCAGGGCTTGTAGTGCCCCGCAACCCTTGTTCGAATCGCAAAATAGTCAGGCCCGAAAGTCGGGATAAAAGCTCGCCCGGTTGCAAGAGAAAATCGGGGCTTCTTGGTGAACCGAACTTCGCGTTTCCATCCATGAATGTCTCGTACACCAATACAGCATGTTCAGACTTCAAGTTGGCCAAAAGGTTCTCAAAGTGCGGACGGTGCAAGTAATTGGTCACGACAATCAGATCATATTTCTGACCCGTCAGCGGCCAATCGGGTTGCTCCAGATCCATGCACTCAAACTGCACATTGGCTGGCCATTCAGTTTCTGGCGTATTTTTATCCACGGCATGTACGCTGTAGCCTAAACTGGCCAGGTAAAGCGCATGGCGACCCCCGCCACAGGCCAGGTCCAGCGCACGCAGGCCGGGCTTGACAGCACCGGCTGCTGCCAAGCTATCCACACAGGTGCGTACCCAGGGCGACGGGGCCATGGCTGGGTTGCTATGGTGTTGCACCATGTCAGGAATAATCCAGGCCCATGTGCTTGCGCACGTCCTTCATGGTATCGCTGGCCAATGCGCGGGCACGTTCACACCCTTGATCAATGATGCTGCGCACCAGGGCCGGGTTGTCAGCATACATGGCTGCGCGTTCACGCATGGGGGCAAGCTCGCGGGTAATGGCATCAATAATGGGTTCTTTGCATTGAATACAGCCAATTCCGGCGGACTTGCAACCTTCCTGCACCCACTGCTTCGTGGTGTCATCGGAATACACTTCATGCAGTTGCCACACCGGGCATTTGGCAGGGTCGCCAGGGTCGGTGCGGCGTACGCGCGCAGGGTCGGTTGGCATCTTGCGCACTTTCTGGGAAATATTTTCCGGAGTCTCTCGCAAGGCCAGGGTGTTCTGATAACTCTTCGACATTTTCATGCCGTCAAGGCCAGGCATCTTGCTGGCTTCTGTCAACAGGGCCTTGGGCTCAAGCAGAATTGGCTTGCGGCCAATTTCAACGCCCTTGGCGTCGAGCAGCTTTTCCCGGCTGTAGAAATGATTGAAGCGGCGCGCGATTTCACGCGTCAACTCAATATGGGGAACCTGGTCTTCGCCCACAGGCACTTGCGCGGCCCGGTAAATCAATATGTCCGCTGACTGCAAAAGTGGGTAACCCAGAAAACCGTAGGTGCCCAAGTCCTTGTCGCCCAGTTTTTCCTGCTGATCCTTGTACGTGGGTACACGTTCAAGCCAGCTCAACGGTGTATTCATGGACAGCAGCAAATGCAGCTCAGCGTGTTCAGGCACCTTGGACTGAATAAACAGAGTCGCCTTCTCAGGATCAACACCCGCGGCCAGCCAGTCGATGACCATGTCCCACACGCTTTCCTTGATCACTTCCGGTGTTTCATAATGCGTGGTCAGCGCATGCCAATCGGCCACAAAGAACAGGCAGGGAAACTCGTTCTGGAGTTTCACCCAGTTCTTCAACACACCATGGTAATGACCAAGGTGCAACAAACCGGTGGGGCGCATGCCCGACAATACGCGTTCAGGAAACATGGTAATTTAAAAGTTAAACAAGAGAGTTAATGCGCTCAACCCGGCAGTCACAATGGGTTGAATGAACATGGGCAAAATACCCAGCATCAATAGTGCAATGAGCACGATCATGCCATAGGGCTCGGTCCTGCTGAAACTGTACGCTGCAGAACTGGGCAGCAAGCTGAACAGAATGCGTCCTCCGTCCAGCGGCAGGATCGGCAGCAGGTTCAGCGCAGCCAGCACCAGGTTGACAACAATCCCCGCCTTGGCCATTTCTTCAAAAAAGGGCTCGTTCAAGCCTGTGATGAATTGCAGCTTCAATGCCAGCGCCCACATCAAGGCCATCACGAAATTTGCACCGGGCCCGGCAAAGGCCACGTAGCGGATGTCTTTCTTGGGATTGTTCAAGTTGTTAAAATTCACTGGCACTGGCTTGGCCCAACCGAACAGGAATGCGCCAAGGCCCATCAGGCTGGACGACACCAGGATCGCGATCGGCACCAGAATGGTTCCAACCGGGTCAATGTGCTTCAAGGGATTCAAGGTAATGCGCCCTGCGTACATCGCAGTGTTGTCACCATACATGCGCGCCACGTAACCGTGTGCAGCCTCATGGAGCGTGATGGCAAACAACACCGGCAGTGCATACACCGCAATGGTTTGAATAATGCTTGAATCCATTACAGTTCGTCCTGTTCTTCAATGTTCACGGGTTCAAGCGACCCTGTCAACGGGCCAGCCCCGACGCGAACCACTACAGGGTCCTCGCCAGTCCAGTCAATCACGGTGGTGGGAAAAGCGCCGCAGTATTCGCCATCGTCGACAATCAGGTCAACATCATTGCCAACTGCCTCTTGAGCTTCCCAGCCACTGCGCGCAGGCTCTTCCATTCCGGGCATCTGAAGTGTTGTGGCGATAAGGGCACCTTCGGTGTGTTCGAGTATGGCCTGTACCACCGCATGGGCAGGCACGCGCAAACCAATGGATTTCTTGGAAGGATGGGACAGCCGTTTCGGCACTTCCTTGGTGGCTTCCAGAATGAAGGTGTAGGGGCCAGGAAACACGGATTTCAACAACCTGTATTGCACGTTGTTGACCTTGGCATAGCTGCCCAGTTCACTCAAATCCTTGCACAGCAGGGCCAAGTGCTGCTTCTCTGAAATACCCTTGAGCCTGCGCAGTCTTTCCACCGCGTTTTTGTCATCCATGTGACACACCAAGGCATAGCAGCTGTCGGTGGGAATGGCGGCAATTCCACCCCCATTAATGAGGTCTGCAGCCTGTTTGCACAAACGGGCTTGCGGATTTTCAGGGTGTACGTTGAATAACTGGGGCAATGGGGATCCTGTTAACTGAACAACTTGCCCCAATTATCCCAGATTGGCACGCAACCGTCCGGCAGACGGGGCAATTCACCCAAATTAACCCTTGATTCGGTGGGCCCATGAAAATCAGAGCCCCGCGATGCCTTTAATCCCGAGCGAACAGACTTGCGCGCGTAAGTGGCGTATTGGTCCGTGGTGTGGCTACCGGTGACTACTTCAATGCCAACGCCGCCCATCTTCACAAACTGTTCGACCAGCTCGTCCATCTGCATGGGCTTCAAATCGTAGCGACCGGGGTGGGCAATTACGGGAAGTCCGTTTGAATCGAGAATCCACTCCACGGCCTGCTGCAAGCTCGCCCATTCGTGGGGCACATAGCCGGGCTTGCCCGGTGTCAGAAAACGCTCAAACACCTCCCGGATGTCTGTGCAAACCTTGCGCTCAACCAGGCAACGGGCAAAGTGTGTGCGGCTGATCAGGTCTGGATTGCCTACATATTTCAGCGCCCCTTCATAAACGCCGTCAATACCCACTTTTTCAAGCTGACGCGACATTTCCTTGGCACGCTCGGTGCGACCACTGCGCACACTGGCCAATCCATTGGACAAAGGCGAGTCAATGTAGTCCACATTCAAACCCACAATGTGCAAAGTGACCGCAGACCAGGTCACGGAAATTTCCACACCAGGTACAAAAATCATGTTGTGCTCGGCAGCGGCTTTGGCCGCACGGGCCAAGCCACCCACTTCATCGTGGTCAGTCAATGACCAGATTTGAACGCCATTGGCGGCTGCGCGCGCAGCCAACTCTTCGGGGGTCAGGGTGCCATCGGAGGTGGTGGAATGGCAATGCAAATCCGCGTTAATGAGGTGCGGATCGCTCCAGTCAAGGTGTGCTGCTGTACTCATAC
The DNA here is from genome assembly GCF_036323495.1 of Limnobacter thiooxidans. Lineage (NCBI taxonomy): Bacteria > Pseudomonadati > Pseudomonadota > Betaproteobacteria > Burkholderiales > Burkholderiaceae > Limnobacter > Limnobacter thiooxidans. Next base: position 1,408,155 of record NZ_AP028947.1, on the reverse strand, counting down.
TCTTGCGATCCACTTATTGGGCGGACTGCTCCAATTCAACTTGCATCAACCAGGCCAATTCTTCTTCAGAAAAACCAGCCTGCGCGCGGGCCTTGAAATTGAAAGGAGATCGGGGTTGCGGTGCAGTGTATTCGCGCAGGCAAGTCTCGAATGCTTCAATGGGGTCGCGTGATTCATTGTGGCATATTTCATTGAACCAGCGATTGCCAATGGTCACATGGCCGATTTCATCGCGCAAAATGATGTCCAATACTTCCGCACTTTCCGTGTCACCGACAACAGCCAGTTTTTCACGGATGGCAGGCGACACATCCAGCCCACGCGCCTCCAGCAAACGGGGTACCAAAGCCAGACGGGCCAACAGGCTGCCCTTGGTTTTCTCGGCCATTTGCCACAGCCCGTCATGGGCCAGGTAATCGCCGTAACTCAATCCCAAGGCTGCCAGGCGACTGCACAGCAAGGTGTGGTGGTAGGCCTCTTCTTTGGCAACTTTTAGCCAGTCGACGTAAAACTGCGGGGGCATTTCAGGAAAACGTACAAGCAAATCCAGCGCCAGGTTGATGGCATTGAATTCAATATGTGCCAGGGAATGCAGCAAGATGCCACGGCCTTCAGGATGAGCCAGTTTGCGGGTGGGCACACGCGAGGGGTGAACCAATTCGGGCCGCTGCGGGCGCCCCACTGCCGACTCCAGAACTTCCATTTCACCCAAAGGCAAGTCCTCCGCAATCGCATGCACAAGCTGCACTTTCTCAAGCGCATTTGCACATTCCAGCGCCTGCAATGCAGCCCGCCTTAACGTAAGTTTCTGTTCACTGCCCATGGCCACACTGCGAAAGCTTCGATGCATGTTATTTTAAGCCAAACAGCCAAAGGCATACTTGAAAACAGGAGACGAATATGGCGAAGTACAAAATCAACGGGCAAGCGCCCACAGTTCATCCAAGCGCCTATGTGGCCGAAATGTCCAGCATCATCGGCAAAGTACAGCTCGATGAAAACACCTCGGTGTGGGACTTCGCCGCCATTCGAGGCGACAACGAGCTGATTCACATCATGGAAGGCAGCAATGTGCAGGAAGGTGCCGTGTTGCACACCGACATTGGCTACCCCATGGTGGTGGGCAAGAATGTGACTGTGGGCCACCAGGCCTGCCTGCATGGCTGCACCATTGGCGAAGGCAGCCTGATTGGCATACGGTCCGTGGTACTGAACGGTGCGAAGATCGGAAAAAACTGTATCATCGGCGCCGGCGCACTGATCACCGAGGGCAAGGAAATTCCTGACCGCTCACTGGTGGTGGGGTCGCCGGGCAAAGTCATCCGCACCCTGAATGACGAGGAAGTGGCCCGCCTGATTGGTGCTGCTTTTTATGTGCAAAAAGCCAAGCTGTTCAAGGACACGCTTGAAAAAATTGACGACTAACATTTTGTACCCATGACAGACACATTACGCACCCTGATTTTCGATCAATCCAGTTGCCGCGCCCACCTGGTGCAACTGACCGAGGCCTGGCAACGGGTGGTCGGCAACAACAGCTACCCCTCAGCCGTGCAAAAGGTATTGGGAGAACTGGTGGCAGCGAGCGCCATGTTGTCTGCTTCATTGAAGTTCGAAGGCTCCCTGATCATCCAGATTCAGGGTGATGGCCCCATTCGTTTGCTGGTGGCCGAATGCAACAGCCGCCTGGGCTTGAGAGCCACCGTAAAACTCGCGGAAAACGCAGTCATTGAAGACAACAGCACGTTCAAGGACCTGGTCAATGCCCGCGGAAAGGGCATTTGCGCCATCATCCTTGATCCGCGCAACAGGTTGCCGGGGCAAGCGCCCTATCAAGGCATTGTGCCCTTGGCAGGCCACACAGTGGCCGATTCGCTGGAAGCTTATATGCACAGCAGCGAACAGCTTGAAACACACCTGGTTTTGAATGCAGATTCAAACACCGCGGCAGGGCTGATGCTGCAGCAAATGCCGCAACACGGCGGTGTGGTGTCCACCCGTGAATTTGATGCCGATGGTTGGGACCGCCTGAAAGCCCTGGTGAACACGGTGCAAAGCGATGAGCACCTTGCCACCGACACCGATGAACTGGCACGTCGATTGTTCTGGGAAGAAGATCCGAGTGGACTGGCTGAACGGCCAGTGCATTTCGAATGCACTTGCTCACGCGACAAGGTCAGCCGAATGCTGGTGTCTCTGGGTCAAACAGAATTGAATGATGCCTTGTCTGAAAACCCGACCGTGGAAATCCAATGCGATTTTTGCAATGCGAACTACTCATTCACCCGGGATGAATGCGACGAACTGTTCGTCGACAGCTCACCAACTCAGCCTGAATCAGGCCCACCCACTTTGCATTGATCAATCCAGAGAGCAGCGCGAGACAACGACATTGCGTTGTCTTGTTCCTGCTACCTGGGAGCGGATGGCGAAGGTGGGTTGTTACCCGCGGATTCACCACGTGGCTCAATCAGCTGGATGAACACCTCTTCTTTCTTGATCATGCCAAAGTCATTGCGGGCACGCTCTTCAATGGCTTCCACACCTTCAGTCAAACTGCGCACATCCCCTTCAAGCTGTTGATTGCGAAGCCGCAATCCTTCATTAACCTGCTTTTGCTCATCCAGTTGCTGCTGCAAATCATTGACGCGCAGCATCCCGCCTTTGCCAAACCACAGAGGGTATTGAAGCAAAAGCAGCAAGGCAAAGAGAATGACGGAGATCAGCCTGGGGTTCATATACAAGAAAGCCCCGCAGAAGCGGGGCCGCCTTTGATTGGTGCCGATTAATCCAGGTTGTAGAAGGCTGAACGACCTGGGTAGTAAGCGATGTCGCCCAAGTCTTCTTCAATGCGCAACAATTGGTTGTACTTGGCGATGCGGTCTGAACGGCTCATGGAACCGGTCTTGATTTGCATGGCATTCGTACCCACCGCGATATCGGCAATCGTGCTGTCTTCTGTTTCGCCTGAACGGTGAGAAATCACCGCGGTGTAACGTGCACGCTTGGCCATTTCAATGGCTGCGAAAGTTTCAGTCAACGTACCAATCTGGTTGATCTTGATCAGGATTGAGTTGGCAATGTTCTTTTCAATGCCTTGCGCCAAAATTTTGGTGTTGGTCACAAACAAATCGTCACCCACCAACTGCACCTTGCGGCCCAGTGTTTTGGACAGGTAGGCCCAACCTTCCCAATCGTCCTCGGCCATGCCGTCTTCAATAGAAATGATGGGGTACTTGTTGCACCAGCTTTCCAGCAGGTGTGAAAATTCCTGTGAGCTCAGTTCCATGCCTTCACCGGCCAGCTTGTACTTGCCACCCTTGTAGAACTCGGAAGCAGCACAGTCCAGACCCAAGGCCACTTGCGTGCCTGGCTCGAAACCAGCAGTGTCAATCGCCTGAATGATCATTTGAATGGCCGCTTCGTGGTTGGCCACTGAAGGCGCGAAACCACCTTCATCGCCCACGGCTGTGGACATGCCCTTGTCATGGATGATTTTTTTCAGGGCGTGAAATACTTCTGCGCCGTAACGAATCGCTTCACGGAAAGAAGGCGCACCCACTGGCAAAATCATGAACTCTTGCAAGTCCAGGTTGTTGTTGGCGTGTGCCCCACCGTTGATCACGTTCATCATGGGCACGGGCAAGCTCATGCCACCCATGCCGCCGAAGTAACGGTACAAGGGCAAACCTGTTTCCTCGGCTGCCGCGCGGGCAACAGCCATTGACACAGCCAAGGTGGCGTTGGCACCCAGGCGTGACTTGTTTTCAGTACCATCCAGATCGATCAGGTTTTGATCCAGGAACACTTGTTCCTGGGCATCCAGACCCAAAATGGCTTCGGAAATTTCAGTATTGATGTTTTCAACAGCACGCAAAACACCCTTACCCAGATAACGGGACTTGTCGCCATCGCGAAGTTCCACGGCCTCGCGGGAACCTGTGGAAGCGCCGGAAGGCACCGCCGCACGTCCCATTGCGCCGCTCTCCAGCAACACGTCACATTCCACAGTGGGATTTCCACGGGAATCGATCACCTCACGGCCAATCACGTCAACAATCGCGCTCATAATTTCCTCTTGGATGGATTAAATTCTTGTTTCTGTTCGACTTGCTTACCGCATCAAGTCGGTTTCAGCCAACGGGGCTGATTTCACCAACCGGTCCAGCTCTTGCAAAGTAGCCAACAGCGCTTTCATGCGCGGCAAAGGCCAGGCATTGGGGCCATCTGACATGGCCTTGGCCGGGTCAGGATGGCTTTCCATGAACAAACCTGAGATACCCACAGCCACGGCTGCCCGTGCCAACACGGGTACAAATTCTCGCTGGCCGCCTGACACTGTACCCTGCCCGCCCGGCAACTGCACACTGTGCGTGGCATCAAAAACCACTGGGCAACCCGTGTTGCGCATAATAGCAAGGCTGCGCATGTCAGACACCAGGTTGTTGTAACCAAAGCTGACACCGCGCTCGCAAACCATGATGTTCTTGCCATCACCGCCTGCATCAATGGATGCCGCACGGGCCTTGTCCACCACGTTCACCATGTCACCTGGGGCCAGAAACTGGCCTTTCTTGATATTCACCGGCTTGCCACACGTAGCAACCGCTTCGATGAAATCGGTTTGGCGACACAGGAAGGCTGGCGTTTGAAGTACATCCACCACACTGGCCACTGCTCCAATTTCTTCAATAGCATGCACGTCGGTCAAAATATTGACGTTCAGGGTTTTTTTGACATTGGCCAGAATGTCCAGACCCTTTTCCATACCCAGGCCACGGAAGCTTTTTCCAGAACTGCGGTTCGCCTTGTCATACGAACTTTTATAAATGAATGGCACGCCCAGCGACTCACAAATTTCCTTGAGTTGTCCGGCGGTGTCCATGGCCATCTGTTCACTCTCGATCACGCAGGGACCTGCTATCAAGAAAAACGGTTTGTCCAGACCCACTTCAAAATTGCAAAGTTTCATATGATGTTCTCCTGTTAGATCCAGCTTATAACGCTTTGCCCAACTTATGGGCCAACGCGGCTTTCACGTAGGCCAAGAACAAGGGATGGCTGTCACGTGGTGTACTGGTGAACTCGGGGTGAAACTGCACGCCAAAAAACCAGGGGTGCTCGGGCAACTCCATGATTTCAGGCAAATCTTCAGTGGGTGTGCGGGCTGAAATACGCAAACCGGCGGCTTCCAGCTGTGGCACGAAGTTGTTGTTCACTTCATAGCGGTGGCGATGACGCTCATTCACCTCAGGACCGTAAATGGATTCGGCCAGGGTACCAGGCTTGATCGGGCAACGCTGTGAACCCAGGCGCATGGTGCCACCCAAATCGGATTGGTCGGTGCGCAATTCAACCTTGCCTGTGCTGTCTTTCCATTCGGTGATCAAGGCAACCACGGGCGTGTCGGCCTGGCTGTCAAACTCGGTGGAATTGGCCTTGGGCAAGCCAGCGCAGTGCCGTGCAAATTCGATCACGGCCAGCTGCATGCCCAAACAGATTCCCAAATAAGGTACCTTGTTTTCACGGGCATATTGAATGGCCTTGATCTTGCCTTCCGTACCGCGCTTTCCAAAACCACCGGGAACCAGAACAGCATCCAGCTTTTTCAGAACTTCGGTTCCAGCTGCTTCAACTTCTTCGGAATCAATGTAATTGATATTGACCTTGGTGCGGGTGTGCAAACCAGCGTGGTTCAAAGCCTCAATCAGCGACTTGTAGGATTCGGTTAGATCAACATATTTGCCCACCATGCCAATGGTGATGTTCTGCGCCGGGTTTTCCTGCGCGTACACAATTTCAGCCCACTTGGACAGGTCTGCTCGTGGCGCTTCGATGTTCAGCTTTTCCAGAACAATGTCGTCCAGCTTTTGCGCTTCCAGCATGGCTGGAATCTTGTAAATGGTGTCAGCGTCCCACACTGAAATCACGGCTTCAAGCTGCACGTTCGAGAACATGGAAATCTTGGCCCGTTCATCATCGGGAATTCGGCGATCTGCGCGACAAAGCAAGGCGTCGGGGAAAATGCCAATTTCACGCAACTTTTGCACACTGTGCTGGGTTGGCTTGGTTTTCAACTCACCTGCTGAAGCAATAAAGGGCACCAGGGTCAGGTGTACAAAACAGGCACTGTTGCGGCCCAAACGCAGGCTCATCTGGCGAACGGCTTCAAGAAATGGCAGGGACTCAATGTCGCCGACCGTGCCACCGATTTCAACAATGGCCACATCGGTTTCGCCGCCCCAGGCAGCGCGCGCGCCTTTCTCGATAAAGGCCTGGATTTCATTGGTGATGTGCGGAATAACCTGTACGGTTTTACCCAAGTATTCACCGCGGCGCTCTTTGCGAAGTACAGATTCGTAAATCTGGCCGGTGGTGAAGTTGTTGGATTTTTTCATCTTCGTGGAGATGAAACGCTCGTAGTGGCCCAAGTCCAGATCGGTTTCTGCACCGTCTTCGGTTACAAAAACCTCACCGTGCTGAAATGGGCTCATGGTGCCTGGGTCCACGTTGATGTACGGGTCCAGTTTGAGCATGGTGACTTTCAGGCCACGACTTTCGAGAATCGCGGCCAATGATGCTGCGGCAATGCCTTTGCCAAGGGACGAGACTACCCCGCCGGTTACGAATACATATTTGGTCATGGTGCCAAGCGGCGCTCAGTTGGGCGCACAATTCAGGAAATTGCGCGCTGTTGGAAACCGGAATTATAACTGAGCACGCTTGGTCCATGCCAGAGAACTTAACCAAACATTAACCAAAGACCAAGTCACAGGCGGTTTTTTCCTGGAGTTCTTCTCGACTCACCCCGGGAGCAATTTCCAGCACTTTCAGCCCATCTGGTGTGACGTCCATCACCGCAAGATCAGTGATGATGCGGTTAACCACGGCCTTGCCGGTCAAAGGCAAGGTACATTCAGGCAAAATTTTCAGGTCGGTTGTTCCGTCTTTCTTGCGCGCCACATGTTCCATCAGCACGATCACCCGAGACACACCTGCAACCAAGTCCATGGCGCCGCCCATGCCCTTCACCAGCTTGCCGGGAATCATCCAGTTGGCCAAGTCGCCCTTGTGGCTGACCTGCATCGCGCCCAGAATGGCCAAATTGATGTGACCCCCACGTATCATCGCAAAAGACTCTGAACTGGAAAAAAATGCGGAGCCCTCCAAGGTGGTCACGGTTTGTTTGCCAGCGTTGATCAGGTCAGCATCCACTTGTTCTTCAGTTGGAAACGGGCCGATTCCGAGCAAACCATTCTCACTTTGCAGCATCACATCCATGCCTTGCGGAATGTGGTTGCTCACCAAAGTGGGCAAACCAATACCCAGATTCACATAAAAACCGTCTTGCAATTCCTGCGCAGCACGGGCTGCCATTTGATCGTGATTCCACGCCATTGTTATTCTCCTTATTGTGCCGTGGCGGCCAGGGTTCGTTTTTCAATCCGCTTCTCGGGATTGGCATTCAACACCACGCGCTGCACATAAATTCCGGGGGTGTGAATGAAATTGGGATCCAGTGCACCTACTTCCACGATTTCTTCCACTTCGGCCACCGTGAACTTGGATGCAGTTGCGCATTCCGGATTGAAGTTGCGCGCGGTCAAACGGTAAATCAGGTTGCCGGACGTGTCGGCCTTCCAGGCTTTCACCAAGGAAATATCGGCCTTCAGGCTGTGCTCAAGCACATAGTTTTCGCCATCAATGACACGGGTTTCCTTGCCCTCTGCGATTACAGTACCAAAACCGGTTTTCGTGAAAAAAGCTGGGATACCCGCGCCCCCTGCCCGCAGTTTTTCAGCCAGGGTGCCCTGGGGTGTAAACTCAAGCTCGAGCTCGCCACTTAGAAACTGGCGCTCGAACTCCTTGTTTTCACCCACATAGGAGGAAATCATTTTGCGCACCTGGCGTGTCTCAAGCAGCCGCCCAAGACCGAAACCATCCACACCTGCGTTGTTTGAAATAACCGTCAGGTCTTTGGCGCCCGAAGCGCGAACCGCTTCGATCAGCGCTTCCGGAATGCCGCAAAGTCCGAAACCTCCCACCGCCAGCGTCATTCCATCCCTGATTTTGTCAGCCAAGGCCTCGGTGGCGCTGGCTGCTACTTTATTCATCCCCATGTGTTGATCCCTTTTGCTTTGAGTTTGTTCGACTAGTTTAACGTTTTGAGGCTTACACTCAACTTGCTGCAATGCACAAAATCAAGTTTCTCAGACTAGAGATCAAAGTCAACTATTTTCTGCGGTTTTGCAATAAGCTTTCGGCTTAAAATCAAAGCAGCACAACGCTGTTGTACCCGCGACAAATTTTAAGGAGAAGCACCCAATGTCGGCTGTCGAAAGAGACATGATGGAATACGACGTATTGGTCGTTGGTGGAGGCCCTGCAGGTCTTGCAACAGCCATTCGCCTGAAACAAGTGGCCGCAGAAAAAGGCCAGGAAATCAATGTGTGCGTACTCGAGAAAGGCTCGGAAGTTGGCGCACACATTTTGTCAGGCGCCGTCATGGACCCCCGTGCAATCACCGAACTGTTTCCAGACTGGAAAGAGCGTGGTGCGCCACTGCACACCGAAGTGACCGAAGACCAGTTTTTGTTCCTGACAGAAACATCTGCCAAGAAAGTACCCAATGCCCTGCTTCCTGAATGCTTTCAGAACCACGGCAACTATGTAATCAGCCTGGCCAATGTGGTCCGCTGGTTGGGCGAGCAAGCCGAGGCCTTGGGCGTTGAAGTGTTTCCAGGCTTTGCAGGTGCAGAAATTCTGTACGACGACAAAGGTGCTGTGAAAGGCGTTCAAACCGGCGACATGGGCATTGGCAAGGACGGTGAACACACTCATGCCTACCAGCCCGGCATGGAACTGCACGCCAAGTACACCGTGTTTGCGGAAGGCGTGCGCGGCCACCTGGGCAAGCGCGTCATTGAAAAATTCAACCTGAATGAAGGCCGTGACCCACAGGTGTACGGCATTGGCTTGAAAGAACTGTGGGAAATTGACCCCGCAAAACACAAGCCAGGTCTGGTCATTCATTCTGGCGGTTGGCCGCTGGACGCCAATACCTACGGCGGATCATTTTTGTATCACTTGGAAAACAACCAGGTGGCCGTTGGTTTCGTGGTTGGTTTGGCCTACGAAAACCCCTACCTGTCTCCATTTGAAGAATTTCAGCGTTACAAAACCCATCCCGAAATTCGCAAGTATTTCGAAGGTGGCAAACGCATTTCCTATGGCGCACGGGCCATCGCTGCTGGTGGCTTGATGAGCCTGCCCAAGCTGGTATTCCCGGGTGGCGCCTTGGTGGGTTGTGATGCAGGCTTCCTGAATGCTTCACGAATCAAGGGTAGCCATGCAGCCATCAAGAGCGGCATGCTGTGTGCTGACGCCATTGCAGAAGCCCTGGCCCAAGACCGTGCAGGCGATGAACTGGAAGCCTATCCAAAGGCATTCCACGATTCATGGCTGTTCGATGAATTGTACCGCGCACGCAACTTCAAGCAGTGGATGAGCAAAGGCTTGTACACCGGCACCATGATGGTGGGTATTGAGCAGAAACTGTTCAAGGGCAAGGTGCCTTGGACACTGCACCACAAGCACGCTGACCATGAGTGCCTGCGCCCTGCCTCGGAATTCCAGCCGATCAACTATCCAAAGCCTGATGGCAAAATCACCTTTGATCGTTTGAGCTCCGTGTTCATTTCAAACACGAACCACGAGGAAAACCAGCCTGCGCACCTGACGTTGAAAAACGCATCTGTGCCAGTGGCCACCAACCTGGCCACTTATGCAGGGCCCGAGCAGCGTTACTGCCCGGCAGGCGTGTACGAGTATGTGAAAAAGGAAGATGGCAAAGACCAGTTGCAGATCAATGCGCAGAACTGCGTGCATTGCAAAACCTGCGACATCAAAGACCCCACGCAGAATATTGTGTGGGTGACACCGGAAGGTGGTGGCGGGCCAAATTACCCGAACATGTAATTGTAAAAATCAACGCCGGCTAAAAAGCCGGCGTTTTTATTTGGCACATAGAGTAAACACAACACATATCAAATCAGGAAGACAGATCACTCTCGGTTTGATCTAGCAACTGCAAGTTTTCATTCGCATCAATCTCGAAAACGAAGTCGCCCTGAATTCCATCAACAGCATACGCAAATCGTCCATTTACCGTGAAGCCATCCATCTTCAGCTCGTAATAACAGGCGCCAGGTTGCATGCAACCAGTTTCAAAAATTTGCCGACTTGTTTTTTCATCTATCCAGTCAACTGAATATTTTTGATCCTGAATATAAAGCTTTACCGGCTTCCATTCCGTTTCGCAAAAATTCTCGATCACCTGCACGCCCCGAGCCTTGTACACCAACTGACAATCCGTTTTTGCAAAATAAGGCAGCTTCAAATTGGACGTTTCTGGCGAATTGGTACAGGCCGAAATCACCAACACACACGCGCCAACAATGCTGCCGAAAAATACTTTCATGATGCAAACACCCTAATGAATTTTTTAACTACAACGCGGCAGCTTGTTTAAGGTAAACAAGCACCGCATACAGACACAATCGAGGGAAGGATGGGAGGGCTAGGTAACTGCGTGGGCAGCAAGCTTGAATACAACGGTGTCAGAGTCGCCGAGGGCGAAATGCTTCAGCCTTTTGGCGAACGCCACAAAAACCGATACACAAAACCGGGAAATGCAAACACAAGAAACAGACAGCCAGTGAGCGCGTAAAACTCCCATCGCTGCGGGGTGACCTGGCTCAAGCTGCCCTCAATCGCAAAGCCGACAAGGCCCACAATGAAGTAACCTGCTATAACCTCAAGTACCCGCGTCCAACCGCCTTTGTTTGCAACGGGAAGAATGCCCATGATGCGGTTACTGACAAACGGCAGGTTCGCAAACAGCAAGGCCAAGCCGAACAACAACCAGTGCCCAATCGTCTGCGTCAAACCTGCCTCCTGTCCAATGTATTTCTTGTGATAACCGGCAAAATCAACCAGCCAGTGTTTGTTGAATAACGGTCATGCAATATGCCATCAATGGTGCAGGCAGCAAACCAAGTGCAATTACAGCCAAACCATTCAAACCCAGTACTGCACGTGCATCATTGCCCATCACGATTTCTGTGTTGTCGCTTGGTGCTTCAAAATACATGGTTTTTACAATCCGGATGTAATAGAACGCACCAACAAGACTGAACATGACCGCATACACGGTCAACCAGACCTGGCCAGTGGCCAACAGTGCCTTCAAGACGGACAATTTGGCCGCAAAACCCATCATGGGGGGAATACCCGCCAGCGAGAACATCAACAGCAGCATGATCAAAGCCAGCCAGGGTGCGCGTTTGTTCAACCCTTTCAAGTCACTGATGTTCTCGACCTCAAAGCCTTTGCGAGACATCACCATGATCACACCGAAAGTGCCCAACGTGGTCAGCACATAGGTGATGCTGTAGAACATGGCTGCAGAATAAGCCTGCGCAGCGTTGCCTGTGTCTTGCCCGGTAACACCCGAAAGAAAGCCCAGCAACATGAAACCCATTTGCGCAATGGTTGAATACGCCAACATGCGCTTCAAACTGGTTTGTGCAATCGCCGTCAGGTTACCAATGGCCAGCGAAGCGATGGCTAGCACCATCAGCATGTTCTGCCAATCAAAGGCCATGACGAACAGACCATCCACCAACAGACGCATCATCATCGCAAATGCAGCCAGTTTGGGTGCACCGCTAATCAGCAGTGTCGAAATGGAAGGCGAGCCCTGATACACATCGGGTACCCACATGTGGAAAGGCACCACCCCCAGCTTGAACGCCAGACCCGCCACCAGAAACACAATACCAAACACGAAAATGATGGACTTCTGCCCTGACACTGCAGCGGTTGCCGCAAACGCGATGTCAGAATGGTTCAGTGAACCAGTTGCACCGTAAATCATGGACATGCCGTACAGCAGGAAACCTGAAGCCAATGCACCGAGTACGAAGTACTTCATGGCTGCTTCCGTGGCGCGAACATTGTCACGCTGCATGGCCACTGCGGCATACAGGCTCAGTGACAGCAATTCAACGCCCAGATACACCAGCAACAGGTTGTTTGCTGAAATCATGATCATCTGACCAAGCAGGGTGAACAGCACCAGCGCGTGAAGTTCGCCTTTGAACATGTCACGGTCTTTCGCATAGTTCGCACCCACAATCAGAGTGAAGGCGATGGCCAGCGCTGAAAAGCCTTTCAGAGCCAAGGCCATGCTGTCGGCGATGTACATGTTGGAGAAAGCCAGCTCAGTGCCCTCTGAAGGCACTTGCGCCAGGCAATATACGCCCAGCCCGATACAGAACAGCACAACAATGTTGTGCAAGATCGGCAAAATGCGGCCCTTGGTTACACTGTCAGCAATCAGAAATGCGCAGGCGAAAAGCGCCAGTGCAATTTCAGGAATAGCGAGTGAGAGATTCATCTGATCCACGAACATTCCTCAATTAAAGCTTGGACTGAGCCACATGTTGCAACAGGGCATCTACAGAAACCTGCAACACATCAGTAAATGGTTTGGGATAAAGGCCCATGGCCATCACCAGAATTGCCAACGCACCCAGCATCAGAAATTCGCGGGTATTCACGTCAGTCAACTCTTTCACGTTGTCATTGGCCACATCGCCAAATACCACTCGCTTGTACATCCACAGGGAGTAAGCGGCACCAAAAATCAGCGTAGTGGCAGCCAGCAAGCCGATCCAGAAGTTGTATTTGACTGCGCCCAGAATAACCATGAATTCACCCACGAAACCGCTGGTTGCAGGCAACCCTGAATTGGCCATGGCGAACAACAGGAAGAACGCTGCAAATTTGGGCATGGTGTTGACCACGCCACCGTAGGCGGAAATTTCACGGCTGTGAACGCGGTCGTAAAGCACACCGATACACAGGAACATGGCGCCTGAAACAAAGCCGTGGGAAATCATCTGAATGATGGCGCCCTGCACTGCCAAGTCCTGGAACATGAAGAAACCCAGCGTCACGAAACCCATGTGGGCAATCGATGAGTAAGCCACCAGCTTTTTCATGTCTTTCTGAACCAGTGCCACAACACCGATGTAGACCACGGCAATCAGTGACAGGGTAATCATGAAACCTGCCAGTTCGTGGCTCGCGTCAGGGGCAATTGGCATACTGAAACGCAGGAAGCCATAGGCGCCCAACTTCAACATGATCGCAGCCAGCACCACTGAACCCCCTGTGGGCGCCTCAACGTGTGCATCGGGCAACCAGGTGTGAACGGGCCACATGGGAACCTTCACCGCGAAAGCCATCAGGAAAGCCAGGAAAATCAGGATCTGCTCGGTCATGCCCAATGGCAGCTTGTGCCAGGCAGCAATTTCAAAAGTACCCGACTGGAATTGCAGGTAAATCAGGGCCACCAGCGTGAGCAATGAACCCAGCAAGGTGTACAGGAAGAACTTGAAGGCTGCGTAAATGCGGTTTGGACCACCCCAAACACCCACGATGATGTACATCGGGATCAATGTGGCTTCAAAGAACACGTAGAACAGCAAACCGTCAGTGGCGGAAAACACGCCAACCATCAAGCCCGACAGGATCAGGAATGCAGCCATGTACTGGGCCACTTTTTCGGTGATCACTTCCCATGCAGCAACCACCACGAACACGGTGATCAGGGCTGTGAGGATCACGAACCACACCGACAGTCCATCCACACCCAGTCCATAAGTGGCGCCAAAGGCTTCAATCCAGGGCAGGCTTTCAACAAACTGCAACTGCGCAGTGCTGGTGTCGAAACCAAAGTACAGCGGCAAGGTGACCACGAAGCTGATCAATGAGGCCACCAAAGCGGCACCACGGACCATCCCGGCGTTCTTGTCATTGCCCAAGGCCATGATCAGGACACCAAAGGCGATTGGCAACCAGATCGCCAAGCTTAGATAAGGAATATTGTTAGACATTGATATTTTCCAATCGTAAGAACCGAGGTTCCGCCTTGTTTATTTGAGTGTGATGAAAGTAATGATCATGGCCAATACGCCCAGGATCATCGCAAACGCATAGTGGTAAATGAAACCGCTTTGCGCGAATCGAACCACACCCGAGATCAAACCAACCAGTTTGGCGCTGCCGTTAACCAACAGGCCGTCGATCAGCATGCGGTCGCCGAACTTCCATAGCCCCTCGCCCAATTTGCGTGCGCCACCGGCAAACACCACTTCATTGAACTTGTCCATGTAGTACTTGTTGTCCAGCAGCGTGTGCACTGGCTTCAAGACCTTCATGAATGCCGCGGGAATTGCAGGCACCCACAGGTAGCAAACAGCGGCGGAAACCACACCACCCAAGGCCAGCCAGAAAGGCAGGGTATGCAAGGCATGCACGCCCATTTCGGCTGCGCCGTGGAAGATACCACTCAAACCAGCCATGGCACCATGCTCTGGCCTGATGGTGATCACACCGTCAAAGAAAGTACCGTGCAACATCGGCTCAACTGCGATGTAACCAATGATCACAGATGGAATCGCCAGCAAAATCAGGGGCAAGGTAACAACCCAGCGTGATTCATGCGGCTGTACCGGGCCATGGTGGGCATGGCTGTCGTGGTCGTCATGGCCATGGTCGTCATGGTGTTGAACGTCGTGAAAACGCTCTTTGCCGTGGAACACCAGGAAATACATGCGGAAGCTGTAGAAGGCTGTAATGAATACACCCGCCACCACTGCAAAATACGCGAAGTCCGCTGCAGGCAGGTTGCTGAAGTGCACTGCCTCGATGATGCTGTCCTTGGAATAGAAGCCGGAGAAAAATGGCGTACCGATCAATGCCAGTGAACCCAGCAAAGAAGTAATCCAGGTAATTGGCATGTACTTCCACAGGCCGCCCATGTGACGAATATCCTGATCATGGTGCATGCCGATGATGACGGAGCCCGCACCAAGGAACAACAGCGCCTTGAAGAATGCATGCGTCATCAGGTGGAAAATCGCAACCGGATAAGCAGACACGCCCAAAGCGACAGTCATGTAACCCAACTGGGACAAGGTGGAATACGCCACCACACGCTTGATGTCGTTCTGGATAATGCCCAGAAAGCCCATGAACAAAGCTGTAATGGAACCAATCACCAACACGAAGTTCAAGGCAATGTCGCTCAGCTCGAACAATGGGGACATGCGACTGACCATGAAAATGCCGGCCGTAACCATTGTTGCTGCGTGAATCAGCGCAGAAATCGGTGTTGGACCTTCCATGGAATCAGGAAGCCAAACATGCAGGGGAAACTGCGCCGATTTGCCCATCGCACCAATGAACAGGCAAATGCAAGCCACTGCCAACAAGGGCCAATCGCTGCCAGGCATGGTTTGACCTGCCAGGCTGTCTGCTTGGGCAAACACTTCCGCGTAGTTCATTGAACCAGCTGAAGCCATGATCAGGCCAATGCCCAGGATGAAGCCGAAATCGCCAACGCGGTTCACCAGGAATGCCTTCAGGTTGGCATAAATTGCAGTCGGTTTGGTGTACCAGAAACCAATCAACAGATAAGACACGAGGCCAACAGCTTCCCAGCCAAAGAACAGCTGGAGGAAGTTGTTGCTCATCACCAGCATCAGCATGGAGAAAGTGAACAGGGAGATGTATGAGAAAAAGCGCTGATAGCCTTCATCCTCTTCCATATAACCAATGGTGTAGATGTGCACCATCAATGACACACTGGTGACCACCAGCATCATCGTGGCAGTCAGGGTGTCAATCAGGAAACCCACTTCAAAAACCAGCGTACCCACCACAGCCCATTCATACAGAGTGCCGTTGAAGGTGTTGCCTTCCATCACATCCATGAATACAAGAATGGATGCAATCAGGGAGATTGCCACACCGGCAATCGTGACGGTGTGGGCACCGGTACGACCAATCTGCTTGCCGAAGAAACCGGCAAGAATGGAACCGACCAGCGGAGCGAACGGAACGATCAAATACAAGGGATTCATTCGCTTGTTACCCCTTCAGCTGGTCGAGGTCTTCGACGTTGATTGAATTCATGTTGCGGAAAAGGACCACCAAAATTGCCAAGCCAATAGCAGACTCGGCAGCAGCCACTGTAAGGATGAAGAAAACGAACAACTGCCCGGACAAATCGCCCAGGAAGTGAGAGAACGCCACGAAGTTCATGTTGACGGCCAGAAGCATCAGTTCGATGGCCATCAAGATAACGATCAGGTTCTTTCGGTTCAGGAAGATCCCGATCACGCTGATCGAGAACAAAATCGCGCCCAGCACAAGGTAGTGAGAAAGTGAAATCATTGTCGTTTATTCCCGTTTAGGCTTGGCGGCCACTGTTGGTATTACCGGCGGTATCGCTTTTTGTTTGCTTGCGATCCAGATCAGCAGGCATGCTCACCAGTTTCACCCGGTCCGCGGACTTAACTCGAACCTGATCTGAAGGCACTTGGCCCTTGGTGTCCTTGCGCTTGCGCAAAGTCAGGGCAATCGCGGCGACCATGGCCACCAGCAAGATCAAAGCTGCCACTTCAAATGGATACAGGTATTCGGTGTACAGCAACTTGCCCAGTGCCAGTGTGTTGTTGGAGGCCTGCTCAGGGGTTTCCATATTGGGATCCCAAAAACCGCGAAGCAGTACAACCGACATCTGGAATGCAATCAATGAACCCACAATGGCGGCCACTGGGAGATTCTTCCAGAAACCGGCCCGTACCTTGTCCATGTTCACATCAACCATCATCACGACGAACAGGAAAAGCACCATCACGGCACCGACATACACCAGCACAAGCGAAATGGCCAAAAACTCCGCTTCCAGAAGCATCCACAAAGCGGACGCAGAAAAGAAGGACAGCACCAGGTACAACGCAGCATGCACTGCATTGCCTGCCGTGATGACGCGCAAGGCAGCGAACACCAAAATTGCGGCGAACACATAAAAGAAACCGGTTATTGCATCCATGACATTGAGTCTTCTAAGTTTTGTATCAAGTTAACGGTAAGCCGCATCGGCTTGGCGGTTGGCTGCAATTTCAGCCTCATAGCGATCGCCGACAGCCAGCAACATTTCCTTGGTGAAATAAAGGTCACCGCGCTTTTCACCGTGGTACTCGTGAATGTGGGTTTCTACGATGGAATCCACAGGGCATGACTCTTCACAGAAACCGCAAAAAATACACTTGGTCAGATCAATGTCGTAGCGGCTGGTACGGCGAGTACCGTCTTCACGCTGCTCGGATTCGATGGTAATGGCCATGGCAGGACACACCGCCTCGCACAGTTTGCAGGCGATGCAACGCTCTTCCCCGTTTTCATAGCGGCGAAGTGCATGCAGGCCACGAAAACGTGGAGACATTGGTGTTTTTTCCATGGGATACAACACCGTAATCGGCTGCGTGAACATGTAGCCCATCGTCAACGCCATGCCCTTGAGCATTTCACGCAACAACAAACTGTTCAAAAACTCTTTAACAACTTGAAACATGGTTCGCTCTCAATTAATTCCAAATGTTCCAGGGGGTCTGCATCCAGGCAGCAACCACAACCAGCCAAACCAAGGTCAGCGGAATGAACACTTTCCAGCCCAGACGCATGATCTGGTCATAGCGGTAACGTGGAAATGACGCACGGAACCAGATGAACATGGACACCAGCAAGAAGGTCTTGAGACCCAGCCAGATCCAGCCAGGAATAAAGCTCAGGAATGCCACCGGTGCGTCCCAGCCGCCAAAGAACATGATCGCAGCCAGGCAAGACAGCAGAATCATGTTGGCGTATTCGGCCAGAAAAAATATGGCAAAGGTCATGCCTGAGTATTCGACCATGTGACCAGCCACGATCTCCGATTCACCTTCCACCACGTCAAACGGGTGCCGGTTGGTTTCAGCCACTGCCGAAATCATGTAGATCACCAACAAGGGCAAAAGGGGCAGCCAGTTCCATGACAGGAAGTTCAAGCCCATATCGGCAAACTGACCAACAGTCTGTGACATCACGATGTCTGTCATGTTCAGGCTACCAGCCACCAACAGCACGGTGACCAACACAAAGCCAATCGCCAGTTCATAGGAAACCATTTGCGCAGAAGCACGCATCGCGGCCAGGAAGGCATACTTGGAGTTGGACGCCCAACCCGCGATGATCACGCCGTACACTTCCAGTGAAGTGATGGCCATCAGGTACAGCAAGCCCGCATTCACATTGGCCAGAACAGTTTCCGGACCAAAGGGAATCACCGCCCAGGCAGCCAGCGCCGGCATGATGGTCATGATCGGGGCAATGATGAACAAGCCCTTGTTAGCGTTCATCGGCACGATGATTTCCTTGAACATCATCTTGACCGCGTCCGCGATAGGTTGAAGCAAACCCATAGGACCAACATAACTTGGGCCCATCCGGATGTGCATGCGGCCGATCATCTTGCGTTCCCAATAGGTGAGGTACGCAACTAGGCCCAGCAGCGGCAAGGTGATGCAAAGGATCTTTACCAAAGTCCAGACTGGTACCCAAGCCGGACCAAGCAAATCAGCACCAAAGGTGGTGATCATGTCAACGGGTGAGCTCATGCCTGCACCTCGCTGGCCACTACTGCTTCCAGAACGGCGCCACCGAATACGGTACGCAGGCTTTGCGTTTCAATCCGGCCCATTGGAATCAGAACGGTGTTTTCTGCAATAGTCTTGTTCACAAGTACAGCGGCTTGCAAGCTGCCGCCCTCAGAGTCTTTCAATTGAACTTTGTCGCCAGTCTTGAGCGCCAGCGCGTTCGCGGTTTGCACACCGATTTGTACCATGGCAGGCTTGGCGGCTTTGGTTTTGCGCAGAGATTCTGCACGACGCACCAAAGAGTCCGTGTCATAGATTGGCGCATAAGCCGCCAATTCCAGCTTGCCATTCAGTACGGTTCCTGAAACTGTTTGCTCAGGCACGACGTTGTTCAGCAGAGATGCCAGATTGGTCGGCATAAAGGCCTTCAACACTTCTTCAGAACTGTTGAATTCAAAACCATCCAGGCCCAACAGGTTGCCCAGCACGCGAAGCACTTTCCAGCCTGGACGAGTTTCACCAAGCGGGCGAACCGCAGCCTTGAAGGATTGAACCTGCCCGGCGATATTGATGAAGGTACCGGACGTTTCGGTGCTTGGTGCAATCGGCAACAACACATCCGCGTATTGCTTGGCATTGCCGACAAAGGCACTGGCCTGAACCACGAACTCTGCGTCGATCAAACCGCGCACGATTTTCTGGCCTTCCACAGAATCCAGATCAGGTTCCGTGCCAAAAACGATTGCCGCCTTGGCTTTTCCGGCGAGCATGGCTTTGGCGT
Source organism: Limnobacter thiooxidans (assembly GCF_036323495.1). Taxonomy (NCBI): domain Bacteria; kingdom Pseudomonadati; phylum Pseudomonadota; class Betaproteobacteria; order Burkholderiales; family Burkholderiaceae; genus Limnobacter; species Limnobacter thiooxidans. Next base: position 1,388,823 of record NZ_AP028947.1, on the reverse strand, counting down.
TTTTACCGCTAGTGGCACTGGCTTGCAGGCCCGTCACGAAAGAACCCACCCAGTTGGCCCCATCACCCAGGAAGCCCAGGGTGGAACCAGTGGACTTGGCCAACTCGGCGGCCTTGGCCAGCACTTGGCCTGCAAACGGGCTCATCAGTACTTGCTGACCAACCAATACAAACTTACCGCCTTCAGGCGCGCTCAATGCATTGGACACTGCGTCGTGACCCAAAGCATCCGCCCATGTGGAAGGTGCGGCTTTCAGCCACACAGCTTTCGGCATCAAGGGATCAAGACCACCTGCGTTCACGATCACCACGCGGGCGCCCTGCTTTGCAGCCTGGCGAATGCGTTGTGTCAAAAGCGGTTGGTCATTGCGGGGGTCTGCGCCCACGACAACGATGGATTCTGCATCAGCCAATTGCTGAACAGATGCGCCCAGCCAAGGCATTGCGCCTGCAAGGTTAAGATTCGCACTGTGGCGCAAACCTGCATCAATGCTTGTGGAACCCACACCATTCATCAAGGCTTTGGCAAGGGCCATTTCCTCGAATGTGCTGTTAGGTGACATCAGCATGGCAATGCTGTTCAAGTCAGCAGATTCACGACGGGCTTTCTTGATGCCTTCAAACACGACATTCAAGGCAGTTTGCCAATCGGTGGTCACCCACTGGCCATTCTTCTTGATCATGGGTTCAGTCAAGCGGTCAGCGGCTTGCAGACCTTCATAGCTGAAACGGTCACGGTCAGAAATCCAGCACTCGTTGATGCTTTCATTTTCTTGCGGAACAATGCGCATGACCTTGTCAGCTTTCACCTGCACCACTACATTGGAGCCCAGGCTGTCATGGGCACCAACTGACTTGCGTCGCGCCATTTCCCAAGTGCGGGCTTGATAACGGAATGGCTTTGAAGTGAGCGCGCCCACGGGGCAAATATCGATCATGTTGCCTGACAACTCCGAATCCACAGAATTGCCGACAAAACTCAAAATTTCTGAATGCTCACCACGATTGGCCATGCCCAGTTCCATCACGCCTGCCACTTCTTGGCCAAAACGTACGCAACGTGTGCAATGAATGCAACGGCTCATTTCCTTTGCAGACACCAACGGCCCGATGTCCTTGAAAAACACCACGCGCTTTTCTTCCTGGTAGCGGGAAGACACACCGCCATAGCCCACGGAAAGATCTTGCAACTGGCATTCACCGCCCTGGTCACAAATCGGACAATCAAGTGGGTGGTTGATCAACAGGAATTCCATCACGCTTTTCTGTGCGTTCACTGCCTTCTCAGACTTTGTGCGCACGATCATGCCGGGTGACACAGGCGTAGCGCAGGCCGGCAACGGCTTCGGCGCTTTTTCCACATCGACCAGGCACATGCGACAGTTCGCCGCAATTGACAACTTTTTGTGATAGCAAAAGTGGGGCACATAGCTGCCAGCCTTTTCCGCAGCAGTAATCAGCATGCTGCCTTCGGCCACTTCAACTTTTACGCCATCAATCTCTAATTCAACCATTTGTATTTACCCGCAGGGAATCAAACGTAAGCCGGCACGATGCACGACTTGTGTGTGATGTGATGCTCAAATTCTTCGTGGAAATGCTTCAGGAACGCACGAACCGGCATGGCTGCTGCATCGCCCAGCGCACAGATTGTGCGTCCCTGGATGTTGTCAGCAATCGAATTCAACATGTCCAGATCTTCAGGACGACCTTCGCCGTGTTCAATGCGGTTCACGATGCGATACAGCCAACCTGTGCCTTCACGGCAGGGTGTGCACTGTCCGCAACTTTCTTCGTAGTAGAAATAGGACAGGCGCAGCAAGCTTTTCACCATGCAACGTGTTTCGTCCATCACGATAACCGCGCCGGAACCCAGCATGGAACCAGCTTTGGCGATTGAATCGTAATCCATGTCGGTCGCCATCATGACATCACCGGGCAACACGGGCATGGAAGATCCACCGGGAATTACGGCCTTGATCTTGCGACCACCTTTCATGCCGCCCGCCATTTCCAGCAGTGTTGCGAACGGTGTGCCCAGTGGAATTTCATAGTTACCGGGTTTTTCAACGTCACCGGAAATCGAGAAAATCTTGGTGCCACCGTTGTTGGGCTTGCCCAATTCCAAGAACCAGTCGCCACCGTTTTGAATGATGAACGGAACAGCAGCGAATGTTTCTGTGTTGTTGATGGTTGTGGGCTTGCCATAAATACCGTAAGAAGCCGGGAATGGTGGCTTGAAACGAGGCTGGCCTTTCTTGCCTTCAATGGATTCGATCAGGGCTGTTTCTTCACCGCAGATGTAGGCACCATAACCCTGGTGCGCATGCAACTGGAAATTGAAGTTCGAACCCATGATCTTGTCGCCCAGGTAACCTGCCGCGCGAGCCTGCTCCAGAGCTTCTTCAAAGCGTTCGTAGGTTTCCCAGATTTCGCCGTGAATGTAGTTGTAACCCACGCTGATTCCCATGGCAAAGGCGGCAATGGCCATGCCTTCAATCACGGAATGCGGGTTGTAACGCAAAATGTCGCGATCTTTGAATGTGCCTGGCTCACCTTCGTCAGAATTGCAGGCCAGGTATTTTTGTCCTGGAAACTGACGGGGCATGAAGCTCCACTTCAAGCCTGTCGGAAAGCCCGCGCCGCCACGGCCGCGCAAGGCCGATTTCTTGATCTCAGCAATGACATCTTCTTGAGAAATACCTTCAGTCAGGATTTTGCGCAGGGCTTTGTAACCACCGCGTGCCTCGTAACCTTTCAGGTCCCAGTTGCTGCCATCGAGACCGGCCAGAATCACCGGGTTAATGTGCCGTCCGTGCAAACAAGTCATGACTTCAACTCCTCTACCAACGCATCAATTTTTTCGTTACTCATGAAACTGCACATGCGGTGATTGTTCACCAGCATGACCGGGGAATCACCACAGGCGCCCATGCACTCACCTTCTTTCAAGGTGAACAGGCCGTCTTTTGTGGTCTCGTTATAATCAATACCCAATTTCTTTTTCAAATATTCAGCAGCATCCGTTCCACCCGACAAAGCGCAAGGCAAGTTGGTGCACACCACAATTTTCGATTTGCCGACTTTCTTGGTGTCGTACATGTTGTAAAACGTGGCCACTTCATAGGCAGCAATCGGCTGGATTTCAAGGTATTCAGCCACCGCTTCAATGGCCTCGGAAGACAACCAGCCCAACTCCACCTGCGCAATGCGCAGGCCAGCCATGACCGCAGAAATTTTCTGGTCTGCCGGATATTTGGTCAGTTCCTTGTCGATCAGGCGACAGGCGTTTTCGCTCAACTTCATGATTCTGTTTAATCCTTAGCGATCAATTTCACCGAACACGATGTCCTGGGTACCAATGATGGTGACCACGTCAGCCAACATGTGGCCGCGAGACATTTCGTCCAAACCTTGCAGGTGCGCAAAACCAGGCGCGCGAATCTTCAGGCGGTAAGGCTTGTTGGCCCCATCGGCCACCAGGTAAATACCGAATTCACCCTTGGGATGCTCCACCGCTGCATACGACTCCCCTTCAGGCACATGCATGCCTTCGGTGAACAGCTTGAAGTGGTGGATCAGCTCTTCCATATTGGTTTTCATGTCCACGCGCTTGGGCGGAGTCACCTTGTGGTTGTCGCTCATCACGGGGCCGGGGTTGACACGCAGCCAATCCACACACTGCTTGATGATTTTGTTGGACTGACGCATTTCTTCGACACGCACCAGGTAGCGGTCATAGCAATCGCCATTCTTGCCAACAGGAATATCAAAATCCAGACGGTCGTAAACCTCATAGGGCTGCTTCTTGCGCAGATCCCAGGCAATGCCGGATCCACGCAACATCGGGCCGGTGAAACCCATGGACAAAGCGCGCTCGGGTGTAACAACACCAACACCCACCAAACGCTGTTTCCAGATCCGGTTGTCGGTCAGCAGTGTTTCATATTCATCCACATACTTGGGAAAGCGCTGGGTGAAATCGTCAATGAAATCAAGCACCGAACCCTGACGGTTCTTGTTCAATTCGTCAACTTTCTTGGCCGAACGCACTTTGGATGGTTTGTACTGAGGCATGCGGTCTGGCAAGTCACGGTACACACCGCCAGGGCGGTAATAAGCTGCATGCAAGCGCGCACCCGAAACTGCTTCGTAGCAGTCCATCAGGTCTTCGCGCTCACGGAAGGCGTACAAAAACACCGCCATGGCACCCACGTCGAGACCATGCGCACCCAACCACAGCAGGTGGTTCAAGATACGGGTGATTTCATCAAACATCACGCGAATGTACTGAGCGCGAACAGGTACTTCAATGTTCAGCAACTTTTCAATGGCCATGCAGTACGCATGTTCATTGCACATCATGGACACGTAATCAAGACGGTCCATGTACGGCAGAGCCTGAATAAATGTTTTGTGTTCAGCCAGCTTTTCGGTACCGCGGTGCAGCAAACCAATGTGCGGATCGGCACGCTGAACGACTTCGCCGTCCAATTCCAGTACCAGGCGCAATACACCGTGAGCGGCAGGGTGCTGAGGGCCAAAGTTGAGGGTGTAGTTCTTGATTTCAGCCATGATTATTTCGCTCCGCCGTATTGAGGTTCGCGAATGATTCGAGGTGTAATTTCACGTGGCTCAATGGTGACGGGTTGATACACCACGCGGCCAAGCTCAGGGTCATAGCGCATTTCAACATGGCCAGACAGGGGGAAATCCTTGCGGAAAGGATGGCCTACAAAACCGTAGTCGGTCAAAATTCGACGCAGGTCTGGGTGACCTTCAAACACGATGCCGTACAGGTCGAATGCTTCGCGCTCGTACCAATTGGCCGAAGACCACACATCAATGACGGAGGCCACTGTAGGCAGGTCGTCATCCTGGCAACATACTTTCAAACGAACACGCAGGTTTTTTGACACTGACAACAAGTGGCAAACAACCCAGAAGCGTTGTGATTCATTCAACTCGTTCCCGTATTCGCTGCGATCAAGACCACACAGGTCAATCAATTGCTCAAACTGCAGGCTTTCGTGATCACGGAGGATAAAACAGGATTCGAGATACGAATCAGCTTTGATGGTCAGATTGACTTCGGCAAATGCAACGCTGCATCCGACAACACGATCACCCAAGGCTGCGATCAAGGCAGCACTGAGTTGTTCAAGATTCTGGGATTGGTTCTGAGACATCACTAGAACCCCTTATCGCGCAATGGTGGAAGTGGTCTTGATCTTGTTCTGCAATTGCAGCAGACCGTACATCAAGGCTTCAGCAGTTGGGGGACAGCCCGGTACATAGACGTCAACAGGCACGATACGGTCGCAACCACGAACCACAGAGTAGGAATAGTGGTAGTAGCCGCCACCATTGGCGCATGAGCCCATGGAAAGAACCCAGCGGGGCTCGGCCATCTGGTCGTAAACCTTGCGCAAGGCAGGTGCCATTTTGTTGCAAAGCGTTCCTGCCACGATCATGAGATCGGACTGCCGTGGGCTGGGACGGAAAATGATACCAAATCGGTCCAGGTCATAACGACTGGCACCCGCGTGCATCATTTCGACCGCACAGCAAGCCAAGCCAAATGTCATTGGCCACAGCGAACCGGTTCTGCCCCAGTTAATCAGCTTGTCAGCTGTTGTGGTGATGAAACCTTCGTTTAAAACGCCGTCAATACCCATTGCATACTACCTTCACGAAAGTGGAGCAAACCATTTGAATCGGTTGCCCATAAATAGCCCGCTTGTCGGCCAGCTTATTGGCCGCTTATTCCCAATCCAGTGCACCGCGGGTCCATTCGTAGATGAAACCCACGACCAGCACACCGAGAAAAATCATCATGGCCCAAAAGCCGACTGGACCAATTTCCCGATAGGCCACAGCCCAGGGAAAAAGGAACGCGATTTCCAGATCAAACAAAATGAAAAGAATGGCAACGAGGTAGTAGCGCACGTCAAATTGCATGCGAGCGTCTTCGAACGCTTCAAAACCACACTCGTAAGGAGAAAGTTTTTGCCCGTCTGGGCGATGGGGGGCGAGGACTCGCCCAGCCAGCATGGCACCGCCGCCAACACCGATACCCACAAGGATGAACAACAAGACTGGAAAATAAGACTCTAAATTCACTGTGACTCCCGTGTAAACCCTAACGACCTTGTATTGGCCCGAAAAAAAGCCGGTCATTGCTTACTAGACCGGCTTTTATTTAAACCTTGGTGCCGACGGCGAGACTCGAACTCGCACAGCCTGTGGCCACTACCCCCTCAAGATAGCGTGTCTACCAATTCCACCACGTCGGCATATGTCTTACTTTGGAATTTCCTGAACTGGTGTTTTTGGTTCGGAGGGCTTGCTCGCTGCAGGGGTTGCCGTTCCCTCAGCAGGAGAAGCCTGAATTGCTTCCATTACACCGCCAGATTCAGCTTCAACACCGGCTCGCGAATAAAACGCCAAACCCAATGTGCAAAGCAGGAAAATTGTAGCACAAAACCCTGTTGCCCGGCTTAAGAAATTCGCAGATCCCGTTGCACCAAAAAGGCTGCCCGATGAACCGCTACCGAAGGCTGCGCCCATGTCTGCGCCTTTGCCGTGCTGCAACAAAACGAGAACAATGACCGCAATTGCGGACACAACCTGCATGACAACCAAAAATGTATTGAAGATGCTCATAATTTAATTAACCCCTCGCGGCGCGTATTATTCCAGAGAAATCGTCAGAAGACAAAGCCGCACCGCCAATTAGGCCACCATCAATGTCAACTTTTGAAAAAATCTCGCTTGCATTGCCCGGCTTGACACTTCCACCGTACAAAATTCGTGTGCTTTGGGCAACTTCTGTCCCCAACATGGCCTGAAGGCGATTGCGGATCATGGCGTGAACCTCTTGTGCCTGATCCGGACTGGCTGTAACACCGGTTCCAATCGCCCAAACAGGCTCGTATGCAATGACCAGATTCCATGCACCGTTTTCAACAAACTTCGCGCAGTGTTCCACAACAGGATCCAACTGGGAAGCAATCACCGCCTCAACCTGTCCGGCTTCCCGTTCTGCAAGGGTTTCACCCACGCAAACAATGGGCGTAATACCGGCCGCCAGGGCAGCCACCGCTTTTTCAGCCACAGCCACACTGGTTTCTGCATGATATTGGCGACGCTCGGAATGGCCAACCAACACCTGCGTAACCTCAAACTCTTTCAACATATCCACGGACACTTCACCTGTGTAGGCACCGCTGGCCTTGGACGACACATCTTGCGCACCGTGAGCTACGCCTTGTTCCTGCAAGAGCTTGGCCACTTGCGCCAGGTAAGGGAAAGGACAAAATACGGAAACATCCACCAGGTCATCAACTTCAGGCAAAAAACCAAGAATCAGCGCTTCATTGGAGTCGAAGCTGCCATTCATTTTCCAGTTCCCAGCTACCAGTTTTTTTCTTGTTTGTTTTTCTGTTGCGTTACCCATGCTTGTCCTTAATCTACAATCCTAATCTTCAATACTAAGTACGATTTTGCCAAACGAGTCGCCCGATTCCATCAGATCATGTGCACTGGCTACTTCATCCAGTCCAAAAGTGGCCTGCACTAGTGACCTTAAGGCGCCTGAGGCAAATCCTTCCTGCAACTGCCGCTCGACCTGCCGCGCCAATTCAGCCTTGAATTCGGGTGAGCGTGGCCTGAGCGTGGTACCAGTAAGCACCACCTGCTTGGTCAACAGCTTTGCAGCATCGATGTTTGCAAAGCGTCCGCCCAACAAGGCGATGACGATCACCATGCCCTGGGGTTTGACACAATTCAAATCCTTGTTCAAATACTCGCCGGCAACCATGTCGAGAATCAAATCGACACCCTGATGCGCGGTATCTTGCAATACAAGCTGCTCCCAATCCTGGGATTTGTACAGGTAGGCCTTATCAGCCCCCAATTGCGTACAAAAATCAGCCTTGTCCTGACTGCCCACTGTAACCAGAGTGCGCAGTCCGTGTTTCTTGCACAACTGGATGGCAGCGGTACCAATGCCACTGCTGCCCCCATGAATCAATACGGTTTGACCTGCTTTGGCACCACCTTTCATGAAAAGGTTCTGCCACACGGTCATGTAAACTTCGGGCAGACTTGCTGCCTCGGTGAAACCAATACCTTCAGGAATCTGCATGCACTGCCTTGCAGGCGTGCACACATACTCCGCATAACCCCCGCCATTGCACAAGGCCATGACGGGTTTGTTCAACATGCTTTCAGAGACGCCCTGCCCCACAGCCACAACCACACCCGACACTTCAAGACCCAAATTCGGATTGGCGTCAGGGGGTGGAGGGTACAAACCCAGACGCTGAAGCACGTCGGGACGATTCACCCCAGCGGCCACAACCTGAACAAGCACCTCTCCAGGCTTGGGAGAAGGCACTGGCAGTTCAGTCAGCTCAAGCTGATCGACCCCGCCAGGGGCCTTCACACGTACCGCCTTCATGCTGACAGGCGGTTGCGCGGCCGGCTTACTCATCAGCCTTCGCTAGAACCTTCACCAGCCTGCTCGGCGGGTGCGTCTTGCGTCAGCAATGCTTTCATGGACAAGCGCAGGCGGCCTTTTTCGTCGGCTTCCAATACTTTGACTTTGACAACTTGGCCTTCCTTGAGGAAATCACCAACGGTGTTGACGCGCTCGTTTGCAATCTGGGAGATGTGCAATAAGCCGTCTTTGCCTGGCAACACGCTGACAATTGCACCAAAATCGAGCAATTTCAACACTGTGCCTTCGTATACGGCGCCCACTTCCACTTCAGCTGTGATGCCTTCGATGATCTTCTTGGCACGCTCGCCTGCGTCGCCATCCACGGAAGCGATGGTGATTGAACCATCTTCCTTGATGTCAATGCTGGCGCCGGTTTGCTCAGTGATGCCACGAATGGTTGCACCGCCCTTACCGATCACATCACGAATTTTCTCGGGATTGATTTTCATGGTGATCATGCGGGGCGCGTAAGCAGACAATTCACCCACGCTGCCACCTGTTGCTTCTTTCATGATGCCCAGAATGTGCATGCGGCCTTCGCGGGCCTGAGCCAACGCAACCTGCATGATTTCCTTGGTGATGCCCTGAATCTTGATGTCCATCTGCAAAGCAGTCACACCGTTTTCAGTACCAGCCACCTTGAAGTCCATGTCACCCAGGTGATCTTCGTCACCCAGAATGTCGGTCAATACGGCGAATTTGTTGTCTTCCTTGATCAAGCCCATGGCGATACCAGCCACCAGTTGCTTCAAAGGAACACCAGCGTCCATCAAGGACAATGCGCCACCGCAAACGGAAGCCATGGAGCTTGAACCATTGGACTCAGTGATTTCTGACACCACACGCATGGTGTACTGGAAATCTTCAGGAGCTGGCAGCATCATTTCAACTGCACGACGGGCCAAACGACCATGACCAATTTCGCGGCGCTTTGGTGCACCCATGCGACCACATTCGCCGGTGGCGTAGGGGGGCATGTTGTAATGGAACATGAAGCGGTCACGGTATTCACCAGCCACTGCATCAATCATTTGTTCGTCGCGGCCTGTACCCAAGGTGGTTACTACCAAGGCCTGTGTTTCACCGCGTGTGAACAAGGCTGAACCGTGCGCACGTGGCAACACGCCAGTGCGAACAGTAATGGGGCGCACGGTGCGTGTGTCGCGGCCGTCAATACGTGGCTCGCCATTCAGGATTTGACCACGAACAATTTTCGCTTCCAGGCCAAACATGATGTCGCCCACGTCGGCATTGGTAATGCCGGCGCGTTGCTCTTCAGTCAGCTTGGAAGGCAGTTCGGCAGCCACTTCCGCTGAAATTTCTTTCAGGCGCTGGCTACGGGCCTGCTTTTCGGTCATTTTGTACGCAGCAGCCAGCTTCTCGCCAGCCAATTCTGTGATTGCGGCAACCAGTGGCTCGTTGGCAGGTGCTGCTTTCCAGTCCCACTCGGGTTTGCCGGCTTTGGCAGTCAATGCATGGATCGCATTGATGGCAGCTTGCATTTGTTCGTGACCGAACATGATGCCGCCCAGCATGATTTCTTCGGTCAGCTCGTGGGCCTCGGATTCAACCATCAACACTGCAGCCTCAGTACCTGCAACAATCAGGTCCATCTTGCTGTCTTTCAGCTGAGTTGCCGTGGGGTTCAACACGTACTGGTCGTTGATATAACCCACGCGTGCGCCGCCCACTGGGCCATTGAAAGGAATGCCGGCAATTGACAGGGCCGCAGAAGCACCCAGCATGGCTGGAATATCGGGGTTCACTTCGGGGTTGATTGACATCACTGTCAGGCAAACCTGCACTTCGTTGAAGAAGCCTTCAGGAAACAGGGGACGCAGTGGGCGATCGATCAAGCGGGCATTCAGGGTTTCCTGCTCGGTGCCCTTGCCTTCACGCTTGAAAAAGCCACCAGGGATACGACCGGCGGCGTAAAACTTCTCAACATAATCGACGGTGAGAGGAAAAAAATCTTGGCCAGGCTTGGCTGACTTGGCGGCAACTACAGTTGCCAGAACAACGGTGTCTTCTACACTAACAATGACAGCGCCGCCAGCTTGGCGGGCAATTTCACCAGTTTCGATGGTGACGGTATGTTGACCGTATTGAAACGTTTCTTTATGGATTTCAAACACTTTGTCTTTCCTTTTAGTAATCTCGCCAGGTCAATACCTGGACGCGAGAGCCCGCTGGTTTTAAAACACAAATGCCCACAACCGGGGTTGCAGGCATTTGAGTCAAATCAACGGCTTGTAGCAGCGACCAATTACTTGCGTAGACCCAAGCTGCTGATCAGGTTGCGGTAAGCATCTGCGTTTTTGCGCTTGAGGTAGTCAAGCAGCTTGCGACGACGAGACACCATGCGCAGCAAACCGCGGCGTGAGTGATGGTCTTTGGCGTTGGCCTTGAAGTGATCGGTCAACGAGTTGATTCGGGCTGTCAACAATGCCACTTGAACCTCGGGGGAACCAGTGTCACCCTTGGCGCGTTGATATTCGGCAAGAATTGCCGCTTTGTTAATTTCTGACATCTTTATTACTCCACTTGCGTGAACTTGCAGCCCGATTTTGAATAAATGGTGACCGCAGTTCCGTGTAAAAAGACCACCTATTTAAAAAGGTGGTCGCCTGAACCCACTATTGTAGGGGAAAACCGGTAAAAATCAAACCTGTGGGTTCAACTTTTCATGTTTTGACTGCAATTTGTTCAGTGCAGACAGGTAAGCCTTGGCCGAAGCCACGACGATATCGGGGTCTGCACCCACGCCATTGACAATTCGCCCGCCTTTTTGAAGGCGCATGGTCACTTCACCCTGAGACTCTGTTGTACCTGATGTAATGCCATTGACCGAGAACAGAAGCAGTTCCGCCCCACTTCGCACCTCGGCTTCAATGGCTTTCACTGTTGCATCCACAGGGCCGTTGCCTTCGCTTTCAGACACCACTTCGCGACTGTCCACTGAGAAAACCACACGGGCCTTGGGTCGCTCGCCGGTTTCTGAATGCTGAACCAGCGAAACATACCGATAGAATTCGGATTCTCCGCCCGTGCCATCACCCGACACCAAGGCATGAATGTCTTCGTCAAAGATTTCTGCTTTGCGATCAGCCAGATCCTTGAAACGTTGGAATGTGTCGTTCAGGGCCTGTTCGCTGTCCATCTCGATACCCAAGGCCTCGAGGCGTTGTTTGAAGGCATTTCGACCCGACAACTTGCCGAGTACGATTTTATTGGCAGACCAGCCCACATCCTCTGCCGTCATGATTTCGTAGGTCTGGCGGGCCTTCAACACGCCATCCTGGTGAATACCAGAAGCATGGGCGAACGCATTCGCACCCACAATGGCTTTGTTGGGCTGAACCACGAAGCCGGTGATGTTGCTGACCAGGCGGCTTGCAGACACAATCTGGGTCGTATCAATGCCCACATCCAGGTCGAAAAAGTCACGGCGGGTTTTTACAGCCATCACGATTTCTTCGAGAGAACAGTTTCCTGCGCGCTCACCCAAGCCATTGATGGTGCACTCCACCTGCCTTGCACCACCGATGGCTACACCAGCAAGGGAATTGGCCACAGCCATTCCAAGGTCGTTATGGCAGTGCACCGACCACACTGCCTTGTCGCTGTTTGAAGTCATTGTGCGCAAGTCGCGCATGAATTCACCATAGAGCGATGGCACGGCATAGCCCACCGTGTCGGGAATATTGATGGTTTTGGCACCCGCCTTGATGACGGCTTCGCACACCTTGGCAAGGAAGGGCAATTCCGAACGGTAGCCGTCTTCTGCCGAAAATTCCACATCATCGGTGTACTGCAAGGCCAGCTTCACTGCTTTGACCGCTTGCTCAAGCACTTGATCGGGTGTCATGCGCAGCTTCACTTCCATGTGCAAAGGTGAAGTGGCAATAAAGGTATGAATTCGTCGACGTTCAGCGGGAGCCAGGGCATCGCCTGCACGCATGATGTCTTTGTCATTGGCACGGGCCAGCGAACACACGGTGGACTCTTTGATGACCGAGGCAATCGATTTGATGGCCTCAAAGTCACCATTGCTGGATGCAGCAAAACCCGCTTCAATGACATCGACCTTCAGCTTCTCCAGCTGCTTGGCAATCCGGATTTTTTCTTCGCGGGTCATGGAGGCGCCAGGGCTTTGTTCACCGTCGCGCAAGGTGGTGTCGAATATGATGAGGCGGTCTGACATGTTGTTCTCCTGAATATCTGGCAAGGATACAACAAGGCAGCCCCTCGGAGGCAACCCCTTGGTCGACCGAAAGCCCTCATCCCACAATTGCTTGTGCGGCTGTCATATGCGTGGTGGAAAAGGCTCGCCTTCAGAGGCAATCCCTTGGTAGACCGAAAGCCCTTTTCTCCCAATTGCCCCCCTGCCCGGCTGAAGGTTTGCCTCCAAAAAAGAGGGTTGGCCAAACCTTCTCGCGCCGCGCGCGACCGCCTTGGCAAAGGGGAAATTGGGTGGGCTTTCTGACCGGTCGACAAGGGATATGCCAACTGAAGACCGCCTTTTCGAACACTGCGGCGCGCAAGCAATGGGCTGGCGGCAATGCAGAGGACTTCGAAGCAGGCTTGGTGTGAGAGACTTGACTTGCGATTCAAGAAAAGCGCCCCGCTTCAGCACTGCGATTGCGTTCGCCACCGGCGAAAAAAAGCCCTGACCGTCTTTTTGTCAGGGCTTTTTTAGTCAATCGAACTGCTGAAGAAGGGAAAAAGTGCTTTTCAAGCAAGGTCAAGCTTTCGCCGAAAACTGCTTCAAAGAATCAAGTCATCAGTCAAAAGTGTTCGTCGCGTTCAATGTCCAGGCCTTTCAAACCCTGACCTTTGACTTTGCGAACCACGTACACCACATAACCTGAAATGCCGTACAACACAAAAACCCCAAATAGCACTTTGGGCGGGTCTTGTGACACGAGCGCAAACACCAGAGGTATCAACGCAAGCACCAGAAACGGCACACTGCGGCGAAAGTGAAAGTCTTTGCCACTGAAAAACGGCACATTCGACACCATCGTAATGCCAGCATAAAACGTAATGCCCCAAGCCAGCCAATCCAGTTCGGCACCCGCCATTTTGGCGTCGTCCATTACCCAGACAAAACCTGTGACCAAAGCTGCGGCGGCCGGGCTCGGCAGGCCTTGAAACCAGGCCTTGTCGACCACGGCAGCATTGGTATTGAAACGCGCCAGCCGCAAAGCGGCACCAGCCAGATACACAAAGGCTGCAACCCAGCCAAGTTTGCCCATGCCACTGAGCGACCATTCGTAAATGATCAAGGCTGGCGCAGCGCCAAAAGACACCATGTCGGCGAGGCTGTCATATTCCGCACCAAAGGCACTTTGGGTATTGGTCATTCGGGCAACTCGCCCGTCCAGACTGTCCAGGACCAAAGCTGCGAATATGGCCACTGCAGCAGTTGTGAACTGTTGACCCATCGCCATCACAATGCCGTAAAAACCACAAAACAAAGCCGCTGTGGTGAACAGGTTAGGCAGAAGATAAACCCCTTTGTGAGGCTTCCCTGACGGACCTGTCATCCTCGCAGAAAATGGACGCGGGGCACCAAAACGGTTTTTGTTTCGTTTAAATCGCATATTCAGGACACCAGTTCAGCCAGCACAGTGCTGGATGCAGAGACTTTGTCACCAATTGCTACCTTGGGAACGGAATCGGTTGGGAGATAAACATCCACACGCGAACCAAAACGGATAAAGCCATAACGCTGGCCTTTTTCTACTGAATCCGAAGGCTTGACATAGCAAAGAATTCGTCGGGCAATCAAACCGGCCACCTGAACTGCAGTAACCGTGGCACCCGTGTCAGTGTGAATGACGATTGCATTTCTTTCATTTTGTGTGCTGGCTTTGTCCAGGTCCGCGTTAACGAACAAACCCGGAAAATAGTCCACCGACTTGATTTCACCACCAATTGGAATGCGATTGGAGTGAACATTGAACACATTCATGAAAACGGAAATTTTCAAGGCCTCGCGTTGTGCATAGGGATCTTCAACTCGCTCCACAGCAACAATGCGGCCATCGGCAGGAGAGACCACCGCGTTTTTCTGTGCGGGAATGTAACGGGGAGGATCGCGAAAAAACTGCAGCACAAAGACAAACAGAATCCAGGCCACGACCGACAAAAATGTCAGACCAAATGATTGAAGCGCAAGTGCCAGCAAGGCGACTACTGCAAGGAATGGCCAACCTTCGCGGGCAATAATTGGGTGTGGATAGTTCATGGTTCTTTGTTGTGAATGATTATGAGACCGATTTTATAAGGCAAAAGCACGCACTGTGGGCACAATTGTGCGAATTGACCAATAAGAATCTGAAGTAATCCCTCAAGTGCCAGTTTAAACAATCCAAACCCGGTGACATTAATCTGCTTAAGCCAAAGTGCGAATTGACTTTTCCCGATCCCACTGCCTTGTCTGGGCTGCCGTCAAAAATCGGGGAATGTCCCGCACCGAGACAACACCTTCATCCTTGAATACACCTGCCCTTTCCAGCAAAACATTTGCGCCAGTGTCAAAAGCAATGGCCTTCAAATGCCCGAAAGCATCACGAACAAAGTCCACGGCGGCTGCTTCATTGCACATGGCAGTCGCCACCTTGTCATCCAGAACCAAGGCTATCGCGTCAAAAATGACCGATGGCGTACCGGCCAACTGGCCATCTACCTTCAAACCGGATTGATCCGACAACACAACATCCCCGACATGCAAGGCCACAATCTTGCAGGTGGCACCGGCTTTGGAAATTCCTTTAACCAGCTTGTCAATCTGGGCTTTGTCTGAACCGTGCCCTACCAATACACCCAACATGCGTCCCTCAAGCGTGCCCTTCATTTTGCCAATGGTTTGTAGAGCAGGAGACGGTTTGAACTGCTGGACGGGCGCCGCAGCAACTGGCGGTTGAGGCATTTCACGCAAACCCAAACCTTTCGCCACACGTTGCGCCAAACCTTTGTCAATGTGTTGAAGATGCCCCACGATCGCTTGTCGAATGTGTATGTACTCGACTTTTGACAATTCGAAGACCAGTGCAGAAGCCATGTGGGCCTGCTCGTGGATTGTCTGGCTGACAAAAAACTGCCTGGCTTGGCTGTAATGATCATTGAACGACGCGGCCCGTATCCGTCCGCGCACACCGTTCTCTTCAATTCTCGCACTTTGAAAACCTTTGGGCTGTTCACGGGGTCCTTCAGGGTCCAGGGTATTGGGCTCATACGCCACACGGCCAACAGGCTGATTCATTTGCATATGCCCGTCGCGCTGGTTGTTTGCAAACGGACACTTCGGCGCATTCACCGGAATCTGATGGAAATTCGGTCCGCCCAGACGCGACAACTGGGTATCCAAATAGGAGAAAAGACGCCCTTGCAACAGTGGATCATTGGAGAAATCGATTCCAGACACAAGGTGAGAAGGACAGAAAGCAACCTGCTCTGTTTCAGCAAAAAAATTGTTGGGCCAGCGATTCAACACCATTCGCCCAATCACTTTCAAGGGCACGAGTTCTTCGGGAATCAGCTTGGTGGCATCCAGGTGATCAAACGGAAAGCGCTCAGCCTGTTCAGCTGTAAACAGTTGAACTGCCAATTCCCATTCCGGAAAATGGCCATGGGTAATTGCTTCGAACAGGTCACGTCGGTGAAAGTCCGGATCCGCCCCCGCAATCTTGACAGCCTCATCCCACACTGTGGATTGAAGACCCAGCTTGGGTCGCCAGTGAAATTTAACAAACGTGGATTTTCCTTGCTTGTTGATCAAACGGAAGCTGTGCACGCCAAAGCCTTCGATCATGCGAAGGGAGCGGGGTAAGGTGCGATCTGACATGGCCCACATGATCATGTGCATGGACTCGGGTGTCAGGGAAATGAAATCCCAGAATGTATCGTGTGCGCTGGCAGCCTGAGGAAAACCACGGTCTGGCTCCATTTTTACTGCATGAACCAGATCAGGAAACTTCATCGCATCCTGAACGAAGAAGACCGGGATGTTATTGCCTACCAAATCCCAGTTACCTTCCTTGGTGTACATCTTGACAGCAAAGCCACGAACATCCCGGGGGGTGTCGATCGACCCCGCACCACCAGCAACGGTGGAAAACCGGGTGAACACTGGCGTTTGGACACCAACCTCGGTCAGAATCGCCGCAGTGGTATACCGGGACAGGGAATCAGTCAACTCAAAGAATCCATGTACCCCAGTACCACGCGCATGCACAATGCGTTCGGGAATTCTTTCGTGATCAAAATGGGTTATTTTTTCACGAAGAATGAAATCTTCCAACAAGGTCGGACCGACCGGATTCGCACGCAAGGAATTCTGATTGTCGGAAATTGGCAAACCCTGATTGGTGGTCAGACCCTCGCTCAACAAGCGCTGATGAAGCTCACCCCCGTTTCCCCTCGACACGGCATTTTTGAGGGATGAATTTGCCTGTGCGGACACCTTTCCTGTCGACTTTGCTTTCCCCATACTGAACTCCCTTGCTTTTGCTGTGTGACAAGAGAACTCATACTACTATCGATTAGTTTATTTTATAAACTACATATCCGATCAGGAAACACAGTGCGGGTAACAAAGGCAGAGGAAATAAAAAAAACCACAGCACTTTCGCACTGTGGGTTTTTTCCTGGAAGCAAGCAATCCGGTTGGACTGCCTGCAAACCAAACTGTATTAGTT
Organism: Limnobacter thiooxidans; assembly: GCF_036323495.1. Lineage (NCBI taxonomy): Bacteria > Pseudomonadati > Pseudomonadota > Betaproteobacteria > Burkholderiales > Burkholderiaceae > Limnobacter > Limnobacter thiooxidans. The sequence continues at coordinate 1,371,613 of NZ_AP028947.1, read as the reverse complement.
CTTGGACTGGTCAACCAGCTTGTTCTTGCTGATCCAAGGCATCATGGCGCGCAATTGTGCGCCCACGATTTCGATTGGATGCTGAGCATTCAAGCGACGACGTGCTGTCATTTCTGGGTAGTTTGTCTTGCCTTCCAAAATGAAGCGCTTGGCGTATTCACCGTTCTGGATGTTGTTCAAACATTCCTTCATTGCGGCACGTGCCTGGTCTGCAATCACACGGTTACCGGTCACGTACTCACCATATTCCGCGTTGTTGGAAATGGAGTAGTTCATGTTGGCAATACCGCCTTCGTACATCAGGTCAACAATCAACTTCAGTTCGTGCAGGCACTCGAAGTAAGCCATTTCTGGTGCGTAGCCTGCTTCTACCAAGGTCTCGAAACCGGCTTTCACCAGTTCAACTGCACCACCGCACAACACAGCCTGTTCACCGAACAGGTCAGTTTCTGTTTCTTCGCGGAAATTGGTTTCAATCACGCCGCCTTTTGTGCCGCCGTTTGCAGCTGCATAGGCCAAAGAAATGTCGTGGGCGTTGCCAGTGGTGTCCTGGTAAATCGCGATCAATGAAGGCACGCCGCCGCCCTTCAGGTATTCAGAACGCACGGTGTGGCCAGGGCCTTTGGGGGCAATCATGATAACGTCGATGTCAGCACGCGGCACAACCTGGTTGTAATGCACGTTGAAGCCGTGGGCGAATGCCAATGCAGCACCTGGCTTGATGTTTGGTGCAACTTCCTTGTTGTACACGTCAGGAATGTTTTCATCAGGCAACAAGATCATGACCACGTCCGCTTCTTTCACAGCGTCGGCCACTTCCTTGACCTTCAGGCCAGCGCCCTCGGCTTTGGACCATGACGCGCCACCCTTGCGCAGGCCAACAGTGACATCAACGCCAGAGTCGCGCAGGTTTTGCGCGTGTGCATGGCCTTGTGAACCGTAACCAATGATGGATACTTTCTTTTTCTGGATCAGGGACAGATCCGCGTCTTTGTCGTAATAAACTTTCATGTCATTTTCCTTTTTTCAGGTATTTAAATTCACTTATTTGGCTCATTGAGCGGACTCATTCGCCGGACTCATTCGCCGGATTTAATGGCCAGATTCAAACCTCGGATCAAACGCGCAAAACCCTTTCACCGCGACCGATGCCGGAACTGCCCGTGCGGACGGTTTCCAGAATGGCCGTGCGGTCAATTGAATCCAGGAATGCGTCCAGCTTGGATTTGTTTCCAGTCAGCTCGATGGTGTAGCTTTTCTCGGTGACATCGATGATGCGACCACGGAAAATGTCCGCGGTGCGCTTCAGTTCTTCACGCTCCTTGCCAACTGCGCGCAATTTTACCAGCATCAGCTCGCGTTCAATATGCGCACCATCACTTAGATCGACTACTTTAACCACTTCAATCAAACGGTTAAGGTGCTTGGTGATTTGCTCAATCACGTCGTCTGACCCCACTGTCACGATGGTCATTCGTGACAGGGTTTCATCTTCCGTGGGGGCCACAGTCAGGGTTTCAATGTTGTAACCCCGAGCAGAAAACAAGCCCACCACGCGGGACAAGGCACCAGGTTCGTTCTCGAGGAGAACGGAAATAATATGTCTCATATTTGCCATCTCCTTTTACAGTTCTTCCGAACCCAGCAGCATTTCTGAAAGTCCCTTGCCGGCCTTGACCATTGGCCACACGTTTTCAGTGCGGTCAGTGATGAAGTCCATGAACACCAGGCGGTCTTTGTACTTGCCAAATGCTTCACGCAGGGCTGGCTCGACATCGCATGGCTTGGTGATCTGCATGCCAATGTGGCCATACGCTTCCACCAGCTTGACGAAGTCAGGCAAGGCGTCCATGTAGCTTTCGGAGTAACGTGAACCGTAGTCCAATTGCTGCCACTGACGAACCATACCCAGATACCGGTTGTTCAAGTTCACGACTTTCGGCGTGAAGTGATACTGGAAGCAGGTAGACAGTTCCTGAATGTTCATCTGGATGGACGCCTCACCTGTGATACAGGCAATTTGTGCATCGGGGTTGGCCATTTGAACGCCCATGGCGTAAGGCAAGCCCACACCCATGGTGCCCAGACCACCGGAATTGATCCAGCGGCGTGGCTTGTCAAAACGGTAGTACTGCGCAGCCCACATTTGGTGCTGGCCCACGTCCGATGTGACGAATGCATCACCATTGGTGACTTCCCACAGCTTTTCAACCACAAATTGCGGCTTGATCAGTTCATCGGACTTGGCGTAGTCCAGGCACTTGCGGCCACGCCACTTTTCAACCTGCTCCCACCAACCTTGCAGTTTGCCTTGGTCTACCCGCTTGCCGCTTTCTTCCAGCAACTGGATCAAATCAACCAGCACATCCTTGATGTTGCCAACGATTGGCACATCCACTTTCACGCGCTTGGAAATGGACGAAGGGTCGATATCAATGTGAATGATCTTGCGCGGAATGGACGCAAAATCTTTGGGGTTGCCGATGACTCGGTCGTCAAAACGGGCACCCACTGCGATCAACACGTCGCAATTCTGCATGGCCAGGTTGGCTTCGTAAGTGCCGTGCATGCCAGGCATGCCCATGAACTTCTTGTCGCTGGCCTTGAATGCACCAAGACCCATCAAGGTGTTGGTACACGGTGCACCAACCCACTCGACCAGACGTGTCAGCTCGGCTGAAGCATCGCCCAGAATAACGCCACCACCGGAATAGATCATGGGGCGCTCTGCCTCAAGGATCATTTGCACGGCTTTCTTGATTTGGCCTTGGTGGCCTTTGACCACAGGGTTGTACGAGCGCATTTTCACTGGCTCGGAATAATCAAACGTGGTTTTGTGGATGGTGATGTCTTTGGGGATATCCACCAGCACAGGGCCTGGGCGGCCAGTGCGTGCGATATAAAACGCTTCTTTCATGACACGCGCCAGGTCTTTCACATCTTTCACAAGGAAGTTGTGTTTGACGCAGGGGCGTGTGATACCCACGGTGTCGCATTCCTGGAACGCATCTTGACCAATCGCGTGCGTAGGCACTTGACCGGACAGAATCACCATGGGAATGGAGTCCATGTAGGCTGTTGCAATGCCTGTTACCGCATTGGTGAGGCCTGGGCCGGACGTAACGAGACAAACACCCACCTTGTCGCTTGAACGCGAATAGGCGTCGGCCGCATGCACTGCAGCTTGTTCGTGACGTACGAGAATGTGTTCGAATCCATCTTGCTTGAAGATGGCGTCATAGATATAGAGTACTGCTCCGCCTGGGTAACCAAAAACGTGCTTGACGCCTTCTTCTTCCAGACATTTGACAACGATTTCCGCGCCGGTATATTCCATTTTAAAAAATCCTGACAAAATCCACGGGACATTGGTCGGATGCCGTCCTGGATCGCATTGCCGTGGGGCACAGGCTTTTTGAAAATGAACAACCTTGTGGGTGTGGACATGTCGCAAAGCGCTGGCGATCACAACCCGATTATGTCGGGCAGGTTGGCCATGGGCTTCTGAACCACAAGTTCAGCGCCCTAGCGCGTCTTTCGCCAAATCAGCAAGGATATGCTGTTTAACTAGAGACAATTACAGGGTAGATCGAGAGCTTAGTGCCTAATGGGGCTTGGGTCAAGAAAAAAACCTTCGGGCTTTGATATCATTGTGAGTTGTTTCAAATACTGTAAACAAACTGAGTTTCACTGAGCTGATTCCTCCTACCCCACCTCGACAAAAACACCTATGGCCAGCACGCGAGAATTAGAGGAATTTCTGAAGGGGGTGTCGCACAGGGCCTACCGACAGGCGTTTTTTGCGGTCAAGAATGAAGAAAGTGCAATGGACCTGGTGCAGGAAAGCATGATGAAGCTTTCCGACAAGTATGGTGACAAGCCCAAGGAAGAGCTGCCCATGCTGTTCACCCGGATATTGCAAAACACCATTCTCGACTTTCACCGCCGACAAAAAGTCCGCAACACCTGGACCACTCTCTTTTCCAGCTTTCAGAAAAAAGACGAAGAAGATTACGATGTGCTTGAGAACCTTCTCGCACAAGATGAATCCCAGAATGCAAGCGCTCAGGACGAAATTGAACAATCCCAGAACATGGCCGCCATCGAAGAGGCCATTGCAGCTTTGCCCGAGCGTCAACGCCAGGCATTCCTGTTGCGTTATTGGGAAGAGATGGATTTGGCAGAGACAGCAGAAATAATGGGTTGCTCCGAAGGCAGCGTGAAAACGCATTGCTCCAGGGCCACCAAGGCATTGGCACAGGTTTTGAGGCAACAGGGGTTTCGAAAATGAATGATGAACGGCTAACCGCAAATGTAGTTAAAAAGCTACTTGATGAGTCTGCAGCGAATGTGTCTCTCGACATTCAAGCCCGTTTGAACCTGGCCATCACCAAATCAGTGCAACTGCACGCCGAAAAATATGGAAACCATGCTGTGGCTCCTACCTACACAGCAGATTCTTTTGGCAAGCTGTTCAACCATTTTTCCGAATGGTTGAACCGACCCGCATTGTCCTTGGCGGTTAGCGCTCTTTTTGTGGCTGGGGCTATATTTGGCGTAGCCCAATTTGGCCTTGAAAATTACGACGCCCGCATTTCCGAAACAGCCGACCTTGACGCGGCGATTTTGTCCGATGACTTGCCACCCGATGCTTATCTCGATCATGGGTTCATCAATTACGCCACTGAACTGCAAAAGAACAATACCATTCCTGCAGAAGACGGCATTGAGCAATGGATGGACTCCCTGCCGGTTGACTTTACTACATCAATTTAGTGAGATTGGGTGAAAGGGGATAGACATGGGAAACAGCAGAATTCATTCCGCACTGATGACCTTGGGGTTGCTGGTTGTGCTGGCCGTTCAAAGCCAGGCCGCCCTGGCTGCTGAGACTTGGTCAGAACTCTCACCAAAACAGCAGGAATTGCTCGCCCCGTTAAAGGATAACTGGAACTCAATGAGCCGTTCCCAGCAGGAACGTTGGTTGAAAGTGGGCCGAAAATACGAAAACGAGCCAGCTGAGCGACAGGCCACCATGCGCGAAAGGGTAAGCTCGTGGAGCGAACTCAGCCCGCAAGAAAAAGCAGCCGCGCGCGAAAACTACAAAGCCCTGCAGGAAAAGCGGCAAGGCGAAAGAAATTCCAGCTGGAACAGTTACAAGAGCCTTGATCAGCAAAAGCGTGAAGAATTCAAAGGTAAAAACACCAAACAATCTTTGAATTAAAGCTTCCCCCCGCTCCGCCCTGCAAGCAGAGCGATAAAATGCAGCCATGGAACGACTTCTAGACAATGGCTTGATCAGCCCAAGCAGAAAACGCAGACTGGCCAGCATGCTTTATGAAAGCATGCTGCTTTTTGGCGTTTTGTTCATCGCAGGTTATATTTTTGACACCCTGACCCAAAGCCGCCACGCGCTCTATTTGCGAGAAGCGCGTCAATGGTGGTTTTTCCTTGTGCTGGGCATTTACTTCGTGTGGTTTTGGCGGCATGGGGGGCAAACCCTGGCCATGAAAACCTGGCACATTAGACTGGTCAAGGAAGACGGCAGCAAAGTGGGCTGGATGCAATCTGTTTTGCGTTATGTGTTGTGCTGGTTATTCAACCTCACAGGCATTGCATTCATCTATTCATTCTTCGACAAGAATGGGCAATTTCCGCAAGACCGTTTGTGCAAAACCTTGCTGGTGTCCACAAAACCCCGCGAGCGCGGTATTGAAGAAGTCATGCGGCACGAATAACAGCGCTCGGTCACATTCAGTCCAGCGAGTTGATGGCAAGCGCCAGCCGTTCCCAATCCAGCTCAACCCGGGGAACGCCACAACGCAAAATACTTTGCTCGGCGGGATAAGTTCGAACCAACACGCCCATGTGCTCGAGTTTCATGGCCCATTGCTCACTGTTCGGGTGAACAAAACTGATGAAATACCCGCCACTGTGAATTGATACGTCCGGCCCCAGTTTCAACCGCCACAACCCCTCCAGCCGAGCACACACCTGCGCCAAACGGTCCACCTGCTCTTCTCGCCAGGCGTCTGCCTTGAAATACTGTAAGGCCAGCCACCACTGCGGGGACGACACGGCCTGGGTTCCAACTTCATTGAGCAAGGCTGTACAAACTGCCTTGGGTCCACAAACAAACGCCAGATTGGCCCCAGACAAGCCAGTGAAAGGGGCAACAGATCGAAGAACGATAGCAGGCTCTGCTTCAATGAATGAAGCGTAGGACTCTTCACCAGTCCAATCGAGGTACGCCTCGTCCAGAATGAGCCAGCCACCTTGTGCCCTGAGCCGCTTGGCCAAAAGCTTGACCTGCTTGATCCCGATCATCTGACAGGTCGGGTTGACAGGCCGACCGAGCACCACCACATCACATTCGGGAATATCGCCTTCCAGCACCAGGTCTACCGGCCAATCCAGCACCACGTGGTTGGCGCGGCGGAAGCGTTTGTCCCACTGATCGAAACTTGGCTCAGCGAGTACCACACGCATGGATCCGTACCAAGTCTGGAAAAGACGCGCGAGTGCGGAGATACCGCTTTCTATTCCGGTGACGGCCAGGACTGACTCACATTCAAAGTACCGTGCAGCTTCAAGATGAAAACAGGATCGAAGCACATCGGGGCGGGCCCAGACTGAAGCCGGCATGTCAGCCAGCGGCAGTTCAAAAGGCGCGACAGACCCCGACAAATCCAGCTTGGCCGGCTGGGAAACCCGGGTGTCAATGAACATCCGAAGTTTCCAGGTGAACCGGGAAACCCCATAACCGTTCGATTTGCGCCAGCGTTTTTTCTGCCTCATCCTCGTTCAGTGGACGTCCACGCCGACTCATGTGGGTCAGTGTCAGCGAACGATCTGTCATTCGGGCATACGATGTCACTTGAATATCAGGGACCATGCTTTCACGGGAATACTGGTTGGCCAATAGTGTACGAATTCGACGATAGCCTTCGTCATTGTGAATGCTGTCGATGAACAGTTCATTTTCAGACTTGTGGTCAGCAATCGTGAACAGGCGGAAATCCCGAATCACTTTGGGTGACAGAAACTGGCGAATGAATGATTCATCCTTGAAATTGCGCATTGCAAAGTCAATCGCTTTCAACCAATTGCCCGTACCAGCAAGGTCGGGAAACCAGCGTTTGTCTTCCTCGGTGGGTTTTTCACACATGCGACGAATGTCGCTGAACATGGCAAAACCCAGCGCATACGGATTCAGTGCGCGAAAACGACCATCGCGTGAATCGGGTTGAAACACCACATTGGTATGAGAGGTCAGGAACTCAAGCATGAAACCATCCGACACCAGTTTTTCATCGTACAGACTATTCAACAGCGTGTAGTGCCAAAAGCTGGCCCAACCTTCGTTCATGACCTTGGTTTGACCCTGGGGATAAAAGTATTGGGACATCTTGCGGACAATGCGAACCAGTTCGCGTTCCCAGTCGCGCAGCTTGGGTGCTTCTTTTTCAATGAAATACAGCAAGTTCTCGACAGGTTCACGCGGATAATTGTCTTGTTGACGCTCAATTTGTGCGGCCTCAACGGGCGAGACCTTGGCCATGATTTCATCGTACTGTCGGCGCTTTTCCTCGGCGAGATCGTCCCGTTTGACTTTGAGTGCTGCCTCGGACTCAAAGCGGCGCTTGTAACGGTCTACGCCAAAATTCTGAATGGCGTGTGCAGCGTCCAGGATTTCCTCGACCGCGTCGAAGCCATACTTCTCCTCGCACTCCATCACATACTTTTTGGCAAACACGAGGTAATCGATGATGGCATCAGCCTGGGTCCATTGCCGAAACAGGTAATTGCCCTTGAAAAACGAGTTGTGACCATAACAGGCATGAGCAATCACCAAGGTCTGCATGGTCATGGTGTTTTCTTCCATGAGGTAGGAAATGCAGGGGTTGGAATTGATGACTACTTCATAGGCCAGGTTTTGCTGCCCGGTTTCATACAGGTGTTCATTGACCGAGAATGACTTGCCATAGCTCCAGTGGGGGTACATCACTGGCATGGCCGCGCTGGAATAGGCGTCGAGCATTTGCTCGGCACTGATGACCTCTATCTGATTTGGAAAGGTATCCAGCTTGAATTTGTTTGCGGTAATGTCGTGCAACTGCGTGTCGATGTCTCGCAGCAGGTCAAATGTCCACTCATTGCCAGCCAGGTCGAGTTGCTGAGCCATAATTTGCCACTCCTAGCGCCCAAAGGCGACTTCTTTTCTCTCAAACAATCCACGAAAGACAGGGTAAATGTCTCGCCGATTGAACAATTTGCGCATGGCAAAGTGACCTGCAAAGCTGTCCTCGAGCCGCTCAAAACTCTCCCAGAGGTCCGACGCACGGGCCATCCCGAACATTGGCGTGGGCATGGTTTCCACGTATGCGTAGTAACGCACATGCGGCATGATTTTGGAAGACAGGTACTCCGCGCTGGCCCGTGCATCTCTGGAGGTGGCGTCACCGTCCGAGGCCTGGGCCACGTAGACATTCCAGGCACTGCCCGGGTAGCGGGTTTCAATGATCTGGTGCATCAGCTCCATGGCTGGCATGATTTCGGTGCCACCACTTTTTTTGCCATAAAAAAAGTCCTCTTCGCTGACTTCTTCGGCCTCGTCAGTGTGTCGTATGAAAACCAGTTTCACCTCTTCATACTTGCGGGTCAGAAAAAGGTACAACAGAGTATAGAAGCGTTTGGCGAGGTCCTTTTTCGCTTCATCCATGGATGCGGACACATCCATGAGACAAAACATGACCGCGTTGGTGGAGGGTTCGGGGTAAGTAACCCGGTTGCGATAGCGCAGGTCTACTTCGTCCAGAAAAGGCACATTCGGTTTTTTTCTGGCCTGCTTCAGCGGGTCTGATTCCAGATCAAGTTCGGAATTTTCAGGGTCATCTTCATCGTCACCCCGAGGCTCCAGAGCCACACGACGCATCAGCGAGGCTTTCATGGTTCGCAGTACAGACAGCGACGTGGGCGCACCAGAACGCGAATACCCGACATTTCGGCTTTTCATGCGTTTGACGGAAGAGATTTCCCGCTTCAGCAATTCAGGCAGCTCAAGGTCATCAAAATACAGATTCAAAAACTCTTCCCGCGACAACACAAAGGTAAACGCATCGTCGCCTTCGCCCTTGCCTGGTTTGCCACCACCCTGCCCCTCACCGCCTCCGCTTGGACGGGGAATACGGTCTCCGGGCACAAAGTCCTTGTTGCCCGGAACAACCTGTTCGGTACTACCACCTTGGCCGAACACAAAGTTGGGTTCCGACACTTCACGCGTCGGAATGCGAACCTTGACCTTGCCATCCCCGTTAACTTCGGAAATGGAGGATTCACCTGCCACATCCCCGACCGCCTTTTTCAATTGCGTTTTGTAACGCCGAATAAAGCGCTCGCGGTTGGGCAGGCTTCTGTTTTTGCCGTTGAGCCTGCGATCAATAATGGTTGAATCGGCCATGGCAAACTCCTTATTCGTTTCGCGTGATCAAGACGCCTTTTTCACGCGCAAATGCCATTCGACGAGCAGTCGAACCTGCTTTTCCGTATAACCCTTGGCCACCATGCGATCCACAAAATTCTCGTGCTTTTCCTGACTTTCCTTGGAGCCTTTGTGATCAAAGGAAATCACGGGCAGCAAGTCTTCAGTTTTCGAAAACATGCTTCGCTCGATGACTTCGCGCAGCTTTTCATAACTGGTCCAGGCGGGCATGGTGCCTGAATTGCTGGCCTGTGCCCGCAACACAAAATTGACCACTTCGTTGCGGAAGTCTTTCGGGTTGGCAATACCGGCCGGCTTTTCAATGCGGTTCAACTCGTCGTTCAATGAATCGCGATCAAAGATTTGCCCGGTTGCCGGGTCGCGGAATTCCTCGTTCTGAATCCACTTGTCGGCAAACTGGATGTAACGCTCGAACAGGTTCTGGCCGTATTCACTGTAGCTTTCCAGGTAAGCCGTCTGAATTTCCTTGGCTACGAATTCAGCGTACTTGGGGGTTAGATAGCCCTTGATGAAGTCGAGGTATTTGCGGGCCTGTTCTTCGGGAAGGTTGTCCTTGACGACCTGTTGTTCCAGTACATACAACAGGTGCACAGGGTTGGCGGCCACCTCGTGGTGATCAAAGTTGAATACCTTGGACAACACCTTGTAAGCCCAGCGGGTTGAGGATCCATTCATTCCTTCATCAGGGCCGGATTGATCACGGTATTCCTGAATGGGTTTGGCATGCGGATCCACGTCTTTGAGGTTTTCACCATCGTAAACACGCATTTTGCTAAACAGGTTGCTGTTGGCAGGTTCCTTCAAACGCGTGAGCACGCTGAACTGCGCCATCATGTTCAAGGTGCCAGGTGCGCAAGGCGCCTTGTAGAGTGAAGAGTGTTCCAGAAGCTTTTCGTAAATCTTGACTTCTTCGGACACCCGTAGGCAATACGGCACTTTCACGATGTACACGCGATCAAGAAAGGCTTCGTTGGTTTTGTTGTTGCGGAACTGTTGCCATTCCGATTCATTGCTGTGCGCCAGAATAACGCCATCAAAGGGAATCGAACCAAACCCTTCGGTGCCCTTGAAGTTGCGTTCCTGGGTGGCTGTCAACAGTGGGTGCAGCATCTTGATGGGCGCCTTGAACATTTCAACAAATTCAAGCAAGCCCTGGTTGGCCAGGCAAAGGCCACCACTAAAGCTGTAGGCATCGGGATCGTCCTGGCTGAACTGGTTCAGCATGCGAATATCCACCTTGCCCACCAAGGCGGAAATGTCCTGGTTGTTTTCATCACCGGGTTCGGTTTTCGCAATGGCCACCTGGTTCAAGGTAGATGGCATCAGGCGAACAACCCGGAATTTGCGCAAATCGCCACCGAATTCGGCAAGCCGCTTGGTAGCCCATGGGCTGGCAATGCCAGACAAATAGCGGCGGGGAATGCCGTACTTGTCTTCCAGCGACGCACCAAACTGGTTTGGATCAAACAGACCCAGTGGGGATTCATTAATGGGCGAGCCCTTCAATGCATAAATGGGTTGCTGTTCCATCAAGGCTTTCAAGCGCTCTGCCAAGGATGACTTGGCACTGCCCACGGGCCCCAACAGATACAACACCTGCTTGCGTTCCTCAAGGCCCTGAGCGGCATGGCGGAAGTAAGCCACAATGTTTTCGATCACCTCTTCCATGCCATAGAACTCGGTGAACGAGGGGTAACGCCGCACCACGCGGTTGGAGAAGATTCGGGACAAACGGGGATCGTGCCGGGTGTTGATGACTTCAGGTTCACCGATGGCATGCAGCATGCGCTCAGCGGCGCTAGCATAAGTGAGAGGATCTGCCTTGCACAGGTCGAGGTATTCTTCAAGACTCATCTCGGTTTGCTGTAACGCTGCAAACCGGGATTGGAATTGACCAAAAATGTCAGACTCACCGGAATTCAAATCACGCCTTTCAAGCTCTGTGTTCATGATGTCCTCCTGCACAACGCGCTTTCGCCTTTTTACTCTGGCCGTGAATCCATTTCGCGCCCAAAGCAATCGATTTCATCCATCGAAAAAGTTGCAAAAAACAGGCCAGCTTGATTCTTTACATTTTTGTGCTGTTTTGGTGCTTGCAACTCTTTCTGACTAACTCTGCTAGTGACCACTATCTCCTTATCACGTGGCGCTTTGTATCCCTGATGCGGGTCAACTGTCCTTTCTGATTAGACGCCAGACCGTTTGAGAAATTTCCTGATTACTCAAATTTTTTGGGTGCGAGTCTTCGGAAAATTCAAGCACATTCATGGTGATTCCCTTCTTGGCCAGAACGCCCGGCATGTCATCCAGGCGGTACTGCTTGCGCAACAGTTCAAACATCGGCTTGTCAATTGCAATGGAACGCCCTTGTTGAATATGTGACGCAATCGCCTTGATTAATTCCTTTTGAGTATCAATTTCAGACAGCTTATTGAATTCGAGAATGAATCCGTGCTTTCGAAGTCGGTTAGCAAATCGGGAAGGCTTTAACCGGCCTGAAAGCACCGCAGTCATCTCAATTGGCAGGGCGGCCATTCGCTGCAAGAAATTGTCGTGCAACAGTGTTGGAAAAACAATCAGCTTGCCGCCATCTTCGCCCAGGTGATCCAGGTTCTCGATGTGTGGCAAATGTCGGCCGTTCACCTTGAACAGCAATTGGGCACGAAGTACCACATAGGGTTGCTTGAACACCCACAGCGCAAGCACCACCAGGTTGATTGCCGTCACTGCCGAGAACACCCACAACACCTGCCCCTTCATGGCCAAGAGGATGACGATCGCAAAACCGGCGGAAACCACCATGAAGAATGAATTGATGATGTTATTGGCAGAGACCACGCGGGAGCGGCTTTGCCGGGGGGCAAATGCCTGCATGGTGGCATACAGGGGTACGCTGTAAAGCCCCACCCCAATACTGATCAGCACAAACAGACCCAACACGGCGATGTTGTCGAACTGACTGAAAAACTCAATCACGGTTTGCTGGTTTTGGCTGGTTTCATAATTGAGCAATACAACATGAAGCAGCAAGCCAGCCAAAATCATGACCACGAGCCCCCATACCACCAAGCCCATTTCAATGCGCTTGCGAGACCACTTTTCGCACAGAAACGCGCCAATGCCCAAGCCCACGGTGAATGCAAACAACAACACAGTGGCCACACCCGCACTGGCATTGAGCAATGTTTTTGACAGCAATGGAAACTGGGTCAGGTAGGTTGCACCCACAAACCACAGCCAGGAAATACCCAGCAAAGCAGGCCACACAGTCGACAAACCCGTGGCGAAACGCACATTGCGCCAGGTTTCGGAAAACACGTTCCAATTGACCTTGAGGTCAGGGGCATGCGAGGGCGTCAAGGGCATTCGCTGGGCCTGATGAACCCCTAACAAAGCCACAGCAAAACCAAACCCACACACAACATAGACCACCGCATTGCCAGCATCCTGACTCATCAAGCTGCCGGCAGCAATGGTGCCCAACAAAATGGCCATGAAGGTGGCTGACTCAACAAGGGCGTTGGCCATGACCAATTCACTGGATTTGAGTTGCTCAGGCAAATACGCGTATTTGGCGGGACCAAAAAAAGCGGACTGCGTGCCGAGTAGAAACACGCCCAAAACAAGCAACTCCACAGAGTTCAACAGGAAGCCAAGTGCCGTGATCAACACGATTGGGGGTTCAAGCCACTTGGCCAGCCGCATGACTTTGGTCTTGTCAAACTTGTCAGCCAACTGCCCGCTGGTTGCAGAAAAAATGACGAAGGGAAGAATGAAAAGCGCTGCGATCAGATTGATCAGCAAGCCGGGAGAAAAACTGCCGCGAAGTGAGTCGTTGTAAGTTACAGCCAACGTGACTGCGAACTTCAAAAGGTTGTCGTTGAACGCGCCGAGAAACTGCGTCCAGAAAAATGCGCCAAAACGATTGTCACGAATCAATTGAATTGCCATGCATTGAGCATAGCGCAAAAAATTCTGATCGAGAAACAAAAAAGGCCCCGCTTTCGCGGAGCCTTTCGATGTTTTCACTACAACAAAGTTGAAGTGGAAAACTTCCTTTTTAAAATCAAGCAGCTGCCTTGTACTCGGTGACTGGCTTGGCTTCAACGATTTCGTCAGGAATTTGACCGTTGGTGCGCAAGTAGTCTTTGCTGAAGTCGTCGGTCAAAATTGCGTCGAAACGAATTGGCTCGTATTCACGAATGCCTTGAGCCAGATCAGAACTGATCAGGTTCTTCGCCACCGCATCTTTCAACTGGGCTTCCAAGCCATCGCCCACTACCTTACCTGTGGACACTGCTTTCAGGAAGTTACTGTAGCCAGGCTCAATGGACAACAGCTTGTCAGCAGCTTCCAAAATGCGACCCGTTGGATCAGACAGGCCTTCACCAACAAACACTTTGTCAAGCAGACGGTTTGCAAACACGTTGCGCGTCATCAGCAGTTCGGCCACTTCGGCGTTGGTCTTGTCGCTTGGGCCCTTGGACTTGCCCATGCCAAACGGGAATGCCACGAAGCTCAACATTTTGCCAACTGCCTTGTTGGGGAAGTTGCGGTTGAATTCGTTCAATGCCTTGTCAATTTCAGCCAGTGAATCTTCAATCGCCCACTGTGCGTGTGGCAATTCATCAGCCAGGCGGCCATTGGTTTCAAAATACTTCAGTACCGCAGTGGCCATGTACAACTGGCTCAGTACGTCACCCAGACGGGCGGACAAACGCTCACGGCGCTTCAGTTCACCACCCAAAACACCCATGGCGACGTCGGCTGTGAAGGCCAGTGCGGCTGAACGACGTTCCAGGGCCTTTGCGTAACCAGCCATTGGGCCGGACACGGGGCTTTTCGCCAAACGGTTACCGCTCAAGCCCAATACCAGGGCACGCATGGCGCGGTTGACAATGTGACCCAAGTGACCGAAGAAGGCTTTGTCGAAGTCGCGCAGACCTTCGGCCTTGTTGGGGTTCTGGGCGGCTTGCATTTCTTTCAGTACCCAGGGATGGCAGCGAATTGCGCCCTGACCGAACACAATCAGGTTACGCGTCATGATGTTCGCGCCTTCAACCGTGATGGCCACAGGCATGGCCTGGTAGGCCTGACCCAAGTAGTTGCGTGGGCCGAGAATGACGGTACGACCACCGTGAACGTCCATGGAGCGCAGAATGATTTCACGCATCATTTCGGTCATGTGGTATTTCATCATGGCAGTAACCACGGATGGTGCACATTCTGCACAGGCTGTAGCAGTCAACACGCGTGACGCCTCCAGCTTGTAAGTGAGGCCACCAATCTTGCCGGTTGCTTCCTGAACACCTTCAAAACGGCCAATCGGCATTTTGAACTGGCGACGAATGCGAGCGTATGCGCCGGTGGCCAGGTACATACCCCAACCAGAAGCTGCAGACAAGGCTGGCAGAGAAATGCCACGGCCTGCGGACAAACACTCAACCAACATTCTCCAACCCTTGCCAGCCATTTCACGGCCACCAATGATCGAAGTCAATGGGATGTACACGTTGTTACCAATGATGGGGCCGTTCATGAACACGGCGCCAGGGAAGTGGCGACGGCCAATTTGTACATTGGGAGTATCTGCTGGAACCATGGCACATGTAATGCCGTAGTCCACCTTGTTTTTGTCACCCAACAGGCCTTGCGGGTCTTTCAGCTTGAATGCCAAACCCACCACAGTGGCCACTGGTGCTAAAGTGATGTAGCGCTTGCTGAAGTTCAGCATGATGCCCAACTCTTCCTTGCCATTGACTGTGGTTTTAACAACCACGCCAGTATCTGGAATTGCAGACGCATCGGAACCCACTTCAGGGCCAGTCAAACCGAAACAGGGAATTTCACGGCCGTCCACCAAACGTGGCAGCCAGTAGTCTTTCTGCTCCTGTGTGCCGTAGTGCATGATCAGCTCGCCTGGGCCCAATGAGTTCGGAACCATCACGGTGACCGATGCTGTCAATGAGCGGGTTGCAATTTTTGCAACTACACAGCTTTGTGCGTAAGGGGAGAAACCCAAGCCGCCATGCTCCTTGGAAATCAGCATCGCGAAGAATTTCTTCTTGCCCATGAAATCCCATACTTCTTGCGGCAGGTCTTTCAATTCGAATGTGATTTTCCAGTCGTCGAGCATTTTGCAAAGCTCTTCGGTTTCGTTGTCCAGATAAGACTTTTCTTCGGCTGTCAGCTCGGTGTACTTGACGTTCATCAGCTTGGCCCAGTCAGGCTTGCCGCCGAAAAGGTCAGCTTCCCACCAGGTGTCACCGGCTTCAAGCGCGTCTTTCTCGGTTGGGCTCATGGCTGGCAACGCTTTGCTGAATGCCTTGAAGATAGGCGCTGTCAGCACACCACGGCGCAGGCCGGATACGTTCAACACAATCGCGATTGGCAGGTAAACAGCTGCAAAGATGGTCAGGCCCAATTCGCCCAAGCCACCCAGCGCGTAAAAGCCTAGTGCCGAGGCACCAATGGCTGCTGTGAATGTCAGCAGGTTTGCACCGCTGTAAATCAAGCCGATCAGCACAACAGCTGAAAAAACGGCAAATATGGAATTCGACATATTACTTACCCCTTGAATGTCACCAAAGTTACTAATGCGTAACATGCGCTTTCAGTGCACAACTGTCAACCCGGGCAGCACAAAAAAACATGAACTTTTCTAGAGCCCTGCTTCGAAAAATCAATCATGTTTATATTGCGACGCAGCATTGACACTCATAAATTTTGAAAACGTGACAAGTAAAACATCACCTGAAAGGAAATTCGGATTATGTCGCAGCGCAACACGCATTACATCGCATGAATCAAGGCGATGGAAAGATTCTGACATGCCCCAAACGTGTGATCCCCAGTTGCTCGATCGAGCTAACCAGCGCGCCGATTAACCGATACACTTCGTCTGGAGCTGTAAAAACATTCATCAAAAAAGCGAGGGGACCATGGCGGTTAATGTGAACGTAAAAATTGAAAAGTCATTCAAAGTGGCTTGTGACGCAAAAAAAGCATTTGATCAACTTGCCGATGTGGCTGACACCGTGGCTTTGTTTCCAAAGTTGGACAAGGTGGTTGATCTGGGTGGTGACGTGTGGCGCTGGGAAATGGCGAAAATCGGGGCGGCCGGTATTTCACACCAGGTTAAATATGCGGTGAAATACACCAACGATGGAAAAACAAAAATCGACTGGAACCCTGTCAGCGGAGATGGCAATGCGACCGTGTCTGGCGGTTGGTTGATCAAAGAGGAAGGGGCCAAAGCCTGTACAATTTCGTTCCGCTCCACTGGCGAGTTTGAAATGCCTGTCCCAAGATTGATGAAAGGCATTGCCGAGGGCATCGTAAAATCTGAATTTGACGCGCAAGTTGGCACATTTCTGGACCGAGTCAAAGCCAAACTTGAATCTTGATTAAAACAACAAGGGTGCCTCACTGATAGGCACCCACTCGCATTAGGAGATGCAATGCCCTGGATGATTTACGGCGCCAATGGATACACAGGCGAAATGATTGCGCGAGAAGCGGCCAAGCGCGGCATGCGACCTATTCTCGCTGGCCGGAATGAGGCAGCAATTGCTGCGCTGGCTACCCAGTTGAGTTTGCCGAGCCGGGTTTTCTCGTTGAACAGCGAGGCAGAAATTCTTCAAGGTCTGAATGATGTGGATTTGGTGTTGCACTGTGCAGGACCATTTTCTGAAACTGCCGAGCCGATGATGCTTGGCTGCCTGCAAACGAAAACACATTACCTTGACATCACGGGTGAAATTTCCGTGTTCGAGCTGGCGCAATCGCTTAGCGGCAAAGCCAGAAAGCAAAAAATCGTACTGTGCCCCGGCGTTGGCTTCGATGTTATTCCGACAGACTGTGTGGCTTCGCGCCTGCATGAATTACTACCCGACGCCACGCACCTGGCACTGGGCTTTGACTCTCGCAGTGGATTGTCGGCCGGTACGGCCAAAACCACGGTGGAAGCCATGAAGCACGGTGGCCGCGTTCGGGAAGATGGTGAAATCAAGGCAGTTGGCTTGGGCTACAGCACACGTGAAATCAACTTTGGAAATGGCACCAAGTACGCAGTGACCATTCCATGGGGCGATGTATCCACTGCATTTCACAGTACAGGCATTCGCAACATTGAGGTGTACATCCCCTCCTCGCCGAAATCGGTGCGAATGATGCGCGCCGCCAATTTGGCTCGTCCGGTTCTGGGCCTTTCACTGGTACAGGGCATTCTGAAAAAGCAGGCTGGCAAGGTCGAAGGGCCTTCAGAAGAACAGCGTGCAAAAATGCCAGCCTATGTGTGGGGTGAAGCCACCAACGCGGAAGGTAAAAAGGTGGTCGCGCGTGTTAAAACAGCCAACGGTTATTCGCTGACCGTGACTGGTTCACTGGCTGTGGCGAGCTTCATTCTGATGGAAAAAAATGTGGCCGGCGGCGCCTACACCCCCTCTAAGTTGATGGGAAGTGATCTGGTTGAGCGCTTGGACGGATGTGGAAAGATCCAGATTTTCGAACAATAAAAACCTGGACCAAACAAAGCTTTAACGCTGTTAACCCAATTGGCTTTTCATGCGTTGTGCACGCGCAGAAGGTGCCGGGTGGGTTGACAGCCAGCTTGCACTGGAGCCTTCCGACATTTTCGCCAGTTTTTCTAGCGCAGTCACAGACGCGCCAGCGTCGTAATTTCGGCGTTTCATGAATGCCATGGCGTAGTCATCCGCTGCGTTTTCATTGCCTTGTGAATGCTGGGCTCGAATCACCTTCTCAAACAAATCGCCCAACTGGGACTCGGCCAACACCGCCGCATTGCCCCCGGTGGCGGAGGCAGCCTGCCGCAAGGCGCTGGTGCGCATGGCTGTTTGAATTCTAGCCTTGGTGTGCCCCGCTTTCACATGGCCGATTTCATGGCCGATGACATAGCGAATTTCATCATCACTCATCAGATCCATCAAACCGCTGTACACGCGGATGGTGCCATTTGCCATGGCAAACGCATTGACTTCAGGGGTTTCATACACCTTGAAATTCAGCTTCAAGCCATCTTCTACTTCAAGTCCACTGGCCAGCTTTTGCAAACGCTTGCCATGGGGCGAATTTGCGTCAGCAACCTTGTTTTGCTGGTCGTATTGAACCGTCATTTGATCGAAATAGGCGTTCAATTCCTGATCAGAAATGGTGGTTGATTTGGCAAGGTCGGTGCCTGCACTCAGCATTTTGCCGAAATCAAGCGCCATTGCAGTGGGTGCAACAGAAGACATGCCACTGGCCAGGGCTGCCAGCTTCAAGAAATCACGTTTGTTCATTGATAGTTCCGGTGTTGATTCAACAGTTGAAGAACCCGAGACAGTACGAGAAATTGAAAAAGGTGAGCAAATCCACCAGCCCGGGTGACACCTTGCGGTGCAATCACTGCACAAACAGAAACCCCCTTGTCGCGAGGTTTCGGCCAAGGGGGTTCGGGCACACATTCAAAACACGGAAGTTTACTTCATGAATTCTTCGCTTTGAATTTTCCAGCTACCGCCGGCCTTGGACAAGGTCAATGTTTTCATGCCGGTGTCGTTGAAACGATCGGATGAATAACTTTGCTTGAACTTCACAGTGGCAAGTACTTCGGATTGAACATCGATTTGAACGTCGGAGAGGCTGACAGAAATGGTGTCTTTCTCGGACAAGCGGGCACGGCGCTGGCCTTCCCACACTGCTCGAGACTTCTTACCGTGCTCAAATGTGGATGCATAAAAGCTTAGGTAGCCTTGAACATCTTTGGATGACCAGGCTGCTGCCCAGTTGCTCAGCATGTCATTGATGGCTGCAGCGTCGCCAACATCGGCACCAACGGCCAGGCTGGGTTCCGGTGCCATCACTTCTCCTGCGCTTGCCTCAGGGGCTGCTACGGCAGGCGCCTGTTCAGCCATGGGTGCGGGGGGTGGCGTCAACGGTGCGAGACGAACCACTTTCTGGTCTTTGAAGTAAACAGCAAACGGCACAAACTCTTCCTGTGCACCCTGCCCTTTTTTCAGCACGTAGTCCCAGCGGTCGTCTTGCTCCTTGGCGCTCAACATGGGTGCACCCAAGCGGTTTTTGACCTGCAAGGGCGACATGCCCAGCTTGATGCGCGCCAAATCAATGTTGGTAATGAAATCACGGGGGCCGACATGCTCAAAGTCGGAATCAAGATACTCGGGGACATCTTTCAGCCCGGTCAATGATCCGCAAGCAGCCAATATTGAAACAGAAAGTGCCAAAGCTGCAGTTTTAAAAAATCGAGAAGTGCCGATGCGATCAAATGTACTCAAAGTTGTCTCCCTTTGATGTGTATTGTGTTGAAGTCGTTTGATAATACGAGAATATAGCCACCTAACGGACAGACTATAACAATTTATTTGCAGCAAACAGGACCCAACATTATGAACACCACCATTATTGGCAGCGGCGTTGCCGCCTGGACACTGGTGCGCGAACTGCGCAAAGCCGACCCCGAGGCTGAAATACGTCTGATTACTGCCGACAACGGCGACTTTTACTCCAAGCCCATGCTGTCGAATGCGCTGGCCAGCGGCAAAACGCCGGAAAGCCTTGTCATGACACCCGCAGCCAAATTTGCAGAACAACAGAAAGTGGAACTGATCCCCAACGCGACAGTTCACACGGTAGACGCAACTGGCCGTAAAGTGACAAGCACCGCCGGCGACTTCAGCTATGACAACCTGGTACTGGCTCTGGGTGCAGACACTATCAAATTGCCGATTGAAGGCGACGGTGCTGCAGATGTCATCAGTGTCAATGACCTGACCGACTACGCAGCCTTCCGTAAACTGCTGGACGGCAAGAAGGAAGTGGCCGTGTTGGGCGCGGGCCTGATTGGTTGTGAATTTGCCAACGACTTGTTGAAAGCAGACATTCACACCACCGTATTCGATTTGGCGGACCGGCCTTTGGCAAGGCTGTTGCCTGAACAAGCCAGTGCCTTCATGCAAGCCAAACTGGCAGAAAAAGGGGTCAGCTGGAAGCTGGGCCGCACTGTTGTCAGCATTGCAAAAACAGCAACCGGCTACACGGTGGTCGACTCCACCGGCGAGAGTACTCATGCCGACCTGGTGCTTTCTGCCGTAGGTCTACGCCCCCGCACAGACCTGGCCAAAACCGCCGGTTTGACTGTGGGACGTGGCATAGTGGTCAACGGCTTGGGGCAAACAAGCAATGAACACATTTATTCACTGGGCGATTGCGCAGAATACCTGGGCAAGTTTGTATTGCCCTACATCATGCCTGTGATGCAGGCTGCACGCGCCATGGCGCAAACCTTGTCGGGCAAGCCCACCGAGATCAAATTCCCAGCCATGCCGGTCAGCATCAAAACGCCAGATTGCCCGGCTGTGGTGAACCCACCCCTGCCAGAACATGAGGGCGAATGGGAAATCACAGCGGACGAAAATGGCGTAAAGGCACTGTTCAAAGGCAAAGATGGCGCCTTGCTGGGCATGGCCTTGCTGGGTGAGGCCAGCAAAGAACGCCAGGCTCTGACCCCCCAACTGCCCGCGATGATTTAAAATTGCGACAACGTTTAACTTATTGAATTGGAAACTGAATGGCCCAGTACGTATACAGCATGAACCGCGTGGGGAAGATTGTTCCCCCCAAGCGCCAGATTTTAAAAAACATTTCGCTGAGCTTTTTCCCCGGCGCGAAAATTGGTGTGCTGGGCTTGAACGGCTCGGGCAAATCCACCCTGCTTAAAATCATGGCGGGTGTGGACAAGGACATTGAAGGCGAAGCCGTGCCCATGCCCAACCTGAATATTGGGTATTTGAGCCAGGAACCTGAATTGAACCCGGCGCACACCGTTCGCCAAGCCGTTGAAGAAGGTTTGGGTGAACTGGGTGTGGCCCAGCAAAAACTGGAAGAAATTTACGCAGCCTATGCCGACCCGGAAGCCGACTTCGACAAGCTGGCCGAAGAACAGGCCAAGTGGGAAGCCATTATTGCTGCAGCCGGAAATGATGCAGAGCACTTGATGGAAATTGCAGCCGATTCATTGCGCCTACCCCCTTGGGACGCCAGCGTTGAGCATTTGTCCGGTGGTGAAAAACGCCGCGTGGCCCTGTGCCGCCTGCTGATGAGCAAGCCCGACATGCTGCTGCTGGACGAACCCACCAACCACCTGGACGCGGAATCCGTTCACTGGCTGGAGCAATTCCTGCACAAGTTCCCCGGCACCGTGGTGGCTGTCACCCACGACCGCTACTTCCTGGACAATGCGGCGGAGTGGATTCTTGAACTGGACCGTGGATCCGGCATTCCATGGAAAGGCAATTACAGTTCCTGGCTGGACCAGAAACAGGATCGCCTGAAGCAGGAAGAAAGCAGCGAAAGCGCCCGCCAGAAAGCCTTGAAAAAGGAACTGGAATGGGTACGCCAGAACCCCAAGGGTCGACAGGCCAAGTCCAAGGCGCGTATCGCACGCTTTGAAGAACTTTCAAGCCATGAATACCAGAAACGCAATGAAACACAGGAAATTTTCATTCCAGTGGCCGAGCGTTTGGGCAACGAAGTCATTGAATTTGAAAATGTCAGCAAAGCCTTTGGCGACCGCCTGCTGATCGATAACCTCAGCTTCAAGATCCCACCTGGTGCAATCGTGGGTGTAATCGGCCCCAACGGTGCGGGCAAGTCCACCCTGTTCAAGATGTTGACAGGCAAAGAGCAACCCACCAGCGGCAACATCAAGATCGGCTCGACAGTGCGCATGGCCGTTGTGGACCAAACTCGTGATTCACTGCCGAATGACAAAACCGTGTTTGACGGTGTGGCCGAGGGCGCAGACATTCTGACAGTGGGCAAGTTCGAAATGCCTTCCCGCGCTTACCTGGGTCGTTTCAACTTCAAGGGCGGCGATCAGCAAAAGATGATCGGCAATTTGTCGGGTGGTGAACGCGGTCGACTGCATTTGGCCAAAACCCTGATTTCCGGCGGAAACGTGTTGCTGCTGGACGAACCGTCCAACGACCTGGACGTGGAAACACTGCGTTCGCTTGAAGATGCGCTGCTGGAGTTTGCGGGCACCGTGCTGGTGACATCACACGACCGCTGGTTCCTGGACAAGATTGCCACGCACATTCTGGCCTGCGAAGGCGACTCGCAATGGGTATTCTTCGATGGCAACTTCCAGGAATACGAAGCCGACAAGGTGAAGCGCCTGGGTGAAGAAGGTGCACGGCCAAAACGTGTACGCTACAAGCCGCTGAAGTAAAACAAGGGGCAGCCCCATGAAAAGCCGAACACGACCATTGCGTTGTGTTCGGCTTTTTTCATATTAAAAAAAGGAACTGGACGCCGGCGAAATTCAACTTAAGTCATTAAGTCGCAGGAGTTTGCCGTGTCCCTCAATTCAATATCCGGAAATCAGCCTGTTCAAGGTCAGCCGCAACTGAACCGGGAAATCCAGAACAATCAAAGCCCCGTTTCACAGGCCAGTCGTGAAATTGGCACCAGCTTGATGAAAGACTTGCCCCGCGTGCCCTTAGAAGAAGCGTCGGCACTGGCCAAACCTGTCATGCGACTGTACGCCATGCTTTCAAACCTGACGTTCCGTTTCAAGTCATTCTTTAGCCCAGGCAGCCTGACAGGCAATCAAGACCTGCCTTTTCCGTTCAAATTGTCTTATCAGATCCAAAGCCTGGACAGGGCGGAAGGAACGATTTCAGGTCACCCTGCGTTTGAAGTTCCACGCTCTTCACTGTTGGCAAGAATTGCCCACACTCGGCAAGGATTGGTACAAATTCAGTCCGGGACTGAAAAATGCCTGGGGTCGACCATCTGGAATTGCCTGAGGTCTCCAGAGTTTGAACAGGGAATTGCGCTGAATGACGATCAAAAAATCGTGGGTTGTTACAAAAAGGAACTCGGTTTTCGAACAACGCAGTGGTGTTTGCAGGTTTACGATTCCTCGGAGGGAGAAACTGTTGAAGTTCCGATCACCGTGTTCAAGATCGAAAACCAGCTACCTGAACATGCGGATGAGCCTGAAAAATTGGTCAAGGCGAGAATGCTCCTTGAAAACCTGGCCGACATCAAGGTGGCCATGGACAGCCACCTGGAGGCTATTCACCCAGCTTACAGGGACAGTGTGATGCAACCCATGGTGTTGTGTGACAGTCAACCGCAACTTGCCAATCTCGTGGTGGCACAGGAAGAACTGCTTTCCCGACTGTACAGCGGGCAATGCACAAGCATCCATCAGATGGACATGCAGATCGACGAAGTGCTTCACATGGTCAGCCCTGAACGCACACTGTTTGAGAGCAAGGAAGAACAATTCAGCTTTTACGCCAATGTGATGGATGCCTTCGAGAACCACCACACAGAGGTCTTGACGAGAAAAAGTATGGCGCATGCCCATGAGATCAGGGCATCCCGAAGGCACATGCCGGTTCCTGATTTTCCGATCAATACCATTCCGTTGGGCGTGGTCAAAGCACCTGTCAGAACAAAGCCCGAAACGCCGACGGTGGTTCAAAGGGTGGCCGTACAGCGCCTACAGGCTGATGTGTCACCGCCCACACTTGAAGGTAAGAGCCCACTGACTCGACCTTCATTGTTGACAAAAGACCAGGCCGATCCAAAGCCGTTGCAGGCCTATCGCGAGCCCTTGAAGCAAGCGCAGTGCAGTGTGAATGCCGTGAATACATTCTTTCAGAACGAGATTGTGACGTCCGAAAAAATGGCCAGTCTGACAATCAAAGCCATGAAGGAATTCAGTGGCGACATGTCCGGGATCACCGGGCTGGGAAGACCGGAAATTCTGGAGGCCATTGAGCATGGAGAGTCCATCACCATCGAGAAATCTGCTTTTTTGGCTGCTGCTCCCTCCGACAAAAAACCCGAATTGAACCTGTTCGACCACACAACCCCTAAACAACAATGGGAAGAACTCATCAACGTGATCAAGCCATTGGGGCCAGGGAAAGAGTGGGTGAACAATAAAGATGAATTGAACGGCATTCAAGAACTGACCATTACACCCAGTGCCTGGCTCAGTGCCTATGCGGAAGTTGGGCTGGACATGGTTACCAAGGTGGTCAAGGAAACACTAGAGACACGTGGAGACAACCCAGACTGGAGCCACTTGCCGGAAGATGTTGATTCCATGAATCTCGATACGGAAGATAAAATAGCGCAATTTGCTGAGGACATTCAGGCCAATGTTCCTGTTTACATGAATCTGAAAAAGGAACTGTCTCTGATTGTGCTGGTTGGATCAGGTGGAAACTCTGGTAACCATTTCTACACAATTTCATACAACAAGGAGTCGGACAGCTGGATTAGTCTGGACAGCGATCGAACCGAGAAAGCCGATGTACAACCCTGCAAGGAATTCTGCAATAAAGACACCAAATTGAAGGACGCTCTTTTGACACACCGCGTAAAAGCCATAGTGGTACCCAAACTTTATGTAAAAGGCGACAACCTCAAGCAAGCCGCTGGCGACGCCCTCGACAGCAGTGGTGCAACTGACTCAAGTATTCACACCAAGGCTGACTAAGGTAATCACCACACCGTCAATGACATCATCAAGCCTTCGGTAAGGCATGATGCGGACAGAAAACCGGCGACCATCTCTTCCTGAAATCTGCTTTTCGGAAAAAGCGAGGGTGCGCAATGTTTCCTCCGCATCAGCGTTCAATTCCGGGTAATTCAAGATGTTGCTAAGGTCACTCAATGGGCGGCCCACATCACTTTCACGCAGGCTGATGATTTTCGCGGCACGTTCTGTGTAGCGGCGCACATTCAATTGTCGATCCAGAAACAGAATTGCAATTTCCGTGCTGTTCAACAGGTTTTGCATGTCACTTTGCGCCAAGGCCAGATCATCCAGCTTGGCCTGAAGCTCCGAATTGATGGTTTGCAGTTCCTCATTCATGGACTGCATTTCTTCCTTGGATGTCGTCAACTCTTCGTTGGTGGACTGCAACTCTTCATTCGTGGATTGAAGTTCTTCATTGGAAGACTGCAACTCCTCTTGCGAGGCTCGATTTTCCTCACGCAAGCGCTGATTTTCTTCCTGCTGGCGGCGCAGTTCGTCAAGAAAGTTGGCTTGGTCGGCCCCCGTGGCGGTGTCTACAAGTGATGGGCGTTGCTGCAACAAGCCTGCGTCACGAAAAACCACCATGAACATGCCGTGAAGGGCAACGGGCTCGGTCAACATTTGAACAGTGACATCCACAATCAAGCTGTCGGGGTTGTCCAATTCCACCTGCAGGCCACGCATTTCAACAGGTTCGGTTTGGCCAGCTGCTTTGCGCAAGGCATTGAACAAGGGGGCTCGAAGACCATCACGCACCATGGCATGAAAGTTCCAGTTGGCCTTGCCCGCTGCGGGCTCCAGGTATTTGCCTGTTCTGCCACTGATGTAGACAATGTCACTGTCAGCATTCACCACCACAGCTGCAGGTGAATACACTTGCAACAGCACATGGTCGGCGGCGGCCTGGAGGCTTTGGCCCGCAGGCTGATTATTCGTGTGGGTTGTTGACACGGGTCGTTCTCGACTTGAATTCAATATGGGAGGAAACGCATTCAGTAACAAATCTACACCAGAAGACTGTGAGCTGTTCCTGCGTTTGTAAAAACGCAGTTTGCTTTCAAGCAGCTCAAAAAGGTGCTCCATATTGCCCACGGTTTCAGAACTGCCAAGCAACATCGTGCCCCAAGGGCGCAGGCTGTAGTGAAACAGGGGAAACAAGCGTTGCTGAAGCTGTGAATCAAAGTAAATCAGAAGATTGCGGCAAATCAGCAAATCCAGCCTGGTGAACGGTGGATCCAGCACAAGGTTGTGCTGGGCAAACAGCACCTTGTCGCGGATGGATTGATTTACCACATAAACCCCATCGCGCAGGGTGAAGAAGCGCTCAAGGCGGGTAGTCGATATTTGCCCGGATATGGACAAGGGATACTTTCCACGCCGTGCAAACTCGATGGCGTCCGGGCTCAAATCAGACGCAAAAATTTGCAGTTCAATTGAACGACTGGCGGGCAATCTGGACAAAGCTTCCGATAACAGCATCGCCAGCGTGTAAGCCTCTTCACCCGTGGAACAACCAGCACACCATACCCTGAATTTGTGGCCATCAGGCAACTGGTTCAACAGGGCTGGCAGTACCGATTGTTCGAGAAACTCCCACACCAAAGGGTCACGAAAAAAGCTGGTAACACCGATCAACAGTTCCTTGAACAGGAGGTCTACTTCACCGGGATTGTTCTGAAGAAATGAGGCATACAGTGCCATACCGTCCAGACCATGAACAGCAACTCGACGCTCAATTCGCCTATACAGGGTGCTTTTTTTATACAAGGCAAAATCATGTCGCGTGCGCTTGCGCAACAGGCCCAATACCTCTGTCAGTGGTGCAGTGTCGGTTTCCGGGGCATCGACAAGAGTCTCTGCACTGGTGCGAATGCCCTTTGCAAAATCAGTGATTTTGTGGGGTAGTTCTTCACACAAATCAACAACATCTACACATTTCAGATTGAGAGCACTCTGGGGCATGGAGTCAAACTGGGCCGACTCAGGTCTCTGTACAAGCGTGAAACCACCGCCACGCTTGATGGCCTGCAAACCCAGAGCACCATCTGAACCCATCCCGGACAACACCACACCGATTGCCTTGTGTTCAAACTCTTGCGCCAAGGAGTAAAACAGGACATTGACGGGTAAACGTAGACCGCCCACTTCAGTAGACTGTGCCAAATGAAGCTTTCCACCTTGTACAGTCAAATCTCGATCAGGCGGGATGACATACACGTGATCGGGCTTGATCACCTGATTTTGGTGTGCTGAAAGCACAGTCAAGGTGGTTACGCGCTGCAACAACTCCGGTAGTAGTGCTTTCTTGGTTGGATCGAGATGCTGTACCACGACATAGGCAAGACCGGAGTTGACAAGCGCATGGGTAAAAAACGTTTCCAGCGCGACGAGGCCGCCTGCAGAGGCACCAATACCTACCACCAGTGGTGTCAAATTTGATTGACCTTTGATCAAAGCTTCAGCAATTGGTCATAACTGGACAATCCGAAGAAAAAGACACCAGTGTCGGGTGAACGGGTAATCAACACCTGGATACGCTTGGGGCGCTCCTCTGCCGGCTTTAGTTCAAGCACGCAAACCTGCGGGGAACCATCAAAAGAAGGATGTTTCAACAGGTCCTGCAATGCGTAGGCACTCAACGATGTGCAAAAACTTTCAAAAACACGACCGTTGCAGGTCTTGTGCTTCAAGCCGAGGAGTCTTGCAGCAGCCTGGTTACTCTCCGTGATCACACCATCTTCTTTCACGACCAGATAGCCGAAAGGTGCATGTTCAAAGAGGGCCTTGAAGTGTCCCAGTTGCTTGTTGTACAGCTGAGCGCCACGTTCAAGCTCCTGATGCTGCATTTCCAGTTCAACTTGATGCGTTTGCAATTCATGCAGCAACTTCAAACCATCCATCACGGTGTCCGGGGAGCTGGCCAAGCGAAACAGCAAAGCGAGTGTGTCCGCGTTGAGTGACCACTCGGTTCCCGAGGCGATTCCGATTTTTAAGCGGAAAGCTGCTTCAGCCCGAAGATGAGACCTATTTCTGGTGGTTTTTGAAGAAACAGGCATTGAGTGTTCCATACGTCAAGAGAATCTCTTTTGATAATACTCTGCATTCACATTCAGCATTGAATTGTTTACCATGCGGCCCAAAAGAAGTATTCGGGCTGCACAATGGATCCGAGGGAATACCCCGACTTCCTTCAAGGGCAGCTGAATTCGTTTCACCTGGTTTTCGAACTGCGCTTGTACAGCTCTTCAGCCCAGGCTTTGTCAGCATTTTTAGATTGAGCTTCCTGAGTCGGCCTGACCTTGCTGGTCCGAACTACTTTGCGGGCCATGAATATGGCAATGACCAGAACAACAAATGGCCCCAACCAAAGTGCCGCATTTTCCACACTGTAAGCGGGCTTGTAAATGACAAACTCGCCGTATCTGTCCTGCATGTAACTTTTAATTTCTTCGCTTGTTTTGCCCGCGCGAATTTGCTCGGCAATTTTTTCTTTCAGATCCACAGCCAATGAGGCGTGGGAATCCGCGAGTGACTGGTTTTGGCACACCAGGCAACGCAATTCACTGGCCACTTCCTTGTATTGGGCTTTTTCAGATTGATTCAAATCGTTCACATTCATCGCGAGGCCTCAATGGCTGGCAGTGCCATGCTTTGGAAATAATCCGTGGGTACTGGCCCAACCTGTTTGTGAATAATTGTGTTTTTTGAATTCATTAGAAATGTTTCCGGCACACCATAAACACCCAGTTCAATCCCATATTGTCCATTCTGGTCAATCAGAATCAGGTCATACGGATTGCCATATTGGTTTAGCCATCGACGGGTATTGGCGAGGTCATCTTTGTAAGCCAAACCGACCAAACGGATTTTCTTTTGTTTGGCCAATTCGAGAAAATGCGGATGCTCGATCAAACAGGCCTGACACCATGATGCGAAAACATTCAATACCCAAGGCTGGCCGTTGAGCTCGTCAATTCGCTGAAGAAGGCGGACATCAGCCACTTGCATGGCCTCGGCTTCACTGCCCTGAAAACTGAGCACGGGCAAGACAGCAGCGGGTACAGACTTGCCAATCAGTGCAGAGGGCAGTTTTTTTGGATCAAGCCACAAACCGCGAAGCAAAAAAACACCCAGAAACAACAGAACCAGGAATGGCAAATACAGGCGGAGGCGTTTTTTGATCATGCCGACTGTCCATTCTTTTTGGGACGATAACGCCTGTCGAAAACTGTGAGCAGGCCACCGAGGGCCATGAGGGCGCACCCCCACCAAATCAGGTTGATCAAGGGTTTGTAATACAAGCGCACGCCCCAGCTACCCGCGCTTGTGCTGCTTTGAACCGCGTCGCCCAAGCTGATGTAGACATCAGAAAACAGGTCTGTGTGAATGGCAGCCTCCGTCATGGTTTGCTCCGAACTTTGATAACGCCGCTTCTCTGGTTCCAGCAGGTGAATCAGGGTTCCATCGCCACGCGTTAACTCGAATACACCCAATGCAGCCACGTGATTTTGTCGTTGAACAGAATCCACACCAATGAAGGTGACACGCCACGGTCCGATCTCCGTAGTTTCGCCCGGCTTCAGGACTGCATCGGTTTCGGTTTCAAAAGTTTTCACCCAACTGACACCCACCACAAACACAGCCACACCGAGGTGCGCAAGCACCATGCCCCAATAGGAAAGTGACAGACGTCGCATGCGATACAGCAGGCCACTTTGCGGAACCGAGGAACCAGCCTTGCGCGTGGCAGTGGCAGCATGTGCCAGTGTGGCCACTGCCATGAATACGGCACACACAACACCAGCAGCCCACAGCATGCTGAAATGCCCATTGATCAAGGCTGCACCCAGCAAAACCAGAAGCGCAACACCGAGCGCCACAGCACCCGGTTTGATGTATTGGGCCAGAGAGGTTTCACGCCAGCGCGAGTCAGGGCCCAAGGCCATCAAAAGAACAGCAGGCAGCAAAATCGGGGCGAACAAAGCCTCAAAATAAGGCTGACCCACCGACATTTTTCGGCCACCGATCACTTCGACGACCAATGGGTACAAGGTGCCCAGCATCACAGTCACCAGAGCAGCGCTCATCAACACATTGTTGGAGAGCAAGAGGGATTCACGCCCCGTCGCCTTGAAATCGCCCCCCTGCCCCACCTCGCCTGTTTTCATGGCGTAAAGGACATATGACGAACCCACCACCAGAAACAGCAGTGCCAATATGAACACACCGCGCTCGGGGTCGGTTGCAAAGGCATGCACGGATGTGAGCACGCCTGAACGAACCAGAAAGGTCCCCAGCAGGGACAAGGCAAATGTGGTCAATGCCAGCAACAGGGTCCAGCTGCGCAGGGTGCCCCGCTTTTCGGACACGGCCAGTGAATGGATCAGAGCAGTGCCGGCCAGCCAGGGCATCAGGGATGCATTTTCAACGGGATCCCAAAACCACCAACCACCCCAACCCAGCTCGCGGTAAGCCCACCAGCTGCCCAGGGCAATACCCACCGTCAGGAATGCCCAGGCCACATTGGTCCAGGGTCGGCTCCAGCGGGCCCAGGTCATGTCAAAGCGCCCTTCAAGCAAACCAGCCACGGCGAAGGCAAAGGTCACCGCAAAACCGACGTAGCCCATGTACAGCATGGGTGGGTGGATGATCATGATGATGTCTTGCAGCAACGGGTTGAGGTCGCGCCCATCCAGAGGTGTGGGCGACAAATACTCAAAGGGGTTGCTGGCCAGCAGCAGGTACATCAAAAAGCCAACCAACACCAATTGCAAGGTGGCAAGCACCCGAACCTTGAAACAGGCGGACACCTCAAAACGGGCCCACGCCACAGCCTGGGTCCAGGCAGCAAACATGAGCACCCAAAGCAGAAATGAACCCTCGTGAGAACCCCAACTGGCCGCGATTTTGTAAAACACCGGCAGGGCGAGGTTGGAGTTTTCCGCCACGTTGCGCACTGAAAAATCACTGACGACAAAAGAATAAATCAGACCGAGAAAGGACACGCAAACCAGGCCGAAAACCAGAAGTACATTACGTTGAACAGCAATCAACAAGGGCACTGCAGGTGCATGGGTGTACACACCTTTCACTGCACGGAAACCTGCCCATGCGCCAAATAGAGCCAACACTGTGGCCAGGGCAAGGCTGAATTGCGAAATGAATGCGATCACTGGGCAACCCCTGGTGGCATGTAGTCTTCATCGTGCTTTGCCAGTACTTCCGAGGCCACGAAGGTAGTGCCATCCCATTGGCCATCGGCAACCACACCGGTGCCTTCCTTGAACAGGTCCGGCAGAATGCCGTTGAACTGGACTGGTACTTTGTTGTTCAGGTCTGTAACCACGAAGCTCACCTTGAGGGAATCGGCCTCGCGCTGAACGCTGCCCACTTCGACCATACCGCCCAGGCGATAGGTTTTTTCACCTTGCGGCACATCACCACTTAAAATTTGCGTGGGTGTGTAAAAGAAAACCAGGTTTTCATTGAACACTTTCACCAAGGCAATTCCAAATCCCAAAGCCACCACAACAATTGCAGCCAACCAGGCTGCGCGATAGGCGCGCGCATTGCTCATTCTCTTATTCATTGATCTTGCCTTCGCCCCGCTGGGCCGTGCGATTACTTCGTTGCCTTTTTCGGGCCAGTTCCGTTTTCGTTGGGCCCGCACGGTGGGCCAGAACACTGTCAATCCCCAACACGAGCACACTACAAACCACACACAGCCAGATGGTCTGCCACGCGTCAAAATTCATCATCGAACTCCATCGAGGTAATGGCTCATGCCCAGCGCCTTTGTACAAGCAAACGCCGCGCCCTGTTCAAGACGGTGCTGGCGCACACCAACCAGAAACCCAACACACACAACCACATGCCGGTTGCGATTTCAGGGTGAATGCGATTGCCCGACATGGACACGCTGTAGCCTTGGTGCAAAGTATTCCAGAACACGACTGACAAATAGATCAGGGGAATATTGACCGCGCCAATCAGCAGGCCTATCGACACAATACGATCTGCTTTGGCCGGGTCGGTTGCCAACTGCCCCAAGGCCATCAGGCCAAGATAAATAAACAGCAACAGCAGCTCGGAGGTCATTCGCGCATCCCAAACCCAATAGGTTCCCCAGGTGGGTTTGCCCCACAGCGCACCAGTGACCAGTGCCAGCACCGTCATCCATGCGCCTGTGGGCAATAGCGCGCGCATCAGGACTGCAGACACATCACTGCGGTACACCCAGTTCAGCATGGCATATCCACAGGCCACCAGATACAGAAACATGGACATCCACGCTGCCGGCACATGCACATAAATGGCGCGGTACACCTCGCCTTGCTGAACATCCACAGGTGCAAGATACAAACCAGTGTACAAACCAAATGCCAGCAGCAGTGCGCCCGCTGCGAGCAGCCAGACCCACAGCCAACTGGCCAGTGCGTGAAACCTGGGGGGAGATGCAAGCTGCCCAAACATAATCATTCCTGTATCAAGGCGACAAGCCTTTTGACCACCAACGGGCCCAACAAGCACAGCAGCAAGCCCAGACTGGCCAACACAGCCAGTGGCGGAAAGGCGCTGCGCCCCATGTCATTGGCTTGACTGGCTTCAAGCCCGAATATCAACACCGGTACCAGCAAGGGCAAGGCCAACAAATACACCAACACGGCACCACCCCGGGTCAACATGACCAACAGCGCGATGAGAGCCAGCAAGGGAGTGATGGCCCACAAGCCGGCAGCCAGTGCAACGATCAACTGCAACGACTGCAAACCTGAAAGCCCAAACTGCAACGCAACCAAGCCCGTGACCGGCACCAGTACCGCGATTTGTGACAGGGTCAGGGTCAGCACGCGCACAAGCCAATAAGTACCGAGATTGTCCGGATTAAGGTGGGAAAGCCAGCGTAGCCAGCCAACCCGGTGGTCTTCAAGAAACCAGTCTTTGGCGCTCAACAAGGTGGCCAGCAACAAGCTGACCCAGACAGCCACACGGGAAAATTCGACACCAGGGTTGCCAAGACCAATTCCAAAAAAACTCAAGATCATCCAGTGAAACAAGGCGCCCCACAACAAAGCTTGCGGATTGCCCCACAGTACCGCCAGTTCACGCCGGAGCAAGACCGACAGCGGCACCATTCGTTTGAGCAGAACCGCAGACGGTGCGTTGTGGTTTGAAACGTACTCCGACAAGTTACCCGTCAGCTTACCCTTTTCAAGCAAGCCTGCCTTCAGGCAGATACCTGGCATGTGCGCCAACATCACAGCCGGGTCAACGTGTGTCGCCATGAGAACAATACCCCCAGCCTGAAAATGAGTTGCAACAGCATCGGCCAACAGGGCTTGCCCATCCACATCAAGCGCATTCAAAGGTTCGTCCAGAAGCCACACTTTGAAATGCCCAGCCAAAAACGCACACAGGCCCAGGCGGGCGCGCTGTCCGGACGACAAGGTACCAACCCGCTCATGTTGCCAGTCGGTCAAACCCACTTTCTCGAGCAAATCGTCAAGCTGCATTTCCTTCTGGCCTGCGTGTTCAAGCACAAATTCCAGTTGTTCGCTGACCAGCAGTTCATCGCGCAAACCATATTCAGGTTTGAACAGGACAGCCTGGCCTGGCAGTGAATTGGCCATTCCCCTTAACAAGGTTGACTTGCCCACGCCATTGGCACCCCGAAGCACGTTCAACTCGCCCGGGTGTAGCATGAACTGCAAATTCTCGGCCAGCGTGACACCTGCAGCCTGCAATGTGCTGCAATGAATTTGCAAACCCTGTGTAGTCAGTTCAGCGCGCATTATGGCTTGGACGGCCGTTCAGGCAACTTCAAGCCGATGCCATTGGCCAGTTGGCTGACATCAACAGCCAAAAACCCGGACTGAATGTCGCCTAAACCGGTTTGAGCTATTCCCTGAATGGAGAGGCGGGCCTGCACATGCACAACGGCGGGCAATTGATTCACGCTGCCTACGTCCAGAAGGTCGTTGGCCCCGATTTGAATAGACTGCTCCCCGGCCTTCAACTGAGTGACAGGCACACGGACTACCGCCAAGGGTTTGCCAGGCCCGGGTTCGGCCTTCAAGAAGACAAACAGGGCAGAGTCCACATTCATCTGGTTCAAGGCAGCCAAAGGCACATTCACCCGTACTGTGGTTAACGCGTTGGTTGCTGAAGGTTCTGCGGGCGACTCCACCTGTGTCGCAGGATTCTTCAGATTGGCCTGCTGAACCTGGCTGAGCAACTGCCAGTAAACCTGGGCTCTGGCCTGGTCACCCGATTGCTCGGCAGCGCTGGCCGCCAAAGCCAGGGCTTTCTCGTGACGAGGGTCGCTTTGCAAGGCAGCTGCGATGTATTGTTCTGGTTCCCCCGCCAGTTGGCGGCCCTGAACCATTGCAGTCATGTCTGCCAGGTCAGCCAGAATGTCGGGGTGACCCGGGGTCAATTCCAGCGCTTTTTTCAAGGCATTGGCACTTTCGGTGAAATTGGACATGGATGCATGGGTGCGTGCCAGCAACACCCAACCACGCAAATCGTCTGGCTGTTGGGCAAGCCTTTCTTTCAAGCCCGCCAAACGGTCTTCGAGACTGGCGCCATCACCGGGATGCCCGGCCGTTGCTGCTACGGCTTGTTCTGCAGTTGGACCCGTGCGGGCCTGGCTGCCAATTTCAGGCCAGGTCAATGCGCCGGGATGCATGGCACCCACCAGATAGGTAAACAACACGGCAGTGGCCAACACACCGGCCACAAAGCCAGGAATACCCAACGGCAAAGCGTTGGCCAAAGATTGGATGGAAGGGGCACCGGATTCCGCCATGTGCGGTTTGCTTTCAATGGCCATGGCCTGCCAATTTTCGATCAGGTTTTTTTTTCCTTGATCATCCAGCATGGGATCATTCTCGATTTCTTGCCGCCGATCGATAAATGCGCGCCATTCTGGACTGTTGGCATGATTGGCCTGTTCAGGTGAGGCTTTCAGCACATTGGAATCAAAAAAACCACTCCATGACCGATAGATAGAAAAAGCGAGAAAAAACAGGAAGATAAAGCCGACAAATGCCACACTTAGACTCAATTGTTATCCCCCAGACATGAAGTAGGGATACTAACATTTCGGAGGATGACGTAACATTACCTAATATTCCGAAATCAGCATAAACCCTGAGCAGTATCCTTTCTGAAGTTCGCCACGGCGCAAAAACATGATTCAGGACAACCTGTTCAACTACAAACGTTTCGTTTTCCTGAAATGGGCATTGCTGCTTACCCTCGTTTCCACGTTTGCTTACCTGATTGACCAACCCGCGATCCATGCCAATGGTGGAACCTGGCTGGGCTACACACTGGGTACTGTTGGCGCACTGCTGATCCTTTGGCTGATGTGGTTTGGCGTGCGCAAACGCCAGTACAACAATCAATCGGGCAATTTGCGGGGTTGGGTTTCAGCCCATATTTACCTGGGCCTTTCGCTGGCCGTGGTGGCCACTTTGCATGCAGGCTTTCAGATCGGCTGGAACATCCATTCGCTGGCTTATATCCTGACATTGACGACGATTGGTACCGGCGTGTGGGGTCTTGGTTTTTACCTGCGTTACCCGGCAGAGATGTCCAATGTTCTGAACCGACAAAGTCCGGAACAAATTGTGACGCAGATTGAATCCCTGGACCGTGAAGCGTTAAAACTGGTTAAGAACGCCAACGAGATGGTTGGACGCATGGTATCGCTTTCACTGAAACAGGGTATTTTTCAAACTCGTGCCAATCAACGAAGCGGGAAGGTGAAAAACTGCGACACCGACAAAGCGGTGCAGTTTTTGCAAACCGAAATCACCAAGGCAGACAACCTTTCGCCAATCTACATGAACCAGGTGCAACGTTTGCGAGCCTTGAAACAATTGCGCCGGTATTACCATATGCGTTACTGGCTTGAATTGTGGTTGGCCGTTCACGTACCCTGCTCCTTCGGATTATTGGCCGCACTGATCGCACACGTGTTGTCTGTATTTATTTACTGGTAAGTACAAAAATGGCCGAAAAAGAACAAAGCCTACTTGAACGTGAGCAAAAGGCGCTGCAAAGGCCACTGGGATTGAAACGCCCTTTGTCCTGGATCTTTTTTTTACCGATGCTACTGGCTTTCCTTGTATTACCTTGGGTTGCAATGCAATCGCCCGAGTTGTTTGGCCCGGAAAAAATCGGCGTGGCCGAAAAAGCGCAACAGGTCAGGTACGACAGGTTACCCGTGAATGCACACCCTGCCCTTCAGATTGACTCGCTTGCTCAAGTCAGAAACACCACTGCAATGTCGCTTGATTCGATCTGGAACCCGGGCCCATTGGCCTCTCCTCACTCGAACCTCGAGGGCGATTGCCAAGCCTGCCATGCAGGGGATTTCTCACGCGTCAAGGATGAAAGCTGCACGGCATGCCACAGCAACATGGGTTTGCACGTGAGCGAGAAAACGCAGCCTGACACCTCTTTTGAAGAGGGTCGGTGTGCGAGTTGCCACAGAGACCACAAGGGTCGTGAAAGCCTTGCCGAGCAAAACAAGCATTTCGTGGGAGCGAATTGCGCAGATTGCCACAAGAACATTAAATCAGTGGCCCCAAAAACCGACACCTTGGCAGTTGCCGACTTTGCAGGTGACAGGCACCCTGCTTTCAGAATTACAGTGGCCACCGGACCAGAGTCCAGCGATTTGCGAAGAATTCGCATGGTGACCAATACGCCTGTGGTTGAAAAAACCAGCTTGAAATTTCCCCACGATGTTCACCTGGACCCCAAGGGCATAGACAGCCCTTTGAAGAAAGTGGTGATGCAATGCTCAAACTGCCATGAGCCTGCTGACACCAAAACAGGATTTAAGCCACTGACCATGGAAAACCATTGCCAGGAATGCCACAAGCTGAGTTTTGAACCGGCCCTGCCGGATCGTCAGGTGCCACACGGTCCGGTGAATGCCGTACTGAGCACAGTGGAGGAATTTTACAGTTACCTGGCATTGCACCCTGAAGAACGCAACAAAGTGAATGCTCAACGCGCTGTGCTGCGCGCGCGCCCGGGCGAGAAGGAACCCAACCGATCCAATCTGGCGAACTTGAGCGGGAACCCGCGTGCACAGGCTGCGTTTGCAACCGTTGAGCTGTTTGAAAACACGGCTTGTGCGGTATGTCACGAAGTAAAAGCCAAGCCGGGTTTGGGCAACACCAAAACCTCTGGTGCGCGCATGCCACAGTACGAGATCGCGGAGTTGAACCCGGCCCACCCCTGGATGCCAATGGCAAAGTTTGATCACAAGGCGCATGAATTTGAAAGTTGCGACAGTTGCCACAAGGCGAACAAGTCAGACAAAGCCAGTGATGTGCTGATGCCGGCCATTGAAGGCTGCCAAACCTGCCATGCAGGCAGCAAGCCAGTGTTGAACAAAGTGCAGTCCAATTGCGGTGTGTGCCACGAGTACCACATCCACAACAAAGAAGTGGCGGCGAAGTAAGTGCCAGCTAACGCAGTATCTTGAGCAGACAGACCCGAAGTGAACCGGGAATTTGCACCCTTGCGAATTCGTTGAACTACAAAAAATGAGCGAGTACGAAGTCAATGCACAAACGGGCTATAACTGGCAATACAAAACTCAATCGAATCGCCATGGGCGTAGCGGTTTGTCTTGCTGCTCCACTCATATTGATTTCATGCGGTGCTGGTGGGGGCGGGGGAAGCGCGTCCACGGCCAGTTTCAATATTGAACCGCTTGGTACACAAAACCTGTCTGCCGCCGAGGTCGATGACATTGTGGCCCGCGCAGTGCAAGCTTCCATTTCACGCGGTGTCCAATCCACCATTGCCATCACCGACCGGGTTGGCAATGTGCTGGCCGTGTACCAAATGAATAACGCAGCACCCAACACGACCATTACAAGTGGCCTGCCGGGTGCCAATGGAAATGGGCTGGATGGATTCACCCCTGTACCCAGCACACTTGCAGCCATTGCCAAGGCTATTACCGGGGCTTACCTGTCCTCCACGGGCAATGCGTTCAGCACACGCACCGCCAGCCAGATCGTGCAAGAGTTTTTTCAACCTGGCGAGCGTGGCCAACCTAGTGGCCCTCTGTATGGTGTGCAATTCAGCCAGCTACCCTGTTCGGATTTGAATGTTTGGCTGTCCCAAAGCAACAGTATCGGACCCAAGCGTTCTCCGCTCGGTTTGTCGGCTGATCCGGGTGGCTTTCCGATTTATCAGGAAGGGCGGGTAATCGGTGGCATTGGTGTGATTTCATCCGTTAATGCCGGCACCAACGGCATTTATGGTCTTGATCGAGACATCCTGACCAGTGAAACGGATCTAGAAGAAGAAATCGCATTTGCAGCACTCAGCGCTACTTTTCGTGCACCTGAAGCAATCCGGGCCAACCGCATTACTGCCAACGGCCAAACATTCCAGTTTTCAAACACCACTCCGGCTGTAGCCGGCCTGGCACCCCTGGCTGGAAATGGCAACTACGTCGCAGTGGCAGGTTACAAGACGGCCGCCAATTCCATTGCCGGTACTTCTTATGGCACAACCCAATCCGGATACGTGGCCACCAGCAACCCGGCCTTCAACGGCTTGGACACATTTACCTTAATCACCAACCCGGCTGACAACACCGCAGTGCGTTTCCCACCCACCGCAGGCAGCAACCTGACACAAGCGGAAGTTCAGAATATTCTTGCTGAAGGAATGAAAACAGCGAATCGGGCACGAGCCCAGATTCGTTTTCCGTTGGGCGCTGCTGCACAGGTGACTGTCAGTGTGGTGGACACGGATGGGGATGTGCTTGGTCTGATTCGTTCTTCTGATGCACCAATTTTCGGTACCGATGTCTCGGTGCAAAAGGCGAGGTCAGCACTGGCCTTTAGCTCAGCGCAAGCCCTCACCGATTTTTCTGCAATTGACAATGGTCAACATGCTGCATTTGCCACGGCCATGAACAGCTTTTTTACCCAAAGCGCCAACGTGTTGAATGGAACGGCAGCTTTTTCTGCACGCGCCATTGGCAATGTGCACCGCCCCTACTTTCCAGACGGTGAAGAGGGCAAACCCAAAGGCCCGCTTTCATCGCCTTTGGCCAGCTGGAGCCCATTCAACGTGGGCTTCCAATTGAATGTGGTGACCACCAAGGTGCTGGGCACATTGGGTGCGCCTGTACGTACTGTGGTAGGTGGAAACCAGTTCGCGCCTGACCCAAGCCAGACCTGCGTGGACGACACCAACATTCCGGCGGGCAGACAAAACCGCTTTGCCAATGGCTTGCAGATTTTCCCAGGTGGCTTTCCAATTTACAAAGGTGACACGCTTGTGGGTGCAGTGGGCGTATCTGGCGACGGTGTGGACCAGGACGACATGATTGGCTACCTGGGTGTACTCAACGGCGCAAATGCAGTGGGCAGCACCATGCGCCCGTTCCCTTCGACCTTGTTCACGGCCAATGAACTGTCGAATTCCGGTGAGTTTTTGAAGTACGTGCAGTGCCCACAAACACCGTTCAATGACAGCAGTGCGCAAAATGTGTGTCCAGCTCCATGAACAAAAAACTCTTTCACCTGCGTATGAGACCTCTGGTTGCTGGACTGATCATTGCAGGGCTGGTGCCCTTGCCCGCATGGGCGCAGATACGGGCCGACATTCGACCCAGTCTGGTTGCGCAACTCGGTCAAACCGTTGAAAAAGTCAGCCGCAAAGTGGCGGGCATTCCTGAAGTGACAGAGCTCGAAAACGCAGAACGTCCTTTGGTCATGCTTCAG
Organism: Limnobacter thiooxidans; assembly: GCF_036323495.1. Classification (NCBI taxonomy): domain Bacteria; kingdom Pseudomonadati; phylum Pseudomonadota; class Betaproteobacteria; order Burkholderiales; family Burkholderiaceae; genus Limnobacter; species Limnobacter thiooxidans. The sequence continues at coordinate 1,331,754 of NZ_AP028947.1, read as the reverse complement.
GTGTTCGAGAACCGCAGCGTGGTTTACGCAAAACCTGATAAAGACTCCAGGGCGATTGGCGAGTTCTTCAAAGGTCAACTGCTTGACGCGTTTGAGGAAAAAAATGGCTGGTATCGAATTCGCATTCAGGACAGTCTGCTGGGAAGTACCAATGGCTGGATACAACAAGGCAGCCGCCAGTTTGGCGAGCAGGCCTTGGGCGTGTTTGCACCCCGCGCTTTTTCCGCAGATGTGTTGATGGAACAACCCGGCACGGGTATTCGGCCTTCACACAATGCAACCCCAGGGGTTTTGCCGCAAAAGGCAGAGGTTCAAACGCAGCAGGTTCAGCGTGCCATTCCTGGCCGCGACACACCCATCGCCCCGCGCGATGTGGCCATACCCGTAATTGACCCCAGCCAAGTGCCGCCGCCGCAACCCAACCTGCCCCGTGAAACCGTGGCTGTGCCCGACCGCTGGCGCATCATGCAGTCACTGGGTTTCAAGTTTCCGCTGTTCGACCCTTACAACCAGAACGTGATCAAGGGTGACTTGCCCGTGTTGCAAGACACACTGGGCCCCGACTGGTTTTTCAACCTGGGTGTGATTGCCGACACCCTGTACGAGCAACGCAATTTCCCGGTGCCTGTGCCGCCAGCGACTTCAACAACCGGTGGGCAAGCGAATATATTTGGCAATGGCGACCAGTCCATTTTTGCCCACAACCTGATTGTCAGTTTGTCCCTGACCAAGGGCAACACCACCTTCAAACCGCCAGATTACGAATTCCGCCTGACACCCGTGTTCAACTACACCGATGTGCGGGTCAATGAAGACAGATTGCTGAAAATTGCTTCCTCATCCGGCGAAGTCCGCCGGGAAGGTTTTGTCGGCATTCAGGAAGCGTTTGTGGACGTGCACCTGCGCAACGTGTCGGATCGCTATGATTTCGACAGCCTGCGCGTGGGCATTCAACCCTTCATCAGCGACTTCAGGGGGTTTTTGTTTCAAGACCTCCCCATGGGTATTCGTCTGTTTGGGAACAGAAACAACAACATTTACCAGTACAACATTGGCTATTTCAAACGGGTCGAGAAAGACACCAACAGCGGTCTGAATGACATTCGCCAGGACCTGCGCGATGATGATTTCTTCGTGGCCAACCTGTACCGGCAAGACTTTCCATTCCTCGGCTTTACCAGCCAGGTGTCCTACATTCACAACCGCAATGATGAAGATGGCGAACGCTATTTCGACGCCAATGGTTTTTTGGCGCGCCCATCCTCACTGGGTGACCAAAAACCCTTTGCCTACCACGTGGACTATTTTGGTTTGAGCGGTGACGGCCACTATGGCCGCATGAACATCACCACGTCCACTTACTACGCCACAGGCAAAACCGACCGCCACCCGCTTGCTCAACGCGAACAGGATATTGACGCGTTTTTCCACGCCACGGAAGTGTCGCGTGACTTTGACTGGTTCAGGCTTCGCGGCAGTTTCCTGTATGCATCGGGTGATGAAGACCCGTTCGATGGCAAGGCTGAGGGCTTTGACGCCATATTCGAGAACCCCCAATTTGCAGGTGCAGACACCAGCTTCTTCATCCGCCAGAATATTCCCTTGGTGGGCGGTGGGGGCGTGGCCTTGTCGGGTAGAAATGGTGTATTACCCTCACTTCGATCCAGCAAGGAACAGGGGCAATCCAATTTCATCAATCCAGGCCTGTTGCTGGTGGGCATTGGTGCCGATATAGATGTGCTGCCTGAACTGCGCCTGGTGGCCAATGTGAACAAGCTGGAATTCGAGAACACCAATGTGTTGGGGGTTTTGCGCCAGCAACGACCCCCTTCAACCGACTTGGGCATTGATGCGTCAGTGGGCTTTCAGTATCGCCCTTTCTTTTCGCAGAACGTCGTGATTAACGGATCGTTTGCAAAGTTGTTGCCGGGCAAAGGTTACAAGGAATTGTTTCCGGATGACAAAGACCCCTACTCATTCTTGTTCAACGTTATTTTCAGTTTCTAATGCAGGTTGCGTGTTGATGAATTCAAGGAATAGCCGCGCTAGAAAACCCCAAGCTGCCAAACCGACCGGTTGGCAGACGTGCTTCCGTGTGCTGGCTCTTGAAAAACTGGTTTTTGCAGCACTGGGCTTGGCCATGGCGGTTGGTACAATCAGCGTGGCACAGGCCGCGGGCGAAAAAATTCCCCAGAAAAGCTACACCATGGCGCCCAATGCGCCTGAACGGCAAACCGCGCAACAGGCCTTCGCGAAAACCGAAGGATGCATGAGTTGCCACACCCAAACTGACGAACACACCATGCACGCCAACCCCGGTGTGGTGCTGGGTTGTACCGATTGCCATGGTGGTGATGCCACTGTGAAATGGAATGGCCCCGAGCAGAAACAGGGCACATTGGCCTACGACCACACCCGAGCAGCGCGAGAAAAAGGATTTGCCCCTGAATACCGCGCGGCGCTGGACAAAGCCCACATTGCCCCGCAAAACGAAAAGTTCTGGAACTATCCTTCATCGGCAAACCCGAAAAGGTCGTATGCCAAGCTGAACAAGGAACACCCCGCCTACATCCGCTTTATCAACCCCGGTGACTTGCGCGTAGCACGCGAAGCCTGTGGGTCATGCCACCTGCCCATCATTCAGGCGCAAGAACGCAGCCTGATGAGTACCTCTGCCATGCTGTGGGGTGGTGCTTCTTACAACAACGGCATTTTGCCCTACAAGCGTTATATTCTCGGTGAGGCTTACACACAGGACGGACAACCTGGCCTGCTGAAAAACCCGGTTGATGCGAACAACGAGCTGTTTATACACAAAGGCATTTTGAACCAGCTTGCACCGCTGCCAGCCTGGGAAACCACGCCGCCCGGCGATATTTTCCGGGTGTTCGAACGCGGTGGCAAAGTGATCAACAGCATTTTCCCGGAAGTGGGCCTGCCCAACGTGCTGGGGCAAATTCAGCGTCTGGATGAACCGGGCCGTCCCGACATCAAACAATCCAACCGCGGACCGGGCACGGGACAGCGCATTGCAGTGCCCCTGATCAACGTGGCCAAAACCCGTTTGAACGACCCGCACCTGTGGTTCCTGGGCACCAGTGAACAGCCGGGCGATTATCGGTCTTCAGGTTGCACCGGTTGCCACACTGTGTACACCAACGACCGCGACCCGAAACACGCTGGCCCCTATGCCAAGTTCGGGCACGATGGCACCACGCAAACCATCGACCCGACCATTGCAAAAAATGAAAGCGGCCACCCGGTGAAACATGAATTCACCCGGGCCATTCCGAGTTCGCAGTGCATGACCTGCCACATGCACCAGCCCAACGTGTTTGTGAACAGCTATTACGGCTACATCATGTGGGATTACGAAAGCGATGCGCCCCAAATGTGGCCGGAAAAACAGCGCTACCCTAGCGATTCTGAAATGCGTGAAATCCTGGACCGCAACCCTGAAGAAGCTGCAGTGCGCGGCAAATGGAGCGACCCGGAATTTCTCAAAAATGTATCCACGCTGAACAGCAAATTGAAAGACACCCAGTTTGCCGATTACCACGGCCACGGCTGGAATTTCCGTGCGGTGTTCAAGCGCAATCGCAAAGGCGCACTGCTGGATGCGCAGGGCAACACAGTTTCTGACGACGACCCCAAGAAGTTCGACAAGGCCGTACATTTAAGCTCAATTCACCTGGATGTGGGCATGCACTGTGTGGATTGCCATTTTGCACAAGACATGCACGGCAACGGTCACATCTATGGCGAGGTGGCAGCCGCAGTGGAAGTAGATTGCGCAGACTGCCATGGCACCGCCACCAAGTACCCCACCCTGCGCACCAGCGGACCTGCCTCGCCACCAGGTGGCACAGACCTGACGCAACTGCGCACCCAGGATGGCCGCAAGCGGTTCGAATGGCGCGATGGAAAGCTGTATCAACGTGCCGCACTGGACCCTGAAAAAGAATGGGAAATGAGCCTGGTGAAAGACAACATGAACCCGGCCCACCCCGATTACAACGCCAAGTCTGCTCGTGCAAAATTGATGGGAGCAGGCGCTGAAGGACAAGATGGCAAATGGGGCCCGGGCGTGAAAGAACTGGCCCATGACAACGACAAGATGACCTGCTTCACCTGCCACCTCAGCTGGACCACCAGCTGTGCGGGTTGCCACTTGCCCATTCAGGCCAACTGGAAAACAGAACGCCTGCATTACGAGGGCGGTGAAACCCGCAATTACGCCACCTACAACCCTCAGGTTGCGCGCGACGACATGTTCCAACTCGGCGTGCATGGCCCCGTCAAGGGCAACCGGATTGCGCCGATTCGTTCAAGCTCGGCCCTGGTGCTTTCGTCGATGAATGCCAACCGGGAACGCATTTACATTCAGCAGCCACCGATTGCTGCAAGTGGATTTTCTTCCCAAGCCTTCGCCCCGCACTACCCGCACACCGAACGCAAGGAAGAAACAAAAACCTGCACCGACTGCCATTTGTCCCGGGACGATGACAACAACGCCATCATGGCGCAGCTGCTGTTGCAGGGCACCAACTTCGTGAACTTCGTGGGCTTCAATGCCTGGCTGGGCGGCAGTGAACATATTGCTGCGGTCACCGTCACCGAATGGGATGAACCACAGGCAGTGATTGGCAGCTACCTGCACAAATACGCCTACCCCGACTATTACCAAAATCATCTGAACCGCAAGCGCGAACTGGCCGACACGGCGGTACCTGCCCTGATGGACCACAGCACCAAGGGCGTGGCAAGCTGCATCCAGCTGCGTGGTGAATATGTGTTTGTGGCCGAGGGCAAAGGCGGCTTCCGCGCATACGACGCAGCCAGTGTGGCCAACAAGGGCTTTGGCCAGCGTGTCATCACGGCTCCCTTCAGCCCGCTGGGGCATGACACCCATGTGCCCACCAAAAACGCCACCTGCATGGCACTGCCCACCAACCAGAACATCAACCCCGATCGCAACCAGGGCGACTTGATGCGCATCACCAACATGGAACAGCCCTTCCACCCGATCTACAACTACGCCTTCATCACCGACAGCGAAGAGGGTTTGATCGCAGTGAATGTGAACACACTGGCCGATGGTGAACCCCGCAACAACTTCTTCGAACGCGCAGTGACCTGGAATGAAAACGGCGTGTTGAACGGGGCCAGCCACATCACCTTGGGTGGGCACTACGCTTACATCACCACGCCCAAGGGGCTGGTGTTTGTGGACATTAACAACCCCTTGAAGCCGAGGCTCATCACCACCCTGCCCTTGAAGGATGCCCGTGCCACCGCTGTGCAGTTCCGCTACCTGTTTGCCACCACGGCGAAAGGGCTGGAAGTAATCGACATTACCCACCCGGAAAAACCGGAACATACCGGAGCAGTGGTGCCCCTGGCTGATGCGCAACGGGTTTACCTGGCCCGCACCTATGCCTATGTGGCCGCGAAAAAGGAAGGCGTGGTGATTGTGGACATCGAAAAGCCCCGCAAGCCGGTGGTGTACCAAAAATTCACTGCTGACGGGCAACTGAATGACGCGCATGATGTGGTGGTAGGGTCTACCAATGCATCGTTGTTCGCATACGTGGCCGATGGTGTAAATGGCTTGAAAGTGTTGCAGCTGACGTCGCCTGACACCCAGCCGAAGTTTTATGGTTTCTCACCTGCACCCATGCCGGAATTGATCGCCTGGCGCAAAACGCCAAGCCCGGCTTTGTCTGTATCCAAAGGCTTGGACCGAGACCGTGCCGTGGACGAAACCGGCGGGCAAATTGCGGTGTTTGGGCGCATTGGTTCGCGCCCCTTCACCCGCAAGGAAATGGAGGCGTTTTACCTGCGGCCGGATGGTCGTTTGTGGACAGTCACTGACAAAGTTGAAAAAGAAAACTACTTGCCCAAGCCCAAGGTGAATTCAGTGGCTTTCAAAAAGGACAAGCCATGAAAGCAAATGCATTCTTGTTACGCACAAACTGGTCAGGCCAACATGGAAGGACACTTGCAAAGGCACTTGTCTTTTTTGCCCTCATATTGAGCACACCTGGCTTTCAAGCGGAGGTCATGGCACAAACCATGCCGCACCAGTCGCCCCATCAATCGGTGGGTACAGTGAATTGCGCAAGCAGCACCTGCCACGGCAGTATTGCAGAACGAAGTGCAACGCCTGTTTTGCAAAACGAATACACCACCTGGTTGCGAGAAGACCCACACACCCAGGCCTACGCGGTACTGAGAAATGCGCAATCCCAACGCATTGCGAAAAACCTGGGGCTTGGCCAACCTGCACACGAGGCCAAGGTTTGCCTGGATTGCCACAGCCACAATGTGCCTGCCAGCAAACAAGGCCCCCGCTTTGACAAAAGCGATGGCATCAATTGCGAAGCCTGCCACGGCCCTGCCGAGAAGTGGATCAAGACCCACGTTGAACCCAAGGCCAGCCATGCGAAAAACATTGAAAACGGCCTGTACCCCACCAGCGACCCTTATGCCGCAGCAAAGCTGTGCACCAGCTGCCATGTGGGCGACGCAAGCCGCCCCATCACCCACCAGATCATGGGCGCGGGCCATCCGCGAATTTCCATTGAAGTGGAAACCTTCATGGCCCTGGAACCACCGCATTACAAAATCGATGAGGATTGGGTGCAACGCAAAGGCGCATACGACGCCGGAAAAATCTGGGCCATGGGTCAGTTTGCCAGCAGCGCGAATCTGCTTGAACTGATTGCAGACCCCAAGCGCAACCGCCAGGGCATCATGCCGGAACTGATGATGTTCGACTGCCACGCCTGTCATTCACCAATGAGCAAGAAAGACTGGTCGAAAGACCTGGCTCGCACGCCAGGGCAGGCACGCATCAACAACTCGAGTCTGATCATGGTGCAAGCCATTGTGCGCGCAGCTGCCCCCCAACACGGCGCTGAAACAGCACGCTTGGTGAATCAGCTACACGTGGCCAGCTCATCACCAGCTGCCAACATGACAGAGGTGGAATCGGCCGCAAAGGCATTGATTGGGCAGTTGAATTCAGCCCGCAAGACGGTGGCTGCCGTGTCTTTCAACGAGGCGGTGCTTGAAAAGCTACTCAAGGAGTTAGTGACCATGGCAGCCAGCAACCAGTACGCTGATTTCGCAGGTGCTGAACAGGCCTACATGTCCATCAGCAGTGTGGCCAATGGCCTGGCCCGCAAAGGCAATTCACGCGTTGCACAAACCGTGAATTCAAAAATGAACCGTTTGCTCAAGTTGCTCAGCAACGAAGAAGCCTATGACCGAGCCGCGTTTCAAACCGAACTGCTGGCATTGAAAGCCGCAGTGGGAGGTTGAAGAAATGAATCAGGAAACGAAAACATTGAAACCGATGTTTGCCGATGTACCGGCTGATCTGGATATTGCCATCGTGGGCTCCGGCCCGGCAGGCTTGTCCGCGGCATCACGGGCGCAACAGCTGGGCTGCAACTACGTGTTGTTCGAAGGCGAAAGCCACGCTTCGGACACCATTTACAAATACCAGAAAGGCAAACACGTGATGGCCGAGCCCGGCTTCCTGCCCTTGCGCAGTGGCATGCAGTTTGAAGCTGGCAAACGCGAATATATTCTGGGTACGTGGGACAAACAGCTGGCAGATCAGCGGGTCAACATCCGGTACAAAAAGAAGGTGTCCACCATCAAAAAGCTCAATGATGGCGCTGGTCCGTTCGAGCTTGAATGTGAAGATGGCAGCAAGACCACCGCGAGAACCGTCATCCTGGGAATTGGCCTGCAAGGCAATATCCGAAAAATCGGCGCTGAAGGCGATGATCTTCCCGCCGTGCAATACACCCTGAGTGACCCTGACGAGTTTCAGAATGAAACCATCGTGGTGATCGGTGCGGGCGACGCCGCCATTGAGAACGCCTTGGGCCTGATGAGAAAAAACAAGGTGTTTCTGGTGAACCGCCGTGAGGAATTTGCCCGATGCAAGGAAGGCAACCTGAGCCAGATTCTTGCTGCGGACAACAACGAAGATCTGAAAATTCTTTATAACACCAGCACCATTCGCATTGAGGAAATTGTCGGGACCAAGGATTGTGAGCCCTGCATGAACTACGTGTTCAAGGGCCCCGAAGGTGAGCAAACATTGCCGGTGCACCGCATCATCGCGCGGCTGGGAGCAACACCACCGCGAACGCTGGTTGAAAGTTTTGGCGTGCAGTTTCCCAACAGCGACCCCAGTGCCGTACCCGCCTTGTCTGAAACCTACGAGTCCAACGTGCCGGGCTTGTTCATTGTGGGTGCCTTGGGAGGTTACCCGCTGATCAAACAGGCCATGAACCAGGGCTATGAAGTGGTGGACACCATTCTCGGCTTACCGGTTGTGCCTGCGGATGAACCACTGCTGGCAGCCAAGTTCAAACCATTGGGTAATCAAAGTGTTTCGGAAGTACTCGACCTGATCCTGAGCAATGTTCCCATTTTCTCCGGCATCACGAAATTGCAACTGCGCGAATTCATGCTGGAATCGGACTTGCTCAAGCCTGCCAAAGGGCAAATCATTTTCAGGAAAAACGACTACACCAGTACCTTCTTTTCGATCGTTGAAGGCTCTGTCGACATTGACCTGGTGGGCAAAGACGGCAAGCCGATGGTGATCAACCTGCCCCGGGGCCACTACTTCGGTGAAATGGGTTTGATCAGTGGACGGCGCAGAACTGCCACCATTCGCGCTGGCGACAACTGTGTGCTGGTTGAAACCCCACGCAAAGCCATGCTGAAGCTGATTGCCTCGGTGGAAAGCGTGCGTAAAACCATTGATGAAACCTTTGTTCGCCGTGCCATTTCAACCTACCTCGCCCCGCCTTTGGACAATGCAGCCATTGACGAACTTCTCAGCGATGGGATTGATGTGCGTCGCTATGCCAAAGGTGAAGCCCTGTTCAAGGATGGTGACCCCGCCGATGGCCTGTACCTGATTCGACGTGGATCGGTGGCCATCTCGAAAGTCATCAAGGACAAGGACGTGGTGCTGTCCTATGTGTCGGCTGGCAATTACGTGGGTGAAATGGCTTTGCTCAGCAACAACCCGCGTTCAGCCACTGTAACCGCCTCGGTATTTACCGAGGCACTGGTGTTGCCAGTCGCTCCAGTTCAGCGCGTTCTGGCCTCCAATCCGGATTGGAAATCTGTTTTGTTGGCTCAAGCCAGCAAACGGGTGAAAAGCAATGTATTCCGGGAAGACCAGGCTTTCCGCGACAGCGACCTGATTCGCTTTTTGATGCAGGAAGGCCTGGGTGAAGCCACTGACGCGCTGATTATTGATGAAAACCTGTGCGTTCAATGTGACAACTGCGAAACGGCCTGCGCGGACACTCACAATGGGACTTCCCGTCTGGATCGCAGCGCTGGCCCCACATTTCAGAACATCCATATTCCCACTTCATGCCGGCATTGCGAACACCCACATTGCATGAAGGACTGCCCGCCCGATGCCATTCGACGAAACGAAAATGGCGAGGTGATGATTGCAGACTCGTGTATTGGCTGTGGCAACTGCGAGCGAAATTGCCCATATGGCGTAATCAAAATGGCCGTGAAAGCCCCCCCAAAGAAAGGCAATTTGTTGACCTGGCTGCTGTTTGGCTTGGGCGACACACCGGGTGAACGGGAAGCCGCTTACGACCCAAACGCCATCAAGAAGGCAGTGAAGTGCGACATGTGCGCAGGCAGCACGGGCGGACCTGCTTGCGTTCGGGCCTGCCCCACAGGTGCTGCCATCCGGATTTCTCCTGAACAGTATCTGGTAAAACAAGCCGAACCCGGCTGACCCTTTTCGATGGGGCCAAGCGTGACCTACTTCGTATCGAACTGGGTCACGCCGTCCCAACCCTCGGCTGGCGGGTTGGCTTCAAAATAATCCATTCGATGTCCATACAGATGTCGAAGGGTCGGGTTCAGGACCACATTGCTTTGAATTTCACCTAACAGGTTGCGAGCCTGTTTCCAGTTCTGAGCTCGAAATGCTTGAAGCATTTCAGACCATTTCTCCACTGCACTGAGGGTATCGGCATCCAGTCGATTGCTTTCTCCAACAGGCGCAAATATGGACACAGGCTCGTTTTTTCCCTTGACCTTGACCGCATCAAGTTCTTGAAACGTCATTTCCGGAAAGGCTGCTTTGGTTTGCGGCCCCACAATGACACCCACGCCGTAGGTTTTGGTGATGCCCTCCAGGCGTGAACCCAGATTCACCGCATCGCCCATGACTGTATATGCGCGACGAATTTTCGAACCCATGTCGCCCACGCGCATTTGCCCGGTGTTAACACCCACGCCAATGGCCAGTTTGGGCCAGCCCCGTGCAGCAAACTTTTCATTCAGGCGTACGGCGTCTTCCTGCATCGCAATAGCAGCCTGGGTGGCCAGTTTGGCGTGCTCAGGGTCTGCAATCGGAGCACCCCAAAATGCCATGATGGCGTCGCCAATGTATTTGTCCAGTGTTCCGCGGTGGGCGCGAATAATCTCCGACATTACCGTAAGGTATTCATTGATGTATTCTCGCAGTTCATTGGGCTGAAGCGATTCTGAAATGGTGGTGAAGCCACGCACGTCCGAGAACAGTACGGTGAGTTCACGGCTTTCACCTTCCATGGAATAGCGGCTGGGGTCTGCCGCCATTTCAAACACCAGTTCTGGCGCAACATACTCGCCAAACAAATCCACCATTTGCCGTTTGCTTCGCGATTCAGCCAAGTAGCCATAGGCCACGTCAAACATGAAGATGGCCAACACCAACAGCAATACCACCGCCACAGGCAGCACCAACCCTGCCTGAAAATACAACAGTGAGTTGATGACGACACTGAGCACGAGGACGGTCAATGCCACAAGAAGCGACCAGGTCGCACTCAGGATTGGCATGGTCACACTGAGCACTGTTCCCACCAGCAACACCGTGACGAAAAGCAGGCCTTGAGAAAACTCGGGGCGAAGCTTGTAGGCACTGTCCAACATACCACTGATGACATTGGCATGCACCTCGACACCAGGATAGGCCGGGTTTACCGGCGTACTTCTCAAATCCAGCAAACCGGGAGCAGTTGTACCCACCAGCACGATTCGCCCTTCAATGTCTTCCGGCTTCAATGCACCTGCCAACACATCGGCTGCTGACACATAACGGTATCCACCTGCATTTGGACCACCCTTGGCCCGAAAATGTACCCGGGTCAACAAACCCCTTTCGACAGGGATGTCCAATTCAACGTCTGGGGAGCGCAAGGCGATCAGTTCAACGGCACCATAATCGTCATCAACCCCTTCCGGGAATACTGGAATAACCTGGGGGTTGCCCAATGCACGTCGAAGCGTGGCCAAGGCAAAGCTTTGATAATACGCATCGTTGAACTGGGCCAATAAGGGAACGGAACGCACGGTACCGTCTTCATCCACAATTGGATTGAAGTACCCCCCTTCTGCATTTCGCTGCAGTATCGGAATATTGGCACCGTAGCCCTGCCAGGATGTGCTGTCCAGCGACAATGTACCCAACTGGCTTTTCTTGAACAGGGCTGGAGGCAAGGCCCCGGACAGCGCGTTCGAGTCCTGGTTCAGGTAATACCCCAAGACTACGGGTCGATCCACCAGCACCTTGGCAAGCTGCGCATCGCGGTCAAACTGGGACTCAATACCAGCCCGCATGCCTTTCAATTCATTGACCAATCCGGGAGATTTGCTTGCCAGGGCATCCATGGCCTGAAGTGCGTCACTTTGTTGGGGCTCTGCAAATACAATGTCGAAACTCACGACAGCAGCGCCCAGTTTGTCCGTCAATTCAACAATCAGGTTGGCCACCACATCGCGGGACCAAGGCCAGCGCCCTACTTCGCTCAGGCTTTTCTCATCGATGTCAACAATCACGATGCGTGAATCCAGCTCAGGCTTCTGCGCTTGTGCCCTTAGCCGGACATCGTAGATAAGGTAGTCCAGTCGCTTCACCACGTCCGTGGGCGCAAAACCGAGCACATGGAGCAAAGCAATCGCCGTGAAAGAAAAGCCCACACCGATACGAAACGCCTTGCCGGCCAGTGGTCTCCAGGACTTCTTAAACAATCATTTCTCCGGTCAGGGCGCACATTGCGGTGCAGAGAATGGCGGTGCAGACAAGGTAATGTCCTGCACAATCACGTCGGGTGGTGCGGTCAACAATTGCGGGGGCTGATTGCTCAGTGTTTGAACAAATGCGCCTTCACCGCGATTCACCTCAAGCGGGGCCTGATTGGAATTGGTGATCACAATGGTGCCGTCATTTACCGCCACAAACAACTGTGAACCTTCCTCAGGAACCGGTCCGCCCTGTTGAAGGGATTGAACCGGCGTGGATGACAAAGACTCAAAATTCGATGGCGTGGTTTCAGGCAATGGACCTGCGTTGGGTACATTGCCTAATACATTGGGTAGCGAATTAACCACCCGGATATTCGCATTGCCCGCGGGGATCAGGGCGGACTGCCCTGCATTGATTACCGAGTTCACACCGCCCGATGTCACAATAATTTGTCCGTCACGCAGCTCAACGGTCAAATTGGCACCACCAGAACATTGCACCAAACCGCCAGCCGCCGAGGTACACGACACATCCAGTGCAGTTCCCCGAATTCCTACGGTGGCCGTTTCGGTAAAAAACTTCACATTGTTGGGCTCGGCTTTGGCTATTGCCCCTGTCACTGCACGCACTGCACCTTTCAGCAACTTGAATGAAGCAACTGAAGTTTGCGGGGATGCGGGGGCATAGCGATAGGCGGCCACCTGCATGGTACTGCCGCCGGGCAAGGTCAGGCGCGTGGAGTCTGCCATGCTGATGACAGCGAAGCCGCCTTCAGACACATCCACTGTTTCGCCAGCAAATACGGCAGACGATTTCTGTAACGCGCGTCGCTTGCCCTCGGGTGATATCGCAAACAATTCGCCCGTCAGTTGTGAAACCCGACCGGCCACGTCCGCATTCGACGCGTTGGTAGAAGTGGCCTTGTCTGACTCGCCTTTTGCAACACGGGTACACTCATCGCCCTTGCAAATTCGTGCAGTGAAATCAGTGCCGCGAATGCCGATGGTGGCGGTTTCACTTTTCATGGAAAAAGCATCTGCACTGCCGCGCTTCCCAATCAGACCGGTGAGGGTGCGCAAACCGCCCTTGACCAACTTGAACTCCGCTTTGTCGGCAATAGGCTGTTCAGGCTGATACTCGTAATTTTCAACCACAAAACGTGTGTTGGGGCGCAAAGCCACCTGTGTGGTGTCCACAAACTCAAGCACCGCGCTACTTTTTGATTGGGTGTTGATGACATCGCCCACATTCAACTTGGTGCCGGCACCCGCGAACTTGTTTTTGCCTTCCGCGGTTTGCAGGTTCACCAGGCCGGTGACGACTTTGATGCTGCCAACCACCACTTTCGCAGGCTGGCTGCCGGGTGCCGGATTGCTCGGAATCAGGTCCTTGGCTTGAATGTTTTGGGCGTGCAAGGGTGCTACTGCTGACAAAGAAAGTGCCAACAAAACAGAACCGCTGAATTTCAGCAAAGAATGAATTGAATTGTTCACTGTGAGCCCCCTCATTTGCACACCGCCGATGCGCGCTGTGGATCACTCTGCGTCGTCTTCAGTTCAATGTCATTGGACTGCTGGGAAATGGTGGTTCCTGCAGCACTTTGGTTGGCCACCTCAACGGCCTCCTCCTCTTGTTGAGCTTGCTGTTGCGCAGTGGGCGTGGGTGCTGTTGAACCCGGTTCGGTGTTGTTGGGCGGAGGGGTAAAGGCCTGGTTCAGGTTTTGGCCCACAGCGGAGTCAGCGTCACCTGTGGTTTGAATGATGGTTGAGTCTGGCAATGGGGTTGGCTCCACGGGTGGAGGAGGATTCAATGCAAATGTGGAAGTACTCATTTGCTGCATCGTACTGACTGGCATCACGACCGGTGGTGTGAAAGCGTACGATGAACTTGCTGGTGAATAAGACACGCTGCCAAACGAACCATTGATCGCGTTGGCTTGCAGGAAGGCATATTGACTTCCTGGTGCCAAACTTCCATTGGAAATGTCGATCAGATTCAACTGACCATCAAGGTTGGCTGAACCACCCACGACGATACAATCGAAATCCACGCCAGGCGTACCACCGTTGCCCTGAATTTCAATATCAAGGACACTGTTCGCATTCAACTCCAGGTTGCCGGTAACAGTCATCAAGCCTGGCGAGGCACCCGGCATAATCTGACCACCCTGTGCATTCAAGTTACCGTTGATGTTTGCAAAACCGCGTAAAGCACCACCATTGATATTGACGTTGCCCGTAAGCGTTGTACCCGGCTGCACGGTCAGGTTGCCACCCGTTTGGTTAAAACCAAGTGCGTTGAAGGTGAATACACCCCCATTGAACAGAACATTGGATGAGTTGCTGAAGGCGCCAGCAAACTGGATATTCTGATTCTGCCCGTTGAAATTCAAGACCCCCGTGCCGCCATTGGCGATTGCGTTCTGGAATAGGCCTGAACCAGTCAAATTGAAAGTGCCATTGTTGGTGAAATTGCCTGTACCGGAGAGCACACCACCAAAGGTGTAGTCGCCCGAATTGCTGAGACTGCCGCTGTTGACAATAGCGTTGGTAATCAAGCTGCCTGTGCCGTTGCTCAATACCAATGTACCGCTGTTGTTCAGGGTGCCCGTGCCGCTAAGCAAGCCACTGAGAGTGTAGTTGCCCTGCAATTCCAGTTCGCCATTGTTCTGCAAATCATTGGCAATGGTTTCATTCACCACGTTCATGCCCAGACGGACGGTAGAGCCCTGCGAGTTGACCAGTCTCTTGCCACTGACCAAATCGGCAACGGTGACGTTGTTCACGCCTTGCATGAACACAATTTCATCAGGAGTAGTCACCGCGAACTGCAAACCTGTCAAATTGGCACCTGCAACAAAAGCCACGCCGCTATTGGCCAGCGTAGGCTCTGGTGCACCCAAGCTGCTCATCACCATGCCGGAGAATGTCAGGGATTGTGCAACATCAAACTTGACGCAGAAGTCGTTGACCACGCAATTCACGGCATTCGGGTTGATGGAATCAGGTGAGCCATCAATCACAAAAGACGGATTTTGAAAACCTGAAAGGACCGTGGTCAGCGGAGTCGAGAAGCCACCAAAGTCGTCATACTCTGCAATGGCCACCGCCTCGGGGGTCAACTGCCCCACCAAAAACACGGGTCGATTCGGAGCTGTTATTTGCTGCAGCGAGTAATACAATGCCAAGCCCGGCGGCAAGCTGGGGGTGTTGCCCGTGACGTTCAGTCGAATGCCAGTGCCCACATTCAAGGTCATTGCATCAGGTGCCACTGAAACACTGTTGGAGTCGAACACACGTCGACCAGCCAAAATCAGGTTGCCTTGATGACCAGAATTGATGCTGGCGGTGCCATTCAAATTGGCAACACCGGCTGAATCAGACTCCACCACCAGAAATGAATCGCCACCCATGTTGATATTTGTGTTGTTCAATACCACGGGCGCAGTGGCAATACCATTTTCATCCTGTGCGCCAATCATCAAGGCGGCGGTAGGTGCCAAATCAATGGTACTTGTGACCTCCAGTATGGAAGGAGCTTCGCCTGTACTGCTGCGCAACAAGAGAAAGCCGTCGGGGGTCACTTTCAATGCATTTGAAGTGCCTGCACTGGACAACAAACCACCTGCAATTGTGAGGTCATCGCCGATGGTGATATCCCCTTTGGACAATGGGGATGCAGTAGCCACATTGCCTGAATTGACCGCGCTGTTGTCCCAAAAACCCTCTGCACCCAATCGACCACCCATGGTGCGATTCACAACCTGGAGATCAGCCGTGGTAAACCGACCTGCCAGCGTAATTTGGGAATTTGGTCCATTCACAGTCAAGTTGCCACCAGTAGTTGATACGGCAGCTCCTTCGAGACGGGCAGTTCCGCTGTTGACAGTCAAGGTGCCATTGAAGTCCAGATCCACCGTGGGCAATGAACCAAGGCCGGATCCACCCGACTCCGGACCGGGAGAAATCGAACTGACAAACTCCCCGATGCGCAATGCCTGCCCTTCACCACCTGAATTCACGCGAATGTCGGCAGCCTGAATGACCAGAGTTTCAATGGGTGTAAAACCCGACTCCGACCTGAAATCGGAATTCTCTGAGAATGTGGAGATGGCATTTGCGAATCCGTTTGACTCGATGATGATCGGGGCATCAAGTCTGCCATCCAACCCTGTGACATCCAGCCTTGCCCCACCAAAAACTGGAACAGTCACGCTTTGAGCAGCCTGAATGGGCGGCGGGTTGGAAGCGAGCGGTGATGCAGCACCGTTCAGCACAATTCTGGCACCCTGCTGCGCAACGAACTGCCCATTGGTACTGGACAACATGCCGCCTTCCAGTTTGGGCGTCACATCCACGGGCCCCAAGGAGGAACTGAACGCCCGCCCCAGTGCAAGCATGCTTCCTGTGCCCACCTGAATTTCAGAACCAGCAGTCATGCCCAACGATTGCAAATACACGAAATTGGAACCTGAGCTGATGTTGATCGAGCCATTCAAATCCGTGTCCACGCCATCAAGGAAAAATCCACCCCCATTGTTCGCAGCCATCACATTGAATGTTCCATTCAAACTGGCGTGTCCATACTGCATGTTGGCACCATCAAGATTGATGGTACTGCCTGACTCTGCGGTGATGTTTTGTACGAGGTGGCTATTCGAAGAGACCAAGGCCACCTCGGCGTTGTTACCAAATGTGAGTGTTCCGGCATCCACCAGCACGTCGGTGATGCTGCTGAAACCGCCGTTCAGAGCAACCGTTCCACTGGTCTGCAGCTTGTCCAGAAAAGTACTGGGGCTGATTTCAGCTGGATTGCCATTGGGTATGACACGGGTGAATGTGGACACTAAACTGCCAGCATCAACAGTCAAGGATTTCGCTTCCATGATGTTGTAGGACAGTTGACCTTGAACAGGTGCAAGTGAAACACGGTTGTCCGTTCCAACACGTACTTCACTTGCTGGTGAAGTCAAAGTCTCAAACGCATTGATGTGATTGACCTTCAGGTTCGCGCCCAACACGTTCAATTTGACCGGATTGGCCGGATCAACAAACAAGGGTTCCTGACCTTGACCAAAAGGATCAGTGGCCACCGCTGTGCTGACATTGATTCGGTTCAAGACCAAAGGCTCGCTGGAACCTTCAATGTTCATGCCGGATAAAAAATTCACGCCATCCAGCGGAAGCTCCCCGGGCGTATTGATCGGAAGCTGGCTGCCTTCAGGGACTTGATAGGGTGCCAAAGTCAGGTTGCCGTTGTTGCCCAAATACAAAGGCGCGTCAATGTACACAGGTTTCGCAATGTCATAACTCATCACTAGATCGAAACCGTCAAATGCCGTTTGACCTGGCATCAAGCCTACTTCTGCATTGATATTGATTGATCCCTTGGCCTCCAGTAACAGCCTTGGATTAAAGGATATCTGGCCGAGGTTTTGGTCGATCAGCACCGCGGCATCAATGGTCAAATTGCCATCACCAGATTGTGTACCCGAGGTATAAATTTCTACAGAGCCGTTGCTCTCGAGCCCCGACACCACGGTGCTGGCCAACAAGAATGAATCGGTCGGAGAAAACGAGGCTGAAATGTCATCGGTTGAAAAAACCGGGCCGCTGGATGTGTTGCCAAGGTTATTTTCCCCAGAAGGAATTTCATCCACAATGGTGAGGTTGGCCGGGTCGATCAGCCAAAGCCCCGACTGCCCTTTGGGTGCTGACGTATTGGCTGCTACATTGACTGCCAGCGCCTGCTTGCCCGACGTTTCAACACGGCCACCGTTTCCGCTTTGCGCGCCACCTTTGGCTTGTACCTCGGAATTCACCACAGTGCTACCGTCAGCCCAAACCACCACTTCACCGCCATCGCCATTTTGCGTGGCATTGGCCGATATCAGGGTATTGGCTTGAACCACGGTTTGCTTGGAATTGGCAATGCTTTCATCCTGACCTTTCCAGCCGCCACCCACATGCACGGTTCCACCGCCTGTTGCACCATCAGCAGAAATGTGTGCGCCGCTCAGTACCGCAACACGCTTGCCGGTGATATCAATTTCACCACCTTTTCCATCAGCGCTGTCCGCCTTGATCTGACCACCTGCAATCGCATCACCTTGTGCAACAAAGCGGATCACACCCCCCTTCCCAACTTGCGCGCCAGTGGCTTCTACAATTCCACTGTTTTTCACCAGGTGTGAAAACACGGACGCATTTTTGCTGACGATCTGACCCAGGTTCACAGCCTGCTCACCGTCTTTCACAACAACAGTGAGGCCAATGGTGGGGTGCTTCAAATCGACAATCGTGACACTGTGACCTGCAGCCAACAGCACTTCACCGTCCGCGTGAATAACTCCACTGTTTT
The DNA here is from genome assembly GCF_036323495.1 of Limnobacter thiooxidans. Taxonomy (NCBI): domain Bacteria; kingdom Pseudomonadati; phylum Pseudomonadota; class Betaproteobacteria; order Burkholderiales; family Burkholderiaceae; genus Limnobacter; species Limnobacter thiooxidans. Next base: position 1,313,312 of record NZ_AP028947.1, on the reverse strand, counting down.
CGATACTCGGTGCCAACAGTACAATCGAACCGCCAGAATGCGTAGTCAATTTGCCCTGGTTGACAATTGAACCAGCATTGCCGTTTGCATCCTTGAAACGCAGGTGACCATTCAGCAAATCGGTGTCAGAAGCCGCCAGTGTGCTGGCCAGAAAACCGGCCGTATCAATAACCGCACCCTGACCAAAAAACACGCCAGCCGGGTTGATCAAAAAAACCTGCCCATTGCTTTGCAATGAACCCAGAATTTGGGATACATCACCACCGGTAACCCGGTTGAAAACCTGGCTTGCCGCATTTTGCTGAATGAATTGGGTGGTTTGCCCCACATCGATATTGAACTGCTGCCAGTTCAATATTGCACCTGGCGTATTGGTAATTTGCATCAAATTGCCGATGGCTTGCGAAGTGGCTTGCCCGGCAACCACGGACAGGCCGGTGGGGTTTGCATAGACAGGGCTGGCAATGGCCATGGCCACACCAAAAGCCACGGCTTTGCGGCGAAACTGGAAACCAGCCGTGTTGTGTGAAAGACGATTCATATTCATGCTGTCTTTCCTTACAGAGAGGTGGCGAAGCTGACGTGCAACATCAGGTCACCATGGGGTTGAATGGGCACGCCTGAAACCACTTTGGCCAGGTCAACGCGAAACTGGTGCTTGGGCGAAAAGGCAAACCTTGCCCCCAGCCCATACGACATCAAATGGGGCTCGACAGGGTTACCTGCCACGGGGTTGTTGAACTTCAATTGCGCGGCATCCACGAAACCGACAAATTGAAAGCGCTCCAAAAAACCCGCCAAAGTTTTGGCTACATTCGGACCCATCAATTCAAGTGACTGGCGAAACCCGCGATCCCCTGAAATAACACGTTCCTCAAAGCCACGAACCGAATACACGCCACCTGCACCAAACTGTTCGCCCGGTATCAATGAATAATCGGTGTGTTGCGCATCCAGCTGTGCGGTCAAACGCCAACCAGGCGCCACTTGCTCGGACCAGCTGGCATTGGCTCGAAGAACATCAAAATTTGCCCTGGCTGCCGCATTGGTCATTTGGTACTGAGCAGTGGAGTTGTTGCCACCCGTGACATAATTCTTGAAATAGGCAAGCTGAAACGCGCGCTGTCGGGAGTCCTGCGCTTCAGACAGTGAATAGGACACACCAACAGGCCGACTTTCCAGAGCAGGGACCAGGCTGGGCCCAAACCCGTTCAACTGAACCTGGCTGACAAACTGTTTGATCTCATGCGAAAACGTCACCCTTTGATCGAAACCGGCAAGTCGGTCCAGCAGCTTGACCCAGCGTATCGCAGCGGTCGTACCCGCACCGGCTACCGACACCGAGCCCGCACCCACGCTCAAGGTACCTGCATCCACGTTGGAATCGCTGTAGGCCAATTCCAGCAATGAATTCTGCGAATAAAAAGGAATTTTGTAATTCAGGCCAAATACTTCAACATCTGACCAACGGCCGGGTGAGGTCACATACTGAAACGACGCCATGTGCCCTTTCTTGAAAGCATCGTTGTGTTGCAGGGCCACACCCATGCGGAAGTCACCGGTTGCATTGGTGCCCGAGTTATCGAGCGTGACATAGGCGGCCAAAGGATTCTGATCAGCAACCTGTACTTTTGCATCCACCAACCCTGGCTTGTCGCTGGGCTCCAGGCGAACCCGGACGATCTTCGCCGGGTTGTCATTGACCAGGCGAAGGTTTTTGTCCATTTCCACCGTGTTGATCAAGGCACCGGGCTGCAACACAACCAGGCTTTGCTGAATGGACTCGGCCGTGAAGTAATCATTGCCAGCCACGGTAACGACATCAAGCCGGGCATCTACAATTTGCAGCTTGAGCTTTTCTCCTGGTTGAATTTCCTGTTCCGGGATCAACACCCGCACCACTTCAAAGCCCGCCAGCGCATGAAGCTGTTCCACCGCGGTCGTGGCAGAACGCAAATCTGAAAAAGTGATTTCACGGCCTGCGAATCCGTTCAGGACAGACATGACCTGATCACGCGGCACCAATTCAGGCCCAACAACATCAAAACCCGACACATTGAAGCTGGGCTCTTGGTAACTATCCCCTCCCGAAGCACCCGGCGGTGTTTCCGGAGAAATGGATTGAGCATAGGCTGGGCGCAAGGGTGCGTTGACCAACAGCAGTACTGCACAAGCGACTGCGGAAAGCTTGAGTTTCATAAATTATGGGTACAACCGATTAGATGTTAAAAATCATTCCGGCCGAGAGAATATGCAGCGGCTGGCTTCCAGGATACTGCTGTAGTTCCTTTTTAATCTGGTGAATTTCCCTGGGTTTCAGGTGGCTAATCCAGATTTCACATGCTGCATTTAATTTTTGAAGCTCCCCGAACAACAAACTGGGGCACAGGTGTTTTGCCAAATCGGCAAGCCATTTTTCCTGATCAGGAAAAGCAGCCTCAATGAAGAAATAATCTACTTTTTTAGACTGGTTGATAAGTTCAAACAACCGGTCTGTCTGATGGGTATCACCCGAAAAGCACCAACCCCCGGTGGGCGTGAATAGAAACACACCCACAGCGGGCACCGTGTGGTCAACATCCACCGTAGTAATCCGGCGTTCGCCCAAAATCAGCTCTTCTTCGGGCTTGATCTCAACATACTCCATTACTGCATTTTCTGCATTTGGAATTTTTGAGAAGTCAGGCCATATTTCCTCATTAAAAATATGCTGCTGCAAGGCCCTGATTGTGGGGAGGGTGGCATAAACCTTTAATGGCTTTGCACGCCCTACACCAACGGTATCAATGAGAAATGGGAGACCACAGATGTGATCAAGATGGGAATGAGTGATGAAGACATGCTCGATTTGTTCGAGGCGAGAAAAATCCAGTTCACACAGGCCGGTGCCCGCGTCAATCAGAATGTCATTGTCAATCAGAAAGCAAGTCGTTCCTTGCCTGGGAATACCGATACTGCCGCTGCAACCCAACACCTCTACAGTAGAGTGTTTTTGCATCAAAACCTCGCAAGTATGACGACTGCATTGTTATGTATTGTTCTGAAGCATGGTCAGTATATCCGGTATTGCCTTCGACCCGGCTTCATACCCCAAAGCAATGATCTCTTCGCGCCGCTCGAACTCCATCAGACCGATTTTTTCGATGGCCGGCTGCACATACAGATCACTGATCACACGGGCCTGCCGTGATTTTTCAATTCCGCCAAGTTCGATAACCCGCATCAGGGACTTCATCATGGTGGGCATCTGCACGCTGCTGTCATCGAGCATGTGAGCAGTAATGTCCTCTTCCTGCCCAACATCGACAGTGAGAATTTTCCGCGCACCCTTCGCACGCATGCAGTCGACCGGCACATTGTTGACCAGCGCACCATCCACCATCACCTGTCGACCAGCCATGAAAGGCTCAAAAAACACCGGAATGGACGTGCTGGCGCGAACGGCTTTCCACATTGGTCCCTGCTCGAACAAAAACTGATTGCCAGTAGTCAGATTGCAACTGACCGCAAAAAACGGAATGGGCTGATCTTCGATCAACAGTTCACCAAAGGCATTGCGATACACCTCGTCCACGGCTTTGCTTTTGACAAATCCGTGTTTTGGAATCCAGTAATCCTTCAATTTGAAGGGCAGACCCTTTTTGAAACTCGTTGCAAGTGCCGTGTTGACCTCAAGCGATGTGCGACCCGATGAAATCAAGGCACCAACCAAAGCGCCCATGGATGTGCCCCCCACGGTATCCACCACAACTCCAGCCTCCTCCAGCGCCTGAAAGAAACCGGCGTGTGCGAAGCCTCGTGCACCACCGCCCCCCAACACAAGGCCCAAAGTCAAACCGAGAACATGGCGCACAGCACGGGCGTTGTCGGCATGGTGGCCTCGCCGAATGTGCAACAGGCGGAATCCTGTACCAAAGGTATCTCGAATGCGTTCTGCCACGGCCTGTTCAACCCACGCAGCCTCATGAACCAAAACCAACCAAACGGGCAAATCATCATCAGCCGACTTCAGTTGCGATTTCAGCAAACCACAGCTGTGAGAGTCGCCCAAGGTGCTGGCGCAGATCATCACCACCATGCAGTCCAGTTCTTCGACAAGGCGGTCGTCCAAGGTTTCAAGGGGCTGAGGCTCGATCATTTCAACCACCCGACTGGCCAAGGCGGCAGGTGTAGTTTTGGGGATGTCGCTCAAACTTTTCCAGCGTCGCAATTCGCAGTGGCGGGCCATGGCGGACTGAAAACCTTCAACAGCCTGTTGGCTGAAACCTTCCGGCCTGATGAGTGATTGAAACAGAATGAACTGATGCTGCTTCAAAGGACCGCTGTAACCCAATTCGCGCTTGAAACGGGATACCAGCATGCGAATCAGGTGGTGATAAACCGAACGGCTAAACTCGCCAAATTGTTCAAGGGCCGCTTGGTCAATTTCCAGCAGAATGCTGTCACGCCGGGCAGATATGGTAAGGGTGCGCGCAGCTTGGTCAAAAAAACCAAGTTCACCAATCATTTCACCGGGAAAAAAGGAAAGCGTCAGGTCGAGATAACCATCAGGCCGAATCCGCTGGCCCTTTAACTGCCCTTGCAACAGCATGTAGAACTGCTGACTTGAATCACCTTGGCGAAACAAGGTGTCGCCCCGATTCAGGTGGGTCAGCTTGGCCAGGCGAATCAACTGCTGGGCTTCTGCTGGCTGAATTTCAAGCTTCCTTGAAAGAAGCGCCACAGCGTAACTCAGCTCGATCAATGGCAAGTCGGTAGATTCAGACACACATTCACCATGGTGGGAGCAGACCGAATCGATGGTAACAAACTATTGCACGAGAGGGGACAACCCACATGGAGGTTTGCGAACCCCTGCCCCCTGGTGTTGATTGACTACACAGCTTGCATATCTGTTGCCTGGCTGATTTTACTCCACACGCTCGGACCCTTGGCTGCCTTTTCAATGTCAGCCAGATAGGCCTGGTGCAAGGCCAGTTCCTCTTCTGTGGGCTCTGGCTCTGGCAGACTCAAGGCGCTCAGCTTGATGCGCTCAACGCCATCGTCATCATGTTGCGCATTCAGGTCTATGACCAGGCTGTCCTGTCCACGGGTCATGGCCAGGTAAACTTCCGCCAGAATTTGTGAGTCCAGCAAGGCACCGTGCAACTGGCGGTGCGCATTGTTTACACCCAAACGGTCACACAATGCGTCCAGGTTGTTGCGCTTTCCGGGAAACATCTCGCGGGCCATACCGAGTGAATCGATCACCCCGTCGACGTAATCCGCCATCCTGCCCAAATTCAGACGGTTCAATTCACCGTCGAGAAAACCGATGTCGAAAGAGGCATTGTGAATAATCAGCGTACTACCCTGCACAAAGTCCAGAAAATCTTTGGCAATTTGCTTGAATTTCGGTTTGTCGGCCAGCATGTCATCTGAAATACCGTGCACCTGGAAAGCCCCCTCGTCCACCTCACGTTCAGGATTCACATACTGATGGAAATGGTGGTCGGTCACCTGCCGGCCATTGACCTCAATGCAGCCAATTTCGATGATACGGTGCCCCTGGCGCACTTCCAGGCCCGTTGTTTCCGTGTCCAGTACTACATATCTCATTGCTCACTCACCATTCAATTACCCTATCCATCACACGGTTCAATCCACTTTCGCGGCCATGGCCTTTTCCACACCCTGATTGGCCAATGCATCGGCCTTTTCATTTCCGGGGTTACCGGAATGGCCTTTCACCCAATGCCAGCGCACCAGGTGACGCACACTGGCTGCATCCAGGGTTTGCCACAAATCCGAATTTTTCACCGGTTTTTTGTCCGATGTTTTCCAGCCGTTCAGTTTCCACTTGGGCATCCATTCCAGCACGCCTTTGCGCACGTACTGCGAATCGGTGTACACGTCGATGCTGCAGCGTTTTTTCAAGGCGTTCAAACCTTCAATGACGGCAGTCAGTTCCATGCGGTTGTTGGTGGTATTCAGTTCGCCGCCGCACAATTCTTTGGCATGCTCTCCGGATTGCAGATAAACACCCCAACCACCGGGTCCCGGGTTGCCCTTGCATGCCCCATCGGCGTACATGATCACGCTGGCAATTCTCTGTTCTGTCAAAATCAAATCCTGTCGGGCTTATCCACGGTCGCCTATTGTAGGTGTTTTATTCAAGGCCTTATTGGCCACAGGCTTCAGTTGGTGTGCCGACATTTTTTTGTCCTTGAACGCAGGCCCAATCAAGCGCATTCCACGCACCCGCTTCACGGCGCAAACATAGTACACACCACCACACACCGGCCACCACCTGTCGCCCGCATGCTCCATGAAGCCCATGCGGCTGAGCCCTTTTTCAGTGAAGGAGGGAAATCGGTAACAACCAAAGCGGCCAAACTCTGGCTCACAAGACAGAAGTTTCAACCAGTCTTTCAGACGGCTCAAGTGAATGGGTTCGCAACCCTGCGGCCATACAGGCGCCCAGCGCTTTAATGCAGCATGGCGCAGGCCCCACAGTGACATGGGGTTGAAGCCAGTGATGACCACGCGGCCCTCGGGCATCAACACCCGTTCCACTTCACGCAGTAACTGGTGTGGATCTTGCGAAAACTCCAGCACATGGGGCAACACAATCATGTCCAGCGACTGGCTCTCGAATGGCAGTTCCTCAAACTCTGCGAAACAATCCGGACTGACCACCTCCAGGCCATCCGGTTTGCTGGCGACCAGGCCTTGTTGCACATATGCCCGGTGAGGAATGCGGCTTTCTTTCAAACCATCTACCAGGCGAGTGCCCAGCTGCACGGCCCGAAAACCGAACAGATCGGGCACCACGCTGTCGATCCAGGCCTGTTCACGGCTGGTGAAGTACTGGCCTGCCGGCGTTCTAAGCCATGCATCCAGTGCTAACATTTGAGCCTGTTGTGGTCTCAGGTCGTTCAGGGGTTCAGATGGAATCATTCAAGTCTTCTCAAGTTTCAAACTGGTCGGTTTACGGCATTCCGGCCTTTCAGGACAACTACCTTTGGGCCATTGTGCACGAGCCAAGCAAAGCCTGCATGGTAATAGACCCGGGTTGTGCAAAATCGGTTCAAGCTTTCATGGACGCGAAGGGCTATCACCTGGCTGGCATTCTTGTGACTCATCACCACATGGATCACGTGGGTGGCATAGACGCATTACTGAGACTAACCGGAAAAGACATTCCTGTGTATGGTCCCGCAACTGGGCGTGTGCCCCAGGTCAACCGCCCAGTCCGTGAAGGGGATACGGTTGATGTGCATTGCCTGGTGGCCCGTGTAGTGGAAGTACCGGGGCACACCAGCGACCACTTGGCCTATCTCATTGAACTGAAGGAAACCATGCAAAGTGACGCCGTGTGGATGTTCCCTGGCGACACCCTGTTTTCAGGAGGCTGCGGCAGGCTGTTCGAGGGCAGCGCCGAACAAATGCACACCTCCCTCCAAAAACTCGGTCAATTTCCTGCGCAAACACAGGTTTACTGCGCACACGAGTACACAGAATCCAATCTCCGATTCGCTCGGGCTTACGCGCCGGAATTGCAAGCTCTTGTACTTCGCGAACAAGAGGTTAAAGAAATTCGCAGTCGAGGGTTGAGCACCATTCCCACGACGCTGGAAATCGAACGACTATCAAACCTGTTCTTGAATGCCAAAAGTGCCGAAGAATTGAAATCAATCCGAACAGCCAAAGACAATTTTTGAAATAGCAGCTGGTTTTTTCCGGTTTCACTGGTTTGCTGGAATAAAACAACTCGGTGGGTATCACTACAACGGGGCGTGACCTAACCCTCAATTGACCCCCACTCAAAGTTGGTCATAGGATGCATTTTTCTCTGGCATTCAGCCCGTTCGGGCCAAGCAACCATTGACTGCTACTTTATCCAAGAACTTATTCAAACGAAAAACCAGATTCAGCCTTTTTAGCTGGCAACAGTGCGCGTGGTCTCTCCTTTTGGGCACTGCCCTACCCTCGCCAGCCGCTTGGGCGATGGCCCCTCACGAACAAATTGCACTGAATGCGTCAAACCAGCAACTTGACCTGTTCAACGTGACCTCACCCGACCCCGGACTGGTACTGAAAATGTCGGGGCCATCCGAGTTACTGAAACTTCAACTCGACGAAAAGGTTGAAGAAGACGTGTGGAGCGACATTCGCAAAAGCTTTGCAATCCCTGACCTTGAATCCAGACACGTCAGGGTTCGCGAACAGGCATTGCTGAAAAACACGCGAATGGTGAACGCACTGCTGGAGCGGTCCGAGCCCTATATCTACTTCATTGCCCAAGAGTGCGCCAAACGCGGCATGCCCGCAGAGCTGGCCTTGCTTCCATTCGTGGAAAGTGAATTCAACCCGCATGCCCGGTCTTCAGCAGCCGCCGTGGGCTTGTGGCAATTTGTTCCCAGCACGGGGCGACAATACTCCCTGAGGCAGAACAAATGGGTGGATGAACGTCGAGACCTTGTAGCCTCGACCCGCGCAGCACTGGATTACCTCGGCTACCTGTACAACATGCACGGCGATTGGCACCTTGCCCTGATCTCCTACAACTGGGGCGAGGGTTCTGTGCTCAAGGCCATGAAAAAAGCACAGAACGCGGGCCTTGCCCCGACTTGGGCCAATCTGGATTTGCCGCAGGAAACCAGGCAATACATCCCCAAGCTTCAGGCCCTGAAAAACCTGATTAAAGACCCACAGCGTTTTGGCATGACCTTGCCCGAATTTCCCAACAAACCTTATTTTGAAGAAATCAAGCGTAACGCAGATGTTGATCTGCGCGAAGTGGCGCGAATGGCGGGCGTTGATCTTGGCGTCATTCGGGAACTGAACCCAGGTTTGAACCAGCCCGTACTGTATGCGGCATACAGCAACAGCCTGCTGGTACCCGTTCAATATTCCCGGAAAATTCAAGCGGGTTTGGCGCATTACAAAGCCCCGAAACCCCTTCGCCAGTACACGGTCCGGAAAGGGGACACACTGGGTGAAATTGCAGAAAGATTTGACGTGAACACAAAAGACCTGGCTTCAATCAACGGGCTGGGCCAAAAGAAAGTCATCAAACCCGGTATGAAGCTGGCCATTCCAGCCTCACCCAAGGCAGAAGACAATTGGGCTGCCTTGTAAGCTCAACCTCTCCGGAAAAACTCACAGCATGGGCGCTGCGTTGATCAATTGACGCGTATAGGCATGTTGAGGGTTTGCAAACAGCAGTTCCGCCGAGCTTCGCTCGACCACCTCACCGTGCCGCAACACCACCACCTCGTCAGCAAGGTATTGCACTACAGCCAGATTGTGCGTGATGAATAACATCGCCACACCGGTTTCATTTTGCAAACGCTTGAGCAAATTCAGAATTTGAGCCTGAACAGACACATCCAGTGCAGACGTAGGCTCATCACAAATCAGGATTTTTGGCTCAGACACGAGGGCCCGCGCAATGGCAATGCGTTGGCGCTGCCCACCTGAAAACTCGTGCGGAAAGCGAGCCAAGGCTTCAACGGGCATGCTGACCTGTTCAATCACTTTTGCAATGCGCGCCTGGCGCGCTGGCGCATCCAGGTCAGGCCGCAAACTGATCAATGGCTCTTCAAGAATTTCCGCAATGCGGTGGCGTGGGTTCAACGAGGCAAAGGGATCCTGAAACACAAACTGAATGCGGGAACGCCACCCGTGTGGCCCACGTTCCGCCCATTGGCGAAGCGGCCTGCTTTCCATCAGCACATCACCGCCTACCTTGGCATTGCTGCCCAACAAACCCAACAAGGCGCGCGCCGCAGTGGTTTTTCCGGAACCTGATTCGCCAACAAGCGCCACCGTGCGGCCTTGCAACAGGGTCAAATCGAGTTTGTTCAACACCGGCTTGAATGATTTCTGAAACACGCCCTTTTTCTCAGGGTAAGCAACCGAAAGCGAGACAGTTTGCAATACCACTTTGGCTGCGGCAGCTGAAGAGATTGAATCGACAGTGGGCACAGCATCTGCGCCTGGCTTTTTAAACGACAAATCAGCGTGGTAAAAGCACCGCACGGTGTGGGTTTCGCTGGCTTGCAACAATTCAGGGGTGGTGACGCTGCAGTTCTCTTGTGCGTGAATGCAGCGGGCTTCGAACCGGCAACCCGGCTTGGGATTCACCAGCGAAGGCACCCGCCCCTCAAGCGCATACAGTGCATGACCGCGCTGGGCCTGGCTGGGCAGCGACTTCACCAAGGCGTGCGCATAAGGGTGCCGGGGGCGTGCAAAAAACTCGGCCACGCTGGCTTTTTCAACCAGTTGACCCGCGTACATCAAACCCACGGTGTCGGCCATTTGTTTCACAATCGCAAGGTCGTGTGTGATCAACAACATGGCCATGCCCTGCTCACGCTGCAGGGTTTTGAGCAAATCCAGAACCTGCGCCTGAATGGACACATCCAGCGCGGTGGTGGGTTCATCGGCAATCAGCAGGTCTGGCTTGACGCTCAAGGCCATGGCAATCATCACCCGCTGTTTTTGGCCGCCCGACATTTCAAACGGATACTGCTGCAAACGCTTGGCTGGTTCAGGAATACCAACCCGTTCAAGCCACTGTGCGGCTTCCTGCAAGGCCTGCTGCTTGCTTGCGCCGGTGTGCAGGCAAATCACCTCAGTCAGCTGATCACCCACTGTCATCACCGGGTTCAAACTGGTACCCGGTTCTTGAAAAATCATGGCAATGCGCTTGCCGCGCAAGGTGCGCATGGCGGTTTCGCTGATGCGCAACACATCGGTGCTTGTCGTGCTTGTTGAGCTTGAGCCTTCGCCTAAACAGACCCTTCCGGCGACAATCGCACCGCTGTCAGGCAACAGGCGGGCAATACTGAGTGCAGTCATGGACTTGCCACAACCCGATTCACCCACCAAGGCAAAGGTCTGACCTTTTTCAATGGCCAGGGACAAATCATCCAGCGCATGCACCCAGCCAGCCTCACTGGCCAAACGCGTGCTTAATCCATGGATGTCGAGCAGACTCATACGCTTACACCCTCACCAACGATTGTTTCAACTGGCGTGCCCGGGGATCGAATGCATCACGCACGGCATCGGCAAACAGGTTGGCCGACAACACCAGCAAGAGCATGAACACGAAAGCGGCCACAAGGCTCCACCACACCACGGGGTCGCGACTTAGCTCAAGCCGTGCGGCATTGATCATGGTGCCGTAGCTGAAGGTGCTGGGGTCAACACCCACGCCCACGTAACTGAGCACAGCTTCAGCCAGTACCAACCCTGAAAAATCCATGACCATGGCAATCAGGATCAGGTGCATCAGGTTGGGCAACAAATGCGAGAACAGAATTTTCACACTCGACACGCCACTGGCACGCGCAGCCAGAATGTAATCCTGTTCGCGCATCTTCAGCACTTCTCCGCGAATCAAACGGGCCAAGCCTGTCCAGCTGGTCAAGCCCAGAATGGCGCACAGGAAAAAGAGCCGCAAGTCAGCCTTTTCAACCGATGAGGCAAATGCGTCCGGGTTGGCATCCAGTGCCACCTGCAACATCAGCACTGTGGCGGCAATCAGCAACACAGAAGGAATGGAATTCAGCGTGGTGTAAATGTACTGAATGACATCATCAACCCACCCACGGAAATAGCCCGCCGCCAAACCCATCGCAATGCCCACCGGCAGGGTCAACAAGGTGGTCAACAGGCCAATCAACATGGCTGTGCGCAAACCTTTCAAGGCAATGTAGAACACATCTACACCCACCTTGTCGGTACCCAGCACGTGATAAGCCTCAGCCCATTTCGACACCACACCGCCAAGAATGCACAGCACGAACAGAGTCCACACCACCGCTTGGTAGGCACCGCTACCCGTGAAAACACCAATGCTGTTTTGCGCAACTGCCGGTGCCATGGCACGGCGAATTACCCACAGTGCAGCCAGAAAAAACGCCCACAACACAGCCCCACCCAAAGTGCCCTGATAGGCACGCAGAAGCAGGTCTTGAGCCTTGTTGCTTTCATCGCTCAAATGCACGCCCCCGAACTTCAAACGGGGGTAATCGCGAACCGGTTTGCCATCCACTTCCATGGATTCCTTGCTCAGGGCACGGGTCGCCAAGGGCGCTGAATACGATTTTTCACGCTCATAGGCCAAGGGACCCAGTGCCACATCCAGCACTGAAATAATGGGGCTGGCATAACGGCTTTGTTGCTCGGAATTCAAACGCAAGTGCACACTGTCGAGCAAAGTGATGACCACAGCCAACAGCAGCACCACCAAGCTGGCGCTGGCAATTTTTGATTGAAACACCAAGCCCCACGAGGCACGGGACAAGGGGTTTTTGATGACGGAACGGGCATAGGCCAACAGGCCGAACACCAGCAACCAGATCAATGCGTCAGTCAGTAAAAGTGTAGGCATCATGCTGGCTGGCGCTCCTCAGGCCAAACGGACCCGGGGGTCCGCAATGGTGTAAGCAATGTCAGTCAAAATCAGCCCGACGAGGTAAAGTGCAGAGCCAATGAACACCATGGCACGCACCACACCAAAGTCCTGCGACTGAATGGCCTCGATGGTGTAACTGCCAAGGCCGGGAATGCCAAAGAAGGATTCTGAAATCAGTGAACCCATGAACAGAAGCGGGATGACGGTGACCGAGCCAGTCAAGATAGGAATCAAGCCGTTGCGCAACACATGCCGACCCAACACCTGTACTTCCGACAAGCCCTTGGCGCGCGCAGTGCGAACATAATCCTTGTTGATTTCTTCGAGGAAAATGGTGCGATACCAACGCGTGCCACCACCCAAACCACTCACCACGCCGATGATGACCGGCAGTATCAAAAAGCGCCAGGCTTCAACACTGGCGTCATATCCGGAAATTGGAACCAGTGCCAGTGTTTTGGAAAACAGGTATTGTCCGCCAATGATGTAAAACAAACCTGAAATTGACATGGCCAACACGCACAACACCACGCCAGTCAAATCAAGGTAAGTGCCCCGGAAAAAGGTCAGCAACAGCGACAACACAATGTTCAAAAACAGGCCGAGTATGAACACAGGCACGGCGAGCGCCAAACTGGGGCCTGCACGCTTGGCGATTTCACCAGCAATGTTTCGACCGTCGTCTGAACTGCCAAATTCACCCACAAACATGGGCACGGATTTTTGAAAGAAAATAGTTTCGCCTAACTTGCCAACACCTTCTGCCTGGCTGTTGTAGAGCAATGGCAAATCGTAACCGCGTTCGCGCTTCCATTGATCAACTGATTCCTGTGCCACACGTTTGCCACCCAAGGCCATGCGCGCCATGTCGTCAGGGCTGTTGACCTGAAAAAACAGCACAAAGGTAATCAGGTTGACACCCAGCAACACCAACAAACCGTACAACACACGGCGCACCAAATAACTGCTCATCAGCGGTGCCCCCCTGCGACGTCAGCCAGTTCTTCACGAATTCCAATCGCCTGTTCACGGCGTTTCCACGCAGCCCATGCAGGCCAGATGAACAAGGCCAGGGCCAGCAGCAACACGGGGATGGGCCACCAGTCCGGCTTGTTCCATTCATTTCGCGCAGCGTCTCGCTTGGTGGTGTCAATGGTTTTGTACTTGATGCTGTTGCGGGCCAAATCGTTGGGCTTCACGTTGCCATGCCAGTCGTGAATCAAACCGAACTGCTTGGGCACGAAAGCAAACAACCACGGTACGTCGTCTTGCACCAGGTCAGTCATGGTTGAAATGATCTCCGCACGCTCGTCGTTGTTGGGCATGGTTTTCATGCGTTCAAACAGGGCGTCGTATTGCGCATTGGAATAGTTCGAGGCATTTTCACCCGCAGTTTTGGCGCGGCTGTTCGGCCCATACAGCAGGAACAAGAAGTTTTCCGGATCGGGGTAATCGGCATTCCAGCCCAAGAAGAACAGTTGCGCGTTGCCCTTGCGAATTTTTTCCTGAAAGCGGTTCCAGTCAGTGGCGCGAATGTCCAGCTGCATGTTCAGCTTGGCAAACTGTTTTCGATACCAGTCAAACCGGGCCTTGTCGCCGGGGCCGCCGCCAGTGGTGTCCAGTGCCAAGGTCAAGGGCTGACGGGTTTTCGGGTCCATGCCGTTTTCATAGCCCGCCTGTTTCAGCAAGGTCAGCGCCTCTTCAATCGGTTTGCGAACAGGCTTGCCATCCACAATGTTGTACACCTGCGTGTTGTAACCGGCCTCGCCTTCTTCGAAACCGAACAGGCCGGGCGGCACCGGGCCATGCGCGGGCATGGCGCGTCCATTGGTGAAAATTTGCGAGAATTCTTCCCAATCCACGGCAATGGCAATGGCCTGCCGAAGCAACTTGGCGCGGCGCGCTTCCTCCGGCGTATTTCCGGGCCCAACCACCGGGTCAAGCCAGTTGAACCCCAGGTAAAACAGGCTGGTGGCCAGTGAAGTTTCCAGGCGAATTCCCTTTTCTTCCATTTCCGGGGTCAGGGCGGCGTCACCGTCGGTACTGGCGCGAATGGCCTGGTCAAACGTGTCGGCGCTAACGCCCGAAGTGTCGTAATAGCCCTGCAGAAACTTGTTCCAGTAGGGAATGCCCTCTTTCTCGCGGGTGAACACCACCCGGTCTATGAATGGCATGGTTTTGCCCGCATCAGCCAACAGACCGCGGGCCACATCCTCGGGCTCGCCCTCAGAGGGATAAGGTTCACCCCGGTGATTCGGGTTACGTGACAGCACCATGCGGGAATTCGGATCATTCTCGGTCAGCATGTAAGCGCCGGTGCCCACGGGCCACCAGTCGAGTACCAGGTTGTTTTCCACAAAGCCTTTCTGGCTGTAAAACGCATCTGCTTCCCAGGGAATCGGGGCAAAAAATGGCATGGCCAACCAATAGACAAACTGGGGGTATTTGCCGTTGACTCGAATTTCCAGTGTGTGGTCATCAATTGCTTTTGCGCCCGGCAAATCGAACTGGCGCAAATCAAGCCATGGCAAGTCAGATGTGGCGGGCGGGAATGCACTGCCTGTGTCTTTCTGAATCTGCGCCTTCAAAGCTTTGTCGTGTTCTTGCAGGGTTTTGGACAGTTCGCCCAAGCCCACCACGTAATCACCCATGTGGCCGAGAATTGGCGACACAATGCGTGAGCTGGCCAGTCGCTTGATTTCGTACACGTAATCGTGCGCGGTCAGTTCACGGGTGGCTTGAACCTCAAACTGCATGGGGCTGTTGAACTTGCGCGCCTCGTCATCACCCAG
Organism: Limnobacter thiooxidans; assembly: GCF_036323495.1. Classification (NCBI taxonomy): domain Bacteria; kingdom Pseudomonadati; phylum Pseudomonadota; class Betaproteobacteria; order Burkholderiales; family Burkholderiaceae; genus Limnobacter; species Limnobacter thiooxidans. The sequence continues at coordinate 1,298,108 of NZ_AP028947.1, read as the reverse complement.
CTGGTGGTAAAGAAAACTGCCCTGCCCGTCTTTCGCAAAAGCCGGGTGCGGCTGGTACCTGATTCCGGGCTTGAGTTTGATGGTGTAAACGCTGGTTTTGACCGAATCAATCGGGGCGTCCTCGGGCAAGGCGTTGCCCTGGGCATCCAGATACACTGGCACTGGCATTTCTGCGGCAGCCAAGGGCTCAAGCTGGTAAGGGCGTTTCAGGTAGTGGTATTGAAAAAGCGGTTCGTACACCTGATAGGTGAACTCGGCTTCATCAGAGGTGTAGGACTGTGCGGGGTCCAGGTGTTTCGGGCGCGCAGTAAAAGCGGTGTAGAGGGTCTTGGTCTGCTGGTCAGCCGCAGTTTCAACATAGGGGTTGTTGGGCGCCTTGCCACACGCAGCAAGTGACAGGCACAACGCTGTTGCGATGGTGAATTTACCCGCCTTGTAAGCCAACCCTGCCGATTTTGCGAAACGCTGGAAAACTGCCAAAAAACCACCCTCGCACTGTTGCTTTTTTAGATGGCTTTATTTAACCACGCCATTTGCGTTCCGGGCCAGTGTCTGCGTGAATCCAGCCACCTTTTGCACCCACGCGGAAATAGAAGCCTACCCCACCCGTGCGGAAACCTTCAACCAACTCACCCAACACTTTGGGGTGCAAGCCGGGCAAACGGAAATCAACCGCTTGGCCCTTCAGGTGCAGGGAATTGCGCGCGGCGGGCAAACCGGCCTCGATCAGGCGTGCATTGGTTTTCGGGCTGCGGTAACCCGATGTGATTTCAACAGGCGCAGAGAACCCGTAGCGGCGTACAAAGGCTTGGGCTGCCCACAGGGTGTCGATAATCTGGGTGTCCATGCGGAAAACCTGATTTGCTTGCACGTCTCGAAGCAAACCACAAATCTGTTCATACGCGATTGGGTTAAGATGTCCGTCTTTCCAGTAGGTAATGCTCAAGCGCTCGCCCGATTGCGGACGAACCATTTCCAGGGTGCGCGGCTGCAGCCAGAAGGTCAGGTCAACCAGCCCCGGATCAAACAAATCTGGGGGTGGAACCAGTTCAGACCCTGCGGCCAGCACGCCACGGTTCAGGAATGTATCCACTGAGCCAATAACGGCCAAAGTGCTTACTGCCTTGATGAATGATCGCCGGTCGAAGTTGTGCATTTCCATCACTTAAGAATTTACTCGAACTTATAATAAGAGTTCTTTGAAAAAAAGTCACTAATCCATGTCTACAGATCCTAAAATCCGAACAGTACGTACCCGTTTTGCACCCAGCCCCACTGGCTACCTGCATCTGGGAGGCGCCCGAACTGCCCTGTACAGCTGGGCATTTGCCCGCCACAACAAGGGGCAATTCATTTTGCGGGTTGAAGACACGGATGTTGAACGCTCCACCCCAGAAGCAGTTCAAGCCATCATGGACGGCATGGCCTGGTTGAACCTGGAATACGACGAAGGTCCTTATTTCCAGATGCAGCGCATGGACCGCTACAGGGCCATGATCGACAAGCTTCTGGAAAAAGGCGAAGCCTACCTTTGCTACTGTAGCCAGGAAGAAGTGAATCAAATGCGCGAAAAGCAACGGGAAAGTGGCCAGCGCATTCGTTATGACGGCACCTGGCGGCCAGAACCTGGCAAGGTATTGCCCACACCACCCGCAGGTGTTGCCCCGGTTGTGCGCTTCAAAAACCCGTCAACAGGCGTGGTGACCTGGGATGACCTGGTCAAGGGCCCCATTTCAATCAACAACGAAGAAATGGATGACTTGATCATTGCCCGGCAAGACGGCACCCCCACATACAACTTCTGCGTGGTGGTGGACGATTGGGAAATGGAGATCACGCATGTGATTCGTGGTGACGACCACATCAACAACACGCCACGCCAAATCAACATCTTGAAGGCATTGGGTGGTGAACAACCCATCTACGGCCACATTCCAATGATTTTGGGGCCAGATGGCGAAAAACTGTCCAAGCGCCATGGTGCGGTCAGCGTGGTTCAGTATCACGAAGAAGGCTTTTTACCCGATGCGATGATCAATTACCTGGCCCGCCTTGGCTGGAGCCACGGTGATGACGAGCTGTTCAGCCGTGAACAACTGATTCAATGGTTTGATTCCACCAACCTGTCGAAATCAGCTGCGCAGTTCGACCCTGAAAAATTGAAGTGGGTGAATGCGCACTACATGAAGCAGGCGCCAAAGGAATTGCTGCTTTCTGATTTGCAAAGCCGCCTGAACAAGGCGGGTGTAGATTCTGCAGAAGGCCCTGAATTGGGCGATGTACTTGATGTGGTACTGGAACGTGCTTCCACACTGGTTCAACTGCGTGATGAAGCCGCCCTGTTCTACCGTGTGCCACAGGTGAATGGCGAAGAATTGGCCCCGATGCTTGAAGAAGCGGGTGTACGTGCAGCCTTGGCAGAATTCAACGAGGGCTTGAACAGCGTGGAATGGAATGTGGAAGCCCTGAATGGTTTGGTGAAAGCCACCATCAAGAACCACGGCCTGAAAATGCCCAAACTGGCCATGCCTTTGCGATTGATGTTGACCGGCATTACGCAAACGCCTTCCATTGACAAGGTGATGAACCTATTGGGCAAGCACACTGTACAAACTCGCATTGCGCAAGGACTGCAATCATGAGCAACAAGAAACCCAAAGCAAACCCCGCGGAATGGGCCACAGCAACACAGGCCATTCGCGCCGGCAGCCACCGCACTGAATTTGGCGAACATTCTGAAGCAATGTTTCTGACATCCAGCTTCGTGTTTGACAGCGCTGCGCAGGCGGCCGCACGCTTTGCAGGCACGGAAGAAGGCAATGTGTATGCGCGCTTCACCAACCCCAGCGTGCAGATGTTCGAGCAGCGGCTCTCTGTGCTTGAAGACACCGAATACTGTTTGGCCACATCAAGCGGCATGGCGGCCATTACCACGGCCTGCATGGGCCTGCTGAATGCTGGCGACCACATCATTGCGTCGAAGGCCCTGTTTGGTGCAACCGTTCAGTTGTTCGTGAATATCCTTTCGCGTTTTGGCATTGAAACCACCTTCGTGGACGGTACCAGCATGGACGCTTGGGAAAAGGCAATCAAGCCCAACACCAAGCTGTTTTACAGCGAAACACCGTCGAACCCGCTGACCGAAATTCTGGACATGCGCGCACTCAGCGATCTAGCCAAGAAGCACGGCATTTATAACGTGGTCGACAACTGCTTCTGCACACCCGCGCTGCAAAAGCCGGTGGAATTCGGTACGGAAATCATTATTCATTCCGCGACCAAGTACCTGGACGGGCAAGGCCGTGTGCTGGGTGGCGCCATTTGCGGCCCCAAAGACCTGCTGAAAGACAAGATTCTGCCGGTGCTGCGCACTGCAGGCCCTACCCTGTCGGCATTCAATGCCTGGGTGCTGTTCAAAGGTTTGGAAACACTGAACATTCGCATGCTGGCGCAGTCTGCAGCAGCGCTTGAAATTGCCACCTGGCTGGAAGCCCACCCAGCAGTTAGCAAGGTGTACTACCCCGGCTTGAAAAGCCACCCACAACACGAATTGGCCATGAAGCAGCAAAAAACTGGTGGTGCCATTGTGTCGTTTGAAGTGAAAGCTGGCAGTGAAGACGAAGCCCGCGCCAAAGCCTGGCAAGTGATTGACAGCAGCCAATTGATGTCCATTACGGCCAACCTGGGTGACACGCGCACCACCATTACCCACCCTGGTACCACCACGCACGGGCGCTTGAGTCCTGAAGCGCGTGAAGCGGCAGGTATCAAGCAGGGCCTGATTCGGTTGGCGATTGGGCTGGAAGATGTGGGTGACTTGAAGAAAGACCTGGTACGCGGATTGGGGTGATTGGTTGCAAGGCAGATGCCTTCTTTGTTTGCAAGGCGCATGACTCTTCTTCGTTTGCAAGGCGCATGACTCTTCTTCGTTTGCAAGGCGCATGACTCTTCTTCGTTTGCAAGGCGCATGACTCTTCTTCGTTTGCAAGGCGCATGACTCTTCTTCGTTTGCAAGGCGCATGACTCTTCTTCGTTTGCAAGGCGCATGCCCTCTTCCGCCAGAAAGCCTGAATACCCCCTTTTTGAAGTTCACACTGACTCACCGGGGTTCGGCAAAAAGGACGGCCGAACCCCGGTGTCGGCTGAACGCCGAACGTTGCGTGTGAATTCAAAACGGGCAGACTTTCTTGAATGGCGGTGCGAGGGCAATGCAGCCTATGCAAACTCGAATGAGCTATGCCTGAAGCTCACGACCTGCGACCTGCGACCTGCGGCGTTCATTGAGGCATCAGCCCTTCACCGCGCAAGTTCGCAGCCTTCGAGGTGTTCGTTTGCTGCATCATCTTGCCGATTCAGGGCAAGGCTTCCCGGCTGATTCGCAGCGCGGGGCGATTGCGCCAGCAATCGATGCGGAGGCGCTTAAGCGTCCTCGCATGCCCCAAGCCAGAATCAACTAGACGGGAAATCAGCCTTGGCCAAGGCGAGATGAGCAGTAACGAACCGACCCAAAGGCCTGCGATACGAAAGCCGTGATGAGCAGCAACGAACGCCGACCCCAAAGCCTGCGAAAAAAAACCGCTGCTTGTATGCACAAGCAACGGTTTTTCGTGTGGCGTACCGAAGGGTTAGATGCGCATCTGGTCTTCAGTCAAACCCTTGGACAATGCATCTTTCATCCAGTTTGGGCGTTTGCCACGGCCAGACCAGGTCAAAGAAGAATCCTGAGGATGACGGAAACGAACCGGGGCTGGGCCCAACTCACGTTTGCCTTTGACTTTGCTGGCGCCCATTTCGGCAAACAGTTCTTCAAGCTTCAAACCTTTGGAAGCCGCCAGTTTCTTGACTTCTTCAATGGCTTGCAACTTTGAACTGCGATCAGTCAGTTCTTTCTCAATCTCTGACTTCAATTGTTGAAGTTCAGAAGCACTTAAAGCAGACAAATTCAATTTTTTCATATTATCTTTCTAAAAAATATTATTAACAAACCCTTGAAGTGTTGGTTTTAAAACCAATCGTGCTTTTAAAATAAATCGTTTACTTAATCAGGTCAAGTGCAAATTTGAAATGCTCATTTTCTGCACCCTCAAGCCACTCAAAAACAACCATTTCAGTAGTGACCAATTCGGCACCATTACCGGCCAATCGATCAAATGCGGCATCGCGATTCCTTTCCGTTCTTGAACCGCATGCATCGGTTACAACCCAAACTTCCATTTCATCATTCAGCAAATCCAATGCTGTTTGAAGTAAACACACATGGGCCTCGACACCTGCAATAACAATACTGGGTCTTTCGGAGTCCTGATTATTCTTTTGAAGGTGCTTAGGCAGGCTTCGTGCATTACCAGCCGGTGCTTTACTGGTCAGCAGATCCACCAAACCTTCTGGGCAGGCGCTAAACTGGGTTTTACGCATGGTGCCTTTGCACAAGGCAGCCAATTCAGGAATAAAGGAACCAATCTTCTCGGGTACATGTTCTGTGGCGTAGGAAGGGACGCGCATTTTCTTGGCCAAAGTCGCCAGTATCAATGCATTTCGATAAACCTCATCAGCTTGATGAATGGCTGGCATCAATTTCTGCTGGTAATCGACCAGGACGAGTTGGCTGGATTCTTGATTCAATAACATGTGTTCACAAAGCTCAGGTTGAAAGCTGAAGCATACTCGGTAATTCCCACGGATGGCACAGCCTGCCAACCAACAGCAGCCAAGATTGAATTAACACGATATGAACGTTCCAGTCTTCCCCAACTTATTGCGATTACCTCTGCAAACCTGGGGAATGATTGGCAAATGAGTTATTAATAGTAAAAAATCAACTATTTTAAAAGATAAAAAAATAAAAATTACACTCAAAACAAGCGATCCTTATCCCCCGAAAAGGTTAGATTATTTGAGGAATCCAAGACCACATAAAACGTTAATAATTTTCCAAAACAATTTTTAACAAAAGTCAATTGGACATTATGACCACATTCAGAATGAAGGGCTGAATCAACAAACGTTCTGCATGTGTACAATGTACAAAACACCAGACTACTTCGGACGATGACTTTCTTGTACAGAAACACTCGCATTCAGACCCCATCGATTTGCTCCCCTTTGAATATTTCTGGTATGTCCTAATGCTCGGAATTCTTGCTCTGGGTTTACTGATCGGTCTGATTATGGCGCTCACCGGCGCAGGTGGGGGTGTATTGGCGGTTCCATTGCTTGTGTTCTCCACCGGCCTGGCTGTGCAGGAAGTTGCGCCCATTGGTTTGCTGGCGGTTGGTTTGGCCGCAACCCTGGGCGCTGCCTTGGGTTTACGTGCAGGGGAAGTGCGTTACAAGGCTGCCATGTTGATGGGTTTTGTGGGTCTGCTTTTTTCGCCCTTGGGGTTTTGGATAGCCCGGCAAGTGGATACCCGAATTCTCGGCCTTGTATTTGCAACGGTTCTGGTCTGGGTTGCGTTCAATGCATTCCGCGGCAGCAACAATTCAGCACTAAACGCCATTGATGCCCCTCCGGAAGGCGCAATCAGCAATTGCCCCTGCGTTCGTAACCCATCCACAGGGCGTTTCATCTGGACATGGCCTTGTGCGCGGGCATTGATCGTATCAGGTGCAATTGCCGGGTTTCTGTCGGGATTGCTGGGTGTGGGAGGCGGCTTTGTACTGGTGCCAGCCTTGCAGCGCTTCACCAATCTAACCATTCAATCGGTTACGGTTACCTCTCTTGCCGTCATCGCGATTGTTTCAGCCGCAGGCGTGCTGAACAGTGCAGGAGCAGGCGAATTCAATGCTGAGATCGGTATCACATTTGCAGCTGCAGCTGCGATCGGCATGCTGGGCGGCCGGTTGATTTCAAACAGGTTGCCGGGCGCCCACCTGAAAAAAGCATTTGGCTTGATGTGCCTGGTGGTTGCCGTGTTGATGGTCATCAAAAATCTGTAGTCAGTCTAAAACTGCAGATACAAAAAAGCCCTCGATTGTGTTGAATCGAGGGCCTTGTTCACTGCGACCAGTCGTGTAGTAACGCAACAACCAGTTTACAGCGACCGGGCAATAATCTCTTTCATGATTTCACTGGAACCGCCGTAAATGCGCTGTACGCGCGCATCTGCATACATTTGTGCAATCGGGTATTCCATCATGTAGCCATAACCACCGAAGAACTGCAAGCACTCGTCGATCACCTTGCATTCCAGTTCGCTCAAGTGCAGTTTTGCAATGGAAGCCGTGGCTGCATCCAGCTTGCCTGCCACCAGTTTTTCAATCGAATTGTCGATAAATGCACGGGCTACAACAGCCTGTGACTTCAACTCAGCCATCTTGAAACGGGTATTCTGGAAATCAAAAATCGTTTTGCCGAAGGCCTTGCGCTCTTTTGTGTATTCCAGCGTGATTTCAATAGCCATTTCAATGGCGGCCATTGCGCCAACACCCAGCATTAAACGCTCGTAAGGCAATTCAACCATCAACTGCATGAAGCCCATGCCTTCCGCGCCCAGTACATTCTGGGTTGGAATGCGCACATTGTCGAAGAACAATTCGCAGGTGTCTTGCCCTTTCTGACCGAGCTTTTCCAGAATGCGGCCAACCTTGAAACCTTCAGCCTTCTTGGTTTCCAGCAACAGCAAGGTAGTGCCTTTGGCGCCAGCTGCAGGGTCAGTTTTGGTAACCAGGATGATGACATCGGCCAAGTAACCGTTGGAGATAAAAATCTTCGAACCGTTGACTACGTAGTGGTTGCCGTCTTTCACAGCGCTGGTGCGAATACCTTGCAGGTCTGAACCGGCGCCTGGCTCGCTCATGGCGATAGCACCAATCATTTCGCCGCTGGCCATTTTTGGCAAGAAGTACTGTTTTTGCTCTTCTGTACCGTGGTTCAGAATGTACTGGGCCGCAATCGCGTGCACATGCACACCGAAGGAACGATCGCCACTGTAAGCCAGTTCTTCAAACAGCACAGCCATGTGGGTGAAATCGCCACCCGCGCCACCGTATTCTTCAGGAATGTCAGCAGACAGCAAACCCATCTCGCCAGCCTTGTTCCACAACTCGCGATCCACGTGCTGCTGTTTGGCCCACTTGTGTTGGTTTGGCTTGATCTCGGTTTCCACGAAACGGCGAATATTTGAACGGTACAGTTCAAGGTCGGAATTCATCCAGCTTGGCTTGGGGTATCTCATTGTCTCTTCACACTCTCAAAGTTATAGGTCAACCGACCGGTTGCAGTGCATTGATTATAGGTCACATGACCGGTTTGTCAACAATGAGATCAATAATCAGGTTAAAGTAACGCCCATGAACACACACGCCACCACCGACAAGGGACAAATTCGTTCACAGGAAATTCTGGGGACAGCACAAGCCATATTGGCCAGCGAAGGCTATGCGGGTCTGAGCATGCGTGGGGTAGCTTCCCAGTTGGGAATCTCACTGAGTACCGTTCAGCACTACTACACCAACAAGGAAGCACTGGTTGAAGCGCTGTTGACCTATGTGATGGACAACTACCAAACCGCCGTGGCGCAGGTCATGAACGCCATGAGCGACAAAAGTCAGCTTGAACGATTTAAAACCATTGTTGATTTGATACTGATCGAGATTCGTCGGCCTGACACTTTCGGTGTACTGGCCGAGATTTATGCCCTGTCAAACCGTCTGCCATTTGCGGCCCGACTAGTGGAAGAAGTGTATGCGCGGGAAAGAAAGGAAATTTTCAAGCTGATTTACGGGCTGGAGCCAAAAATCAGCAAAGTAGAATACAAACTGCGGGCTGCCATGATCGTGGTGCAAATTCACGGGCTGGTTTCGCAGCTGGCGCAAGACAATGATCCAAGTCTTAGCCGCAAACAACTGGAACAAGCCGCGCGGCAAAGTTTCATGATGTTGGCCACGAAGGCCTGAAAACTAAGACCTGAAAACCAAAGCCTAAAAACCAAAGTTACGCTGCAGCAGCTCGAAACACAGACTCAAAGGGTGATCAGGTCAGGCATAAACATTCAGCTTGGTGCCTAGGTTACCGCTGCTTGCCAGTGGTGGCGGCTGGGGAACCGATTGAATCAACTGGGCGATCGAAGATTCAGCAATGTCCATTGACTTCTTGAACACAGCAATTTGACCCTGTTGCAGCGTTTGGGCCTGCTTCATTTGTACCGTGGCATTGACCATGGCGGCTGGGGAAATGTCCATTTTGGCGCTCCGTGTCGATACAAACCTTAACGGCAGCAAAATGAGAAACTTGAGTCTCCGGAATTCAAGTTACCCCGAACTGAAGCTGGCCAGAAAATTTCCTTTATTTCCTCGGAAACCCTGTCAGCGACCTTTTTTGGCCCTGTTCAAAATCTGTACGACCAGCTCGCTGCGAATCTGCTCCCCCTTTTCCACGCTTTGAGCATGCAGCAGCACATTTTCTTCAATCAGCTTGGCCATTGAACTGAGTAGTACGTAAAGCAGGTCTTCGGCCTTGAATATTGCCGCATTTTGAAGAATGGTCAGCGCGCCAAGACAACAGGAATGGCGCAAGGCCATTTCATCTACCGGCAGGTCGCCGTAATCCAGCGGATCCTCCTTGGCAACTTCATTGACCAACATCACAAGGGTGTTCAAATCAATTTCAATTTGATGCGTTGTTGCCATGGTGTTTCTCCGTGAGTTACACACCTTCGTTCTACCACGGTATGGCCTGACAAACCAGCACTGCAACAGGTGGGACTGAAGCATAAAATTACAACTATTTGCGTTTTTTACTATTTTGAGTAATTATGTTTCCACAATTCGCAGATCAGTCAGGAGCAAACGCTTTGAAAACCGCCAAAGAACTTCACACCACGGCCAGCATTGGCGAAACACACCGCGTGCACAATGTGGCCAGCGAACTGCACAGCTACAACCTGTTCACAACCGACGCGGCACTGCTTGAAGGGGTGAAACGCGAGGGTGGCGAGTGGGGCTTGGGTGAAATTTCTGCATTTGGCGACAAATGCGGCAAACCCGAATACCTCGAGCTTGGCTTTTTGGCCAACAAATACACACCGGAACTGGACACACACGATCGGTTCGGCAACCGGGTGGATGCAGTGCGCTATCACGGTGCCTACCATGAACTGATGAAATCGGCCCTGGAAGAAGGTTTGCACAGCCAGCCCTGGACCAACCCGCGGGAAGGTGCCCATGTGGTGCGTGGCGCCAAGGCTTTCATTCAAAGCCAGGTGGAAGCAGGCCACGGTTGCCCGGTGACCATGACCTTTGCGTCCATCCCCAGTTTCCGCTTGCAGCCCGAAGTGGCTGCAATTTTTGAATCGAAAATCCTGAATCGCGGTTACGACCCGCGCAATGTACCCTTTGATGAAAAACTGTCATTGACCGTGGGCATGGGCATGACGGAAAAACAGGGTGGGTCTGACGTGCGCGCCAACAGCACGCAGGCCACCCCGGTGAACCAACCCGGCGCGGGACAAATGTATTCACTGGTGGGTCACAAGTGGTTTCTTTCTGCCCCAATGTGCGATGTGTTTTTGATTCTGGCCCAGACAGATGCTGGCGTGTCGTGCTTTGCTGTACCCCGCTGGTTACCCGATGGCACCAAGAATGCATTGAACGTGATTCGCCTGAAAGACAAGATGGGCAACAAATCCAATGCATCGAGCGAAGTGGAATTTCGCGGCGCGCAGGGCTGGCTGATTGGCGAGGAAGGCCGTGGCGTGCCCACCATCATTGAAATGGTCAGCTTGACACGCTTCGATTGCATGGGTGCGTCAGCAGGCCTGATGCGCGCGGGCCTTGCAAATGCCATTCACCATTGCAAACAGCGGGGTGCTTTCGGTGCCAAGCTGATTGATCAACCGCTGATGCAGAATGTATTGGCCGACCTGCAACTGGAATATGAAGGCGCCATGGCCTTTTCCATGCGTATGGCCCGTGCACTTGATCTGAAAGACACGGATGAACACGAAGCCAACCTGGCGCGACTAGCCACAGCAGTGGGCAAGTACTGGATCTGCAAGCGTGCGCCCCAACACAGCTATGAAATCATGGAATGTATTGGTGGCAGTGGCGTCATGGAGAACTCGATTTACCCGCGCCTGTTCCGTGAAAGCGTCATCAACCCGATTTGGGAAGGCAGTGGCAATGTGCAGTGCCTCGATGTGCTGCGCGCGATTGGCAAAACGCCCGCCGTGCTCATGGCTTTCAATGCGGAACTGAACAAGGCGCGGGGCGGCAATTCGATTCTTGATACATACCTAGATGCACTGAACAAACAATTCATGCAATTGAACCCAACCGACATGCATGGCCTGCAGTACAGCGCACGCACCATGGTCGATCAAATGGCATTGGCGTTTGAGGCTTCTCTGCTGGTGCGTCATGCCCCTTCAGAGGTCAGCGAGGCATTTTGCTCCAGTCGCCTTGCAACACAAGGCATACACAACTATGGCGCCTTGCCCAAAGGCATGGCTGTGAAAACGATTATTGAGCGGGCAGACCCCGGAATTGAAAAAATGTAAGTGCCTTGCTGTTTTTTCAACGTTAGTTTGTAGCGTTTGTAGAAACCAAGTTGCACTCACTGAATGAAAAACCTTCAGAGAGAATCCACTGGGTTGGCTCTGCAATTTCTCTCGCTTTCACCGACAACTGATGCACCAAGTCATGAAAAGGTTTTCGCATGCGGGGTGTGGGCCAATACACCCACCCCTGCAAAGCGGGCTTTTCCAGCAACACCTGTTCAATGGCCGGAATACAGTCATTCCACACAAGCGCATTGGGCCAGATATCAGACGCCCATTCAATGCATTCCTGTTCAGCGAGCACCGAAGTAAAGGCCTCAGAAGGTTTGCTGTGCATTTGCATGACCGAACCGTTTTCCATGCACACCGCCGCCATGCAATACCGCCCCTGCCCTGCACCGGAAGCGTCCACCAACACATGCCGGCCCGTGTTAAAAACAGCTGGGCTGCGATTTTCCAACGCCACACGAAACGGCATTAGTGCAGTACCCAAGAAAAAGGCCAATCTTTCGGACTGGCCTTTTTGATTGCAATCAGTTCTTTTTGAACTGCCGCCTTTTGTGCACAGCGGCTTTGCTTGGTGGTTTTGCGGTGGGCACCTGCGCCACCCCGCACCTTGGCCTGAATGGCCACGTGGTTTCTAGGTTTCATGGCATGCTCCGATTGAAACACAGGGGAAGCGAATTATAGGAACAAGTTGTTGAAAATGAAAGGCAATATTTCGCCTCAGTATGAAATACACAACGAAACCCGCGGCTATTTAAACCCTCGAAATGCGACTTGAATGCGACTGAAAATTCGCTTTAGTCTGGGTACTTCTACAGCTCAACAATGTGCGACCATGACCCCAGGCGAACTCACCTCCCCATCCAGGCTTCGTGTATTCGCGCACACTCAAATCAACACGCCCTGGTGGGTACAAAAATTATTGGGGCGCGCCTTCGCACCCACCGCGGCCGAATACAGCCAACTGCAATCGGGTTTGTTTGAAGGCGACCCGGTTATGGACGCATATGTGCAGGCCCGCCTGGCCGAATCACCGGGCAAATCTGACTGGCGGGAATTTCACCAAGCTTTTAACGCCCCCGATCCACAGACCCTTGAAGGCAGCGATGCCTTGCACCACCTGTTGCGACAGGCTACAGCGCTTCCAGCCTGGGTCGACACCACCTTGATTAACGAAGGGGTGGATTTCATCCACAGCACCGGCCGCACAGCCACGGATGTACTGCGCGACATGGCCCTGATGGGCGGCTACCTCATGGTGGCCTTCAACAAAACCTTGATCCTGACCGGCGAACTGGAAAAAGGTGCAGCACCCAGGCTGGCAGGTACCGCGCAGTGGTGGCTCAAGGTGGTCAGCCACCAGGCCAACCTGCCGGGCAATCCGGGCCTTCACGCCACATTGCGGGTGCGTTGGGTACACGCGCTGGTGCGTCATCAATTGAAAAACAATGAGCAGTGGGATTCACAACAGTGGGGCTTGCCGATCAACCAGGTTGACATGGCCGCCACTTACCTGGGCTTCAGCGCAGTCATGCTGTTGGGTTTAAGAAAATGCGGCATTGTGGTCACCCCGCGCAATTCGCTGGCCGTGATGCAATTGTGGAAACTGATTGGCTGGCAGATGGGGGTCAAGGAAGAATGGTTGGTTGACACAGAACAACAGGCACTGGTCAGGCTTCGGCAGTTCCTGTTTACGCATTCTCCACCCGATGAATCCACCCACAGGCTGGCCGCTGCACTGGCTGGTGAACCATTAAGTCGAACCTATCCTCGCCTTGAAACCATTCGCCAGCGGTTCGCTTACCTGAAACACCTCAGCTCGTCGTGGTACCTGCTCGGGCCCGGCTTGTTCAGAAAACTTGGTCTGCATTCACCCACGGGTCCTTTGCTTGCCTTACTTTACGTGCCAGCTCAAGCGGTAGTTCACCTTGCACTGCGCAGCACCGGGCCATCGGCACAGCTTCAAATTCGCTGGGGTCGGCAAGCACAAGAACTTGCCGTGGCAGAGCTTCAACAAAAAACATTTCCAGAAAGAAAACCAACAATTTCCACCAATGCGAATTGAACACGAACAATATGTCATATTAAACTGAACGTTCGATTGAATTGATTCGCGGAGACACCATGGGAAGCTGGTCAGGTAAAACAGTGTTCATCACCGGCGGCAGCCGGGGCATTGGGCGGGAAATCATTTTGAAGCTGGCACAACTTGGCGCCAACATCACGATTGCCGCCAAGTCGGATACGCCCAACCCAAAATTGCCTGGCACCATTCACTCCGTGGCGCAGGAAGTGGTGGATGCCGGTGGTCAGGCCCTGCCGGTGGCCACCGATGCTCGCGACGAAACGCAATTGAAACGGGCCATTGAAGCAACAGTAGACAGATTCGGCGGCATCGACCTGCTGGTCAACAACGCCGGCTTTTTAGGGGTCACGCCATTGGCTTTGACAGACACCAAAAAGTTTGACCTGATGCATGCACTGAACACCCGCGCACCGCTGATCACCATGCGCGAATGCCTGCCCCACCTGCAAAAAAGCAAGGGCAGCGTGCTCAACCTGTGCCCGCCCTTGAACATGGACGAAGGCTGGCTGGGCGCATTCATTCCCTACACGTCCACCAAGTATTCAATGACCTTGCTCAGCATGGGTTTTCAACAAGAAGTAAAAGCCAAGGGCATTGATGTCAAAACCCTGTGGCCCGCCACGCTGATCGCAACCGCTGCGGTTGGCATGTTCAGCGGAGATGAAGGCCTGAGCGTATCCCGCAAAGCTGAAATCATGGCCGATGCTGCGCTGGCGCTGGTCAGCGACCGCGAACGTTTTGCATCCAAAGTATCGTGGCTGGATGAAGAGGTACTGCGCGAAACAGGCGTCACCGATTTCGCCTGCTATGCGAACAACCCGGAACGTGTTGCCGACATTCAGCGTGACTTCTACATCGGCAAGTTTTAAAGCCAGTCGGACATGCGAAAGATACCGCAACAGCAGCGCTCCAAAGCACTGGTGTCGCGCCTGGTTGAGGCAACGGCCCAGGCCATTCGCGAACACGGCATGGACAAGTTCACCACGCACCATGTTGCTGAACTTGCGGGTGTCAGTGTGGGTTCGCTTTACCAGTACTTTGATTCAAGGGAAGACCTTGTTGAGGCCCTGCTGCAGGATGTCACGGACAGCCTGCGGCAGGGTTTGAACACCCTGGTGCTGGAAAAAACAACCGAACTGCGCGACATGGTTGAAAGGTCAGTGCGCTACGGCATGGCATTTTTACGGGCTGATGACGGCCTCGCCGTGGAACTGGTGCGCAACTGGTATCGCCTTCCCACGCAGAATGTGGCAAGGCTTCTGCAAGACACGCTGCTGGATTTCATGCGCATGTACCTGCTCAAGAACCCGTTGGGCAATAACCCTCAGCGACTACAAATTCGCAGTTTCGTGATTGCCAATTCAATCGTATTCACGATGATCCGCGCGATCAGCGAACCCAGCCCGTTCATCACTGACGAAGAACTCGCCCTGGAATTAATCGAGATGGTGATCAGCTACCTGAACGCCTGACAATTGCGGTTTGTTTTCATCGTAAATGGTGCCGCCAAACTTCAACGCGGAGTCTGCCCGGCGAGACTGCACCACCGGAAAAAACATCTGGTGCGCCCAGTGTTCCTGCCCATGAATGCGGTCGTCCATCAAACCAATTTCACTGGGGTACTTTCGCGTAATGTGCGCCGTGCCAAACAGCACATCCCACAAAAACAGCATGTTGCCGAAGTTGCCTGTGTAGTGGCCAATGCCGTCCTTGTTGGTCAAGGCATGGTGCGCCCAATGGGTGGCGGGTGTGGAAATGGTGCGCTCCACTACCCACATCACAGGCCGCAAGGCGCGGATTTTGTATAGCGGTTCATCCCAGCGCCACGAGCAGTGTGCACCCAGAATGATGGTCAACTTCAAACCCAGATAAATGGCATACACCCAGCCGCCAAAACCCAAAAACAGCAAAGCGCCTGCAATCCACAAGCCGGGCATCATCAGGTAATAGAAAAAGTTGTTGCGAAAGGTCATGCGCACGCTCATGTACTGGGCGGAATGGTGCGCCCGGTGCAAAGGCCACAACAAGGGTGAATGGGATGCACGGTGCCACAGATACTGCGTCAAATCATCGCCCAGCAGCAACACGCCGAACATGGCCCACCACGGCCAGTCGGCCCACATCCCTTGCCACTGTGCAAACCATGTTGCACCAATGCCTTGCGTGGCCAGAATAACCAGAGGCTGGGTCAAGGCCACCAGGCTGACAAACATGAACAGCTCCAGCTTGGTGTCGTTGGCTGTGGCGTGCACCGTGGCTTGGTAGCGTCGGCTTGCAAATTCCATCAAGGCAAAGCCTGCAATGGCAACAAGTATCAACACGTTCTGAAACTGCGTGGGTTCCATGTGATCTGTCTCCGGTTTTTTTATGCTTATCGATTCAAATGTAGCCTTGCCCATGCTTTTCGTCCAATGCATAATCAATGCACTTTCAATGCACTGGATGCATTAACGATCATGAATTTGAATCAACTGGAGCACCTGCTCGCACTGGACGAAACCCGGCACTTTGCCAAGGCCGCAAACAAGGTGCATTTAAGCCAACCTGCATTCAGCCGCAGTATCCAGGCGCTGGAAAAACAGACTGGCCTTGTATTGTTTGAACGCAAAGGCGGAGAAATTCGCCCAAGCCCTGCGGGGCAGTTCCTGATTGAACGCGCACGCGCCCTGTTACTCGAATCGCGTTCCCTTGAACGTGACCTTCACCTGTTTCAACGTGGTGAGGTGGGTGATCTGGCTTTTGGTGTGGGTCCATTTCCTTGTGCCACACTGGCCGGCAATGCCATTCAGGCCATTCGGGAACACTATCCTGAAGTGTCAATTCGCACGGAAACCGGAAACCAGACCAGCCTGCTTTCACTGCTGCTGAAAGAGGAAATTGAATTCTTTGTGGCTGACACCCGAGAGATTACCGAAGCACCCTACCTGACCATCGAGACACTGATGCGCCAATACGGCCACCTGTATGCCCGTCAGGGCCACCCTTTGGCCAGAGGCGCCCACCGGCTGGAAGCCGCTTGGAGCTACGGCATTGCCACTGTCAAACTGCCAGATGCATTGAAAATACAGCTCGGCAAACTGCTGGGCCACGACGACAGAAAGCTGCCCCGGTTTGCACTGGAATGTGACGATGCAAACCTGTTGCACAAAGTGGCCCTGCAAACCGACACCCTGGTTGCATCCACCGACCTGGCAGCACAGCCCTGGCTTGAGTCTGGGGAATTGGTGACGCTGAATGTTACAGACTTTCCAAAACTGTTCGCGAATGTATCAATTGTCAGCTTGAGCAACCGCACACTGTCCCCTGTAGCGAGGCATGCAATGGAACAGTTCAGAGATCAACAAATCCAGATTGGCCGAAATTATTAAATATTGGCCGATGTGCCCTCTTCCACACCAACTTGCCTCAACCTAAGATTAAAAACAGATAAAAACAAATCGAGTGTGGGCTGAATGAACAATTACGATTTTGTGGTGGTGGGCGGCGGCTCAGCGGGCAGCGTATTGGCAAACCGCCTGACCGAGTGTGGCAAGTACACAGTACTGTTGCTGGAAGCCGGGCCGTCCGACAAGGGCAACCCCTTCATCCACATGCCGGCCGGTGTTGCTGCACTGATGCACAGCAACAAGTACAACTGGCGTTTCTGGACTGCACCGCAAACCCATTTGAACAATCGGGAAATGTTTCAACCCAGGGGAAAAGCCCTCGGTGGTTCCAGCTCAATCAATGCCTGCGTTGCCATTCGCGGCCATGCATGGGATTTCGACCATTGGGCGAGTCTGGGTTGTGAAGGTTGGGCTTACAACGATGTATTGCCGTATTTTAAAAAGTCTGAAACCTGGGCTGTAGAAAACTCGACCGCCATCGAAGGCCAAGTAAATCTGGAAAAATTTCATGGCTTGAGTGGCCCGCTGAACATCGTTAGTCCATCACATCGAAACCCGCTTACGAATGCATTTGTACAGGCCGGCGTTCAGGCGGGTTTTCACCACAACAGTGATTTCAACGGTGCGCAACAGGAGGGGGTTGGCCACTACCGTGCTTACCAGAAAGGCGGGCAACGCTGTAGTAATGCAAGGGCCTATTTGTGGCCAGTGCAGTCAAGGCCCAACCTGACCATCAAAACAGGCTCACTGGTACACCGGGTCATTATTCAAAACGGCCAGGCTGTGGGTGTGGAATATGGCTGGGAAGGCCAAAGTTGTAAGGCCACCGCCCGAAGGGAAGTATTGCTCAGCGGGGGCGCGTTCAACTCGCCACAACTGCTGCTTCTTTCCGGAATTGGCCCGGCAGAAGAACTCACTCAGCACGGCATACCCCTTGTTCATGAGCTCAAGGGAGTAGGCAAAAACCTTCAGGATCACCTTGATGTTTTTTTGGTGATGCGGACACGCAAACGCTGGCCAATTTCCCTTCACCCGCTGTCCTGGTTTCGGTGGCTTGTGCAGTTGCTGAAATACTTTGCATTTCGGCAAGGTGAATTAACCAGCAACCTGGCCGAGGCAGGTGGCTTCGTGCATTCCAGTCCCGATGAAAAAATACCCGACCTGCAACTGCACTTCGTTCCCCTTGCAGCCACAAAGCACGGCTTGAACCTGTGGCCACTGGTCAGGGAATATGCCTATTCAATCATGGTTTACGACTTGCGCCCGCTATCCAGGGGTACGGTCAGCCTGCGAAGCTCGAACCCGGAAGACGCACCTTGGATCGACCCCAACTATGGCGCCCACCAACGTGACATCAGCCGCCTTGTGAAAGGCATACGGATTGCCCGACAAGTTGTTGCCCAAAAAGCGCTCGCAGAGATGAACCGGGAAGAAATTTCACCGGGAGCCGAATTGCAGTCTGATACTGAACTTGAGCAATGGGTCAGGGAAACTGCTGAAACAGCCTACCACCCGGTGGGCACCTGCAAAATGGGCATGGATGAACACGCGGTGGTGGACATGGCGTTGAGGGTGCATGGCATTCATGGCTTGCGGGTGGTGGATTGTTCGATCATGCCCACCATTGTCGGGGGCAATACAAACGCCGCCGCAACCATGATTGGCGAGAAGGCCGCGGCGATGATACTCAAGGAGGCAGAGATCAAATCAACTTGACTGTTCGCGCCATTGCCGGGGCGAAACTCCGGCAACTTCCCGAAAGGCCAGGCTGAAGCTTGCCGTTTCCGAATAGCCCAACTGCTTTGCAATTCTTTCAATTCGCCAATCGGTTTCTCTCAAATGACGACAGGCCTCTTCATGGCGAACCTGTGCAAGCAGGTTCCGAAAGCTTTCGCCTTCCTCTTGCAAACGCCTGCGCAAACTGCGCTCCGACGTGGACATCTGCCTGGCCACCCATTGAATAGTGGGGCTCGCAGACAGATTTTGCACAATCAAGCCACGCACCAGTTGAGCCTGACTTGTCTGTTTCTGCAACAGCCGGAGCTCTTCGGCGCACTGTTGCTCCAGAACACCTTGATTCAGCCTGTCTGCAGTTTTTACGGGAACAGACAAAACCGCCATGGGATAAACGACACAATTGCGTGCCGCATTGAATCGCACTTCACCGGCAACATGGTGGTAAAAATCTTCAACGTATTCAGGCTGAGAATGCTGAAACTCAAGGGCACAAGGAAGATGACCTGATGGCAACAAGTTGCAAAGGTGATGCGCGATATGAATCACAATGGATTCGACCAACGCGGCTTTAAAATCTGCACTGCCTGCAGAAATCTGGATATTGATTGTGGCCTGGTGAGGACTCTCATCCAGCTGAATGTTCACCCAAGGGATGGCAATCGCCGTGAAGCGCTGGAGCATTTGAAGAATAGTACGAATATTCGGACTGACCAGAAAAGCAACACCCAGATTGCCATGGGCCGTCAGCGGAATTCGTTCACCCAACTTGATGAAAAACCCACCCAAACGCGGGTTCCTGTACACGCGCTCGTAGACCTTGGCCATGACCTCCGTGGGCACTCGTGGCACTTGGCGCAATTGCTCAATGTTGTCGACACCAGCCGCCTTGAACACAAACTCGCTGTCCTCACCCAGTTCACGCAGGTACTCATCCACGTAGGCCAAGTAGATACTGTTACTGGAAACAAGGTCGTGCAATTTGAACTCACCGGTGGGCAGCAGGCAAATTGATTGTACTGACTTGTGACTCAATCAAGTGAACAGGCCATTCGGGAACGCGATCCTTAAGTGTCTATTCGCACAGAAAGCGAAAACCACACCAGCCGGCTTTCGCTACTGCCGAAAGAGGAAATTGTCAGCTTGAGCAACCGCACCCTATCGCCTGTGGCCAGGCATGCAATGGAACAGTTCAGGGTTCAGCGGGCTGGCCATACAGGTCATTCTGCATGAATGTTTTTTTGTGCCTTACGTTAGCACGCCCAAGAATAGCCCGCATTGTGACTTCTGTTCCCGCCTTTACTTAACAAAAAAATTGCTACGCTGCTGTTTTGATGAAGTAACAAGGCGGGTCACTGACATGAAGGGCGTCATTTTCACAGAACTTTTTAATGTCGTGGAACAGTCACAGGGTGCCAACTTTCTGGACGACCTGATCGACGCATGCGATCTGCCCTCTTGCGGCGCGTACACTTCGGTGGGCACTTACGACTTTGCTGAAATGCAAACACTGGTCGCCGAGCTTAGCAAGCGAACCCACATACCGGCTGCGGCACTGCTGGAACACTTTGGCCAGCACCTGTTCAAACGTTTCCACGCGCTGTACCCCAACCTTTTTGCAGGCCATGACTGCCCATTGCGGTTTCTAATGGAGGTCGAGGTGGTGATTCACAAAGAGGTTCTGAAGCTTTACCCCGAGGCGGAGTTGCCCAGTTTCACCACCCTGGACCACACCCCGAATTCACTCACCTTGCTGTATGAATCCCGCCGAGGCCTGGCGCCCTTGGCGCTTGGACTTATCCGCGGCTGCCTGCTGCATTTCGATACCCTGGGCACAGTCAATATGGAGGCAGACCCAGCCGGTTTCAACAAGGCTGTTTTTACAATTCAGCTGAATTCATGACCGAACCGGATGAGATCACCCGACTGAAAAAAAGACTTGCCCGGGAAACCCTCGCCCGGCAAGAGGCGGAGCGTTTGCTGGAACAAAAAAGCCTGAGCCTCTATGAAAGCAACACCCACCTGGAAGCCCTCACCGACGACCTGGAAGCCCTGGTCAAAAAACGCACGGATGAATTGACCCAAGCCTTGCAGCGGTCAGAAGCCGGCATGCTCGCGCGGCAACAGTTTCTGGCCATGATGAGCCATGAAATTCGCACCCCGCTCCATGGCATGCTCGGATTGATTGACCTGCTAATGCTTTCACCGCTGAATGCCGAGCAGGCTGAACACACCCGGATTATTCGGTCCAGTGGCCGCTCACTGCTCCGCATCCTGAATGATGTCCTGGAGTTGTCCCGAATTGATTCGGGCGCATTTGACATTGAAATTGAACCACTAGATCTGAATAGTTTACTGAACAATGTCATGCAGCTTTACCGGCCGCTAGCCCATGCAAAAAAGCTTCAACTGTTATGGGACTCCGGACCAGAGCTCCCTACCGCCCTGCTGGGCGACGAATCCCGCATTCGACAAATCCTGTCGAACTTGTTGTCCAACGCCATCAAGTTCACCCACCAGGGAACCGTCACGCTGGTATCCCGGGCACTGGCTGAAGAAGATGGGCGCTGGCGCATTCAATTCACAGTCAAGGACACTGGCATTGGCATTGAGGCCACAGCCCTTCCCAACCTGTTCAATGACTTTACTCAAGCCAGTTTCAACATTCACAAGGAATTCGGCGGCACCGGCCTTGGCCTTTCCATTTCGCGCAAGCTGGTGGAACTTATGGGCGGCAGCCTGACAGCACGCAGTGAGACGGGATACGGCAGTCAATTTGAGGTTCAACTGAGCCTGGCCGAATCGTTGCAAAGCAGACAAGATATAGGTAGTCACGGTGCGGCCTTCGACCCCACACGGGACATGGCTTCATTGGTCGGCCTGCGGGCCTTGGTGGTGGACGACAACCTGGTCAACCGAACCTTGCTGGCTTCGTTCCTGAAACGCCTTGAAATCAATGCCGACATGGCCTGCGACGGCCCTGAGGCAATTCAGGCCGTCACAGCCCATAGTCCTTTCCACATTGTATTCATGGACCTGGTAATGCCCTGTATGGATGGACTTGAAGCCACGCGCCACATTCGCCAATTGCCGATTGCCCAGCCCTATATCTGCGGGCTAAGCGCCAACGCGTTTAAAACAGATCGGGAAAAATGCCTGGCCGAAGGCATGAACAACTTTCTTGAAAAGCCTTTGTCTTTCGACCGGTTTTGCGAATTCATGCGGGATGAAAGACACCGGATCACTCGTCAATGAGACAGCTCTTTACCAACATTTTCAACTGTACGCGTCTGAACTCCTCAATCGCAGCATTGATCAACATCCTGATGTCCTCGGCGTTCTCAGTTACTTTGCCATCCTTCATGAAGCTCAAGCCCAAACCGCGAATATCGGAGGCCACTTGATCTGCCCATTGCGCATGCGGCAGATCGAGCAAATGGCAACGCAACATGGCCCATTTGCTCTCTGACATGGCAAGGGCTTGTCCTACATGCGGCAAAGGGATGAACTTGTAGGGTGCGCCTTCTAGCGCAGCATCGCACAACACTCCAAAAACAGTTTGCGTCGCCTTGTTATCCAAGCCGCTACAGGTATTTTCAACAAACAAATGACGGCTATGCACCAACAAGCCCAGCGAGGCCATCAATCTATGAGCCTGTTGAATGTCCGGCCAATTGTTTTGAATTTCTTGAAAAGTAAGGCCTGCCGACGAACCTGCCACCTGTTTGATCAACTTGTTGTAAACCGTGCTTTGGTGCGACACTTCCGCTGATCCACCTTTGAACACAAAAGGCTGATCATCGGCTACTACCTCTGCGAGTGGGTTGACTACAAAGCGCAGATTGGCTCGCCCTGCTTGCAATTGCCCTGCCCAAGGCTTGACCCTTCCCTTGACATACAAATCGCGTCTGAAACTTTGGTTGGTCGCATAGTCGATCAACTGCTCGCGCACAACTGGATCATTCTGCTTTGAAATCAAATCCCTTAAAGGCTGCGACCAACTTGCCTCATTCATTTCCGGAATGCTGGCCGTACCCATGTAGCTGAGCTTGACCTGAGCCAATTCCTGCATCATTTGTGACACGTAGACAGGCTGCCAAAACTTGTTGTTGTATTCCTGAACCAAATATGCTGGCTCATGCTTGGCCATGCCTTCTACCCGGCCCATCAGTGCAGGCAATGCCTTCGTCATGCGGGGTGAATGCTGATGCAATTGCTTTATGGCTTCAATTGCGGTGTTCAAGGCGTCTTGGCCACTCATTTGATGCTGGTGTAGCGACACCAAATGCTGAAACGGCGATACACCCAACCAGCCTGGAAAAGTGTTGTAACTGTTGTAGAAAATACCCGCTGGCTTCAGTACAGCGCCTATTAATTTGAACAACTCTGCCCGCACCCCAGGCGAAATCCAGGTGCTTATGCCGTGGCACACCGCATAGTCAAACTCACCCAAAGCATTCGGGTGCTGTGCCAATTCGGTGAAATCTGCCTCAATAAAGCTGATATTGTTTAACTTCAAACGCGCAGCCAGAGCTCGACCATGGGCAATGTGTTCGGGCATGAAATCAATGCCGACAAATTCACTGTCCGGGTGATTGATGGCCGCGACAATAAGGTTGAAACCCTGCCCGCAACCAGCATCCAGATAGCGAAAACTCTCACGTGGTGCGAGGTATCCCTGCAATAGGGCAGCCAGATACAAACGACTGGGCATAGTCTCCTCGTAATAACCGTAGGTATAACCCGCCTCTGCAAAATAGCCGCGTTTCCAGTCCATATGCCACTCTATATTTGAATTGAATGAAATTAAACCATACCTTTCAGTAGGTACCATACCTTGGGGCTGTAGAATTTTGTCTATCAAATACACGATGTGTAGCCGTTGCTTAACGATTAGGTCAAACCATCCCACCTTTGCTGTTTGCGCATATCTGGCCTAAAGAACGATGTTTTCGATATTCTTGATTTGAACAAAGAAAATTTATTCAACGGAAAAACGTATTTACTGTCATGATCTGCCATGTCGATCACAATTTGATGCTGCAAGACAAAGCTCAATCAAATCTTGCAGCGTAAAACTGGGAGGTTTTACATAACTGAATTCAGCTCAATGCATGCAACTCAATGCATGCAATTGGCTCATGAGGTCACTTCAAGACTGGCACAAAGTTGCTGTTCTATTTTCTCAAGCAAGAAAGCAGAATCGCGCGCAACCCCCGAGAAGCGGCCTGATCCCCAGGTGTGCAACCACGGAAGCCCAAGGAAATACACGCCGGGTTCCCGACTAACTCCCCGGTAATGATTGGGATAACCCTTGCCATTGAAAATCGGTAAATCAATCCAGTCAAACGAGCTTTCAAACCCCACCGACCAAACAATCCCGGTCACGTTTTCTGCCACCAGGTCAATTAATGATTCGCCCCCCTTGGGTTGCCACACCGGTACATAACGCGCTTCTTGCGGAGCGGAAATTCCTTTCTCGGCAATAAACCCATCAATCATGTTCTTGATGTTCTCGCTGCTTTGGTCTGCGTTGTCCAGGTTCTTCACTAAATCATCCGCAAAATGCATCACACCATCCACGCAATCTGCAACGCGGCCGTGCAATTGCATGCCTTCTTTGGCGCGTATCCGCAGATCAATGTCTCGTCCACCATCACGCCCTGTCACATAATGGTTGGCCTTGCCACGCACGGCCTCCTTTTGCGGATGAAGCTCCACGGGCATGTCGTAGTGCCCCATGTCAGCCAACCAATCCACCACATCCCTGCCACGGTAGCGACGCGCCACGCGGGGTGCACTGCCCACCGCCAAGTGAACGCCCCGGCCTGCCAAGTGAAGGTCTTCGGCGATCTGGCAGCCGCTTTGACCCGAACCAATCACCAGAATATTTCCTTGCGGAAGCTGTGATGGATTTCTGTATTCCGAAGAATGGATCTGCTGAATATGCGAAGGCACTTTTTCTGCAATGCGTGGGATTCTGGGCTTGTGGTAACCACCCACGGCCACCACAACCTGGTTGACGGTGAATGTGCCCTTCGTACATTGAATTTCGAAAAGGCCATCGCTCAATTTTCGCAACTGTTTGACGGCAACACCTTCAAACACAGGCGGATTGAATGAGGCAGCGAATGCCTCCAGGTAAGCAACGATGTCGTCTTTTTTCATGAAGCCATGCGGCTCAGGCCCGGCATAAGGAAAGCCTGGCAATTTGCACTGCCAGTTGGGCGTGACAAGGCAAAAGGTGTCCCAGCGTTGCTGCCGCCAGCTGTGGCCAATCTGGTTTCGCTCCAGCACAACATGGTCAATCTCCTTGCTGGTCAGGTGATAACTCATTGAAAGGCCGGCTTGCCCCCCACCAATCACTGCCACCGAATAGTGATCCTTCAAATTGCGCGCATCCACATTCATCCTCTTTTCCCCTTTTTCCCTTTATCCCTTTTAATCCACTCGAAGCACTTGCACAGAGGCGGCGGGCTGCCCCCGAAAAGTGTCTGCCTTGGTCTGAATGATTTCCAGTTGGTCCGCTGCCGCAGAACAGGCATAGCCGTACACTTCCCGTACCCGATCACTGGCCTGGTTCAAACCAAGCTCTGCCATCGTCACAAATTCCAACAATGAATAAACCTCGCCCTCCTGGATGAAATTTCGAATCACAGTTGAGGGCGACAGGCACTTCATCACTGAAGAATCTGGCCACAACACATCAAACCGAACCACAGGCATACGCTTCTCCTTCAACATCATTGGCTTTATTCAACTGTTCACAACCCAGTAGTGGTGTTTCAGAAAAGTCCCACAACAACTCGCGTTCGGCGTCATCTTTCAACCAAACCTTTGAACCCTCAACAACTTGCCCAACTTCCTTGCAAAGCAAATCGCGGCTGTTAAAAAGTTGTTTCATCTTTTCAACTTGAGCAGGCGCTACACTGAACACGAAACCAAAGCTGGGGAAGGTTTGCATCCAGCGTTCCAGTGATACATCCTCGGGACGCGGAAAGGCCTCGGGAACAATTTCTGCACCGTAGCCAGAACATTCCAGCATCATCAGCAGAGTGCCCAAGGGGCCCGCCATGCTGATGTCCTTGCAGGCCACAGAAAGACCACTTTCGGCCACTAGGGCAAGCAACTCTAGGTCACCGCGCAAACGTTCTGCCGGCGCTTCGGTGCTCGCGTTCCAGTTATTGCCGGCCCCGCGATATTGGCCCCGCAAATCAATCACGCTCATCAACACATCACCGGGTTTGGCTTCAAAGCTGCTCAACACCGAGGTGGCTGTGCCAATGATTGACACTGCAAGTTGACTGCGGTCATTTCTCGCATTGGTGTGTCCACCCACAATGGGCACGCCGTAACGCGCAGAGGCAACGGCCATGCCTTGCAGAATCTGCTTCAACTGCACTGAATCAGATGTCCACACCGCGTCGACAACAGCCGTGGCACTTCCACCCATGGCGGCAATGTCACTCACATTCACCATCACGCCGCAATAACCGGCAAACCAGGGATCGTCCTGAACAAACTCATTCATGAAACCTTCAATGGCAAACAACAGGTAAGATCCATCCGCCGACTTCAACACCGCGCAGTCATCTCCCACCAGGGTTGATGATTGACACGGCTGCACACTAGCCAAGGCATTCATGCCAATCGCAATGTCCTTTTTGTGCGCAACGCCTTTGCTGTCGCGAACGGCTTGCACCAACTCGTGAAGCGAACTCATGCCCGCTCCCTGATCAATGCAGTACGCCCCGACTGCTTGAGAAGATGAACAAAACCGCAACATGGATCTTGCTCCACCGGATACAAACCCAAATCGGCCTGCATGAACATGTGCACCACACCGTGCACAGTCACCTCACCCACAGCCTGCCATCCCAGCTTTTGAAACAAGGCCACGTTCTGTACTTGAACATTCGCATAAAACGCTTTGCAGCCCCGAGCGCGTGCGCTGCCAATTGCCATGCGAATCAAGGCTTTTCCCAAACCTTTGTCGGCCCGAAATGAATGATCCACAGCCAGGCGTGAACCCATCCACACACCGGGCTCTTGCTGGTGAATTCGTACTGTGCCCACTACTGCATCAGGAATGCCCAGCATTCCGGTGGTGGCCACCAGGGTGTCCGCACTGCTGTCAAACAGATCATGGTCACTGTGCTGAAAAATGCCCTGCTCCACCACAAACACTTTTTTTCGCAAGGCCTGGGCTTGCTGCAATTCCCAGTCATCCACAGCAAGCTTGATGCGGCATTCGCTGTAGCTGAATTGACTAATATCCATTTGAACAAGATTCATTTCATCAACAAACATGTCATCACCTCGCAAATTGCTTCACGACTCAAAAGATTTCAACGTCGAGCAAGCACCGCACTTGCCGCAACCTGCCTTCATGTCATTGGACAGCATTCCTTCCTCTCGAAGCATTTGCCCCACAGGCTTCAACACCTCGAGCATGAACTGCGAACTGGGCACTGGGTGGCTTTCCAGGGGCGTACCACTGATGGGCACGAAGGGAACAATGAAGGGATAAACCCCGCGCTGAATTAACTGCCGGCTCATATTCACAATTTCATCCTGCGTGTCGCCAAGCCCTGCAATGATGTAGGTACTGACCTGTCCGCGACCAAACACCTTGACCGCCGCATCAAATGCCTCCATGTAATAACTCACAGGCACCTTTGCTTTACCAGGCATGATTTCCTGCCTAACCCGTTCTGACACCACTTCCAAATGCATACCCAGCGTGTCTGCGCCACTTCGCTTCAATTCCTCAAACCACTCGAACCGATCTGGCGGCTCGATCTGCACCTGGATGGGCAGGTTCACCGCTGCCTTTACGGCCACTACACTTTCAACCATGATTGCCGCGCCACGATCAGGCGTTGCAGGGGTGCCTGTGGTCATTACCATCTGCTTCACCCCATCGAGCTCGACTGCGGCCTTGGCCACTTCAGCCAATTGCTGCGGGGTTTTTCTTTCAATGGTTCGCCCGGCGGCCAAAGACTGGCCAATCGAACAGAACTTGCAAGTCTTGTTTCTGCTTTCATAGCGAATGCAGGTTTGAAGCACAGTGGTGGCCAGCACATCACTGCTGTGCAGCGTGGCAATTTGCTCGTAAGGAATGCCCTCTGCGGTTTTCAAACCATAGAATTTGGGCTGCTTCGGAAAATCAATCACGGCAATCGGAATGCCGTTTTTACGCAGCTCGCTTTTCCCGTTTGCATCGGGTTTGCTCGCCATGTAGGGAGAATCCCAAGCCGTGTGGGTGTGCACCGGAACCATCACGGTTTGCCCATCCACCAGCACAGCCTTGTGGTCTGAAGGCCCAGCCCCGCCGCGTCTGCTCTGCAGCCCGGCAGTGGGGTCTTCCAGCCTTAAACCAAAAGTTTGAAGATCAGTACTCAGCATGGTGCTCTCCCCGAACTGTTTTCATGGTGCTTGACGCCTCATCCCGTACCAGCAAACTCAACAACTCGGGCCTTGCGTAATGACCTACCGAGTCCATCATGCGTTTGCGCTTGGTCACCAATCCCATGTCCAGGTCGGCAACGACCATACCTTCACCTTGGGTAATTGGCTCGCCCAGCAACTTTCCTTCCGGGCTGACAATGGCGGTGAAGCAGCCACCCCGCAGGCCTTTCTGCAAAACACTGTCTTGCGAAATACTTTGAACTTGCTCTTCCGATAGCCATGCCGTGCTGTTGATCACAAAGCAACCCGACTCCAGCGCATGGTGGCGAATGGTCACTTCCATTTGATCGGCAAATATCTGCCCCACCAGTGAGCCGGGAAACTGCGCGCAATGAATTTCCTCGTGCTGCGCCATCAGGCAATAACGGGCCAAGGGGTTGTAATGTTCCCAACACGCAAGTGCACCCACGCGGCCCACTGCGGAATCAACCACCTTCAAACCCGATGCATCGCCCTGCCCCCAGATCATTCGCTCGTGGTAGGTCGGCGTAATCTTTCGGCGCTTCAACAGGATTTTTCCATCGCTGTTGAAAATAATCTGTGCGTTGTAAAGCGTCCCGTGGTCACGCTCATTCACACCCAAAACAACCACCATGTTGTGCTGGGCGGCCATGGCAGAAATCGCATCGGTTTCAGCGCCGGGCACAAGCACCGCATGTTCATACAGCCTCAAATGTTCCTTGCCCTGCTGGACAGGCGGCAACACATACGAGAAGTACGGGTAATAGGGCACCAAGGTTTCGGGGAACACGATGATTTGCACCCCCTTGGCAGCGGCCTCTTCAATGGTGCGGCAAACCTTTTCGGTTGTTCGGCTGGGCACCTGCAAATCCGGAGCGATCTGCGCTGCCGCGGCACGAATTGTCCTGGCTTGAGTCATGAACAATCTCCACTTCTACATCAATCAGGCGGGTCGCCACAGGGCGACCGCCGCCGTGCTCTTACAAAGTCCAGGTGTCAATAATCACAGCGCTGTCACGCTTGTGAATCAGCACCAGGTCCATCACATCCAGGGGATTGATTGGACGAATGCCTTCGATCAGGGAAGGCTCGCCGTGGCCATACAAAGCCTGCAAGGCAAAGCGGCAGGCGTAGACCTTGCCGCCTTCGCCCATGAATTTCTTGATCTGGTTGTTGAAATTCAAATGACCGGGAAATGCTTCATTTCCCAAGGTGGGGAAACCGCGCTGAACACCCAATGTCACGCCTGGGCCATATAGAAGCACCGATGTCTCGAAGCCCTTTCTCTGCAAACGCGTGGCCTGCAACAGGTTCACAAAACCAATCGAACCTTCAAAAGCAACTGTGTGAAAAGTCACCAGCGCTTTCTGACCCGGTTCAGCTTTCACGTCCTCAAATACTTTTTCTTCGTAATCAACAAAATAATCGCCATCAACGTGAGCGGGGTGATTTACTTTAGGCATTTCATGATCTCCAGAGTCATCAACAAATTGGCACCGTGAAAGTAATTTGCACTGTGTCGGCGCACGTTGATTGATCTGCAATGCCTGTACCAATTCATGCCAGGTCAATCCAATCAAGATCCGATCAAATCGATTTGATGCGGCTCTTCACCCATCCAAGCACTCATCTTCCTGAAAAACGTGCCCGCCACAACGGTTATTGCCTGCACCGGTAGAGTGCAAAAAAATGCAAAACATCGGGCGCGCAAGTTGCTTGCACAGGTATTGATTCAAACAAGCACAACGATTACGCATGCGAAACAGAGCAGATCTTTTGAACGACTGGAACAAGGCACTTGCAGACCGCAACAAACCGGCCTACCTGGCCATTGCTGAAGCGATTGAACTGGAAATACGGCAGGGCATATTGAGTCTGGATGACCGCCTTCCGCCCATTCGTGAATTGGCAAAGGGTCTGAGCCTGGACTACACCACGGTGGCCCGCGCCTATCAGGAAGCGCAACACCGCGGCTTGATCACCTCCAAGGCAGGCGTGGGCAGTTACGTCAGAATCCAGAGTTCAAGTCCGCGTGGAACAGAACCCACCCTGATTGAAATGACCATGAACATGGCACCCGAACCGCAAGAGCCCGAACTTCTTGCACGCATGCGGCAGGGTACACGCCATGTGATTGAACAAGGCAATTTTCACAGACTGACCCGTTACCAGGACTTCGGTGGAAGCGACAACGACCAGCAGGCAGCAGCCACCTGGTTAAGTGGTGTAAGCCCGCACCACGAAGGGCGCACTACGCTAGTCACACCCGGCATTCAAGGCACCTTGGCGGGCCTCATGACGGCATTGGTTGGTGCAGACAACATCCTGTGCGCAGAGGCCGTTACCTATCCGGGCGTCAAAGCCATGGCTGGCCAACTCGGCATTCGAACACTGGGCATACCCACCGACAGCGAAGGAATTCTTCCTGACGCACTTGAAGCACACTGCCGCATCAATGATGTACGTGCACTGTACTTGAACCCGACCATTCAGAACCCGACAACCCGAACCATTGGCGAACCACGGCGGCGCGAAATTGTTGGAGTAGCCAGGCACTTCGGCCTGAAAATTATTGAGGACGATCCTTACAGCAAATTGATGCGAACGCCCCCACCTTCGTTTGCAAGCTTGGCACCAGAATTGACGTACTACGTCAGCGGCTTGTCCAAAACCGTCAGTGCCGGGCTTCGAATTGCATTTCTGGTTTGCCCGAATGAACTTGAATCCAAACGAATTGCCTCATCACTTCGCGCCACACAAATTATGGCAAGCCCGGTGTGTTCAGCACTTGCGACCCAATGGATTCTCGACGGCACTGCCCAAATGTGCCTGGACAGTATTCGACTGCTGAGCCAAAAGCGGCAAATGATCGCCAAGCGCATATTGGGTGATTTCAACTACGAGACGAATCCCGAAGGGTTTCACCTGTGGCTCAATCTTCCTTCCACCTGGAATCAGTCCGCGTTTTGTGGCCGCTTGCTCAACCGTGGCATCGCGATTGCCAGCGCAGACATGTTTTGCCTGGAAGGAAACACGCCCAATGCCGTGCGACTTTCTCTGGGCGGCAACCTGAATGACGAGCGCATTGAACACACCCTGAGAATCATTTCTGAAACCCTCCACAGCTTTCCGCCAGCAAGCGCCCAGAAACAAAAGTAGATCAGAGGCCCAAGTCACTTAACCCAGGATGGTCCAGCGGTCGGGGGCCTTGTGGCCAATGAAACAACCGGTCCGCTTCAGCAATCGGGATGTCATTGATGCTGGCATGGCGAACTCTCATCAAGCCCCGGGAATCAAACTCCCAGTTTTCATTGCCGTAGCTTCGAAACCACTTTCCATCGGTGTCGTGCCACTCGTAAGCGAATCGTGCAGCAATGCGATTGTCGGTGTAGGCCCAAACTTCCTTGATCAACCTGTAGCCGTTTTCATGCGCCCATTTCCGGGTCAGAAAATCCACAATCGCAGGCCTTCCCTGAAATATCTCACTGCGATTGCGCCACTTGGAATCTTCGGTGTACGCCAGGGATACCGCCACAGGATCTTTCGTGTTCCAGGCGTTCTCCGCAGCCCTTGCCTTCTTGACTGCGGAGTCAAGATCAAACGGTGGCAGGGGTGGCTTAATTTCTGTACTCATTTTCTTGACCCTTATAAAAAGACATGAGCCGGCGTCAATGAGGTGGTGTGTACACAGGGAATAATTTTTGGCTTCAAGCCATTTTATGGATCCAATATACCTGCGCAATGCGGCCTGTCAAAGCTTGGCGTTGCCAAAAAACTCGATCAGCAGCGCGCTCACGCGTTCAGGCGCATCCAGTTGCAACCAATGCGACACACCCTCGATACACTCATAGCGCCATTCGGCTTGCACATATTGTGCAGAATCCTGCATCTGCTGCTCAATCAGATATTTGTCTCCTGTACTGAAAAGTCCCAACACGGGCATCTTCACAGATGGAAGATTTTTGACAAACAACATGTCCACATTGGCCCGGTAATAATTCAAACCTGCTGTCAGGCGGCCTGGTCTCGACAAACGCTGAATCACTTCCTCTTCATAATTGGGCAGGCCAAATACCTTGCGAAACAAACTCCAGTTATTGGCCTTGATCAAGAACTCGGCCAGGCCACGTAACTGGAAAAACAGCATGTACCAGCTGCGCAATTTCTGCGACATGGGCGCGCTGACAAACGCACAAGGATGTCCGACTGACAAGGCGGCGTAACGCGATACCCGTTCCGGATGATGGATGGCGAGCATCCAGCCAATGCCTGCGCCCCAGTCGTGACCGGCCACTGCAATCTGCTTGATCTTCAAAGCATCGAGCAGCGCGAGAAGATCTTTCACCAAATTGCTGACATGGTAATCGCGCACGCGTTTTGACAGCGCAGATTCTCCGTACCCCCGCATATCAGGGGCAATAACCTGAAAGCCCGCTTGCACCAGCGCGTCGATCTGATAACGCCACACGCTGTGGTCATCCGGAAATCCGTGAATCAGCAAAACAGGTTCGCCCTGCCCTGCAATCAGCACATTCAATACGGTGCCGTTCACTTCAAACTTCTTAAAGCTGCGAGTCATGTTTACCCTTTGAGATATTTACCTTTGAAGGTTAAAAATTTTTTGAAATTAGTGGGCCAGTTTCAGCGTAACCACGCCCGCCACAATCAGCAGTACACCGATGTACCTCATCAGTGTGGAAGGATCGCCATAAAACATCACGCCCACCAGGAAAGTACCCGCTGCGCCGATACCTGTCCAGATGGCATAGGCTGTACCCATGGGTATGTGGCGCTGCGCAAGCCACAGAAAAAAACCACTGCCCGCCATGAAGCTTACGGCAGTTGCGATACCCATCCATCGGGTAAGGGGTTCTTGTGCCATTTTCAAGCCCACTGGCCAACCAATTTCCAATAACCCCGCCACGACCAAATATATCCAGCTCATTTCCGCTTCCCTTCACCAAGATTAGATAACTATTTAGTTGCCACAGTGACAAATTGCCACTACGATGTTTAAATACGATCGTATTTTAAACACACAATGGAGTCAAGTCATGCCACGTCCTCGCACAATTGACCGTGAGCATCTGCTCGATGTCGCTGAAGAGTTACTCGCCAAGTCTGGTGGCAATGGTCTGTCGTTCGGCACTCTCGCAGCAGAAGCCAAACTTCCGAAAGCCAGTATCCAGTCCGCATTTGGCACACGTGAAAATCTCATTGAATCAATGCTCGATCGTTGGATCGCCGATGAACAAACAAGGTTTGATGAATGTGCAGGCCTTGACCCAGACAAGCAAAGGCGCGTTTTGGCGCACATACAAACCACCGAAGGGGAGTCGGATACATCATTGCGGCGTGTAGCAACCTTGTTGGCCGCCATGATGGGCTCAACCCAGCAGGTCAAACGCTCCATCGACTGGTATGCATCACGAATTGGTGATCTGAATGTAGTGAATGAGGAAGATCGTCGATTGCGTGCTGCATTTCTCGCCACTGAGGGCGCGTTCTTCATGCGCTACTTGATCGGGTTTGACGTTTCAGATGAAGTGTGGAGCGAGGTATTCAAGGACATCAAGCAGATGGTATTAGCCACGAAGTCATGAGGCTTGTTCGTGCCAGAAAAGCAAAAGGCCCACATTGCTGTGGGCCTTCTGGTATTTGGCTCCCCGACCTGGACTCGAACCAGGGACCTGCGGATTAACAGTCCGTCGCTCTACCGACTGAGCTATCGGGGAAAGAGCCGAGATTATAGCAGCGAAATTTTTTTGCGCAAGCCCAAAAACAAAAATAGGCCAAATGAATCACAAAAAGGCTTCGAACTGCTTAAACATTAATCAACCAAGCGCTTTTGCAATGCGATCGCAGGCCTTTTCAAGGTTGCTCATGCTGGTTGCAAATGAAATGCGGAAGTAACCTTCAGCACCAAATGCAGAACCGGGAACCACAGCCACGCCTGCTTCCAGCAGGTATGCGGTCAATTCCAGGTCGTTTGCAGCGCGAATCTTGCTTTCAGCTGCCAGCTTTTCAATGGCCTTGCGTGCATCCACAAACGCGTAGAAAGCACCTTCTGCTTTCAGACACTGGATAGTGGGTACTGCATTCAAAGCCTTGGTCACGAACTCATTGCGCTCGCGGAAAGCAGCAACCATGGGCTTCAAGCAATCCTGGTCACCATTCAAGGCCGCTTCGGCTGCCACTTGGGAAATTGAAGTGGGGTTGGAAGTGGACTGGCTTTGCAGGTTGGTCATCACGTCGATCAACTTGGCGGGGCCAGCGGCAAAACCAATACGCCAGCCGGTCATGCTGTAAGCCTTGGATACGCCATTCAACACCACGGTGCGGTCTTTCAGCGCTGGGCAGGCATTCAGAATGTTCACGAAAGGCACGCCAGTCAAATTGATGTGCTCGTACATGTCGTCAGTGGCCACGATGATGTTGGGGTGCTTCAACAGCACTTCACCCAAAGCCGCCAACTCTTCCTTCGTGTACACAGCGCCAGTGGGGTTGCTGGGGCTGTTGATCATGAACATCTTGGTTTTGGGGGTAATCGCGCCTTCCAGCTGGGCGGGCGTGATCTTGAAACCTTGCTCAATACCGGCCAACACCAGCTTGGGCACACCACCGGCAATTTCAACGATGTCGGCGTAGCTGACCCAGTACGGTGCAGGAATGACAACTTCGTCACCATCATTGATGGTGGCCAGGATCATGTTGAAAATACACTGCTTGCCGCCTACACCCACCACTACTTCATTGGCCTTGTAGTCCAGGTTGTTGTCGCGCTTCAGTTTGGCGATCACTGCGTTTTTCAGGCCCGGTGTGCCGCCCACGTTGGTGTACTTGGTGAAGCCGGCGTCAATTGCCTTCTTGGCAGCTTCCTTGATGTGGTCTGGCGTGTCGAAGTCAGGCTCACCAGCGCCCAGGCCGATAATGTCTTTACCCTCGGCTTTGAGTTGGGCCGCCTTGGCTGTCACGGCAAGTGTAGGGGAAGGTTTGATCGTAAGTGCGCGATTTGAAAGCATGATTCCGTTGTCTGGGAGTGAAAAAAGAAAAAGTCAAGTCTGGAAATAATTCCTGTTTCCGACCATAATGCACGATTGGCTTATCACAAATTGCTGTTGATATTTCACAGCACACAGCCTAATGATGCAACCTCGCAATTCTACGGCATTGGCCAAAAGGTTCAACCCGTTCGGGTGATCATTGGTCGAAACAGCTGTGGTTTGTGGTTGCCTCACATCATGCGTTGCAGTTTAACATGACCCCTGGATTTATCAGTTACCCCGACAGTCCGTTCGAGTTGTACCAGCCCTACCCCCCGGCTGGAGACCAACCCACCGCCATTGAAAAACTGGTGGAAGGCGTGAACGACGGCGAAGTGTTTCAAACCCTGCTGGGGGTAACCGGGTCGGGTAAAACCTTCACAATGGCCAACGTGATCGCCCAAACTGGGCGCCCTGCCCTTGTACTGGCGCCCAACAAAACGCTGGCAGCCCAGCTGTACGCTGAAATGCGCGAATTCTTCCCCAAAAATGCGGTGGAATACTTCGTCAGCTACTACGACTATTACCAGCCTGAAGCCTATGTACCCAGCCGCGACCTGTTCATTGAAAAAGACAGCTCGATCAACGAGCACATCGAGCAAATGCGGCTGTCTGCCACCAAGAGCCTGCTGGAGCGCCGCGACACCATTATTGTAGGCACGGTCAGCTGCATCTACGGTATTGGTAACCCGTCCGATTACCACGCCATGATTCTGAGCATTCGCCATGGCGACAAGCTCAGCCAGCGCGACATCCTCAAGCGCCTGATTGCCATGCAGTACAAGCGCAACGACTTAGACTTCACTCGTGGTACCTTTCGGGTGAGGGGCGACACCATTGACGTGTACCCCGCTGAACACTCCGAACTGGCCGTTCGAATTGACCTGTTCGATGACGAAATTGATGGCATCCAGTTGTTCGACCCGCTCACAGGCAAAATTCGTCAAAAATTACCACGCTTCACGATTTACCCCAGCAGCCACTACGTGACACCTCGCGGCACAGTGGTGCGCGCCATTGAAACCATCAAGGACGAACTGCGCGAACGGCTGGACTTCTTTGTCAAAGACGGAAAACTGGTTGAAGCCCAGCGGCTTGAGCAGCGCACTCGGTTCGACCTTGAAATGCTTGCGGAACTCGGTTTTTGCAAGGGAATCGAGAATTACAGCCGCCACATGTCGGGTGCTGCGCCTGGTGAACCGCCACCCACACTGATTGACTACCTGCCCAAAGACGGCTTGATGATCATTGATGAAAGCCACGTGACCTTGGGTCAACTCAGCGGAATGTACCGTGGAGACAGGTCCCGCAAGGAAACTCTGGTTAACTTCGGCTTTCGTCTGCCATCTGCCATGGACAATCGCCCCTTGCGTTTCGAGGAATTCGAGTCCAAAATGCGGCAAACAGTGTTTGTTTCAGCCACGCCCTCGAATTACGAGAAAGAGCACTCCGGTCAAGTGGTTGAACAAGTGGTGCGCCCTACAGGGCTTATTGACCCTGTAATAGAGGTGCGCCCTGCCACCACCCAGGTCGATGACCTGCTTAGCGAGATTCACGAACGAACTCGCGCTGGCGATCGAGTATTGGTCACAACGTTGACCAAGCGCATGGCCGAAGACCTCACTGATTACCTCAGCGACAATGGCGTGCGCGTGCGGTATTTGCATTCTGACATCGACACCGTGGAACGCGTGGAAATCATTCGCGACCTCCGTTTGGGCGAATTTGACGTGCTGGTTGGTATTAATTTGTTGCGTGAGGGCTTGGATATTCCGGAAGTGTCCCTAGTTGCTATTCTGGATGCCGACAAGGAAGGCTTTTTGCGCAGCGAGCGCAGTTTGATTCAAACAATTGGCCGCGCCGCCCGAAATTTGAACGGCAAGGCCATTTTGTACGCAGACCGGGTCACCAATTCCATGGAACTGGCGATAGGTGAAACAAGCCGCCGCCGCAACAAGCAGATTGAATTCAACACGGAAAATGGAATTACCCCGCGGGGCGTGAACAAGCAGATCAAGGAACTTATTGATGGCGTGTTCGATCCAAACGCTTCCAAGCAACGCAAGGCTGACAAGGCTTTGGAAGTTGCACCGTTGGGTGAAAAACAGTTGGCCAAGGAAATCAAGCGACTTGAGAAGCTCATGCTGGAGCATGCGAAGAATCTTGAATTTGAAAAAGCAGCCCAAGCACGCGATCAGCTGGGCTTGCTGAAAGAACAGTTGTTTGGCAGCAAGGGCGACTCGAATGTTTCTTCGCTGGATGCCAAACGCAGCGCATAAGCGGGCTGCACAGGTTTCAAGAGTTTAATTTTAATGGGTTCAGGACATAGGAAGCCAATATGAAAAGCAAAGTTTTGTTTGTGTGCATGGGTAACATCTGCCGCTCACCAACAGCGGAAGGCGTTTTCAGGCAAATGGTAAGCGAAGCGGGTCTTGACCATGAAATTTCCGTGGAATCGGCTGGTACACACGCCTACCACCTCGACAAAACGCCGGACCCCCGCGCTGTAGCCGCGGCAGCCAAGCGTGGTTATGACCTTTCCGAGCTGATTTCACGTCAGGTTACCGCCGAAGACTTCCGCGACAGCGACATGATTCTGGCGATGGACTGGGACAACATGAGCCTGCTGCAACAGCAGTGCCCACGCCAGTACGCGCACAAAATCCAGTTGATGATGCGCTACGCCACTGAACACGACGAAGCCACGGTACCCGACCCTTACTACGGCGGTCCAGATGGCTTTGACACCGTGCTGAACTACATCGAAGACAGCTGCACCGGCTTGTTGGAAGTGTTGCGCAAACGCGTGTTTCAGTTTGCTGCTGCATAACTAATTCAAATCGCTTGCGCCAGCCTTGTGCGGGTGTGGACTGCAAAAACCGCTGGCCTTGGCTGGCGGTTTTTGTTTGCAGCCCACTTCTCACCACTGCTCCATCAAGGTTTTCCCTATTGCCCCGATTAGTTTGAATACTTGAGTAAAACAGTCAACTTTGCTATACTTGACTGAAATACTAGGAATTAAAAAGGGGTGCCATGCGTTTGACCACCAAAGGCAGATTTGCCGTAACAGCCATGATCGATCTTGCCTTGCAGCAAGACACGGGGCCTGTGTCGCTTGCCGGTATCAGCCAGCGGCAAAATATTTCCCTGTCCTATCTTGAACAATTGTTTTCCAAATTGCGCCGCCACGAGTTGGTGGAAAGTGTTCGCGGCCCCGGTGGCGGTTATCATATCGTCCGCTCCCTCAAAGAGGTGAGTGTTGCGGATGTGATTTTGGCAGTTGACGAACCCCTGGATGCAACCCAGTGCGGTGGAAAAGAAAACTGTACCGATGAAGGCCAATGCATGACGCACGACCTGTGGAGCAGCCTGAACACCAAGATGCTGGAATACCTGGGCTCAGTCAGCCTTCAGTGCCTGGTTGAAAAGCATCGAAAAAAAGACGCAGAAAAGACAATTCAGTTTCGTGAAAGGCCAGCGGCTCTTAATACCGCAGCCTCACAGCACACACATTAAACAATGCAGTTGATTGGAGTACACAGATGAACAAGATGCCGATTTATCTCGATTACAGCGCCACCACTCCGGTGGACCCGCGTGTAGCCGATGCCATGATCCCTTTCCTGCGCGAAAGCTTTGGCAACCCGGCATCCCGCAGCCACGCGTATGGCTGGACGGCGGAAGAGGCAGTTGAGAAGGCCCGTGAAGACGTGGCTGCACTGGTGAATGCCGACCCACGCGAGATCGTCTGGACCTCTGGCGCAACCGAGTCAAACAACTTGGCCATCAAAGGCGCAGCACTGTTTTACGGTGAAACCAAGGGCAAGCACATTATTACGGTGAAAACCGAACACAAGGCAGTGCTGGACACCTTCCGCGACCTGGAACGCCATGGCTTTGAAGCCACTTACCTGGACGTACAGGAAAACGGCCTGGTGAACATGGACGCATTGAAAGCCGCCATTCGCCCAGACACCGTGCTGATTTCAATCATGTACGTGAACAACGAAATTGGCGTGATTCAAGACATTCCAGCAATTGGTGAGCTGTGCCGCGAAAAAGGCATCATTTTTCACGTGGATGCAGCTCAAGCCACTGGCAAGGTTGAAATCGACCTGCAAAAGCTGAAAGTGGATTTGATGAGTTTCTGTGCCCACAAAACCTACGGCCCCAAAGGCATTGGTGCTTTGTATGTGCGCCGCAAGCCACGCATTCGCATTGACGCACAAATGCACGGTGGCGGCCACGAGCGCGGCATGCGTTCAGGCACTTTGGCAACCCATCAAATTGTGGGCATGGGTGAAGCATTCCGCATCGCCAAGGAAGAAATGGCAAGTGAGTTGCCCCGCATGAAAGCCCTGCGTGACCGCCTGCTCAATGGCCTGAAAGCGATTGACGAAATTTATGTCAACGGTGACCTGGAACAGCGCGTACCGCACAACCTGAACGTCAGCTTCAACTTTGTGGAAGGTGAATCCCTGATCATGGCTGTGAAAGACATTGCCGTGTCCTCAGGTTCTGCCTGTACATCGGCCTCGCTCGAGCCCTCGTACGTGTTGCGCGCCTTGGGCCGCAGCGATGAATTGGCGCACAGCTCAATCCGTTTCTCGATTGGTCGTTTCACGACTGAAGCGGACGTGGATTTCACCATTGAACTGATGAAAGCCAAAGTGGCAAAACTGCGCGAATTGTCCCCATTGTGGGAAATGCACCTGGACGGCGTTGACCTCAGCACCGTTCAATGGGCAGAGCACTAAAATATTTGAATATTCAGGAGAAGTACCATGGCATACAGCGACAAAGTTCTAGACCATTATGAAAACCCCCGCAACGTGGGCTCCTTTGAAAAAGGCGACGACGAAGTAGGTACCGGCATGGTGGGTGCACCCGCTTGTGGCGACGTGATGAAGTTGCAAATCAAGGTGGGCTCAGACGGCTTGATCACCGATGCAAAGTTCAAAACCTACGGTTGCGGCTCGGCCATTGCGTCGTCTTCACTGGTGACCGAGTGGGTCAAGGGCAAAACCCTGGACCAGGCTTTGGAAATCAAGAACACCGCCATTGCAGAAGAACTGGCTTTGCCACCCGTGAAAATTCACTGTTCCATTTTGGCCGAAGACGCCATCAAGGCCGCAGTGGAAGATTACAAAAAGAAGCATGCCTGATCAGGCTGTTTCGTTGACAAGTTGTTGAATAGGAATTGAACACCATGGCGATTACATTGACAGAGCGCGCCGCCGATCACATCAGCAAGTTCCTGACCAAACGTGGCAAGGGAATAGGCTTGCGCATCGGTGTGCGCACCACCGGTTGTTCTGGCATGGCGTACAAGCTCGAGTTTGTAGACGTTGTTGCAGATGAAGACAATGTATTCGAGGCCCATGGTGTGAAGCTGTTTGTTGACCCAAAAAGCATGCCCTACCTTGAAGGCATTGAATTGGACTTCGCTCGCGAGGGCCTGAACGAAGGCTTCAAATTCAACAACCCCAACGAGAAGGCACGCTGTGGCTGTGGTGAAAGCTTCACCGTTTAATGGTCAACCCAGTGATCAACTCAGTATTTCAGTTAAGCGACAGCGATTTCGACATTTTTGGGTTGCCCTGCCAGTTTGAACTGGACAGCGCAGCCCTTTCTGCATCTTATTTGCGCCTTCAAAGCCAAACCCATCCAGACCGTTTTGCGAACGCCAGTTCACAGGAAAAACGGCTGGCTGTGCAATGGGCCACGCGAATCAACGAGGCGTACAAGCGCCTTCAGAAGCCGATGGAGCGTGCCATTTACTGGTGCGAACTGAACGGGGAAAATCCGCGCGGGCAACAAAGCAACTTGCCCCCAGCCCTGTTGACGCAGCAAATGGATTGGCGTGAACAGCTTGAAGAGATTGAATCAGCGCATGAACTGGAAGACCTGATTGACTTGGTGGCAGCCGAGAAGAAACGCTGCCTGCGCGTGATCGCGGACCAGATCGATCAGGACAAAGATGCGAAAGCCGCCTGCAACACGGCGCAAGCGCTTCTTTTTATCGACAAATTCATGTCCCAGCTCAACAAGAAGCTGGAACAGATGGAGGACGCCAGCTAATGGCCTTGTTACAAATTGCCGAACCCGGCATGTCCACTGCGCCGCATGAACACAGGCTCGCAGTGGGTATCGACCTGGGCACCACGCATTCCTTGGTGGCCAGTGTGCGAAGTGGCAGTGCGGAATGTTTGCCTGATGCATCAGGCCGGGTGATTCTGCCCAGCGTGGTGCGTTACGGTGAAACCGGTGTGAAAAATATGGGCGAGGATGCCTTGGCGTGTGCCGACACCGACCCGTTCAACACCGTGTTCTCGGTCAAGCGCCTGATGGGTCGTGGCTACAAAGATGTTCAAGGGTTGAACCTGCCCTACCGTGTGAAAGATTCCGGTGGCATGGTGGAAGTTGAAACTGATTTTGGCGTCAAAAGCCCGGTTGAAGTGTCTGCCGATATTTTGCGCGCCTTGCGCAAGCGGGCCGAAGCAACCTTGGGTGGCGAACTGGTGGGTGCGGTGATTACCGTGCCGGCCTATTTTGACGATGCACAACGTCAAGCCACCAAAGACGCTGCTCAACTGGCAGGCCTGAATGTACTGCGCCTGATCAACGAGCCCACAGCCGCTGCTGTGGCGTATGGCCTGGACCAGAAGGTGCAGGGCCAGTTCGTGGTGTTCGACCTGGGTGGCGGTACCTTCGATGTATCGATCCTGCGTTTGCAGGCAGGCGTGTTTGAAGTGCTGGCCACGGGTGGCGATTCTGCACTGGGTGGCGATGACTTTGACCGCGCGATGGCAGACCACTTCATTGCCACACACGGCTTTGAAGAATTGAATCCGCAACAGCGTTCACGCCTGGTGATGGCGTGTCGCCGTGTGAAAGAACAGATTTCGCATGAACACACGGCCTTTCTCAGCGTTGAATTCAAAAGCGGCGAGACCATTGCTGAAACCGTGACTGCTGAACAATTTGAAGCCATCGTTGAACCCTTGGTGAAGCGAACAATTCAGGCTGCCCGCAAAACATTGCGGGATGCAGGCTTGAGCATTGATGACATTGAAGGTGTGGTGATGGTGGGCGGTTCAACCCGCATGCCAGTTATTCGCAAAGCCGTGAAAGCGTTTTTCGGCAAAGACCCCCTGGTGAATTTGAACCCGGATGAAGTCGTTGCCATTGGCGCCGCCATTCAAGCGGACACACTGGCCGGCAACCGCAGTGAAGACGACCTGTTGTTATTGGACGTGATTCCGCTCAGCCTCGGCCTTGAAACCATGGGCGGCCTGACTGAACGCGTGATCAACCGCAACAGCACCATTCCGGTGGCCCGAGCACAGGAATTCACCACATTCAAAGACGGGCAAACCGCCATGGCCATTCACGTGGTGCAAGGCGAGCGCGAACTGGTGTCCGAAAACCGTTCACTGGCCCGCTTTGAATTGCGGGGTATTCCCCCCATGGTAGCCGGTGCTGCGCGCATTCGCGTTACCTTCCAGGTGGATGCAGATGGTCTGCTGGCTGTGAATGCCATGGAAACCGGCTCAGGCGTTTCGGCAAACATCACCGTGAAGCCCTCTTATGGCCTGGACGACGATCAAATTGCCGGCATGCTGAAAAACAGTTTTGAGTTTGCAGAAGCTGACATGGAAGCACGCCAGTTGCGTGAGCAACAGGTGGAAGCCCTGCGCCTGGTGGAGTCGGTTGAGGCTGCCATCGCCAAAGACCGCGACCTGCTTGAAGCCGACGAACTGACAGCCATTCAGGCGAGTATCGAGTTAATGCGCGAGCTGGCCCAAAGTACCGATGTGCGCGCCATTGAACAAGGCATTGAAGAGCTTGGCCACCTGACCGAGGACTTCGCTGCCCGCCGCATGGACGCCGGCATACGCAAAGCCCTGACCGGCAAAACAATCGACACTGTCAGCGCCACCCTGGGCGGCGCCACGAAGTAACAGCGACACAACAAACACGAGAGATTTACAACATGCCGATTATCAAGATTCTTCCCCACGAAAGCCTTTGCCCGGAAGGCAAAACTTTCGAAGCAGCCACGGGTGCCCAGCTGTGCGAAAGCATTCTGGCCAACGGCATTTCATTGGAACACGCCTGCGAAATGAGCTGTGCCTGCACCACTTGCCACGTGGTGATCAAGGAAGGCTTCAACAGCCTGAATGAGAGTGATGACGATGAGGATGACTTGCTGGACATGGCCTGGGGCCTGACACCGCAAAGCCGCCTGGCTTGCCAGGTGAAAGTTGCGCAGAAAGACCTGGTGGTGGAACTGCCCAAGTACACCATCAACCACGCCCGCGAAAACCACTGATCAAGGACACCCGCCATGAAATGGACAGACACGCTGGATATTGCGCTGGATTTGATTGAAGCCCACCCAGATGTTGACCCCCAATACATACGCTTTACCGACTTGCACAAGTGGGTATGCGCCTTGCCCGGATTTGACGACAACCCGGAAAAATCCAACGAAAAAATTCTGGAAGCGATCCAGATGATGTGGATTGAAGAACAGGACTGATTGGGCAGGATCAAACCCACCTGCCCTGCCTTGATGCCTGTCACAACAAATCGTTGATGGGCAGCAGGGAGAAAAAGAACACCACAACCCTGCGCCACACAGTGGCCTTGGGTTCAAGCTCGTGCTTTGTGAGCTTTTCGCCTTCACGTTCTATCCACACCAGCGAATCTTGCTCGTCCAGAATCACCTCGTACGCGGTGGTCGGCAAGGTTTTGAAATCCCGATCGATCTGCACAGCCAGACTTTTGCTATTGATCAGAAAGCCCATTTCCGTGTTGAGGTTGACCGACCTGGGGTCAAAATTGAATGACCCCACAAACACCCGGTTGCCATCCACAGAAAACATTTTTGTATGCAGGCTGGAGCCCGAGCTACCCAGCATCGTGTTGCGCTTGTTTTGCCGGACATTCTCAATCCGTGGCGTTTTGCGCATCTCGAACAACTTCACGCCTGCTTTCAACAAATCAACCCTGCTTTTGGCATAACCGGAATGCACAGCAGCCACATCGGTGGCTTCAAGGGAGTTGGTCAATATCTGAACCTTCACACCCTGTTGCGCCAACTGGGAAAAAAACGCCACACCCTTTTCAGTGGGCACGAAATAAGGCGATACCACGTTCAAGACCTGCTCGGGTTGACCGATGAAATCGCGCAACTCGCCAACGAGCAAATCTTCTTGATTGGCCTGATCCAGGCCCTTGGCCGGGTCATCACTGACCATGCGCGCAGTAGCCCAGTGCAGGGGCAAACTGCCGTTCATCAGTTTCTGAAAAAAAGCTGACTCGCGAACTTGCGTGACATAGCGGGCAGCCGGTTCCGACTGCTCAAGTTGTGACCAATCAAGTTTGATTAGATCAATTGCAGACTGGTCTGTAGGTACCAGCACCTTAACCACCGGGTAAGCCGAATCACTTTGCCAATAGGCATCAAAGT
Organism: Limnobacter thiooxidans; assembly: GCF_036323495.1. Lineage (NCBI taxonomy): Bacteria > Pseudomonadati > Pseudomonadota > Betaproteobacteria > Burkholderiales > Burkholderiaceae > Limnobacter > Limnobacter thiooxidans. The sequence goes on along the minus strand of NZ_AP028947.1, from coordinate 1,253,449 downwards.
CAGCAGATACATCGCGGACTACCTCGCCAATGCACAGCACATCAAGGTCGGTAAACAGGGTGTCCACGGTGGCGCCAAAGTATTCATCACCGATGTTACGACCACCCGCAATCGTCACCTGGTTGTCAACCGTGAATGTCTTGTTGTGCATACGCCGGTTTGCACGCTTGAAATCGGTGAGGTAACCCAGCCATTTGGGTTTGCGAATCACAAAGGGATTGAACAGACGAACTTCGATATTGGGATGGGCGTCCACGGCGTTCAGTTTGTCATCCAGGCCAGACACACCGTTGTCATCAATCAACAACCGCACCCGCACGCCTCGGTCAGCGGCATTCAGCAACTCATTCAAGATGAGATTGCCTGTGGTGTCGTTCCGCCACAAATAAGACTGTATATCGACAGTACGTTCAGCGTTGCGCACCAGCGCGACGCGGCTTGCATAGGCTTCGCGTGGGTCTTGAAGTGGGTAAATTCCCACTTGTCCCGGTTTGGCTTGAAGTTGAGGTGCAAGGCTACTTGCCATGCGCGTTTCGCTGGCCTTGTGTACGGGCAAGGCACTTGACGATGTGCGATCTTCCAGATGAGGAAGGGCGCAACTGCACAGCAGGCTCAAGGTGGGAACCACAAACAGACTTTTAAGTAGTTTGATCATGGTTGCCTGATCCCTTAGCGTGGCTTGGTTGTTCGAGATTTCCGTTGAAATTACCGGGTCGAAGTGTGGCGGGCCACTGCCTTGCTGACTTCCTCGTTGCTCAGCGTGGTGGAGTCGCATTTGGCATAACCGGTTCTCTCGGTCACCAGATAACGCACACCACCGCTGTTCTGCAGACCCGTGTCCCGTTCTGATTCACGAACAGACAACTCATCGTATTCCGCGGAACCACAGGCCCTTTCCGCGCCGTTGCGCCAAGTGGTTCTGGCAGCGTCGTAATTGGCCCAGGGGGCATGGTTGGAACGGGCATACAGGTGAAACAAGCCTGGACCCAGTTCGTCCTGCTTGTAACCACCGCCCAGCATGTTTGAGCCTTGGGTCAAATCATGATTGGAAGCGCATGCGGACAAACCAGACAACAAAATGAGATAAAAAAACTTGTGCACGCGCTTGCTCCCGGGCAGGTGTGAATGTGAGGGGCACATTGTGCACCAACCCGGGGCGCGTTAAACGGCTTTTCCGTCAAAATCGCTGGCGCTGTGTCTTTCTGGTACCTGCTCACCGGGTTCACCCCAAGTACGGTTGACCATCCTGCCGCGTATCACTGCCGGGCGGTTCGCAATTTCATGGGTCCAGCGCAACACATGGGTGTAGGTGTGGGTTTCCAGAAATTCGGCGGCTTCGTACACCTTGTTGGTGACCAATGCGCCATACCAGGGCCAGATTGCCATGTCGGCAATGGTGTATTCATCGCCAGCAATGAACTGGTTGTTGGCCAACTGACGGTCCAGTACATCCAGCTGCCGCTTGACTTCCATGGCGTAGCGATTGATGGGGTATTCAAACTTTTCAGGTGCATAGGCGTAAAAATGGCCAAAGCCGCCGCCCAGAATTGGCGAACTTCCCATTTGCCAGAACAACCAGGACATGACCTCGGTTCGTTTGCTCAAATCGGTGGGCAAGAAGGCTTTGAATTTTTCAGCGAGATACAGCAGGATAGAAGCCGATTCAAACACTCGGGTGGGCGGGTTGGTGCTGTGGTCCATCAAAGCCGGAATTTTACTGTTCGGGTTCACTTCCACAAAACCGCTGCTGAACTGGTCGCCACTGAGAATATTGCACAGCCATGCATCGTATTCAGCACCAGTGTGGCCAAGGGCCAGCAACTCTTCCAGCATGATGGTCACTTTCACCCCATTCGGCGTGGCCAGTGAATACAGCTGCAAGGGATGTTTGCCGACGGGCAATTTCTTGTCATGGGTTGAGCCCGCAATCGGGCGATTGATGCTGGCAAACTTGCCGCCATTTTCCTTGTCCCATACCCAGACCTTAGGCGGAATGTACTGACTGTCGCTCACGTGGTTCCCCTGTTTGTTCTGCGGTCAACATGACCTACAGTTCAAGCATAACAAACCCGCGAGAAAAATTGACGATACGCCGCAGGAACCCTAGAGAATGTAAGTCTCGAAGAGTGCGACAACCGCGGCATCGTTGTTTTGCAGGCCTTGCGCCAACTGCGTCATGCTGGAGCCACAACCCATCACAGCGCTAAGAACGGCCATGGCTTGGCTACGTCCCAAGTTATAGCGCTGAGTAAGATGGTCAAGAATATACGCTTCAGATGCAGAATCGTCCTGTTGTTCGTGACGGGTTTTTTCATCGTTGTAACCGGAAATTGCGCCCATCCCGGTGATGTGTTCAATGGACATTTGACCTCCTTGGATTGGTTTCAGGGCACATCAAGACACCGCAAACTTCCCGGTTTTCTATTTTTGTGAGAATTCAATCCAGTTGGTTCAATAAAACTATGGCACAAGTCCTTTTTCAGTCCAGTCACCGCTGGCAGAAGGAGAAAAGGCAAGGCGAACATGGCCATCACGATCCAGCCGCAATAGTTCTATCTGTTGAACAACTACATTCAGCGCCACAAAATTGCTTCGAGCCATGGAAAGGTCCAGGCATGAATTTGCTGAATCGAGTGCAGTGCCGGGGGCACTTAAGGTAGCGTAATCTTTGCGGGCATAGTCCGGGATTCGCTCCCAATGACCGTTCACAATCAATTCACTGGCTTCTGGCGCTGCATTGCCACATACTCGCAACTGCGTGTTGCTTCGGGGGTTCCAGAACAGCAGTGCCACGCGCGCATCGTGTGCAATTTCTGCCATTTTCTGGCTGCGTAAATCGGTGAAAAACAGAAGTTGGCGTTCTGCTGGTTTAACGCCCCTGAGAATCACCGAGCGCACCTGCGGGCCATTGGGGCCCGAGGTACTGAAACCCACGACACGCCAAGGGTGCTTTTTGTCCACGGTGGCGCGCACCAAAGTTTTCCAGATTTCTTCGGCATGGTTCATGCTTCTCTCCGTGCCATACAAAGGTTTTGTTCTTTCAGCTTCATTTTTGGGAATACACAGTGTCTATTCACGTTGCCCTGCGCCATATTACACGCTACCGCTACGACCGCCTGATCAATCTGGGCCCCCAAGTGGTGCGCTTGCGCCCTGCCCCGCACTGCCGCACGCGCATTTTGAGTTACAGCATGAAAGTGCTGCCTCAAACCCATTTCATTAACTGGCAGCAAGACCCTCAAAGCAATTACCTGGGCCGCCTGATTTTCCCTGAACCCACGGAGATGCTGGAAATCGCGGTGGACCTGGTCGCGGAAATGTCGGTGTTGAACCCGTTCGATTTCTTCCTTGAAGAGGCTTCCGAGTTTTTCCCCTTTAAATACGACGAATCGCTGGATCAGGAACTGGCCCCTTACCTGGTGCCATGTCACACAGGCAAAGCATTCAACGCCTACATGGCGGACATGAACCTGAGCCGGGTAAAAACCATCGATTTTCTGGTGGGCTTGAACCAAGATCTGGCGAACAAGATCAAGTATTTGATTCGCATGGAGCCAGGCGTACAAACACCAGATGAAACACTGAACACCGGTTCTGGTTCCTGCCGTGACACGGCTTGGCTGATGGTGCAAATTTTGCGCCGCTTGGGCTTGGCTGCTCGTTTTGCATCAGGTTACCTGATTCAACTGACCAGTGACGTGAAGGCCATCGATGGGCCAGATGGCCCGGAAAAGGACTTCACCGACCTGCATGCCTGGTGTGAAGTGTATTTGCCCGGCGCAGGCTGGATCGGTTTTGACCCCACTTCCGGCCTGTTGGCCGGTGAAGGCCATATTCCACTGGCGTGCTCGCCAGAGCCGGGCAGCGCTGCCCCAATTACAGGCGCACTCGATGAATGCGAGGTGGAGTTCGAGCACGAGATGAGCGTGCAGCGGGTGTATGAATCACCCCGCACCAGCAAACCCTATACCGAAGAACAATGGAAGGGAATTGAGGCCTTGGGCTTTGAAGTGGACAAGGCGCTGGAAGCATTGGATGTGCGCCTGACCATGGGCGGAGAGCCCACTTTTGTAGCCAACACCGACCGCGGCGCAGCGGAATGGAACATCGACGCATTGGGCCCAACCAAGCGTGAGTACGGCATCAAGATGCTGGGCAAGCTGAGTAACTACTATGGCAAGGGTGGCTTCTATCATTTTGGCCAGGGCAAATGGTACCCCGGCGAGCAATTGCCACGGTGGGCCTTGTCACTGTATTGGCTTAAAAGCGGTGAACCGATCTGGAAAAACCCGAAGCTGTTAAGCCGTGAACCGAAAGATGGAAAAGCCACCAACGCGACGGCCAAAAAATTCATGGAAGGCCTGTGCAGCCGCCTTGGACTTCATTCACGGTATGTGATGCCTGGCTTTGAAGACGCCTGGTATTATATGTGGCGTGAACGCAAGCTGCCTGTTAACGTGGACCCGTTCGACTCCAGGCTTGACGACCCGCTGGAACGCAAACGCCTGAACAAAGTGTTCACCCAAGGCTTGACTGAAGAAGTTGGCTACTGCATACCGATTCAGGCACACAAAGGCCAGTGGAGAACTGGCCGCTGGTTCTTGCGTGATGAACGCATGTACCTGATACCTGGCGACTCGGCCATGGGTTATCGCTTGCCCTTGGACTCGCAACCTTGGGTGGCTAAAAAGGATTACCCGTACACGATTCCTGCCGACCCATTTGCCCCCCCTGCCGCTGCGCGCGTGGCCGTGCAAAAGCCAGGCGGCATTGCGGGCAAAACTGCTGTTGCGGACGACACAGCACCGGTCATGAAAGAATCAGCCACCCACATTGTGCGAACCGCCATGTGCGTTCAGGTTCGCAACGGGCAACTGTACGTGTTCATGCCACCGCTTGAATCGCTGGATGACTACCTTGAACTGATCGCCAGAATTGAAGACACGGCACAGGCCATGAATCAGCCTGTGGTGATGGAAGGTTACACGCCCCCGCGCGATGCACGCATGACCATGCTGCAGGTCACCCCCGACCCGGGCGTGCTTGAAGTGAACGTACAGCCCAGCAAAACCTGGGCAGAGTTGCTGCACCTGACAACCAACCTGTACGAAGAGGCGCGGCAGATTGGCCTGTCGAGCGAAAAGTTCATGCTGGATGGCCGCCACAGCGGAACGGGTGGAGGCAACCATTTCGTGATGGGTGGTGAAACACCGGAAAACAGCCCATTCCTGCGACGCCCAGACCTGCTGGGCAGCCTGCTGCGCTACTGGCACAACCACCCCGGTTTGTCTTACCTCTTCTCTGGCCTGTTCGTAGGCCCGACCAGCCAGGCACCCCGTGTGGACGAGGCCCGTACCGACCAGGTTCATGAACTTGAACTGGCCTTGACCGAGCTGGATCGGCAGATGCAAAAGTATTCGGGCAACCCGCCACCGTGGATTATTGACAGGCTGTTGCGCAACATCCTGATTGATGCCACTGGAAACACCCACCGAAGCGAATTCTGCATCGACAAGCTTTACAGCCCAGACACCTCGACAGGTCGTCTGGGCCTGCTGGAGCTGCGTGCTTTCGAAATGCCGCCCAACGCGCAAATGAGCCTTGCCCAGCAATTGCTGCTGCGCACGCTGATCGCCAAGTTCTGGAAAACACCTTACACGGCACGACTTGTGAAATGGGGCACTCGGCTTCATGACCAGTACATGCTGTCCACCTTTGTCAAAAACGACATCACCGATGTGGTGGCCGATTTGAACGATGCAGGGTTTCCATTCAAGCTGGATTGGTTCAACCCCCACTTTGCCTTCCGCTTCCCAAAAATGGGCGACTTCTCAAGCCGGGGCGTGGAAGTGGAAATTTTCAGTGCGCTCGAGCCATGGCATGTTCTGGGTGAGGAAGGTGCGCCTGGCGGCACTGTGCGCTATGTGGACTCGTCGCTGGAACGTGTAGAGGTGAAGGTCAAAAACTTCGTGGACGAACGATATGTTTTAACCTGCAACGGCGTGAAGGTTCCCTTGCACAGCACAGGAACAGTAGGTGAATACGTGGCTGGGGTTCGCTACCGTGCTTGGCAGCCACCCAATGCACTGCACCCCACCATCGGTGTGCACACCCCGTTGACCTTCGACTTGATTGACACGTGGAATGGACGCAGCCTGGGAGGATGCCAGTACCATGTGGCTCACCCGGGCGGCAGAAATTATGACCTTTTCCCGGTGAATGCCTTTGAAGCAGAAAGCCGCCGATTGACTCGATTCTTCCGCATGGGCCATACCCACGGCAAGGTTAGTGTAAAAAGCCCATCAGGAAGACCCGAGTTCCCGATTACTCTCGACCTAAGGTGGTGTTAGGCATTTACAATGGGTCTCCGTATTTCATGCAGTGAATCGCTTTGAGCGCAAACCCGAATCCCAACCTTGCGAACGCCAACATACCCTGGCAACAAAGCATCCTGAAGGGCACCAGCGCCTATTACAGCGAACTGGCAGGCGCTGGGGTGTTGCGCCCTGCCTGGGCAGAGTTTGTAAACCGACTGCCCGCAACAGGGCTTGGTGAACACCTGGACGGCAAAAAAGCCGCGCTGGCCAAGCAGATTCGCGACAATGGAATTACCTACAATGTGTATGCAGACCACGCCCAGGGCACATCACGCCCCTGGTCGCTGGACCTGCTTCCTTTCATCATCGACCAGGCCGACTGGGCTGTGTTGCAAGCCGGTGTGGCACAGCGCGCGCAGCTGTTGAACGCCATGATGGGCGATGTGTATGGCCCACGTGAACTGCTTTCAACAGGCCTGTTGCCAGCCGACCTGGTTTACGGGCATTCAGGGTACTTGCCGCAAATGCAAGGTATGCAACCGCCCAACAAGGTTTGGCTGCACATGGTGGCGTTTGACCTGGGCCGAAGCCCCGACGGCAAATGGTGGGTAATCACCCACCGCATTCAAGCCCCTTCTGGCCTGGGTTATGCACTCGAAAACCGCTTGAGTATTTCGCGCAGCTTCACACGCAACTTCCGCGACATGCAGATCCAGCATCTCGCTGGTTTTTATCGCGACTACATTGACGCCATTCGAAGATTGTCACCAAAAGGTGATAACGCACGCATTGCCCTGCTGACACCGGGCCCTTACAACGAAACCTACTTTGAACACACCTACTTGGCCCGTTATTTGGGTATTTCGCTGGTCGAGGGCAATGACCTGACCGTGCGAAACAACAAGGTATTTCTAAAAACAGTCAATGGTCTTGAACCCATTGATGGCCTGATTCGCCGAACTGACGACCAGTGGCTTGATCCACTTGAACTTCGTGAAGACTCTCAATTGGGCGTACCGGGTTTGATGCAGTCCATTCGCACCGGGGGCGTGGTCATGGCCAACATGCCGGGTGCCGGCTGGCTGGAAAGCCCTGCCATTCACGGCTTCATGCCAGGCCTGGGCAAACATTATCTGAACGAAGAATTGCTCTTGCCCAGCGTGCCAAGCTGGTGGTGTGGTGAGTCGCCTGCATGGGCGCAGGCTAGCGAACGCCTGAATAACCTGGTGATCAAGTCGACAGGGCCCAACAGACGAGGCAAAACCATGGACTCCATCATGGGGTCCGAGCTGGACGAAATTGAAAAACGCGCCTGGCTGTCGAAAATCAGCCAGCGCCCATCCCAGTACACGCTGCAGGAATTGATTCCCCTGTCGCGGGTTCCGATCTGGAATGGCACAGGCGGAATTGAAGAACGCGCCATGATGCTGCGCCTGTTTGCCGTCACCGATGGCCAGGGCAATTACACGGTGATGCCCGGTGGTTTGACCCGTGTGGCAGGCGACCAGCATGGCATTGTCAGCATGCAAAAAGGTGGCACCAGCCTGGACACCTGGGTTCGCAGTGGCGAGCCTGTTGAACGCACCACCAATCTGAAAGAAAAGCTGCAAGCCAAAGACCTTCAAGCCTTGCGCAGGCCAGTATCCAGCCGTGCAGCCGAACACTTGTTCTGGCTGGGCCGCTACACAGAACGGGCCAGTTTTTCCCTGCGTTTGCTGATGCGTACCCAACTACTGCTGAACGAAGAAGAATACCTGGACCACACAACCTTAGGGCTGCTGCATGAATTGTGCGGCAAACAGGGCATTAGCGATGAGTTCGATCCTGCTGAACCCAAAACCCAGGACGAGTTGGAAGCGAATATTCTGGAAAGGCTATGGTACAAAACCGGTTTTGATGCGCCCCCCGCTGAAGGCCTGGCTGGACAACTGAACGGGCTGGCCAGTGTGGCTGGGCAACTTCGTGAGCGCTTGAGCAGTGGCCATTGGCGCTTGTTGAATGATTGCGCCAAGGTGCTGACCGAACCTGAACATGCCCGTTTTCAACGTATCTTGCCCACTGCATCGCTTGAGCAGGTACAGTTGTACTTGCTGGCCATGCATGGTGAGCAAAGTGATCACATGACCCGCGACAACGGTTGGCGGTTTTTACAACTGGGTCGTCAGCTTGAACGCCTTTGCGGTGCCTGCGATTGCTTGTTGTCACTCACCAGCATGCCCGGTCGCGCTGGAGAACACGGCTTGGCCCTGGCGATTGCCTTGGCAGACAGTACCATCACTTACCGGTCGCGTTACCAGCACCGGTTTGAATGGTTGCCCACGCTGGATTTGCTGATTTTCGATGAAGATGCGCCTTATGCCATCCGAAGGATTTTGTACAAGCTGGACATTGTCATCGACAGGTTACCTGGCGACACCAGCCAGATTCGTCAGCTATTCGACAGTGTTTATCAATCGGGTGAGATGCCCGAGGGCCTGAGTCTGGAAGGTTTGCAGCCTCCTTTCCCGGCAGAAACGGGCCGCAAATTGCGGGCATGGCTACAAGAATTGCTCGACACCGCTTACAAGGTTTCTGACCTGGTGGGCGCCCAATATTTCAGACTGGCCGAATTACCAGACCAAGTCATTCAGGGAAGATAATCAATGACCTTCTCGGAAAGAAGAAAGGTGACCCATGTCACCGATTACGACTATCAACAGCCGGCAGAGTGTGCCCAGCAAATCTGTATCCTCCAGCCGCAGGAAGGCTTGAGCATGCAGGCGGGTCCGCTGCGCAAAGGCCAAAAGCTGGTTTCCCACACGCTCAAAATCCGGCCGAACCCGTCAACCGTGCAAAGCAACACCGATGCATTTGGCAATGTAGTTCACCATTTCGAGATGAATTACCCCCACGACAATCTTGAAGTGGTCAGCGAAAGTGAAGTCGAGGTCAGCAACTTTTTGCACACTGGCCCGATTGACGACTTGATCAGCCCAAGCTGGAACGAGCTGGTGGATCAGTTGCGCTATCAGGCCGGGCAAGCCATCTCCGATGACTACCAGTTCAGGTTTGAATCCAAGCATGTGCCGGTGCTTGATTCTTTGCGCGATTACGGCAGCCTCGATTTCTGGCCTGGCAGGCAAGTTGTCCATGCTGGCCAGGCCTTGATGCAGCGAATCTTTCGTGAATTCAATTACCAAAGTGGTTCAACCACCATCCACACCACAGTGGAAGAAGTGATGCAAAGCCGCGAAGGTGTTTGCCAGGACTTCGCACACGTGATGTTAGCGGTTCTGCGATCGCTGGGCCTTTCAGCCCGTTATGTCAGCGGATACATGCTGACCGAACCACCACCCGGGCAACCGAAGTTGCTGGGTGCAGATGCCAGCCACGCCTGGGTTTCGCTTTGGTGCGGCCCCGATGTGGGTTGGGTTGATTTCGACCCCACCAACAACCAGTTGCCGGACACGCGTTATGTGACGGTGGCGATTGGGCGTGATTATGCGGATGTACCGCCGATGCGGGGGGTGGTGCATGGGGGTGGAGAGCACACGCTGAAAGTGGCGGTGACGGTTTTTTGAGCCTGGCGAGCTTGACGCAGCTTATTAATAACTCAATGTACTTGTCGCGACATACCGCCTTGTTAATGCTCAATGTGCGTGTCGCGTCATCCCGCCTTGGCGGGCTTTAATCCCTTCTTGATTGCTGGCTCGGGGCATGCGAAACGCCCAAGGCGTGTTCGCATCGCTTCCTGACGGAATCGCCCCTCGACTGCGCATCAAGCGGGAAGCCCACCTGAATCGGCGGAATGATCGCAACACCGCACAGTGAGCCAAAGCTGCAGGTGAGTTGCCCGCAGCGAAGTTCGCAAGACCGCCAAGTCCGCCAAGTCCGCCAAGTCCGCGGCAGCTTGATCCCAGCCAGTTACGCGTGCAAGCCCTCAGCAGCCACAAGCACCAATGCTGGCACGTCACAGCCGTCTTCGCGCGAGAAGCCTTGCCAATGTCACTTGGGCTCGATATTCAAGACACGCCCGCCGTTCCTGAACCGAAGCAATGGATTAGACGCGTAGCGGCTCCGCAAGACGCGCTAGCGTTTGCGGTATCCATTGCAAGGTGGAAGAGGAACGGCCACCGCCACAACTTTCACGTTGGGCGGGGCTGTCGAGACAAGTGCATGGCAAGGCTTTGAAACGCGAAGCGACGCAGACAGGACTGGTGACATAAAGAGGCTTTGAAGCGCGAAGCGACACTGTCAGGAAAAGTGACACGGTAGGAGGGCTTGAAGGTGCTGAACGCCAACGAGATGGCAAGCCTTCGAATAGCCAGCTAAACAGCGCATCGAGGTTCGTCAAGGGTACAGTCAAGAGTGATGCTGAACAAGGTATGAATTTTGTTCGTTCTTCACCCTTGTCTACACTGTTGTTTTATTCAGTGAGACTCAAAAATGGCGCCATCTGAAAGTAGTTTGTTTTGCTCTCCCACGGGTTCAAACAATGTCCGGGGAAGCGATCTGTTCGGTCGCGGACATTTCGGCGCACCACGCGGTGTGCGACTACACAAGGGGGTGGACTTCAATATTGAGGCGAACTCTCATGTTTATTCTCCGGTGTTTGGCAAAGTAGTTCGAATCGCTGCGCCTTACAAATCGGATGATCGATTCAAAGGTCTTGTAATAGAGGGGTTGGGGCGCTATGAGGGATACCAGATAAAACTTTTCTACGTAGACCCGCACAAGGAAATAGTTGGCAGAACAGTAAAACAAGGCGAAACGATTGGTACTGCCCAGGATTTGACGATCAAGTACCCAAGCATTACAAATCATGTGCATTTCGAAATCACATTAAACGGCGAGCAAATTGATCCATCACGCTTTCTCCAAGAGGAAGCATTGTGCAAAAATTAAAAACAATTTGCTTTTTTGTGCTCATAGTCACTGCGAGTGCATGCTCGCAACCTGTGGAAACACTGCCCACGAAATTAACCCTGCATTCAAAAAATGAATGTGAATTGATATTCAAGTCTGACGATGCAAGTGTGGTTGAAAACTTTTGCAATATCCGTCAGAAACCAATTTTGATTCAGCTTGAGGATCAAAAAATCGAGATGACGTGGATTGACGAGAAAACCAGTCGCTTCCTGTTTCAAGAGGGCTGCGCAGAACAATCCAAATGCTTTTATGAGTTAAGGAAAACAAGGTATGGCCTGTCTGGCCGCTTTTTTTACCTGATTAACTTGACTGAAGGTGAGTACAGTTTTGAGGTTGACACACATGGTGCAATCAAACTGATTTCAGCATCATCGAAAGACCTTCCTTCGTGAACCTGACAAACCCAGGTGAGATCAATTCAGGCTTCAGCATTGGCATCGCCGCTGCTGTCGCGCGAGAAGCCTTGCCAATATCACTTGGTCTCGACATTCTAGACCCGCCCGCCGTTCCCCAACTCTGCAATGGATTAGACGCGAAGCGGCTCCGCAAGACGCTTTAGCGTTTGCGGCATCCATTGCAAGGTGAAAGAGGAACGGCCACCGCCACAACTTTCACGTTGGGCGGGGCTGTCGAGACAAGTGACATGACGAGGCTTCTAAAGCGAAGCGCAGCGAACGTATGAAGACGCCTCTAGGTCTGAACCTTGATGCGACTTAGTCTTCGCGCCTCAAGTGCGGAAACAGAATGACGTCCCGAATATTAGGGCTGTCAGTGATCAGCATCATCAAACGGTCAATGCCGATACCACAACCACCGGTGGGTGGCATGCCATATTCCAACGCACGAATGAAGTCGGCGTCGAAGAACATGGCTTCGTCATCGCCCGCTTCTTTTGCTTCAACCTGCTTCTTGAATCGGTCGGCTTGGTCTTCCGGATCGTTCAATTCAGAAAAGCCGTTGGCAATTTCGCGGCCGGTAATAAACAACTCGAAACGTTCGGTGATTTGTGAATCAGCGTCCGACGCACGAGCCAAGGGAGACACTTCAACAGGATAGTCCACAATGAAAGTAGGTTCCCACAACAGGCTTTCAGAGGTTTCCTCGAACAGGGCCAATTGCAATGCGCCCTTGCCTGCATTTTTCAGGGCAGGCTCTTTGTCCACATGCACACCCTTCTTGGCCAAGGCCTTTTTCAGGTAGTCGATGTTGTTCAAATCGTCCGTGGCGTATTCAGGGAAATACTTCTGAATGGCTTCAACAATGGTCAGGCGTGCAAAAGGCTTGGACAAATCCAGCTCGCGGCCCTGGTAAGTCAGGTTGGCGCTACCAGTGGCGGTCACGGCTGCATGCTGAATCACCTGCTCGGTGAAGTCCATCAGGTCGCGGTAGTTCCAGTATGCCGCATAGAATTCCATCATGGTGAATTCAGGGTTGTGGCGCGGGCTGACCCCTTCATTGCGGAAGTTGCGGTTGATCTCGAACACGCGCTCAAAGCCGCCCACAATCAGGCGCTTCAAATACAGTTCAGGCGCAATTCGCAGGTACATTTCCATGTCCAGCGCATTGTGATGGGTAATGAAAGGCTTGGCCGATGCGCCACCGGGAATGGGGTGCAGCATCGGGGTTTCCACTTCCAGAAAACCGTTGTCGCTCATGAAATTGCGAATTGAGGACATGGCCCTGGAACGCGCAACAAAGGTGTTGCGGGTTTCCTCGGTCACGATCAAATCCACGTAGCGCTGGCGGTACTTGATTTCCTGATCGGCCAGGCCGTGAAACTTGTCTGGCAATGGGCGCAGGCTTTTCGCCAACAAATGAATTTCCGTGCAATGCACGCTCAATTCGCCCTTGTTGGTTTTGAACAGTTTGCCCTTGGCGGCAATGATGTCGCCCAAATCCCAGTGCTTGAATTCGCCGTGAACGTCTTCGCCCACACCTTCGTTGTTGATGTAGAACTGGATGCGGCCTGTGCCGTCCTGCACAGTTGCAAAACTGGCCTTGCCCATCACGCGTTTAAGCATCATGCGGCCGGAGACCGACACCTCAATGCCTTGCGGGTCCAGTGTTTCCTTGTCCAACAAACCATAGTGCGCATGCAGGTCAGCAGCGCGGTGCTCGGGCTTGAAGCTGTTGGGGAAAGGCTGACCCTTCTCGCGCAATTTGGCCAGCTTGCTGCGGCGTTCGGCAATAATCTGGTTCTCGTCTACGGGCAGTTCGGTGCCAGCTTCTTGTGTTTTGTCGTTCATGATTTAAATGCCTTGCTTCAAGCTGGCTTCAATAAAGGGGTCGAGGTCGCCGTCGAGTACGCGCTGGGTGTTGGAAATTTCAACACCGGTGCGCAGGTCCTTGATTCGGCTGTTGTCGAGAACATAGCTGCGGATTTGGTGACCCCAGCCCACATCGGTCTTGGTGTCTTCAAGCGCTTGTTGTTCAACCATGCGCTTGCGCATTTCATACTCGTACAGTTTGGCTTTCAGCATGCCCCAGGCTTCATCGCGGTTACGGTGCTGGGAACGGTCGTTCTGGCACTGAACCACAATGCCGGTCGGAATGTGGGTCAAGCGAACGGCTGAATCGGTTTTGTTAATGTGCTGACCACCCGCACCGCTGGCGCGATAGGTGTCGGTTCGCACATCAGCTGGGTTGATTTCAATCTCGAATGAATCATCCACCTCCGGGTACACAAACAGGGAAGCAAATGACGTGTGGCGACCACCGGAAGAATCAAACGGCGACTTGCGAACCAGGCGGTGCACGCCAGTTTCCGTGCGCAGGTATCCGAAGGCGTAGTCGCCTTCCACCTTGATGGTGGCGGATTTGACACCGGCCACTTCACCGTCGGATTGTTCCATGACTTCGACCTTGAAGCCTTTGCGTTCGCAATAGCGAAGGTACTGGCGCAACAGGATGCTGGCCCAGTCTTGCGCTTCAGTACCGCCCGCACCGGCGGTGATGTCAATGAAGCAATTGGACGGATCGGCCGGGTTGCTGAACATGCGGCGGAATTCAAGGTCGGCAATGACCTTTTCATACTCAGCCACATCGCCTTCAATGGCTTCAAGCGTGTCGAAGTCGCTTTCGGCCTGCGCCATTTCAACCAGTTCCTGTGCGTCGCTGATGTTGGACTGCACCGTGTTCATGGTGACCACGACGCCATCCAGCATCTTTTTCTCTTTGCCCAGCTCTTGCGCATGTTTGGGGTCGTTCCAAACATTGGGGTCTTCCAGTTCGGCGTCAACTACCGTGAGTCGTTCGGCCTTGCGGTCGACGTCAAAGATACCTCCGCAACTGGCCTGCGCGGTCGGCAAGGTCAGTCAGGGCGTTGATGATGGCATTCAGGCGTTCGGCTTCCATGTCTCTCTAAGCTATTGAATTTGCGTAACCCAATATTGTAGCGCAATCAAGCAGGTTTCAGCGCGATGGCCTAACACCTGTCCCCGACGCCCCCTGTTTAAAGCATATGCTCTACGATAATCTGCACTGCATCGCCACCAGTGAAAGTATCCCTTTCAAAGCGGTAAGCCAGTTTCACTTTGGCCGGCAATGCCTCCACTGCCCTCCAACGCAAAGCCACAAAGGTTTTGCCGTCGCGGCGCAAGGTGAACTTGCTGTGGGCGTTTTTGAGCAGGCGGTGTTCAAGCACTTCAAATTCATCACAAAACAGGGGCGCGGGAAAGCCCTGGCCCCATACCTGGGTTTCCAGCAGGTCGGCTGTACTGGCCGCAATGTAGTCTGCGGGAATTGAACCGTCTGTTTCAACCACTTGGGTCAAGGCGCTGGGGTCGCTCAAATCCACAATGGCCTGGGCAAACTCAATCTTGAATTGCTCAATTGCACCCTCTGCAATCGTCAGGCCAGCTGCCATGGCGTGGCCGCCAAACTTTGGCATGCTGCCTTCAGGCAGGCGCTTGCACACCAGGTCCAGCACATCGCGCAAATGCACGCCCTGCACAGAACGGCCACTGCCTTTCCAGAAGCCATCGTCGCCGGGGGCCAGGGCAATGGTGGGGCGGTACAGCCTTTCCTTGATGCGTGAAGCCAGAATGCCGATGACACCTTGGTGCCAGGTGCTGTGCGCCACCACAATGCCGGCAGCAGGTTCATCTTGGCTGATGAATTTTTCAATGTCTTCCAGCGCATCGCGTTTCATGTCGGCTTCAATGCGCTTGCGCTCTTCATTCATTTTGCCCAGTTGCGCTGCCAGTGCACTGGCCTCGGCGGCATCATCGGCCAGCAAGGTGCGAATGCCAATGGCCATATCGGCCAGTCGGCCCGCAGCGTTCAAGCGTGGGCCCAACGCAAAGCCCATATCGGCTGCCGTGGCCTTGCGGGGGTCACGACTTGCTTCATGGAAAAGGGCCAAAATACCGGGTTGGGCACGGCCTGCGCGAATTCGCTGCAAACCGTGGGCAACTAGGCGGCGGTTATTCGCGTCAAGCTTCACAACGTCAGCAACCGTGCCCAAGGCCACAAGATCGAGCAAGGAATCAATTCGGGGCTGGCTTGCTGCGTCAAAGGCACCCCGTTCGCGCAATACGGCACGTGTCGCCAGCAGCACATAGAACATCACGCCCACGCCGGCAATCGACTTGCTGGGGAAGGTGCAGCCTGGCTGGTTGGGGTTCACAATCGCCATGGCGGCGGGCAGTTGGTCGCCGGGCAGGTGATGGTCGGTGACCACTACACCAATGCCCAGGTCGTTGGCTTCTTGCACACCTTCTACGCTGGCGATGCCGTTGTCCACGGTCACCAGCAGGTCGGGCTCGAACTGTTGCGCAACCAGCTGGACAATTTCAGGGCTCAAGCCATAACCGTATTCAAACCGGTTGGGCACCAAAAAATCGATGTGGTACTTGGCGGCCTCTTCATCGGCACCCAGGCTTTGCAGCAACATGCGCAAGCCGCGCACGCCCACTGCCGTGGCTGTGGCACCGTCGCAATCGTAATCGCCCACAATCACGATGCGAGCGCCCGCTTCCAGCGCATCCGCAAGAATTTCTGCAGCCTGGGCAATGCCCTTGAGTTCGGAAGGGGGAATCAAATCGGCCAGCTTTGTTTCCGCTTCGGCGTGGGTATCTATGCCCCGGGCTGCCATCAGACGAGCCAGCAAGGGGTGCATGCCCTGCCCGCGCAGCAAGGCTTCAATTTGCGGGCGCGGGGTTCTCACGCGGTGCATCAGTGGGGTGTTCAGGGGTGAATTAGCGGTGCTCATTAGCGGCCATCCCAGTCGGCTTGAATGTTGTCGTGGTCGCGTTGCCCCTGTTGCCAAGCAGCTTGCAAGTCTTCTTCTGTGGGGCCAGCCAGGGCCTCTGGTTCGCCCAGCACAGCCCAATTCGGAGTGTTTTGCCAAAACTTGAATCGGTTCATCCAGCTGCTTTTCAAAGTTTTCCAGCCATTGTTGCCTAAAAGCACCCAGTTGAATGCCAAACCCGCCAGGCGCATGGGCTGCAACACCTCAGTTTCCAATGTATTGAATACGCCCACGTTGCCACCCCAGCCCTGGAAGTTCACGCAATAGACGTTGTCAGGCTTGATACTATGTTCGTCTGCAGGACCCTGCAGCGGTTTAAGCAATTGGGTCCAGAACACAAAGCGGTTCAGTGCTTCGTCTGCGCCGTCAGTCATTTTGACAGCATCAAAAACTCCGTCTTCTGACACCGACTTCACGCGGGGCAAGACCACCTCTGCTTCCCAGGGTTCCCCACCCCCCCAAAACCACAATGCATTCAGCGGTTTGAGGCCTTTTTGTTCACGGGCCTTGTTGAACTCGGCATTGTGCAACTCCACCTGCATGTTCAGCCACATGCGCCGCCAATCGCTGCATTCATGGCTCATAGGCAGGTAATCCGTCAGGCGGATATCCTGTACCGA
Organism: Limnobacter thiooxidans; assembly: GCF_036323495.1. Taxonomy (NCBI): domain Bacteria; kingdom Pseudomonadati; phylum Pseudomonadota; class Betaproteobacteria; order Burkholderiales; family Burkholderiaceae; genus Limnobacter; species Limnobacter thiooxidans. Next base: position 1,236,353 of record NZ_AP028947.1, on the reverse strand, counting down.
CCAAGGCGATGCTTGCTCCATGGGCACTGGCGTGGGATTACTCAGCAGCGTGTGAAAATTTTCCGGTGAATTCAAGGCCCAGCCGTGTTTGTGCAGCAGGGGTTGAACCACGGCCCAGAACTCCAGTAAATCAGATTGACTGACCTGCAGCACTTCGGGTGGGGAAAAACGTACACCATCGCGTTCAATTTCAAGACAGCCCACAGTGCCCCAAAAACGGGTAAAAGACTGCGGTTCTTCATCGGCTTCCTGGCTCATCATGGCCCACGCCGGGTATTGATCGAACTTTGCGTGCGCTTGTGGATCCAAGTAGCGCAACAGCCAGGCTTCGATTCGATCCAGACCAAGGCTGGCCTCATAAGTTGGTTCGGGGTTTCTGGCCAGGGTTTGCAGCAAACCAGCGGGCAGCACCGAAAAAGAGCGGGCCCGCGCATCGGCAGACAGTCTTTCCAATGCCATTTCGGGCACGAGAATGTTGGGAACGAACACCCACAAAGGCGCATTGACAGGTTTGGACACGGTTTTATTCACACTACAATGAGAGCGCTTTGAAACTTCAACAGCGCGATTGAACAATTCGGGACAATTTGTGATTAGTTTACCCTTTGATGTTGAAATTGCACTGCGCTATGTGCGCGGTGGTGGCCACAGAAGCCGGGACAAGTTCATTTCTTTCATTTCCGGCCTGTCCATGGCGGGCATTGGACTGGGCGTGGCCGCACTCATTGTTGTGCTGTCGGTCATGAACGGTTTTCAAAAGGAAGTGCGAGACCGCATGTTGTCCGTGATTGCCCACATCGAAGTGCTAGCCCCGCAAGAAGGCTTTGACAACCCTGAAGCCTTGATTGAAGCCATCAAAAGTGCAAACCCGAAGGTAATTGGTGCAGCCCCGTATGTGGCGGGTGAAAGCATGCTGGCCCACGGCGACCTGCTTCGGCCAGCCATTGTGCGCGGCATTGACCCGGCCCAAGAGCAACAGGTGTCAGAGTTCAAGGAACTGATTTCAGGAAGTCTTGAAAACCTGCAAGCCGGTGAATTCAGGGTGGTGTTAGGCATTGAGTTGGCCAAGCAGATTGGGGTGAGTGTGGGCGACCGCATTACCCTGATCGCTCCTTCCGGCCAAATGACCCCGGCAGGCATGATTCCACGCTTGAAAGCATTCGAGATCACCGCCTTGGTCAGCACAGGTCACTATGAATATGACAGCGGCCTGGTGCTGATGAACATTGACGATGCAGCCCGTTTCTACCGCAGCATTGGCCCCACGGGTATTCGTGTGAAGCTGAACGACATGGACGCGGCGCCTTTTGTGGCACGCGACATTGAACGCCAACTGCCACCCACCGTGTGGGTACGGGATTGGTCGGTACAAAACCGCACCTGGTTTGCAGCCGTGCAAACGGAAAAGCGAATGATGTTCATCATTCTGACGCTGATCATTGCGGTGGCTGCTTTCAACCTGGTGTCCATGCTGGTGATGACGGTGAAAGACAAGCGCGGTGAAATTGCAATTCTGCGCACATTGGGTGCAAGCCCGTTTGCCATTCAGCGTATTTTCATGTTGCAAGGTGCCTTGGTGGGCTGGATTGGTACCTTTCTGGGTGTAACCGCCGGTTGGTTGCTGGCCATTAACCTGGGGGTGATTGTGCCCGCAATTGAACGCGCCCTGCAGGTTGAGTTTTTACCCAAATCCATTTATTTCATCAGCCAGTTGCCCTCTGACCCGCGCGCCAGCGACGTGGTCACCATTGTGACAGTGGCCTTGGTGTTGAGTGTGCTCAGCACCATTTACCCAAGCTGGCGTGCCTCGCGTGCCGAACCTGCGGAGGCCCTGCGCTATGAGTAATGTTGTTCTGGAAACCAAAAACCTCAGCAAGGCATTCAGCGGCATCACCGCCAATGACAAGGTCACACAAGTAATCAAGAACCTGAACTTTCAAGTACTTGCAGGCGAAACCGTGGCGATTGTGGGTGCTTCAGGTGCAGGCAAAAGCACCCTGCTGCATGTGCTGGGCGGCTTGGAAAAAGCCGACAGCGGTTCGGTGCTGTGGGCGGGCCAGGCCATCGAGCCGTGGTCGGTCCGCAAACTGGGCATGGAACGCAACAAAACCCTGGGGTTCATTTACCAGTTCCACCATTTATTGCCCGAATTCAATGCCTTGGACAATGTGGCCATGGCGTTGCGCATCGGAGGTGAGAACAAAAAAATTGCGCAGGAAAAAAGTGCGGTGTTGCTGAAACAGTTTGGGCTGGAGCACCGCTTGAATCACCGCCCTGCTGAATTGTCAGGCGGTGAACGCCAGCGTGTGGCCATTGCGCGCGCGATGGTGACCAACCCAAAGGCAATTCTGGCCGACGAACCCACGGGCAACCTGGACCAAGACACCGCCGACCAAGTGTTTGAAAGCCTGATCCACAGCAAGGCTGCCAACAAGTCTGCCCTGATCATCGTGACCCATTCCATGGAATTGGCGCACAAGTGCAGCAAGGTGCTGCGCCTTGAAAAGGGTGAATTGATTCAGTGTGACTAACTCAAGCGGGTTTTTGAAAAACCCGCTTGCGCCTGCGAGCCACGGCAATTCGAACCCCGATGTTCCAGGCCAGGCGCACGCTGCAGTAACCCAGCACGGACAATGTAACCATCAAAGCGGGCAATCCCACCGCCAGTGAAGGCCCCATGGACCACATCCAGTCCAGCATGGCGTGGGTGGAGCCTCCCCAATCAGACCAGTTCCAGTCGGGCACAGCGCTGACTCGAGCTTCGCCGATTTCACCCAGCAAGAACTGTCCATAAGCGACCGCGATCAAATACAAGGGCACAATCGTGATGGGATTGGTGTACAGGGTGGTCACAAATGCCACAGGCATGTTGACCTTGGCAACCAGCACCCACATCAAGGCACCCAATATTTGAAACGGACCGGGAATCAAGCCGCAGAACAGCCCGGCCGCCACGCCGCCTGCAACGCTTTTTCGGTTCAAAGCCCAAATATTGGGGTGCGCAAGGAACCGCTTGAACGGTCTTGCCCAAACCAGTTGGTCAAAGTGTTCTGGCGTTGGCAGGTATTGGCGAATTTTGCGACGAAACATGGCAAACTTTAAAGTATGTGGACCGACACGCACCTTCATCTTGATGCTTCTGAATACGACAGCGACCGGCTGGAGGTGGTTCAACGTGCGCAAGTTCTGAATGTTACCCGCTTTGTGTTACCAGCCGTAGGGGCATTCAACTTTGATGCGGTAAAGCGGTTGGCCCACGACATACCGGGGGCGGTGTACTGCCTGGGCATACACCCGGTGTTTGTGGACCGGGCGCATGACAATGATCTTCAAATCTTGCAACAGAAAATCAGGGAATCACTGAACGACCCGAAATTCGCCGGCATCGGTGAAATCGGCCTGGACGGCTTTGTACCTGGCTTGAACTGGGACAGGCAGGTGATGTTTTTCAATGCCCAACTGAAAATAGCCCGCGACTTTGATTTGCCCTTGGTCATGCATGTGCGAAAGGCGCTGGACCCCGTATTGAAAAGCTTGCGCATCTACAAACCACGCAGTGGAATTGCACACGCCTTCAACGGCAGTTTTCAGCAGGCTGAACATTTTTTGAAACTTAACATGTGCATGGGGTTTGGCGGGGCCTGCACCTTCACGCGCGCCCTGCAATTGCGGCGATTGGCCAAAGACCTTCCTGAACACGCCCTAGTATTGGAAACCGATGGCCCCGATATCGCGCCGGAATGGATTAACAAACAGCGCAACGCGCCTGAACATTTGCCGCGCATCGCTCAAACCATTGCAGAACTTCGCAATGTTTCTTTGAACGAGCTTTCAAGAATTAGCCAAGCCAACGCAGTGCGAGCCTTGCCCGCCCTAATCCACTCAACCTAATCCACTCAAGTTAACCGGCCCAGTCACCCGCAGGCCATCACCATTGGTGTTCCAGCAAGGCTTACTGCACTCTTCGAGGCTATCTGTTACTGAATTGCTTCGCCTTTGCCCTCCCTATCCCTGTTCAGCCTGGCTTACCTGCTCAGTTTGTTGTTGTTTCACAGCCAAACTGACCTGCCCGCCATTTGGCACACATTGAACCAGGTAAGTGGTGGGCCAACCGTTCCATTAATAGCCTGCTGGGCCCTCGCACTGACCCTGCTGGCGAAGCAAGGCGGCATTTGCCATTCCAGAACACAGCAAGCCATTTGCCTGTTGGCCGCCTTTGCATGCGCGCAAACCACCGCTGGCATTCAGGCAGCAGCCCATCAACAGCAACAGGTTCCATTGAACTGCAACAAGCAAAGTATGGAGTCTGAGTTTCGCTTGGTCGAAAAAACCTTTCGGGACAAAGGGGCGCAAACCTGGTTAATCGAGCACACGCCCTTCGATGTACAAAAAACCAGTAAATGCCTGAAACCCGATGCGCGTCTGCAACTGTTTGTTGAAAACGCTGATCTTTATCGCGAAGTCACACCGAGCCAACAGTTTCGAGCTGCACTGCGCATCAAACCACCGAAAGGCACCTTGCAACTGGAAGGCTTTGATGTACACCGGCATTGGTTTGCCAATCGAATTGCGGGCACGGCGCAGCTCAAGGGCGGTATTCAATTCATACCCACACCTGCAAGCTGGAGCCCTTTGATCTGGATGGAGCAACTTCGATTACACATTGCCAACTGGATCATCGACACGCTGCAAGGTCACCCAGAACAGGCATTGGTACTGGCCATGGTTGTGGGTGATCAAGGGTTGATTTCACCAGAAGACCGCGACATGTTCAACACCACCGGCATCGCGCACTTGGTGGCAATTTCCGGCCTTCACATCACCTTGTTTGCCATGTTGGCCGGCAAACTCGCTAGCAACCTTTGGCGCCGCTCGAGTTCGCTTTGCCTGCGGGTTCCCGCGACGTTGGCTGGCAGCCTGTTCGGTTTGCTGTTTGCGATACTTTATGGGCTGGTAGCAGGTTGGGGGGTGCCTGCACAACGCACGGTGTTCATGCTGTTTGCGCTTTGCGTAGGGCAACTGCGTGGTGGGCTGCAAAGCAGTTGGGACACTTTTTTCCTGGCACTGTTCCTGACCCTGGCCTTTGACAGCTGGGCCGTGCTGGACGCCGGTTTCATGTTGTCATTTGGCGCCGTGGCCACTCTGATATTTGTCACACAAGGGCATGTTTACTTCATCAAGCCGCGGCATGAATTTGTGGCGAATGCAATCAAGGCGCAATACGCTGTGACTGTGGGCCTTATTCTGCCTTGCGCCATCTTGTTCAACCAGCAATCGTTAGTCAGCCCGGTGGCCAATGCCCTCTCGATTCCCTGGATGAGTTTTGTCAGCACCCCACTGGCATTGCTGGGCGGGCTGTTCCAACACACATGGGCAATACAGTTGGCAGCCGACAGCCTGCAGGTACAACGCAAATGGCTTGGTGTGCTCAATGAATTGAGCTGGGCTGCACTGCCTGTTCACAATCAACCATTGTGGATCAACACAGTGGTTGCACTGGGCTGCCTTGTGCTGCTTTTGCCACCGGGCCTTGTCAGCCGATGGATTGGCTTGGCTCTGGTTGCAATGCTGGCATGGCCGGCGCCCCGCCCTGCTGAAAACGATTTCTGGATGACATTGATGGACGTGGGCCAAGGCACGGCCATCGCCATTCAAACCCACCGGCACCTGTTGATTTACGATGCAGGGCCCGCCTTCAATGACCGCTCCAATTCCGCCCGGCGAGTGTTGCTTCCCTGGCTTGCAGCCCATGGCTACAAAAAGCCCGATGTGTTCATGCTGTCGCATGACGATGCAGACCATTCAGGCGGAGCGCCCCTGATGCTTTTAAAGGCACCGCCCGTGACATTCATATCATCAGTTGTCAGTACGCACCCATTGAATCAACAGGCCAGGCTTCAGAAAAGTAAAGTGCATGATTGCCACCACATGACAGGATGGATTTGGGACGGAGTGCGCTTTGATCCCATTCCAATCAATGCGGACCAACATGCACCCTCAAAACTGCTGGCAAAAAACAATCAAAGCTGCGTATTGAAAATCAGCACGGCAACACACAGTGTGCTGTTGACCGGTGACATTGAGGCCATTTCGGAAATGCAATTGCTGACTACGCACGGCGCCCATCTGCTTCAGTCCAGGGTGCTGGTTGCACCACACCACGGTTCAAAAACTTCGTCGACTGAACCATTTCTGGAAGCAGTTCAACCTGAAATCGCCCTTATTCAAGCCGGATGGCAAAACCAGTTTGGCCATCCTCACCTGCAAGTGATCACCCGATTTAATTCAATGGACATTGATGTGTACAACACGGCCCAAAATGGTGCAATGAAATGGCATTTCCAGTATAAAGAGGCCACTCCCAGTGTGACCCTCGCAGCGGAAACCCGCCGACGCTACTGGCATACGCACGAAAACAGTGCGAAAGCACCCTGAGACTGTTAACTTTACATTCAAGCGCGTCACAATCCATCTGCGGGGGCTTGGCATGCTTCTTGTTACTCACAACCCATACAGAACAGGAACAATCAACTTATGTCAGCAATCCCCTTCGATGAAATGAACACTTCTGGCGGCGAAGTGCGCCACCACTACCAGGATTTCTCACGCTGGCTTGAACACCAGGCCCCGGAGCGTTTGCAGAACAAGCGCGCAGAAGCCGACCTCATATTCCGCAGGGTAGGAATTACCTTTGCGGTGTATGGCGAGGAGTCAGGAACTGAAAGACTGATTCCATTTGACATCGTGCCCCGCGTGATCACTGCGGCCGAATGGAAAATACTGGAAGCAGGCCTTCGCCAACGTGTTCAAGCATTGAACATGTTTTTGAAAGACATCTACAACGAGCAGAAAATTCTGGCCACTGGCCTGATTCCGCCCGAACAGATTTTCAACAACGAACAATACCGCCCTGAAATGCAGGGTGTGAAAGTGGCGGGCGACATTTATGCCCACATTGCCGGTGTGGACGTGGTGCGTGCTGGTGAAGGCGAGTTTTACGTGCTGGAAGACAACCTGCGCGTGCCTTCTGGTGTGAGCTACATGCTTGAAAACCGCAAAATGATGATGCGCCTTTTCCCGGAATTGTTTGCCCGCAATCGCGTGGCACCGGTTGAACATTACCCCGATAACCTGCTGGAAAACCTGCGCTCGGTGTCGCCGCAAAACAGCACCGACCCCACAGTCGTGTTGCTGACCCCCGGAATGTACAACTCCGCCTATTTTGAACACGCCTTTCTGGCCCAGCAAATGGGCATCGAACTGGTGGAAGGCAAAGACATGTTTGTGGATGAGGAAGTGCTGTACATGCGCACTACTCAAGGCCCCAAACGGGTGGATGTCATTTATCGCAGGCTCGACGATGATTTCCTGGATCCGCTTGCATTCCGCGAAGACTCCCAATTGGGCGTTCCCGGTTTGCTGTCAGTGTACCGCGCCGGTAACGTGACCCTGGCCAATGCAATTGGCACCGGTGTGGCCGATGACAAATCCATTTACCCTTACGTGCCAGACATGATCCGCTTTTACCTGAGTGAAGAGCCCATCATCAAGAACGTGCCTACCTGGCAGTGTCGCAAGCCCGAGCACTTGAAAGAGGTGCTGTCCAAACTGCCTGAACTGGTAGTGAAAGAAGTGCATGGTGCAGGCGGCTACGGCATGCTGGTTGGACCTGCCTCAACAAAAGAACAAATCGAGGATTTCCGCCAAAAACTGATTTCAGATCCGGCGAAATTCATCGCGCAACCCACTTTGGCGCTGTCCACCTGCCCCACCTTTGTGGAATCAGGGCTTGCACCCCGCCACATTGACCTTCGGCCCTTTGTGTTATCAGGCAGCAAGGTCAGCCTGATTCCGGGCGGTTTGAGCCGCGTGGCCTTGCGCGAAGGATCACTGGTGGTGAACAGCAGCCAGGGTGGCGGCACCAAAGACACCTGGGTATTGGAACGATAAGGAGCAAATATGCTGAGTAGAACTGCTGACCATTTGTTCTGGATGGCCCGTTACATTGAACGCGCCGAAAATACCGCACGCATGCTGGATGTGAATGTGCAAACCGCCCTGCTTCCACAGGATGCAGAAAATGCTGAACAAGGCTGGCGTGCCATGTTGTCGATCTGCGAACTGACCGAAGCCTTTGCAAAGCGTCACGACGATGTGAGCGCCGAGGCGGTGATCGATTTCATGGTCAAAGACCCCACCAACCCATCAAGCATTTATTGCTGCCTGCAAGGCGCACGTGAAAACGCGCGGGCTGTGCGGGGCGCATTGACGACCGAAGTTTGGGAAACCAACAACACCACCTGGCTTGAATTGAAAAAGGTGTTGGCTGACGGCACGGTTGAACGCGACCCGTCCGAGTTTTTCGAATGGGTAAAGTTTCGTAGCCATTTGTCACGCGGGGTAACCATTGGCACCATGCTGAAAGACGATGCCTTCCGCTTCATCCGTTTGGGCACCTTTCTGGAGCGCGCTGACAACACCGCGCGCTTGCTGGATGTGAAATTCCACAGCATGCCATTCAGTCCACTGGCCAATTTAAGTACGGCCGACCCACATGCCGATTATTACCACTGGGCGGCAATTTTGCGTTCCGTGTCAGCATTTGAAACCTACCGCAAAGTTTACCGGGATGTGATTACACCAGATCGTGTTGCGGAACTGTTGATCCTTCGAGACGACATGCCACGTTCATTGCTGGCTTCATTGAACGAAGTGTGCATCAACCTCGAAATGATCAGCAACGACTACTCGGCCAACACCGAGCGGCGTGCCGGAAAGCTGCGAGCAGAGTTGCTGTACAGTCAGATTGACGACATTTTGCAAATGGGCTTGCACGCATACCTCACCAATTTCCTGGAACGCGTCAATGACCTGGGCAACCGCATCAGCAAAGACTTCCTGGTGCCGCTTGAGGCATGAGACTGCGCATTCAACACCACACAGCCTACAGCTACACCTGGCCCGTGCTGTACAGCATTCAGCACGTGCGTTTGACACCGCAACAGGATTACAGCCAGCGAATACTGGACTGGAAAGTCAAAACACCTGCGCGGCAACACAGCGCACAGGATCATTATGGCAACACGGTTCTGACCTTCTCGGTGAATCAGCAACACCGGGAACTCAGCGTTCTGTCCTGTGGCCATGTTGAAATTGATGAACTGCAAGGTGGCTACTTGCCAGCCGTCAGCGACACACTGAATCCGCTGGTTTACACCCCCGCCACCGCGCTGACCGGCTTCAATGACGAAATGAAAGACTTCGCCAGTTTTGTGACCGACACAAATATCCCATTTGATCACCGTGTGCTGACACTGGCCAACGCTGTGGCAGACCGCGTGGCCTATACCAAGGGAAGCACGACAGTGGCAGACTCGGCGCTGGAGGCCTTCGAGAACGGACAAGGGGTATGTCAGGATCACTCCCATGTAATGCTGGCCTGTCTGCGCGCCCATGGAATTCCTGCCCGATATGTCAGCGGCTACTTTTTTAATCCGAATGTTGAACAGCACGACAGCCATGCCTGGGTTGAAGTGTTTGACAAAGACCGGGGACAATGGCTTGGGGTGGACGCCACGCACAAGGCCTTGGTGCGGGGCAACCATTGCAGGCTTGCTGTGGGCAAAGACTTCACGGGTGCGTCGCCGGTTCGTGGCATACGAACCGGGGGTGGGCAGGAAAGCCTTGAAGTTTCAGTGACCATTCAGCGCGTGGACTGACCACCAAGTTGTCATGTGCCCATTCAGCGCGAATACAGTCACTGTAGCGGTTTTGATGCTCATTTAGCGCGAATTCCAATCGCCCGCCTGAAAACCTGTTAATCCCTTTTTGAATTCACACTGACTCAACACACTCGACAAAAGAGACGGTCGAGTGTGTTGTCGGCTGATCGCCGAACGTGGCGTGTGAATTAAAACGGGCAGGTTTTCTTGAATGGCGGAACGATTGGAAAATCGCTGCTGAATGGGCTGAACCTGACAGTGAATCATCGCGCGGGTGTGCATGGACGAACCGTGGTGGTTGACTGCACACCAGCGCGGTGGACCTAGATCTGGATCTGACTCCAAATGGTGGCAAATGCGCAGTGCACGACGCGAGTCGATACACCTGCTGAGTTGGTGCGCCATTGCGTGGCTTAAATACCTCCTACGCGCCCGAACAGGCTTCTTCAAGGCCTCCCCAGCAGTGCGGAATGGGTAAGCCACGCTGGGTAGGCTAAACAAGAAGCAAACACACTGCGCGTAACGAGCAAGCCGCTTATTGCGCCACCCAACCACCATCCATGTTCCACGCCACACCACGCACTTCATTTGCATCTTCCGAGCAAAGGAACACCACCAAACCTCCCAACTGTTCAGGCGTCACAAATTCCTGGGAAGGTTGCTTTTCACTCAACAAATTGATCTTGGCTTCTTCAATCGTGATGCCCTCTTTGTGCGCGCGTGCATCAACCTGTGCCTGCACTAGCGGGGTCAGTACCCAACCCGGGCATACAGCATTGCAAGTCACACCCGTTTTGGCATTTTCCAAAGCCACCACTTTGGTGAAACCCACCACACCGTGCTTGGCAGCCACATAGGCGGATTTGTTGGCTGACGCCACCAAGCCATGCGCGGAAGCAATGTTCACAATGCGCCCCCAGTTTCGGGATTGCATGTTGGGCAGCACCAGGCGCGTGGTGTGAAATGCGGCACTCAGGTTGATTGCAATCACAGCATCCCACCTGGCGGGGTCAAAACTCTCTACCGGCGAAACATGTTGAATGCCGGCGTTGTTCACCAACACATCCACGCGGCCAAACAATTCTTCGGTACTTCTTACAAGGTCTTCAATTTCTGCAGGTTTGCTCAGGTCTGCGCCGTGATAACCCACACGAACACCCAGAGACGAAATACTTTCCTTGGCCGCCTCAATTTGCTCCGGTGTACCAAAACCGTTGAGCATGACATTCATGCCCTTGGCGGCCAGACGTTGGGCAATCCCCAAGCCAATCCCACTGGTCGAACCGGTGACCAATGCATTCATGCTCTTAAAATCCACAGATGAACCTCTTTCAATGAATAAACTCTGAAATACTGAAAGCAACAATTAAACGGAGGGTATTGAACAATGCTGACAGCGCGCTTGCACAAGGTCCAATGGTTAAGCCCACAAGGTCTACATCAACTAGCCTACCGCGAATGGGGAGACCCCGACAACCCACATGTGTTGTTGTGCGTACATGGTCTGACCCGCAGCAGTGCCGATTTCGACGCTATGGCCCAAGACCTTGGAAAGGATTTGCGAGTGGTGGCCGCAGACATGCCGGGGCGCGGTGCATCCGACTGGCTGCCCGACCCGGCCCTGTATGCGGTATCCACCTATGTCAGCGCCTGCGTGGCACTGGTCGCCCGTTTGAACCCTGAAGTGCTGGACTGGTTTGGCACCTCCATGGGTGGCTTGATTGGCATGGGTTACGCCTGCTTGCCCAACAACCCGATTCGAAAACTGATCTTGAACGATGTCGGTCCCACCCTGAACTTCAATGCATTGCAACGCATCGGCGAATACGTCGGAAAACCGGTTCAATTTCAAACCCTTGACGAAGCACGCAATTACATACGCACCATTTCTCAACCCTTTGGGCCCCACACCGAAAGTCAATGGAGTGCGCTGACCGATTCAGTGCTGGTTCAAAAAGACCAGTACTGGATACCCCACTACGACCCCGCCATTGGGCAGGCATTCCAGAATCTGTCAGAATCCACCACCTTGATGCATGAAGCAGCCTTGTGGGCAGCCTATGATGCAATCAAGGCTGACACGCTGGTGGTTCGCGGGGAACATTCCGATTTGTTGAACCACCTAACTGTTGAAAACATGCGTCAACGCGGTCCCAAAGCACGCGTTGTGGAAGTGCAAGGCGTAGGACATGCGCCCACTTTTGTGCAGAACGAGCAAATTCATCTTGTTCGTGATTTTTTGCTTTAAACTGGCTTTAACAAAGTTACCCAAGCACACATGGTTTCAGTTTCATCAACATTGGGTTCTGAGAACACAGGCAGTGGCTCGGCGCCAGCGTTGGTGCTGCTCAACAAGTTTGACGCGGCCCGCGTTGAAGAGGCCCTGAACTACGCCCGCATTCACGGCGCAGATCGCATTCTGGACACCCAGGAATCGGCCATTCAGCACATGCTGGCTGTTGCTGACCTGCTGGCGGAATTGCGTGCCGACGCCAACACCCGAATTGCTGGTGCCTTGGGCCCCTTGGTGTTTTTTGACAAGCACCTTGAAAGTCAAATGGAAAAAAAGTTTGGCGACGAAGTGGGCCGCATGCTTGCCAGCTTGCGCAAGCTGTTCAAGATGCGATCCATGGTGGGGCCCAGCGCCACGCGCACCACCATTGAAACATTGCGCTGGGCGGATCAGATTGAAACCCTGCGCAAAATGCTGTTGGCCATGTCAACAGACATTCGCGTCATCATGATCCGTTTGTGCTCGCGACTTCAAACACTTCGGCATTTCACGAGCCACCAGGACATCAAAAACGAAAAAGGCCCGCTTTGGCCCTATGCAGTGTCGCATGCACAGGAAACACTGGATCTGTACGCGCCGCTGGCCAATCGTTTGGGCTTGTGGCAACTGAAATGGGAACTTGAGGATTTGTCGTTCCGCATTTTGCAGCCCAACACGTACAAGAACGTGGCCAAAATGTTGGATGAAAAACGCATTGAGCGTGAGGCGTTTATTGAATCCGCCATGGCCAGCATCAAGGAAAACCTGTTGCTTGCCGGCATTCACTGCGAAATCAGCGGGCGCCCCAAACACATTTACAGCATCTGGAACAAGATGCGCGGCAAGGGCTTGAGCTTTGACAAGTTGTATGACGTCCGCGCCTGCCGCGTCATCGTAGACTCGGTCGATGACTGCTACACCGCCTTGGGCATTGTTCACAATTTGTGGACCCCCATTCCCGATGAGTTTGATGACTACATCAGCAAGCCCAAACCCAACGGATATCAAAGCCTGCACACCGTGGTGCAGGACAGCACAGGCAAAACGCTGGAAGTACAAATTCGAACCGAAGGCATGCACCAGTTTGCCGAGTACGGTGTCGCTGCGCATTGGCGCTACAAGGAATCAGGCAAAGACGGCTATTCCGGTGAAAGCCGCGCCGAAGGCGAGTTTGAAGAACGCATTGCCTTGCTGCGCCAATTGTTGGCTTGGCAAAAAGACGTGACCGACACCATGGGCGAGGCCAGCGACTGGGCCCAGGAAATGAAAACCAGCGCCCTGAATGACCGGGTGTACGTGTTCACGCCCCAGGCCAAAGTGGTTGAACTTCCTACTGGAAGCACACCACTTGATTTTGCTTACCACGTACACACCGAGCTTGGTCACCGTTGTCGTGGCGCCAAAGTGAACGGGCAAATGGTTCAGTTGAATACCGCGCTGGACAACGGCCAAACCGTTGAAATTGTCAGTGCACGAGGCGACGCTGCAACCGGACCATCGCGTGACTGGTTGAACCCCACGCAGAAGTACCTCATCAGCCACAGGGCTCGCCAAAAGGTCAAGCAGTGGTTTGCACAACAGGAACGCAAGGAAACGCTGGAGCGGGGCCGCGCAATCGTCGAACGCGAATTGCAACGCATAGGTCAAACCGCGCAAAATCTTGAATTACTGGCTCAAAAACTGGGGTATGAAAAACCCGACGACCTTTACGTGGCACTGGCCCGTGAAGAAATACGCCCACGTGTAATTGAGAATGCGCTGCGCAGTGAACAGCAGCCCGGCGGCCCCCTGTCCGAAGAAGAACAGATTGAAATTCTCAACAAGCGCAGGCCTGGCTCGTTGGGTAACACGGCAGGAAAAGAATCAGGTGTGCTCGTAGTTGGCGTCAGTACGCTGATGACCAACCTCGCACGCTGCTGCCGCCCTGCCCCACCCGATCCAATTATCGGATTTGTCACCCGAGGCAAAGGCGTGTCTATTCACCGTCTGGGTTGTTCAAACCTGGCTGAAGTCATGCGCCGCCAGCCTGAAAGACTGATTGAAACCACTTGGGGAGAATCGTCAGGCCTTCATTACCCTGTGGACATTTCAGTGGCAGCCAATGACAGGCAGGGCCTGCTGCGCGACATCACCGAAGTGTTTTCAAAAGACAAAATCAATGTCATCGGTGTGCAAACCGAAACCCAGCGCGGCGTGGCCAAAATGCAATTCACCGCAGAGGTCAGCAGCGGCGAGCAGTTGCGCGCCGCACTGTCGCACCTACTGGAAATCAACGGCGTGTTTGAAGTCCGCAGGCGATAACCCCCCGATTCATTCAATCACTAATTGTTACGGACGCTCTTCATGGGGAGTCTCCGAACTCAAGGTTTTGGGTGATGGCTCACCGTGGTGTTGGTCACTGTGGTCACCGTGGTAACCGTGGTGGAATTCGACAATGTTTTAACCTGTTGTGTGCTGGTCGAGTTGGGGATTTTAGGCAACGTTATTGATGCGACTGGATGAACGGTTGCTGTTTCGTTTGAAGATTGAACCGCCGCTGCGGGCACAAGCGCCTGACTGGTATTGGAAGCAGCTGGCCCAGCCCCAGTGGCGGTGTTATTGGCGGCAGCTTTTGCTTCATTGGCCTGAACTACAGCCAGTGTCGGAAAGTGCTTGCAGCAATCATCGGCCTCTTCGCGGCTGTCACGAATACGACTTCTGATGGTGGCATAAACACCACCACAGATGGTGGTGGGCAGCAAAGCCACCCCTGCCAGGGAAATAGAAATAGCCGACATCACTGCGCCAGGCCCTGTGCATCCAATCAACGACGCCAGGCTGACCCCCGTCAATGCCCCGGACAAGCTTCCGCTGCCGGTGTAACACCGTTTCAGCAGAGCGAGCGGTTTGCTGTCCTTTATCTTATCGATCGCGGTATTTTCTTCGACCAGGCAATCTTCATAACTCATGCCTTTGGCATAGTGATCAATGATGCCGGACTCGCACAGCGTTTTGTAGCCATACGGTGAGTGGTAATCGCCACCGTTTCCATCCTGATTCAAATTTCGGGCGTGGGAAAAACTGTCCATCGGTCGGGCTTGCGCACCGCCGCTCAAAGCCAAGGCCAAGACACCGGCTGTTTTCAAAATTTGACCAAGGCTCGCGGAATGACGAGACGAACCCTGACGGGATGAAGCGCTTGAATCGGTGTTGCTAACAGACTGCACGCCAACATTTGAAATGGTTGTCATCGAGGTTTCCTTAAACAGTATCAAAAGGAAACCTCAGTTGCGCTCAATCAATACACAGTTCCCACTGTTTCACCGATTCAGGGAAGACTGGTTGAAGTGGGTTCGTTCTGTCCGCTGAAGTTGGTAGACAAAGAACTCAACAGGTAAACCTGCGAATTCACCCGGCGTGCGCCGGTCGGCTTTTTACGGGTGTAGTTTCCTTGCGCATCCATCACCCAAGCCAGAATGTTGTCCGCCAGCAAGGCTTTCAAACCCTCGTCAATCACACGCTTTTTCAGCTTTTTATCGGTGATGGGAACGGCCAGTTCAACACGGCGGAAGAAGTTTCGGTCCATCCAGTCGGCGCTGGAAATGAACACCTCTTCTTCACCATCGTTGCTGAAATAAAATACCCGGCTGTGTTCCAGCAAACGCCCCACCACTGACCGCACAGTGATGTTGTCGCTCAGGCCTGCCACACCAGGGCGCAAGGCACACACGCCTCGAACAATCAGGTCAATTTTCACACCCGCTTGCGAAGCGGCATAAAGCTCATTGATCAAATGCGGTTCAAGCAAGGCGTTCATGCGCGCCATGATGCGGCACTTCTTGCCAGCCCTGGCCAGCTCCGCTTCCTTGCGAACCGACTGCACCACGTTGCTGTGAAGATTGAACGGTGAATTCCAGATCTTGTTCAACTTGCGTGCACGACCAAGGCCGGTAAGGTGATTGAAAACCTCGTGCACATCCTGCCCCAGCGCTTCATCACAGGAGAACAAACCAAAGTCGGTGTACAAACGCGCGGTTTTCGGGTGGTAGTTGCCTGTACCTAGGTGCACATAACGGCGAAGCACCACCTTGCCTGTTTCCGTTTTCTCCCGGCGAACAACCATCAGCATTTTTGCGTGGGTTTTCTGCCCCACTACACCGTACACCACGTGGGCCCCAACACGTTCCAGCTTCGAAGCCCAGTTGATGTTGGCCTCTTCGTCAAACCGCGCCATCAACTCAAGCACCACGGTCACTTCCTTGCCGCTGCGTGCTGCTGCAAGCAGGCTTTCCATCAGCACCGATTCAGTACCTGTGCGGTAAATGGTTTGCTTGATGGCTACCACCTCCGGATCAGTTGCCGCCCGTTTGATGAACTCAAGCACCGGGCTGAAACTTTGGTAAGGGTGATGCAACAGCACATCGCCTTTTTGAATGGCCTTGAAGATGTCGGACTGTTTGGCCAATGCGTCTGGCAGGCCCGGCGTAAACGGCGTGAACTTCAGGTCCGGGCGGTCGACCCAATCCGGCAATTGCATCAAACGCACCAGGTTGACTGGGCCGTTTACGCGGTACAGCGCCTGCTCGGGCAAGCCGAATTCCTTAAGCAAACGCGCTGTCATGTCAGGCGACGTTTGGTCAGACACCTCCAGGCGAACTGCATCACCGAAATGCCGTTGCGACAATTCACCTTGCAAAGCCACACGCAAGTTGGTGATTTCCTCCTCATCCACATACAGGTCGCTGTTGCGTGTGACCCGGAACTGGTACACACCATGCACTTCCATGCCGGGAAACAACTCGGGAATGAAGGCTTGCAGAATAGAGGTCAACATGACGAAGCCATGTTCATAGCCCGACAGGTTGGATGGCATCCGGATCAGGCGTGGCAATGCGCGTGGGGCCTGCACAATGGCCACATTGGATGCTCGACCAAACGCATCGTGACCAGTCAACTCCACTGCGAAGTTCAGTGACTTGTTCAACACGCGGGGGAACGGATGTGCGGGGTCCAGGCCAATCGGTGTCAGCACAGGCAGCACTTCATTGCGGAAGTACTGCCGCGCCCAATGCGCCTGCTCTTCATTCCAGGTGGCCAGGGTCATTAGTGCAATGCCCTGCTCCCGCATGGCAGGCAATACGGAATCATTGAAAAGGCGATACTGAAGTTCCACAATTTCCTGGGATACAGCTGAAACCCGGTGGAGAGTTTCAAGTGCACTCAATCCGTCCTTGTCCCTGAAATCGGGATTTTGACGAATTTGCTCCTGCAGACCCGACACACGAATTTCGAAAAACTCATCCATGTTGCTGGACACAATACACAGGTATTTAAGCCGTTCCAGCAAAGGTACGCTTTCATCCTCGGCCATGGCCAGCACGCGGCGGTTAAAAGCCAATACGCCCAGTTCCCTGTTCAGGTACAGGTCTTTGTTGGGTGCAACGTCGAGGACAGCGGCAACTTTCAAGGAAAACTCCAAGTTTGGATTAGATACCGTGGATGGTATTTCAAAATTGTGACAAACATTTGAAAGTGTTCAAATGGATACAAACAAAGCCAGGGGGTCTCATTTGTGGCATCCTAGCGCCTGACCTGAAACACAGCACACACAATGTCCAAGCCTCGCCAGTTAATTGCAGCCGTCGACATGGGTTCCAGCAGTTTTCGCATGATTGTTGCCCGCGTTGAAGAGCTGAACAAGCAATCCCAAATTTACATCATCGATTCCTTGAGGGAACCCGTCCGATTGGGGGCTGGCCTGAATGAGCACAAGCAGCTGGATGAAGCCAGCCAAGAACGCGCACTGAATGCCCTCAGCCGCTTTGGGGAACGCCTGCGCTCCTTCAAGCCGAGCGAAGTAAGGGCAGTAGCCACCAACGCAGTGCGGGTGGCCCGCAACGCCTCTGAATTCATTGCCAAAGCAGAAGAAGCCCTCGGATTTCCGATCGACGTCATTTCCGGCGTTGAAGAAGCTCGCCTGGTGTACTGCGGTGTGGCACACCAATTGCCCATTGGCCAGGGCAAACGCCTGGTCGTGGACATCGGTGGTGGCTCCACCGAATTCATCATTGGCGATGACTACGAACCCGATGTGATGGAAAGCCTATACATCGGTTGTGTGAGCACGGCGCAACAGTATTTCGCAGATGGCAGTATCCAACCCAAGGCGATGAAAAATGCCGTGATGGCAGCCCGCAAGGAAGTGGCGGTGCTGCGTCGCCAAATGATTGACAAGGGTTGGACCCATGCCATTGGTTCATCGGGTACAGCCCGTGCCTTGGCAGAAATCTGCGTGGCCAACGGATTCACCGAACATGGCATTTCGGCGGAAGGATTGCGGCTGATCCGAGAACACGTCACCGCGGCGGGTCATTTGGACCAAGTAACGCTGGAAGGCCTGAAGCCAGACCGCCTGCCCATGATGCCCGGAGGGCTGGCTGTGATGAGCGCCGTGTTCGAGGAACTGGAACTGGAACACATGGATGTGACCGACGGCGCATTGCGCCAAGGTTTGCTTTACGACATGCTGGGCCGGCAACACAATGACGACATGCGGGAAATTACCGTTGCGCAATTTTTGCATCGTTACAAAATTGATACGCAACACGCCGAGAAAGTCAAAGTTCTTGCAGAAATGCTGTTCAGTCAACTGCTGAAACAGCAACCTTTGTTGAAAAGACAGTTGCCCATGTTGAGGTGGGCTGCCATGTTGCATGAAATTGGCCTTTCCATCGGCCACAACGGGCACCACAAGCACGCCGCGTACATTCTAAGTAATGCAGACATGCCCGGCTTCTCGAAACGCGAGCAGTTGCTACTGTCTACTTGGGTGCTAGCCCACAACGGCAAGCTGGGCAAAGTCAGTGAAATTGCAAATACAGCGATTCAGTGGGCGGCACCCATGTGCTTGCGACTGGCGGCACTGTTCCTTCGTCGCCGCGAAGTTGAAGCCTTGCCAGAACTGAGGGTGAAACTGCAGGAGCAAGGGGTACAGCTTAGCGTGCCCAAAAATTGGTTGCTGGATCACCCGTTGACCCAATACAGCCTGGAAACCGAGTTTGAGCAATGGCAGCGTATTGGGTTGAATCTGGAGCTGGTCACGCGCAGGCAGTAATTGCGGTTACATGCGGTTTTTGCGCCCAACCGGCGCGAGCTCCAGTCAGATACTGTTTTTGCGCCCACCCGGCGCGAATTCCAGTCCCTCGCCAGAAAACCTGTAAGTCCCTTTTTGAAATCCACATTGACTCAACAGACTCGACAAAACGGATGGTCGAGTCTGTTGTCGGCTTTACGCCGAACGTTGCATGTGAATTCGAACGGGCAGGTTTTCTTGAATGGCGAAACGACTGGAACCTCGCTGCCGGGCGGGCTTGGAACTGGTAATGACTCATCGCACGCAAGTGAGCAGGCGATGAAGCTCACTAAGCCCCAGTAGGCTGCGCACTGAGGCGCTGCTGCTGGCCTTACTGCAGTGCACTTGCATGTTCGGCACATTCAGAAAAGCCGTCCCGTTGAACAAGGCTTCAAAGCTCGTGCGCAGCGCGACGCCGAAACCCGACCGTCTTTTTTGTCGGGTTTCGGTGAATGCAAAGCCGTCGTTCAAAAAGGGATCAGCGGCTTTTCGTGCCAAATCGGGCAAGGCACGCCGAGGAGGCAAAACCACGCACGTAGATGCCAAGACAGGTACAACCAACGGACTTAGATGAACCCGAAGTGCCTCGCATACCGCGGGCTCATGCGGTCAATAGAAAGCAGCATCATGAAATCAGCTGTATTGAAATCCGGATCCCAAGCTGGTTCGCCGCACACCACCGCACCCAGGCGCAAGTAGCCTTTCACCAAGGGAGGCGGTTCAATTTCCACATCACAGCGCAAGCGCTCAACCGGCAGGCGGTTTTTGGGGAAAACCTGACAACTGGCTTCAGCCAGATGGGGCTCAAGCTGTTTGAACAGGCTTGCAGCCTGATGGCCGCCGTCGCGAAGGCTCACGCTGGCACAGCCGATCAAGTGCTTGTAGCCGCCATGCTTCATGTACTGGGCAATACCGCTCCACAGCAGCATGATGGCCGCACCATTGCGGTATTCAGGGTGCACACAGGAACGCCCTACTTCCACGGTGCTTTTGCGCAAACGCTCAATGCGATTCATGAAAAACTCGGTTTCGGAATACCAGCATTTCAAACGTGCGGCGTTTTCTGGGGCAAGAATTCGGTACGTGCCGACCACCTCACCCGTTTGGCTGTTTCTGACCAACAAGTGATCGCAATACGCATCAAACACATCGTGATCAATGCCGTTGGTGCCCAAGTCCGCACCATATTCTTCAGAAAATATATTAAATCGCAGCTTCTGGGCCTCAAGTACTTCAGCAGCGGTTTTAGCCAAGCAAACCTCAAGTGACGGCCCCTGTGCGCGAGCGGGGCTGCTAAGGTACACCGCATTGCGCAAGGCGTCTTGTTTGCTGAGTTCGTGCTTGATTGCGTCCATAACCTGATCCGTTTTTCATTTCGATGACACGAAATCTACGGACTGGACGTGACAGATCTATAAAAGAAATATGAAGAAAAAGTGACTGAATCGAAAATGGTGCTTGACATAGCGTGGGAAAAGCCTAAACTGACTTCAGCAAAAAAAATTTGGCGCTACTTCAGGTCAGTTCAATTCAGGCAAACCGCTTAAGCAATAGTTCTGTTTCTCGAATTTCACCCAGTTTTTTAGCTATTTTGTTCAATTCAGAAATCCAGGATATTGCTATGTCTGATACCGTAACCGGTCAAGTTAAATTTTTCAACGAATCCAAAGGCTTTGGCTTCATTTCCCGTGAAAACGGTCCTGACGTGTTCGTACACTTCAGCGCCATTCAGGGCAACGGCTTCAAAACCTTGGCTGAAGGCCAGAAAGTGTCTTTCACTGTGACTCAAGGTCAGAAAGGCCCACAAGCTGAAAACGTAACAGCGCTGTAATTCACGCGTCTGTGAAAAAAAGCCGCCTTAGGGCGGCTTTTTTTATATCCTAAACGGTTTCATGACCATCCTTCCATGACTTGGCGCCTCTTATGAAGATTCTGGGTCGACCTTTCCACATTTCCTTTCCAACCCTCAATTTCCAAAGCAATTTTCGCAGCACCCATGAATATCAATGCCGGAACAGCCACCACCAACATTTGTGCTGCTGTACTGATAATGGATATTGGAATACTGACGGTGCCCACAGGAATGTGCAGAGGAAACTTGACGGCAGTATCAGCCTCTCGGCCATTGAAACCGATGCCGTCGCCCCTCGCAAGGCTCATAAACACCAAAACCTCCACAACTGCCCAAGTTGCACTTGATAAAAAACGCCCAATGCTGAAACTGGTGCATCGGGAATTGGGTATTTTCAGTGCCCCTTCAGTGATGCGACCGCTAAGCCACGCAATTGGGCGAGTTAACTGGTAGTTGAACGACAACAAAATGCTGTGATTAACCACCCTACAAAATTCTGCAGCTCGGGTGAGATATACGGTTACAGGGCCATATTGATGTGACTTGTCCAGAATGTTCTGGGCTGAACGATAGTACTTGTGAGCAAAGAGCGGGTTTTTTCGACGCGCCTCTTTCATTTCCAGATACTCCGGGCTTGCTTTCAAAGCCGCACGTTCGGCTATTTTATTAGCACCAATGAACTTCAGCAGTTTGCAGCCCAATCTTTTCTCAGGTGCTCCTTCGTGCAGCTTTTCGAAACCTCGTTCGATGGAGTTGCGAGTATCCCGAAAAATGGCGTCTTTGTTGCCATCGATTGCAGAGTGCTCAATCAGATTGGTCAATGCAACCAGATGATTTTCTCGCCGTAACAGCTCAGAGTTGCTGGTTTTGGGATCCAACAATTCCCCAGTGGTGCAACCTGTGGGGTCGACCTCAGTCAGGTACGAACCAATTGTTTTTTCCATGGCCTGTATGGCAACTGTGTGAGAGTCTGCTGCTTTTACATCAGACATCAATCGATGAAGCAGGATCGGGGTTTTATCCGACAGGCGATAGTCTTTGCCTACGCCGCGTTTCATGGCTTTCATCAACAATGTTTGGGCCGTGGGCTTGTTCTTTGCATCGTTCAAAATCAGGTAAAGCCTTTCAATGTGCTTGCTTTTGTTACCTTGAATGCTATCCACGAGCCTTTTATCTAACGGAGCTTTGGCCGCTGCAATCGCGCTGCAGCCAGCAAAAGCAAGAGAAAACAAGGAAGCCGCGGCGGCGATTGTACTGAACGATGCCGCCAAAAATGACGCATCTTTTTGAAGAGAAGCTGACGCCCAGGTACCCATTCTTCCCAAGGTTTCGCTAAGAAATTTACCCGTTAGTGTCACCGTAGTGAAAACCGCAAACAGTGAGCCGAAAATTCGCCAATGACCACGCTCGGTTTTGTCGTCAAACTTTGGATTGGACATTATTTTGATGCACTTTTGAGTCATGCCGGTGGGCGCAGCACCGAGCTCTGTAATGCCATTGGCATGGTGAGCCCAGCGAGAAAACCGCATGGCCCATTTACCATGTTTGGACAAGGTTCCGTTTTTGGAATCAGTGCGTACCGCCTTGTTAAACCGAATATTGTCTTGACGCCAAAAACGGTTTTTGACATGGTCGTTATTGGTCAAATCCAGTTCGACGGAGTCGTCCGGGCTGGATACATCTGCCCTGTATTGCTCGGACAATATTGCAGCCGTAACCCGTTGACTACCCTCAAAGGCACAACGTCGGTAGCGATCTACCGCAGTATTGCCATCAATAACAGTGCGAATCCGGTTCATTACCGTTTTTTTGGCTACAAAGCCTGGGGCAATTTGCTTGAAATTGGCCCTGCGTGTGATGTGCGCAGTCGTTCTGTTCAGTGAAAAAACATCTCCACCGCCACCGCTATTTTTTGGTGCAATTGATTGGCAATTGGCCATTACAACATCCTTCTGTCTTGTTTCAATGTGTCAAGCCAAAGGAGAAACAGGTCTATATTTTTTCTTAAATTGCCACGAAACTGTCACATTGACAAAAAACGTGGTTTCACCTAACTCTATAGAGGGATAGCACTACTCAAGATGGATCATTTCAAACAAATCACGACATTTGCTTCGGTAGCCAGCAAAGGAAGCCTGTCTTCAGCAGCCAGAGATGAAGGCGTGGCGCCTGCAGTCATTAGCCGCAGGCTTGACGCATTGGAAGCTCGCCTGGGGGTGAAATTGCTGCAGCGCAGCACTCGCTCGCTGAGCCTGACCCACGAAGGCGCCGCTTTCCTTGAAGACTGTCAACGGATCCTGAATGACCTGTCCAACGCTGAGGCCAGCGTCAGCCTGGGTGGAATCAAAGCCAGCGGACACTTGCGTATTTCGGCACCAGGTGGGTTTGGTCGGCAACATGTGGCGCCCCTTGTGCATGAATTTGTACGTGAACATCCGGAGGTGACGGTGTCGCTTGATCTGTCCGATCGCGTGGTGGATCTGCTCAATGAAAACATGGACTGTGCCGTGCGCATCGGGGTTTTACCCGACTCCAGCCTGATCGGGGTGAAATTGGCCGAGAATCAACGGCTTGTGGTGGCCAGCCCGAATTACCTTCGACAACACGGGGTACCGAAGCACCCCCAGGACTTGAATGCCCACAACTGCCTTAATCTGGTCAGCTCGGGTGCACCCAGTGGCTGGCTGTTTACAATCGACGGCGCAGCCACGCCTATTCGTGTCAGCGGCAACTTGGCTTGCAACGATGGTTCATCCATTCTGGACTGGATTTTGAACGATGCCGGGCTGGCCTGGCGAAGTCGTTGGGAAGTGCAACAACATTTGAAAAGTGGTCGGCTTGTGTCCGTGCTGGATGATTTTGTGGCACCACCCAATGCAATCTTTGCCGTTTTCCCGGACAGGAAATACCTTCCCCTGCGGCTTCGCCTCTGGATTGACTTCCTCAAAACCCGCTACAGCGTTGAATCCTATTGGGATGCGTGAAACTTGATTCCAATAAGGTGGGGAAAGGCCCCCTTTATCCTTGAATACCCCCGAAATTTGGTAGGCCACAATGTTGATGGGTCGCTATGCCCGATGAACCAACAACTTTTACCTTTGCCGCAGGCTATTTCGTGTGACTATCCGCAAAAACCGCTACCAATGGACTTTAGCAAGCGCGCTGCTGTGCATGCTCGGCCTCGCGTTGCTTGCAATCGCACTAACAGACCTGCGTCGAATCGATCAGTCGGTCAAAGACAGTTCACAAACACAGCTACGCCTGTTGCACAACATACTCAATGATGAGCTGGTTGCAGTCATTCGATCTTTTGACGCGGCATCCATTCAGATGGCCGATCAGATTTCTTCCGGAAATCATCTTGAAATCAGCAAACGGCTTGAGCTGATCAATAGTGCCCTGCCAGGGATGAAAACAATACTGACCCGAGACATTTCAGGGCAGGTGCTTGCACAAACCAGCGCAGACCGCGAATTGATTGACACACAAGCTGTTTTCACCCCCAAGTCCACACACGACCACAACGCCAGACTCGTCTCCTTCTCCAAGCGGTTCACTTCGACTCAAGAGTTGGTCCTCGTGCTCAACTACCAAGTGAAAAGCAACAGCGGGGAAGTACTTGGCGTACTTCAAGGGCGTGTCGATCCAGTGTATGTGCAGGAAAAGTTCCGGCACCTGAAGTTGAATGAAAACATCAAAACCGGTCTGGCTTTTGAAGACGGTTCGATATTGATTATTGAGCCAAAGCTTGCGGAAGTACTGGATGTAAAGGTGACCCAATTCGGCAACCCCACCCAGAAAACTGATTCAGAGATATTCTCTGATCACTTTTTTGCCAGTGAAGTGCTGAGTGTTCCACCTGAAATGGACATCCAGATTCCACTTCACCTGGTGACCTGGGCAGACGCCAGTCCACTGCACGCGCAGTGGCAAGACGACACCGTGGGCATGTTGACGGCCTATCTCGCTTTTTGCGGACTGGCCTTGCTCTTGGTGAAAGCCAATGTGAATCACCAGGCAAGACAACTTGCAGCTAAACAGAAAGCGCTGGAAGAAAAGCAGTTCAACGATGAGCGTTTTCAGTTGGCTACGGAAAGTGCCGATATTGGCGTGTGGGAATACACGATCAAAGACCGGTTGCTTCGTTGGGACAAGGCCATGCGCACTATTTATGGCGTAGGCGACGAAAGCGAGTTGATCACCTTTCAAGAATGGCTTGGTCACGTGTTGCCTGAAGACGTGGACAAACTGAAAAATGTGCTGGCCGACGCAGAAAAAAACAAAAACGGGCTGGAATTCAACTTCAGTATCCGCAGGGTCAGCGATGGTCGCGTTCGGCACATTCAAGCGCGAGCCAAAACACACCGAGACGCCCAAGGAGCCCCCGACCGCGTGATTGGCGTGAATGTGGACGTCACCGTTCAACGAGAGTTTGAGAACGCACTGCGAGATGCTGAAGAGCGCTTCCGTACCTCATTTGAATGGGCGGCGATTGGCATGGCCATGCTGAACTGCAACGGGAAATTTTTGCAGGTCAACAGGGCGTTGTCGGATATTCTGGGCTACAGCGAATCTGAACTGCTTGGCTTCAGTTTCGACGCGATTACCCACCCACAGGACACCCGGCAACACACCCACCTGGTTCGCGATGTACTGAAAGGCAGGCGACACAACTACCAGCTGGAAAAGCGCTACATTCACAAGGATGGTCACGTGGTGTGGGCGTACCTGTCAGTTTCAGCGGTGCGAAATGACAAGAATCGGGTCATTTACTTCATATCCCAGATACAGGACATCACCGAACGCAAACGCAATGAGGCAACCCTGATTGAGCGGGAACATTTTCTGCGCACGCTCTCCGAATGTTTGCCAGGTTTGGTTTCCTATTGGAGCACGGACCTTCGCTGCCACTTTGCAAACAAAAATCACGAAAAATGGTCCAGTGTTCCAGCCGACAAAATGCGTGGTCAACACATGCGCAAGGTGCTGGGTGAAGAGTTGTTCCTGCACGACCATCACTATGTACTTGGAGTGCTAAAAGGGGAAAAACAGCGGTTCGAGCGCAGAAAGCCATTGCTGACCGGTGGCTATGCCGACATGCTGGTGCATTTGATTCCAGACGTGCTCTACGGAAAAGTCGAAGGGTTCTTCTCGATCTCAACCAACATTACCGACTTCAAGGCCCAGCAGCGAGAGCTGGAACGAATCAATCTGGTGCTGACCGACAGAACGGCTCAGGCCGAGGCGGCGAGCAAAGCCAAGGGTGCGTTTTTGGCCAACATGAGCCATGAAATTCGCACCCCAATGAATGCAATCATGGGCTTGCTCCAGCTTCTTGAAGACACAGATTTGCAGGCCAGGCAACGTGATTACCTGAGCAAGATCGGCTCAGCTGCCGATGTGCTGTTGAATGTACTGAATGACATTCTGGACATTTCCCGGGTTGAGGCCAACAAGCTGGAACTGAGCACCAGTCGATTCCTGCTGGACCACGTCTTGAGCAAGGCCACAGACCTTTTCGCCTACCGCGCAGAAGAAAAAGCGATTCAGCTTTACTGTACGAAAGACGCCAATTGCCCGGTCAGCCTGAAAGGTGACAGGCTGCGTTTGGCACAAATCCTGAACAATCTGTTGTCAAACGCCCTGAAATTCACTGACAAAGGACGTATTCACCTGCAGGTTCAAAGCGTGCAGCAAGGCAAGCAACTGCAGTTCAGTGTCAAGGACACAGGCATCGGCATGAGCAAGGAACAATGCGCCGAACTGTTCAAGCCATTCAGCCAGGTAGATGACAGTTCATCGCGCCGTTATGGTGGAGCCGGTCTGGGCTTGTCCATCTGCAAAAATCTGTTGGAACTGATGGGTGGCGCCATCTGGGTTGAAAGCACGGTCGGCGTGGGTACCACCTTCCACTTCACCGTGAATTGCATTGAACCCGACTTCCAGGTGCGACCCGAAGACCAACAAGCCCTGAAGCTGTTAAGTCAGCCAGCCTCCATTCAAAATGGACCAGAAACACCGCCCATGTTGAACCGGCATGTGCTGGTGGCAGATGACCACAAGCTGAACCGCATGGTGGCCTCGGAAATGTTGAAAAAATGGGGGGCACGCGTGACCTTGGCAGAGAACGGCAAGGAAGCAGTAACGGCCTGCCTGGCGGAAAAATTCGACATCGTGTTGATGGACCTTCAAATGCCTGAAATGGATGGTTATGAAGCTACAGCCCAGATTTTGAAGTTGCTAGGCAACGAAGCACCTCCCATTGTGGCAGTTACCGCTTCTGCCAGCGAACAGGACAGGCTGGAAATCCTGAATGCTGGCATGTGCGAGCACGTCATCAAGCCATTCAAGAAAGAAACGTTGATCCAGATCTTGCTGGATATCAAAGGGCATCCAGCCTGAAAACTCGGGCAATGCGAAGCCAGGATCAAGATTTAAAGAAACTTAACGGTTTGTTATTAGTCTATCGGGCGGGCACGGGCAATACGCACTTGCTATCATTAAAAACAACAAAAGGATCGCCCCCACTATGCCACATGACGTTTCCCTGATCGCCACACTTGCCTTTGGTTTTGGCTTGGCGCTGATTTTCGGTTTCATCGCTGAAAAGTTGAAAGCACCCGCCCTGCTCGGCTATCTGGTTGCCGGCTTCCTGATTGGCCCGGCCACCCCCGGCTTCGTAGCTGACCCGGCATTGACCAACCAGCTTGCTGAGGTGGGTGTCATGTTGCTGATGTTTGGCGTGGGTATGCACTTCTCATTGAAAGATCTGCTGGCCGTGAAGAAAATTGCGGTACCTGGTGCAATTGTGCAAATGGGGGCAGCTACCCTATTGGGTATGGGCGTGGCGCACTTCTGGGGCTGGCCAATGGGCCAGAGCCTTGTTTTTGGCTTGGCTTTGTCGGTGGCCAGTACGGTGGTGTTGCTCAAGGCGCTTGAAGCACGTGGCATGCTGACCAGTGCGAATGGACAAATTGCAGTGGGCTGGCTGGTTGTGGAAGACCTCGCCATGGTGCTGATTCTGGTGCTGCTGCCCCCACTGGCCGGTATTTTGAAAGGCGGAACGCTGGATCCGGAAACCAACCTGGTTTTTGACATCGGCCTGACCTTGGTGAAGGTTGCCCTGTTTGTAGGACTGATGCTGGTGGTGGGCAAACGGGTGATTCCCTGGATGCTTTGGCACATTGCCAAAACCGGTTCTCGTGAATTGTTTACCTTGTCAGTGATTGCACTGGCAATCAGCCTGGCCTTTGTGGCGGCAGGCCTATTTGATGTGTCGTTCGCCTTGGGCGCATTTTTCGCAGGCATGGTCATGCGGGAATCGGAATTGAGTCACCGCGCCGCTGAGGAATCCCTGCCGCTGCGTGACGCCTTTGCCGTGTTGTTCTTTGTGTCTGTGGGTATGCTGTTTCAGTTTGACGTGATTGTTGAACACCCACTGCGCGTGCTGGCGGTGGTGGCCATTATCGTGGTGGGCAAGTCACTGGCTGCCGGTGCACTGGTTCTATTGTTCAAATACCCGTTGAAAAGCGCCCTCATTATTGCGGCAAGCCTGGCGCAAATCGGCGAATTCTCGTTCATTCTGATCGGGCTTGGGCTTTACCTGGGGCTTGTCACACTTGAGGTTCAAAGCCTTGTCGTCTCAGGGGCAATTCTGTCGATTGCCCTGAACCCGGTTGTGTTTTCGATGGTACCCAAATTGAATGACCTGATGGTTTCGAAATTCCAATGGGTGCGCAATCTGAATGCAAGAAGCCACACCATGGAAGAGCTGCCGCAGCAAACTGACGGACGCTTTCTGGGCGGGCATGTGGTGCTGGTGGGGCACACCGAGTTGAGCAAACGGATTGCGCAGTCGTTGAAAAGCCGTGATGTCCCCCATGTCATTGTCGACACCAGTCGGGAAGTAGTGGCCAAGCTGCGCAAGAATGAGATTGCTGCTGTTTCAGGCGAATACGCGGACCCCGTTACGTTGGTGCAGGCGCACGTGAGCAATGCCGATTGCCTGGTCATTGCGACCGGGGACACGCCCGGGCTGACACAAATGATCGAAAACGCGAAAATGCTGAACCCGGCTATTCGCGTTTTTGTGCAGGCTTATTCAAAGGAAGAAAAACAATTGCTGAATGCAATTTCAGATGTGCGGGTGTATCGCTGGGAAGACACGCTGAGTGACGCCATGGTGCACGACATCCTGAAGAACAAATTGCATTGACGCGAGCCAAATAAAAAGCCCGGCAAGTTTCTTACCGGGCTTCAGCACTCGCTGTTGGGCCTTTTGTAAAGGCCCAGCAAGGGGAAAAATACTCTGATTTGGAATTATTGAGCTTGTCTCCTCTCCCCCTCCGTCGGTCAACCTATCCACCCCTCCTGGGGTGGGAGACTGCCAAGATTGCCGACAAATTCAGTTCAACCAACAGATCAGTGGAACTGCTCTTCTTCTGTAGAGCCTTTCAAGGCTGTTACTGAAGAGGCACCACCCTGGATCACAGTTGTTACGTCATCGAAGTAACCTGCGCCAACTTCCTGCTGATGTGATACGAAAGTATAACCCTGTTCGCGTGCTGCGAACTCAGGTTCTTGTACCATATTTACATAATGCTTCATGCCTTCGCCTTGTGCGTAAGCATTTGCGAACTTGAATGTGTTGTACCAGTTGACGTGGATACCGGCCAATGTGATGAACTGGTACTTGTAGCCCAGCGCTGACAGGTCTTCCTGGAAAGAAGCGATCTGGCTGTCGTTCAGGTTTTTCTTCCAGTTGAAAGAAGGTGAGCAGTTGTAGCTCAACAGCTTGCCTGGGTTCTTTTCCAGAACGGCTTGCGCGAATTCACGGGCAAAACCGATGTCAGGGGTACCTGTTTCACACCATACCAAGTCAGCGTAAGGGGCGTAGGCGATACCACGGGAAATCGCTTGTTCCAGACCGTTCTTGACGCGGTAGAAGCCTTCAGGAGTGCGCTCGCCAGTCAGGAATGGCTGGTCGTTTGCATCGAAATCAGAAGTCAACAGGTTTGCAGCTTCAGCATCGGTACGGGCCAACACGATTGAAGGAACGCCCATTACGTCAGCGGCCAAACGTGCGGAAATCAGCTTTTGAATGGCTTCAGCAGTTGGAACCAGAACCTTGCCACCCATGTGACCACACTTCTTTACAGCGGCCAATTGGTCTTCGAAGTGAACACCAGCTGCACCAGCGGCGATCATGTTCTTCATCAATTCGTAGGCGTTCAGAACACCACCGAAACCGGCTTCACCGTCAGCAACGATAGGCAGGAAGTAGTCGATTGCGTCTTCGGACTTCATCTTGCCGTCGCAAATGTTCTTCCACTGAATTTCGTCAGCGCGCTGGAATGTGTTGTTGATACGACGAACCATTTTTGGCACTGAATCGTATGCGTACAGAGACTGGTCTGGGTACATTGTTTCGGAGCTGTTGCCGTCAGCAGCAACTTGCCAGCCTGACAGGTACACAGCTTCCAAGCCGGCTTTGGCTTGCTGCATGGCTTGACCAGCAGTGATCGCGCCAAACGCGTTTACATAGCCTTTCTTGGCTGTACCGTTTACTTTTTCCCACAGCTTTTCCGCACCGCGCTTGGCCAGTGTGTACTCAGGCTGCAGTGAGCCGCGCAGACGTACTACGTCTTCGGCCTTGTAGCCGCGCTTTACCAGTTTCCAACGTGGGTTGGTTTCCCAGTCTTTGTTCAGTTCTTGAACCTGTTGGTCAAAAGTTTTCATGGTGATGTCCTCAAAGGCAATAGAGAAAAAGAAAACGGTTCGCTTGATGGTTATCTTGCCGTGCCAGCGTTTATTACCGCGGTATCACTAAGGCAAGTGGTATCGATCAGGTGATGACCGTATCTTACAGATCATTTCGCAGAGCAACAAGAGTTATATCTTATACAAGACTTTTTTTCGTATCGTTAATAATCAATAACTTAGGCTTATTTATTCACGATGCGAAATACATTTTCTCTAAATGAAAAAGAGGACATGCTCTAAACCATGCAAGTGCACATTGCCCATCAGATCAGATTGGTGTCTGAAATCAGGACACCGTCTTCATCGACATACACCCAGTCACCAGGACGAACCACTGTGAAATCTAACGCCACATCAATATTTTCATGCCCGACACCCCTTTTCTGACTTTTCATCGGGTGGGCCGCCAAGGCACGAATACCCACTTGGCATGAATTCAGTTCCAGGGTGTCACGCACACAGCCATAAACTACGATACCTGCCCAGTTGTTTTTGTCTGCCAACAGGCCAAGGTTTCCACCGACAAGCGCACAGCGGGTACTTCCGCCGCCATCCACCACCAGCACTTTACCCCGTCCGTCCTTTTCCAGCGCGCTGCGAACCAGGGAATTGTCTTCGAATACTTTGAGGGTGTGGGCCTGCCCCATGAACTGGGTACTTTTTCCCCAGCTTTTGAATATAGGGGCAACCACACGCAAGGTGCCGGCTGCGATTTTGTCTTCGTTGGCGTCGCAAATGTCGGTGGTGGGGATCATGCAAAACTCCGTATCACAATGAATTTCAAAATTTAACCACGAAATTCGGGTGTGATTGAACCGGCGACCGCCTCAAGTTTGCTGATTTCTGAACTCCCGGGGCGATAACCCTTGCCACTTGACAAAGGCACTGGTGAAGCTTCGACGGTCGGAATAGCCTAGATTGGCGGCAATGGTTTCAATGTCCATTACCGAGCCCTTTAGCATTTCACAGGCGAGCTCATGGCGCACTGAACTCAAGAGGTCAGCATACGATTTGCCTTCAGTCTTTAACCGGCGCTGCAGGGTTCGTGGGTGAATATCCAGGGCTTCGGCGATATGTTCCAGCGGAGAACCCAATAAGCTGAGGCGAGACTTCAACAAGCGGCGAATTTGGCAATCAAGGGTCTGCTCCTCCACATCCGGAAGCAGACGATCCAGAATGACCGCTTGCGCCTTGTGATGGGCAGAGGGTATGCCGCCCGGCAAGGGGCGGTCTAATGCCGAGGAATCAACGACCAGCCGGTTGTGACCTTGCTCAAAGAGCACCTTGGTTTTCAAAAGGGCTTGATATTCCTCAAGACTAGCCGATGCAGTGTGTTTGAACTCCACGCGCTTGATCAGCTGTTCATGTGGGCTTAGCAAGCGGATGAACTTCAGGACGGCAGACAGGGAGGCCTCCACAAAACCTGGCAAGTCAGTGTGAACACCGGCAGGGTCGGAAACTGAAACCTCCAGAGCCAATTCCTGACCAAGATTCAGGGTTTTGAAATACAGGTTGGGATGCAGCAGTTTGGGCGACCAATCCAGTACACGCATGGCCTCTTGCGGGGTAGAGGCGCTGGTGACAAAAGTAGCCAACTCGGGAAGCCCATCGAAGTTGAACGAATCGCCAAACACCAAGGGAAAGTGGTGGCTTGGCTTTCGAACATTCACTGCATTGAACAGGGAATTAAAGCAGGACAGTGACATTCGCCTTCGGGGGTCGCCACTCATGTCAATTTCAAGCTTGAGTTCCTGCATGACGCCATTGAGGTCAATGTCGCACCGCCTCGCTGCATTGGCCAAGCTGGCAAGCATTTGAAAGTTGATGGTTTCCACTGTCGTCTCCAGACACCCTTTTCGCACAATATGTCGCGAATTCTTCCTTTTTTGTCATTTCAAATCATATCGTGTGCCGGGCTGTTTCTGTAATCTTTAATCACACAATGCAGCAGGAGACGGCAATGACAACAACATCGTTCAAAGAAGACATCGTGGTTCGCAAAGACCTGGACTTTGGCATCATGGATGCGGACATTCCCAAATACTGGATGGACGGCGATGCCTTCAAGACCCGGGTGATCGATGGGGTGCAGATGAGTTTTCCGGATGGCGAACGCTACTTCATCTCCAGCGTGCGCAACTTCAAAGAAAAGATCACGGACCCCGAATTGCTGAAAGCGGTGAAAGATTTTTCTTTTCAGGAAGGCCAACACGGCAAGGTGCACACCGACTACAACCAGCGGTTGAAGAAGCAAGGCGTGCCAGTGGACAAGATGTTGCATGTGATCACCAAGATCATGAACCGCAGACTGAAGGTGCTGTCGCCTGAATACAACCTGGCCGTGACTGCTGCGCTGGAACATTTCACCGCCATGATGGCAGAAATGTTTTTTGCACGAAAAGAGGTAATGGCAGGTGCCGACCACCGCGTGCGCGCCATGCTGGCCTGGCATGCGATTGAAGAAATGGAACACAAAGCTGTGGCGTTTGACGTGTTGCAAAAAGTGGCCAAGGTCGGTTATTTCAAGCGCTGCCTGGCCATGGCACACGCCATGTTCAATTTCACTTTGCACACGTTGGTATTCACCTGGATCATTCTGGGAACTGATGGATTCAAAGGCTGGACCCGTTTCAAGATGTACAGCAAGGGCCTAGTTTGGCTGCTTGGACCAAAAGGCTTGTACAGCAGCTTGCTGCCCAAGCTTTTGAATTATTTCAAACCGGGTTTTCATCCCTGGCAAGACCCAACGGTGCACAACTACGGCGTTTGGCTGGAAGTGTTCAACAAGACTGGGAACCCGGTTGAGGCTGGCGAGGCAATGTACGCTGCGGCGCATTGAGCGATTTGCTGATGCTCACCGCGGCTTGTTGATGCTTATTGTGCGTGTCGCGTCATTCCGCCTTGGCGGGCTACTCTGCAGCTTGTTATTGCTCACTGCGCGTGTCGCATCATCCCGCCTTGGCGGGCTCTAATCCCTTATTGATTGCTGGCTCGGGGCATGCGAAACGCCAAGGGCGTATTCGCATCGCTTCCTGCGGAATCGCCCCTCGACTGCGCATCAAGCGGGAAGCCCACCTGAATCGGCAGAATGATCGCAACACCGCACAGTGAGCCAACACCGCTGGCGACGCGCTAAGTCCGCCAAGTCCGCCAAGTCCGCCAAGTCCGCCAAGTCCGCCAAGTCCGCCAAGTCCGCCAAGTCCGCCAAGTCCGCCAAGTCCGCCAAGTCCGCCAAGTCCGCCAAGTCCGCCAAGTCCGCCAAGTCCGCAGCAGCTTGATCAAATCCAGTCTCGCATGCAAGCTCTCAGCAGCAGTCGGCAGCCAACAGCACCGTCAGTGGCACGTCACTGTTGTCTTCGCGCGAGAAGCCTTGCCAATGTCACTTGGTCCCGACATTCAAGGCCCGCCCGCCGTTCTCCACCTGGCAATGGATTAGACGCGAAGCGGCTCCGCAAGACGCGTTAGCGTTTGCGGTATCCATTGCAAGGTGGGAGAAGAACGGCCACCGCCTGAACCTTCACGTTGGGCGGGGCTGTCGGGACAAGTGACATGACGAGGCTTCGAAGTACGAAGCGACGCCGTCGGGATAAGTGACGTGGCGAGGCTTCGATGTGCAAGCCAAAGTGACATGGCGAGGCTTTAAAGTCCGAAGTGAAGCAATTGTGACTTCGCTTAATGCACTACGCGTTCAAATGTGAATGCCCCATCCTTGAAGTCCACCGGAACCACATCATTCGGCCCAAACTTGCCTTCCAGTATCATTTTCGATACCGGGTTTTCAATGATTTGCTGAATGGCTCGCTTCAACGGCCGCGCACCATACAAGGGATCAAATCCGGACTTGACGATTTCGGCCAAGGCCGCATCGCTGACTTCCAGCCGCATGTCGCGGCTGATCAAACGCTGTTGTAAACGCTGCAACTGGATTCGGGCAATGTTGGCAATGTGCGCATTGTCCAGCGCGTGAAAAACGACAAGCTCATCCACCCGGTTAATGAACTCAGGCCGGAAATGAACTTTGACTTCTTCCATGACCGCCGCCTTGATGACTTCACCGCTTTGACCTGACAAACGCTGAATTTCATGAGAACCCAAATTGGATGTCATCACGATCACTGTGTTTTTAAAGTCCACGGTTCGGCCCTGCCCATCGGTCAAACGACCATCGTCCAGCACCTGGAGCAATACGTTGAATACATCTGGATGGGCTTTCTCCACTTCGTCCAGCAAAATCACGCTGTAAGGTTTTCTGCGAACAGCCTCGGTCAAGTAACCGCCTTCGTCGTAACCCACATAACCGGGGGGCGCACCCACCAGGCGGCTGACCGTGTGCTTTTCCATGAATTCGCTCATATCGATGCGAATCAGATGGTCTTCGGAATCAAACAGGAATCCGGCCAGTGCCTTGCACAGCTCGGTTTTACCCACACCCGTTGGGCCCAGGAAAAGGAAAGAACCCAAAGGCTTGTTAGGGTCGGAAAGCCCTGCGCGTGAACGGCGAATGGCGTCTGAAACCAGCGTCACTGCTTCGTCCTGCCCAACCACACGCATGTGGAGTGCCGCTTCCATTTGCAGCAACTTGTCACGCTCACCCTGTAACATCTTGCTAACAGGAATACCCGTGGCACGGCTGACCACTTCTGCAATTTCTTCAGTGCCCACCTGGGTGCGCAGCAAACGGTTGGGTTTCTGGACACCACCCTCGTTTTCCTTCACATCGTTGAGCTTTTTCTCAAGCGCTGGCAACTGGCCGTATTGCAGCTCTGACACTTTTTGCCAATCGCCTTTACGCTTCCATTGCTCAATTTCAGCGCGAATGTGATCAATTTCTTCCTTGATGGCGGCACTGCCCTGCACTGCTGCTTTCTCGGATTTCCAGATTTCGTCCAGGTCTGCGTACTCGCGTTCAAGGCGTGTGATTTCTTCTTCAATCAGGGCCAGGCGCTTTTTCGAGGCGTCGTCTTTTTCGCGTTTTACCGCTTCACGTTCAATCTTGAGTTGAATGATGCGTCGATCCAGCCTGTCCATTTCCTCGGGCTTTGAGTCGATTTCCATTTTGACCCGTGCAGCCGCTTCGTCGATCAGGTCAATCGCTTTGTCTGGCAAAAAACGGTCGGTGATATAACGGTGTGAAAGCTCGGCAGCGGCCACAATGGCAGGGTCGGTAATCTCCACGCCGTGGTGCAGTTCATAGCGCTCCTGCAAGCCACGCAAAATGGCAATGGTGCTTTCCACGGAAGGTTCGCCCACCAGCACTTTCTGGAAACGGCGTTCAAGCGCAGCGTCTTTTTCAATGTATTTGCGGTATTCGTCCAGCGTGGTGGCACCAATGCAGTGAAGCTCGCCGCGGGCCAGCGCAGGCTTCAACATGTTGCCTGCATCAATGGCACCTTCGGCCTTTCCTGCACCCACCATGGTGTGAATTTCGTCGATGAACACAATGGTCTGGCCTTCATCAGCTGCCACATCTTTCAAGACGGCTTTCAGACGCTCTTCAAACTCGCCACGGTATTTCGCACCGGCCAGCAACAAGGCCATGTCCAATACCAGCACACGCTTGTTTTTCAAACTCTCGGGCACCTCGCCATTCACAATGCGTTGGGCCAGGCCTTCCACAATTGCCGTTTTGCCCAC